>NZ_JADMJL010000053.1 GCF_018780585.1 Methyloversatilis discipulorum | reverse complement strand
ACACCGACATGAACCCGGTGCTGCTCAAGCCCAACTCCGACACCGGCGCCCAGGTCATCGTGCATGGCCGCGCGCTGGCCAATATGGAAGCGCGCGCCTACCACGACTACAAGCGGGTCGCGATGGATGCGGTGATGCAGTCCTGGCGGCGGCTGACCGCGCAGTACGACTTCGTCGTGGTCGAAGGCGCGGGCAGCCCGGCGGAAATCAATCTGCGCGATCGCGACATCGCCAACATGGGCTTCGCGCTGCCCAACCGCTGCCCGGTGGTCATCGTCGCCGACATCGACCGTGGCGGCGTGTTCGCCCATCTGGTCGGCACGCTGGACTGTCTGTCCGATGAGGAGCGTGCGCTGGTGCGCGGCTTCGTCATCAACCGCTTCCGTGGCGACCGCGCGCTGCTGCGTTCCGGCGAAGACTGGCTGGAGCAGCGCACCGGCCTGCCGGTGTTCGGCGTGCTGCCGATGCTGAAGGGCCTGCACCTCGACGCCGAGGACGCGATACAGACGCAGCAGACCGCTGCGGGTGAGGCCGCACGGCTGCGCGTGGCGGTGCCGGTTTTTCCGCGCATCAGCAATCACACCGATTTCGACGCGCTGCGTGCACATCCGCAGGTCGACCTGATGTTCGTGCCGCTTGATCGTCCGCTGCCGGCCTGCGACCTCGTCATCCTGCCCGGCAGCAAGAGCGTGCAGGGCGACCTCGCCGCCTTGCGCGCGCACGGCTGGGACGCGCAGATCGCCCGCCACCTGCGCTACGGCGGTCGCCTGCTCGGCATCTGCGGCGGCATGCAGATGATGGGGCGCACGCTGCACGATCCGCTGGGACTGGAAGGCGTACCGGGCAGCGTGGCCGGGCTCGGCCTATTCGACTACGACACCACGCTCGAAACCGAGAAACAGCTGCGTGTCGTGCAGGGGCGTCTGTGTCCCGGTGGCGAGGCGGTGCGCGGATACGAAATCCATATGGGTGTGAGCGCAGGCCCGGCGCTGGCGCGTCCGGCGGTCGAACTGGAGCACGGCCCGGACGGCGCGCGCTCGGCGGACGGGCAGCTGATGGCGACCTATCTGCACGGCCTGTTCGACGCGCCCCAGGCCTGCGCCGCACTGCTCGCCTGGGCCGGCCTCGAAGCGGCCGAGCCGCTCGACCTGCACGCGCTGCGTGAAGCCAGCCTCGACCGGCTGGCCGACTGCATCGAAGCGGAGATCGACATCCACCGGATGTGCGGTTTCCGCTGACCACTGCGAAGGTCGGAAAACCCTCTCCTCAGTTGTGGCGCGCGGGACTCTTGTGGGAGATTCTATGTTCCGGCGCAAGCGCTTTCGTGCTGTCTCGGGACATAGTC
>NZ_JADMJL010000006.1 GCF_018780585.1 Methyloversatilis discipulorum | reverse complement strand
GCCGGCGGCATCGACAGCCACATCCACTTCATCTGCCCGCAGCAGATCGAAGAGGCGCTGATGTCGGGCGTCACGACCATGCTGGGCGGCGGCACCGGGCCGGCCACCGGCACCTTCGCCACCACCTGCACACCCGGCCCCTGGCACATCCACTCGATGCTGGCCGCGGCCGACGCCTTTCCGATGAACCTCGGCTTTCTCGGCAAGGGCAACGCATCGCAGGCCGCGCCGCTGCGCGAACAGATCGAGGCCGGCGTGATCGGCCTGAAGCTGCACGAGGACTGGGGCACCACGCCGGCGGCGATCGACACCTGCCTGTCGGTGGCCGAAGAGATGGACGTGCAGGTCGCCATCCACACCGACACGCTGAACGAATCGGGCTTCGTCGAAACGACGATGGACGCGTTCAAGGGCCGCACCATCCACACCTTCCACACCGAAGGTGCGGGCGGCGGTCATGCCCCGGACATCCTGCGCGCGGCCGGCCTGCCCAACGTGCTGCCGTCATCGACCAACCCGACCATGCCGTACACGGTGAACACCATCGACGAGCACCTCGACATGCTCATGGTGTGCCATCACCTCGACGCCGCCATCGCCGAGGACGTGGCCTTCGCCGAAAGCCGCATCCGGCGCGAGACGATCGCGGCGGAGGACATCCTGCACGACCTCGGCGCCTTTTCGATGATGTCGTCCGACTCGCAGGCCATGGGCCGCGTCGGCGAAGTGATCATCCGCACCTGGCAGGCGGCGCACAAGATGAAGCTGCAGCGCGGCACGCTGAGCGATCCCGAAGGGCGTTCGCCGGCCGCCGACAATTTCCGCGTACGCCGCTACATCGCGAAGTACACGATCAACCCGGCGATCACGCACGGCATCGGGCACATCGTCGGCTCGGTCGAACCGGGCAAGCTGGCCGACCTGGTGCTGTGGCGCCCGGCTTTCTTCGGCGTCAAACCCAGCCTGATACTCAAGGGCGGCATGATCGCCGCCGCCGCGATGGGCGACCCCAACGCGTCGATCCCGACGCCGCAACCGGTGCACTACCGGCCGATGTTCGGCAGCTACGCCGGCGGCCTGAAAACCTCGCTCACCTTCGTGTCGCAGGCGGCGCTGAACAACCCCGCCGTGCGCGACCTGGGCCTCGCCAAGCGACTTGAGCCGGTGCGCAACACACGCGCCATCCGCAAGTCCGACATGGTGCTGAACGGCTGGCAGCCGCAGATCGACGTCGATCCGGAAACCTACGAAGTGCGCGCCGACGGTGAGCGGCTGGTGTGCGAACCGGCCGACGTTCTGCCGATGGCGCAGCGCTATTTCCTGTTCTGAACCTGCGGGCCCCGCCCGCACACGACATGCTGCTGATCGAAACCTTCGCGCCGGCCGACGCCGTGCCGGCCGAAACGCTGACGCTGACCTTCGAACTGCGCGCCAAGTGCAGGCTGCGCACGCGCCTGGATTCCGGCGAGGAGGTCGGCCTCTTCCTGCCGCGCGGCACGATACTGCGCGGCGGCGATCTGCTGGCCGGCAAGGACGGGCGCGTCGTTGCCGTACGCTCGGCGCCGGAGCGGATCATCGAGGCACACAGCGCAGACGCGCTGCTGATCGCGCGCGCCGCCTACCACCTTGGCAACCGCCATGTCGCGGTCGAGGTGCAGCCCGGCCTGCTGCGGCTGGCGGCCGACCACGTGCTGGCTCAGATGCTGGTCGGCCTGGGCCTAGACGTGCGCGAGACGCAGGCGCCGTTCGAGCCCGAAGCCGGTGCCTACGGCGGTCACCCGGCCCACCACACGCACGCGCACGCCGAAGAGACCGGCGCCAAGCTGCACCTGTTCGCGGGTGGCGCATGAATCCGCTCGCGCTGGTGCGACTGCTGCAGCTGGCCAGCCCGACGCTGCCGGTCGGCGCCTTCAGCTATTCGCAGGGGCTGGAATGGCGGGTCGATTGCGGCGCCATCCGGACCGAAGCGGACGCCGGCGACTGGATCGCCGCTGTATTCGACGCCGGCATCGCCTCGTTCGAACTGCCCTTGCTGGCCGAGCAGATGCGCGTCTGGGCGGCTGGCGACATCGCGGCGGTGATCGATCTGAACGACGACTACCTGGCCAGCCGCGAAGCGGCCGAGCTGCGCGCCGAGACGGTGCAGATGGGCTATTCCTGCCTCCAGCTGCTGAAGGCGCTGCCGGAATGCAGCGCGGTCGCGGCACGGCTTGCGGACATCGGCGACGTCGCCTTCCCGACTGCGTGGTTGGGCGCCGCGGTGGCGCTCGGCGTGCCGATCGAGCCGGCGCTGACCGCCTGGGCCTGGGCCTGGGCGGAGAACCAGGTGATGGCGGCGATCAAGGCGGTCCCGCTCGGGCAGACGGCAGGGCAGCGGCTGCTGATGTCGCTCGGGGCGATGATCCCGTCGCGCGTGGCGACCGCGCTGGTCCTGCCGCGCGAGGACTGGAGCAATTTCGCACCCGGCCTCGCCATCGCCAGTTGCCTGCACGAAACCCAGTACTCGCGCCTGTTCCGCTCGTGAATCCGAAACCGGCCATGATCTTCGAGGATGGCCCGCCTGCCCGGCGCGCCCGACCACTCTGAAAGGAAGACGATGACGACCTCCACTCCCCGCCCGCCGCTGCGTGTTGGCATCGGCGGCCCCGTGGGCTCCGGCAAGACCGCCCTCACGCTGGCGCTGTGCCGCGCGCTGCGCGACCGCTACAACATCGCCGCGGTCACCAACGACATCTACACCGAGGAGGACGCGCAGTTCCTGGTGCGCAACGAGGCGCTGCCGCCGGAACGCATCATCGGCGTGGAGACAGGCGGCTGCCCGCACACGGCGATACGCGAGGACGCGTCGATCAACCTCGAAGCGGTGGCGCGTCTGAGCGCGCGCTTTTCCGGGCTGGAAGTGATCCTGATCGAATCCGGCGGCGACAACCTGGCAGCCACCTTCTCGCCCGAACTGTCCGACCTGACGCTGTACGTGATCGACGTCGCCGCCGGCGACAAGATTCCGCGCAAGGGCGGCCCCGGCATCTGCAAGTCGGACCTGCTCATCATCAACAAGATCGACCTGGCACCGATGGTCGGCGCCTCGCTCGAGGTGATGGAACGCGACGCGAAGAAGATGCGCGGCGAGCGGCCCTTCCTGTTCTCGAACATGAAGACCGGCCACAACCTCGACGCCATCATCGCCTTCATCGAGCGCGAAGGCATGCTGGGCGCCGGCTGACGCGTATCGTGCTGCGCCGCCACACTTGACGCTACACTTCCGCGACTTTCCACAGCGGGCAGGCGCGTGAAGATCATCATTCTCGGGGCAGGACAGGTCGGTTCCTCGGTGGCGGAAAACCTGGTGTCGGAGGCCAACGACATCACCGTGGTCGATACCGACGTCCCGCGCCTGCAGGCGCTGCAGGACCGTCTCGACCTGCGCGTGGTGGCCGGCAACGGCGCCAGCCCGGCGGTCATGCGTCAGGCCGGCGCCGACGACGCCGATCTGCTGATCGCGGTCACCGCGTCCGACCAGACCAATCTGTGCGCCTGTCGCATCGCGCAGACGCTGTTCAACCTGCCCACCCGCATCGCCCGGCTGCGCTCGATCGACTACGCCGACTACCCGCAGCTGCTCGACGACAACAACTTCGCCGTCGATTTCTCGATCTGTCCGGAACAGGAGGTCACCGACTACCTGAAGCGGCTGATCGCCTTCCCGGAAGCGCTGCAGGTGATCGAGTTCGGCAAGGGCCGGGTGAGCATGGTGGCGGTTCGCGCGGTCGGCGGCGGGCCGCTGGTCGGGCGCCAGATCAAGGCGCTGCGCGAGCACCTGCCCGACATCGACGCCCGCATCGCCGCCATCTACCGGCGTGACACCGCCATCATCCCCGATGGCGACACGGTGATCGAGCCGGGCGACGAGGTGTTCTGCGTTGCCGCGACCGAGCACATCCGCGCCGTCACCGCCGAACTGCGCCGGCTGGACAAGCCGATGCGCCGCATCATGATCGCCGGCGGCGGCAACATCGGTTACCGCCTCGCTTCGTCGCTGGAGAACCGCTACGAGCTGAAGCTGATCGAGCACTCGCGCACGCGCGCCGAATTCCTGTCCGGCAGCCTGCACAAGACGCTGGTGCTGGCCGGCGACACCACCGACGAGATGCTGCTCGAGGCGGAGAACGTCGACGACATGGATCTGTATCTGGCGCTGACCAACGACGACGAAAACAACATCATGTCGTCGCTGATGGCCAAGCGCATGGGTGCGCGCCGCGTGGTGGCGCTGATCAACCGCCGTGCCTACGTCGACCTGGTGCAGGCGGGCGCCATCGACATCGCCATCTCGCCGGCACAGGTGTCGATCGGCTCGCTGCTGGCGCACGTGCGCCGCGGCGACGTGGTGGCGGTGCACAGCCTGCGCCGCGGTGCGGCCGAAGCGCTCGAACTGGTGGTGCACGGCGACCGCAAGACGTCCAAGGTGGTCGGTCGGCGCGTCGATGAGATCAAGCTGCCCGAGGGCGCGATGATCGGCGCCATCGTGCGTCACTCGGAAAAACCGATCAGGGTCGAGGTGACCGATCTGGCCGTGCGCGAGACGCACGAGCAGGTGATCATGCCGCACCACGACACGGTGATCGAGCCGGAGGACCACGTGATCGTGTTCTGCTCGACCAAGCGTGTGGTGGCACGGGTCGAGGGGCTGTTCCAGGTCGGATTCGGGTTTCTCTGATGCTGGCCGTACTGAATGTGCTGGGCCGCCTGCTGGCGGTGTTCAGCCTGACCTACCTGGCGCCGATCGCCTGCTCGCTGGTGTTCCACGACGGCATGCTGTGGCATTTCATCGACAGCATGGCAATCAGCGCGGCCGGCGGCGTACTGCTCTACATGGCGACGCGACGCCACTACCGCGAGCTGAAGCCGCGCGACGGCTTCCTGCTGGTTACGCTGTCCTGGGTGCTGATGTCGGCCATCGCCGCGGTGCCGCTCATGCTGTCCTACGACACGATGAGCTTTACCGACGCGTTCTTCGAAACGATGTCCGGCCTGACCACGACCGGTGCCACGGTCATGACCGGGCTGGACCATGCGCCGCAGTCGATCAATCTGTGGCGCCACCTGCTGAACTGGATAGGCGGCATGGGCATCATCGTGTTCGCTGTCGCCATCCTGCCGCTGCTCGGCGTCGGCGGCATGCAGCTGTACAAGGCGGAAACGCCGGGGCCGATGAAGGACAGCAAGCTCACCGCGCGCATCACCGATACCGCCAAGGCACTCTACCTCGTCTATGTCGGCATGACCGCCGTGTGCCTGCTGTCGCTGCGTCTGGCTGGCATGGACTGGTTCGACGCCGTCTGCCATTCCTTCTCGGCGATGGGTCTGGGCGGCTTCTCGACGCGCGACGCCAGTGTCGGGGCCTTCGATTCGGTCCTGATCGAGGTGGTGCTGAGCTTCTTCATGCTGCTGGCCGGCATCAATTTCGCCACCCACTTCCTGGCCGTCCGGCGGCTGTCCATCGGTCCCTATGTGCGCGACGCCGAAGCACGCGCCTACCTCACCATCATGCTGCTCGCCTTTGTCGGGCTCACGATCTTCCTGCTCGCCGAGGGCGTGTATGACGACGTCGGCACCTCGGCACGCATGGTCCTGTTCAATCTGGTGTCGCTGGGCACCGGCAGCGGCTATGCCAGCACCGATTTCGCGCAGTGGCCGATCTTCGCGCCACTGCTCATGCTTTTTCTGGGCGGTCTCATTCCCTGTGCCGGCTCCACCGGCGGCGGCATCAAGATGGTGCGTACGCTGGTGCTGTTCGGTCAGAGCCAGCGCGAAATCCTGAAGCTGATCCACCCGGCGGCGGTGCGTCCGCTGATGATCGGCCGCACCGCCGTGTCCGAGCACGTCGCCCAGTCCGTGCTGGGATTCATCTTCCTGTACTTCATGAGCGCCGCGCTGATGGTTTTCGCGCTGCTGCTGACCGGTCTGGATTTCATCACCGCCTTCACCGCCGTGATCGCCTGCATCAACAACATCGGCCCTGGCCTTGGCGAGGTCGGACCGGCCGGCAATTACCAGGGACTGAGCGGCCTGCAGACCTGGATCTGCAGCTTTGCCATGCTGCTCGGCCGGCTGGAGGTGTTCGCCGTGCTGGTCATCTTCACCCCCGGTTTCTGGCGCAAATAGGTCCGATCGTCGCCTGCCCGGGCAGGCAGGCGGGCGCATCGGCTATCCTTGCGCCCTGCACTTCAAGGATTTCCCATGTCCGCACTCCGCAACGACACCTTCCTGCGCGCGCTGCTGCGCCAGCCCACCGACTACACGCCGATCTGGCTGATGCGCCAAGCCGGCCGCTACCTGCCCGAGTACTGCGCGACCCGCCGTCGCGCCGGCAGCTTCCTGCAGCTGTGCAAGTCGCCGGCCATGGCCTGCGAAGTGACGCTGCAACCGCTGGAGCGCTTTCCGCTCGACGCCGCCATCCTGTTTTCCGACATCCTGACGGTGCCGGACGCGATGGGTCTGGGCCTGTATTTCGCCGAGGGCGAAGGCCCGAAATTCGAGCGCCCGCTGCGTTCGGAAGACGCGATCCGCGCGCTGGCCGCGCCCGACCCGACCGCCGAACTGGGCTACGTCATTGATGCGGTGAGTGAAATCCGCCGCGCGCTGGACGGCCGGGTGCCGCTGATCGGCTTCTCCGGCAGCCCGTGGACGCTGGCCTGCTACATGGTCGAAGGTGGCGCCTCGGACGACTACCGGCACCTGAAGACGCTGATGCTGGATCGCCCGGAACTGCTGCACCACATGCTGTCGGTGACCTCGAAAGCCGTGACCGACTACCTGAATGCGCAGATCGAGGCCGGTGCGCAGGCGGTGATGATTTTCGACTCCTGGGGTGGTGCACTGTCGGCGCACGGCTACCGCGAGTTCTCTCTGGCCTACATGCAGCGCATCATCGCCGGCCTGAAGCGGGAAAAGGACGGCCAGCGCGTGCCGGTCATCATGTTCACCAAGGGCGGCGGTCAGTGGCTGGAGGCGCAGGCCGAAGCCGGTGCCGACGCGCTGGGCCTGGACTGGACCACCGATATCGGACTGGCCCGCCAGCGGGTCGGCGACAAGGTGGCGCTGCAGGGCAATTTCGACCCGACCGCCCTGTTCGCGCACCCGGAAGGCATCCGCGGCGAAGCGCGCCGCATCCTCGACAGCTACGGCAATCACCCGGGCCATGTATTCAACCTCGGTCACGGCATTTCGCAGCACACGCCGCCGGAGCACGTCGCCGCGCTGGTGGAGGAAGTTCACCGCCACAGCCGCGCCCTGCGGGCAGGCTGAACCGGGCAGCCGGCACGTTCCGCCGGCTTTTTCCGCACAGTTCGGCCACCGCAAGGGGTTGACTTATGCACAGTCGGCCGCTCAGGCCGACTACAAGCCGAAGGGCCGGTCCACTACAAGAGCCCTTCGCGCAAGTCACTGATAAGCAAGGAAGTATTTTTTTCTTGACGCCTGGCGGAAAATTTGGTGGCCGTTGATGTCAGGTTCGTGACGGACGGACACGAAGTTTCCCACAAAGTTATCCACAGCTTTTGTGGCACTCAAAACCTTGCCGGATGAGTGCGTTGCGGACACAAGCACCCAGTCTTGTTGAACGACATGCCGCAAGTCACTGAATCCATTAAAAGCCCGCATCAGCGCTTGGAAAGCACCGCAGCAATTCTGCCGTCGCGTCTGTTGCAGGTCGCGCTTTCGCGACCGATTCCCACGCTGTTCGACTATGACGCCTCGGCCTTTCCCGATGCCGAACCGGGACAGCGTGTGCGCGTGCCCTTCGGCCGCAGCGAGCTGTGGGGCATCGCCTGGGGCTGGCGCGAAGCGGGCGAGGTCGACGCTGCGCGCATCAAGCCGCTGCTCGACATCGACCGTGCCAGCCCGCCGCTGCCGGCCAGCTGGCGGGCGCTGGTCGAGTTCGTCGCCCACTACTACCAGCAACCGATAGGCGAAGTGGCGGCGATGGCGGCACCGCCGGCCATCAGCGCGACCCGTGCCGAGCGGGCCAACCGGCGTTTCCGTGCCACCCCGGCCGGCACCGCCGCGCTCGACACGCTGCCGGCGCGCGACGTCCGCCGCAAGCTGCTCGCCGCGCTGACCGAGTCCGGCGACCTGAACGAGGCGGAACTGCGCGCCCTGTCGTCGCGCGCCGCCGTGGCACTCGAACGCCTGCTGACCGACGGGCTGATCGAGCCGGCGCTGCCGCAGGCGCCGGCCGAAGCAGCCCATGTACTGAGCGCCGACCAGGCGGCGGCCCTGGCCGCCCTGCAATCGACCGCCGGCTACGCCGCCAGCCTGCTGCACGGCGTGACCGGCAGCGGCAAGACCGAGGTCTATCTGCGACTGATCGAGGATCAGATCGCCGCCGGCCGGCAGTGCCTTCTGCTGGTGCCGGAAATCGCGCTGACGCCGCAGTTGCAGGCGCGCGTCGCCGCCCGCTTCCCGCGCGCCTGCCTGCACGTCATGCACAGCGAAATGAGCGACGGCGCCCGCGCGATGGCCTGGGCGGCGGCGCAGTCGGGTGAGGCTGACATCCTGCTCGGCACCCGGCTGGCCGTGTTCGCGCCGCTGCCGCGACTGGGCTGCATCGTGCTCGACGAAGAACACGACCCCTCCTTCCGCCAGACCGAGGGCGTGCGCTATTCGGCGCGCGATGTCGCCATCTGGCGCGCCCGCAACGAAGACGTCCCCATCGTGCTGGGCAGCGCCACGCCGTCGCTGGAGACGCTGCGTCACGCGATCGACGGCCGCTACCGCTGGCTCAGACTGACCACGCGCGCCGGCAGCGCCCGCCTGCCCGAGGTGCATCTGGTCGACACGCGGGTGTTCCGCGCCACCGACGGCCTGAGCCAGCCCATGGTGCGGGCCATCGAAAGCCGGCTGGCACGCGGCGAACAGACGCTGCTGTTCATCAACCGCCGCGGCTACGCGCCGGTGCTGAGCTGCCCGGCCTGCGGCTGGGCCGCCGGCTGCACCCAGTGCACCGCCAACCTGGTGCTGCACGCCGCCGACCGCCGGCTGCGCTGTCACCACTGCGGCGCCGAAGGCCCGGTACCGCAGGCCTGCCCGAAATGCGGCAACCAGGACATCCAGGGCTACGGCCGCGGCACCCAGCGGCTGGAAGAAACGCTGGCCAGCCGCTTCCCGACCGCACGTCTGCTGCGCATCGACCGCGACAACGTCCGCGGCCGCGAGCACTGGCAGGAACAGCTGGACCTGATCCGCCGCGGCGAGGTCGATCTGGTGGTCGGCACCCAGTTGCTGGCCAAGGGCCACGACTTCCCCGGCATCACGCTGGTCGGCGTGATCGGCGCCGACGCCTCGCTGCACGCCGCCGATTTCCGCGCACAGGAGCGGCTGTTCGCCCAGCTGATGCAGGTCGGCGGCCGGGCCGGTCGGGCTGACACCGCCGGCGAGGTGCTGATCCAGACCGCGCAACCCGAACACCCCTTGTTCGCCGCGCTGAAGGCTCACGATTTCGACGGCTTCGCGCGCAGCCAGCTGGCGGAACGCGCCGCGCTCGGCCTGCCGCCGCATGGCTTCCAGCTCATGCTGAGCGCCGATGCGCCGGAACTGCAGGCCGCACTCGACTTCCTCGAAGCGGCCCGCCGTGCCGCTACGGCGCTGGCTGTCGATGGCGTGCAGATCTACGATGTCGTGCCGATGCGCATGGTGCGCCGCGCCAACCGCGAACGCGCCCAGCTGGTGGTCGAATCGCGCAGCCGTCCGGCGCTGCGCACGCTGCTGCTGCCCTGGGTGGCCAACCTCTACCGCCTGCGCGTCGCCCGCGGCCTGCGCTGGCACGTCGATGTGGATCCAGTCGAGGTGTGACCGGGCGTTGACGTGTGGGCGTCACGGCCAAGCGGCTGGCGCGAGCGTGCTCACTCCCGCAGCACTCCATCTGGCGCCGCGTGCTTCCCTCCGCTGCTGTCAGGGTCAGAAGCCCCCCCCACAGAACCCCGGCTCCGGCCGCGGTTCGGGCGCCATTCCAGTGGGAGCGGCCTTGGCCGCGACGCGGCCGTCGCGGGCCGCAGGCTTCGATCAAGGCTGCAGTCGCGAGCAAGCTCGCTCCCACAGCGTCCCATCCGGCGCCGCGCAAGGCCCACCGCTGCTGTGAGGGTCAGACTTGGCTCGCCCACAAGGTCAGCACCCCGACGAAAAGCTCGGCCGAGCTTGCAGCGCCCGCCTTTCTCGGTTCTCATCCGCGCTCTTCCCCTGGCGAACACCCATGAGAGCCGACCAGACCCTCGTTGCCCGCAGCCTCGCCCGTTCCCGCACCGTTGCCCAGGCGCTGATCGCGGCCGGGCGGGTGCGCGTCGCTTCCGGCGCCGGCTGGACCGTGGTGACCAAGCCGGCCCAGGACATCCCGGACGGCGCCGAGCTGCAGGTCGAGGTGTCGGACGACGACCGCTATGTGTCGCGCGGCGGACTGAAGCTGGCCGGGGCGCTCGACCGGGCCGGGCTGGACGTCGCTGGCCTCACCTGCCTCGACGTCGGTCAGAGTACCGGCGGCTTCACCGACTGCCTGATCCAGCGCGGTGCCGCGCGTGTGGTCGGGGTCGAGGTCGGCCACGGCCAGCTTGACCCGCGGCTGCGCGGTGATCCGCGCATCGTCTGCATCGAACACCTGAATGCGCGCACGCTGGACGCCGCCACGCTCGGTATACATATGGCGGCCGGCGGCTTCGACCTGCTGGTGTGCGACGCCAGCTTCATTTCGCTGACGCTGCTGCTGCCGCAGTGGCCGGCGCTGCTGGCCCCGGACGGACGCGTGCTCACGCTGGTGAAGCCGCAGTTCGAACTGGGCCCGGATGCACTGGGGAAAGGCGGCATCGTGCGCGATGCGGCACAATACCCGGCCCTGGAGGTGCGCATGCGGACGTTTGCCGAAGCAAACGGTCTCAGCGCACTGGATTACTTCGACAGCCCGATCAAGGGCGGCGACGGCAACCGCGAATTCTTCCTGTACGCGGCCCGGCGCGACGCGACCGACCACCATGACTGACAACCCCACGCGCATCTGCAGCGTCGAATTCTTCCCGCCGGCCACCGAAGAGGGTGCGGAAAAGCTGCGCGCCACGCGCCGTCAGCTGCGCCAGCTCAACCCGTCCTTCTTCTCGGTCACCTACGGCGCCGGCGGCACCACGCGCGATCGCACACTCGAAACCGTGCTCGAAATGAAGGCCGAAGGCCTGAACGCGGCGCCGCACCTGTCGTGCATCGGCTCGACCCGCGACAACCTGCGGCAGACGCTGGAGCGCTACAAGGAAGAAGGCATCCATCACATGGTGGCGCTGCGCGGCGACCTGCCGTCCGGCGTGGTCGATCCGGGCGATTTCCGTTACGCCAACGAACTGGTCGAGTTCGTGCGCGCCGAAACCGGCGACTGGTTCCACATCGAAGTGGCCGCCTACCCGGAAGTGCATCCGCAGGCGCGCAACGCGGCCAAGGACCTGCAGAACTTCGTGCGCAAGATGAAGGCGGGTGCCGACTCGGCCATCACCCAGTACTTCTACAACACCGATGCCTACTTCGCCTTCGTCGATGACGCGCGCGCGATGGGCGTCGAAGCACCGATCTACCCGGGCATCATGCCGATCGCCAACTTCTCGAAGATCGCGCGCTTCTCGGAAGCCTGCGGTGCCGAAATCCCGCGCTGGATGCAGCGCAAGTTCGAAGGCTTCGGCGACGACGCCGCATCGGTCAGGGCCTACGGCCTGGATGTCGTGACCACGCTTTGCGAACGGCTGCTGGCCGGCGGCGCACCGGGCCTGCATTTCTACACGCTGAACCAGGCGGGGCTCACCTCGACCATCTGGCAGCGGCTCGGTCTGTAATTTCACCCGCGACCTTCCCCGGAGAACGGCATGCGCATCTTTTCCGTCCTCGCCCTGCTGCTGGCACTGTTCGGTGGCTACACCTGGCTGGTGCTGAACTGGAGCTATTCCACCGGCGAACGTGCCGGCTACGTACAGAAATTCAGTAACAAAGGCTGGTTCTGCAAGACCTGGGAAGGCGAACTGGCGATGGTCACCATGCCCGGCACGCTGACCGAGAAGTTCGAGTTCTCGGTGCGTGACGAGAAAGTGGCACAGAAGCTGAACGAAAGCATGGGCCAGCGCGTATCGCTGCATTACGCGCAGCACATCGGCGTGCCCACCTCCTGCTTCGGCGAGACGCAGTACTACGTCAGCGACGTGCGCGTGGTGGAGATGCCGGACGCCGAGCGCCGCGCCTTCGAAGCACTGCCGGCCGTACCGGCCACCGCGCCGCCAGCGGCCGCCCCCGCCCAGTGAGCCGTTCGCCGCGCAGCCTGGCCTTCCTGCTGGCGGGCCTGTCCGCCATCGGTCCGTTCGCGATCGACACTTACCTGCCGGCTTTTCCGGCGATCGGTGCCGATCTGGGCGCGACCAAGCTCGAAGTGCAGCAGTCGCTCACCATCTACCTCGGCTTCTTCGCGCTGATGACGCTGTGGCATGGCGCCGTCGCCGACGCGCTGGGCCGGCGACGCGTCGTGCTGTGGTCGCTGGTCATGTTCTTCCTGACCTCGGTCGGCTGCGCGCTGGCCACGCAGATCGAGCACCTGTGGATCGCCCGCGCGCTGCAGGGCATGTGCGCCGGCGCCGGCATGGTGGTCGGCCGCGCAGTCGTGCGCGATCTGTTCGAAGGTGCGCAGGCACAGCGGCTGATGAGCACGATACAGCTGCTGTTCGCGCTGGCGCCGGCGGCCGCCCCCATCATCGGCGGCTGGGTGTTCGGCCTGTTCGGCTGGCGTGCGGTGTTCTGGTTTCTCGCCGCCTATTCGGCGCTGATGTGGCTGCTCTGCCTGCTGCGCCTGCCGGAAACGCTGGACCCGGCGCACCGGCGCAGCCTGCATCCGGTCAAGCTGGCGCGCGATTACGCCCACATGTTCGCCCATCCGGCGCTGCTGGCGCTGGTGATCGCGGTGTCGATGAACTTCGCCGGTTTCTTCCTTTACGTGATGTCGGCGCCGGTGTTCCTGATGGAGCACCTGGGCGTGTCGCCCCAGGGCTTCGCCTGGCTGTTCGGCCCGACGGTGGCCGGCATGATGACCGGCTCCTGGCTGGGCCGCCGGCTGGCCGGCAAGATGGCGCCGCAACTGCAGCTCAAGATGGCGTACACCATCATGCTGGCGGCCGCCTTCGGCAACGTGATGCTGAATGTGCTCACTCCGGCCAGCCTGCCCTGGGCGGTGCTGCCGATCGCGCTGTACAACATCGGCCAGGCGCTGGCCATGCCGATACTGTCGCTGCTGGCGCTGGAGCTGTTCCCGCGTGCGCGCGGCATGGTGTCGTCGTGCCAGGGCTTCGCGCAGTCGCTGACCAACGCGATGGCCGCCGGCCTGGTGGTGCCGGTGCTGTGGGGCGAACCGCTGCATCTGGCCGCCGGCATGGCCGCTTTCGTCTTCGTCGGCTGGCTGGCCTGGCTGCGCTACCGGAGCATGCACGCATGAGCGACAAGCGCTACCAGGTACGCAGCCGCAGCGAACACAACTTCTGGCAGCACGAGGTGTTCGACAGCACGACCGGGCTGGCCGTGCTGGAACCGAACACCGACCTGTCCTGGTGTTTCGACGGCGCCGCGCTGCTCGAATCCGGACTGAGCATCGACGAGACGCTGGAACTGCTGGCAGTGCGTCCGGTGATCCGCCAGTGCGGCTGCTGAACCGCCGGCCCGCCATCCCTACCCATTAGGGATTACTCCCTACTGAGAATTGCCGCTCGCCATGGCCGCCCCGAATAATGCACAGGCCGGCGCACCGACGTGCGTCACCTATCGGGAGAGAACAATGAAAGTGGTGGTGGCCTACGACGGTTCGAAACACGCGCACAAGGCGATCGATCAGCTGCAGATCCTGAACGGTCCGCTCGATGCGGTCATCGTGTCGGTGGTACGCGGCCCCGCGCTGGGCATACGCGGTACCGCGGTCGAAGTGGACCAGGCCGAGATCGACCACGCGCGCGCGGCACTCGACAAGGTGGCGGCCGAACTGGCGGCTCGCGGCGTGGCCGCGCGCACCCGGCTCGCGATGGGCGAACCGGCCGACGTTCTGGTCGATATCGCGGAAGAGGAAAAGGCCGAACTGATCATCCTCGGCACGCGTGGCCTGAGTCTGGCCAAGCGCATCGTGATGGGGTCGGTCAGCAGCAACGTGCTGCACCACGCGCCGTGTGCGGTGCTGGTGGTGCGCTGAACGGGCAAGCGACCAGCTGTCGCGGTCTTCCGACCGCGACCGCCTGACCCAGCCGGCGCCTGCTCAGACCAGATCCAGCCCCGACGTCACGTTCAGGTTGCGGTCCTGCGCTTCCTTGCTGTTCAGCTTGATCTGCAGGCGCAGGTCGTTGACCGAGTCGGCGTTGCGCAGCGCGTCCTCGTAATTGATGCGGCCGGCCTCGTAGAGGTCGAACAGCGCCTGGTCGAAGGTCTGCATGCCCAGCTCGCGCGAGCGCTTCATCACGTCCTTGATCTCGCCGACATTGCCCTTGAAGATGTGGTCGGCGATCAGCGGCGAATTCAGCATGACCTCGATCGCTGCCGCCCGGCCCTTGCCTTCCTTCAGCGGCACCAGACGCTGCGAAATCATCGCCCGCAGGTTCAGCGACAGGTCCATCAGCAGCTGTTCGCGCTTGTTTTCCGGGAAGAAGTTGATGATGCGGTCGATCGCCTGGTTGGAGCTGTTGGCGTGCAGCGTGGCCAGGCACAGGTGACCTGTTTCGGCGAACTGGATCGCGTGCTCCATCGTTTCGCGGTCGCGGATTTCACCCATCAGGATCACGTCCGGCGCCTGCCGCAGCGTGTTCTTCAGCGCGATTTCCCAGTCCGCCGTGTCGAGCCCGATCTCGCGCTGCGTCACCACGCAGTTCTTGTGGTCGTGCACGTACTCGATCGGGTCCTCGATCGTGATGATGTGGCCGTAGCTGTTGGTGTTGCGCCAGTCGACCAGTGCGGCCAGCGAGGTCGTCTTGCCGGTGCCGGTACCACCGACGAAGATGACCAGACCGCGCTTGGTCATCGCCACGTCCTTCAGCACCGGCGGCAGGCCCAGTTCGTCCAGCGTCGGAATCTTGGCGTTGATGGTGCGCAGCACGCAGCCTATCTTGCCCTGCTGCACGAAGGCATTGACGCGGAAGCGGCCGATGCCGGCCGGCGAGATCGCGAAATTGCACTCCTTGGTCGCCTCGAATTCGGCCGCCTGCCGGTCGTTCATGATGGCGCGCGCCAGTTCGGCCGTGTGCTGCGGCGTCAGCGACTGGTTGGACTGCGGCACGATGCGGCCGTCAACCTTGATCGCCGGCGGAAAACCGGCGGTCACGAACAGGTCGGAACCGCGCTTGGTCACCATCAGGCGCAGCAGGTCGTACATGAATTTGAGGGCCTGATCTCTTTCCATCTGCGCTCTCCGCGGCGGTTGTCGTTGTCAGTGTAGCGGCAGGCGCGGCACTCAGCCGGCGAACATGTCCTTGTTTTGCGCACGGGTGCGCGCTTCGGCCGGCGAAATGACGTTGCGGCGCACCAGTTCCTGCAGGTTCTGATCCAGCGTCTGCATGCCCAGACTCTGACCGGTCTGGATGGCCGAATACATCTGCGCGATCTTGTTCTCGCGGATCAGGTTGCGGATGGCCGGCGAGCCGACCATGATTTCGTGCGCGGCAACCCGGCCGGTACCGTCCTTGGTCTTCAGCAGCGTCTGCGAAATGACTGCGCGCAGCGACTCCGAGAGCATGGCCCGCACCATTTCCTTTTCCTCGGCCGGGAACACGTCGACGATACGGTCGATGGTTTTCGCAGCGCTGGAGGTGTGCAGCGTGCCGAACACCAGGTGACCGGTTTCGGCCGCGGTCAGCGCCAGCCGTATCGTTTCGAGATCGCGCATTTCACCGACCAGGATCACGTCCGGGTCTTCCCGCAGCGCCGAGCGCAGCGCGTTCGAGAAGCTGAGCGTGTGCGGCCCGACTTCGCGCTGGTTGATCAGGCAGCGCTTGGATTCGTGCACGAACTCGATCGGGTCTTCGACGGTCAGGATGTGGCCGTACTCGTTTTCGTTGATGTAATCGACCATGGCCGCCAGCGTGGTCGACTTGCCGGAGCCGGTCGGGCCGGTCACCAGCACGATGCCGCGCGGCGTGTTGGCGATGTCCTGGAAAATCTTCGGCGCCTTCAGGTCTTCCAGCGTCAGCACCTTGGACGGAATGGTCCGGAACACCGCGCCCGCACCACGGTTCTGCACGAAGGCGTTGACCCGGAAACGCGCCAGATTGGGCACCGCGAACGAGAAGTCGGCTTCAAGGTGCTCTTCGTACACCTTGCGCTGGGTGTCGTTCATGATGTCGTAGATCATGCCGTGCACATCCTTGTGCTCCATCGGCGGCAGATTGATCCGGCGCACGTCGCCATGCACGCGGATCATCGGCGGCAGACCGGCCGAGAGGTGCAGGTCGGACGCCTTGTTCTTGACGGAAAACGCGAGCAGTTCGGTGATGTCCATGACGGGCCTCGGGCAATGAATGGGGTGTTGTGCCGAATATAATTCGAAGAAATTCAGGGCATTATGATGAGCATTTCAGACAACCTGCAAGCAATTCGCCACCGTATCGCCGACGCCGCCCGCGCCTGCGGCCGCGACCCCGCAGACATTCTTCTGCTGGCGGTGAGCAAGACCAAGCCGGATGCGGACATCATCGCCGCGCATGCCGCCGGTCAGACCGCCTTCGGCGAGAACTACGTGCAGGAAGGCTGTGACAAGGCGCAGCGCCTCGAAGAAGCCGGCCTCGCGCTGGACTGGCACTTCATCGGCCCGCTGCAGAGCAACAAGACGCGTCAGGTCGCGACCTGGTTCGACTGGGTGCATTCGGTGGACCGCGAGAAGATCGCCGCGCGGCTGTCCGAACAGCGCGACCCGCATCGGCCGCCGCTGAACCTGTGCATACAGGTCAATGTGAGCGGCGAGACCTCGAAGAGCGGTGTCGCACCGGACGAGGTCGCGGCGCTGGCCGACGCCATCGCGGCACTGCCGCGACTCGCACTGCGCGGCCTGATGGCCATTCCCGAACCGACCGATGATGTCGCCCTCCAGCGTCGCCGTTTTGCCCATTTACGGCAGTTGAAGGACGATCTGAACGCGCGCGGACACCGTCTCGACACGCTGTCGATGGGCATGTCGCAGGACCTCGAAGCGGCGATCGCCGAAGGCGCCACCATCGTGCGCGTCGGCACGGCGCTGTTCGGGGCAAGGGGCTGATCGACGAAAGTTGCGGACATGGAAGTCGTGACCGCTAACATCCGCCTCACCGGTGCCCGCCGGTACCGCCCTTCCCGGTTCGAACCGCCCCACCCGGATGTCTGCCGATGATTCACGTTTACACGCTGCAGGACGGCCGACTCACCCGCGCCGCCGAAGCGCTGCACGACGCGGTGCCCGACCAGGACATCGTCTGGATAGACGCGCTCGATCTCGACGGCGACGAGGAGCGATGGCTGCAACGTCGCTTCCGCATCGATGTCGAGGCGCCCGATGACGACGCCGACATCGAGGCCAGCGCGCGGGTGTTCGTCGACGCACAGGGCAATCTGAACCTGCGCGCCGATTTCCTGATCGGGCGCGGTCACGAGTACGTGACCGAGGCGCTGCGCTTCGTGATCGGCCCGCACATGCTGATCAGCCTGCACGACGACGAACTGCCCATCATGCGCCTGCTGCGCATGCGCAACCGCGCGCAGCCGGGCAAGCTTGCGCAGCCGACCGACATCCTGATCGAACTGTTCGCGCTGGACGTCGAACAGTCCGCCGATGCACTGGAACACATCTACACCGAACTGGAATCGGTCAGCGCCCGCGTGCTCGGCGAGCAGCGCGGCTCGGACGACGCAGCGGCCGACAGCATCACCCGCATCGCCCGCAACGAGGACCTGAACGGCACCATACGGCGCAACCTGATGGACACGCGACGCGCCCTGTCGTGGCTGATGCGCGAGCACCGGCTGGGCAAGGCGCAGACCGACAAGGTGAAGCAGATCCTGCGCGACATCGAATCGCTGGACGGCCACACCGCCTTCATTTTCGACAAGATCAACTTCCTGATGGACGCCATCATCGGCTTCATCAACCTGAACCAGAGCAAGGTGGTGAAGATCTTCTCGGTCGCGTCGGTCGCCATGCTGCCGCCGACGCTGATCGCCAGCGTCTATGGCATGAACTTCGCGCACATGCCCGAACTGGGCTGGCGCTGGGGTTACCCGTTCTCGCTCGGCCTGATGGCGCTGAGCGTGGCCTTGCCCTTCTGGTACTTCCGCCGCAAGGGCTGGCTGAAATAGCGGCGGGCCAGGAAACGAACGCACCCGCCCGGCAAAGTTAAACTGTCGGACCGCACAGCCACCTCTCCTCTTCCGTGCCTATCCACGACTACCTGATCCACCCGACCATTTCCCCGATCGCCTTCGAGATCGGCCCGCTGGCCGTGCGCTGGTACGGGCTCATGTATCTGCTCGCCTTCGTCGCCTTCATGCTGCTCGGCCGCGTGCATGCGAAGCGGCTGGCCGCGGCCGGTGCGCCATCGCTGGACGCGAAGCAGATCGACGACCTGCTGTTCTACGGCGTGCTGGGCGTGGTGCTGGGCGGGCGGCTGGGCTACGTGCTGTTCTACAAGCCGGCCTACTACCTCGAACACTGGACTGAAATCCCGGCCATCTGGTCGGGCGGCATGAGCTTTCACGGCGGCTTTCTCGGCGTGCTGGTGGCCGTCGCGCTGTTCGCGCGGCGCGCCGACTGGCGCTTCTTCCAGCTCACCGACTTCATCGCGCCGCTGGTGCCGCTGGGCCTGGCGGCCGGACGCATCGGCAACTTCCTGAACGCCGAACTGGTCGGGCGCGTCACCGACGTGCCGTGGGCGATGATCTTCCCGACCGTGGACATGCTGCCGCGCCACCCGTCGCAGCTCTACCAGTTCGCCGGCGAAGGGCTGGGGCTGTTCGTGCTGCTGTGGTGGTTCTCGCGCCGTCCGCGACCGATGGCTGCGGTCAGCGCGATGTTCCTGATCGGCTATGGCGGCTTCCGCTTCCTCGCAGAGTTCGGCCGCGAACCGGATGACTTTCTCGGCCTGCTGGCGGGCGGACTGTCGATGGGCCAGTGGCTGAGCCTGCCGATGATCATCGCCGGCATCGCGATGATGATCGGGTCCTACCGACGCAACACAGGAGTGAACACATGAGCCGTCCCTTCCGCATCCTCGGCCTGCAGCAGATTGCCATCGGCGGCCCCGACCGCATGAAGCTGCGCCGCCTGTGGGTGGACCTGTTCGGCCTCGGTCTCGAAGGTGACTTCACCTCGGAACGCGAGAACGTGGTCGAAGACATCGCAGTGCTGGGCAGCGGCCCGCACCGGGTCGAGGTCGACCTGATGCAGCCGCTCGATCCTTCGAAAAAGCCGCGCGTGGACGAGCCGCCGCTGAACCATATCGGCCTGTGGGTGGACGACCTGCCGACCGCGGTCGAATGGCTCACCGCGCAGGGCATGCGCTTCACGCCGGGCGGCATCCGTCGCGGCGCCGCCGGTCACGACATCGTGTTCATCCACCCCAAGGGCAACGGGGATTTCCCGCTGTGCGGCGAGGGTGTGCTGATCGAACTGGTGCAGGCGCCGCCGGAGGTGATTGCGGCGCTGGGGTGAATCGACGCAGGGTGAATCAGCGCATTCGTCTGGAGCGGGAGGACGTCGCGACGATGTCATGCCGGCATCGCGAGCAAGCCCGCTCCATCAGGCGGCCGAGCAGGGGCGCCGCAGACGGCGCCTGCGCCTACTCCAGCAACGCGTTGACCGCCTCGATCTCCGGCTCGGCGAGCTGGCCGGCGGCCGCCTTCAGGCGCAGTTGAGCGAGCAGCGTGTCATAGCGCGCCTTGGCGAGGTCACGACGGGTGACGTAGAGCTGCTGCTGCGCGTTCAGCACGTCGATGTTGATGCGCACGCCGACCTCGTAGCCAAGCTTGTTGGCATCGAGCGAGGACTGTGACGACACCTGCGCGGCGCGCAGTGCGGCGGTCTGAGCGATGCCGTTGGCCACGCCCAGCCAGGCCTGACGCGCCTGCTGCGCGGCGTTGCGCCGTGCGAAATCGACTTCGGCGCGGGCGCGGTCGAGCAGGTGGGCCGATTCGCGCACGCGCGATTCCTGCCCCAGGCCCTGGAACAGCGGCACCGACACCTGCACGCCGACCGTACCGGTCGTCGTTTCGTTGTTCAGCGGCGCACCGGCGAAAGTGATGACGGTCTTGTTCTGACCGTAGGTCGCGACCAGATCGACCGTCGGGTAGTGGCCCGCGCGCTGGCGTTCGATCTCGCGGTTGGCGATCTCCTGGTTCGCCAGCTGCGCCAGCACTGTCAGACTCTCGGTCTGCGCGCGATCGACCCAGTCCTCCATGCGCGCCGGCTCCGGCAGCGTGAAGGCGACTTCGCTGCGCAGACCGCGCAGCGCCTCCGGCGCGCGGCCGGTGATCACCGCCAGCGCATGCCGCTTCACCTCGATGTCGCTGCGCGCGGCGATTTCCTGCGCGGTGGCGAGATCGAAGCGCGACTGCGCCTCGTGCACGTCGGTAATGGTGACAGTGCCGACCTCGAAGCTCTTGCGCGCCAGTTCGAGCTGCTCCGAGGCGGCCGTCTTCTGCGCGATGATGGAGGTGAGCACGTCCTGCGCATAGAGCAGATCGAAATAGGCCTGCGCCGCGCGCAGCAGTGTGTCCTGCCGCGCCTGCGCAAGCTGGGCGTCAGCCGCCGCGACCTGCAGCTTGCCCTGCTCGAACTGCACCCAGTTGGCCCAGCGGAACAGCGGCTGGGTCAGCTGGAAACCGAAGTTGTGCGAGTTGTACTGCGTGCTGCGATCGACCGGCTTGCTGATCTCGACGTCGTTCCACTGCGTCGTACCGTTCAGCGTCAGGCTGGGCAGCAGCCCGGCGCGCGCCTGTGGCAGCTTTTCCGAAGTCGCCTCGCGCTGCGCACGCGCCGACTGGAACTGGGCGTCGTTGGCCAGCGCCGCTCGCGCAACAGCCAACAGGTCTTCAGCCGCCAGCGTGCCGGTCGATGCCAGCAGGCCGGCAATCAGCGCAGCCGTCCGCGAAAGGCGCATTGCTCAGTACCGTGCCATCGAGCTGTCGACCTGCAGCGCCCAGGCGTCCACGCCGCCGCTGAGGTTGAACACGTTCGAGAAGCCATTGCGTTCGAGGAAGATGGCGACCTGCATCGAACGGCCGCCGTGGTGACAGACGCACACCAGCGGCCGCTCCGGGTCGAGTTCCTGCAGCTGCGCCGGCACCGTGTTCATCGGCATCAGCTGGCTGCCCTCGATGCGGCAGATGGCCCACTCGTGCTTCTCGCGCACGTCGAGGAGCTGCGGTTTGGGACGGCTTTCATCGGCCAGCCAGGCGGCGAGGTCGGTCACGCTCAGTTGCTGCATCGCGCCCGCCTCAGAACACGAAGCGCTGCGCGCCGCGCGCGTTGCGCAGCGTCGGCACCACCGTTTCGAACAGCACTTCCTGCGACTGCGTGCCGTCGGCGTTCAGCCTGACCAGCACACAGTTCATCAGCGGCTCTTCGCCGATGAAGGCGATCAGGCGACCACCCGGACGCAGCTGGGCCACCAGCTCCTGCGGCAGCACCGGCAGGCCGCCGGACACCACGATCACGTCGTAGGGGGCGTGCGTGGCCCAGCCCTGGGCGGCGTCGCCGACTTCGACGCGCACGTTCAACGCGCCGGCAGCGGTCAGATTCTCGCGGGCACGCTCGGCCAGTGCCGGTTCGATCTCGACCGTCGTCACCTGGCTGGCACGGGCGCCCAGCAGGGCCGCCATGTAACCGGAGCCGGTACCGATCTCGAGCACCGTATCGGTGCTTTTCAGCTTCAGTTCCTGCAGCACGCGCGCCTCGATCTTCGGCTCCAGCATCGCCGCGCCGTGGCCCAGCGGAATCGCGGTGTCGGCGAAGGCGAGCTGGCGCAGCGGCGCCGGGACGAAGGTTTCGCGCTTGACGACGAACAGCAGGTCGAGGATGTCCTGGTCCAGCACGTCCCACGGCCGGATCTGCTGTTCCACCATATTGAAGCGCGCCTGTTCGATATCCATTTTTCGGTCCCCTGAAAGAAGCGGCGATTGTACCGTGATGCAGTGCGTCAGAAACTTGAGCGAAGTCGGGTGCGTGCAGTGCGCGGGCGCATGCAGGCGATGTAGAGGGCGGGCATCACGAACAGCGTGAGCACGGTGGCGACACCGAGCCCCCAGACGATGGCGCCCGCCACCGGCCCCCACAGCAGCGAATAGCCGCCGATGCCGGCGGCCAGCGAGAACAGTCCGCCGACGGTGGTGCTGGTGGTGATGATGATGGGCACGACACGGCGGCGGGCGGCGTAGATCGCCGCGTGCAGCACGCTCATGCCGGCCAGGCGGCGTTCGTTGGCAGCGTCGATCAGCACGATGGCCGAATTGACGACGATGCCGGTCAGCGCGATCACGCCGTACAGCGTGTACAGCGACAGCGGCGAACCGCTGACCAGCAGGCCAACGGCGACGCCGGTGAAGGCCAGCGGCACGGTGGCCAGAATCATCAGCGGCTGCCAGTAGCTGCGGAACTGCGCCGCGAGAATCAGGTAGATGAGTCCGACGCCGAGCAGGAACAGCACCTTCATCGCCTGCAGGCTTTCCTCGACGTCTTCCAGTTCGCCGGAGAAGTCGAGGTCGGTGCGCGGAAAACGCGTGCGCGCCTCTTCCCACGCCGTCTTCAGCGCGTCGGTCACCTGCAGCGCGTTCAGCTTGTCCTTGTCGAGGTCGGCCTCCACGGTGATCGTGCGGCGCAGGTTGTAGTGCTTGATCACCCCCGGGCCGCGCGTTGTGTCGGCGGAGACCAGCGCGCGCAAGGTGGTGGCCGCACCGCCGGGCAGGGCGATCGGCGCGTCGAGCACGCGCATCACGTCGTCATCCGCGTGGCCGGCGGCGGCGACGCGCACTTCGAGCTTGGCGCCCTGATCGCGGGTGACGGCGACGATTTCACCCTCCACCTGCAGCCGGACTGCGCGCGCAACCTGGTCAGCGGTCAGGCCGGCGTCGCGCAGCGCGTCGCGGTCGAGCTGAAGCGCCAGCTGCGGCCGGCCCGGGATGTCGTCGTCGACGATGTCGCGCACGCCGTCGATGGCGCCGAGAATGCGCTTGACCTCCGCACTTGCGGCGCGCAGTTCGACCAGATCGTCGCCGCGCACCCTTACCTTGACCGGCTTCTGCACCGGCGGCCCGCCGGACAGCTGGGTGAAGCTGATGGTGCCGGCGCCGGGCAGCCCGACTACGGCTGCACGCATGCCATCGACGATGGCGCCGACCTCGCGCCCTTCGTCCGCGCGCGGCAGCAGCGCCACCACCACCTGACCGTAGGCGTCGCCGAACAGCGCTTCGGCGTCGGTGAACTTGGCGCCGGCCAGCGCCGCCACGCGCCGCGCCTCGCCGTCCTGCAGATGGCGGCGCACCTCACCCTCGATCTGCTGCACCCGCGCCAGCGTCGCCGACAGCGGACTGCCGGCCGGCATGTCGATGTTCACGTAGAAGATGCGCATCGGATCGAAGGCGAAGAACTGCACGCGCACCAGACCTGTCGCCATCGCACCGACCGCGCCAGCGACCAGCGACAGCACGATCACGCACAGCACGATCCAGTGGCGTACCGCGAACGCCAGCACTTTGGCGTAGCGATGGCGCAGCACGCGGGTGAAGCGGGTACGCGTGGCCTGCAGCCGCGACGGCCGCTCGACCGTGCGGCCCATCGACAGCACGTGAGCGGGCAGCATCCAGTACGCCTCGATCAGGCTGATCGCCAGCGCCAGCGTGACGACGAAGGGGATGACGAACATGAACTTGCCGACGATGCCCGGCAGCAGCATCAGCGGCAGGAAGGCCGCCATCGTCGTCGCCACCGAAGCGAGCACCGGCGCCCATACCTCCTGCACGCCACCGACGACGGCGTCCAGCGTGGCCGCGCCGCGCTGCAGCCGGTAATAGATGGCCTCGACGATGACCACCGCGTCGTCGACCAGCATGCCGAGCGCGATCACCACACCCAGCAGCACCGATATGTTCAGCGTGAATCCGGTCGCCTGCAGGATGGCAAAGGTGCCGGCCAGCGAGAACGGGATGCCGAGGCCGACCAGCAGCGCGATGCGCGAGCCGAGGAAGATCCAGCACAGCAGGATGACCATGATCAGACCGACCAGCGCATTCGATTCCATGATGGCGATCGCCTCGCGCGTCGGCACCGTCTGGTCGTCCATCAGTTCGAGCTTGAGCCCCTGCGCCGCCAGCACCGCGTTCTTGCGCTCGACGTATTCATTGACGCGCTCGATCAGCGCCAGCGTGTTCACGCCCGGCTTCTTGGCCAGCGAGAACAGCACGCCGGGCTGGCCGTCGGACGACACCTGCTGCGTCGGCCGCGCGCGGGCGCGTACCACGGTCGCCACCTCGTCCAGCTTCACCATGCTGCCCGGGCGGGCCCGCGGCGCGACGCCGACGTCGGCCAGCCAGCCGGGATCGGCGTCCTGACCGACCACGCGCACCAGCCACTCCTGCTCGCCGGCGCGCTGCCGGCCCGCGAACACGTCGCGGAACCAGGCGCCGACGCCGTCGGCGATGTCCGTCGGCAGCAGACCGCGTGCCTGTGCCGCCTGCGCCGAATACTCGACGCGCAGTTCCGGGTCGTGCAGGCCGAGCGAGAACACGCGGTCAACACCCTTCATTCGTTCCAGATCGGTCTTCATCTCGCGCCCGAGCGCGCGCAACACCTCGTCGTCCGCACGACCGGTGAGCAGGACCTGCGCCGTGGGGAAGCCGTTGGAACTGGTGACCTCGATGATCTGCGCTTCCTTGGCTTCGACCGGCAGTTCGGCGCGCGCCTTGTTCTGGATCTCGCGCCGCAGATCGTTCACCCGCTTGTCGAAGGTGCCGACCGGCACCTCGTCGAAACGGACCAGGATGCCGGCCAGACCGTCGCGCGCAGCTGACGAGATGAAGCGGATGTCGGACACGTTCTGGATCGCGTCCTCGAGGGGCTGCAGCACCCGCTTCTCGACATCCTCGGGCGAGGCGCCGGGCAGCGCCACGGTGATCTGCACCCAGTTGAAATTGATTTCCGGGTCCTGTTCGCGCGGCAGACCGAGATAGGCCATCAGGCCGAGCAGCAGCACCACCATGAAGGTGATGTTGGCGAGCGGATGATTGCTGATGAAGCGGGGATAGAACGGCATCGGGCGCTTCATTTCAGCGACTGTCCGTCGACCAGGCTGTTGCGGCCGTCGACCGCGATGCGCGTGTCGGCCGGCAGGTCGGTGCGCGCCGGTCGGCCCTCCTGCGCGCCGTCCAGCGGCACGAAGCGGGCGCTGCCTTCGCGCATGACGAACACGCCGAGCGCCGCACCGCGCCGCACCAGCAGTTCGCCCGGCACGTGCGGCGCCGGGTCCTGCCACACCAGTCGCCCCTCGGCGCCCGAGGGTGCACGCTCTCCGGTGAAGACGGCGCGCACCTCGTGCGTACGGGTGGCGTCGTCGATCGCCGGCGAAACGCGGGCGATGCGCAGCGGCTGGCGGCCGGCGGGCGATACGAATGCGAGTTCGCGTGCGGCGCGCAGCGCGTCGAGATCGCGCGGCGCCACGCGTGCCGACACCTCCACCTTCCGTGCGTCGTCCAGCGTCATCAGCAGCGTGCCGACGCCGGCCAGCGAGCCGGCCGAAGCCTCGCGCGTGCGCACCACCGCGTCATAGGGCGCACGCAGCACGCATTTGTCGACATTGCGCCGCGCGAGGTCGACCGCGTTGGCGGCGACGGCCACATCGGCGCGCACCACTTCGACTTCGGTCTCGCGCTGCGTCAGCGCCTCCGGCGAAACGAAGTTCTGGTCACGCAAGGCGCGCGTGCGACGCAATTGCGCGTCGGCCTGCGCCAGTCGTGCCTGCGCCGCCTGCAACTGCGCCTGCGCACGCTCCAGTGCGAGCTGGTAGTCGCGCGCATCGAGCCGCACCAGCACCTGGCCTTTCTTCACGTGCTCGCCCGGCTCGGCGTGCGTGGACGCCACGCGCGCGCTCAGTTCGGCGGCGAGCTGGGTGCGGTTGAGCGCCACCGCCTGCGCCGGTGCATCGCGCTGCGGATAGGTGGCGATTTCGGACAGCGGCTTGAAGCCGACGGCGGGCGGCGTCTGCGCCGACGCCGGCAGGACCGGCAGCAGCGCGGCGAAGCAGAACGCAAACAGCTTGGTCATGTGAGCAGGGCCTGAATGGAGAATTCGATGCGGAAACGGATATCGTCGGCTTCGGAAGCGCCGCAACAGGCATCGGCAATCGAACCGAAGGAATGTTTCATCAGCACGTACAGCAGCAGCGGCGCCATCACCGCATCGACGGTGCGTGCGTCGCCGGGCGAGCGGAACTCGCCGCGCGCGTGTCCGTAGTCGATCGCCCGCGCGACCAGCGCGCAGCCGCGCTGCATCACTTCGCGGTGGTACAGCTCGGCGATGTCGGGAAAATTGCGCGCTTCGGCGACCATCAGCTTGGGCAGGCCGCCGAGCGGCGTCTCGCCGATCAGCTGCCACCAGCCGGCCAGCAGCTGGCGCATCAGGTCGGGGCCGCTGCCGGCCCAGCCGGCCACCAGCGCCTCGCCCTCGGCCAGCGCCGGCACCAGACCCTCACGCACGACCGCGGCAAACAGCGCCTGCTTGGAATCGAAGTAGAGGTAGAGCGTGCCCTTGGACACCCCGGCCGCGTGCGCCACGTCCTCCAGCCGGGTGGCGGCGTAGCCGTGCTCGACGAACAGGTCGAGCGCGCAGCGTATCAGCGCCGCCGGATCGACCAGCGCCGGCCGCCCGCGGCGAGCCGCGACGCTCATCGTGTGCGCACCGGGAAAGTGGCGGAAAGGCGTGTTGTCACGGCGTGCAGGACATCCGGTTTTTAATGACCGAATGTTCAGTTAATAACTTTCCGTCGTCAAGGTGCAACATCGGCGTCGTCGACGCGTCGACCACTGTTGTTGCATGGCATCATGCGCGCCCTTGCCCGCCCACCCGGCGAGCGGGACTCAAGCCATGCGCAGGTCACCCTCCGACCGCACGGCAGGAAAGGATCCAACGATGGACACCCCGAACACCGCGGCGCTGCGCCGCACACCGTTTCATCCGCTGCATCTGGCCGCGGGCGCCAAGATGGTTGCCTTCGCCGGCTGGGACATGCCCATCCAGTACGCCCCGGGCATCCTGCAGGAACACCTCCATACGCGCGCCCACGCCGGCCTGTTCGACGTGTCCCACATGGGGCAGATCGAGGTCAGCGGCCCCGGCGCCTGCGCCTGGCTGGAATCGCTGACCACCGCCGACCTCGTCGCGCTGCCCGACGGCCGCCAGACCTACTCGCTGTTGCCCAACACCGCCGGCGGCCTGATCGACGACCTGATGATCCAGCGCATGGGCGACACCTTCCATGTGGTCTGCAACGCGTCGCGCCTCGACGACGTGCTCGCCCAGTTCGACGCCCATCCGCCGGGTAACGACTGCAGCTGGCGCCTGCGCGACGACCGCGTGCTGCTCGCGCTGCAGGGCCCGGAAGCCGAAGCGGTGCTGCAGCCCTACGGCGACCTGACCGGCATGCGCTTCCTCGACGTGCGCGAATTCAACGACGGCGCGCGGGTCAGCCGCAGCGGCTACACCGGCGAAGACGGCTTCGAGATTTCGCTGCCGGCCGGAACCGGTCCCACCTTCGCCGAGCGCCTGCTCGAACACCCGCACGTGCGCTGGATCGGCCTCGGCGCGCGCGACACGCTGCGACTGGAGGCCGGCATGTGCCTCTACGGTAACGACATCGACGCGACGACGACGCCGGTATCGGCAGCCATAGGCTGGGCGGTCGCACCGGCACGCCGTGCCGGTGGCGTGCGTGCCGGCGGTTTCCCGGGCGCGGCGGTCATCCTCGGCGAATTCGCCGCACCGCCGGCGCGGGTGCGCGTCGGCCTGCTGCCGGAGGGCCGCGCGCCGCAGCGTGCCGGCGCCGCGGTGGTCGACGCCGACGGCCGTCAGATCGGCGTCATCAGCAGCGGCAACCACAGCCCGACGCTGGGCCGGCCGATCGCGATGGCCTATATCGAGCGCGCCGCGAAACTGGCTGGCACGCCGCTGTTCATCGAATCGCGCGGGCAGAAGGTGCCGGCCGCACTCGCCAACATGCCCTTCGTGCCGAACCGCTACAGGCGCTGACGCCCGACCGCACACAGCGACGCTTCTTTTTTCTGCTGAACCTCGACTCCGGTCAGACGTCGACATGACGCGAGACCGGTACCTTCACCAAAGGACCGCCAGAAGCGGCCCGGAAAGGACTGTTGAACCATGGACAAGCGTCCCTCCCTCGAAGCGCTGGAAGACCGCGGCGACTTCATCCGCCGTCACATCGGCCCCGACGAACGCGATCTCGCCGTCATGCTGGCTGCGCTCGACGTGGCCAGCCTGGACGAACTGATCGCCCAGACCATTCCGGCCGACATCCAGCTCGACGCGCCGCTGAACCTGCCGGCGCCGCGCTCCGAGCGCGTGGTCGATGACGCGCTGCGTCGCATGTTCGCGCGCAACGAACTGCACACCAGCCTGATCGGCATGGGCTATTACGACACCATCACGCCCAATGTCATCAAGCGCAACGTGCTCGAGAACCCGGGCTGGTACACCGCCTACACGCCTTACCAGGCCGAGATTTCGCAGGGACGACTCGAAGCGCTGCTGAACTTCCAGCAGATGGTGATCGACCTGACCGGCCTGCCGGTCGCCAACGCCTCGCTGCTCGATGAAGCCACCGCCGCCGCCGAAGCGATGACGATGGCGCACCGCATTTCGAAGGTGAAGTCGCCGCGTTTCATCGTCGATGCCGACACCCACCCGCAGACGCTGGCGGTGGTGCGTACGCGTGCCGAGCCGCTGGGCATCGAGGTGGTGCAATGCGATCCGTGGGCCGGCATCGACGGCGAGTACTTCGGCGTGCTGCTGAGCTATCCCGGCTCCAGCGGCCGCCTGCGCGATCCGTCACCGGTGCTGGCTGCGGCGCGCGCCGCCGGTGCGCTGTCGGCGGTGGCGGCCGACCCGCTGGCGCTGGTGCTGCTGAAGGAACCGGGTGCCGAAGGCATGGGTGCGGACATCGTGTTCGGCAGCGCCCAGCGCTTCGGCGTACCGATGGGTTACGGCGGCCCGCACGCCGCCTTCTTTGCCTGCCGCGACGAACACAAGCGGCAGATGCCGGGCCGCATCATCGGCGTATCGACCGACGCCAACGGCCGGCCGGCGCTGCGCATGGCGCTGCAGACGCGCGAACAGCACATCCGCCGCGAGAAGGCGAACAGCAATATCTGCACGGCGCAGGTACTGCTCGCGGTCATCGCGTCGTTCTACGCGGTCTATCACGGCCCCAAAGGCCTGCGCACCATCGCCGAGCGGGTGCACCGGATGGCCGTGCTGTTTGCGCAGGGCCTGCGCGAACTGGGCTTCGACGTCGTGCATGAGCGCTTCTTCGACACCGTGCAGGTGCGCGTGCCGGGCATCGCCCGCCGCATCGCCGCGCGGGCGCGCGAAGCCGGCTTCAACCTGCACGTGATCGACGCCGACCACCTGTCGGCGGCCTTCGACGAAACCTCGCGCCGCAGCGAGCTGAAACGCGTGCTCGCCACCTTCGCCACCCGTGCCGACAGCGTGCTCGATCTGGCCGAAATGGACGCCCGCGTCGCCGACTGCATCCCGGCGGAGCTGCGCCGCGAGTCGGCCATCCTGACCCACCCGGTGTTCCAGCGCTATCACTCGGAAACCGAAATGATGCGCTACATGCGCCGGCTGGCCGCGCGCGACATCGCGCTCGACCGGGCGATGATTCCGCTCGGCTCGTGCACGATGAAGTTGAATTCGACCACCGAAATGACGCCGGTCACCTACCGGCTGTTCGCCGCGCTCCACCCCTTCGTGCCGCTGGAGCAGGCGCAGGGCTACCAGCAGCTGTTCGAGGAACTGGAAGAGCGGCTGTGCGAGATCACCGGCTTCGCCGCGATGTCCTTCCAGCCAAATGCGGGCTCTCAGGGCGAATACGCCGGCCTGCTGGTGATACGCAAGTACCACCAGACACGCGGCCAGGGTCACCGCAATGTATGCCTGATCCCGGCGTCGGCGCACGGCACCAACCCGGCGAGCGCAGTGCTGGCCGGCATGGAAGTGGTCGTCGTCGCCTGCGACACGCTGGGCAATGTCGACTTCGCCGACCTGAAGGCCAAGGCGGAACAGCATGCCGACCGGCTGGCCGCGCTGATGATGACCTACCCGTCCACGCACGGCGTGTTCGAGGAAGGCGTACGCGACATCTGCGCGCTGATCCACGCGCACGGCGGCCAGGTCTACATGGATGGCGCCAACATGAACGCGATGGTCGGCCTGGTGCGTCCGGGCGACATCGGCTTCGACGTGTGCCACCTGAACCTGCACAAGACCTTCTGCATCCCGCACGGCGGCGGTGGCCCGGGCATGGGTCCGATCGGCGTCGCACCGCACCTCGCGCCCTTCCTGCCGGACCATCCGGTAGTGCAGGGCGTGAATCCGGTGGCGGGCCCGGCCGGCACCATCGGTGCGGTGTCAGCCGCACCCTGGGGCTCGGCCAGCATCCTGCCCATCGTGTGGGCCTATATCGCGCTGATGGGCGCGGCCGGCCTGAAGCGCGCAACTCAGGTGGCGATACTCAATGCCAACTACATTGCGCAAAAGCTGTCGCCGCACTACCCGGTGCTCTACACCGGCAAGCACGGCCGCGTCGCCCACGAGTGCATCGTCGATCTGCGACCGCTGAAGGACACGAGCGGCGTCACCGTCGAGGACGTGGCAAAGCGGCTGATGGACTACGGCTTCCACGCACCCACCGTGTCCTTCCCGGTGCCCGGCACGCTGATGATCGAACCGACCGAGAGCGAGAACCGCGCCGAGATCGACCGCTTCTGCGACGCGATGATCCAGATTCGCGCCGAGATCGCCGACATCGAAGCCGGCCGCGCCGACCGCGAGAACAATCTGCTCAAGCACGCGCCGCACACGCACGAGCTGCTGATCGCCGATGAATGGACACGGCCCTACAGCCGTCGTGCCGCGTTCTTCCCGACCGAATCGGTGGATCGCGACAAGTACTGGCCGCCGGTCGCGCGCGTCGACAACGTCGCCGGCGACCGCAACCTGGTGTGCACCTGCCCGCCGCTGTCGGAGTACCGCTAGTCCTCGTCCGCGACGGACAGTCGATCGGGTGCCGCCCGGCCTGCGGGGCGGCACCCGATTGCAAAACTGTGTCATGTCATCGCGGCGTAACCTTGTCGAAACATCCTGTTGCTGTGATTGCGCGTCCGCAAGACGCGTTTCGCCCAACAACAACAGGAGTTCGTCATGGTCAGAAAAATCACCGCCGCGGCCATCGCCGCGCTGTTCGTTCCGGTCGCCCAGGCAGCCGATGCCGTCAGCTGGGAAAAGCTGTGGACCTTCACCCACGGCGCCGCGACCAGCGTCGCCGGGCAGACCTCGGAAATCGTCGCCTTCGACAGCCTCAACAACGAACTGTGGGTGGCCGGCCTGAAGGGCATCGACATCCTGAGTGCATCGACCGGCAGCTTCGTGCAGCACATCGACACCACGGCCTGGGGTGAGCTGAACAGCGTCGCCGTGCGCAACGGCGTGGCCGCCTTCGCCATCGCGGCACCGGTCAAGACCGCCGCCGGCACCGTGCTCACCTTCGACACGACCAGCCGCAGCATGCTGAACAGCTACTCGGTCGGCGCCCTGCCGGACATGGTCACCTTCACGCCGGACGGTCGCATCATGACCGCCAACGAAGGCGAACCGCTGCCGCTGACCGCCTCCACCACGCAGGAGGCACGCGGCTCGATCAGCATCATCGACACCACGCGCGATGCGGTCACGACGCTGGGCTTCAGCGCCTACGACGGCACCAGCGGTCTCGGCCGCATCGTCACGCCGGGCAGCAAGCCCTCGCTCGACTGGGAACCCGAATACATCGCAGTGGCGAAGGACGGCAAGAGCGCCATGGTGACGCTGCAGGAAGCGAACGCGGTGGCGATGATCGATCTGACGACGAACTCGATCACCAGCGTGAAGTCGCTCGGCCTGAAGGACTTCAGCCTGCCGCAGAACGCGATCGACACCTCGGACCGCGACGGCCCGGCCAATACGGCGCTGACCGGCAATTACCGCACGGTGCCGGTCAAGGGCATGTACATGCCGGATGCCATCGCCGCCTACAGCAGCGGCGGCAAGACCTATTACGTCACCGCCAACGAAGGCGACTCGCGCAACCTCGACGACGCGATCCCCGGCGCCTTCAACGAGGAGATCCGCGTCGGCTCCGGCAGCTACGTGCTCGACCCGACCGTGTTTCCGAACGCGGCCGACCTGAAGAAGAATGCCAACCTGGGCCGCCTGACGGTCACGACCTCCGGCGGCGACCTCGACGGCGACGGCGACTACGACGAAATTCACACCTTCGGCGGCCGCTCCTTCTCCATCCTGGACGAGAACGGCAACCAGGTCTTCGACAGCGGCAACCAGCTCGAAGCACTTCTGCTGGCACAGTTCCCGGCGCTGATCGACGACGGCCGCAGCGACAACAAGGGCGTCGAGCCGGAGGGCGTGACGCTGCTGGAGATCGGCGACCGCACACTGGCCTTCATCGGTTTCGAACGTTCGCTGCAGAGCGTGATCGCGATCTACGACGTGACCGACCCGACCGCCGCCACCTTCCTCGACTTCATCGTCGACGCCGACTCGCTGTCGCCGGAAGGCCTGAGCGCCTTCGAGTACGACGGCAAGCTCTTCCTCGCGGTGGCCAACGAAGTGTCCGGCACGACCTCGATGTTCTCGATCAGCGCGGTACCGGAACCGGAAACCTACGCCATGCTGCTGGCCGGCCTCGGCATGATCGGCCTCGCCGCGAAGCGTCGCATGCGCTGATCGCCAGGCGCCCCGAGTCGCGGCCTCGACCGCGACTCGGCCGCGACTCGGCCGCTGCAGTCCGCAGTCAGGCCGCCGTCGGGGTCAAGACCCCTCCCACAAAACCCTGGCTCTGGCCGCGGATTTGGCGCGATCCCTGTGGGAGCGGCCTTGGCCGCGACGCGGCCGCTGCAATCCGCAGGCTTCGATTCAGGCCGCAGTCGGGGTCAGAAGGCCCCTCCCACAGAACCCTCCCCCGAGCCCGGGCCGCGGGTCTGGCGCACTTTACGGATGGGAGCGGTGCTTGACCTTGCTCAAGCCGGCGCCGCCGACGGCCGGCTATGGTGTCGCCCACACTCCGCCGGTCCGTACACCATGATGCTTTCCCCTTCCGAAGTTTCCGCCGTCACGTCGGCGGTCAGCCCGCATGCCGAGCAGTTCGCGCGCAGCGGCCTGCGGCCGCTGAAGCTCGGCGGCCGCACGCTGCTGCCCATCGTGCAGGGCGGCATGGGCGTCGGCGTGTCGGCACACCGGCTGGCAGGCACCGTGGCACAGCAGGGGGGTGTCGGCACCATTTCGTCGGTGGACCTGCGCCGTCATCACCCGGACCTGATGGAACGCACGCGCGGCCTGCGCGGTGAAGACGCCAAACAGCAGATCAACGCCGCCAACGTCGAAGCCCTGCAGCGCGAGATTGCGGCCGCGAAGGAAATTTCGGGCGGTCGCGGCATGCTGGCGGTGAACGTGATGCGTGCCGTCAGTGCCTACGCCGAACATGTGAAGACCGCGCTGCAGGCCGGCATTGACGCCATCGTCGTCGGCGCCGGCCTGCCGCTGGATCTGCCGGAACTGGCGCGCGAATACCCGAAGGCGGCGCTCATCCCCATCCTGTCCGACGCGCGCGGCGTGCAGCTCATCGTGCGCAAGTGGGAACGCAAGCAACGCGCGCCTGACGCCGTGGTGCTCGAACATCCGGGCTGGGCCGCCGGCCACCTCGGCGCGGCCAAGGTCGAAGACACCAGCGACCCGCGCTTCGATTTCGAACGCGTGGTGCCGGAAACGCTGGAAGTGCTGCACAAGGCCGGCCTCGAGGGCAAAGTGCCGGTCATCGTCGCCGGTGGCCTGCGCACGCACGAAGACATCCGTCGCATGCAGGCGCTGGGCGCCTCGGCGGTGCAGTTTGGCACTTCGTTCGCGGTGACCGAGGAATGTGACGCCGACGACGCCTTCAAGCACGTGCTGGCCGAGGCGCGCGATGAGGATCTGGTCGAATTCACCAGCGTGGCCGGTCTGCCGGCGCGCGCGGTGCGCACGCCCTGGCTGCAGAAATACCTGTCGCTGCTCGACAGGACTCAGGCGGTGGCGCATGCCAAGTCGCGCTGCGCCAAGAGCTTCGACTGCCTCGCCCAGTGCGGGCTGCGCGACGGCCTGATCGGCTGGGGCCAGTTCTGCATTGATCACCAGCTGGCCGCCGCGCTGAAGGGTGACCTGAAGACCGGCCTCTTCTTCCGCGGCCGCGGCGCCCTGCCCTTTGGCAACCAGATCCGCAGCGTGCGCGCGCTGTTCGACTACCTGCTCACGCCCGTGGCCGCGTAAGCCAGGCGTGGATCGCCATGCCGGCGATCATTGCCAGCACGAACACCACGGCCGGCGCCGAACCGGTACCCAGCGACACCAGCGCCGGACCCGGGCAGTAGCCGGCAAGCCCCCAGCCGACACCGAAGGTCAGACTGCCCAGCACCAGCGGAGCATCGATCTGCGTGGCGCTGGGCAGCGCCAGCGCGCAACCGGCCCAGGCGGTGCTGCGCTTCCTGGCGATCGTGAAGGCGGGCAAGGCGGCGCCGATGGCCCCGGCCATGACCAGCGCCAGCGACGGATCCCAGTTCCCGGCCAGATCCAGAAAACCGACCACCTTGGTCGGGTTGGCCATGCCGGACAGCAGCAGGCCGAGGCCGAACAACAGCCCGGCAACGAGTGCGATCAGCGCTTGCATGTTCAGGCTCCCAGCAGGTGACGGACGACGTAGACGGTGGCGAAACCGGCGCCCATGAAAGCCAGCGTGGCCACCAGCGAGCGCGGCGACAGGCGCGACAGGCCGCACACGCCGTGGCCGCTGGTGCAACCCGAGCCGTAGCGCGTGCCGATGCCGACCAGCAGTCCGGCGACGACCAGCAGCCCGCCACCGGCCACCGGCTGCGCCTCGGGCAGCACAGCGAACAGCCGCCACAGCAAGGGCGCGACCAGCAATCCACCGAGGAAAGCCAGGCGCCAGGTCGTGTCCGGACCACCCGGCCTGAGCAGACCGCCGACGATGCCGCTGATGCCGGCCACCCGCCCGCTGCCCAGTATCAGCAAGGCGGCCGACAGGCCGATCAGCACGCCGCCGGCCAGCGAACTCCAGGGTGTGAAGGCATCCCAGGCGATGGTCATCGTGTGTCTCCGTGGTTCGTGGTGTCCGCGCAGAAGCGCGCGTGCAGGGTCTGCATGACCGCCAGTGCGTCGTCGCTGGCGATGCGGTAGTGGATGTACTTGCCGTCGCGCCGCGTATCGACCAGACCTTCGCGCCGCAGCACACCCAGCTGCTGCGACAGCGTCGGCTGGACGATGCCCAGCGCCTGTTCCAGTTCGCCCACCGTGTGTTCGCGCTCGGCCAGCCGGCACAGCAGCACCAGCCGGTCTTCGTGCGCCAGCACGCGCAGCAGCGCGCAGGCGCGCGAAGCCGAAACGCGCAGATCGTCGAGCGTGGGTGTGTCCATGGCCAACAATATATCGTCAGATATATTGTTTTTCAACAGAATGTCGGGTTCGGACCTGCGCCGGTACTCAGCCGCCGGGCAGGTTGCGCTCGATCTGCTCGCGCAGTCGGTCTTCCTGCGCGCGCAGTTCGGGCGTCATCGCGTCGCCGAAGTCGTCGGCTTCGAAAATCTGCCGGATCTCGATTTCCGACTCGCCCGGCATCGGGTTGGGACAGCGCTTCACCCAGTCGATAGCCTCCTGCAGCGAGGCGCACCGCCAGATCCAGAAGCCGGCGATCAGCTCCCTGGTTTCCGCGAAGGGGCCATCGGTGACGGTTCTCGCCGCCCCCGAGAAGCGCACGCGCGCCCCGCGCGAACTCGGGTGCAGCCCTTCGCCGCCCAGCATGACACCGGCCTTTACCAGTTCCTCGTTGAAGCGGCCCATCTCGGTCAGCAGCGCCTCGTCCGGCATCACGCCCGCCTCGCTGTTCGCGTCGGCCTTGATCAGCACCATGAATCGCATGTCGGTCTCTCCTGCAAGTGAGTAAGGGGTATGTCCGGACGACGAAGCAGACGCGCAGGAATCGACAACGCCGGTGCATCCGGTGAACGACTTATTGCCGGTGTCGGCCGGCGCCCCGAGCATCCGCTCATTCCTCACTTCCCCGGGCACCGCCATGATCACGCTCCGTCAGCTCTACCGCTACCCCGTAAAGGGCCTTTCCGCCGAACCGCTCGCCCGCGTCGAACTGCGCGCCGGCGAGGGCATGCCGCTGGACCGCCTGTACGCGCTCACCAACGGCAGCTGGGACTTCGATGCCGGCAGCTATCAGCCACGTCCAAAGACTGACTTCATCGCGCTGATGGACCACCCGGCCCTGGCTGCCCTGACCACCCATCTCGACGACGACGCGCGCCGCCTCACCGTGCGCACGCCGGACGGTCGCACGCTGCAGGTCGACCTCGACGACAGCGCCGCCTGCGCCCGCTTCGCCGATTTCGTTGCCCGCCACCTGGGCGCCCGCTTCGAAGGCCCGCCCACGCTCGTCGCTGGCGAAGGCTTCCGCTTCACCGACGTGAGCGTGCTGTCGCACGGCATGATGAATGCAGTGTCGCTGATCAACCTCGCCACGGTGCGCCGCATCGGCGAGGAATGGGGCGTGGACATCGACCCGATGCGCTTTCGCGCCAACCTCTACATCGACGGCGCGGAGCCGTGGGCGGAAGCGGGTTGGCTCGACCGCGAACTGACGATCGGCAACGTGCGCCTGAAGGCGGTCATGCGCACCCCGCGCTGCGCCGCCACCGGCGTGAACCCGCTCACGGCGGAGCGCGACATGACCATTCCGGCGACCATGATGGAGCGCTACGGACATCGCGATCTCGGCGTGTATCTGGAGGTGGTGGCTGGCGGCGCGATCGAACCCGGCGCGGAAGTACGCGTGAGTTAGTCCCGGCCGCCGTCGCGGGGCTTGCGTGTAGTCAAGGCGGCGACGACGATTGCAGGCATGCTTGCATTACCTGCCCTGCCTGCGGAGCCCCGAACGCGATGACCGATTCCCCCGACGCTCGCCTGCGCACCGCGCTGTCGACGCAGCGCGCCCTTGCCTTGCTGGATGACGGCGCCCGCGAGGCGCTGGCCGCCGCCGCCCGTGTCGTCGCCTTCGACGGCGAGGCGGCGGTCGATGCCGACGCGCTCTACCTGCTGCTCGACGGCCACATCGACCTGATCGACGCCGACCACGGCGGCCGCGTCGCGCTCGCGCCGGGCGAACTGTTCGGTTACGGCACCGCCGCCCGCGTACCGGAACCGTGGACGGTGCGCGCCGACCGCGGTGCCACGGTCGCCCGCTTTGCCGCTGCCGACATCGACGCCGCCTGCGCCGCCCATCCGGCGCTGCGCGCCTTCATCGTGCCGGGTGGCAGCCCCGGCACCACCTCGCGCAGCAGCGATCCACACCTGAATCTGATGACCACGCCGGTGCGGGCACTGGTCAAGCGCGCACCGATCACGCTGGCGCCGGACACCGCCATACGCGCGGCGGCGCAGCTGATGCGCGAACAACGCGTGTCCTCGGTGCTCATCGTCGACCAAGCCGGCCATCTGTACGGCCTGGTGACCGACCGCGACCTGCGCAACCGCGCCGTCGCCCAGGGGCTGGACATCGACCGTCCGGTGATCGACATCGCCACCGTCGCACCGATGACGATGGACGTGCGCAAGCCCGCCTTCGACGCACTGCTGCTGATGGCGCGCCACAACATCCACCACGTGCCGGTGATGGACGGCGATCGCGTGGCCGGCATGATCACCGCCACCGACCTGACCGAACAGCACAGCACTTCTGCCGTCTACCTGGCCGGCGACATCTACAAGCAGACCACGGTCGAGGGCCTGGCTGCCGCCGCCTCGCGCGTGCGCCAGCTGCAGCAGAATCTGGCCGCTGCCGGCGCCACTGCCTACAGCACCGGCCACATCATCACCGCGGTGACCGACGCCATCACCTGCCGGCTGGTGCAGCTGGCCGAAGCGAAGTTCGGCCCGGCGCCGGTGGACTACGTGTGGGTGGCCGCCGGCTCACAGGCGCGCAGCGAACAGACGGCCAAGTCGGACCAGGACAACTGTCTCGTGATCGACGACAGCTACGACGCTGCCATGCACGGCGACTATTTCAAGGCCTTCGCCACCTGGGTGTGCGACGGCCTGGACGCCTGCGGCTACATCCACTGCCCGGGCGAAATGATGGCGATGACCGACCAGTGGCGGCAGCCCAAGGCGCGCTGGATGCAGTACTTCCGCAAATGGGTGGACCAGCCGGAGCCGAAGGCGCTCATGCTCACCTGCGTGTTCTTCGACCTGCGCGCCATCTACGGCAAGACCGCGCTGCTCGACGAACTGCGCCGCGACGTGCTCGCACACACGCGCGACAACCGCATCTTCCTCGCATACATGGTGGGCAATGCACTGAGCCACACGCCGCCACTGGGCCTGTTCCGAAGCCTGTCGACGATACGCAGCGGCGACAACAAGGGCACGCTGGACCTCAAGCACAACGGCATCGTGCCGGTGGTCGACCTGGCGCGCGTCTATGCACTGGCCGGCGGCCACGACGCGGTCAACACGCACGACCGGCTGGCCGTCGCCGCCGCCAGCGGCGAGATCAGCGAACAGGCCGCACGCGACCTGCGCGACGCGCTGGAATTCATCGCCACGCTGCGCATCCAGCACCAGGCCCGCCAACTCGCCGCCGGCCTGAACGCTGACAACTTCCTGCGCCCGGACGAACTGTCGAACTTCGAACGCAGCCAGCTGAAGGACGCCTTCAGCGTCGTGCAGTCGCTGCAGAACGTGCTGGGGCAGCGCTATCAGGCGGGGCGGTTCTGACGCGCCCCGCCACGCTCAGTACTTGATCCGCGCGTAATACGTTTCCTGCGCCGCCTCCATCGCCTGCCCCAGCGTGTGGATGCCCTTCTCGGCGAGCAGCGGTATCAGCTTCAGGAAGACCTCGGCGGTGACGATGGCGTCACCGAGCGCGGTGTGGCGGCCGATCACGGTGATGTTGAAGCGTTCGGCGATGGCCTCCAGCCGGTGCGACGCCTGGTTCGGGTGCACCAGCGCCGACAGCAGCAGCGTGTCGAGCACCGGCTGCTCGAAGCGCACGCCGGTGCGCGCCTCCTTCAGCTGCAGGAAACGCATGTCGAAGGCGGCGTTGTGCGCAACCAGCACGGTGTCCTGGGCGAAGGTGTGGAAGGCAGGCAGCACGCGGTCTATCGTCGGCTGGCCGGCCACCATGTCGGGCGTGATGCCGTGGATGGGGATCGATGCCGCCGGAATGCCGCGCTGCGGATCGACCAGCTGTTCGAAACTTTCCTGCCGCAGCAGCTTGCCGTTGACCACGCGGGCGGCGCCGATCTGGATGATTTCGTCGCCCTCGCCCGGGTTCAGGCCGGTGGTTTCGGTGTCGAACACGGTGTAGGCCAGTTCGGTCAGCGGCCGGTCGGCCAGTTCGCGGCTGGATTCGGTGGCGCGGAACAGGTCGAAGTCGTAGTACTCGGGGCGGCTGCCCTGCGGCACGAAGGTCGCGACGTCGAGCTGTTCGCGCTCGCTGGCCAGCGGCAGCAGGAAGCGGAAGAAGGCGCGGTGGCGCACCCGCTCGCGCTCCAGCCAGAACTCGCCGCCGTGCCGTTCGACCACGTCGCGCACCGACAGCGGCGAGCGCTCGCCGCCGGCCGTCATCGCGTCCATCTGCCAGCTCATGACGGTTTCGGTGCTCATGGTCTGACCCTGCCAGATCAGGTCGAGGTGGGCGCGGTTGTCCTGCGGCGCGGCGACCAGTCTGAGCATGACGACGCGGATGTCGTACTCGTCGGCCAGCCGCTCGGCCAGATAGGCCAGCGCCTGCAGCAGCGAAAAGCTGTCGACCTTGAGCCACAGCGTGGCGTCGATGTCGTCCGGCTGCACGCGCGGGCCCTTCACCGCCTCGATGCGGCGCGTGGCCGCCGACAGCAGATCGGCACCCAGCATGTCCTCCAGCGGCCAGCGCGCCTTCAGGCCGCGCGTCGCTTCGTCGGCCAGATCGCGGATGCGCCGGCTCATCGCGCCCACCTCGTCGCGGATGACGCCGTGGAAGCGCTCGCGCATCGCCGGTTCGAGGTCGGGGTAGTCCAGCATGTCGATCGCCGCCTGCATGTTGGCGAGCGAGGCGCGGCTGCCTTCGGTCAGCCCGAGCAGCAGGCGATCGCGCTCCGAATCCTCCTCGAAGTCGCGCGTGATGTTGTCCAGCATCAGCACGAAGCCGCTGATCGCACTGTCGCCGTCGTCGCCGCTGCGCACCGGCGTCATCTGCGCGCGCAGCAGCTGGCCGGCGCGCGTGGTGGTGACGAACTGCGCCGACGGGCTGGCGACGCCGCGCTGCATGCGCTGGCCGATGTTCTCCAGCGCGTGGGCGACCAGCTTGCGGTCGAACACGGTGTAGATCGAGCGGCCGAGGCCGATCAGTTCGGCGCCGTCGGCCAGACGCGGGGCGTCGGACAGCGCACGGAACTGCAGCCGCGCGCGGTTGTTGTAGAGCAGGATGCGACCGTCCAGATTGCACACGACGACCGACTGCGTCAGTTCCGACATCAGCGCGGCGAGCCGGCTGCGTTCCTGTTCGACGTTGCGGCTAGCGGCGCGCACCTGTTCGGCGATGTCGGCGCGCAGCCGCGCGCGCTGTTCTACAAAGCCGGCGATGACGTCGGCCAGCGCGCGGTTCTCGACGTCGCCCTGCGGCGTCAGTGCGCGCTCGGCATCGGTGCCGAGCACGATGCGCGCCTCGTCCACCAGCCGCGCCGGCGCGACGATGTAGCGGCGGTACAGCTGGTTCAGCCCGGCGGCGGCCAGCATCAGCACGAACAGCAGCGTCATCAGCGCCAGCGGCATGCGCCCGCCGAGCAGCGACAGCACAGTGTCGCGTTCGCTGGCGTCCAGCGTGGACAGCAGCAGCAGACAGGTCACCACCGCCCACAGCAGCAGCAGACCAGACAGTGCCGCCAGCACTTGCCAGAAGCGGCGATCGGGGCGGCGGTTTGGATTCATCCGAGCATCTCGCGCACCTTCTGCACCAGTTCCCGCGTGGAGAAGGGTTTGGTCATGTAGGCGTCGGCGCCGAGCGCGAGACCCTTGGCGACGTCGGTGTCGCGCCCCTTGGCCGTCAGCATCAGGATGCGCACGCCGCGCAGCGCGTCGTCGGCACGCACTTCCTGACACACCTCGAAGCCGCTCTTGCCGGGCATCATCACGTCGAGCAGCACCAGTTCGGGCTGCTGTTCGCGGATGGCAGCCAGCGCTTCGACGCCGTCGCGCGCCACGCTGACGTCGAAGCCTTCGCGCTTCATCAGGAATTCGAGAGAGACGAGGATGTTCGGCTCGTCGTCGGCAATCAGTATCTTGCTGCTCACTGGGGAGCTCCTCCTTGCTGTCCGCCCTGCACGGGGTTTGCGGTCGGATTGTCGGGTGCCTGACGGCCCTCTTGTATCTGCCACGGTAGATGGAAGGCGAAGCAGGCGCCTTGGCCTGCATCAGATTCCAGCCACATTCTGCCGCCGAAATGCTCGACGATCTGTCGGCTGATCGGCAGGCCGAGTCCGGTGCCCTGCGGCCGGTTCACCCCGTCGCCGCCCTGGCGGAATTTCTCGAACACCAGCGCGTGCTCGGCCACCGGCACGCCGGGGCCGTTGTCGCGCACTTCGACCGTGATACCGCTGTCGTCGCTGCGCATGCGCACATGGATGCGTCCGCTGCCGCGCGGTACGAACTTGGCGGCGTTGGACAGCAGGTTCAGCAGCACCTGGGTGAGCCGATCGGGGTCGGCGCGCAGCGTCGCCACGGCGGACGGTGCGTCCAGCGTCACGTCGGCACCGCGCTCGCGGAACACCTCGTGCGTCGTTTCGATCGCCTTCAACACCAGCGCCCGCAGATCGACATCGGCGGTGTGCCATTCGGCGTGGCCGGATTCGATCTTGGCCATGTCCAGCACCTGGTTCACCAGGCGGCTCAGGCGCTCGGTCTCGGCCACGACGATGCCGAGGAAGTGCTGGCGCTGCGCACTGTCCATCTGCGGGTCGTCCACCATCAGCTCGGACAGCGCGCGGATCGAGGTGAGCGGCGTGCGCAGTTCGTGCGTGACCGAGGACATGAAATCGTCCTTCAACCGGTCCAGGCTCTTCAGCTGCTCGTTGGCGGCGCGCAGTTCGGCGGTGGCGCGCTCCAGCGACTGCGACTTCTCCTCCAGCGCGTGCGAATAGGCGCGCAGCTGCGACGCTTCGTCGAGGATGCGCATCACGTCGTCGAGGTCCAGCGCCTCCTCCTCCACCACCGACGCCACCATCACGCGTGCCGACGCGCTGCCGATGGCGCCAGCAAGCTGGGTTTCGACGAACTGCACCAGACGTGCATCCGGCTTGATCTCGTCCACGCCGGCTACACCGCTGGCGGCGGCGTAGTCCTCGAACAGCTTCTGCGCGCGCGCCGCACCCAGAAAGCGCGCGACCAGCGGCAACAGGTCGGCCACCTGCGCACGCCCGCGCCAAAACACCGGCCGGCTGCCTTCGGTCCGTTCGAACACATCGACGAACAGCAGCGCCTGGCTGGTTTCCGCCGCCGACGGCGTGCGCCACAGCGACACGCCGACATAGGCGCCAATATTGGCGAGCAGGCTCCAGAACAGCGAATGCGTCAGGTTGTCGAGGCCGGCCAGGCCGAACAGCTGTTCCGGCTTCAGCAACTCGATGCCCCACGGACCGTGCGCGATGAAGGCGGCATCCATCCAGCCGGACTTGGCGATGGACGGCAGCATCAGCGTCCATGCCCACAGCGCGAAACCGGCGCTGAGCCCGGCGAGCGCGCCACCGCGGGTGCCGCCCTTCCAGTACATGCCGCCGAGCGCGGCCGGCGCGAACTGCGCCACCGCGGCGAAGCTGATCAGGCCGATGCTCACCAGTGCGTAGGCCTCGCCGGCGACGTGGAAGTAGATGTAGCCGAGCAGCATGACGCCGACGATGGCTGCGCGCCGGATGCCGAGCAGGATGCCGGTGAGGTCACCGGCGGCGCGGGCGCCGAAGCGGCGGGTACGCAGCAGCAGCGGCATCACCAGGTCGTTGCACACCATGGTCGACACCGCGATGGTTTCGACGATGACCATGCCGGTCGCCGCCGACAGCCCGCCGATGAAGGCGAACAGTGCCAGCGCGTGCCAGCCGCGGTCGAGTGGCAGCGACAGCACGAAGCTTTCCGCATTCATGTTGCCAGCGCCGAAGTGCAGCAGGCCGCCGAGCGCGATCGGCAGCACGAACACATTGATCAGCAGCAGGTAGAGCGGAAACACCCACACGGCGCGGCGCAGGTGGCGCTCGTTCACGTTCTCGACCACCATCACCTGGAACTGGCGCGGCAGGAACACGACCGACAGCATCGACAGCACGGTCAGCGCGAACCACTGTTCGTAGGCGAAGGGGCGGCCCTGCTGCTCCAGACCGAGCAGCGGCGCGAGGTCCGGGTTGTCGAGTGCGCGCCCGAACAGGTCGGCCGGGCCGTCGAACAGCGACCAGCACACGAAGCTGCCGACGGCGATGAAGGCGATCAGCTTCACCACCGATTCGAAGGCGATGGCCGCCACCATGCCCTCGTGACGTTCGGTGGTGTCGAGGTGGCGGGTACCGAACACCATGGTGAAACCGGCCAGCGCGAGCGCGACGTAGAGCGTGCTGTCGCGCCACCAGTCGGACGGGCTGCCGACCGCCTCGCCCGGCACCGTGGTCATCACCGCGTAGCCGCTTGCGATGGCCTTCAGCTGCAGCGCGATATACGGAACGATGCCGACCACGGTGATCAGTGTCACCAGTCCGGCCAGCGTCGGGCTCTTGCCGTAGCGACTGGCAACGAAGTCGGCGATCGACGTGATGCGGTAGCTGCGCGCGATGCGGATCATCTTGCGCACCACCATCCAGGCCAGAATCATCGCCAGCGTGGGGCCGAGATAGATGGGCAGGAACCACACGCCTGAGGTCGACGCGCGGCCGACGCTGCCGAAATAGGTCCACGCGGTGCAGTAGACCGCCATCGAGGCGGCATACACCCAGGCGTTGTCGATGACCGAGCGCCCCTGTTGCGCGCGATGGTCGCCGTACCAGGCGACCGCGAACAGCAGCAGCAGGTAGGCGAAGGACGCACCGACCAGCAGCGGCGCGGACAGCACAGCTAGCGCTCCGTGCGCTCGATCACCAGCGCGAGCAGCGCGATCAGCGCGCCCCACACCAGGAACAGCGCGGTCGGGAACAAGGGCAGACCGAACAGCAGCGCGTGCCGGTCCCACAGTGCCAGCAGCGGGAAGTTGAACAGCAGCAGGGCCGCGGCGAACAGCCCGATCAGCCGCTGCGAGCGGATCGGCGTGTTCATCGCCGTGCGGCTCAGGCGGCCTTCTTGGTCGCGTTCATATGGGCGTGCCGGCCCAGCGCGAAACTGGTGAAGAACTTGCACCAGATCGTCGTGCCGGCGATGGCGCTCCACTGTTCATAACTCAGCGTGCCGGTGACAACGCCGCCGATGACGAACAGGATGACGATGCCGCCGATGCCGTTGATCGTCAGCTCATACGGCGCCCAGCGGGCTGCGTCGGGCGGCGGTTCGCCGCGCTTGAGCGCGACCTCTGAAAAATCCCGCTTGACCAGGATGCGCCAGCAGCGGCGCAGCCAGAAGAAAGCGATCGGGAACAGCGCGAGAAAAAGTATCCACGTCATTGCGACGCCGATGTCGAACACCATGCTGTGTCTCCTCCCCCGCCTCTGCCGCGCGCAACGGCACGACGGGTGTATCAGTGAAAAGGCCCCGCCAGAACGGCTGGCAGGGCCTCTCATTAAACCACCGGCGCGGCAGGGCCGCGACGGTGTCCTGCTCGGCTTCGGCCGGAACTCAGTGAGCGCCGTCCACCACCTTCGAACCGCGCGGGATGCGCACGGATTCGACCATGTGCTGGATGTGCTCCGGCGGCTCCTTGGTCACCTTATCGACCAGGAAGGCGACGATGAAGTTCACCAGCGCACCGACCGCACCGAAGGCTTCCGGCGTGATGCCGAAGAAGGAGTTCGCGCCACCGATCATGTCGACGAAGTCCGTGCCCTTGATGAAGAAGATGCCCTTGTGCGCGAACACGTAGAACAGCGTGACCGCGAGACCCGCCAGCATGCCGGCGATGGCGCCTTCCTTGTTCATCTTCTTCGAGAAGATGCCCATCATGATGGCCGGGAACAGCGACGATGCCGCGATACCGAAGGCCAGCGCCACGGTACCTGCCGCGAAGCCCGGCGGGTTCAGGCCGAGATAGCCCGAAATCACGATGGCCACCGCCATGGCGATCTTGCCCGCCAGCAGCTCGCCCTTCTCGCTGATGTTCGGGTTGAACACGCCCTTGACCAGGTCATGCGACACGGCGGACGAAATCGCCATCAGCAGACCGGCAGCGGTCGACAGTGCGGCAGCCAGACCACCGGCAGCCACCAGCGCGATTACCCAGTTCGGCAGCAGCGCGATTTCCGGGTTGGCCAGCACGATGATGTCGGCGTTCACCGTCAGCTCGTTGCCCTTCCAGCCCGCGGCTTCGGCCTTGGCCTTGGCTTCGTCGCTCTTGGTCTTGTCGTCGTAGTACTGGATGCGGCCGTCGCCGTTCTTGTCTTCCCACTTCAGAAGACCGGTCTTTTCCCAGCGCTTCATCCAGTCCGGACGGTCTTCGTTCTTGATGCTGGACTCGACGGCGTACAGGTCGCCGTTGGTCTTCACCGCGGTGTTGACCGTGCCGTGCAGGTTCATCTTGGCCATCGCGGCCACGGCCGGAGCGGTCGTGTAGAGGATGGCGATGAACACCAGCGCCCAGCCAGCCGACGAACGTGCGTCCTTGACCGTCGGAACGGTGAAGAAGCGCATGATCACGTGCGGCAGACCGGCGGTACCGATCATCAGCGACAGCGTGTAGACGAACATGTTGAGCGTCGAGCCCGCCGTGGTCGTCGTGTACTTGCCGAAGCCCAGTTCGGTCACGACCTGGTCGAGCTTGGCCAGCAGCGACACGTCGGTGCCGCTCAGCGTGCTGCCCAGACCCAGTTGCGGGAGCGGGTTGCCGGTGAACTGCAGCGAAATGAAGATGGCCGGGATGGTGTAGGCCAGGATGAGCACGATGTACTGCGCCACCTGGGTGTAGGTGATGCCCTTCATGCCGCCGAACACCGCATACAGGAACACGATGGCCTGGCCAACGTAGATGCCGGTGTCGCTGGACACGTTCAGGAAGCGCGAGAACGCCACACCGACGCCGGTCATCTGACCGATGATGTAGGTGGTCGACGCGGTCAGCAGGCAGATCACCGCCACGGTCGACGCCGACTTCGAGTAGAAGCGGTCGCCGATGAACTGCGGCACGGTGAACTTGCCGAACTTGCGCAGGTACGGTGCCAGCAGCATGGCCAGCAGCACGTATCCGCCGGTCCAGCCCATCAGGAACAGGCCGCCGCCGTAACCCATGTTGGAAATCAGGCCGGCCATCGAGATGAAGGACGCAGCCGACATCCAGTCGGCGGCGGTTGCCATGCCGTTGGTGATCGGATGCACGCTGCCGCCGGCGGCATAGAACTCGCTGGTCGAACCGGCACGCGCCCAGATGGCGATGCCGATGTAGAGCGCGAAGCTCAGACCGACAACGATGTAGATGGTTGTTTGAAGGTCCATGTGATCAATCCTCGTGAACGTCGAACTGGCGGTCGATGTCACCCATCTTCTTCGCGTAGTAGAAGATCAGCGCGATGAAGATGTAGATCGAACCCTGTTGGGCAAACCAGAAGCCGAGCGGATAGCCGCCGAGCTTGATGCCGTTGAGCGCATCGGCAAACAGGATGCCTGCGCCGAACGAGACTGCGAACCAGATGATCAGGATCCTGGTCAGCAGTCCCAGCGTGGCTTTCCAGTAGCCTTGGCTGTTACTGTCCATGGGTACTCCTCCTCCTGTGTTTATGAACAACCCGGTTTATCCAGCCTGCCGGGGGGTACCCGACAGCCCCGCACCCGGGCGCCTTGAGTGCAGCGTGGCGGATGCTAGGGAGCGAACCTTACGGCAAGCTTATAAACGCACCGCCCGCAGTCGCTTATTTTTTGTGCACCGCAACCTGCGAGCCGCGTCGGCGCTGGGTTCCGCGCCACCCCTCGAATACGCCCCGGAATACGCACGTCATCAAGGCAGCTCTCTGCCCTTCAGGCAGGCCGCCGTTGTCGATGCGACGACGCGACGGCGACCGTGCGGCAGCAAAGAGGTCCGGCGTGCCGACGGAAGGACCGCGCGCGCACTTGTCCGAAGTCATGTGCAGTGCAACAGGAACTCCGTAAGATTCGACGCGTAGTGTTTACCCGTCCATCCGAACCGATTCCGGCAACGTCATGACCGCTTACACCCCTCCGCTGTCCGGCAAGAAAGGCCTCGTCGTCGGTCTTGCCAACGATCGCAGCATCGCCTGGGGCTGCGCGCAGACCGCTCGCGCCCAGGGCGCCGATCTGGTGCTGTCCTGCCTCAACGACAAGGCGGCGCGCTACGTTGCGCCGCTGGCCGATCAACTCGCCTCGCCGCTGTTCACCTGCGACGTGGAGAAGGACGGCGACCTGGAGGCACTGGTCGCCGCCGCGGTCGCCCATCTGGGCCGGCTCGATTTCGTCATCCACTCGATCGCCTGGGCGCCGCTGGAAGACCTGCACGGCCGCGTGATCGACAGCTCGAGCGCCGGCTTCGCCCGGGCGATGGACATTTCCTGCCACAGCTTCGCCGCACTGGCTCGTCTGTGTGCACCGCACATGGGCGCCGGCGGCAGCCTGGTCACGATGTCCTATCTCGGCGCCGACGAGGCGGTGCCGAACTACGGCCTGATGGGACCGGTCAAGGCCGCACTGGAATCGATGGTGCGTTACATGGCGATGGAACTCGGCCCCGCCGGCATCCGCGTGCATGCGGTGTCGCCCGGCCCGATCCTGACGCGCGCAGCCTCCGGCATCGCGTCCTTCGACGCACTGATGGACAGCGCTGTTCGCAAGTCGCCGCTGGGCCGCCTGGTCACGCTGGACGAGATCGCCGGGCTGACCGCCTTCTTGTGCTCGGACGCCGCCTCCGGCATGACCGGGCAGACCCTCTACGTCGACGCCGGCTATCACGCCGTCGACTGAACCGCCACCAGACAGGACTCCCGCATGGACACCTCACCGCACGACATGCACGGCACCGAGTGGATCGAGAACATCACCTACGACGAACTGACGATAGGCCAGAGCGCCCGCCTGCTGCGCACGCTGACGCTGGCCGACATCCAGGCTTTCGCCGCGGTGTCCGGCGACACTAACCCGGCCCACATGAACCCGGCATACGCCGAGGAAACGCTGTTCCACGGCGTAATCGCGCACGGCATGTGGGGCGGCGCGCTGATCTCGGCACTGCTCGGCACGCAATTCCCGGGGCCGGGCACCATCTACCTGGAACAGGTGCTGCATTTCACCAAGCCGGTGCGCATCGGCGACACGCTGGCGGTGACGGCCACCGTCATCAGCAAGAACGACGCGAAGAAGTGGGTCGAACTGGATTGCCAGGTGGTGAACCAGAAAGGCGACCGTGTGCTGCATGGCACCGCCCGCGTGCTGGCGCCAACGCAGAAGGTGCGGCTGGAGCACGTACGCGCGCCGCAGATCCGGCTGTTCGATCCGGAAGCGCGCTTCCGCGAACTGCTGGCGCTGGGCGACGGCATTCCGCCGGTACGCTGCGGCGTGGTGCACCCGTGCGACGTCGAGTCGCTGAGCGGCGCGATGGATTCGGCTCGCCACGGCCTGATCATTCCGGTGCTGATCGGGCCGGAAGCTCGCATCCGCCATCTCGCAGCCGAAGCAGGCATCGACCTGAATGCCGCCGAAATCGTCGGCGTACCCCACAGCCACGCGGCCGCCGACAAGGCCGCCGACATGGCGGCCGCCGGCGAGGTCGACATCCTGATGAAGGGCAGCCTGCACACCGACGAGATGATTCATGCCGTGCTGTCCCGTCCGGCGCTGCGCACCGGGCGTCGCATGTCGCACGTGTTCCGCTTCGATGTGCCGCTGTACAGCAAGCCATTGCTGATCACCGACGCCGCGCTGAACATCCGGCCGACGCTGATCGAGAAGGTCGACATCGTGCAGAACGCGATCGACTTCGCGCGCATCCTCGGCGTGAAGCAGCCCAAGGTCGCCGTGCTGTCGGCGGTCGAGACGGTCAATCCGAACATCCCGTCGACGCTCGATGCCGCCGCGCTGTGCAAGATGGCGGATCGCGGCCAGATCACCGGCGGTCTGCTCGACGGTCCACTGGCTTTCGACAACGCCATCTCCGCACGCGCCGCACAGGTGAAGCACATCCAGTCGCCGGTCGCCGGCGACGCCGACATTCTCGCGGTGCCGGATCTGGAAAGCGGCAACATGCTGGCCAAGCAACTGGAATACCTCGGTGGCGCCAGCGGTTCGGGCCTGGTGCTCGGCGCCCGTGTGCCGATCGCGCTGACCAGCCGCGCCGACGGCCCGATGACGCGCGTCGCCTCGGCGCTGCTGGCACTGCTCGCCGCCCACAACGCGCGCCGCGACCACCCGCGCGAAGCGTGGTCTCAGCACTGAGCCGGATACACATCGATGGCCATCCTGTCCGTCAACGCGGGCTCGTCCACGCTGAAGTTCTCCATCCACCCGCTGCGTGACGGCGAGGTGCAGGCCAGCCTGCTCACCGGCAGCATCCAGGGGCTGGAACCCGGCGGCACGCCGGACATGGGCTGGACACTGAACGGTCGCCGCGGCCGGCGTTCGCTTGAAGCCAGCGACGCGCCCTTCACCGCCGCACTGGCCGGGCTACGCGAACTGCTGGACAGCGAAACCGGCGTGCCGGCCATCGAAGCGGTGTCGCATCGCGTCGTACATGGCGGTCGCGATTTCTGCGACAGCGTCATCGTCACCGACGACATCCTCGCCCGCCTGAGCCGGCTCGATTCACTGGCGCCGCTGCACCAGCCGCACAATGTCGCCGGCATCCGCGCTTTCCGCGAGGCCTTCCCGGCGCTGCCGCAGATCGCCTGCTTCGACACCGCCTTCCACGCCGGGCTGCCGGAAGTGGCCAGCCGCTTCGCGCTGCCGCGCGCACTGCACGACGAAGGCGTGCGCCGCTACGGCTTTCACGGCCTGTCCTACCAGTACATCATGGGTGCGCTGCAGCGGCATTCGCCGCGCGCCAACGGCCGCGTGCTGATGGCCCATCTCGGCAACGGTGCCAGTCTGTGCGCCGCCCTCGATGGCCGCAGCCAGGCCACCACCATGGGCTTCTCGGCGCTGGACGGCCTGATGATGGGCACACGCAGCGGCACGCTCGATGCCGGCGTACTGCTCTATCTGATGGAACAGGGCTGGGACCACGACCGGCTGCAGACACTGCTGTACCGGCAGAGCGGCCTGCTCGGCGTGTCCGGCATCTCGGCCGACATGCGCCGGCTGCGCGCCGACGCCGGCGCCGCGGCGCGCGAGGCGGTCGAGCTGTTCACCTACCGCGTCGTGCGGGAGGCCGGCGCGATGGCCGCGTGCATCGGTGGTCTCGACCTCATCGCCTTCAGCGGCGGCATCGGCGAACACGACGCGACCCTGCGGGCCGACGTGTGCGCCGCGCTCGCGTGGATGGGCGTGCGCGTGGACGGTGGACGCAACGCCGCGGCCACCGGCGACGCGGTACAGCGCATCGACAGCGACGACAGCGGCATCGAAGTGTGGGTCGTGCCGACCGACGAAGGCCGCGTCGCCGCGCAGGCGGCCGCCGCCCTGATCGCGGCCCGCTGACTCAAGAAAACGCTGGGCCGCTCCCGAGTTTTCTTGCCCCCCTCGGGGGGCCTGACGCGAAGCGGCAGGTCTGGGGGCGCTCAGCCGCGCTGCCGGAAGGTGACGTAGTAGACGCCGGCCACCAGGATGCTGCCGCCGACGATATTGCCCAGCGTGGCGGCCAGCAGATTGGACAGCATGCCGACGAGGGTCAGGCCCGACAGGTCGACGCCCGCGGGTACAACGCCACCGGCATGCAGCAGCATGCCCATCGGAATGAAATACATATTGGCGATGCAGTGCTCGAAACCGGCGGCGACGAAGGCCGACACCGGAAAGATGATGGCCAGCACCTTGTCGGTCACGCTGCGCCCCGCGGTGGCCAGCCACACGGCGAGGCAGACCAGCGCATTGCACAGGACGCCCTTCATGAACACGGTGGTGAAGGAACTGGCGGTCTTGCCAGCCGCCACCTTCACATAGGCTTCGGCCACCGCGCCGCCATTCATGTCGGTATGGTGCGACAGCATCACCAGCGCCACCATGCCCAGCGCACCGACCGCGTTCGTCACATAGACGATGGCCCAGTTGCGCGCCAGCAGGCTGAACGGAATGCGCCCCTCGGCCCAGGCCATCACCAGGAAGTTGTTGCCGGTGAACAGTTCGGCACCCGCCACCGCCACCAGTATCAGCCCGAGCGAGAAAGCCAGCCCGCCGAGCACCCGGGTCAGCGCGAAGCCGAGCGACGCATCGCTGGCGACCAGCGTGAAATAGAGCGCGCCGAAGCTGATGAAGGCGCCGGCCAGGATGCCCAGCATGGCCATCGTGCGCAGCGGCAGATTGGCCTTGACGACGCCGATGTTCTCGACCTTTTCCGCGATCTCCTTCGGCGAGTACAGATCGATACCCAGATTACTGGCCATGCGGATGCTCCTCTCTGTTGTTCTCTGTGCGTTCTGACCCGTCTCCTCCGGGCAGCCGACAGTGTAGGATGTGGTCCTTGCTGCCGGTAGAGCCGGCAGTCGCGGACAGCCCGTCTGTACCGCGAGCGGAACACCCTCCAGCCGAATCAGCCTGACGCACAGTGCGCGCGAACAACCTTCCGCGCCTGCGCCCCGCCGGACCACCCGTCACGGCCAAGCGTCGCCGGGGAATCGCAGTACCGCGTGCGCACGCACCGGGATTCCTCGTCAGCCCAAGAACCTGACGGAGACAACCGAATGAGAACCCGCCTCACCCTCACGCTCGACGACGCGAAGCAGATCGCCGCCGCCGCCGAGGCCGAAGCACTGAAACGCAACTGGCCGGTCACCATTGCCATCGTCGACGACGGCGGCAACCTGATGTGGCTGCAGCGCCTCGACGGCGCGCCGCCCATGAGCACCCAGATCGCCCCCGAGAAGGCCCGCACCTGCGCACTGGCGCGCAAGCCCAGCAAGGCGATCGAGGACGTCGTGAACAGCGGCCGTCTGGCGGCGCTGCGCATGCCGGTACTGCCGCTGGAAGGCGGCGAAATGATCATCGTCGATGGGGAATGCGTCGGCGGCGTCGGCGTATCCGGCGTCAAGTCGAGCGAGGACGCCATCGTCGCCCGCGCCGGCATCGCCGCCATCGGCGCGAGCTGGGAAATTCCGCTCTGACCGTCGCGCGCTGACCGGCCGGCCTCACGGCCGGGCGTCAGCGCCCGAGCAGGCCCTTCAGCTTGTCGCCGACCTGCTGCTGGACCTTTTCCTTCGCTTTTTCCTGCAGCTTCTGCGTCTGTTCCTCGACCTTGGCGCGCGCGGCGTCCTTGACCAGGTCGCCGAATTCGATCTTGTAGTCCAGGCTGGCGAACGGGCCGTACAGGCGCACCGGCACGGTGACGCCCCTGAGGTCGGCCGCCGCCTTGCCGTCCTGACCCTTGCTGGTCGCCGCAAGCGTCACCTTCGCAAGGTAGTCGAGACTGGACTTCGGCAGGTCGATGGCGCCGGCGCCGGCCAGGCGGAGGAAGGGCGAGCTGGCCGCCAGATCGTCGTTGCGCGCGATGCCGTCCTTGATGCGGAAGCTGGCGCTCATTTCCGAGAAATCGGTCTTTTCAGTCGCGTTCGCCTTCTGCGCCGCCGCTGCGCCACCGCCCAGCGCTGCCTTCGCCTCGCGCAGGCTTTTCGCCAGATTGATGCCACGGATCGCGCCGTCGCGCAGCTTCAGCGAGGCGCTGCCGTCAAGCGCCTTCTTCAGCGCGCCGACCGTGCCGCCGGCCGTCACCAGGTCGAGCGACACGTTGCCGCGGCCTTCCAGCAGGTCCTTGTCCGCCGCGTCCTTGAGCAGCGGATGGATGTCGATATCGGCCAGGGTCTGCTTCAACGCAATCCGGTTGCCCTCCGCGTTCAGGCTCAGCGCGCCGCTGGCGGTGCCGCGGTAGAGCGCGGCCGACAGCGGGGCGACATCGACCTTGCCATTGGCGGCCTTCACGTTCAGCCGCACATTCGTCATCCGCACGCCGGACACCTGCAGTTCGCCCACCTTGACGCTGCCGCTGGCGTTGAGGCCGCGCAGCGCCGACAGGTCGACCGGCGTGTCGTCCGCATTGCCGGCAGGCTTGGCGTCCGCCTTCGCTGGCGGCAGGTAGCGGTCGACATTGAGGCGATCGATGTCGACGTCGAAATTCAGCGCCAGCGGATCGAACCGGGTGGCACCGAGCTTCAGCTTGATCTGGCTGTCGTCGAGCCGGGTGGCGAGGTCGAGTGCCGCGGTCTGCTTGCCGACGTCGGCCTGCAGCGCGCCCTTGACCGGCAGCTTCACCGTCTTCATCGGCAGCGCCGGGTGGGCAACATCGACGGTGCCGTCCAGCGCCGGCAGATCGATGACCGGGCCATCGATACGCACGTTCAGCGGCGTCTGCAGCGAAGCCTTGACGGTGGCGTCGTCCATGCGCGCATCGACGTTCAGCACCAGGCCACTGGCCCTGATCTCCTCAGCGCTGCCCTCGAGCCCCTTGAACTGAAGCGCCAGATCCGCGGCGCGCGCCTTCGATTCGAGCCGCGCGCTGAAGCTGACATCGCCGCCGCGCAGTGCTCCGTCCGCCAGCTGAACCGCTGGCGCCGACAGCTTGGCGCTCAGCGCCTCGCCATCGCGGGTCGCCACGGCGTCGAGCTGCAGCTTCTGCAGTTCCAGCTGCCCTTCGCCCACCAGCGCGATGCGTGAGGCACCCAGCGTCGCTTTCAGCGCCTGCAGATCGAGCGCTTCGCCATCGACCCTCGCGCTCAGATCGTCGAGCGCATAGCGCTGGGCCGGCAGATCGTAGTCGTAGGTGGCGGCCAGCACGATGCGGCTGTCGATGGCCGGCTGCGTGGACTTCAGGTGCGCCGCCAGATCGAGTTTGCCGCGCGCGGCATTCGCCAGCTTGCCGAGCGACAGTTCGATCTCTTCCAGCTGGTGCGCGGCGCCCGAGGCCTCGTCGCGGAAGGCCAGCGCCGAACGCGACAGCTTCAGCCCGGCGACGTCGAACCTGACCGGCGAACTGTCGTCGCTGTCGTCGGACAGCAGGTCGCTGAAGTTGAAGCTGCCGTCCTTGTGCCGCGTGATCTGGATGTAGGCACCTTCGATGCGGATCTCGTCCACCACCAGTGAGCCCGACAACAGCGGCATCACCGCGACCGACACGCGCGCCGCGTCGACCTGAGCGAAACGTTCGGCACTGCTGTGCTCGGACAGCGTGGTGCGACCCAGACGGAGACCGAGATTGGGGTAGAAGGACAGATCGACATCACCCTCGATGTCCAGCGTGCGCTGCTTCTGCTCCTGCACGACGCGCTTCAGTTCGTCCTTGAGCTTTGCCGCATCGAAGGTGATGGCGACGTAGAGCACGACGGCGGCCAGCAGCGCTGCAATACCGCCCAGCGCGAATGCTGCGTATTTCAGTACTTTCATGCCTTCTCCATGCGAAACAGGCGGACCGGGGTCGCCGACCTCCGGCCACGCCGCGCCGCGCGCCGCCGGGCGGGCGCACTTCAGGACATGGCAGGCAAATCAGGTAACGACGAACCGCGGCGCGCGATGGCGACCGTTCAGGGTGACAGCGCCCGACCGGACACTCGATGAGCACGATGGTCCGCGAGCGTAACAGAGAAGCCTGCGCGCCGGCCGGGGCGCAGCGCACACAGTCGCCTGTGCTATCTTCGCGCTCGCTGCACAGGTCAGACATCCCCACCGAAAGAGGAGAACCGCATGAGCTTCGTGTCCGAATTCAAAGCCTTCGCCATGAAGGGCAATGTGGTCGACCTGGCGGTCGGCGTCATCATCGGCGCAGCCTTCGGCAAAATCGTCGACTCCGTCGTCGGCGACCTGATCATGCCCATCGTCGGCGCGCTGTTCGGTGGCCTCGATTTCAGTCAGTTCTTCATCGTGCTGAAGGACATCCCGCCGGGCGTGCCGGAAACGCTGGCCGACCTGAAGAAGGCTGGCGTGCCGGTGTTCGCGTGGGGCAGCTTCCTCACCGTCGCGCTGAACTTCGTCATCCTCGCCTTCATCATCTTCATCATGGTGAAACAGATCAACCGGCTGAAGCGCGAAGAGCCTGCTGCACCGGAGGCACCGGCCGAGCCGCCGGAAGAAGTCGTGCTGCTGCGCCAGATCCGCGATTCACTGCAGAAGTAATCGGCGGTCGTGGAAAAGAAAAAGGAGCCGCGAGGCTCCTTTTTCATTGGTGGACCGACATCTCAGGCAGCCGGCTGTTCTTCCGCCCGCTTGCCGTCGTCGGCCACGCGTTCCAGTCGATAACCGTAGTTGTAGGTGGAGGCGAGGCGGTAGCCGTTCTCCGGCCGCAGCGCGAGCTTCGAGCGCACGCGCGACATGTGGGTGTCTACGGTGCGCGTCGGCACGTCGCCCTTGCGGCCCCACAGCGATTCGAGCAGGTGGCCGCGCGACACCAGGCGGCCGACGTTGCGGAACAGGAAGACGGCCAGTTCGAACTCGCGCTCGGTCAGGTCTATCACCTCGCCGTTGAGGCGGGCGGTGTGCGAATTCATGTCGAACTGGTAGGGCGCGGCATCGATCACCGGCTGGTCGGCCGGCGGGCGGCTGCGCCGCAGTACGGCTTCGATGCGGGTGAGCAGTTCCATGCGTCGCGCCGGCTTGACGATGTAGTCGTCGGCGCCCGCGGCCAGCGCGGTCACGATGTCGTTCTCGTCCTGCCGGGCGGTGACGAAGATGACCGGGGTCGTCAGCCCGCGCTCGTTGCGCAGCCAGCGCAGCACGTCGGCGCCTGGCAGATCGGGCAGCTCCCAGTCGATCAGCAGCAGGTCATAACTTTCCCGCACGGCTTCTCGCATCAGGTCGCGAGAGCGCATGAAGGTGTGGATGTCATGGCCGGCGGCACGCAGCCAGCTGCCAAGGATTTCGACCTGTACCGGGTCGTCTTCGAGCAATGCTATTCGGGCGGTCTGCACGGCGATTCTGTATCCGTAGGAAATAACCGGTTCAGAAAGCGTTCACGGCACGCGCAACGCGGACTGAAGGGTGACTGTGTAATTTCGTGACCTCCGGCCTGTAAGGCAGTATGCCCCAGTGAGCGGGTCAGCGCATCCGTTCGCCATCGAACAGACCCTGCATCCAGTCCAGCCAGCGCCGCGCCGGCTCACCGTCGGCCGGTGCCCAGGGCGCGAATTCGGCCTCGGTCAGCGCACGGTAGGGGCCCGCTTTCGCCTCGAACATGACAGAGCCGGGTTCGAGGGCCACCAGACTGTGAAACTGACCGTGCGCGATATCGACGCCGAAGCGCTCGCCACCGGGTGCCAGCACGCAGGTTTCCTGCACTGCACCGCTGTCGTCGAAAAGGATGCACCCCAATCGACCCTTCACGCAGAGGATGGTTTCATCCTTCAGCGGATCGAGATGTCGGTGGGGTCTGACATAGCTGTCGGGTTCGATGGCATTGAGCAGGCGGTGCGCCGGATGATCGTCGTGCGGATGGAAGTTGCGGTTCATCCGTCGGCGCGGGCTGCGCTGCGCCTCGGCAACCACCGCGTCGAGCAGCGCCCGGTCGAGCCAGCGCGCGCTCATGCCACACCCCTCCGGTCACTGCGTGACCACCTCCCCGCGGGAGGGTGAGCGCCCTCTTCGGGCGGCCGGGCGAGGGCGCTCATGCGTACGCCACCGATACCGCGTCGGCCGGCAGCCAGTCGCGCAGACCGTCGAACAGCGCGTCGTCGAGCCTGACCCGCCAGGGATCGCCGAAATCGAGCGGCGCGACGGCGTCGTTGCTGCGGTAGTGCAGGCGGACCGCGCAGCCGCTTTCGGTGCGGAATGGTTCGAGCAGACTGCGCAGCCGGGCACAGGCGGCGTGCGCACCGAGCGTGGCCACTTCGCCGTTCAGCTTCAGTTCGAGCCGGCGCGCGAAGCGGGCGCGTGCCTCGCCGGCACTGAGCAGGCTGTCGGCGACGACGCGCATCGAGTTCGAATACTCATCGAACTGCGCCCGGCCCTCGACTACCAGCACTTCGTCCTCGCGCAGCTTGTTGCGCGACGCTTCGTACAGTTCGTTGAACACCGACACCTCGATCTGCGCCGTGCCGTCGTCGAGCGCGACGAAGGCCATCTTGCCGCGACGCGTCATCTGCACGCGCGAACTGACGACCAAGCCGGCGACCACGGTCGGATCGCGCGACGATTCGAGCTGGGCCAGCTTGCGCCGGGCGAAGCGCGAGAACTCCTGTGCGTAGCTGTTATAGGGATGGCCGGACAGGTAGAAACCGAGCGCCTGCTTCTCGTTGGCCAGCTTTTCGCGCTCGCTCCACGGCTTGACCTGCACATACTCCGGCGCGCGCGCGCCGGTGCCGCTGGGGGCGTCGTCGAACAGGCCGCCCTGGTGCGCGTTGGCCGCCGCCTGTTCGGCCGCCTCCATCGCCAGCGCGACGCTGCTCATCAGCGTGTTGCGGTCGTGCGGCGTGCCGGCGATCGTCGCGTCAAAGGCGCCGGCGCGGATCAGCGCCTCGATGGTGCGGCGGTTCACCATGCGGCGGTCGACGCGCAGGCAGAAATCGAAAATGTCCTTGAACGGCCCGCCCGATTTGCGGGCTTCAAGGATGCAGTTCACCGCCTGCTCGCCGGTGCCCTTGACCGCGCCGAGGCCGTAGCGGATTTCGCTGCGCGACACCGGCACGAAACGGTATTCGGACTCGTTGACGTCCGGCGGCAGGATGGTGAGCCGGTTCTTCTTCGCGTCGAGGTAGAAGATGTTCACCGTGTCGGTGTTGTCCATGTCGGACGACAGCGACGCGGCCATGAAGGCGGCGCAGTGGTGGGCCTTCAGCCAGGCGGTGTGGTAGGTGACGACGGCATAGGCGGCGGTGTGCGACTTGTTGAAGCCGTATTCCGCGAACTTGGTCATCAGGTCGAACAGCTGTTCGGCCAACGCCGGGTCGTAGCCCTTCTCCTTCGCACCGGCGGCGATGGTTTCGCGGTGCTTGGCCATCTCCTCCGGCTTCTTCTTGCCCATCGCCCGGCGCAGCATGTCCGCACCACCGAGCGTGTAGCCGCCGATGATCTGCGAAATCTGCATCACCTGTTCCTGGTACACGATGACGCCATAGGTCGGCGACAGGCAGGCTTCCAGGTCCGGGTGGAAATAGTCGATCGCCTGCTGACCCTTCTTGCGCAGGATGAAGTCATCCACCATGCCCGAGCCGAGCGGGCCCGGCCGGTAGAGCGCCAGCACGGCGATGATGTCCTCGAAACGGTCCGGCGCCAGCTTGCCGAGCAGCTTCTTCATGCCCTCCGATTCAAGCTGGAAGATGGCGGTCGTGTTGGCGTCCTTCAGGATCTGGTAAGCGGCCGGATCGGTGAAGGGCAGGCTCAGCAGGTCCGGCCTGTTGCCAGTCATGCGCTCGATGTAGTCGACCGCCAGTTCGATAATCGTCAGGTTGCGCAGACCGAGAAAATCGAACTTCACCAGGCCGATGGCTTCGACGTCGTCTTTGTCGAACTGGCTCACCGGCGAGGCGTCGTCGCCGTCCTGCTGGTAGAGCGGGCAGAAGTCGGTGAGCTTGCCCGGCGCGATCAGCACGCCGCCGGCGTGCATGCCGACGCCGCGGGTCAGGCCTTCCAGCGGTTCAGCCAGGCGCAGCAGCTCCCGCACTTCCTCCTCGGCCTGTTCGCGCTCGGCCAGCTGCGGCGCCTGTTCGCGCGCCTCGGCCAGCGACAGCGGCTTGTTCTGCACCACCGGGATCAGCTTGGACAGCTGGTCGCAGAAGTTGTAACCCATGTCGAGCACGCGGCCGACGTCGCGGATGACCGCACGCGACGCCATCGTGCCGTAGGTGGCAATCTGGCTCACCGCGTCGGCGCCGTACTTCTGGCGCACGTACTCGATCACCTTCCAGCGGTTGTCCTGGCAGAAGTCCACGTCGAAGTCGGGCATGGACACCCGCTCCGGATTCAGGAAGCGCTCGAACAGCAGCGCGTAGGCCAGCGGGTCGAGGTCGGTGATGCCGAGCGAGTAGGCGACCAGCGAGCCGGCGCCCGATCCCCGACCGGGGCCGACCGGCACGCCGTTCTTCTTCGCCCAGTTGATGAAGTCGGCCACGATGAGGAAGTAGCCGGGGAAGCCCATCTGGATGATGGTGTCGCATTCGAACTTGAGCCGCGCCTCGTACTCCGGCCGCTTCTGCTCGCGCACCGTCTCGTCCGGGTAGAGCTGGGCCAGACGCTTCTCCAGGCCCGCTTTCGCCTCGGCGATCATGAACTCGTCGATGGTCATGCCGGGCGGCGTCGGGAACTGCGGCAGGTAGTTCTTGCCCAGCGTCAGCGTCAGGTTGCAGCGGCGCGCCAGTTCGACCGCGTTGTGCAAGGCTTCGGGAATGTCGGCGAACAGCGCGGCCATTTCAGCCGAGGTCTTGAAGTACTGCTGTTCGGTGAAATCGCGCGGCCGGCGCTTGTCGCTCAGTACATAGCCCTGGGCGATGCAGACGCGCGCCTCGTGCGCCTTGAAGTCGTCCGGCGACATGAACTGCACCGGGTGGGTGGCCACGACCGGGATGTCCATTTCCGACGCCAGCGCGCAGGCGTCGGCGATATAGGTTTCGGTGTTCGGGTGGCCGGCGCGCTGCAGCTCGATGTGGAAGTCGCCGTCGAACAGCCGCAGCCATTCAGCCGCCGCGCGGCGTGCCGAATCCATATTGCCGGCCAGCAGCGCCATGCCAACGTCGCCCAGCATGCCGCCGGACAACGCGATCAGACCGGCCGTGCCCTCGGCATCGCGCTCCAGCCACTCGCGGCGCAGCTCGGCGCGGCCGCGGTACTTGTTTTCCAGGTAGGCACGGGTGAGCAGCCGGCACAAGGTGCCGTAGCCCTCGCGGTTGCGCGCCAGCAGCAGCAGGCGATGCGGCTTGTCGCGCTCGGCGTCGTTGCTGACATAGACATCGACCGCACAGATCGGCTTCACGCCCTTGCCGCGCGCCGCCTTGTACAGCTTGACCAGGCCGAACACGTTGGCGAGATCGGAAATGGCGATCGCCGGCATGCCATCCTTCGCAGCAGCCTTGACCGCCGCATCGACGGTGACGATGCCATCGACCACCGAGTACTCGCTGTGGATGCGCAGGTGGACGAAAGGTGTGGGGGCCTCGGCGGCCGGGGAGAGGGTGGTGCTGTCGGAGCTCATCCGGCGATTTTACTCGGCCACGCCGAACGTAACGACTGCAGGGGCGACTGCGCTAGCATCGTCGCTTTCCGTCACCGCCGGACACCATGCGCCGCCACCTCCTGCCCCTCGTACTGCTCGCGCTCGCCCTGCCCGCCGCCGCACAGAAGGACCGCGACTGGCCCACCTTCGGCCTGGACCATGCCAACACGCGGCTGGCCGACGTGCCGGCAATCACGCCGAAGACGGTGAAGAAGCTGGTGCCGAAGTGGATCTACCAGAGCGGTGTCGCGGCAACCTTCCAGGCGACACCCATCGTCACCGGCGGCCGCATGTATGTGTCGCTGCCCGGTTCGCACGTTGTCGCGCTGGATGCGCGTACCGGCGCCGAGCTGTGGCGTTACACGCACCGGAAGCGCACCGACAAGCTGTGCTGTGGCCCGGCCAACCGCGGCGTCGCGGTGGACGACGGCCGCGTGTTCGTCGCCACCGTCGATGCGCGCCTGGTGGCGCTCGATGCCGTCACCGGCAAACCGGCCTGGGACATCGAACTGGCACGGCCGGACAGCGCACTGACCGAAAGCGGCGAAGGCATCAAGGGCGAAGTCGGCGGCGGCTCCGGGGTGGGCGCGGCCGCGGCGCCGCTGGTGGTGGACGGCAAGGTGATCGTCGGCATCAACGGCGTCGGCTATGGCCTGCACATCGATGCCCAAGGCCGCGCCGGCCAGCTGGCCGCCGTCGTGGGCATCGCCGGCAAGTACGGCGGCATCGGCTTCCTCGCCGCCTTCGACGCGAAAACCGGCAGGCGCGTGTGGCAGTTCGACACCGTGCGCAAGCCGGCGGAGGGCGGCTGGGAGGGCGCTTTCGTCGAGCGCACCGCCGACGGCCTGCCGCTGAACCGCAATATTGCCGAGGAACGCGCCAATGCCGGCAAGTACGCCGACGCCTGGGAATACGGCGGCGGCTCGGTATGGAACGCGCCGGCCTACGACGCGAATAGCGGCCTGCTCTACTTCGGCACCGGCAATCCGAGCCCGCAGATCAACGACAGCACTCGCCCGGGTGACAATCTGTACACCGCCTCGCTGGTCGCCATCGACGCGAAGACCGGCCGCCACGCCTGGCACTTCCAGCAGATTCCGCACGACAAGTGGGGCTACGACGTGGCCAGTCCGCCGGTACTGTTCGACCATCGCGAGCCGGACGGGCGCGTCGTGCCGGCGGTCGGCCAGGCGTCCAAGCTGGGCTGGTTCTACGTGCACGATCGCGCCACCGGCGCCCTGCTCTACAAGTCCGACGCCTTCGTGCCACAGGACAACCTGTTCGCCGCCGCCAGCCGCGAAGGCACGCGCATCACGCCGGGCGTGGCGGGCGGCGTGAACTGGTCACCTGCCGCGCTGGACACACAACGCGGTCTGGCCTTCGTCGCCGCGATGCACATGCCCATGCGCTACTGGATCAAGGAAAGTGCGGCCACCGCCGACAAGCCGGCGCAGCGCTATGACAGCATGGAACCGGCGGACGAGGCGCAATGGGGCGTGCTGGCGGCGATCGACCTGAAGAAGCGCGGCAAGCTGAAGTGGACGGTGAAGACCGATCAGCCACTGATCGGCGGCGTGCTGGCGCTGAAGTCCGGCGTCGTGTTCACCGGCGAGGGCGACGGCCATCTGTCGGCCTTCGACAGCCTCTCGGGCAAGCGGCTGTGGCGCTTCCAGACCGGCGCCGGCGTCAATGCGCCGCCGATCGCCTACGTGCTCGACGGCAAGCCCTACGTCGCGGTGGCCGCTGGCGGCAGCGCGATCTGGGGCTACCGCCAGGGCGATGCGGTCGTCGTGTTCGGGCTGCCCGACTAAAGGTCGTCCACGGCCTTCAGCAGGCGGCGCAACGCCGGCGGGTCGAGCCGCATCACGTACTCCAGCCCGTCGACCTCGTCGATGAAGGAGGCGATGCGACGGAAGCCGGTACTGGCCAGCAAGGAGCACGAGGCGAGATTGTCCGGCCGCACCGAGGCGATGAAACGCGGCACGCCCTGATCGAGATGTGCCCAGCGCAGCAGCGCGATCAGCGCCTCGCGCCCGAGGCCGCGGCGGCGGTGCGGCGGATAGATGGTGTAGCCGGTCTCGACGCCGTCCGGCGCGTAGGGCAGCAGGTATTCCGGCGCCGGCCGCGTATGGAAACCAGCGTGACCGATCATTTCACCGCTGTCGCGCAAGGCGATGGCGCGCACCGACCACGGCGCGTATTCCGGGTCAGACCTCAGGTCGGCCAGGCGCAGTGCGGCCAGATCGGCTTCGGCGAGCCAGTCCTCGGCGACCGTCAGACCGATCAGCCCGGACAGATCCCGCACACCGCAACCCTCTGCAGACGCCTGCAGGAAGTCGGCGCTCATCGGTCGCAGCAACAGACGAGGGGTCAGGATATCCACGGGGCGGAAAGCATCGGTCATTACGGGGCGAAGAAGATAGCCGGTCTGGCGCCGACCTTCCAGCCCGGCAGGAAATGGTGCATTGCGTTCACAAATTTTTCCCCTAAAGAAACTTTCTTGATCGTCGTCAACCCCTTCTCACTCAAGAACGAGGTCGATCATGAATCTGCACGCCCTGAGTCTGCGCACCAAGCTGCTGGCATCCACCGTCATCACCGTCCTGCTCTGCTTCTCGGTCACGCTGGGTGTGCTTGCCTGGCGCAGCCATCAGGCGGTGCTCGAACAGGGTCTGGCGCGCGCGGAGAGCGTGGCCGCCTCGGTCGCGCACGATGTCGGCGCCAACCTGGACGAAGCGATGGCCGTGTCGTCCACGCTGGCGCTGTCGCTCGAAGGCCTGCACTCGAAGGGCACGCCCGACCGCGATGCGGTCAGCCGTCTGCTGCGTCGCACGCTGGAGGGCCGCCCCGCACTGCTGGGCGTCTACACCGGCTGGGAAGCCAACGCCTTCGACGGACGCGACGCCGACTTCGGCGGTGCCGCCGGCCATGACGCCAGCGGTCGCTTCGTGCCCTACTGGAGCCGCAGCGGCGACAAGCTGTCGGTCGAACCGCTGGTCGATTACGACAAGCCGGGCGCCGGCGACTATTACCAGCAGCCGAAGAAGACCGGCCGCGCCTATCTCGCCGAGCCCTATGAATACGTGGTCGGCGGCCGGAAGATGCTGATCACCTCGCTGGTCAAGCCGCTGGCCGTCAATGGCCGCTTCGCCGGCATCGCCGGCGTCGACATGGCGCTCGACCGGCTGGCCGACGACCTCGGCCGCATCAAGCCCTTCGACGTCGGCACCGTTGCACTGTATGCGCCGTCCGGTCTGGTGGTCGCTCATGCCGACGCGGCCCGCATCGGCAAGCCGGCCTCCGATCTGCCGGCCGACGCGCTGGCTGCGCTGGGCGAAGGTCGCAGCCTGCAGTGGCGCGACGCCGCCGGCGTGCGTCATTTCCTGCAGCGCGTGTCGCTGAGCGACGGCGACGCCTGGTGGGGCAGCGTGGTGTCGGTGCCCGAAGACGTGATCACCGCATCGGCCAACGCACTGCGCAACACCGCCATCGTCATGGGCATCGTCAGCGTGCTGCTGACGGCCGGCGTGCTGTTCGCTCTGCTCGGTGCGATGACGCGGCCGCTGGAATCGCTGGCCGACGCGATGCAGGCGCTGGCCAGCGGCGAAGGCGATCTGACGCGCCGCCTGCCGGAAACCCGCAGCCGCGACGAACTGGGGCGTGTCGCCACCTCGGTCAATGCCTTCCTTGGCACCCTGCAGCGCATGTTCATCGAAGTGCGCGATCAGAGCCACACCCTGGTCGGCGGCATCCGCGAAGTGTCGGACGCCACCCACCACATCGCCGGCAGTTCGCGCTCGCTGGCCGGCACCACTGGCGACAACGCGGCAACGATCGAGGAAATCACCGTGTCGATCGGCCACATCGCCAGCCACGCCAACGACGCCAATGGCGTCATGCTGGACACGCACACCGCGTCGCAGCGCAGCGGCGAGGCGGTGCGCGGCATGCAGACGCATATGCGCGACATCGCCGGCAGCATGGAAACGCTGGCCGGCTCGCTGACCGGGCTGGCCGAACGATCGGTACAGATCAACGGCATCGTGCAGGTGATCCGCGAGATCGCCGACCAGACCAATCTGCTGGCGCTCAATGCGGCGATCGAAGCCGCCCGCGCCGGCGAGCAGGGCCGCGGTTTCGCCGTCGTCGCCGACGAGGTGCGCAAGCTGGCCGAACGCACCAGCAATGCCACCACCGAAATCCGCGACATGATCGCCGCCATGCACAGCGAAACCGACCGCGCGGTGGACAGCATGAACAGCACGCGCGAAGCGGTCGAGTCGGGCGTCGAGCGCGCCGCCCGCGTGGCCGAGGAGATCGGCGGCATCGAGGCCGGCATGCAGCGCGCCGCCGAACGGGTACGCGAGATCGCCGAAGCGACTCAGGAACAGTCGGCCGCCACCACCGCGCTGGCGCAGTCGGCGGAGCAGGCGTCCGAAGTGGTGCAGAACACCGACGAGGCGATCCAGCGCACCTCGGCCACGCTGTCGCAGATCGGCCGCGCCTCCGACCATCTGGGCGAACTGGTCGGACGCTTCAAGCTATAAGCCACGGTTCGGGCGGGAAGACATCCCGCCCGGGTCGGCGCAGGACTACGCTGTCCTACGCCGGACACCCACAGCCCTCATGGCAGCGCACACCTAGGATGAGGATTCGGCGGCACGTCGCCGCACTCATCACCGAGGAGACGTCATGAGCAATCGCACTGTCATCGAAGTCCTGAACACCCTGATCGAAACCTGCAAGGACGGCGAGTACGGCTTCAACGAATGCGCCGAGCACGCCCAGGCCGGACAGCTCAAGGCGCTGTTCAACAACCGCGCGCTGGAATGCCGCGCGGCCGCACTCGAACTTCAGCAGATCGTTGCCGCGTCCGGCGGCGAACCCGATACCAGCGGCACCGTGAGCGGCGCCCTGCACCGCGGCTGGGTGTCGCTGCGCAGCGCGCTGCCGGGTGACGACAACGTGGCCATGCTGAACGAGGCCGAACGCGGCGAGGACAAAGCGCTGCAGCGCTACCGCGAGGCGCTGTTCCAGCCGCTGCCGTCCGACGTGCGCATCGTGGTACAGCGCCAGCTGGCCGGCGTGCAGCGCAACCACGACCAGATCCGCCTGCTGCGCGATCAGTACCGCGCCGTCGCCTGACCGGCCGGACGCCCGTAACGCGGACCGCCTGCGGGCGGTTCCGCCCACTGCTTCTTCATCCCGTTCTGGAGCGCTCAGCGCGCAGCATCGACCGCGGCGTGGTCGTGCTCAGCGCGCCAGCATCGTCGCCAGCGCGATGACGACGAACACCAGCAGCCCGGTCCCGGCCACGGTGATGACGCGGACGCGCAACCTGAGCGCCCCGATCTCGCTCACCAGTTGCGCGTTCTGTTCGGCCAGCGTGCGGATGAGCTGGGACGAGGCGAGCGCCTCCTTCTGCAATTCCGTCACCGCCTGTTCCAGCGCAGCGATGCGTACGTCGTCGCTGGCGCCGGGCGGCGCGACCACGGATGGCTCCTCGCCCTTCTTCCGCTTCTTCGCGACACGCTCCCACAGCGCGTTGGCGCCCTGCACGACAGACGGTGCGGCGGCGATGACGTCGCCCCAGGGGACTGCCTTGACGGCGCCGAGCAGACTGATGGACATGGATGGACCTCGACGGATATCTGGAGCGTCAGCCTACGTTCACCACTTCGCCAGATCAATGCCGAAGGTGAACATGACGCCGGCGGTGCCCAGCAGCGCCACCTGCGCGCTGTAGCGGTCCACCTGGTAGCCGAGCGCCGGAATGACGGCGAAGGCCACACCATTGTGGTTGAACGGAATCTTGTCCTCGTAGCGACCGGTGTAGCCGAGCAGCGCACCGGCAGTCACCTTCACGTAAAGATTGGAACTGATCGAGTCCAGATCCCAGCGCTTGCCGGCGTAGTAGTACTCGGTCGGCTGGTCGAAGGAGTTGCGCAGGAAGGATGCGCCGGCCAGCCACTGCGACGGCGCCATGTATTCGAGACCGATCAGGCCGGGCGTGTTCTTGTGGTCCGGATCGTGGTCCCAGTGGTGGACGTAGGGACCCAGCTGCAGACTCAGCACATGGTTGCCTTCATCGGCAAGCGCCGGTGCGGCGACGATCAGACAAGCGCTGGCGAGCAGCGCATGCAGGGTATTGTTTTTCGATTGCACGATGCCTTGCCCTGGATGGAATATGGATGGGGCAGGCATGGTGCGGGTCATGTTCCCGCAAACGATGACCGCAGTGTTGCCGGATGTTTCACCGCGTCGCGCGCCAGCGGACCAGCCAGTGATCGGCGGACAGCATTCCAGGCCCGAAAGCAAGCACAGCCAGCAGGCCGGCGCCCCACCACAGATGGGACTGCACGGCGGCCGGGCACTCGAAGGCCCATAGCGCAGGATACGCCATCAGCGCCATCGCATTGACGACGGTCAGTCCGAGCGCGGCGAAGCGACCTGCCAGGCCGATGGCGAGCAGCGGCGGCAGCAGCAGTTCGCCGGCAGTGCCGAGCAGCGCGGCCAGCGCCGGCGGCAGCAGCGGCACCGAATATTCCTCGGTGAACAGGAAGAGCGTGGTGTCCCAGTCCTCGATCTTGGTCAGGCCGGCCTTGAAGAAGACCGAGGCGATATAGAGGCGCAAGGCAAGCAGCAGCAGCGGACGGCCGTAATCGGCCAGGCGGGCGAACGGCAGGGCAAAGTCGTAAAGACGAAGGACGGCATTCATGCGGGCGCTCCCGGGGTGACAGGCAGGTGCAGCCAGCCGCCGGCAAGTGCCTGCGCAATGGCCGCTGCAAGATCGAAATGCGGGTCGGTCGCGCTGGCTGCAGCCCACGCTTCGCCCACCGGCGCGTCCTCGACCAGCGCCTGCCAGAAGGCATGCGTCGCCGGTTGCAGCGCGCCGACGCGCACGCGGTAGCCTTCGCGCCAGACGACGGCGTGTTGCGGAAGATCGAGGTCGATGGTGAGCTCGCGCGCGTGCGGACCACCGGCCTCCGACGGGTGTTGCAGCCAGATGTCGGCCACCGGCCAGCGGCTGGCGTGCAGCGCGAAGCCGGGCGTCATCTGCAGGCGCAACTCCGCCAGCGCCTCGGGCGCCAGTCCGGCGAACAGCTCGCCGCCGGCCGGCCGCGCGTCGGCTGCCGTCGTTGCCACATGCACCGACCATTCGAGACGGGCGACGTCCGGCAGATAGGGCAGCGCGCGCACCGGCTCGAAGCCGTCGAGGAAGGCGGCGAAGCGGTCGCCGTAACGGTTCAGGTCGCCGTCGCGCGACGGACAGGCCGCGCGATAGCGGCGCGCCAGCGCATCGAAGTAGTCGTCGCCGGTGATCTGCCGGCAGACCGGGTAGGCCAGCCGCAGTGCCGCCGTCGCGTTGGCGATCGAGGTGGCACGATAGATCGACAGCAGCGCCTGGTTGCGACCCTCGTCGCCCGCCAGCAGCGGCAACACATCGTCCTCGCCATCGGCCGACGACAGGGCGGCGCCGAAGCGGCGCTGCACCTCACGCAGCGCGGACATGGTCGAGCTCCTGTTCGAGGCCGCCGATGCGGTCGGCCTGCGCCACCTCGGCCAGCAGCAGGTCGAGATCGGGCAGGTCGGTGTCCCACTCGATCAACGCCGGCGCGCCGACACCGCGCAGCCGCACATCGCGCAGCAGCGCCCATACGTCGTCGCAGACGCGGCTGCCGTGGGTATCGATCAGGCCGTGTTCGGTGACCGCGTGACCGGCCAGATGGATTTCGCCGACCGCGCGCATGGGCAGGCGGTCGAGTGCTTCCAGCGCATCGCCACCGAAGTTGCGCGCATTCACATAGAGATTGTTCAGATCGAGCAGCAGACCGCAGCCGGTCAGGCAGACCAGTTCCGCCAGGAAATCGGCTTCGCTCATTTCGCTGTCGCGGAACTGCACGTAGGTCGACAGGTTCTCGAGCAGCACCTGCCGCTTCAACCGGTCCTGGAGAGCGGATACGCGGCCGGCAACCAGCGCCAGCGCGTCACTGGTGTAGGGAAAGGGCAGCAGGTCGTTGTAGTGGCGACCATCGATTCGACCCCAGCACAGGTGTTCCGACACCAGCGCCGGCTCGAAGCGATCCACCAGCGCAGCCAGCCGCTCCACGTGCGCATCGCCGCCGCCGTCGGCCGACGCGAGCGCCAGACCAACGCCGTGCAGGCTCAACGGATAGCACTCGCGCGCACGCTGCAGGACCTGCAGCGCAGCACCACCGTCATGGAAGAAGTTCTCGCTGTGCACTTCGACGAAGCCCAGCGGCGGGCGTTCATCGAGCACGCGTGCATAGTGCGGCTGGCGCAGACCGATGCCGGTTGGAGATGCGATCTTCATGTCTGGAAGCCGGCGCGGCGGGCGCGCCGGCAGCGCTCCGATTACTTGCCCGGCGCCATCGTCTTGCCACCCATCTTTTCGCAGGTGCCGGCGGCGACGAACTTCCATTCGTTCGGATCGTTGTCCATCTTGGCCTGACCGGCGCAACTGTGGCTGCCGTTGGCCGAAGCGCAGTCGTTGGCGCCCTTCTTGGCGACACCGAAGCACTTCTCCTTGCCCTTGTCATCGGCGGCGAAAACCGGATTGGCGACCACGCCGAGCGCGAGGACGGAAGCGAGTGCGGCATGCAGTGCGACGGATTTGCTCATCTGTGTACTCCTCTGAAGTGACAGGCTGGAAGCCGCCTGTGGGGCTTGCACGGCAGTAGACCTGCAAGCATCGAGAACCTTACAGTGGTCTGCGAAAAATGCTGACGGTGACTCACCACAGCCAGGCGGCACCGCGCACGCCCGACGAATCGCCGTGCAGCGGCGGGCACAGCCGGGTGACGATGCGGTCGGAGAACACATGGGGCACCCACAGCCGTGGCACCTGTTCGTACAGCCGGCCGATCGAGGACAGACCGCCGCCGAGCACGATCACGTCCGGATCGAGCAGATTGATGACGCCGGCCAGCGCACGCGCCAGCCGCGCCTCGTAGCGCTGCAGCGTCGCCTCGCAGGCGGCATCTCCGGCCGCGGCGCGGGCCACGATGTGTTCCGGCGCCGCCGTCTCGCCGCTCGTCCGCAGATGGTCGGCCGCCAGCGCCGGACCGGACAGCCAGGTTTCGACGCAGCCGTGGCGGCCGCAGTAGCAGGCCGGCGTATGACCACCGGTGTCGTCGCCCGGCGGCAGCGGGTTGTGCCCCCACTCGCCGGCCACGCCGTTGGCGCCCTGCAGCACGCGGCCGTGAACCACGACGCCGCCACCGACCCCGGTACCGAGGATGACGCCGAACACGACGTCGGCACCCCGGCCGGCGCCGTCGACCGCCTCCGACAGCGCAAAGCAGTTGGCGTCGTTCGCCAGCCGCACCGCGCGACCGAGCGCCGCCTCGACGTCCTGCTTGAGGGGCTGCCCGTTGAGACAGGTCGAATTGGCGTTGCGCATGCGGCCGTCGACCGGCGACTGCGAACCCGGTGTGCCGATGCCGACGCTGGCGCGCACACCCAGTTCGTGCTCGGCCTGCGTCACCATCCCGGCGATCAGCGCGACCGTCGCCGCGTAGTCGCCGGCCGGTGTCGGCGCGCGTCGGCGCAGGCGCACCGCGCCATCGTCGCCGAGCGCGATCAGCTCGGTCTTGGTACCGCCGAGATCGACGCCTATGCGCATGGCGCCGCCACCACGTTCCGCGCGACAATGTCCTTCGTCACCCACCGAGGTCCATCGATCATGATCGTCACCTTCAAGTCATCCGCCACTGCCGACACCCTCATGTTCGGCGACAACGCAAAGCAGCTGCTGTCGCTGATGGGCAAGTCCTTCGACGCGAAGGGCATTATCACGCTGGAGCAGCTGCCCGCCGCGATCGACGCACTGAAGCAGGCGATCGTCGCCAGCCGGGAAGCGGAACGCGCACAGCCGCAGGACGACGACAACCCCGAGGACCGACCGCCGGCCATGCTGATGCCGGTGTCGCTGGCCCAGCGTGCCGCACCGCTGATCGAACAGCTCGAACGTTCGCTGAAGGCGAAACAGCCGGTGATCTGGGAAAGCTGAGGGCGCTCAAGGCGCGGCGGCGCCGGTCGTTGATGTGTGCGACACCGACTGTTACCCGACGACACCGTCCGCACACCATGCCGACCGCCACAGCACCTCCGGTACTCGACGACGCACGACTGGCCGAATTGCAGGACATGCTCGGACCGGTGATCGATGAAGTGCTGCGTGCCTGGTTGCAGGACACGCCGCGCACGCTGCAGACCGTGCACCGGGCACTGCGCGACGGCGAGCTCGGTTCCGCCATCTGCGCGGCACATGCACTGAAGGGCAGTTGCAGCAATGTGGGCGCGGCCAGCCTGTCGGCGAGCGCCCAGGCGCTGGAATGCGCGCTGCGGGAGGGTGGCGCTGATTGCAGCGCAGCAACGATCGCACTGGCGCAGCTCGATGGCGAGTACGACAATGCGGCCCGTCTCATCACCGCCCGTTTCCGCCTATGACCGAAATGCTGTCGGCCGCATCGCTCGACGAGGATGTCGCCCCCGTTCCGCCCACCATGCCGATGGACTCCGAGTGCTGCGAATCCGGTTGCGAGCGCTGCGTATGGACCGTCTATCAGGAAGAGAAGCTGGAGTACGAACGCCGCTACGCTGCCTGGCTGCAGCGGCATCCGGAAGAACGCCCGCGCCTGTGACCGGCGCGGGCGCAGGGTGGATCAGCCCTGCGGCGACCCGATGGTGGTCTTGTTGATGAATACCGCCCGGTCGATCGGCACCACCCAGACCAGACCGTCACCGGTCTGGCCGGTGCAGGCAACGCTGATGATGCGGCGCACGATGTCGTCGACCTTTTCGTCGGGCGCGACGATTTCGATGCGCACCTTGGCGGAGTAATCGGTCAGCTCCTCCTTGATGTTGTGCGGTGTGTGCTCGCTCGGCGCACCGAAGCCCTCCACCTTGCTCACCGTCATGCCCGGGAAGCCCGGCATTTCACGCAATACGGTGCGCAGTTTCGGCAGCTTGTTCGGCCTGATGATGGCGCGAATTTCCTTCATGTCGTCTCTCCGTCTTCGATGTTCGCTCAAGCTTCAAACGGCTTGTCGTCGAACCAGGTGTACAGCGCCGGTACCACCACCAGCGTGAGCAGCGTGCAGGTGATCAGACCGCCGATCACCACGATGGCCAGCGGACGCTGGACTTCGGAGCCGGGACCGGTGGCGAACAGGAAGGGCACCAGACCGAGCAGTGCAACGGTCGCCGTCATCATGACCGGCCGGAAGCGCATCTTGGCGCCCTGCACCACTGCCTGCATCAGTTCCATGCCCTCGTTGCGCAGGCCGCGGATGTAGGACACCAGCACCACGCCGTTCAGCGTCGCGATACCCCACAGCGCGATGAAACCCACCGACGCCGGCACCGACAGGTACTCGCCGCTGACGAACAGCCCGATCACGCCCCCGATCGACGCGAAGGGCAGCACGGTAATGATGAGCGTGGCGAAACGCAGCGACCCGAACAGCAGGAAGAGCAGGAAGAAGATGGCCGCCACGGTGATCGGCACGATGACCGACAGGTGGCCGAGCGCGCGCTCCATGTTCTGGAACTGGCCGCCCCACTCGAAGTAGTAGGCCTCCGGCAACTGCACCTGGTCCTTCACCTTCTGCTGCAGTTCGGCGACGAAACCACCGAGGTCGCGGTTCGCCACGTTGATGCCGATGACGATGCGACGCTTGCCGGTCTCGCGCGAGATCTGCGCCGGGCCGTCGCGCACGTCGATGGTGGCCAGGCTGGACAGCGGGATGGCTGCGCCCTCCGGCGTCGGTACCAGCATGTTGCGGATCGCCTCGATGTTGTCGCGGAAGCGCTCCGGCAGACGCACCACCGCAGCGAAGCGCCGCTCCCCCTCGAACACGTCGGTCACGTGACGGCCGCCGATGGCCGCTTCGATCAGGTCGTTCACGTCGCCCACGTTGAGGCCGTAGCGGGCGATGGTCGGCCGATCAATCTCGATGGTGAGGTACTGCTGGCCGGTCACGCGTTCGATCTTGATTTCGCTCGCGCCCTGCACGCCACGCGCAACGCGCGCGATCTCGTCGGCCTTGGCCTTCAGCAGGTCGAGGTCGTCGCCGAATATCTTCACCGCGACGTCGGCGCGCACACCGGTCACCATCTCGTCGACGCGGTCGGAAATCGGCTGCGCCATGATGATGTTCACGCCGGGCAGCGCCTTCAGCTTCTCGCGGATCTGCTCCTGGATGGTTTCCTGCGTCCAGCCTTCCGGCCATTCGTCACGCGGCTTCAGCGACACGATGGGCGTGGACTCGTTCTGCGACTGCGGATCGGCCGGCGACTCGCCGCGACCGACACCGGACACGGCGGACTTCACGCCCGGCACCTCCATCACCAGGCGCATCGCCTCGCGTTCCATGCGCAGCGATTCCTGCAGCGAAATGTTCGGCACGCGATCCATCGCGGGCACCACCGAACCTTCCTTCATCTCCGGAATGAAGGCGGTGCCGAGGAAGGGCAGCAGCAGGATGGCGCCGATGAAGGCCGCCACCGCCAGCGATACCGTCTTCTTGCTGTTGGCGACCGCCCACTCGAGCATCGGCACATACGGCTTCTTCATCATGCGGATCAGCCAGGTGTCGTGGTCGGCACCGCCCTTGAGCAGATAGCTGGACAGCACCGGCGTCAGCGTCAGCGACAGCACCAACGACACGAACAGTGCGATGGCGATGGTGTAGGCCAGCGGCGCGAACATCTTGCCTTCCATGCCCTGCAGCGTCATCAGCGGCAGGAACACCAGAATGATGATGCCGATACCGAAGATGACCGGTGTCGCCACCTCCATCACCGCCGACAGGATGACGCGGATGCGGCTTTCGCCTTCCTCCTTCGCATGGCCGAGGCGCTCGAAGGCGTTCTCGACCACCACCACCGAACCGTCCACCATCAGACCGATGGCGATGGCCAGACCGCCCAGCGACATCAGGTTGGCCGACAGCCCCAGCTGGTTCATCGCCATGAAGGTGACCAGCGGCGTCACCACCAGCGTGGCGATCACGATGACCGACGAACGCAGATCGCCGAGGAAGAGGTAGAGCACGATGACGACGAAGATGACGCCCTCGATCAGCACCTTGATCACGGTGGCCAGTGCCGCATCGACCAGTTCCGAGCGGTCGTAGTAGGGCTCGATCTTCAGGCCGCCAGGCAGCATGTTGTTGTCGTTGATGTCGGCCACTTTCTTCTTGATGTCCGACACCACGGCCTTGGCGTTGCCGCCGGCCATCATCATGACGACGCCGCCGACCGCCTCGGTGCTGCCGTTCTTGACCACCGCACCGACGCGTACCGCGTGACCGAAGACCACCTCGGCGACGTCGCGGATGAACACCGGCGTACCGTTGATCTCCTTGACGACGATGAGGCGGATGTCGTCCAGATCCTTCACCAGACCGACGCCGCGGATCAGGTACTGCTCGGCGTTCTGCGGCAGCACGCCGCCACCGGCATTGGCGTTGTTGCGCGCCAGCGCCTCGTACACATCCTTGACGGTGAGCTGGTAGTGACGCAGACGGTCCGGATTGACCAGCACCTTGTACTGCTTCTGGTAGCCGCCCTGCGAGTTGATTTCGGCCACGCCGCGGGTCGAGCGCAGCAGCGGACGCACCACCCAGTCCTGGATGGTGCGGCGCTCGGTCAGTTCCGCCTGCGTCAATTCGCGGTCGCCGTCGTCCGGGCGCACCAGCGTGTACTGATAGACCTCGCCCAGACCGGTGGACACCGGGCCGAGCACCGGCACCACGCCGGCCGGCATGCGGTCACGCACTTCGAGCAGCCGTTCCATCACCAGCTGGCGCGCGAAATAGACGTCGGTCTTGTCGGTGAACACCAGCGTGATCAGCGACAGGCCCGGCTTGTTCAGCGAGCGCATTTCGGTCAGACCGGGCAGACCGGTCATGCCGATCTCGATCGGCACGGTGATGAAGCGCTCGACCTCCTCCGGCGAACGGCCGGTGGCGTCGGTGGCGATCTGCACCTGAACGTTGGTCACGTCGGGGAAGGCATCCACCGACAGCTTGCGCGCCGCGTCGAGGCCGAAGGCCAGCAGACACAGCGCGACGACGACGATGACGAGGCGCTGTTTGAGCGCCCCGCGCACGAGGGATTCAATCATGGCGTCTCCAGTTCATCCGTTCAGCGTTGGCGCGAAGTCGTGCGGTTCTCATTCGAGTTCCTTGCGCTTGCGCTCGTTGTTCAGATGAAAGGCGCCCTCGGTCACCACCTTCGTGCCTTCGGCCACACCGCCCAGCACCGGCCGCATGGTGCCGATGGCGGGGCCGAGCGCGACTTCGGTCAGCTTGAACTGCTGCGGACCGACCTCGACGAACAGGTAGTCCTTGTTGTTCTCGCGCACGATGGCGGTGTCGGGCACGACCAGACGCGCGGTCGGCCGCCCCTGGATCAGCACCGTCGCCAGCATCGCCGGCTTCAGCGAGCGGTCGCTGTTGTCCAGTTCGCTGCGCACCATGATGGTCCGCGTCATCGGATTGACGGTGTCGGCAATGAAGATGAGCTTGGCCGTCAGCTGCTGGCCGAGCGCCGGGATTTCGACCTGGATGGTCTGGCCCGGCCGCACCGCGGCAGCCTGCTGTTCCGGCACTTCGGCCTCGACCCAGACGCGCGACAGGTCGGCCACCGTAAACATGACCTCGCTCGGCTGCACCACCTGCCCCTGGGCGACCAGGCGCTCGACCACGGTGCCGGCCATCGTCGCCACCACCGGCGACACCGAATTGATGGCCCCGGTCGACGTGAGCTTCTCCAGCGACTTCGACGACACGCCGAGCACGCGCAGCTGGTCGGCGGCGGCGCGCATTTCGGCGCGCGAAATCGACAGTTCGCTCTCGCGGCGCTGCAGTTCGGCGCTGCCGATCACGTCGGCTGCGAACAGCTGCTGCGCGCGCTCGACATTGCGTTCGTTCAGCTGCGCCTGCGCGCGCGCCTTCATGTAGGCGAGCTGGGCGGCACCCAGCTCGGTGCTGTTGAGCACCGCCAGCGTGTCGCCCACCTTCACCTGCTGGCCCAGCATGGCGGTCAGTTCGGTCACACGGCCGGTCACCGTGGCGCCGATGCGGGTCACCCGCTGCTCGTCGAAATCGACCTGACCGGCCACGCGCAGCGTGTCCGACAGCTCCATGCGGCTGACCGTGCCGAGCTTGATGATGTTGCCGAGGTTGTCACCGGCCTGGACCAGATTGGGGTCGACCGGCGCCGCAGCGGCCGTCGGTGTCGCGGTATCGGATTCTTCGGAGCAGGCGCCGAGCAGAAGGGAAGCGCCGAGCAGTCCGGCGCACAGCAGGGGGCGTTGGATAAGTTTCATAGCGGATCGGAATGTGGATGAATTCGTTGTGCGTGAGCCGGCTCAGCGCAGGGCGCCAAGGCGTTCGATTTCGGCGACGGCATTGATCAGTTCGTAGCGGGCGCTGATCAGCTCGTTGCGGACGGCGCGGAAGGTGCGCTGCGCATCCAGCACTTCGAGGATGCCGCGCTCACCGAACTTGTAAGCCGCCTCGGCCACCTTCAACGCGGCTTCGGCCTGGCGCACGATGCCGCTCTCCAGTGCCGACACCTGAGTGCGCGACAGGTCGTACTGCCGGTAGGCGGCATCGAGCTGCTGCTGCAGTTCGAACATGCGCCCTTCGAGCGCCATGCGATTGCGTTCGCCGATCGCGCTGGCCTGCGCGATCTGGCCCTGGCGGCGGTCGAACAGCGGAATGCTCACGGCGACGCCGATGCGGTTGGCTTCGTATTCCGGATCCTGGTCGCGGCCGAGCTTGAACGACAGTTCCGGCATGCGGCGCAGCTTTTCCAGTTCGATCTGCTCCTTCGCGCGCTCGATCTCGGCGCGCAGGCGGGCGATCTCCGGATTGCGCGTCAGCATGTCCTCGCGCAGCTTTTCCAGCGGCGGCAGCTCGACGTCGTTCACCAGATCGCCCTGCAGTTCGTAGTCGATCGGCAGCACGCCGCCGACCAGTCCGCGCAGTCGCGCCTTGGACTGCGCAATGCGCAGCTCGGCCGCGTCGGCGTTCTTCTGCGCGCTCAGCAGCTCGGTATCGGCGCGGATCAGTTCGTAGCGCGGTGCTTCCCCGGTATTGACCCGCACCTCGACACGGTTGCGGATGGCCTTGGCCAGTTCGAGGTCCTCGCGTGCGGCGCCCAGCTCGCGCTCGTGGCGGATGACTGCGTAGAAGCTCTGCTTCAGGCGGGTCAGCAGATCCACCTCGTATGCCTGGGCGCCGGACATGGCGGACGTGATGCCCGCTTCGGCCACGCGCAGGCGGGCGTCGCGCTGCGACGGGTAGTCGAAGCGCTGCGACAGCGTGATCGAACCGAGCGAACCCGGTGCCAGATTGGGACCGCGCGAATTGCGGTCGCCGCCCATCACTTCGAGTTCCGGATTCGGATAGGCGCGGGCGGTCAAGGTGTCGGCGCGGCTGACATCAACGTCGGCGCGCGCGGCGCCGAGCGATGCGTTGGACTGCAGGGCCAGCGTCTGCAGCTGGCCCAGTGTGTAGCGCTCGGCGGCCCCTGCCGCGTGCGCACACAGGCCGAGGGCGGCCAGAAGGGCGATGGCTTTTGTTTTCATGAGTCTGATGCCCTGACGGGAACGATGAAACAGGCGAACACGCCTGCGCGCACGGCATGCCGCGCAGGTCGTGAAGAAACGGATATGGACGGCGCCCGCGATGGCGGGCAGCCGCGCCTCAGCCCAGCCTGGGCGGGCGCAACGGAACCCGGTCGGGCTCGGGGTCCTGCAGGACGAGGGCGGAGGCGATCTGTTCGGGGCGTGCCTGGCTGCGCGCGCGCTGCGGCACTTCGGCGACGAATGGGTCCGGCGGATCGCCGGCCAGATCGAGACGGTGCATCAAGGCACCGTAGACGTCGGTCGGCGTGGCATCGGGGAATTCGAAGGACGCACAGCTCACGCACTGTTCCGGTGCATCGGCGAGCGCACGCTGCCCGGCCCACAGGGCAGACAGCGCAAACAGCAGGACACCGATCAACAGGAAGGCTCTGGCGGAACTCATGAGGCGTTCGGACGCACGGCACGGAATTTAAGTTCCCTTTCATGAAACCACTGTTTCAACTCGCGGTGCAACACGAAACATCACGAAGCAGCTTCCATGCCGGTGGCCGGCCCTGCTTTGGTAGACTGCGCACGCTGTTCTGACCACCGGTAACTTTCATGCTCAAGCTGTTGCGCTGCACCGCGCTTCTCGTGTCCGCCGCACTTCCGTTCGCCGCTTCCGCCGACCTGATCCCGCCACCCCAGCCCGACGCCAAGGCCTGGCTGCTGATCGACCACGAATCCGGGGCCGTGCTGGCGCAGTCGCGCCCGGACGACAAGGTCGAACCGGCCTCGCTGACCAAGCTGATGACCGCCTACCTGACCTTCAAATCGCTGAAGAACGGGCAGCTGAAGCCCAACCAGGCGGTGCCGGTCAGCGTCGCCGCATGGAAGACCGGCGGCTCCAAGATGTTCATCGCGCCGGACAAGCCGGTCACCGTCGATGAATTGATCCGCGGCATGATCATCCAGTCCGGCAATGACGCCTGCGTTGCACTGGCCGAGGCGATCGCCGGTTCGGAGGCCGCCTTCGCCCAGATGATGAATGCCGAGGCGAAGCGTCTGGGCATGTCGGGCACGCAGTTCCGCAACTCGACCGGCCTGACCGAGGACGGTCACTACACGACGGCACGCGACCTGGCCATCCTGGCGCGCGCGCTGATCCACGACTTCCCCGAGTACTACCCGCTGTACTCGACGCTGGACTACACCTACAACGGTATCAAGCAGGGCAACCGCAACCGCCTGCTGACGATGGACCGCAGCGTGGACGGCATGAAGACTGGCCACACCGATGCGGCCGGCTGGTGCCTGGTGTCGTCGGCGAAGCGCGAAGACCGCCGTGTCGTGTCGGTGCTGCTCGGCGCGCCGAACGAAAAGGGCCGCATCGAATCGTCGGCCACGCTGCTGAACTACGGCTTCAACGCCTGGGAGAACGCCCGTCTCGCCAGCGCCGAGGAAGTGCTGGCCACGCCTGCCGTCTACAAAGGCGCCGCCGCCAGCGTGCAGGTCGGCGCGGCCGAGGACGCCGTCGTCACGGTGCCGCGCGGCCAGGCCGGCAAGGTGACGCGCGAGATCGTCATCACCACGCCGGTGATCGCGCCCATCGCCGTCGGCCAGCAGCTCGGTACGCTGAAGGTGGCGATCGACGGCAAGCCGGCCGGCGAGTATCCGCTGGTGGCCAAGGTGGCGATCGACGAAGGCGGTTTCTTCCGCCGCATCTGGGACACGATCCGGCTCTGGCTGGGTCTCTGAACGCGTTTCCGAGGACAGACCGATGGCCGATCAGCCACAGCCGTCGCGCACCGACACCCTGCTCGAGTTTCCGTGCGACTTCCCGCTCAAGATCATGGGCGAGCGCCACGACGACTTCGCCCAGGTGGTGGTCGAGGTGGTGCTGCGCCACGCGCCCGACTTCGACCCGGCGACGCTGGGCATGCGCCCGTCGTCCGGTGGCCGCTACATCGGTCTGACCGCGACGATACGGGCGACCTCGAAGGATCAGCTCGACGCGCTGTACAGCGAACTGAGCGGCCATCCGATGGTGAAAGTCGTCCTGTGACCGCCCTCGTCCGCGCGCTCGGCCGGGTGGACTACACGCCGGTGTGGCGGGACATGCAGGCCTTCACCGCGGCGCGCGCTGCCGACACGGCGGACGAGTTCTGGCAGGTCGAGCACCCGCCGGTATTCACGCTGGGGCTGGCCGGCAAGCGCGAACACCTGCTGCGCGACGTCGGCGTGCCGGTGGTCGACAGCGACCGCGGCGGCCAGGTGACCTATCACGGCCCGGGCCAGGTCGTCATCTACACCCTGATCGACCTCAAGCGCGCCGGCCTCGGCGTGCGCGAGGTGGTGAACCGCATCGAACAGGCGGTGATCGATCTGCTGGCGGTGCACGGCGTCGGCGCGCAGCGACGCCCCGGCGCACCCGGCGTCTACGTCGGCACGGGCGACGACGAAGCCAAGATTTCCGCACTGGGCCTGCGCATCCGCAACGGCCGCACCTACCACGGCGTTTCGCTGAACGTGGACATGGACCTGACACCGTTTACCGCGATCAACCCCTGCGGTTACAGTGGGCTGCGCGTCACACAGACGCGCGATCTGGGCATCGACCTCCCACCGGAGGCGATCTGCCTGCAACTGACCGGCGCGCTACAGCGCGCCCTCTATGAATAGGTAAACAGCAGCCATGAGCGACACCGCCTACGACCCGACCGAAAAACAGAAGGGGTCATCGAAAACCGCCCGCATCCCGATCAAGGTGGTGCCGGCCGAAACCCTGCGCAAGCCGGACTGGATACGCGTGCGCGCGGCGCGCCCTGACAGCCGCTTCGGCGAGATCAAGCAGATCCTGCGCGACAGCGGTCTGCACACGGTGTGCGAGGAGGCGAGCTGTCCGAACATCGGCGAGTGCTTCGGCGGCGGCACCGCCACCTTCATGATCATGGGCGACAAGTGCACCCGCCGCTGTCCCTTCTGCGACGTCGGCCATGGCCGCCCCGACCCGCTGGATGCCGGCGAGCCGGAAAAGCTGGCGAAGACCATCGCCGCGCTGAAGCTGAACTACGTGGTGATCACCAGCGTGGACCGCGACGACCTGCGCGACGGCGGCGCCCAGCACTTCGTCGACTGCATACGCGCCGTGCGCGAGCACTCGCCGCGCACACAGATCGAGGTGCTGGTGCCGGACTTCCGCGGCCGCCTCGACATCGCGCTGTCCATCCTCGACGCCGCGCCGCCGGACGTGATGAACCACAACCTGGAAACCGTGCCGCGGCTGTACAGGATGGCGCGCCCGGGCTCCGACTATGCGCATTCGCTCGACCTGCTGCGCCAGTTCCGCGCCCGCCACCCCGAAATACCGACCAAGAGCGGACTGATGCTGGGGCTGGGCGAAACCGACGACGAAATCCTCGACGTGATGCGCGACATGCGCGCGCACGACGTGCAGATGCTGACGCTGGGTCAGTACCTGCAGCCGTCGGGCGGTCATCTGCCGGTGCTGCGCTACGTGCATCCGGACACCTTCGCGATGTTCGAGCGCGAAGCGACGGCGATGGGCTTCAGCCACGCCGCCTGCGGCCCGCTGGTGCGCTCCAGCTACCACGCCGACCGCCAGGCACACGCCGCCGGCGTCGCCTGACCCGGCTGCACCGGCTCGCACCTTTCGTTGCCGGTGCGCCCGCGCCTCAGTCCTCGCGCAGTTCCGGGTGCACCGACACGAAGGCGCGCAGGATGGTCAGCGCCTCGGGAAACTCGAAAGCCTCGATCAGGCGGGTCAGCGGATGCACCGCCGCCTCGCCGAACTGCGCCACCAGTGCCGGCTTGAGTTCGCGCCAGATGGCGCCGGATTTCATGTCGTCGTGTTCAAGCAGCAGGCAGAGCTGGCTGACCAGACTGCGCACGCGCGCGGTCGGCAGGCCGACTGCATCCGCCTCGGCGCGGGGTAGCGCGCGTATCTCGTCGCACACCGCACCTATCTGCACCGCGCAGGCGGCGATGTCGTCGGCGATGGTCTGCACCGGGGTGCCGGCATGCAGCGCCTGTTCGAGTGCAAGCGCGCGGTCGCGCAATGCGTGCGCACCGATGGTCGCCGCCACGCCCTTCAGGGTGTGCGCAACGCGCTCGGCGAGCACCCGGTCGCCGTCCTTGATCGCCTGTCGCAGGCGATCGACGTCGCCGCTGTGGTTCGCCAGGAACATGTCCAGCACCTGGCGGTAGCCCGCGGCATCGCCACCGAGCGCGCGCACGCCGACGTCGCGATCGATGACGGCAGGCACCGTCGGCGTCAGCGGCGACGCGGCCGCATGCTCGCCCTCCGGAATCCACTGTGCCAGCGCGGCGAACATGCGCTCCGGATCGACCGGCTTGACCAGGTGACCGTTCATGCCGACCTCCTCACAGCGGCGCCTGTCCTCCTCGAAGGCGTTGGCGGTCATCGCGAGGATGGGCAGCATGCGTCCGGCGTCGGTGGCGCGGATCCGGCGCGTCGCCTCGACGCCATCCATCACCGGCATCTGCATGTCCATCAGCACGATGTCGTAATGCGAGCGGGCCACCTTGTCGACCGCCTCCGCGCCATCGGCGGCGACATCGACCATCAGTCCGGCGCCTTCGAGCAGTTCGCGCGCCACCTCCTGGTTGATCGCGTTGTCCTCGACCAGCAGCACGTGCGCGCCAACACGCACGCGACGCTGACGGGTGATCGAATCCGGCCGCAGCGCCGCGTCGCCGCGCTGCAGGCGCACGGTGAACCAGAAAGTGCTGCCTTCGCCCGGCACACTGCTCACACCGACGTCGCCGCCCATCAGCCGTGCCAGCCGACGGCTGATCACCAGACCGAGTCCGGTGCCACCGTACTTGCGCGTCGTGGCCGCCTCGGCCTGTTCGAAGGCCTCGAACAGCTGCGCCTGCTTCTGTGGCGCGATGCCGATGCCGGTGTCCTCGACTTCGAAACGCAGCATGACCGCGGTCGGCTGCTCGGCCAGCACCTGCACGCGCAAGGTGATGCTGCCGCGCTCGGTGAACTTCACCGCATTGCTCAGGTAGTTGATCAGTATCTGACCGACGCGCATCGGGTCGCCGAGCAGCGACAGGCCGGTCAGCCGCGGATCGACTTCCTCCTTCAGCAGCAGCCGCCTGGAGGCGATGCGGTCCGCCATCATGCTGCGCACTCGGTCCAGCGTCGCCAGCACGCTGAACGGCACTTCCTCCAGTTGCAGGCGGTCGGCCTCGATCTTCGACAGGTCGAGCACGTCGTTGATGAGGCCGAGCAGGTGCTTGGCCGAAGCGGTGATCTTTTCCAGCTTGTCCAGCTGTGACGGCGCCGTCAGTTCTCGCCGCAGCAGGTGGGTGAAGCCGATGATGGCGTTCATCGGCGTGCGGATTTCGTGGCTCATGTTGGCGAGGAAGGTGCTCTTCGAGCGGCTCGCCGCCTCGGCGTCGATGCGGGCGCGTTCCAGTTCGGCGGTGCGGCTGCGCACCAGTTCCTCCAGATGGTGGCGGTGCGCATCGAGCTCGGCCTCGGCCGCCCGCTTGGCCGTGATGTCGCGGGTGACACCCTGCAGGAGAGTGATCTGCCCGTCGGCGTTGGTGCGCAGCGTGGTCACCACCTCGGTCATCACGACACGCCCGTCGCGACAGGGCTGTTCGATTTCCATCGTCTGCGTGCGCATCGATTCGTCGCCCGCACGGAAGGCAGCCAGCCGCACGGCGAAGGCCTCGCTGACGCGGCGGTAGCTGTCCGGCGTCATGGTGTCCTGCATGCTCTGCCCGAGCACCTCGTCGACGGTATAGCCGCGCAGCCGCTCGATCGCCTGACTGATGTAGACGAAGCGCTCGGCGCGCAGGTCGTACAGCCAGATCACGTCGCTCGAGTTCTCCGACAGCAGGCGGTGCCGCTCCTCGCTCTCGCGCAGACGCCGCTCGGCCTCGCGGCGGTCGGTCACGTCGCGCAACACGACGTGCAGCAGCGCGCGCCCGTCGTGCTCGATCGCGGTGGCCAGCACCTCGGTTGCCAGCGCTTCACCATCGGCCCGCGTTATCAGCCACTCGAACTGGTGCGCGCCGCCCTCGCCCAGCCTGCGCATGATCTGCTCGAAGGCCTGGGCGGAGCGCGTGCCGTCGGACTGGAACTCCGGCGCGACATCGACCGGCGAGTGCCCGACCAGCTGCGTCGCATCCTCCATGCGGAGCATTTCCAGGGCGGCACGATTGACGTCGATGAAGCGCCCGTCCTCCATCAGCGCCACCGCCTCGCGCGTGTCCTCGAACAGCTTGCGGAAACGCGCCTCGCTCTCGCGCAGGCGTTCTTCCGACTGTCTGCGCTCGGTGATGTCGATATGGGTGCCACGGATCAGCAGCGGGCGCCCGTCCGGCGTGCGCTGCGTCACCCGCCCGCGGTCGGCGATCCACACCCAGTGGCCGTCGCGATGGCGCATCCGGACGTCGCACTCGTAATAGTCGGTTTCGCCGGCCAGATGCCGTTCCAGTGCTTCGTTGGCCTGCCGCAGGTCGTCCGGATGGACAAAGCGCGCCCAGGTGTCGACGGTGAAGGGCTGCAGATCGGCCAGCGCGTAGCCGAACATGCCCGCCCAGCGCTCGTTGAACACCGCTTCGCCGGTCTGCAGGTTCCATTCCCAGGTACCGGCGTGGGTGCCGTCGATGATGTCCTGCAGCCGCTGCCGCTCGCGGTCGAGCTGGGCCTGCACCTTGGAGCGCTCGGTCACGTCCCACCAGATGTCCGATACGTAGACCCGTCCCTGCACCTTCACCGGCTGCACGCTGACCCGAACGTCAGTAACCGAGCCGTCGCGGCGCCGGCGGCGCGTGTCGAACTGCGCGCCGCCGCGCGCAACCACGTCGCGCATCTTCGCCCGCACCGCATCGGGGTCGAGGTCGGCATTGATGTCGGCCAGCGTCAGCAACGCGAACTCCTCGCGCGTGTAGCCCAGACCGGTGCAGGCCGCATCGTTGAACTCGACGAAGGCCAGCGTTTCGGCATCGATCAGCGTGATCGAATCGGAGGCCTGCGCGACGATGGCGCGGTAGATGTCCTCGCGCTGCGTCGCGCGCGCTTCGTCCTCGCGCCGGGCGATGACGCTGACGATGCGGTCGGCCAGCGCCTCCAGCAGCATGCGCTCTTCGAGCAGGAAGGGCCCCTCGTCACGCACAGGCATTTCGCTTCGGTAAGCGACGCATATCCGTCCGCGCACTTCGCCACGCAGCACCAGCCGCGCATGGATGGACTGCACCGCCCGGTCGAAACCGGACGTGGCGACCGTTTCGCCGTCGAGCTCGATGGCGGCCTCAGCCTCGCCCACATGCATGAAGCCGCCAGACAACAGACCCGCCACCTCGCGCAGCATGTCGGGCAGCGGCCGGCGCAGGTCCTCGGTGGCGCGGAACACCGCGTACAGGCAACGCTGTTCCTTCACCCGTTCGGCCAGCGCCTGCTCGATTTCGCGCATCAAGGTGACCTCGCGCGCCACGCCGAGTACGCCGACCAGCTGTCCGGCGCTGTCGGTGACCGCCGTCTTCGTGGTCTGGTATAGGCCCTGCTGACCACCGACGCGGAAGGTAAGCCACTCCTCGTTGATCAGCGGTCGGCCGGCGGCGATCGCCGCGCGGTCGTGCGCACGGAAGAAGTCGGCCAGTTCGCGCTCGACGAAGTCGTAATCGGTGTGTCCGATCAGCTGCGCTTCGGGCACGCCGAGCAGCTGCTCGAAACGCGGATTGCAGAAGCGAAAAGTGCCGTCGGCATCCTTCAGCCAGACAAGATCGGGAATCGCGTTCAGCAACATGCGCAGACGGCTGCGCTCCTGCTCCAGCGCCGCAGCGTGGCGATCGGCGAGCGCCTGCGCGCGACTCAGGCGTCGGGCGTGCCGCCGCTGCGCCAGCAGCAGCGCGCACACCAGCGCCAGACTGAAGCCGAGCACCAGCAACAGCACGTGGTGATCGCGCCACAGTTCGGGCAGCGAGTCGGCGGGCACGTGCTGCGCCAGAGCCGGTGTGGCGAAACTGAGGAGACAGACGGCAGCGGTGGCCGACCGCATCAGGCGAGCGGCAGCAAGGCTCGGTATGGACGTCATCATCGGCGCGACTCAGGCGGGTGCGTTCGGGGTCTGCTCGGCCAGGTCGGCGTAGCGCGCGGCAATGGCCGCGAACTCGTCGAGATGTGCGAGGTAGGCGTCAACGACGTCCGGATCGAAATGCCGGCCACGCCCCTCGGTGATGATGGCGGTCGCCCGATCGAGCGGAAAGGCCGGCTTGTAGGCGCGCTTGCTGATCAGCGCGTCGAACACGTCGGCCAGCGCCATCAGGCGCGCCGGCAGCGGAATGGCCTCGCCGGCCAGACCTTCCGGGTAGCCGCTGCCGTCCCACTTCTCGTGGTGGTAGTGCGCGATGTCCATCGCGATGTAGAGGAAATCCAGCGCTTCGCGCTCCTCCTGGTCGCAGATGGCGCGCCAGATCGCATCCGATCCCTGCCGGGCGTGGGTCTTCATGATTTCCCACTCGTCGGGCGTGTGCTTGCCCGGCTTGTGCAGGATGTGATCGGGAATCGCCACCTTGCCGATGTCGTGCAGCGGCGCCGCCTTCGTATAGGTTTCGACCCGCGCCGGCGTCAGCTCGCCAGCGTAGCGCGGCGTCGTCGCCAGCGCCCGTGCCAGCACATTCACATAGGCCTGCGTGCGCAGGATGTGATTGCCGGTCTCGTCGTCGCGCGCCTCGGCGATGCTGGCGAGCGCGCGCATGCTCACGTCCTGCACCACCTGGTTCTGCCGCATGCGGCGGGCGATCTCGGCTTCCAGCCAGGCGTTCTGATCGCGCATGCGATCGCGCGCCTCTTTCAGTTCGAGTTGCCCGCGCACGCGGGCCAGCACGATGGCCGGACGCACCGGCTTGGTGATGTAGTCGACGGCGCCCAGCTCCAGTCCGTGTGCTTCGTCTTCGGTGCTGTCGAGCGCGGTGACAAAGATGACAGGCAGTTCGCGCGTGCGCGCATCTGCGCGCAGACGGCTGATCACCTCGTAACCGTCCATCTCCGGCATCATCACGTCGAGCAGCACCAGATCCGGCCGCGGATCGCTGGTCGCGGCCGCCAGCGCACGTGCACCTGAACTGGCGACGCGGACACGGTAGTGAGGCATCAGGATTTCGCCGAGTACGGTCAGATTTTCCGGCGTGTCATCGACCAGAAGCAGGGTCTTCTGCGGGGTGGTCGCCGCGCCCTGGTGTGGGTTCACTGGGTGTCTCCCGTGTTGTATCCGGAGCGCAGGCACCGGTCGGACGCCCGCGCCAGTTCTGTCGATGATCTTACTCCGCCCCTATGCGGCCGACAGCAAAACAGTGTGCCGACGCGGCTTTGCGGCGCATGAGACGACGAGGAAAAGACGATGAAGGCAGTACTGACCGGCCACACGCACGGACTGGGCGAGGCGCTTGCCGCCACGCTGCGCGCACGCGGCATTCCGGTGCTCGGGCTCGCACGCAGCCGGTCGCCGCAGCCCGACGACGACGGCTTCACGCAGGTCGCACTCGACCTCGCCGACGCGGCGGCGCTGGCGCGATGGCTGGCGGGCGACGCGCTGTCACGCTTCGTTGCCGCCGCCGACCGCGTGCTGCTGATCAACAACGCCGGCACGCTGGGTCCGGTGGCGCCGGCCGGACGCCAGGGTGCGGCGGCCATCGCGCAGGCCGTGGCGCTCAATGTCGCCGCCCCGCTGGCACTGACCGACGCCCTGGTCACCGCCGCTGCGCACGCGAGCGACCGGCGCATCGTGCACATTTCGAGTGGCGCCGCGCACACGCCCTATGCCGGCTGGTCCATCTACTGCGCCACCAAGGCCGCGCTCGACCAGCACGCCCGCGCTGCGATGCTCGACGCCCCGGCCGGCACCCGCATCGTGAGCCTGGCGCCGGGCGTCATCGACACAGCGATGCAGGCGCAGATCCGCGCCACGCCGCTGGCGGACTTCCCGAACCGCGCCCGCTTCGAGGCGCTGCAGCGCGACGGCGCACTGCTGTCGCCGGCCGACTGCGCGCGCCGCCTGGTCGACTACCTGCTGTCCGAGCGCTTCGGCGTCGAACCGGTGGCCGACCTGCGCACCGCTCTGCCTTGATCGCGCATCGCCGTCACCCGTCCATGCGCACCGCGCGCACGGCATCGATGGCGAGCGCGCGGCGGGCACCGATCAGCGCGGCGATGGTGGCCGCCACCAGCATGGCCAGCACGATGCCGGCGAGCAGACCCCAGGGCACCACCCAGTCCATGCTCCAGTGGAAGGACTGCCGGTTCACCACTTCGATCAGCAGCGCGCTCATCGCAAAGCCTGCAAGCAGACCGAGCAGCAGGCCGGGCACGGTCGACAGCAGGCCCTCGGCGGCGAGCTGCGCAGCGATCTGCCGGCGCGTGAAACCGACGTGGCGCAACAGGCCGAACTCGCGCACGCGCGCCGCGGCCGACGCGGCGAAGGCGGCGGCGATGCCGGCCAGACCGATCAGCGCCGACGCCGCCTCCAGCGCATAGGTGGCAGCGAAAGTGCGGTCGAACACACCCAGCGACAACCGGCGAATGTCCTCGCTCGACGTCAGCTCCAGCGCTTCGCCGGCGCCGCTGGCGTCGCGCAGCGCCGCGGCGACCGCGCTCGGGTCCGCGCCATCGGCCAGCCAGAGGCCGAAGTCGTCGGCCAGCCGGTCGCCGGTCAGCGCGCGGTAGCATTCGAGGTCGATCACCAGCGCGCCGTGCTGCCGCGCGTAGTCACGCCATAGCCCGGCCACCTGCACGCGCAGCGCGCGCCCGGCCAGCGGCAGTTCGACCTCGCTGCCAGCACGCCAGCCGTACAGATCGGCCATCGCCTCCGATGCCCACACGCGTGGAAGGGCGCCCGGTGGCGCCATCGATCCGACGCGCGGCAGCACCCGTCCGGCGTCGTCCGGCAGCGCCCGCGCGATCAGCGCCACCGGCGGCAGATCGGCGCGCAGCAGCAGCGACTGGTGACGCAGCACATCGACGCGAGCGACGCCGGGCACCGCCGCCAGCCGGCGCTCGACGTCGTCCGGCCACGGCCGGTCGCGATCGCCGCGGATATAGAGCTCGGCCGGCAGCACGTCGCCCAGCCAGCGATCGACCGACGCGCGGAAGGACGAGACCATGACCGCCATCGCGACGATGAGCGCACTGGCCGCCAGCACACCGGCCGCGCTGCGCGACGCGAAACCCGGTTCGGCGCGCAGTCGCGCCGCGGCCAGCGTCAACGGCAGACTGGCGTCGTCGGGCAGCGCCCGCGCCAGTGCCGCCGCGAGCGGTGGCACCGCCAGCACCGCGCTCGCCAGCACGCAGCCGATCGCCAGATAGCCGCCCAGAGGCAGCCCGCCCAGCGCCGGCTGTGCCGCGGCGACGGCACCCAGTGCGAGCAGCGCCAGCAGGCCGACGGCCCGGCGGCGATTCCCCAGCAGACGCAAGGGCGGCGTGAACACCCCGCCGCGCAGCGCCTGCGCCGGCGTGATGGCCAGCGCATCGCACGCCGGCCAGGCGGCGCCGGCTGCCGCCGACGCCACGCCGAGCAGGCCGAAGCCGATGCTGGCCGACACATCGAAGCCCAGTTGCGGCGCCACGCCGGCAATCAGGCCGGCGCCCAGGTCGCTGCCGATCAGATGGAGTGCCAGCGCCGCCAGCGCGTGACCCAGCGCAATACCGATGGCGGCACCGGCGGCACCGAGCAGTGCGCCTTCGCCGACCAGCAGCCGCATCAGCTGAGCACGCGTCAGTCCGGCCGCGCGCAGGAAGGCGATTTCCGATACGCGGCGGGCGATCGCCGCCGCCTGCGTCGCCGCCACCAGGAAACTGCCGACCGCCAGCGCGATCAGCGCCAGCAGGCCGAGATTGACGCGATAGGCACGCGACAGCCGGTCGGCACGCTCCAGCGCCTGCGCCGGCGTCTGCAGCGTCACGTCGGCCGGCAGTGCGGCGGCGATGCGCCCGATCGCATCGGCGCGCGCCACGCCCGCGTGCAGGCGCAGCGCGACGCGGTGAATGCGGCCGGCGCTGCCCAGCCGCCACTGCGCGTCGCCGATGTCGGTCACCGCCAGCACCGCGCCCTCGCCGGCCGTCGGCAGCCAGCCGGCCACGCGGAAGGCGTGACCGCGCAGCGTCAGCGTGTCGTCCGGCTGCAGGCCGAGTGCGCGACCGGCCGCGTGGCTCAGGTAGAGCGTATCCGGCTGCATCAGGCGGCCGATGCCGTCGGCCGGCGGCAGCAATGTCGGCTGCACGGCGGCAGCGCGGAAGGCGTCGATGCCGATCACGCGCAGCTTCAGCGTGCGGCCGGCGTGCGCGACCTCGATCTCGCGCTCGACCAGCGGACTGGCCGCCGCCACGTCGGGCAACGCGGCCAGCCGCGGGTAGAGCATTTCATCCATGCCGCGCGGCGCCACCGCCTCGACGTCGGCGCTGCCGGACACGCTGCGCAGGCCGGATTCGAATTCGTCGAGCGCCGCCCGGTGGATGGCCGACACCGCGACACCAAGCGCCACGCCGAGTGCGATGGCGAGCAGCGCCAGCACGCTCGCGCCGCGCCGGGCCGAGCGCCACAGCAGCTCAAGCATCGTGCAGGCGGCCGTCGCGCGCCAGCCGCAGCACGCGGTCGGCACTGTCCGCCATCGCGGTCGAATGCGTCACCAGCAGGCCGCAGGCCTTGCTGGACTTCACCGCGTCGCGCAACAGCGCGGCGACGCGCTCGGCGTTGTCGGCGTCCAGGTTGCCTGTCGGTTCGTCGGCCAGCAGCAGGCGCGGGCGATGCACCAGCGCGCGGGCGATGGCCACCCGCTGCAGCTCGCCGCCGGACAGCCGGGTCGGGCTGTCGCCGGCACGCTCGCCCAGACCCACTGCATCGAGCTGCGCGCGGGCACGGGCGGCCCGTTCGCGCACCGGCACGCCAGCCAGCGCCAGCGGCAAGGCGACGTTGTCGGCCAGGCTGAGCCAGGGCAACACGTGAAAGGACTGGAACACGAAACCGACCTCGACCCGCCGCCACAGCGTGGCCGCGTCGTCGTCGAGCGTGGACACCGCGTGCGCACCGAACTGAACGCTGCCGGCGTCCGGTCGGTCGAGGCCGGCGACCAGATTGAGCAGCGTCGACTTGCCGGCGCCCGATTCGCCGATCACCGCGACGTATTCGCCCGGCGTGACGGTCAGGTCGACGGCGTCGAGCAGCAGGCGCGGTGGCGTACCGGGCAGGGTCTTGCGAAGTGAATGGAGGGTGAGCACGGCCGATGGACTGCGCGGCGCGCGCCGGGTTCAGCCGCGCGTGGCGAGGAAGTGACGGAACTCGCTGGCGTCCATCGGTCGCGCGTACAGATAGCCCTGCGCGATCTCGACGCCCTGCTCACGCAGATAGTCCGCCTGCTGCTCGGTCTCGACGCCCTCGGCCACCATGTGCAGACCGCGCGTGCGGGCGATCTCGGCAATGTGCGGCACCAGCGGCGCGTGCGGCGTTTCGGCGCCTATGGTGCCGACGAAGGCGCGGTCTATCTTCAGCGCGTCGACCGGCAGGTCGTGCAGATAGGACAGGCTGGAGTAACCGGTGCCGAAGTCATCCAGCAGCACCTTGTGGCCAGCCTCGCGCAGCCGCGCCAGCACCTCGCCGGCCGAGCCGGCCTGGATCAGGTTGCGCTCGGTCAGTTCGAGTTCGATCTGGCTGCGGCGGATGCCGTTGCCGTCCAGCGCATCGGCCAGCAGTTCGGTCAGATCGCCGCGTTCAAGGTCGTGCGAAGCCAGGTTCAGCGACACCGTCAGCTCCGGCCGGCGCTGCAGCAGATCGCCGATCTCGGAAATCGCGGTGCGCAGCACGCGGGCGGTGATTTCGTGCTCGAAACCCGAATGCTCGGCCAGATGCACCAGGTCGTCGGTACTCATGACCGGCTCGTTCTGATCGGGCCAGCGCACCAGCAGCTCGGCACCGACGCAGCGGCCATCGGACAGGCGGATCTGCGGGTGGTAGGCCACGCGCAGTTCGCCGCGGCGTATCGCCGACAGCAGCGCGCTGGCCGGCGAGAAGTACTGGCGCGCGAAGCGGCGCACCGCCCACATCAGCAGGGTGCTCACCAGCACGCCGAGCAGCGTCATCATGACCAGCGGCTCGGTCCATGCGGCCATCAGTTGGGCGCGCGACTGCGCGCCGACGGCGACGATGGGCAACTGCACCGACTGCGCGACGGCATACAGGCGATCGCCCTGAATGCGCTCGCGACCGGTCACCGCGGTATCGATCATGCTCGGCAGCAGCGGCTGGTCGAGGTGGGCCAGCGGCAGCCAGTCGGTGGTGCTGAGCACCGCCAGTTGGGTATCGCCGACCGCGCGCGCCTGGAAGTGACTGGCGTGAATCAGCGCGATGTGGCTGCCGCGGCCGATGGCCACCGACGGCCGCGCGTCGTCGAGCGTGTGGGTGACGCGGAACCAGATCTGCCGCCCCTTGCCATCCGACCAGTCGGCCGCCGGCAGCACGCGATGGGCTTCGCTGCCCATGCTGCTGCAGGCGATCTGGCCGTTCTCGACATAGGCGATCTCGCGCACGAAGGGCGTGCAGTAGGCGATCTGCCGCAGCCGCTCGATATGGGCCGGCGAGCAGGCCGGCTGCGGGAAACTCTGCAGACCGCCCAGTTCGGACTGCGCGTCGTCGAACACCTGCTCGGCGCGGGCCAGCGCCTGCTGCGCCAGCGCATCGAGGTGCTGGGTCTCCACCCGCAGCGTGTAGGCCCAGGAGAAATAGAGCGCAGCCGCCACCGGCAGCAGCCCGGCAAGCAGGGCGGCCACGGTCAACAGCGTGGTCAATGCGCGACGTCGCATCGGAGGCGTTCTTCGATTATGGCGGCCGCTCGGGCGACCTTGTTCTTGATGTGCACAGAGGCGGAAGTTTAAGCGCTTGCGACCCCGTCACAGCGCGCCCACGTCGCAATCTTCGTGCTTTTTTGTGAATGCCCGGCGTCAGTGCAGGGTGAGCAGCAGTTCGACGCGTGCCTGCACCGGCGTCAACGCGCCGGCCGACGGCAGCGCCTGCGCGCTCGTTTCGACGATGCTGCCGCGGCCGATGCGGGTGGCGCGCAGCACCGCAACACCGGCCGCCTGCGCGCGCAGCAGCGCACTTTCGAGCGCAGCGGACAGAGTGCCGTTGCCAGTGCAGGCGGCGACGATGCCACGTGCGCCGAGCGCGACCAGCGCGTCCACCAGTGCGCCGTCGACACCGGCCGCGCTGACGACAATGTCGACGCGCGGCCAGTCCTCGCGCTGCGTGCAGGCCAGGCCGAGCGCCTCGCCCGCGGGCCAGTCGCGCAGTTGCCGCAGATGCCCCTCTTCGATGTAGCCGAGCGCACCGGTGTCACCGGAATCGAAGGCGTCGATACGGAAGGGGTGTACCTTGCGCACGTCGCAACCGGCGTGCACCGCACCGGCGATGCAGGCGAGCACGCCACGCGCGCCGGGCAGCGCGGCGACCCGCACCGCGTCGAGCAGGTTCTGCGGGCCGTCCGGCGCCAGCGCGTTCGCCGGCCGCATCGCCGCGGCCAGCACCACCGGTTTGGCCGGTGCCAGCACGCGATGCAGGAAGTAGGCGGTCTCCTCCAGCGTGTCGGTGCCGTGCGTGATGACGATGCCGGCCACCTCGTCGCGGACGAGGTGATGCGCCGTGCGCTGCGCCAGCGCGCGCCAGATGGCGAAGGACATGTCCTTGCTGTCGACCTGCGCCACCTGTTCCGCTTCCAGCGCGAAGCCGGCCAGCGCCGGAATCGCCGCCAGCAGATCGCCGACGGCGATCTGCGCAGCGGTATAGCCGACATTGTCGCCGGCCTGCCGGGCCTGACCGGCGATGGTGCCGCCGGTGCCGAGGATGACGATGCGTTTCATCGTGTCGGTTCGCGAGTGAAGTTGCCGCATTCTCGCGGAGCGCTCGCGGCACGCGCAAGCGCGCGCGTGGTCGAAGCCGGCAACGCGGCTTCACAGGTCGCCGCCGCTTCGGACACAATGCAGGCCGCCGGGCACCCGCGGCGGCTTGCCCGCCGTCGGCGCTGCGCCGCCTCTCACTGGATCTCATTCATGCGCGTACTGTTCTTCTTCGCCGCCCTCGGCTTCGCCATCGTCGGCATGTCCGGGGTGACGCTGAGCCTGCTCAACCTGATCGACGAAAGCCAGACTGGCGGCTGGCCGCTGTGGCAGTCGCTGATCATGACCGCGGTCGGCGTCGCCGGCTTCCTGTTCTGCCTGATCAAGGTGATACGCGGTGTGCGCGAGGAAACACCGCCCGCGCCGCCGAAGCAGGTCGACTGACCCAGCGCCCGCGCGGCAGAGGACGAGGGCATGCCCCTGGACGTGATGGCGGTCGTGCTGTTCGCCGCGCTGCTGCATGCCGGCTGGAATGCGCTGGTGCGCAGTTCGCAGGACACCTTCGCCGACACCGTGTTCATGGTCGGCGGCGCCGCGCTGTGGGCGGCCTGCCTGCTGCCGCTGCTGCCCATGCCGGCGCCGGCCAGCTGGCCCTGGCTGGGCGCGTCGACGCTGATCCACGTCGTCTACTTCTCGCTGGTGGCGCTCGCCTACCGCGGCGGCGAACTGGGCCTGGCCTATCCGCTGATGCGTGGTTCGGCACCGCTGCTGACCGCACTGGCGGCGACGCAGCTGCTTGGTGAACGGCTGTCGCCGGGTGCGTGGACCGGCATCGTGCTGATCGGCGGCGGCATCCTGCTGCTGGCGGGCGACGCCCGGCGCCGCGGCCACCTGCACCTGGGCTCGGCCGCACTGGCGCTGGCCAATGGCGCGGTGATCGCCTGCTACACGCTGATCGACGGACGCGGCGTGCGGCTGTCCGGCACGGCGTTCGGCTACACCGCGTGGATGCTGCTGCTGACCGGGCTGGCGCTGGCCCTGCTCTTCTGCCTGCGGCGTGGCCGACCCGACCTGGCACGGCTGCGCGGCAGCGGCCAACGCGCACTGATCGGCGGCGCCGGCACGCTGGCGTCCTACACGCTGGTGCTGTGGGCGATGACGCGCGCGCCGATCGCGCTGGTGGCAGCGCTGCGCGAAACATCGGTGGTGTTCGCGCTGCTGATCGCCGCCGGCGTGCTGAAGGAAACGGTCAGCCGGCTGCGCCTCGCCGCCATCGTCGTGGTCGGTGCCGGCGCGATCGCACTGCGGCTGCTGCAGTAGAAAGGCGCGCCCTAGCCGCGCGCGGCGCGCAGCTTCGCCGGCGTGGTGCCGAGCCGTGCGCGCAGCACGCGCGTCATGTGCGCCTGATCGGAAAAACCGCAGCTGGCAGCCACCTCCTTGACCGCCAGGTCACCGGCGGCGAGCAGCTGGCGCGCACGTTCGACACGACGGTCGATCACGAAGGCGTGCGGCGCCCGGCCCTGCGTCTCGCGGAAGCGGCGGTGGAAGGTGCATACGCCGAGACCCGCCGCCTCGGCCATGTCTTCCAGCGTCAGCGCTTCGTGCAGGCGGCTGTCGATCAGGTCGAGCACGCGGCGCATCTGCGCCGGCGACAGGCGGCCGCCCGGCAGGTCGTGACGGAAGGTGACCTGGGCATACCTGCGCAGCAGGTGCACCGCCAGCTGGGTGCCCAGCGTCTCCGCATACAGCGGACCGCCCATTTCGGGCTGCACCGCCTCCTGGGTGATGGCGTCGGTGATGGCGAGCAGCGTCGGGTCGCGCGCGCACAGCACGTCGTGCAGCCGCACCTCGGCGACCGGCCTGTCCATCACCTCGCCGGCCACGCGCGACATCAGGCTGTTGGACAGATAGACGTGCGACACGTCGATCTGCTGTGTCCAGTGCCAGTGCGAGGCCTCCGACATGGTGAGCAGCGAGGCGTCGCCCGGACGGCAGTCGGCGCGCGACCAGCGCTGATCGAAGCAGCGGTCCATCGGCGTCTGGCCAGCGGCGTAGCGCACAACCATGAAGTGGTCCAGCGGCGGGATCGGCACATCCAGCCCGGCATAGCGATAGGAGCGATGACCCACGCCCTTCCAGCCGAGGTTGTCGCTCGACGAAAGCACCTCGCCGGGCACCCACTGGGGCAATTCTTTCGGCGTGATGATGTTCGGCATGTCGTTCTCCCCCGACGAGAAGGCCGGACGCGATCCACTGCGCCGCCGGTCACGCCTGCCGGCACGCGCCGGCAGGCAGAGGCAGCTTAGCAGAGCATCCGGCGCGCCGAGGTTGCAGCGCAGCGAAGCCGCCGCGCGCTCAGCCGGCAGGCGTGGCGAGCAGCTCCGCGAGGTGGGCGTCCACCTGCGCCACCATCGCCGGGTCGGTGCCCAGCAACGCGAAATGGCCGTCGATGCTGTCCAGCACGCGCAGTTCGCTGCCCGCCACCAGGCGCTGTTCGCGGCGGCAGTCCTCGGGCGGGAAGAACATGTCGTGGCTGATCGGCATCACGTACATCTTTGCGCGCACGCGGGCGAGCGCGGCCGCGAGATCACCGCCGGCGTGGCGGCTGACGTCGCCACGCTGCCACTTCCACGCCATGCACAGCAGGTCGTTGGCATCCATCGGACCGAAGTAGCCGACCATGAAGCGTTCGACGAAATCGGCGACCGAGTCGAAGCCGAGCACGCGGTGCCGCCCTTCGCGGAAGAAATCCACGCTCCAGCCCATCACCGTCCACAGCTTGGCGTGACGGCGCAGGCCGTCGATCACGTCGTACGAGGCGGCGTAGCGGCCGCCCTTGAAGTTCGGATCGGTGACGATGGCCTCGATCAGCGTTTCGGCAAACAGGTAGTCGTGCTCGCTGTTCTTCGCGGTGCCGGCGATCGGCGCCGCGCGCAGCACGCGGTCGGGAAAGCGCACCGCCCACTCCCAGGTCTGCTGTGCGCCCATCGATCCGCCGACCACCAGCGCCAGCTTCTCGATGCCGAAGTGCTGCGACAGCAGACGCTGCTGCGCGCGCACGTCGTCACCGATGCGCACGCGCGGAAAGCGCTCCATCGCGATGGCGCCGTCGCTGTTGTGCGGTGAGCTCGACAGGCCACTGCCGATCTGGTTGATCTGCACGATGAAGTACTTGTCCGGGTCGAGCGCGTGGCCCTTGCCGATGTAGACCTGCGCGATGATCTTGCTGGTACCCGAGTACCAGGTGGGCACCAGGATGGCGTTGTCCTTGCGCGCGTTCAGCGTGCCGTGCGTGACCACGGCCAGCCGGCAGTCGGGAATCGTGCCGCCCTCCTCCAGCTCCAGCGCACCGATGCTGATGAGCTCGTAGGGGCCGTGCATGTCCTGGCTGTAATAGTCGTTCTGGATCATTTTCCTGCTCCTCCGTCGTCGCCGTCACCGGGTGGTGCGGCGCTGTATCCGGGCCCGGCCGGCATGCCGGCCGGGTGCATCGCCGATCAGGCGAAGGTGAAGCCGCGATAGCCGCTGGCCGCGACCTCGTCGCACTTCTGACGGTAGGTGCCGACGCCGCCGATGTAGGACAGCAGGCGGCGCGGCTTGCCGGCGACGTTGGTGCCCATGTACCAGGAGTCGGTCTTCACCACGAGCGTCTTGTTCGCCGTCTCGTCGTGGTGGGCGACCCACTGGTCCTGCAGCGCCTTCGACGGCTCGATCACCTGCTGGCCCTTGTCGCGCATCGAGCGGATGCAGGCGGTGATCCAGTCGACCTGCTGCTGCAGGCAGGTGGTCATGTTGCACAGCGCGGCCGACGGCGCCAGCGGCGCGCCGGTGGTGAACATGTTGGGATAGCCGTGAACCTGCAGGCCCATCGTGGTGCGGATTTCCTGGCCCCACTCCTCCTTCAGCGAACGGCCCTCGCGGCCGCGGATGTCGATGCGGGTGAGCGCGCCGGAGCCGGCGTCGAAGCCGGTGGCGAGCACCAGGATGTCGAGCGCATGCACGGTGCCGTCGGCGGTCATGACGCCCTCGGGCACGATGCGCTCGATCGGCGCCTGCTTCACGTCGACGATCTCGACATTGGGCTGGTGGTACACCTCGAGGTAGTTGCTCTCCAGCGGCACGCGGTGGGTGCCGAAGCCGTAGGTCGTCGGAATGAGCTTGTCGCACAGCACCGGGTCCTTGATGCGCGCGCGCATCTTGTCGCGCACGAATTCGGACACCACGTCGTTCACCTTCTCGTCGAAGAACATTTCGGCGAAGGAGGCCAGCCACAGCGACAGCGAGCCGTCGGCCCACAGCCGCTCCAACACCTCGGTGCGCTGCGCCGGCGTGAGGTCGGCCCAGGCGCCGTTCTCGAAGTCGTACTCGAAGCCAGAGAAGGTGCGCGCCACGCGGTCGCGGATCTGCGCGAAGCGCTCGCCCTGCTTCGCCCAATCGGCCGGGCTGTACTTCGGGTTGCGCATCGGTATCACGTACTGCGGCGTGCGCAGGAACACCTTCAGGTGGCCGACCTGCGGCGCGATGGTCTGGATCACCTGGATGCCGGTGGCACCGGTGCCGACCACGCCGACCCGCTTGCCGACGAACTCGACTCGCTCCTTCGGCCAGCGTGCCGTGTGGAAGATCTGCCCCCGGAAGCTGTCCTGTCCCGGGAACACCGAAGTCAGCGGCGCCGACAGCATGCCGGTGCAGCAGATCAGGAAGCGCGCGGTGACCGTGTCGCCCGCATCGGTCGTGATCGCCCACTGCCGCCGCGCTTCGTCGTAGCGTGCCGCGGTGACGCGGGTATCGAAGCGGAAGTGCTTGCGCAGGTCAGCGCGATCGGCGACGTAGTTCAGCCAGCGCTCGGTCTCCGGCTGCGCCGGGAAGCGCTCGCTCGGCTGCCAGTTCTTGAACATGGCTTCGTCGAACCAGTACTGGTAGATCTCCGCCTCGGAATCGAAGCGCGCACCCGGATAGCGGTTCCAGTACCAGGTGCCGCCGACGCCGGACCCGGCCTCGAAGCCCTGCACCGACATACCCATCTCGCGCAGCCGATACACCTGGTACAGCCCGGCCACGCCGGCGCCGATCACCACCGCGTCGAAGGTGCTCGCACCCTCGCTCGCTCCCGCCGCTTTTGCGGCCACAGTTGCTTCGCCCATCTTCCCCTCCGTCATTTTGGCTATGTGCAGAACCCGGAATGCCCCCGCGCAGGGCGGGACCATCTGGCGCTGACTGTAGGGACGGGCGGGCGGACGGGCTTGAACAATCCCGGCAAATCTTTGAACGATCCGGGAGGCGGCCGCGGGGGAATGTTCGCGAGGCCGCCAGGATCAGGTCGGGGACAGCCCGGAGGCTGGGCACGCACGAAAAGAAAAAGGCCAGTTCCGGAGAACTGGCCTTTTGCTTACTGCATCTGGTGGGTTGTGAGTGGCTCGAACACTCGACCTACGGATTAAGAGTCCGCTGCTCTACCAACTGAGCTAACAACCCGGAAACCTGCTTCGCGTACTGCTTCGGCCCACCGAGTGGTGGGTCGGGCGAGACTCGAACTCGCGACCAACGGATTAAAAGTCCGCTGCTCTACCGACTGAGCTACCGACCCTCGCCTTGCGAAGACCGCGGACTATAGGTGAGAGGAAGGGCCCTGTCAACCCGGAATTTGACTCCAGGCACACCTCGCAGCTCAGTCGCGCATCAGCCACCACATGGTCGCCTTCATGGTCAGCGCCGAGCCGGCGATGATGGCGAACAGCGCGATGGCCGAACCCAGTGCGAGCGTCGACACGCCAGTGATGCCCTGGCCGACGCTGCAGCCGGAGGCGAGCACGCCACCGATGGCCATCAGCGCGCCGCCAATGCCGTGACGCACGACGTCGGCGGTGCCGCGGAACCACTCGACGCGGAATTTTCCGCTCGCAATGGCATGAATGAAGGCGCCGACGACGACGCCGGCCAGCGCCATCAGACCGAAGTTGACCAGTGCGGCATTGGTCGGGTCGAGCAGCCAGCGCGCGCCGTCGGCCATCGGGCCGACGAAGGTGTAGGACTGCGCCTCGACCCGGCTCGGCATCACGTCGGCGAATTCGGCCCACTCCTTCCACGCCGCAGCGCGCGGGCCGGCGGTCAGCCACCAGCCCGCCAGCACCGCCAGACCGAAGCCGATGCCGCCGGCCACATGGTCGATGTTGCGGCGGAAATCGGCCGAGGCGAAGGCCCACACGGCCAGCGCGGCGGCGATGATCCAGGCCAATGCACGATTCAGCGTGGCGGCGTCACCGCCGACCGCACCGGCAACGACGGAACCGAGCGCCTGCGAATCGATGCCGCGCGCGTCGAGCGACAGCGTCCAGTCGTTCATCCAGCCGAAGGCGCTGGCGTAGAAATCGGTGAAGATCATCAGATAGGCGAACACGGCGCCGACCGCCAGCACGAACAGCGACTTCAGGTTGCCGCCGCCGATGCGCACCAGCGTCTTGTTGCCGCAGCCGCTGGCCAGCGTCATGCCGACGCCGAACATGAGGCCGCCGACGATGTAGCGCAGCCAGGCGAGTTGCGGCGTGCGGTAGGGCGGATAGGTGGTGCTGAGGTCGACCACGCCAGCCGATTCGAGCCCGACCAGGCCGGCCATGGCGGTGGCGATCGCCAGCATCCACGAGCGCATGCGGCCGAGGTCGCCGATATTGATCCAGTCGGACACCGCACCCATGGTGCAGAAGCCGGTGCGCGACGTGAGCGCGCCCAGCGCGACAGACAGCGCGAACACGGCTGCCAGTGTTTCGGTGTGGATGTTCAGTTCCATCGTCGTTCCGGAGCGGTAACGCCGCCCCGGAATGCGGGACGACGGTTCAGCGGTAGCGCGTCGGGTCCGCCACCCCGGCAGCCGCGAATCCCTCGCGCCGCAAGCGGCAGGAGTCGCACACACCGCAGGCGCGGCCTTCATCGTCGGCCTGGTAGCAGGACACGGTCAGCGCGTAATCGACGCCGAGCTGCGCGCCGGCACGGATGATACCCGCCTTGGTGAGGCTGATCAGCGGCGCGTGCACGGTAAGCCGTGCGCCCTCGACTGCTGCCTTGGTCGCCAGGTTGGCCATCGCCTCGAAAGCCTTGATGTACTCCGGGCGGCAGTCGGGGTAGCCGGAGTAGTCCACCGCATTGACGCCGCAGAAGATGTCCTGCGCGCCGAGCACCTCGGCCCAGGCGAGCGCCAGCGACAGCATGATGGTGTTGCGCGCCGGCACGTAGGTGACCGGGATGCCGGGCACCACACCGCCGGTCGGCACGTCGATCGCGCTGTCGGTCAGCGCCGAACCACCGAAGGCGCGCAGATCGAGCGCAATGGTACGGTGGCCGGCCGCACCGAGCGCAGTGGCCACCCGCTCGGCAGCCACCAGCTCCGCCCGGTGCCGCTGGCCGTAGTCGAGCGACAGGCAGTGGCAGTCCAGCCCCTGCGCACGCGCCATCGCCAGCACGGTGGCCGAATCGAGGCCGCCGGACAACAGCACGACTGCGGCCCTGCCGCCTCTGCCCTGCCCGCTCACTTCTTCTGCGCCGCCTGCTTGATGCGCTGGCGCGCGACGTCGGCCGACGGCGTGCCCGGATACTGGGCGATCACCATGTCCAGCGTCTTCTTCGCACCCTTGGCATCACCCTGGATCTGCTGCGTGTTGGCCAGACCGATCAGCGCTTCCGGCGCCCGCACGTCGGCCGGCCATTGCGCATGCACCTGCTGGTACAGCTCGGCGGCGCGCGAGTAGGCCTTGGTCTGGAAGGCGGCGCTGGCGGCCCAGTAGTGGGCAGCCGGCTGGAAACTGCTCTTCGGCCAGCTCTTGATGAAGGCTTCGAAGGCCAGCTGCGCCTCGGCGTACTTGCCGCCTTTGAGCAGGTTCAGTGCCGCCTCGTAGTCGCGCGGCTCGGCAGCCGGGTCGACCTCGGGCTCGGCCGCGGCGACCGGCTTCGTCTCCAGCGCACGCAGGCGGGTGTCGAGATCGAGGTAGAAGTCCTTCTGCCGCTTGGTGGACGCCTCCAGCTCGTAGGTGAGCACCTCGACCTGGCCGCGCAGCTTGGCGATTTCGCCGCGCAGCGCCTCGATCTGGTTGCTCAGCTCGAGTTGCGTACGCTGCGACTGTTCGAGCTGCGCCTCGAGCTTGCCGGTGCGCGCCTTGGTGTCGGCGCGCAGGTCCTCGATGCGCTGGCGTGCAACCTCGTCATCGAACAGCGCGGCCCGCGCCGGAGCCGCGACGATGAACAGCGCGGCGAGCGCCGCCGCGACCCCGTTGCGGGCCTGCATCAGAACTCACCCGAGTAGAGCATTTCCGAACGACGGTTCTCGGCGTACGACGCTTCGTCGCTGCCCACCATGCGCGGCTTCTCTTCGCCCAGGCTGACCGACTCCAGCTGCGCTTCCTGCACGCCCAGCAGCATCAGCGCGCGCTTGACCGCCTCGGCACGCTTCTGGCCTAGCGCCAGGTTGTACTCACGCGAACCGCGCTCGTCGGTGTTGCCCTGGATGAGCATCTTGAACTTCGGGTTGGCCGTCAGGAACTTGGCGTGCGCCGAAATCAGGCTGGCGTAGCTGTCCTTGATGACGTAGCTGTCGTAGTCGAAGTAGATGATGCGCTTGGACAGCGGGCTGTTCGGGTCCTTCAGCTGGGCGAGCAGCGCCTCTTCGGCTGTCATCTTCTTGCCGTCGACCGACGGCGGCGTCACCGGCGACACGGAGGGGCCGGTCGGTGCGGTCGGCGACTTGTCCTCGGTCGGCGCGGCGGGTTGCTCCGGACCGGTGGACGAGCAGCCGGCCAGCACGGCCAGCGTCAGGGCTGCGATGGAAAGCTTGGTATGGGTGCGCATGGTGTTGGCCTCTCTGGTTTCGCTACTGCGTGGGGTTGTGACGGTATTTACGGTTTGTTGAACGGGCCCCAGGCCGGCTCGCGGACATCGCCGCCAGCCTGCCCGGACAGTTTCTGCTTGACGCGGCCGTCGGCCGACACCGCCGACAGCACGCCGCGTCCGCCGATTTCGGAGGCGTACAGGATCATCCGGCCGTTCGGCGCAAAGGACGGCGACTCGTCGCGCGACGAGTCGGTCAGGATCTGCGTCTGCCGCGTCGCCAGATCCATTGCCGTGATCTGGAAGCGGCCGCCGTTGCGCGACACGTAGGCCAGCGTCTTGCCGTCCGGCGACAGGCGCGGCGTCACGTTGTAGCTGCCTTCGAAGGTAATGCGCTCGGCGTTGCCGCCGCTGGCCGGCACGCGATAGATCTGCGGGCTGCCGCCGCGGTCCGACGTGAAATAGATGTACTGGCCGTCCGGCGAAAACTGCGGTTCGGTGTCGATCGAGCTGGATCCGGCCACGCGTGTCAGACCGCTGCCGTCGGCGTTGATCGTGTAGATCTGCGACGAGCCGTCCTTGGTCAGCACGACGGCCAGACGCTTGCCGTCCGGCGCCCAGGCCGGCGCGGAATTCGATCCCTTGAAGTTGGCCACCACCGAGCGCGAGGTCGTGGTCAGCGAATGCACGTAGATGATGGGCTTCTTCGCCTCGAAGGACACATAGGCGAGGCGCGTGCCGTCCGGCGACCAGGTCGGCGAGATGATCGGGTCGGCCGAGCGCAGCGCGATGCGCGGGTTCTGCCCGTCGGCGTCGTCGATGGTCAGTTCGAAGCGCGTGCCCTTCTTCACCACGTAGGCGATCTGCGTGTTGAACACGCCGCGCTCGCCGGTCATCTTTTCGTAGATGAAGTCGGCGATGCGATGGCCGGTTTCCCGCACGGTGGCCGGCGAGAACACGAAAATCATGCCGTCCGGCTTGCCCTGCCGCGCGATGTCGTACAGGCGCATGCGCACCTCGTAGCGTCCGCCTGGCACCGGCAGAATGCTGGCCAGCGCCAGCGCGTCGGCACCGCGTTCCTTCCACTGGTTGAGGTCGACGGCGGCGTCCTGGTGCACCGGGCTCGAGCCCGGGTCGACCAGCTTGAACAGACCGCTGCGCTCCAGGTCGGCGCGCACGACGCCGACCAGTGCCTGCGGCAGCAGGCCCTCGCCGGCGAAATTGGCGATGGCGATCGGAATGCGGTTGGCACCGGCGCCGGTGATTTCGACCGTGAGCTGGGCGTGGGCGAACTGCGCGGCGAACAGCAGCGCGGCGGCCATCAGTCTGAAGAGCTTGATCATCGGATCCTTTCCGTAAAGTGTCTGCGGGCGCCGGTCACTCGGCCAGCGGCCGGAATTTCAGTTCCAGGTTGCGCTCGAATACGGCCGGGTCTTCCGGCTTGGGCAGCGGCGACGACTTCACGATGGCGCGCAGTATCGCCGCATCCAGCGCCGCATTGCCGGTCGACTGTCTCAATCTGGGCTCGCCGACCACCGAACCGTCGGGCAGCAGCGAAATCGCCACCACCGCTTCCGGATTGCCGGACACGCCGGGCGGCACCACCACGTTGGGCTTCACCTTGGCGCTGATGCGGCCGGCCCAGGTTTCGCGCGCCTTGCTGCGCGCGCCGTCGGCTGCCAGCTTGGCCATCAGATCGGCTTCCTGCGCGGCCTGGCGGCGCGTCTGGTCGGCGCTTTCGCGCGCCAGCGATTCCTTCAGCAGCTTGTCCTGCAGTTCCTGCTCCAGCCGGTTGTCCGGCTTGGGCGGCACCTTGGGCTCCGGTTTCTTCTCGACCTTGGGCTCGGGCTTGGGTTCCGGCTTCTTTTCAACCGGCTTCGGCCTGGGTTCGGGTTTCGGCTCCACCTTGGGCGGCGTCTTCGGCTTCGGCGGCTCCTTGATCGCGATGTCCGGCTTCGGCGGTGGCGGAGGCGGCGGCGGTTCCACCACCGGCTCCGGCTGTTTCTCGACCACCGGTTCCGGCGGCGGCGGCGGGCGCACCGGTGCCTCGATCGGCGGCAGGCTGCCGACCAGCTCGACCTGCACTGCGGCCGGCTGGCTGGTCTGCCAGCGCACGCTGTAGAACAGGAACAGACCGAGCAGCAGGTGCATGCCGGCGGCCAATGCGGCCGACTGCCACTTGCCGGGCTGCGGACGGTTCAGGGCGAGATCGCGCATCAGCGGGCCGGTTTCGCGTTCTGCCCGGTCTGCACCAGCAGGCCGATGCGGGTGAAACCATTGCCCTGCAGCGTATCCATCACGCGCAGGATTTCCTCGTAGCGCACCGCCTTGTCGCCGGCCACGACCAGCGCGCGACTGCCGTCGCCACCTTGCATGTCGCGCAGGCGGCTCACCAGCGTGTCGCGCGTGACCGCCTCTTCCTTGCCACCCTTGTCGCGGTCACGCAGCGCGAGCTTGCCGTCGGCCTTCACCATCACCTCGATCGGCTGCGCCGGCGTCTGCGACGCCTGGCCGACGCTGGGCAGTTCGATGCTGCCGGTCGGCGTGGCCTGCGGCGCGACCATGAAGATGACGAGCAGCACCAGCATCACGTCGATGTAAGGCACGACGTTGATCTGGTTCATCATGCGGCGCTGTCTTCTCATCGCGGCTTACCGGGCCTGACGCTGCAGGATGTTGGAGAACTCTTCCATGAAGCTCTCCCAGCGGATGGAAATGCGGTCGATATCGTGCGCGAAGCGGTTGTAGGCGACCACCGCCGGGATGGCGGCGAACAGGCCGATCGCGGTAGCGACCAGCGCCTCGGCGATGCCCGGCGCGACCTGGGCCAGCGTGGCCTGACCGACGTTGGACAGGCCGCGGAAGGCGTTCATGATGCCCCAGACGGTACCGAACAGGCCGATGTAGGGGCTGACCGAACCGGTCGACGCGAGGAAGGCGGTGTGCGATTCCAGCTCGTCCAGTTCGCGCTGGTAGGTCGCCCGCATCGCGCGGCGCGCGCCGTCGACCGCGGTCGCCGTGTCGATGTTCTGCCGCCCGCGCAGCTTGGTGAATTCGCGATAGCCCGCTTCGAAGATGCGCTCCATGCCGCCGGCGTTGTGGCGGTCGTTGGCCGCGCTCTGGAACAGCGCATTGAGGTCGCCGCCGGACCAGAACTCAAGCTCGAACTTGTCCGAACTGAGCCGCGCCGCGCGGATGGCGAAGGACTTGCGGAAGATCCAGTACCAGCTCATGAAGGAAATGCCGACCAGCAGCGCCATCACCAGCTTGACCAGCAGGCTGGCCTGCATCACGAGCGAAATGATCGAAAGGTCTTCGGAAAGATTCATGTGAGGGAGGGGACTGAAGGCTGGATGGAAGGAAGCAGGCGCTCACGCAACGCTGCGGGCAGCGATACCGGACGGTTCTTCGCCATGTCGATCGACACCACACGGACCCTGCCGTCGAACAGCAGTTCGTCGCCGCGGTAGAGGCGCTGCACGAAATCGACCGCGGCACGCGTGTTCGACGCGATGTGGCTGCGCACTTCGAGCATGTCGTTGAAGCGGGCTGGCTTCAGGTATTCGCCCTGTACCGAACGCACGACGAAGCCGACGCCCGCCGCCGCCATCTCGACCTGGTCGAAGCCGAGCGCGCGCAGCCATTCGGTGCGCGCACGTTCGAGAAAGCGGAAGTAGTTCGCGTAGTACACCACGCCGAAGCTGTCGGTATCTTCGTAGTAGACGCGTACCGGCCACGAAAAGCCGGCAACGTGCTGCGCTGGTGAAGTCATGGCGCGAGATTTTACCCGACCCGCGCCCCCGGCTTTGCGCAGGGCAGCAAATTCGCTTGGAAAGGGGATGTAACAACCGGCTGGGAGAAAGAAGCGCACGCCGCAGCCGGCTTTGAGGCAGGTTGCTGTCGGGGTCGGAAGACGCTCCCACAGAACCCCCGGCCCGGGCTCCGGCCGCGGATTGGGCGCATTCCTGCGCCTCCTTGGCAGAGACCTTGCAGCCCTCGTTTACAGATCGTCGAGCTTCTCCAGCATCTGCCTGGCACGCTCGCCTATCGCCGTGCGCTCGGCCGGCGCGAGCTTCTGCAGATTCTTCGCCATCAATGCGGTGCGCGGATTGGCGGCGAATTCCGCTTCGTGGCGGTCGAGGAAGTGCCAGTACAGCACGGTCACCGGGCAGGCCGCCTCGCCGCTGCGCGCCGACGGGCTATACCGGCAGCCGTCGCAGTAATTGCTCATGCGCTGGATATAGGCACCGCTGGCGACATAGGGCTTGCTGGTGAAGCGGCCGCCGTCGGCGTACAGCGCCATGCCCGCCACATTGGGCAGTTCCACCCACTCCACCGCGTCGACATAGACCGCCAGATACCAGTCCTCGACCTGCTGCGGCGCAATCTCCGCCAGCAGCGCGAACTGGCCGGTCACCATCAGGCGCTGGATGTGGTGGGCGTAGCCGTGGCGCAGCGTCTGGCCGATGGCGGCGCGCATGCAGTTCATGCCGGTGTCGCCGGTCCAGTACCAACGTGGCAGCGCGCGGGCGTGGCCATAGTGATTGGCGTCGCGCAGGCGCGGCATGTCCAGCCAGTACATGCCGCGGATGAATTCGCGCCAGCCGATCACCTGGCGCACGAAGCCCTCGACCGACTGCAGCGGCAAGCCGCGCTCGCGCCAGGCGGCCACCGCGGCGGCGACCACTTCGCGTGGCGACAACAGCTTCAGGTTCATCGCCGCGCTGAGCCGTGCGTGCCAGAGCCAGGGCTGGCCGGTCCACATCGCGTCCTGGTGATGGCCGAACAGTTCCAGCCGGTGCTCGACGAAGTCCGAAAGCGCCGCCAGCGCCTGTTCGCGCGTGACCGGCCAGTCGAAGGCGGCGGTCGTGCCCGGATGATCGGCGAAGCGCGCCTCGACTTCGGCCATCACGTCGCGGGTGATCGCGTCCGGTTCGAAGCGCAGTGGTGGCGGCACCAGGCCGGGGCCCTTGCGGCCGAAGCCGCTGCGGTTGTCGGCGTCGAAGTTCCAGCGGCCGCCCGCGGGCTCGCCACCCTCCATCAGCACGCCGTGGCGCTCGCGCATCATGCGGTAGAAGAACTCCATGCGCAGCTGCCGATACTTCTTCGCCCAGTCGGCAAAGCCGGTGCGCGAAATCATGAAATGAAGGTCGTCGCGCAGGTCGAGCGCCACCCGCTCACGCTCGCACAGCGCGCTGATCGCCTGTTCCAGCGGCCATTCGCCCGGCTCGACCAGCACCAGCTTGCCGGGCGCGTGACGGCGCAGCCGCCCGGCGAGGATGTCGACCAGGTCTTCGCTGTCGCCGTCGCCGAGCGCGCGGTAATCGACCGTCCAGCCTCGGCCGCGCAGCCCGTCGGCGAAATGGCGCATGGCCGTCAGGAAAAGCGCGGTGCGCGCCTTGTGGCTCCAGACAAGGGTCGATTCGCCCGCCGCCTCGATCATCAGCACGTGATCGCGCGCCGGATCAAAGCCGTCGAAAGCGGCCGATGCGTGATCGAGCTGGTCGCCGAGCACCAGTACCAGATGGCGGATGTCAGACACCTGCGCCCCCTTTGCGGCGGCAGGCTTCCGAGCAGTACTTCACCGCCTCCCAGTTGTTGCGCCAGGCGCGCCGCCAGGTCATGTCACGGCCGCAGACCGCACATGGCTTGCTCGGAAGAAAGGTCTTGTTGCCCTTGTGTCGGGATTTCATTGCGGCCATCGCGGTCATGAGTACCGCCTCTGGACAGGCGGCGCGGCCGCCGGTTTCATTGCAGCGCCGACATCCACGCAATCCGCTCAAGCGAGCCGCCCGGCCGCCCGATAATCGAACGATGAAGATTGCTCCGCTCCCCGAAGACGAGGCGCAGCGCCTGCAGGCACTGCGCGACCTGTGCGTGCTCGACACGCCGCCGGAACCGGCGTTCGACGCGCTGACCGCGCTGGCGGCGCAACTGTTCGACATGCCGGTTGCGCTGGTGAGCCTGATCGACGAATCCCGCCAGTGGTTCAAGTCGGTGCACGGGCTGTGCCTGCGCGAAACGCGACGCGACGCCGCACTGTGCACGCACACCATCGTCGCGCCACGAGGACGCATGGTGATCGAGGACACGCTGAACGATCCGCGCTTCGCCGACAACCCGCTGGTGGTCGGCGCGCCCGGCATCCGCTTCTATGCCGGCGTGACCCTGCTCAACCCGGACGGCCTGCCCTTGGGCACCTTCTGCCTGATCGATTTCAAGCCGCGCAGCCTCGACCTTCGCCAGCTGGACCAGCTGGGCGCGCTGGCGGCGCAGGCCGAAGCGCAGCTGCACCTGCGCATGCGCGTGCAGCAGCTGCATGCGCTGACGCGGGAACTGCGCCAGCAGCACGAACTGCTTGAACGCCAGCGGCAGGCGTTGCAGGCGCGCTGCGAGGAGCTGGCAACCGAAGTCCATGTGGACGCGCTGACCGGCAGCGGCAACCGCCGCGCCGGCGAGGCGCGACTGGGCGAGGAGTTCGCGCTCGCCAGCCGGCTGCAACTGCCGCTGTCCGTCTGCCTGATCGACGTCGATCACTTCAAGGACGTGAACGACAGCTACGGCCACCCCCACGGCGACGAGGTGCTGCGTCGCGTGGCCCGGCTGATCGGCGAGGCGCTGCGCGCCAGTGACTACGTCGCGCGCTTCGGCGGCGAGGAATTCCTGGTCGTGCTGCCGGGCGCCGAACCGGCGACCGCGCGCGCGGTCGCCGAGCGCATCCGCACGCACGTCGCGGACGCGCACTGGGAGCGCCCGCCCGTGCTCACCATCAGCGCCGGCATTGCCAGCCGCAGCTCGACCACCACATCGCCGGAACACCTGCTGCAGCAGGCGGACAAGGCGCTCTACCGCGCCAAGGCCGGTGGCCGCAACCGGGTCGAATCCGGGGCCGCACCGGCGAGCACGCACGGCGACTGACGCGCGACCCACCGGCCCGGCGATCTCAGCGCGCCGGAGCCGCCGCGCGCTGCGCCATCGCTGGCGTCATGTCCACCGAGCCGTCGGCGTCCACCCGCAGCGCCATCGTCACGCCCATGCGTTCAGCCAGCGCGCGCCAGCCGTCGCGACCGACGATGAACAGCGGCTTGCTGTCCGCGTCGGAGCGGGCGCCGGCGTCCGGACCAGCCGGCATCAGCACGGTCAGCGACTGCGTGTGACGCACCGGCTCGCCGCTGCGCGGGTCGATCAGGTGGCACAGGCGCTCGCCATCCAGTTCGAAATAGCGCTGGTAATCGCCCGAGGTGCCGATCGCCTCGCCGTCGTGCAGTTCTACGGTGGCCAGCGCCTCCGGCTTGCGCGGATGCTGGACGCCGATGCGCCACGGCGTGCCGGCCTTGCTGCCCAGCGCCATCACGTTGCCGCCGATGTTGACCAGCGCGCAGCAGACGCCGCGCGCGCGCAGGATGGCGGCGGCGCGGTCCAGCGCATAGCCCTTGCCGTAGCCGCCGAGGTCGAGCTGCACCGCCGGGTTGCGACTGGACACCGTGGCGCCGCCGTCCGGCCGGGAGGTGATCACGAGATCGGCCATGCGCGGCTTCGCCGCGACCAGCGCGTCGCGCCGGGTGGCTTCGGGCCGCCGCGGCACGAACTCGTCGGCGTGAAAACCCCAGGCCTCGACCAGTGCACCGGCCGCCGGATTGAACAGGTCCTCGCCGCGCGCCGCGGCGGCCTGCACCGCCACCAGCAACGCGGCGGTCTCGGCATCGACGTCGGCCGTCTGCCCGGCCGCGAAGGCGGTGTTCAGCCGCGTCAGCTCGGACGGCTGCCAGGCGTGCAGTGTGCGGTGCAGGCGGTCGAACTCACGCAGCACCTCGCCCAGCGCGTCGCGCGCCTGCGTGCGGTCGAGGCCGTACACGACCACTTCGACGCGGGTGCCGAAAACGAAGGACTCCTGCCGCTCGACCGGCTCCTTCGTGCCGCAGCCGGCGAGCAGCGCAAACAGGAGCAGTGCGGCGGCGAAACGCTCAGCGCGTCGTCGCACGTTCGAGTGCATCGAGGAACATGGCGGCCACGTCGAAGCCCGTCTGTTCGGTGATTTCGACAAAGCAGGTGGGGCTGGTGACGTTGATTTCGGTCAGCCGGTCGCCGATCACGTCCAGCCCGACCAGCAGCAGCCCGCGCGCCGCGAGGACGGGGCCGAGCTTGCGCGCGATCGCCAGATCGGATTCGGACAGCGGCTGGGCGACGCCGCGACCGCCCGCGGCCAGATTGCCACGCGTTTCGCCAGCCTTCGGGATGCGCGCCAGACAGTAGGGCACCGGCTCGCCGTCGATCAGCAGCACGCGCTTGTCGCCCTGCGCGATCTCCGGGATGAAGCGCTGCGCCATCAGCGTGCGCGCGCCGTCCTCGGTCAGCGTCTCGATGATGACGTTGCGGTTGGCGTCGTCGGCGCGCACGCGGAAGATGCGCGCCCCCCCCATGCCGTCGAGCGGCTTCAGGATGCAGTCGGCGTGCGTGTCGATGAAGGCATTGATGGCCGCGACGTCGCGGCTGACCAGCGTCGGCGTGATCAGCTCAGGGAATTCGCAGATCGACACCTTCTCCGAGTGATCGCGGATGGCACGCGGATGGTTGAACACGCGCACGCCGGCCGCTGCCGCGCGCTCGAGCATCCAGGTCGCGGTGATGTACTCGAAATCGAAGGGCGGGTCCTGCCGCATCAGCACGGCGTCGAATTCGCGCAGCGCACGCGGTTCGGTCCCGTGGGGCACATACCAGGGCGCGTCGCCGCGTTGAGGCTGGATGCGGACTGCGCCGACCATGACCTCGTCGCCGTGCAGGCTCATCGTCTGCCGCTGGATGGTCCAGATCTCGTGACCGCGGCGCGCCGCCTCGCGCATCATCGCGATGCTCGAATCCTTGGCCGGCTTGAGCTTGTCGAGCGGATCGACGATGAAGGCGAGGCGCAGGTTCATGTCGGTCTCAACCCCGCAGTTCGGCTTCGAGCGCCTCTTCCGCCGGCGTCATCGGCAGACCCCGCTCCAGTTCCAGACTGGCCGCGACCAGCGCAAGACGAGCGACGACGCCATAGGCGTAGAAGCGGTTGGGCGGCGCGTCCGGCGCGCAGCCGGGGTCGGGCATCGAGCAGCAGGATTCGAAGGCCAGCGGCTTGAAGTGCATGCCCGGCGCGTTCAGGTTCTCGTCGATGCCACGCTCGCCATGCACGCGGTAGAAGCCGCCGACGACGTAACGATCCATCATGTAGACCACCGGTTCGGCTGCGCCGCCATCGACGCTTTCGAAGGTGGGCACGCCTTCCTGGATCAGCACCGAGCTGACTTCCAGCCCCTCCTTCACCACCGCCATCTTGTTGCGCTGCTTGCGGTTCAGGCCGACCACTTCGGACGGATCGCGCACCGTCATGATGCCCATGCCGTAGGTGCCGGCGTCGGCCTTGACGATGACGAAGGGCTCGTGATCGACGCCGTGCTGCGCGTACTTCTCGCGGATGCGCGCGAGCAGCGCTCCGACGCGCGTGGCCAGACATTCCTCGCCGGCACGCTCCTGGAAATTGATGTCGCCGCACACGTCGTACAGCGGGTCGATCAGCCACGGATCGATGTCCATGACCGACGAGAAGCTGCGTGCGACTTCGCTGTAGGCGTCGAAGTGCTGCGACTTGCGGCGCGTCGTCCAGCCGGCGTGCAGCGGCGGAATGAAGGTCTGCTCATTGACGTTCTGCAGCAGCTCCGGCACGCCGGCCGACAGATCGTTGTTGAGCAGGATGGCGCAGGGATCGAAACCGGCGACGCCAATGCGTCGACCGCCGGGCAGGCGGATCAGCGGTTCGACCGTCAGCGTCTGGCCGTCGCCGAGGTCGAGCGGCGTCGGGCCGGCGAGGTCGGGAATCAGGCTGCCGATGCGCACGTTCAGACCGGCCAGCTTCAGGATCTGCGCCAGCCGGGCGACATTGCGCAGATAGAACAGGTTGCGCGTGTGGTTTTCCGGCACCAGCAGCAGGTTGCGTGCTTCCGGGCACAGCTTTTCGACCGCAGTCATCGTCGCCTGCACGCACAGCGGCAGGAACTCGGCGTTCAGGTTGTTGAAGCCGCCCGGAAACAGATTGGTATCGACCGGCGCCAGCTTGAAACCGGCGTTGCGCAGATCGACCGAGGCGTAGAAGGGCGGGCTGTGCTCCAGCCACTGCGAACGGAACCACTGTTCGATGTCGGTCTGGCGTTCGAGAAATCGGCTCTCCAGCGCGAGCAGCGGGCCGGTGAGCGCGGTGGTCAGGTGAGGCACCATGGGCGTGAGCGGGCGCGATCCGCAATGAGGTTCAGGCGCGCGGATTCTACACCCGCAGCCGGGGTCGCCTCCCCGCTCCGGTACAATCCGGGCTTCTTGCGCATCCGCGCATGCCACACCCTAGTGAATTCCATGCTGTCCGCTTCCAACATCACCATGCAGTTCGGCGCCAAGCCGCTTTTCGACAACGTCAGCATCAAGTTCGGCGACGGTTACCGCTACGGTCTGATCGGCGCCAACGGTGCCGGCAAGTCGACCTTCATGAAAATCCTCGCCGGCGTGCTCGAACCGACCGCCGGCAACGTGTCCATCGACGCGCACGAGCGCATGGCCTTCCTGCGTCAGGACCAGTTCGCGTTTGAGGACCAGCGCGTACTCGACGTGGTCATGATGGGCCACGCCGAAATGTGGACCTGCATGAAGGAAAAGGACGCCATCTACGCCAACCCGGAGGCGACCGAAGAGGACTACATGCGCGCCGCCGAACTGGAAGGCCAGTTCGCCGAATACGACGGCTACACCGCCGAGGCGCGTGCCGGCGAGCTGCTGCTCGGCGTCGGCATCCCGACCGAACAGCACAACGGCCCGATGAGCCAGGTCGCGCCAGGCTGGAAGCTGCGCGTGCTGCTGTGCCAGGCGCTGTTCGCCAACCCGGACATCCTGCTGCTCGACGAACCGACCAACAACCTGGACATCAACACCATCCGCTGGCTCGAGCACACGCTGAACGAGCGCAACAGCACGATGGTCATCATCAGCCACGACCGCCACTTCCTGAACCAGGTGTGCACCCATATGGCCGACCTGGACTACGCGACCATCCGCCTCTACCCGGGCACCTGGGACGACTACATCGAAGCGTCGACACAGGCGCGCGAACGCGCGTCGGCGGCCAACGCAAAGGCGAAGGAACGGGTGGCCGAACTGCAGAGCTTCGTGCGCCGCTTCTCGGCCAACAAGTCCAAGTCCAAGCAGGCCACCTCGCGTCTGAAGATGATCGATAAGATCAAGATCGAGGAATTCAAGCCCAGCTCGCGTCAGTACCCGTGGATACGCTTCGACTACGACCCGAAGGAGAAGCTGCACCGGCAGGCGGTCGAACTGGACAACGTGGTGTTCGGCTACGACGGCGGCCCGCAGATCCTGAAGGGCTTCACCGCCACCTTCGACGGCGGCGACCGGGTCGCCATCATCGGCGAGAACGGGGTCGGCAAGACCACCTTCCTGAAGCTGCTGGTCGGTGAACTGACGCCGCAGCACGGCTCGATCAAGTGGGCGGAAAAGGCCCGCCTTGGGTATTTCGCGCAGGACCATTCAGCCGATTTCGACAGCGACGCCAACCTGACCGACTGGATCAGCGGCTATGTGCGCGAGGGCGGCTACGAGGGCGACGACGCGATCACGCTGATCCGCGGCACGCTCGGCCGTCTGCTGTTCGGCGGCGACGACGTGAAGAAGGCGGTGCGCGTGCTGTCCGGCGGCGAACAGGGCCGCATGATGTTCGGCCGGCTCATGCTGCAGCGGAACAACGTGCTGCTGCTCGACGAACCGACCAACCACATGGACATGGAATCGATCGAGTCGCTGAACGCCGGCCTCGACGCCTTCGACGGCACGCTGTTCTTCGTGTCGCACGACCGCGAGTTCGTGTCCACGCTGGCCACCCGGGTGCTGGAAGTCCGTGGCGACGGCCAGATCGTCGACTACCGCGGCGGCTACGAGGACTACCTCGCCAGCCAAGGCATCGACGACTGAGCCTGTCTGTGAGCAATACGCCGAACACCTGTCCCATCTGCGACGACACGCCCGGCCATCACTGGCTGTGGCGCGACGACCGGCTGCGCGTGATCGACGCGCGTGACGCCGACCATCCAGCCTTTCTGCGCGTGATCTGGAACGGGCACGTGCGCGAGATGACCGACCTTGCCGACGCCGACCGCGATCACCTGATGCACGTGGTGTGGCAGGTCGAGCGCTGCGTGCGCGAAATTGCGCAGCCGGAAAAGATCAACCTCGGCAGCCTCGGCAATATGGTGCCGCACCTGCACTGGCATGTCGTCGCGCGCTGGCAGGACGACGCCCACTTCCCAGGTTCGGTGTGGGGCGCGAAGCAGCGCGACGGCGCGCCGCGCCCTCGCGTACCGGCGGCGCTGTGGCGCGCCACGCTGCTGGCCCGTCTCGGCCTGCCGACCGTTGCCGTCAGCGACGCGCTGACCGGCGCCTACGAAGGCACCGACTACGCCGTGGCCCTGCCCGACGGCGAAACGACACTGCACGTCGGTGCACCGTCACCGGCGCTGGACCGCTGGCTGGCGACGCAGAACGCAACACAGTGGGCGCTGCTGGCGGCCGCCAATCCGTGGTCGGCACGCTGCGACGACGACGCCAACCGCGCCGCCCACACGGCACTGCGCGCATTGCTGACGCAGCGCGGCCTGCCGCTGCTCGACGCCGAGAACCGCACGACCGAAGCCGGCTGGACCGAACCCTCCCTGCTGTGCGCCGGCCTGACCGCCGAGGAGGCGCTGCGCATCGGCGCCGCCTTCGGCCAGAACGCGGTACTGACCGGAGACGCCGGCGGCACGGCCCAGCTGCGCTGGTGCGTGCGCCGGCAGACCGACTGACTCAGCGAACCTGCATGCGCCGGCGCGCCACCGCGCCGACCGCAGCCAGCCCGGCCAGCAGCATGGCCGCGCTGGCCGGCTCCGGCACCGCTGCCGTGATGCCCAGCCGGTAACTCGCGTCCGCCAGCGTATTGTCGACGCCGTCGACGGTCACCAGGAACTCGGTGCCCGTGGCGAACGGAAAGGTGCTGCCGCCGCCGGTGAAAGGTCCCCACGCGAAGGTGAGATTGCGACCGAAGGTGCCGACGATTTCGTTGCCGTTCAGGAACACCGACAGCGAGGCGCGCGAGCCCAGCCCGAGGTTGGAGAAATCGAGCGTGAAATCGACCGGCTCACCGACGGTGAAGCTGAAGCTGTCGGCGAAGTTGCCGAGCTGCTGTTCGAAGCTGAAGGACTGACCGGCGACCAGCGTGCCCAGATCGACGCTGGCTGCACTGGCGTGTGCAGCGGGCAGGACGGTCAGCGCGGCGATCAGTGCGGTGCGGATGGAAGTGTTCATGACGGACTCCGTAGGATGAATGAAGGATGAAAGCGTCTGCTTTCATTCGTCATCTACGGAGCCCGGGCTTCAGCGGAGACAGTCGGGTGACATCGGACTTTCCGGCAGCGTGACGGATGTCACCGTTGCCGCCGGAGACCTCATCGGATCACCACAGCTTCACGCAATGGCCGCGCAGCACGAAGCCGCCCGAGGGCTGCGCCGCGGCCGCGCCGACCGGTTCGATCGACACCGCCAGTTCGCCCACCGCCGCCAGCAGCGCTTCCGACGTGCCGGCCATCGCGATCACCTGTTTGGCGTCGGTGCGCAGCACACCAAGCCGGAAGGGCGCGCCGTCCTTCGGCAGTGCCCACAGCACCGCCTCGGCGCCCTCCGGCACCACCAGCGGCTGCAGCAGCTTCACGCTCAGTTCCACCCCATGCCGGCGCGACGAGGCGAGCGCGGCAGGCTTGCCCGCGGCGTCCAGCATCAGGCCGACATAGCTGGCCGGCAGCACCGCGTGCTCGGGCAGGTCGGACGGCAGCACCCACTGCGGCTGCTCGCGCACCACGCCGACGGCCACCAGCAGGCCGAAGGCGAAGCCGAGCGCCGGGCGCAGCCAGTCGCGCCAGCGCCGCTGCGCCGTCGGCCGGGGGCGCGGTGCAGCGCCGGTGCGCCGTTCGACCTCCGCCCACACCGCAGGCGAGGGCTGCACCGGCGGCACGGCAGCCGCCAGTGCGGCGCCATGCATTTCCCAGGTGCGCAGCGCGCGCGCCGCCGCCTCGTTCGACCGCACCAGCCGCTCGAAGCGCCGCCGCGGCAGCCGGCCCAGCGTGCCGAACACATAGGCGGCCGCGAGGCGGTCGAGCAGTTCCGGGTGGTCGTACTTCATGCCAGCCGCTCCATGCAGCGGCGCAGCTTGTCCAGGCCCCGGCGCAGCCACACCTTGACGCTGCCGATCGGCGAGCCGAGGTGTTCCGCCAGTTCCGAGTGCGACAGGCCGTGGTAGTAGGCCAGCGCCAGACACTGGCGCTGCGGCCCGTCGATGTCGTCGATGCAGCGGCGAAGATGCAGCGCGTCGGCCGCCTGTTCGAGCAGGCCGAGCGGACTGGGCCGGTCGTCACCAAGCGCGGCGACGCCGCCCTGCCCGTCGTCGTCGTCCAGCGACTCGGCCCGCCGCAGCGATTCCGACCGCAGTACGTCGAGCGCGCGGTTGCGCACGACCGAGGTGAGCCATGTCATGGGCTGGCTCGCGTCCGCCCGATAGCTGTCGGCGCGGTGCCACACGCTGGTGAAGGCATCCTGCAGCACGTCTTCAGCCAGGTCGCGCCGGCGCAGCAGACGCAGCGCGACCCCGAGCAGCTGCGGCGCGCAGGCATCGTAGAGCTGACGGAAGGCCTGCCGGTCGCGCAGTGCAACGCGCGCCAGCAGCCTCTCAAGCTGGACCGGATCGAGCATCGCCGCATGATGCCATGCTCATCGACGGGTCGCAGCCCATCAGTAGTCCCGCGGCCGGTAGCTGCCGGCCTCGGCCGGCGCCTTGCCGCCGTCGCGCACGACATGCCAGACGCCGCCGCGCCCGTCGCCGGTGGTCTGTCCGGCTTCGCTGTCGCCCACGTAGTAATAGAGCGGCTTGCCGCGGACCGCCCACTGCCGGCTGCCGTCGCTGCGCGTGACCAGCGTGTGCTCGCCGGTCGCTCGCGCATCGGCTGCCGCGACGAAGGGCGGCCACAGCGCGGCACACTGGTCGTAGCAGGCGCTCTTCCCGGTGCTGTCCTTGTCGAAGGTGTACAGCACGCGGCCGGCAGCGTCGGTCAGCAGTCCTGCCGTGCCGACGACGGACTGGGCGTGAACTGAGCCGCAGATCGCACCCAGCAGTGCAGCGCAGAGGGCATTTCTGATCATCGTGATTCTCCTTCCTTGCAGAGGTTCGACACCCGGAAATCGCGTGTCCGGATCGATATACGGACGGCTGAACACATCGGAGACAGGCGCGGCGGAAATTTGCTGTCAAAAAGAATGTCCGCCGTGCCGGCCTCCCGCGCGCAAACTGCGGCGTACACATAGAATTGGTTACATTGGCTTACATCGCCCCCCGATTTCATGCACGCCTTCGCTCTGCCCGCCATCAGCCACAGCACGCACCTGCCGGAGTTCTCCGACGCGCGGGCTGCGCGCGACTGGGTGCAGGGCATGGACAGCACCCAGCCGCTCGCCACCCAGGCCCGTCTGCTCGGCCAGCTCAACCTGCTGAATCGCTACAACATCGGCGCCGGCGAGCGGCTGCGCATCGCCGAAGAGCTGCGCGACACGGTGCTCGACGTGCAGGCCGCCACCGCCAACCGCTTCGTCGGCCGTCCGCTGCCGCTGTCCGCTGGCGAACGAGCGGCCTTCGACGCCAATCAGGGCATGTGGGACACGCTGGTCACCGCCTATCTGCATTGCCTGTCCGCGGCGCTCGACGGCGATGGCGCCGTGGTCGGTCAGGCGGGGCTGATCGCACATCGTGCGTTGAGCGCGCTGGCGCTGATGCAGCTCGACACGCTGCGCACCGCGCATCTGCCTGCGCCCGGCTACTGGCGCCGCGTGCATGCCTGCTACGACGCGGCCGCCCGGCTCGGCGCGGCGGAGCGCAAGATCCGCGACGACGCCATCCATGACGAACGGCCGACCAGCGTGCGTGCCGCCTACGTGCTGTGCGTGCTGCTGCACACCTCCAGCCCTTTCGGTCTGACCCACCGCCAGCTGCGCGTGCTGCATCGCTGGCTGGGCAAATGGGCCGGCAAGGTGGCGCTGTTCGACACGCCGGTGCCGCACAGCGCCTTGCCCCCCCTGATGCTGGACCTTAACACCGACGAACCGGTCGCCCGCACACCGCAGCCGGACAGCCGGCTGCGCTGGCTGGTGCTGGACGAGTTCTCGCACAGCGTGCGCAAGCGCATGGCGCTGCTGGCGCAGGGCGAAACACCGCTGGCACTGCGCCTGGGCGACGAACTGAGTCCGGCCCAGGCCGACCGCCTGCTGCGCCATCTGCACGCGCACTGCTGCCGCGGCGGCCTGACCCGCGCCGAAGCGCGCCGGCCGCTGCAGCAGAACGCGTCGGTGGTGATCGGCATGGGCGCAGTGCAGCAATTTCTCGGCGGCGGCGACAACGATCCGGGCAACCGACCGGAAACGGTGGCGGCCGGCTATCTGGTCGAAGACTGGCGCATCCTCGACGACAGCCCGACCGGCCTGCGCCTTGGCCGCCGCGCCAGCGGCGACGGCGCGCGCATTGGCAACGGCATGTTGCTGGCGGTGCGGCCCGACAACAGCCCGCACTTCATGCTCGCCCACGTGTGCTGGATCATGGCGGTCGAAGGCGAGTTGCAGATGGGCATCAGCATGCTGGCCGGCGCGCCGCGTCTGGTCGATCTCGCGCGAGCGCCTGACGGCAGCGGTGAACACGAGGCGCGCGGCGTGCTGATGCCGGAAGTGCCGCGCATCGGTCAGCCGGAATGCGTCGCGCTGCCCAGCGGCTGGTACCGCAAGTCGCGCGACATCCTGCTCACCGCAGACGACGGCAAGCGGCGCGTGCGGCTGGTCGAATCCATCGAACGCGGGGCCGACTTCGACCTCGCCCGCATCGAGCCCTCAGCATGAACGCGCCTGCACCGACGCCGGGCATGCTGAACTACCGCGACGCGCAGCAGTGCCGCGCGCTGATCGCCGAGCTGCCGCTGACCAACGTGCCGCGCGTGCGCGACACGCTGACGCGCATGCTCTACGGGCTGCGGCAGACGCCGCCGCGCAGCGCCGACTACCTCGACGTGCTGGAGGCGATGCGCGCGCCGCTGCACTTCCTGCAGGAGAGCCTGGGCAAGCGCTACAGCAGCCGGCCGGTCGCGCCGGGCAGCACCGAGGACGGCGTGCTGCGCCAGGTGGTCGCACTGTGGATGGCGATGGCGCAGGCGTACGCGCAGGCCGCCGAGAAGGCCGACCTGCACCCGCTCACCGACGCCCAGCTGGCGCTGGTGTGTCAGCGCTGCGTGCTGTACGCCAGCCGCGCGGTGATCGAGTATTTCCGCGCCCGGCGCACGCTGCCGCGCGGCCTCTGGCTGGAACTGCACGGTTACTACAGCACGGCCGAGGAATGGGGCTTTGCCACCCAGCCGGTGGCCGACAGCCTGAAGGAAGGCGGCTACCCGCAGAGCGCGGCCGAGTCCTACTGCAGCGTGCTGCTGGTCGACCTGGCCAACCCCTACGGCCGCAGCCCGCGCGAATTCGAGTGGGTGTGCCGCTGGGCCGACCAGTACGCCGGCCTGACCGAGATCATGCCGGTCTTCGGCGGTACCGACGCCCGGACCTATGCCATCGACCTGAACCTCGACAGCGGCGCCAAGCCGCTCGAGGTGTTCGCCCGCACGCCCAATCTGCGCCGGCTCGGCTCGGCCCGGCTGGCCAGCGAGATCGAGCGCGTGGTGGCCGGCCTGAAGCAGGGCCTGTCACCGGAAACGCTGGGTCTGGGCGCCGACTGTCATCCGCTGTCGGCCGGACGCCTGCTGCTGCAGCTGTACAAGCCCTGGTGCCATGCGGCCAACCCGCGCCGCTTCCAGCGACGCAGTGGCGACGGCGAGATAGACATCGCGATCAGCCAAGAGGCGATGCACTACCTGATCGCCGGCGAAGAGTTCGTGCAGCCGCCGCCGGCGCGCATCTACAGCCACAGCGATTTCGTCGACATCGCCACCTTCGGCGAACGCGCGACCGACGGCGCCGGCCTGGCCGTGCGTCAGGCCAGCGCCCGCGCGCAGTACCCGACCCAGCACTGGGCGGTGCTGGACCACAGCGTGATGGGCTATCGCCTGCGCGCCCCGCGCGAGACCGCGGCGATCGAGTACTCGCAGATGCTGGCGGTGTTCGGCCCGGACTCGGAACACTGGCGTCTGGCGCGCGTGTCCTGGCTCATGTACGAGCACGACGGCCATCTGCTGACCGGCCTGCACGTGCTGCCGGGCACGCCGCGTGCGCTGTCGGTGCGTCCGCTGGCCGACGAAGGCATGCCGGCCGAGCGCTTCGTTCGGGCCTTCCTGCTGCCGGCTGTGCAGGTGATGGGCGAAGAGGCCTCGCTGGTGCTGCCGCGCGGCTGGTTCCAGGCCGATCGCAAGCTCGAAATCTTCCTGAATGGCACGCTGCGCGCAGTGCAGCTGACCCGCCTGCTCGCGTTCGGCGTCAATTACGAACGCGCCGCCTTCGGCGAGGAGACACCCGCAAACGGCGTCTGAGCGACGCCGTTCAGAGTGCGGGCAGCGTGCGGCGAGCGGGAAAGCGGACGGTGAAGCGGCTGCCCTGACCCGGCTGGCTGTCGATCTGCAGCGTCGCCTGATGCCGTTCGAGCACGTGCTTGACGATGGCCAGGCCGAGGCCGGTGCCGCCGGTCTCGCGCGAGCGGCCGCGGTCGACGCGGTAGAAGCGTTCGGTCAGTCGCGGAATGTGCTGGGCGTCGATGCCGATGCCGTTGTCGGTCACCGAATACTCCCCGCAACCATCGACCACGCGCCAGGCGAGCTTCACGCTGCCGCCGTCCGGCGTGTAGCGCACCGCGTTGCTGGCGAGGTTGCCAAGCGCGCTGCGCAGGTCGCGTGCGCAGCCGAGCAGCGCACCGGGCGCCGCGTCGACGTCCAGCGTCACCGTGTGCCGGCCGGACGACAGCGCCCGCGTCTCGACCAACACGATGTCCAGCAGGTTGCGCATGTCCACCGGCTCTTCCGGTGTCGGCGTGTCGGTCTCCAGCGCCGACAGCGTCAGCAGGTCATCGACCAGGCGCTGCAGGCGCACCGACTGCTGCTGCGCCATGCGGATGAAGGACAGCGCCTGCTCCTGCGGCAGTTCGGGCAGCGCGTCCTCCAGCGTTTCGAGGAAGCCGTGAATCACCGTCAGCGGCGTCTTCATTTCGTGCGACACGTTGGCGACGAAGTCGCGCCGCATCGTTTCGAGCTTTTCGAGCTGGGTGATGTCGCGCGTCAGCAGCAGCTTCTGGTCGTCGCCGAAAGCCACCACCCGCAGCTGCAGCGTGCGGCCGGGCTGACGCGGCGAGGGCATGGACAGCGGCTCGCCGTAGTCGCCGGATTGCAGGTACTCGGCGAACTCGGGCTGGCGCACGAGGTTCAGGATGGGCATCGCGATGTCGCGCCGGCCGTCCAGCCCGAGATGTTCCTCGGCCATCGGATTCAGCCACTCGATCAGTTCGTCGCGCGACATGATGAGCGTGCCGTCGGGCATCGCGCGGCTGGCTTCGCGCATGCGCTCCAGCCGGCTACGCAGGTCCTCGCGCTGCTGGCGGGCGTTGCGCTCGCGCCGCGCCAGCTTGGCAAACAGGAATTCCCACTGGCCCGCACCGTCCGGCAGTTCGGCGTCGCTGGTCGAGTTGAGCCAGCGGTCGAAGCGGCCGATCTCGTACTGGTCGCGCAGGCTGCCCGCGAGCAGCAGCGCGCAGGCCAGCGCCAGCGCCGGTGCCAGCGCGTCGGCCGCCAGGCCGATCAGCACGCAGACGAGGATGAGCGCGACGCGCAGGGCGGCGCGGAACCAGAATTCACGCATGGAGTACGCAGCGGGTGATCACGGCGCCGGATTATGGGCGCTCACGCGCAAAACGGCTCACTCCTTCTGGCAGGACAGGCGATAGCCGCTGCCGCGCACGGTCTGGATCAGCGCGTCGTGTCCGCTCGCTTCCAGCGCGCCGCGCAGGCGGCGGATGTGCACATCCACCGTGCGCTCCTCGACGAACACGTGGTCGCCCCACACGCTGTCGAGCAGCTGCGCACGCGAATGCACGCGCTCGGCGTGGGTCATGAAGAAGTGCAGCAGGCGGAACTCGGTCGGGCCGAGTACCACGGCCTGGCCGCGGGCAGTGACGCGATGCGTGGCCGGATCGAGGCGCAGACCGTCGATCTCGACCGGGTCTTCGGTCGCCTGCGGCTTCTGCCTGCGCAGCACGGCCTTGATGCGGGCCGCCAGTTCGCGCGGCGAGAAGGGCTTGGTGACGTAGTCGTCGGCGCCGGTTTCCAGACCGGTCACCTTGGACTGTTCGTCGCCGCGTGCCGTCAGCATGATGATGGGCACGCCACGCGTGCGCTCGTCGGCGCGCAGCCGGCGCGCCAGATCGATACCACTCTGGCCGGGCAGCATCCAGTCGAGCAGCACCAGATCGGGCAGTTCGGCCTGTAGCAGGCGCAGCGCGGTTTCGGCGTCCGGCGCGCGCAGCGGATCGTGGCCGGTGCGGGTGAGCGTGACGCTGATCAGTTCCTGGATGGACGGTTCGTCCTCGACGACGAGTATGCGGGCCATGACGGTATGCGAGCGTGGGATGACGGGAACGCGACGCAGTCTATTTCAGTATGGTGACGGTTTAGTGACAGCGCCTCCGGTCGGTCCGCAGGGCCATCACGACGGGCGCGGGGTATCATTCCCGACTCTTTGCAGCGGACACGGAACATCATGGCAGGACTGGACAAGGACACCCCCATCCCCACCGAAATCAAGGTGCAGCAGAAGTCGAAGATGATGGACGTCAGCTTCGACAACGGCCGCAGCTTCAGCTTCAGTTTCGAGTTCCTGCGCGTGTGCTCGCCGTCGGCCGAAGTGCGCGGCCACGGGCCGGGACAGGAAACGCTGCAGATCGGCAAGCGCGACGTCGACATCACGCGCGTCGAACCGGTCGGCGCCTACGCGATCAAGCCGGTGTTTTCGGACGGCCACGACAGCGGCATCTACTCGTGGGACTACCTCTATCTGCTGGGCGAGAACCAGGAAGCGCTGTGGGCCGACTATCTCGCGCGCCTGGACGCCGCCGGTGCCAGCCGCGATCCGGCGCTGGTGCCGCCGCCGGCCGCCAAGGGCGGCTGCGGCAGCGGCGGTTGCGGTCACCACCATTGAGCCTGCAATGAGCGACAACTCCACCGATTTCGGCTTCGAGCGCGTACCCGAAGCGGCCAAGGCCCGCCGTGTGGCGAGCGTGTTCTCGTCGGTCGCGCGCCGTTACGACATCATGAACGACCTGATGTCGGCCGGCCTGCACCGCGCCTGGAAAGCCTTCGCGATCGAAATGGCCGGCGTGCGCCCGGGCCAGCGCGTACTCGACGTCGCCGCCGGCACCGGCGATCTGACGCTCGCACACGCGAAGCGCGCCGGCGCCAGCGGCGAGGTGTGGCACACCGACATCAATCCGGACATGCTGCGCGAAGGCCGCGACCGCCTGCGCGACGCCGGCTTCGTGCTGCCCAGCCTGCTGTGCGACGCCGAGAAGCTGCCCTTCCCGGACAACCATTTCGACTGCGTCACGGTCGCCTTCGGCCTGCGCAACATGACGCACAAGGACCGCGCGCTGGCCGAGTTCCGCCGCGTGCTGAAACCGGGCGGCCGCGCGCTGGTGCTCGAGTTCTCGCGCGTCGCCAAGCCGCTCGAAAAGGCCTACGACCTGTATTCGTTCAAGGTGCTGCCCTGGCTGGGCAAGCGCGTCGCCAACGACGAGGCGAGCTACCGCTATCTCGCCGAATCGATCCGCATGCACCCGGACCAGGAAACGCTGGCCGGCATGATGCGCGAGGTCGGCCTGGGCCGCGTCGAGTACTTCAACATGAGCGCGGGCGTGGTGGCGCTGCATCGCGGCTTCAAGCTCTGAAATCCGGGTGGAGAGGCGAACGATCCGCGCATTTTGCGGTCAATTCGTGTGCTAAGTTTCGCTCTCGCGTTTTCGCCCCACCTTTGATGGAGACATATCGATGAAGAATTTCCTGTGCGCGCTGTGCGTGGCCGTCGTCGGCCTCGGCGGCGCCATGCATGACGCCGAAGCCGCCAAGCGCATGGGTGGCGGCAAGTCCTTCGGTTCGCAGCGTGATTCGACCACGATGCAGCGTGACGCCACGCCGACCTCGCCGACGCAGAACGCCACCACTGCCCAGCGCCAGGCGCAGCCCGCCGTACCCGCTGCCGCGCAGCCGGCCAAGCGCTCGTGGATGGGCCCGCTGGCTGGTCTGGCGGCCGGCATCGGCCTGGCCGCACTGGCGTCCCACCTCGGTTTCGGCGAGGAAATGGCGTCCTTCATGATGATCGCGCTGCTGGTCATGGTCGCCCTCTTCGTCTGGCGCATGTTCGCCGCACGCCGCAGCGCGCCGCCGCCGCAGCAGGGCATGCAGTACGCCGGCGCGACCGCAGGCCCGGGCGCCGCCCCGCAGCGCTTCGAAGCGGCGGCCCCGGTCGCCGCCTCGGCGCCGGCCGCCGCAGCCGGTGCAGGCAACATTCCGGGGGATTTCGACGTCGACGGCTTCCTTCGTCAGGCCAAGCTGAATTTCGTGCGCCTGCAGGCGGCGAACGACAAGGGTGACGTCGAGGACATCCGTCAGTTCACCTCGCCCGAGGTGTTCGCCGAAATCCGCATGCAGCTGCAGGAGCGTGGTGGCGAAACCCAGCACATCGACATCGTGCAGCTCGACGCCGCGCTGCTCGACCTGGCCACCGAGAACGATCAGTACATCGCCAGCGTCCGTTTCAGCGGCCTGCTGCGCGAGGAAGTCAGCGCAGCGCCAGCACCGTTCGACGAAGTGTGGCATCTGGCCAAGCCGGTGTCCGGCAGCCGCGGCTGGGTGATCGCCGGTATCCAGCAACTGCAGTAAATCATGCTCGCGACGGCCGCGCTCCCGGTACTGAACCACCTGCTCGATCAGGCGCCGGGCGCGCACGCCCGGCTGGCCCGGCATGCGGGCGCGCAGGCAAGGCTCGAACTGGGCGCGCTCGGCGTCGCCTTCAGGGTTGGCGAAGACGGCCGGCTGGCTGCGGCCTCCGATGAGCCGCTGGCGGTCACCCTGCGACTGCCGGCGGATGCCGCACTCCGGCTGCTACACGAAGGCGACGCCGTATTGCGCGATGCGCGCATCGAAGGCGACGCGGCGCTGGCCGAAACCCTCGGTCAGGTGCTGCGCGGCCTGCGCTGGGACGCGGCGGAAGACCTGAGCCGGCTGATCGGTGACGCGGCCGCCGAACGTGTGGTGGGCGGTGCGCGTGCGGCATGGGCCGGCGGCCGCGACCTCGGCGCGCGGCTCGCCGCGTCGGCCAGCGAATATGCGGCGGACGAAGCGCAGTTGCTGGTGCGTCCGGCCGCAACAGCCGCCTTTGCCGACGAAGTCGATACGCTGCGCGACGACCTGGCACGTCTGCAGAAGCGCCTCGAACTGCTCGAACGCAAAGCTCAGCCGATACGCTGATCCACCCACCAGCGCGCGAAGGTGTCGCGCTGCGCAGCACTCATCCCGACCCCGCATTTCGTCCGCCGCCACAGCACGTCGTCGGCGTTGTACGCCCACTCGTACTGTGCGCACCAGCGCGCTTCCGCCTCGAACAGCCCGCCCCCGAAGTCGCGTCCGGGTCCGCCTGCACGCGCCGCCTGTTCAAGCAGCGGCGACGTCTCGCTGCCGTGACGTCCGACCAGTGTGGCGATCCATCCTGACGACAGTGCGGGATGGCGCTGCGCCAGCGTGCGCGCGAGTTCGGAACGCTGTGTCGGGCCGGCGGCCTCGGCGCCCGGCAGCAGGCGGTCGGCGGTCACGCAGCGTGCGTTCGATCCGAGGAACGCGGCCAGTCGATCGACCGCCCGTTCAGCGAGGCTTCGATGCGTGGTGAGCTTGCCGCCCTGTATCGACATCCAGCCGCGGCCGCCGCGCTCGCCTTCCATCCTCATCCGGTATTCGCGGCTGGCCGTGCGCGCGCTGCCTCCGCCGTCGATCAGCGGTCGCATGCCGCTGAATTCCCAGCGAATATCGTTCTCGACTGGAGCGCCCCCAAAGGCACGCCGCAGCGCGTCGAGCAGGTAGCGCCGCTCCGCCGCCGTGGCGCTCAGCGCCTCGGGTGACGGCAGATCGGTTTCGGTGGTGCCCACCAGATGGAAGTCGCCGGCGAACGGGATGACAAACACGACGCGGCGGTCCGGCTGTTGCAGCAGCCAGGCGTCGTCGCCAGCGTGCAGGCGCGGTACGACGATGTGCGTGCCCTGCACCAGCCGCACCGGTGCCGCCGCAACACCGCGCAGCGCCTCGACCGCGTTCATCCACGGCCCGGCGACATTGACGACGCAGCGCGCGAGCACCGTCGTCTGTCCCACCGTGCAGCGCCAGTGCGCGCCTTCGGCCGTCACCGTGCTCAGTGCGCTCTGCGGCAGCACGCGTGCGCCGTGCGCCTGCGCGTCGAGCAAGGTGCATAACGTCAGACGCGCGTCGTCCACCCACAGGTCGTAATAGGCGTGTGCTGCGCTCACTGGCGGCTGCATGTGCTGCAACGAGGGAAAGTCGGCACGCAGGCGTCGCGATCGCGGCAGTGTGCTGCGCCCGGCCAGCAGGTCATACAGCAGCAGTCCGGCGGCCAGCATCCAGGCCGGCCGTTCGCCCGTGTGCGGCACGACGAAGCGCTGCGGACGCACAAGGTGGGCCGCAATGCGCGCCAGCGTCTCGCGCTCCTGCAGGGATTCCCTGACCAGGCCGAAGGCACCCTGCTCGAGGTAGCGCAGTCCGCCATGGATGAGCTTGGTGGAGGCTGACGAGGTGGCGCCGGCGATGTCGCCGCGCTCACAGACGATGACGTCCAGACCGCGCAGTGCGGCGTCGCGTGCGATGCCGGCGCCGTTGATGCCGGCCCCGACGATGAGCAGATCGCAGGATTCCCGGTGCATGGGCGGATTCTGCGCCGGGCGCGCCAAAAACAAAAAGGCACGCCGAGGCGTGCCTTTCCGGACCTGCTCGAAACCGCGCTCAGTGACGCTTGCGCAGCTTCTGGATTGCCGCCAGCTGGGCGATGGCCGAAGCCAGTTCCGCCTGCGCCGCAGCGTAGTCGACACCGGCCTGACGGTTGGCCAGTGCTTCTTCGGCCAGACGCTTGGCTTCGTTCGCCTTCGCTTCATCCAGGTCGGTACCACGGATGGCGGTATCCGCCAGCACGGTCACCAGACCCGGTTGCACTTCCAGCAGGCCGCCGGCCACGAAGATCAGCTCGTCGGCAGCCTGATTCGGCACCTTGATGCGGACTTCGCCCGGACGGATGCGGGTGATCAGCGGAGTGTGGCCGGGCAGGATGCCCAGCTCGCCGCTCTCGCCCGGCAGCGCGACGAATTCTGCGAGCCCGGAGAAGATTTTCTCTTCCGCGCTGACAACGTCGACATGTACGGTCATAGCCATGATTACTCCGTGAATGCTGCCCGCAAGCCGCGCCGGACCGAAGTCCGTCACGGCTCACGCTTGCCGCGTCACTGCAGCGTCTTCGCCTTTTCGAACGCTTCCTCGATGCCGCCGACCATGTAGAAGGCCTGTTCCGGCAGGTGGTCACATTCGCCATTGACGATCATGTTGAAGCCCTTGATCGTGTCCGCCAGCGGAACGATCTTGCCCGGCGAGCCGGTGAAGACTTCAGCCACGTTGAACGGCTGCGACAGGAAACGCTGGATCTTGCGGGCGCGAGCCACGGCCAGTTTGTCTTCCGGCGACAGTTCGTCCATGCCCAGAATCGCGATGATGTCGCGCAGTTCCTTGTAGCGCTGCAGCGTCGATTGCACCTTGCGGGCGACCGCGTAGTGCTCTTCGCCGACGATCAGCGGATCCAGCTGACGCGAGGTCGAGTCGAGCGGATCGACCGCCGGGTAGATGCCCAGCGAAGCGATGTCACGCGACAGCACGACGGTTGCATCCAAGTGCTGGAAGGTCGTGGCGGGCGACGGGTCGGTCAAGTCATCCGCAGGCACATACACGGCCTGGATCGACGTGATCGAGCCGACCTTGGTCGAGGTGATGCGCTCCTGCAGACGGCCCATTTCGTCGGCCAGCGTCGGCTGGTAGCCCACGGCGGACGGCATGCGGCCCAGCAGCGCGGACACTTCGGTACCGGCCAGCGTGTAGCGGTAGATGTTGTCCACGAAGAACAGGATGTCGCGGCCTTCGTCGCGGAACTTCTCGGCCATGGTCAGGCCGGTCAGCGCCACGCGCAGACGGTTGCCCGGCGGCTCGTTCATCTGGCCGAACACCATCGCCACCTTGTCGAGAACCTTCGACTCTTCCATCTCGTGGTAGAAGTCGTTGCCCTCACGGGTGCGCTCACCCACACCGGCGAACACGGAGTAACCACCGTAGCTCTTCGCGATGTTGTTGATGAGTTCCATCATGTTCACGGTCTTGCCCACACCGGCACCGCCGAACAGACCGATCTTGCCGCCCTTGGCGAACGGGCAGATCAGGTCGATCACCTTGATGCCGGTGGGCAGCAGGTCAACCGACGGGCTCAGTTCGTCGAACTTCGGTGCCTTCTGGTGAATGGCACGACGTTCTTCGGTGGCGATGTCGCCCGCTTCGTCGATCGGACGGCCAAGCACGTCCATGATGCGACCCAGCGTGGCGGTGCCGACCGGCACGCTGATCGCGGCGCCGGTACCCTTCACCTTCATGCCGCGGCGCAGACCGTCGCTGGAACCCAGCGCAATCGTGCGCACGACGCCGTCGCCCAGCTGCTGCTGGACTTCGAACGTCAGACCCGCTTCAGCCGTGTGCGTACCTTCGGCTTCGTCGAGCTGCAGTGCTTCAAACACGTGCGGTATCGAATCGCGCGGGAACTGGATATCCACCACGGCGCCGATACATTGAACGATGTTTCCGGTATTCATCGTCTATCCCCAATACAAAAATTCGTTTGCGCGATCAGACTGCCGCGGCGCCGCCGACGATCTCGGACAGTTCCTTGGTAATCGCCGCCTGGCGGGTCTTGTTGTAGACCAGCTGCAGTTCGCCGATGACATTGCCTGCGTTGTCGGACGCGGCCTTCATCGCCACCATACGTGCGCTCTGTTCGGACGCCATGTTTTCGGCGACCGACTGATACACCAGCGCTTCAACGTAACGAACGAGCAGCTCGTCGATCACCACCTGCGGGTCCGGCTCGTACAGGTAATCCCAGGTGCCTTCCGGCGTGCCCAGACGATCACCCGTGAGCGGCAGCAGTTGCTCGAGCACCGGCTCCTGCTTCATCGTGTTGATGAAGCGGGTGAAGGACAGATAGACCGCGTCGAGCTCACCGGCCTGGAAGGCGTCGATCATGACCTTGACGGGCCCGATCAGCTTTTCCAGATGCGGCGTATCGCCCAGCTGCGTCACCTGCGACACCACCTTGGCGCCCATGCGCTGCATGAAGCCCAGACCCTTGTTGCCGATGGCGGCAACGCGGATTTCGGTGGCGCCCTTGCCTTCCCACTCCTTCATCGTGTTCAGCGCCAGACGCAGCACGTTGGTGTTCATGCCGCCGCACAGACCCTTGTCCGTGGTGACGACGATGATGCCGACGCGCTTGATCTGACCGACGGTCGCGAGGAACGGGTGCTTGTAGTCGCTGATCGTGGCGGCAGACAGGTTGGCAGCAAGACGGCGGATCGTGTCGGCGTAGGGCCGGGCGGCCCGCATCCTGTCCTGCGCCTTGCGCATCTTGGATGCAGCCACCATCTCCATCGCCTTGGTGATCTTCTTCGTGTTTTGCACGCTCTTGATCTTGGAACGGATCTCTTTTCCGCTGGCCATGGTTATCTCCTGTCCGCGCGCTTACGCCCAGCTCTTCTTGAACTCGGCCACCGCGGCAGCGAGCGTCTTTTCCGATTCACCGTCGAGGTCCTTGGAGGACTCGATCTTGTTCATCAGATCGGAATACTTCTGCTGCAGGAACTGGTGCAGGGCCGATTCAAAAGCGAGCACGCGGGACACTTCGACGTCGTCGAAGTAGCCGTTGTTGGCGGCGTACAGCGAAACACCCATCTGGGCGACCGACAGCGGCGAGTACTGCGGCTGCTTCATCAGTTCGGTCACGCGGCGGCCACGCTCGAGCTGCTTGCGGGTCGCTTCGTCCAGGTCGGAGGCGAACTGCGCGAACGCAGCCAGCTCACGGTACTGGGCCAGCGCCAGACGGACACCGCCGCCCAGCTTCTTGATGATCTTGGTCTGGGCCGCACCACCGACGCGGGACACCGACACACCGGCGTTGATAGCCGGGCGGATGCCTGCGTTGAACAGGTCGGTTTCCAGGAAGATCTGGCCGTCGGTAATCGAGATCACGTTGGTCGGAACGAAGGCGGACACGTCGCCGGCCTGCGTTTCGATGATCGGGAGCGCGGTCAGCGAACCGGTCTTGCCCTTGACTTCACCGTTGGTGAACTTCTCGACGTAGTCGGGATTCACGCGAGCGGCACGCTCGAGCAGACGGCTGTGCAGGTAAAACACGTCGCCCGGGTAGGCTTCGCGGCCCGGCGGACGGCGCAGCAGCAGCGAAATCTGACGGTAGGCCACGGCTTGCTTGGACAGATCGTCATAGACGATCAGCGCGTCTTCGCCGCGGTCACGGAAGTATTCGCCCATCGTGCAACCGGCGTACGGTGCCAGGAACTGCATGGCGGCCGAGTCGGAGGCGGTGGCGGCGACGACGATGGTGTAGGCCATCGCGCCGTACTCTTCCAGCTTGCGCACCACGTTGGCGATGGTCGAGGCCTTCTGGCCCACCGCAACGTAGATGCAGGTCATGTTCTGACCCTTCTGGTTGATGATGGCGTCGACAGCGACCGCGGTCTTGCCGGTCTGGCGGTCGCCGATGATCAGCTCGCGCTGGCCACGGCCGACCGGCACCATCGAGTCGATCGACTTCAGGCCGGTCTGCACCGGCTGCGAAACCGACTGACGTGCGATCACGCCCGGAGCGACCTTTTCAACCTTGTCGGTCAGCTTGGCGTTGATCGGGCCCTTGCCGTCGATCGGCTGGCCGAGCGAGTTCACGACGCGACCGATCAGCTCGGGGCCGACCGGCACTTCGAGAATGCGGCCCGTGCACTTGACGGTCTGGCCTTCGGAGAGGTGTTCGTAATCACCCAGCACCACGGCGCCGACGGAGTCGCGCTCGAGGTTCAGCGCCAGACCGAACGTGTTGCCTTCGAATTCCAGCATTTCGCCCTGCTGGACGTCGTCCAGGCCGTGCACGCGCACGATGCCGTCGGTCACCGAAACCACGGTGCCCTCGGTGCGCGCCTGCGACGACAGATGCAGGTTCTGGATCCGGCTCTTGATCAGGTCGCTGATTTCAGACGGATTGAGGTTCATCAAAAAACTCCTAGTTCTGTAGCGCAGTGGCCATGGCGGCAAGCTTGCCGCGGACCGAGGCATCGATCACTTCGTCACCGACCGCAACCTTCACACCGCCGATCAGTTCGGGATCGAGCGTGACCCGGGCTTCCAGGCGACGGCCGAAACGCGGCTCGAGGTCGGCCAGCAGGCGCGACACGGTGGCGTCGTCCATCGGGAAGGCGGAACTGATGTAGGCGACAGCGCTGCGTTCGTGCTCGTTCTTCAGCTCGGTGAAGAGCTGCGCGATTTCCGGCAGCAGGGCCAGACGGCCGTTCTGCGCCAGCACGCGTGCGAAGCTGCGATGCGCGTCGGCAAGTTCGCCGGGCACTGCGGTGAGGAAGAGGAAACCACGGTCGGTCGAGGTGCGGGTCGGATCGGCCAGCAGCTTCTTGACCTGCGGCTCGGCGGCAGCAGCGGCCATCATGCCGAGGGCGTCAGCCCAGGCTGCCAGCGAGTTGCCTTCCTTGGCCAGCTGGAACGCGGCTTCGGCGTAGGGTCGCGCGATGGTGACGTTCTCTGCCATGGTGTCAGCTCAGTTCCTGCTTCAGGTTGGTGAGCAGATCGGCGTGGACTTGGGCGTTGATCTCGCGACGCAGGATGCGTTCCGCACCCGCGACCGCCAGCGTGGCGACCTGGTCGCGCAGGGCATCTTTCGCCTTCTGCGCTGCAGCCGCAGCTTCGGTGGTCGCTGCTTCGCGGGCCGCCGCGATGATGCGATTCGCTTCCGCGCGCGCATCCTCGACCAGCTTGGCCGCCTGCTTCTCTGCACCCGAACGGAGCTCGGCCGCGGACTCACGCGCTGCGCGCAGTTCCTCGATCGACTTCTTCTCCGCGTTGGCCAGATCTGCCTTTGCCTTGTCCGCAGCCGCCAGCCCGTCAGCGATCTTCTTCGCGCGTTCGTCGAGAGCCTTGACGATCGGCGGCCACACGAAGCTCTTCGTGAACCACACAAAGGTCAGGAACACGACGATCTGGATGATGAGCGTTGCGTTCAGATTCACGGCAACTTTCCCTTCAATAAATCGGTGTTGGGGCGGATGCCGTTCTTACTTCAGGAAGGTCGAAGTGGCGAACCAGAGGGCGATACCGGTACCGATAATGAAGGCGGCGTCGATCAGGCCGGCCAGCAGGAACATCTTGACCTGCAGCGCGTTCATCAGCTCCGGCTGGCGAGCCGAGGCTTCGAGGTACTTACCGCCCATCAGCGCGATACCGATACAAGCACCAATTGCACCCAGACCGATGATCAGACCGCAGGCGAGGGCGACGAGACCGAACACTTGTTCCATAACAGCTCCTTAGATTTAAAAGAAAAACGAAAACAACAAACCGGACTGCAACTGCAAACTCAGTGACCTTCGTGTGCCTGACCGATGTACACCAGCGTCAGCATCATGAAGATGAATGCCTGGAGCGCGACCACGAGGATGTGGAACACCGCCCATGCGAAACCCGCAACGATGTGGCCGAAGGCGAGCAGGAAGCTCGGCGCGTTGGCACCCGTCCAGGCAGCGCCCATCAGCGCGATCAGCATGAAGATCAGTTCGCCGGCAAACATGTTGCCGAACAGACGCATGCCATGCGACACGGTCTTGGCAAGGAATTCGATGACGTTCATCGCGAAGTTGAACGGCGCCAGAATGAGCTTGTCGCCGAAGGGCGCCGAGATCAGTTCGTGCGCCCAGCCACCGGCGCCCTTGATCTTCACGTTGTAATACAGGCAGACCAGCAGCACCGCGATCGACATGCCCATGGTGGCGTTGATGTCGGCGGTCGGCACGACGCGCATGTAGGCGTGATGCGGATCATGACCGGCGGATGCGTAGATGCCTTCCCAGATGCGCGGCAGCAGATCGAGCGGCAGGAAGTCCATCGCGTTCATCAGGAAGATCCAGACGAAGACGATGAGGGCGAGCGGTGCCACGGTGCGGCGCGACTCTTCGCTGTGGATCAGGCCCTTGGCCTGATCGGCGACCATCTCGACGAGGATTTCGACGGCGGCCTGGAAGCGACCCGGTACGCCGGACGTCGACTTAGCCGCGGCGCGGTAAAGCACGAACAGCGCGAGGACGCCGAGCAGCACCGAGTAGAAGACGGTGTCGAGATTGACCAGATTCCAGTTGATCAACTCGACCTGCTTCTCGCCGGTGTTGTTCAGGAAGGTCAGGTGGTGGGCGATGTACTCGCCGGGGGTCGGGCCGTGGGCCACTTCAGTCGCCAGTTCGGTTCCAGATGCCATGTCAGTGTTTGAACAAGAAAGCAAAAAAACCTGCCTGCAGCGCCGCGCCCAGACCCCCCAAGAACCAGCCCCACGACAATCCGGGCACGAGGTAGTGGCACAGCAACAGCAGCCCAATCGTCGAGACGACCTTGATCGCCTCGCCGAGGAAGAATTCAAGCGGGTACGACACCGCGGCCTGCACCCCTGGGCGCGCCAGACGACCGAGACGTATCGCGAACAGGAGACTCGGCGCCGCATAACTCAGGCCACCGAGCAGGGCGGACAGTCCAGCCATCCAGCCCCCGACGAACAGCGCGATGCCCGTCACCACGAGCACCAGCGAAAGCTGCAGCATGATCGCTTTCAACATGCAGCAGGCCTTCCACGCATCCGTACCACCCAAAGTCCGCGAACCTCGAATCTTCTATAAGACACAAGTGTTCGCACTGCGACGAGCTGAACCGGCACAGCTTCGCGCGCAAAGCCCTTGACGATACATACGCTTACAGCCGCCGTCAAGAAGTTCCCGGATTTTGCCCCGGAACAGTGCGTGTGCATCGGATCCGGCAAAAAGAAAACATTTCGCACGCTCGGCTCGCGGGCGACGCTTGACCTCGGCCTGAAAATAGTCGATGTTTTTCGACATGAGAAACGACTACGCCCAGACCATTCCTGCCGACTGGCAGGACTACTCCCGTCTGTTCGCCGCGCTCGGCGACCCGGAGCGGCAGCGCATCCTGCTGACCTTCGAGCCGGGCGAAAGCCTCAACGTGACCGAACTGACCCGCGCCTCCTCTCTGAGCCGGCCGACCGTTTCGCACCATCTCAAACTGCTGTGCGAGGCCGGTGTGCTCGAACGGACCCGGCAGGGCCGCGAAATTCACTTCCGGCTGATGGCGGACTCGCTGATACAGCGGCTGCAGACCGTCATCGACTACCTGGACGCGCACCGGTGAGCAGGTCCGCTCCCCGAGTCGCGGCAGACAGACTGTCGGACCTGACACAGCGCGCCGGGCGCACCCCGTTCTATGCCATCGACAGCGCCGCCGTGTTGGCTCGCATCGACGCCTTGCGCGCCGCGCTGCCCGCCACCTTGCAGCTGTGCTACGCGGTGAAGGCCAATCCCTTGCCCGCGTTGCTGCAGTGCATCAGCACGCGGCTCGACGGCGCCGACGTCAGTTCGGGCGGGGAACTGGCGCGCGCGCTGGATGCCGGCTTTTCCGCGACGCACATCGGCTTCACCGGTCCGGGCAAGCGTGACACCGAGCTGGCGGCGGCGATCACGGCCGGCGTGCGCATCTGCGCCGAATCGGTCGGTGAGATCGAACGCATCGCGCGCATCGCCGCACAGCAGGGACGCCAGGCGCGCGTCGCGCTGCGCGCCAATCCGGACTTCGCGATCGCCGGCTCGCGCGTGCGCATGAGTGGCGACAGCTTCTTCGGCATCGACAGTGCGCAACTGGGTAGCGCCATCGCAGCCGTGCGCCGGCACGGTCTCGAATTCAGCGGCCTGCACTATTACTGCGCCTCGCGCATGCTGGACGCGGCCGAGATCGTCGCCCTGCACGCCCGCTGTTTTGCGGAAGCCATGCAGATTGCCGACGCGGCCGACCTTGCACTGCCCTGGCTGAATCTGGGCGGCGGCTTCGGCGTTGCCATCGTCGACGACGAACAAGCGCTCGACTTCGCGCCGGTCGCAGCGCATCTGCACGCACTGGACGAGTCGCTGCGGGCGCGTCACCCGCAGGCCCGGCTCGCGCTCGAACCGGGCCGCTACCTGGTGGCGGCGGCCGGCATCTACGTCTGCAGCGTGATCGAACGCAAGACGGTGCGTGGTCGTACCTGGCTCATCGTCGATGGCGGCGCACACCAGCACCTGCACGCGACACTGCAACCGGACCGGTTACAGCCGGCGAACTTCCCGATGACGCTGCATCCGCAGACGCCGACCAACGAAATCGAACGGGTGAGCGTCGCCGGTCCGTTGTGTGCGCCCTTCGACGTGCTGGCGCGCGACATCGAGCTGCCGCGCGCGCAGCCGGGCGACCTACTGGTCGTTCATTGCTCGGGCGCCTATGGCGCCAGCGCCAGTCCGCTCGACTTCCTCGGCCATCCGCATCCGGCCGAACTCCTTTTCTGAACCCGCGGAGCGTTCATGCTGCGTCGCCTTGTCCGTCCCCTGCTCACCTTCGTCTGCCGACTGCTGTTCCGCATCACGCCACCGGCGTCGCCGCCGGAAAGGCAGGAGCGCCTGCTGGTGGTCGCCAATCACGAGTCCTTCCTCGACGGCCTGCTGCTCGGCCTTTTCCTGCCCATGGATCCGGTGTTCGTCGTGCACACCGGTGTCGCACGCAATCCCTTCTTCCGGCTGCTGCTGTCCCTGGTCGACTACCTCGCGGTCGATCCGACCAGCCCGATGGCGATGAAAAAGGTGATCCGCCTGCTCGAATCCGGTCGCCCGGTGGTCATCTTCCCCGAAGGACGCATCACCACGACCGGCAGCCTGATGAAGGTGTACGACGGCCCCGCCTTCGTCGCCGCAAAGACCGGTGCCACCGTGCTGCCGGTGCGACTGGACGGCGCCTCGCGCAGCTATTTCTCGCGCGTGTCCGGGCGCTATCCGAAATCGCTGTTTCCGCGCATCGCGATCACCGTGCTGCCGACCACGAAGATCGCCATGCCGGCGGCCGGCAGCGCCAAGGAGCGCCGCCGCCGCGCGGGCGAAGCGATGCGCCGGCTGATGCAGGAAATGATCTTCGCCTCGCGCCCGCAGCAGACGCTGTTC
>NZ_JADMJL010000055.1 GCF_018780585.1 Methyloversatilis discipulorum | reverse complement strand
CCTTTCGACCCAACCGCTCACGGTGCTTGACTCGGATAACAGTATCTACAGGGGTGGTGCGCCCGATCCACGGCTCGAGTGCCGGACGGGGTTCTGTGGGAGGGGTCTTCTGACCCCGACAGCGGCCTGGATCGGAGCCCGCAGGCTGCAGCGACCGCCTCGCGTGCGAGGTAAGCGCGACGCCGGTCAAGCGCCCGCCGGCCCCTTGCCGGCCAGCAGTGCTTTCATCGCCTCCAGCCGCGCGACGTTGGTGGCGCGGTCTTTGGCGGTCGGGGCGGCGCCATCCTTCTTGGGGCGCTGCACGTCCTCGCCCATTTCGGCGATGAAGCGCGACGGCTCGCAGTCGCGCGATTCGCGGCCGCTCTTGCGCCGTTCGCAGTGACTCAGCGTCAGCGTGCGCTGGGCGCGGGTGATGCCGACGTACATGAGGCGCCGCTCTTCCTCGATCTTGCCGCCGTCGATGGACTCGCGGTGCGGCAGGATGCCTTCCTCCAGGCCGATCAGGAACACGTGCTTGTACTCCAGGCCCTTGGAGGCGTGCAGCGTCGACAGCTGCACCGCGTCGCGTTCCTCGCCGTCGTCGCGCTTGTCCAGCATGGTGATCAGCGCGACCGTCTGCGTCAGTTCCATCAGTGTCTTGCCGTCTTCCTCACCCTTGCGGCCCATCCAGTCGACGAATTCGCGCACATTGTTCCAGCGCGTTTCCGCTTCCTTCGGCTCGAACTGTTCGAACAGCCAGGTTTCGTAGCCGATGCCGCGCAGCAGGTCTTCAAGCAGGAGGCGCGGCGCCTCGGTGCGGGCGCGCCACTCAAGCCGGTTGATGAAATCGCCGAATTCGCGCAGCGGGGTCAGCGCGCGTGCCGGCAGCGCCTGCTCGGCGCCGGTTTCGAACATCGCCGCGAACAGGCCGATGTGGCGCTCGCCGGCGTAGCGGCCGAGCGCTTCGAGACTCATGCCGCCGATGCCGCGCTTGGGCGTCGTCACCGCGCGGATGAAGGCCGGGTCGTCGTCGCCGTTGGCGATCAACCGCAGATAGGCCATCACGTCCTTGATTTCGGCACGGTCGAAGAAGCTCTGGCCACCGCTGATGACGTAGGGAATCTTCTGTTCGCGCAGCGCCGTTTCGATCACTCGCGCCTGGTGGTTGCCGCGGTAGAGCACCGCGTAGTCGCTGAACTTGCCGCGGTGTTCGAACTTGTGCGAAGCGATGCGCATGGCCACGCACTCGCCCTCGTGCTCGGCGTCGCGCGCCACCATCAGCGTGATCGGGTCGCCGCGCCCCATGTCGGACCACAGCTTCTTGTCGAACAGCTTTTCGTTGCGCGCGATCAGCGTGTTGGCGGCCGACAGGATGCGCTGCATCGAACGGTAGTTCTGTTCGAGCTTGATCACCTTCAGCTTCGGGTAGTCGGTCTGCAGATTGCGCAGGTTCTCGACGTCGGCGCCGCGCCAGGCGTAGATGGCCTGGTCGTCGTCCCCGACCGCGGTGAAGGCGCCGCGATGACCGGCCAGCAGCTTGACGATCTGGTACTGGCAGCTGTTGGTGTCCTGGTATTCGTCGATCAGCAGATAGCGCAGCCGGCGCTGCCAGCGTTCGAGCAGTTCTTCGTCGCTGGCGAGCAGGCGCGCCGGGATGCCGATCAGGTCGTCGAAATCGACCGCCTGGTAGGCGCGCAGCGTGCGCTCGTATTCCTCGTAGACGCGCGCGGCCAGCGCCTCCATCTCGTCGGCGGCGTGCGAGGCGGCGGCCGACGGCGGCAGCATCGCGTTCTTCCAGCCCGATATGCGCGACACCAGCGCGCGCAGCCGCGACTTCTCTGTTTCCTTCGAAATGTCGGACACGATGGCTGTCGCGTCCGACGAATCGAGTATCGAAAAGGCCGGCTTCAGACCAGCCGCCTTCGCTTCGGTGCGCAGCATCTTCACGCCCAGCGCGTGGAAGGTCGAAATGTTGAGCTGCTTGCCGGCGCGCCCTTCGAGCAGGTGCGAAGCGCGCTCCTGCATTTCCTTGGCGGCCTTGTTGGTGAAGGTGATGGCGGCGATATTGCGTGGGTCGAAGCCACACTCCTGCACCAGATAGGCGATCTTGCGCGTGATGACGCGGGTCTTGCCCGAGCCGGCACCGGCCAGCACCAGCAGCGGGCCGTCGAGATACTTCACCGCCTCGCGCTGAGGCGCGTTCATGTCGGACAGCATGGGATGCAGTCACCGCCCGGACGGGCAGCGCACCAATCGATGGAGTGCCGGGATTGTACCGGCTTGCGGCATGCGTCCCGCGTGGGTATGGTTCGCGCCTCCCGTAGCCCATCCTGTCCGTTTCACATGCTTCCTCCGATCGAACAGCGGCTCGCCGCAGAACTGGGCGCGCGCCCGCAACAGATCAACGCCGCCGTCGCCCTGCTGGACGAAGGCGCGACCGTGCCCTTCATTTCGCGCTACCGCAAGGAAGCCACCGGCGGCCTCGACGACACCCAGCTGCGTCTGCTCGAAGAGCGCCTCGGCTATCTGCGCGAGCTGGAAGAACGCCGCGTCGCGGTCATCGCCAGCATCGACGAACAGGGCAAGCTCACGCCGGCGCTGCGCGCCGAGATCGAGAACGCCGACAGCAAGCAGCGGCTGGAAGATCTGTATCTGCCGTACAAGCAGAAGCGCCGCACCAAGGCGCAGATCGCGCGCGAAGCCGGCATCGAGCCGCTCGCCGACGCGCTGCTGGTCGACCCGACGCTGACACCGGACGTCGAGGCCGCGAAGTTCCTGAACGCCGAAGCCGGCTTCGCCGACGCCAAGGCGGTGCTCGATGGCGCACGGCAGATCCTGATGGAACGTTTCGCCGAGAGCGCCGAGTTGGTCGGCGCGTTGCGCGACTATGTGGCCGAACACGGCGTGGTCGTCGCCACCGTGGCCGACGGCAAGGACAACGACGCGGAAGCCGCCAAGTTCCGCGACTACTTCGCCTACCGCGAGAAACTGGCCGACATTCCGTCGCACCGCGCGCTGGCGCTGTTCCGCGGTCGCAACGAAGAGGCGCTGCGGGTGAAGCTGGCGCTCGACAGCGACCCAGAAGACGGCAGCCGTTCGCCCGAACCCAACCCCTGCGAACGCCGCGTCATGACGCACGCCGGTATCCGCGACCAGGGCCGTGCTGCGGACCGCTGGCTGGTCGATACCGCGCGCTGGACCTGGAGCGTCAAGCTGTCGGTGCACATCGAGCTCGACCTGATGGGCGAGCTGCGCAGCCGTGCCGAACTGGAAGCGATCCGCGTGTTCGCCAAGAACCTGAAGGACCTGCTGCTGGCCGCACCGGCCGGTCCGCGCGTCACCATGGGCCTGGACCCCGGCATCCGCACCGGCGTGAAAGTGGCCGTGGTCGACGCCACCGGCAAGCTGGTCGATACGACGACCATCTATCCGCACGAGCCGCGCCGCGACTGGGACGGGTCACTGCATGTGCTGTCCGCACTCGCGCAGAAGCACGGCGTGCAGCTGATCGCCATCGGCAACGGCACGGCCAGCCGCGAAACCGACAAGCTGGCGGCTGACCTGATCAAGCTGAAGCCGGAACTGGCAATGACCAAGATCGTCGTGTCGGAAGCGGGCGCCTCGGTGTACTCGGCGTCGGAACTGGCGGCCAAGGAATTCCCCGGTCTCGACGTGAGCCTGCGCGGCGCGGTGTCCATCGCCCGCCGGCTGCAGGATCCGCTGGCCGAACTGGTGAAGATCGACCCCAAGGCCATCGGCGTCGGTCAGTACCAGCACGACGTCAGCCAGACCAAGCTCGCGCGCTCGCTCGACGCGGTGGTCGAGGACTGCGTGAATGCGGTCGGCGTCGACGTGAACACCGCGTCCGCCCCGCTGCTGGCGCGGATTTCCGGTCTGAACTCGACGCTGGCGCAGAACATCGTCGCCCACCGCGACGCGCACGGCGCCTTCCCTTCGCGCAAGGCCCTGCTGTCGGTGCCGCGACTCGGCGACAAGACTTTCGAACAGTGCGCCGGCTTCTTGCGCATCATGAATGGCGACAATCCGCTGGATGCTTCGGCGGTGCACCCGGAAGCCTATCCGGTGGTCGAGCGGATACTGGCCGACGTGCAGAAGAAGGCGCGTGAGCTGATCGGCGACGCCGCCACAGTGAAGAAGCTGTCGGCGCAGAAATACACCGACGAGCGCTTCGGCCTGCCGACCGTGCAGGACATCCTGCGCGAACTCGAAAAGCCGGGCCGCGACCCGCGCCCGGAGTTCAAGACGGCCAGCTTCCGCGACGGCGTCGAGGACATGAAGGACCTCGAACCGGGCATGCAGCTCGAAGGTGTGGTGACCAACGTGACCAACTTCGGCGCCTTCGTCGACATCGGCGTGCACCAGGACGGCCTGGTGCACGTGTCGGCCATCGCCAACCGCTTCGTGAAGGACCCGGCTGAAGTGGTGAAGGCGGGCGACATCGTCAAGGTGAAGGTGGTCGAGGTCGACCTGGCACGCAAGCGCATCGCGCTGACCATGCGCCTGGGCGACGAAGTGGTGAAGAAGCCTGCCGGCGGTGGCCGCGACAATCGCGGTGCGCGCCCCGACCCGCGCGCGATGGCCAAAGCCAAGGAGGCGCCTGCCGCCAACAATGCGCTGGCCGCGGCCTTCGCGAAGGCCGCGAAGCGCTGAGGGCGGCGCTTGGCGCTCACCGGGGTTGAGGTTCTTGTGTCAGGGGTCTTCTGACCCCGACAGAAGTCGGAATCGAAGCCGGCCGTCTGCAACGGCCGTGTTGCAGCCAGGGCCGCTCCCACCGTGGACTGTGCCTGGCGCTCACCGCGGTTGAGGTTCTTGTGGGAGGGGTCTTCTGACCCCGACAGCGGTCTGCATCGAAGCCGCCGGACTGCAACCGCCGCGTCGCGGCCAAGGCCGCTCCCACAGGGATCGTGCCCGACCTGTAGCTGGGGCCGGGCTTGTGTGGGAGCGAGCTTGCTCGCGATAGCGGCGTCGAGCGGCGGCGCTATCGCGAAGGTCTGCGCGGGCCGCGCCTAGCGCAGCGCGCCGAACACCTTTTTCGCCAGGCTGCCGGCAGCGCCGACCGGGTTCTTGCGGATGGCCTTCTCCTCTTCGGCCACCATCGTGAACAGGCCGTCCAGCGTCTTCTGCGTCACGTAGTTGTCGAGGTCGGCGTCTTCCTTGCTGATCACGCCATACTGCGCCCCCTTGGACGCAAACTTCTCGTAGCTCTTGGCCAGACCCACCTTGTCCATCGCCTTCTGCACGATGGGCTTGAAGCGTTCCTTCAGCTGGGCCGAGGTCTTGCCCTTGAAGTATTCGGTGCCCGCCGTGTCGCCACCGGTCAGTATCTTCTTCGCGTCCTCGACGCTCATGTCTTTGACCGCGCCGACCAGCAGCTCCTTCGCTTCCGGTACCGCCGCCTCGGCAGCGCGGTTCATCGCGGTGATCAGTTCATCGGCCTGCTTCTTCATGCCGAAGGTGCGCATCAGCTTTTCCGCCTGACGCAGGCCGTCGGGCATCGGGATCTTCACCTTGGCGTTCTTCAGGAAGCCGTCCTGCTTGCCGAGCAGATCGACCGCCTTCGACGCGCCCTGGGTCAGTGCCTCCTTCAGGCCACCGCCGGCGTCCTTGTCCGACAGGTCGGACAGTGACAGTGCCCACACCTGGGTGCACATGACAAGACACGCCACAAAACCGACAATCGCACGCATGGTCGAAGCCCTCTGTGTTTGAACGAATGAAGATTATGGATCGCAAATGGGTATCACCGTTAGTGTTGCTGGCGCTGATTGCAGTGGTATGGCTGCTGCGCGGCACCGGTCATCCGGAGCAGGTGCCGGCACTTCAGGTCGCGCTGCTGGACGGTGGCCGGATCGACCTCGGTCACGCCGATGGAAAAGTGCGTCTGGTGAATTTCTGGTCCACCTCCTGCGGCCCCTGCATCAAGGGCATGCCGGGTCTGGCGGACACGCACCGCCGCCACGCGGCGCGGGGTTTCGAGGTGGTGGCGGTCGCCATGTCCTACGACGCGCCGAGCCATGTGCAGGACTTCGCGCAGCGCGAAAAGCTGCCGTTTCGCGTAGGCTTCGACCCGGTCGGGGCCCTTGATCGCGGCTTCGGCGGCATCCGTGCGACGCCGACCAGCTTCCTCGTCGATCGCGATGGCCGCATCGTCAAACGCATCATCGGTAACCCGGATCACAGACAGCTCGACGCGCTGATCGACACACTGCTCCCGCCCGCTTCCTGACCCCTTCAATGAAAACCCGTCACCTGATCGCACTGCTGCTCGCCGCAGCGGTGCTCGTCGCATGGCTGTTCTGGCCGCGCGGCATCGCCGTCGATGTCGTCAAGGTCGAGCGTTCGCCGCTGACCCAGAGCGTGGTCGCCACCGGCCGCATCGCCACACCGTCGCGCATCGAACTGGGCACGCAGATCACTGCCATCATCGACGAGGTGACCGTGCGCGAGGGCGCGGCGGTCAAGGCCGGTGATCTGCTTGTGCGGCTGCGCGCGAGCGACGCCGACGCGGCGGTCGAACAGGCGCGCTCGCAGATTGCCGAAGCGCAGGCGCGTTTCACCCAGCTCGACGCGGTCGGCCTGCCGGTGGCCGAACAGGCGGTGAAGCAGGCCGAGGCGAATCTGCGCGTGGCCGAGGCCGAGTACCAGCGCGCCGAGGCGCTGGTGGCGCAGCAGTTCTTCTCGCCGTCGAAACTGGACGAGGCGGCGCGCCAGCTGGACAACGCGCGCGCCCAGCTGCGCACCGCGCAGGCGCAGCGCGACGCCAACACGCCACGCGGTGCCGAACGTGTCAGCGCCCAGGCGCGGCTGGCGCAGGCACAGGCTGCGCTCGAATCGGCGCAGGCACGACGCGACCTGCTGACGCTGCGCGCGCCGGTCGATGCGCTGGTGATTGCGCGCGACGCGGAGCCGGGCGACGTCGCCCAGGCCGGCCGCGCGCTGCTGACGCTGGCCGAAAACGGCGAAACGCGCATCTACGCGACGCTGGACGAGAAGAACCTGCGCTACCTGCGGCTCGACGCCCGCGCTCAGGCGGTGGCGGACGCCTTCCCCGGTCAGCCTTTTGACGCCGTTGTCTACTACCTGTCGCCCGCCATCGACGCCCAGCGCGGCACGGTCGAGGTTCGGCTGCGCGTGCCCGAACCGCCGGCCTTCCTGCGGCCGGACATGACGGTATCGGTCGAGGTGGTGATCGGTCGCAAGGAGCAGGCGCTGTCGCTGCCGCTGGAGGCGGTGCGCGAGGTCGACAGCGCTGCGCCCTGGGTACTGGTCGCGCGCGACGGCGCAGCGGCGAAGGTGCCGGTGAAAGTCGGTCTGCGCGGCGTCGGCCGCGTCGAGATCACCGACGGACTGGCCGAGGGTGAGGTCGCCATCATGCCGGCCGGCGGCGCGCTCGATGGCGACCGCATCCGCATCAAGCCGGCGCGCGGCGCACCGGGCCCGACGCCCAATCTCGGTCGCTGACGATGGCGCGGCCCAAGCTTCCGTTCGAGTTCCTGGTCGCGCTGCGCTTCCTGCGCGAGGGGCGCATGCAGACCGCGCTCATCCTGCTTGGCGTGACCGGCGGCGTCGCGGTCATCGTGTTCCTGTCGCAGCTGATATCGCAGCTGCAGGCCACCATCATCGACCGCGTGCTGGGCAGTCAGGCGCACGTCGTGATGCGGCCGCTCGAGGAAGTGAACCTGCGCGCCTCGACCGACCCTGCCAGCTCCGTGCTGATCGAGCCGCGCGCGCAGCGCCTGCGTTCGATCGACCAGTGGGAAGCGATGGTGAAGCTGGCCGAAGCACAGCCGCGCGTGGTTGCGGTGTCGCCGGTGGTGAGCGGCCCCGCTTTCGCGCTGCGCGGTCGCGCCAGCAAGTCGGTCGCGCTGGTCGGCGTCGAGCCCGACCGCTATCGCCGCATCGTCAAGATGGACACCTACATGACGCGCGGCGCCTTCCAGGTCGACGGCACGAACGCCATCATCGGTATCGAACTGGCGAAGGATCTCGGCGTCACGGTGGGCGACAAGATGTTCCTGCGCGCCGCTGGCGGGCGCGACGAACTGCTGCAGATTACCGGCCTGTTCGACATCGGCAACAAGGACCTGAATCGGCGCTGGGTGTTTACGACGATGAAGCTGGCGCAGTCGCTGCTCGACCTGCCGGGTGGTGTGTCGAACATCGACATCACGGTGGCCGACATCTTCGATGCGCAGGAGGTGAGCGAGCGGCTGCAGGCCGGCAGCGGCCTGACGGTCGAAAGCTGGATGACCACCAATTCCCAGCTGCTGGCCGCGCTGCGCAACCAGACGGTATCGAACAACCTGATCCGCGGCTTCGTCATCGTCATCGTGGCGCTCGGCATTTCGAGCGTGCTGGTGGTGAGCGTGGTGCAGAAGCAGAAGGAGATCGGCATCCTGCGCGCGATGGGCACCAGTTCGAACCGCGTAATGGGCATCTTTCTGCTGCAGGGCGGGCTGGTCGGTTTCGTCGGCGCGCTGTCCGGTGTCGCGCTCGCCTGGGGTCTGCTGCAGTTCTTCTCCAGCGTCTATCGCACCGGCGACGGCGCGCCGCTGTTCCAGCCGCAGCTGGACACCGGTATCGCGCTGTCGGCGGCGCTGATCGCGCTGGTGGTCGGCGTGCTGGCGGCGCTGATTCCGGCGCGGCGCGCGGCCAAGATGGACCCGGTGCAGGCGATTCGTGCATGAGGCGCGGCGCATGAACGCCATCGTATCGCTGCGGGGCCTGCGCAAGTCCTACGGCATCGGCACGCCGGTAGAAACCGAAGTGCTGCACGGGCTCGACTTCGAACTGGCCGAGGGCGAGTTCTGCGCGCTGATCGGCCCCAGCGGCTCCGGCAAGAGCACGCTGCTCAACCTGATCGGTCTGCTCGAACGACCGACCTCGGGCGAGCTGGCGATTGCCGGGACCGAGACGCGCGGCCTGTCCGAACAGGCGCTGACCGTGCTCCGTGGCCGTCATATCGGCTTCGTATTCCAGTTCCATCATCTGCTGCCGGCCTTCAGCGCGCTGGAAAATGTCATGATGCCGTCCATCATCGAGCACGGTGTCGCCACCGCGCAGGCGGAGGCGGTGGCCTTCGATCTGCTGGATCGCGTCGGTCTGAAGGGCCACGAGCACAAGAAGGCCAATCAGATGTCTGGCGGTCAGCAGCAGCGGGTGGCGATCGCGCGCGCACTGTCGCTGTCGCCGCGGCTGATACTGGCCGATGAACCCACCGGAAATCTGGACACTCACACGGCGGATGATATTTTTGCGCTGCTGCGCGAATTCAATCGCGAACGCGGCAGCGCCTGCCTCATCGTGACGCACGACCCGCGTCTGGCGGCGCGCTGCGACCGCCGCATCGAACTGGTCGATGGCCGCATCGCCCGCGGCGACTGAACGCCGCGCGGGGCGGCGCGCCGACCCCGATCCACATTCCGCTATTCCGCTTCGATCATGACGACACACAGCACTGCCTACGTCGCCGAACTGACTGCGCTGCTCGAAGAGGTGGCGCGCAACACCACCGACACCACCGGCGAGCGGCTCGCCCGTTTGATCACACTGATGCGCCCCGGACGACGCGACGGCGTCGAGGTTGCCGAGTCGCGTTTCCGCGCGCTGCTGCGCCTGCTCGGCGCGCGCGCGGAACTGGCCGGCGCGCTGTCGGCCCATCTGAACGCGGTGCTTGCCGCGCGCATGCACCGCACGCTGTATGCCGAATCCGGGGTGCTCGCCAACCAGGGCTTCTTCAGCGGTCTGAGCAGTCGGCTGCTCGGCCGCATGCTGCCGCCGGCGGTCGATGCCGACTTCCTGCGCGACCTGTTCAGCGAGGTGTTCGACGACGCCGGTGATGGCGAATGGATGAGCGCCATTCCGCGCGAGGACTGGCAGGCGCTGCTCGATCTGCTGCAGGTGACCGGCGATGCTTTTGCACCGGCGCGTCGCCAGATCCGGCACGAGCTGTTCGAAGCGATGCGCATGGCTTCGCACCGGCTGGCGGCGCTCGGCATGGAGCCGGCGTTGCTGCGCTATCTGCCGGCACTGGCGCGGCACGAGTCGCCCTTCCTCGCGCAGAGCGACGAGGTACGCGCTTTCATCGCCCGCCACACCGACAGCGACGAGGTGCTGCCGCACGACGGCCACCTCGAAGTGCTGCTCGAACAGTGCGTGAGCTATGTCGACACCATCCGGCGCCGTTCGCGCGAGGCGGGCGTCGGCGTGAACCTGGTGTTCGTGCTGGCGCGCATCGAGCAGATCACCGGCCGGCTGCGCCTGCTGCGCATGCTGGTGTTGCCCGATCCTGCCGTCGATGCGCCGACCCTGCGCGCCCGCGCGATCGATTTCTTCCTCTGTCTGGTGCGCCAGGAAACCCGCCGCAACAGCGTGCGCGACCTGTTCTCCGGCACCACCGAACTGCTGGCGCGGCGCGTGACCGAACAGGCGAGCAAGTCGGGCGAGCACTACGTGACCGAAAGTCGCGGCGAGTTCTTCGGCATGTTCCGCGCCGCCGCCGGTGCCGGCCTGATCATCGGCTGCATGGCGCTGATCAAGATCGTGACCGGCAAACTCGGTCTGCCGCCGGTGTGGGAGGCCGTCGTGCACAGCCTCGACTACGGGCTGGGTTTCGTGCTGATCCACATCCTGCACCTGACCGTTGCCACCAAGCAGCCAGCGATGACCGCCGCCACGCTGGCCGCCGCGCTCGACGGCAAGCAGAACCGCGACGCGCGCCTTGGCGTGCTGGCGGATCTGGCCGCGCAGGTCAGCCGCACGCAGTGGATATCGATCGCCGGCAATGTGTTGATCGGCTTCCTGACTGCGATGTCGATTGCGATGGTCGGCGGTACCTTCCTCGACTGGCACCCGGTCGATCCGGTCAAGGGCGCGCACCTGCTGCACGACCTGCATCCGCTGCTCAGCATGGCCATTCCGCACGCGGCGATCGCCGGCGTCTTCCTGTTCCTCAGCGGTCTCATTTCGGGTTACTACGACAACCAGTCGCTGTATCACCGGGTGCCGGAGCGGCTGCGCCGCGTGAAATGGCTGCGGGCGCTGCTGGGCGAAGCGCGACTGAACCGGCTGGCCAACTATGTCGAACACAACCTCGGCGCGCTGATGGGGAATTTCCTGTTCGGCTGCATGCTGGGCAGCACACCCATCATCGGGCAGTTGCTGGGCCTGCCGCTGGACATCCGCCACGTCGCCTTCGCGTCGGCCAACCTCGCCTACGGCACGCACGCGCTCGGCTTCGATCTCGACTGGCACACCATCGCGGTCGGTGCGCTCGGCGTGATGCTGATCGGCCTGACCAACCTCATCGTCAGCTTCAGCCTTGCGATGAAGGTGGCGCTGCGCTCGCGCGGCATCGAGCCGGAAGACACGCGCGGGCTGTCGGTCAAGCTCGCCCGCCGCTTCCTGACCCGGCCGCGCGACTTCTTCTGGCCGCCGCGGCAGGACTCGACCGCCGCCGACGAAGCGCGCGGCTGAGACCGGCGCTCAGGACTGCGGCGCTTCGCCTTCCGGCTTGCGGGTCCGGCTGCGGCGCGGTGCGCGCGGCTTGGCGGGCTTGACCTCGGTTGGTTCGACCGCCGCTTGCACGGCCGTGGCGGGCGTTTCGGCCGGCGCGGGCGTCACCGCCTCGGCGGCCGGCTTGGCCTTGCGTTGCGGGCGGCTGCGGCGCGACTTGGCCGGCGCCTCGCCGCTGGTCTCCGCGGCGCTGTCCGCAGCCGGTTCCGGCAGCAGTTCGAGCTGCTTGTCAGCCGCTCGCTCGATCAGCTGCACCTGCGCCTGACCGTTGTCGCCCTTGCGCAGGCGGAACAGTTCCGGATGGCTTTCCAGCAGGCCGGACAGGCTGGCGTGGCCGTAGTCCTTGTGACTGAAGCCGGGTTCGTACTGGCGCACGATCTGGCCGACGCGGCCGATGCCGGCCCAGCCGCTGTCCTCGTCGGTGGCCGACCGGATGCCCTGCGACAGCAGTTCGAGGATCTGCGCGTCAGGTTGCGCGTTGCGCGGTCTGCGCGGTGTCGGTTCGGGGCGCGCAGCGGCGGCGCCGGAGGATGCCGCCGGTTTCTTCTTCTGCGCCGAAGCGGGGGGCGACGCGCGCATGTCGTCGGTGAACACGAACTCCTCGCAGGCGCGCTGGAAGGCGACGGGCGTCGTGCGGCGGCCGACGCCCATCACGAACAGGCCGCTCTCCTGGATGCGACGTGCCAGCGAAGTGAAGTCGGAATCGCTGGACACGATGCAGAAGCCATCGACCAGGCCGGAGTGCAGCAGGTCCATCGCGTCGATGATCATCGCGCTGTCGGTCGCGTTCTTGCCGCCGACGATGCGGAACTGCTGGATCGGCCGGATCGAGTGATCGAGCAGGTGCGCCTTCCAGCTGGTCATGTTGGGCGAGGTCCAGTCGCCGTAGATGCGGCGCACGGTGACGCGGCCACGCGATGCGGCGGCGAGCAGGACGGGCTGGATCAGCGAAGGCTGCGCGTTGTCGGCGTCGATGACGAGCGCGAGGCGACGCGGCTGGGAAGAGGAGTCGTTCATGCGGGATGCGATGCTGGACGGGAAAGCGGCATGCTACGCCAATCGGCACCCGGCCGTCGCGCGTGGGCGAGGTTCTGTGGGAGGGGTCTTCTGATCCCGACTGCAGCCTTGATCGAAGCCTGCTTAGTGCAGCGGCCGGGTCGCGGCCAAGGCCGCTCCCACAAGAACGCGCTCAGCCCTCGATGGTCAGATACACCAGCGTCTGGTTCAGCAGCTGGTAAGCCACTTCGCCGAAAGTCATCGGGCCCAGCATGGCCGGCACGCGCTTGCCTTCGAGCTCGCTGTACAGGTAGTTCAGCACGCAGTTGCAGCTGAAGCCTATCGGGCCGGTCTGCCCCGGCAACGCGGTGTGAAAGGCGCTGACGTAATCCGGCACCGGCGCCGCGAAGCGGTATTCGATGTCATCGAATACCGGCGCGTAGAAATCGACCGTGCCCTTGCCGGCATCGACCGACTTGATGCTCACGTTGATCATCGCGCCGCTGTAGTCGGCCACCAGCGGCAGCTTGGTGTCGATCGCGCGCGAACTGACGTACTGCGCGAAGTTGCCGGGCTGCCCGTTGATCAGGCATTCGGTCGCGCTGAAACCCTTGGCCGGAAAGCGGATGCGGTCGCCCTCGCCCTGGGTGAACAGGTTGATGATGTCAATCTGCGCGTACTTGCTCTCGGGCAGCGGCACGTGCATCACCAGCGCGCGTTCGCCGTCGAATTCCAGCGTTTCGCCATTGACCACCAGCGGGCTGGCGCGGCCGAGATCCGACAGGTGAATGCCGGAAATCCAGCCGACCAGCGGCTTCAGGTACATGTCCTCGTAGCCGGGCGCGTTGCGTGCGAACAGCGAATGCACGGCCGAGAACGCCGGCATCACGATGATGGAAAAGCCGTTCTCCGGCGCGTCGGCACAGACGCGTTCGAGACTGATCTGGTCGTAGAAGCGGATCATCGGCAGGCCGTTGATCACCGGCACCTGCGCGACATAGAGCTGGTCGCGCGTGGTGACGCCGCCGTCCTGGCCCATGAAGTAGGGAATGGTGCCGCCTATCCAGTGACCGCGCGGCAGCTGGCGCAGCAGCGCTTCGTCGCCGGCGACGCTGAAGTGACCACCGCCGCGGATCAGGGCCGTCGCTTCGGACAGCCCCATCATGCGTCCGCTCACGGCGGACGTGTTCTGAGTCGTCATGTAAGTCCGTCCGGGAATCAGTGCGTGCGCAGTTGCGCCAGTTCGTGGCCCAGCATGCGGGCGTTCTTGACGAAGTAGCGGTGCAGCTCGCGCAGCTTGAGCATCCGCACCTCGTCGTCGGTGATCACCTCCATCTGGCTGCGCAGGCGGGTCATCAGCAGTTTCAGGCTGAGCGCCCGGATGTCGATGTCGCGCTGGCCTTCGATCAGCTGCAGCCAGACCGGATCGGCCACGTCGGGAATATCGTCGTCGGACGCCGCGGCGGGCGGCGCACCGGGATCAGCGGCGGGCTGCAGGGGAGGTGCGGCGGATGCCTTCGACGGTTCGGCGATCGCCGCCTTGCCCTGATCGAGCGCGAACTTGAACTTCCACAGTTCCTGCAGCGGAATGCCGGTGATGGCGCAGATGCCGTTCAGCGAAACACCTTCGTTGAACAGTGCGAACACCTGTTTTGACAGCGCCTGCGAGAAAGGCATGTCGGCCGGGCCGGCCCACGGCAGCGAGCTCAGATCGGCGTTGGGTGGCGCCAGCACGCGCAGATGACAGCGCCACCCGGCCAGATCGATGTGACGCCAGACGCGCTCTGCCGCCTCCGGCTCCTGCTTGCGCGCCAGGCCGAACCAGCCGCGCTGAACTTCGAGGCCTATCCATGCGTCGATGCGGCGGGCACCCGGATCGAAACGGAAATCGCGTACCGTCCACGGTTCGTTCAACTGCAGCAAGCGTCCCAGCAGGACCTTGTCCAACGCCATCGCTGTCTCCTTCTCCGACCTCGTCCGCCTCCCGCTCGTTGTCAGGAAGTCTTGATTTGGGTTGATTGGCTCGGAATTGCGACGCGCATAGTAACAAAGCGCGCGGACAGCCAGCAGCGCACTGCAGCACGGTAAGCTGCGGCAGGTTCAATGACATGGGATTCTCCCGATCCGGACGGTTCGGGATGAGCACCGGAAGGTGCTGAAGGTGTGGTGCGCGGAGAGAGACTCGAACTCTCACGCCTTGCGGCACTGCCCCCTCAAGACAGCGCGTCTACCAATTTCGCCACCCGCGCACTTGGGTAGGGGCGCGAATATACAACAAAAAGGATGATTCTGCGTGAGTGATTTACGTCGTGCCCGGCACGTGATGTGGGAATTGGTGAAGCCGCACCGCGGCCGTCTGGCGCTGGCGGCGCTCGGTCTGGTGCTGGCCGCCAGTTCGGCGCTGGCGCTGGGTCAGGGCTTGCGCAGCGTGATCGACCAGGGTTTCGCCGCCGGCGACCCGCAGTGGCTGGACCGCGCGCTGGCCGGCACGCTGGGGCTGGTCGTGCTGCTGGCCGGCGCCACCTGGCTGCGCTTCTACAACGTGTCCTGGCTGGGCGAACGGGTGGCGGCCGATCTGCGCACGCGGGTGTATGCCCACCTGCTGACCCTGCCGCCCTCCTTCTTCGAGGCCGGGCGTACTGGCGAAGTCATTTCCAGACTGACCAACGACACCGCGCAGATCGAGAACGTGGTCGGATCGACCCTGTCGATCGCACTGCGCAACACGCTGATGCTGGCCGGCGGCTTGGTCATGCTGGGGCTGACCAGCGGCCGGCTGACGCTGCTGGTGCTGGCCGGCGTGCCGGTGGTGGTGGCGCCCATCGTCATTTTCGGCCGCCGCGTGCGCGGGCTGTCGCGCGAGCGACAGGCGCGGGTGGCTGACCTCGGCACCCATGTCGACGAGAGCGTGCACGCCATCCGCATCGTGCAGGCCTGCGGTCACGAGGCGGCCGACCGCACGCATTTCGCGGCGCTGGTCGAGCGCAGCTTCGACACCGGCGTGCGCCGCTACCGCCACACGGCGGTGATGATCGTCATGGTCATCCTGCTGGTGTTCGGCTCGGTCGCCCTGATCCTGTGGGTGGGCGGTCATGACGTGCTGGCCGGGCGGCTCAGCGCCGGCGAACTGTCGGCCTTCGTGTTCTACGCCGCCATCGTCGCCAGTTCGGTCGGCGCGCTGTCCGAGGTGTGGGGCGAACTGCAGCGCGCCGCCGGCGCCACCGAGCGCCTGATCGAACTGCTCGATACGCAGCCGGACATCGCGGCGCCGGCCGACCCGCTGCCGCTGCCGCAGCCAGCGCGCGGCGACATCGCCTTCCGCGGCGTGCGCTTCTGCTACCCGAGCCGGCCGGACATTCCGGCGCTGGACCGCTTCGACCTGACGGTACGCGCCGGCGAGACGGTGGCGCTGGTCGGCCCCTCGGGCGCCGGCAAATCCACGCTGTTCCAGCTGCTGCTGCGCTTCTACGATCCGCAGGCCGGCAGCGTCGAGATCGACGGCGTGCCGCTGGCGCAGGCCGACCCGGCCGCCGTGCGCGCGCGCATCGCACTGGTGCCGCAGGAGGCCGTCATCTTCGCCGCCAGCGTGGCCGACAACGTGCGCTACGCGCGGCCGGACGCGAGCGACGATGAAGTGCGCACCGCCTGCGAGGCCGCCTTTGCCGACGCCTTCATCCGCCAGCTTCCGGGCGGCTATGACAGCCCGCTCGGCGAACGCGGCGTGCGGCTGTCCGGCGGCCAGCGCCAGCGCATCGCGATCGCCCGCGCCATCCTGGCCGACCGCCCCATCCTGCTGCTGGACGAAGCCACCTCGGCGCTCGATGCCGAAAGCGAGCGCATGGTGCAGGCTGCGCTGGCACCGCTGATGGCCAGTCGCACCACGCTGGTGGTGGCGCACCGCCTGGCCACCGTACAGCGCGCCGACCGCATCATCGTGCTCGACCACGGTCACGCGATCGAATCCGGCACGCACGCCGAACTGCTGGCGCGCAATGGCCTGTACGCACAACTGGCGCGGTTGCAGTTCATCGACGACGGCGCTTGAGCGCGCCAGCGTTCAGCGCCGCCGCTTGGCGGCGTACATCGCGGCGTCGGCGATCAGCAGCAAATCCTTCGCGCTGTCGCCGTTCTCCGGCCAGCGGGCGATGCCGATGCTGGCGCCGACCGTGAGTTCGTGGCCGTCCATCGTCACCGGTCTGGCCAGTACATCGCGGATCTTGTCGGCCACCGTCTCGGCGTCCTCCATGCGGCGCACGTCGGCCAGCAGCACGACGAACTCGTCGCCGCCAATGCGCGCCACCGTGTCGGCGTCGCGCACGCAGTGGCGCAGGCGCTGTGCGACATCGTGCAACAGCACGTCGCCAGCGGCGTGGCCCAGCGTGTCGTTCACTTCCTTGAAGCGGTCGAGGTCGAGATAGAGCAGGGCCAGCCGGCCCTTGGCGCGCCGCGCCGCGGCGATCCCCGTTTCGATGCGGTCGTGCAGCAGCGCGCGGTTAGGCAGGCCGGTCAGACCGTCGTACTGCGCCATGCGGCGCAGGCGCGTCTGCAGTTGCATGCGCTCCAGCGCGGTGGCGATCTGGGTGGCGACGAAGTTAAGCAGTTCGCGGTCGCGCTCGGTGAACACCGGAGCACCGGGGGCGCGCTTCAACGCCAGCGCGCCGAGGCAGCCGTCGGCCGATACCAGCGGCGCACCGAGCCAGGTTTCGCCGCGTTCGCCGGCCATCAGTCGGGTTTCGCCGCGCGCCACCACGTCGGCACAGAAATCGATACAGCGCGACGGCAGGCCGTCGACCGGATCGCCGTGCGCGTCGGCTGCGTAGGCGATGTTGAGTGCGCCGTCGATCTCGTTGCGCACGCCCACCATCATGCGCTCGGCCGGCAGCAGGTCGGCGACGATGCGATGCGCGCGTGCCAGCAGGTCGAACAGGTCGGTCGCCACGTGCGCCGCCTCGGACATCGCGTACATCGCCGCCTGCATGTCGCCGGCACGCCGGCGTGCGGTGATGTCGTGCGCGATCGCCACGCGCAGCCGTTCGCTTTCCGACCAGCGCGCCGACCACAGGATGTGCACGATGGCGCCGTCCTTGCGCACATAGCGGTTCTCGAAGCTGAGCTTGGGGTCGCCCGACATGATTTCGGCCGCCGCGCGCAGCGTGCGCTCACGGTCTTCCGGCAGCACCAGGTCGATCATCCGGCGGCCGATCACCTCGTCGCAGCTGTAGCCGAAGATGCGCTCGAAGGCGGCGCTGACAAATACGAAGTGCCCGAACTCGTCCACGACGCATACGGCGTCGAGCAGGAGGTCCATTACGGCTTCGAGTGGGGCGGTGCGTCGTCTGTCCATGACCGGGAAAATACCGCGGGCGGCCAATGCGGCGCACGATTTTCGGTCAATTTGCGCAAACCGGGTGAACGACGTGCGCCGTCGCCGCCGATAGTCTGAACGGACCACGAGCGGCGGCGTCGCGCAGATGCGGCCTGTAATGTCGGCAAACAACACTGTGCGGCCTTCGCATTTCCGTATTGCGCCGACCGTACATGACCACATCCCCGACCAGCCGCCGCAAGTTCATCGGCACCCTCGGCGCCGCCGCGCTTGCCGCGCCGGCCCTTCTTTCCGGCACGACCGCGCAGGCCGCCGCCGCGCCCTTCGTTCATGGCATCGCCAGCGGCGACCCGCTGGCGCGCCGCGTCATCCTGTGGACCCGCATCACCGCGCCGGGCGACGCCCAGCCGCGCGTGTTCTGGGAAGTGGCGACCGATGCCGCGTTCAGCCGTGTCGTGCGCAGCGGCCTGTTCCGCACCAATGCGACGCGCGACTTCACGGTGAAGATCGACGTCGATGGCCTGCGCCCCGACACGCGCTACCACTACCGCTTCACCTACGGCAGCCAGCGCTCGCCGGTCGGTCGCACGCGTACCTTGCCCGAGGGCGCCGTCGACCAGGTGAAGCTCGCCGTTTTTTCGTGCTCGAACTTCCCGGCCGGCTACTTCCACGCCTACGCGGAAGCGGCGCGCATGGACGACCTGCACGCGGCGCTGCATCTCGGCGACTACATCTACGAATACGGACGCGGCGGCTATGCCACCGACGACGCCGCAGCGCTCGGCCGCGAAGTGCTGCCGGCGGGCGAGTGCATCACGCTGGCCGACTACCGCACCCGTCACGCGCTGTACCGCGGTGACCCCGGCCTGCAGGCACTGACCGCCGCAGTGCCGCTGATCGCGGTCTGGGACGATCACGAGGTGTGCAACAACACCTTCGTGTCGGGCGCCGCCAATCACACGCCGGCCACCGAAGGGCCCTACGCCGACCGCCGCGCGGCGGCGCTGAAGGCCTATCACGAGTGGCTGCCGGTGCGCACGCCGGACACCGCCGACCTGCGCCGCATTTACCGCTCTTTCGACTTCGGCGATCTGCTTTCGCTGCACATGCTGGAAACCCGCCTGCTGGCGCGCACCGAACAGCTCGCCTTCGGCGATTTCGTTGGTCCCGACGGCATCGATGCCGACGCATTGCGCGCGGCGATCGGCGACGACAGCCGGCAGATGCTGGGCAGCGTGCAGCAGGCCTGGTTGGAACAGCAGATGGCCGATTCGACCGCGACCTGGCAGGTACTTGGCCAGCAGGTGCTGATGGCGCGCGCCGAAATTCCGGCTGCCATCGCGCTCGACCAGATCTCGATCTCCAACTGGATGGCGCTGAACGACAAGGCGGCGACGCGGCCCGACGCGCTTACCCGTGCCGAGCGCTACATCCTCGGCCAGCCGTCGATCCCGCGCAGCACCGACGCCTGGGGCGGCTACGAAGCGGCGCGCGAGGCGGTCTACGCCGCTGCGCGCCGGCTCGACAAGAACCTGATCGTGGTCGCCGGCGACACGCACAACGCCTGGGCGAGTGACCTGACCGACGCCGCCGGTAACCGCATCGGCGTCGAGTTCGCCACACCGGGCGTGTCCTCGCCCGGCATGGAGGTCACGCGCCGCACCGACGCGCCCGCGGTCGTTGCGCAGTGGATGGTCGACAACATTCCCGACCTCAAGTACGCCGAAACCGGTCATCGCGGTTTCATGGTGCTGACCGCCACGCGCGACGAGTGCCGCTCCACCTGGTACTTCGTCAGTACCGTCAAGTCCCGCCAGTACACGCTCAGCGAAGGCGCCACCGTGCGCACGCTGCCCGGCAGCGCCCACCGCGCGCTGTTGCCGCTCGCCTGAATCCGAACCCACCGCACCTCACGGAGAACCTCACCATGATCCACCGCACCCTCGCCACCGCTCTCGCCGTTGCCTTCGCTGCACTCGCCGCCCCGGCCCAGTCCGCCGTCAGCGTCACGCTCGAACGCGACGCTTCCGGCCTGTTCGACAGCTTCGAGTACTTCCAGGACTTCGACACGCTGGCCTCCGCCAATGGCAGCAGCAACGTCGCGTGGAGCAATGACAGCACCATCGGCGGCTGGTCGCTGTTCGACTCGGCCAAGGTCGCCAAGACCTTCTACCGTGCCGGCAACGGCAGCGACGCCGGCGGCTACTTCTACAGCTACGGCCAGAATGGCGACAGCGACCGCGCGCTCGGCGCACTCGGCTCCGGCGGCGCCTACTGGGGTTCGCCCGCCTCCAGCGCACTGTCCGGCTATGCCGCGGCCGCCTTCCGCAACGACAGCGGCGCCACCATTGAAGGCGTCAGCGTGTTCTGGGACGCCGAGCAATGGCGCGTCGGCGAAGCCAACCAGGGTAGCGACACGCTGGACTTCCGCTACGGCTTTGGCGACAGCTTTGCCAGCGTGGGCACCTGGATCAATCCGGGCAGCGCGTTCAAGTACAACTCGACGGTGACCAACGCCGGCGCGACCGCCGGCTTTGCCACCGACGGCAACGCCAATGCCGTGCTGCGCGGCGGCGACATCGCGCTCGAGTGGGAAGCCGGCCAGACGCTGTGGATTACCTGGATCGACTACAACAGCGCCGGCTTCGATCACGGTCTGGCCATCGACAACGTGTCGCTGAGCGTCGCCATCCCGGCGGTGCCGGAACCGACCTCGATCGCGCTGCTGGCCGCCGGCCTCGGCATCGTCGGCGCAGCCGCACGCCGCAAGCGCGCCTGAGCGGACGGTGGCGATGATTTCGATACGCGCTTGCCTGCTCGCCGCCGCACTCGGCGCCGCTGCGCTGCCGGCCATGGCCGACATCGCGGTGGCGCCGGACGCCAGCGGGCACTTCGTCTACGTGCAGGACTTCGACACGCTGGGCGCCACCAGCCGCGCCTTCGACTGGCGCGACAACGACACGCTGCCCGGCTGGCGCCTGCTCAACTTCGTCGAACAGCCGCTGGTGACGCCGACCTACCGCGGCGATACCGGTGACGATGCCGGCGGCAGCTTCTACAGCTACGGCCTCGAAGGCGACAGCAACCGCGCGCTCGGCGCGGTCGGCACCGGCGGCAGCTACTTCGGCACGCCTGCCTCCGGTCAGCTCGCGGGCTACATCGTCGTGTCCTTCCGCAACGCAGGTGCGCGCACCATCGACGCGGTGCGCGTCGCGTTCGAAGGCCAGCAGTGGCGGCAGGGCGCCAGCGACGACCTGAACGTGCTGGTGTTCGAGTACGGCGTCGGCGAGGAATTCGGCCATGTCGACTGGGTGCGCCCGGGCGCCGGCTTCGACTTCGAATCGCCGTCGCCGCTGATCGTGACACCGAGCGGCGCACCGGTCTTCGGCCGCGACCCGCTGGCGAAACAGGCGCTCGGCGGCATCATCACGCCGGCATGGACGGCCGGCGGCCGCCTGTGGCTGCGCTGGGCGGTGCGCAACCACTACAGCTTCGATCACGGTCTGGCGATCGACGACGTGAAAGTCGAGGTGGAGCGCTTCTGAAGATGGCTGCGCGGAGGGTCAGCGCTCGACAAGTTCTTCAGTTGTCGGGTAACCGCAGTCCCGCCGCTCGCGCAGGATATGTTCAAAGGCCGCCGCCGTGCAGGGTCGGGAGAACAGGTAGCCCTGGAGTTCGTCGCAGCCCAGCGTTTCCAGGTAGGCGCGCTGCTCGGCAGTCTCCACACCCTCCGCGACGGTGTGGAGGCCGAGCTTCTTGGCCAGCATGACGATCACCTCGACAATGATGCGGTCACTGTCGTCGCGCTCGATCTCCTTGACGAAGGCTCGATCGATCTTCAGCCGGTTGACCGGCAGTTCCTTCAGGCGGCTCAGCGAGGAGTAGCCAGTACCGAAATCGTCGATCGAGATGCCGACGCCAAGTGCGCTGAGCCGGTCCAGCGCGCTCATCGCCGCATCCGGTTGTACGATCAGCGTGCTTTCGGTGATTTCCAGATGCAGCAGCGAGGCGGGACAGCCGGTCTGCGCCATCGCACGCGCAATCGTGCGATCGAGTGCCGGTGCGCCGAACTGACGCGGCGACAGATTGACTGCAACCGGAATGTCGCCCAACCCTTGCTTCTGCCAGGCGACCGTCTGGGCGCAGGCCGTGTGCAGCACCCATTCGCCGATGGGCACGATCAGGCCGGTCTCTTCGGCAACGCCGATGAAGGCGACCGGCGGCACTGCGCCGAATTGCGGATCGCTCCACCGGATCAGCGCTTCGGCCGCGCAGACGCGGCCGCTTTGCGCATCGACGATGGGCTGGTAATGAAGCACGAATTCGCCCTCCTCCAGCGCGCGTCGCAAGCCCGCTTCAATGCGCAGCCGTTCGACCGATGCCTGCATCATGTCCGGTGAGAAGAAGGCCACCGTACTGCCACCGCCCGACTTGGCGCGGTACATCGCGGTATCCGCATGCTGCAGCAGTTGCTCGGGACTGGTGCCATCGTCGGGGAAGGCCGCGATGCCGATGCTGGCCGCCACCGACAGCCGGTGTGCCTCAATCTCGACCGGCGCGGACAGTGCATCCAGCACCTTCTGCGCGATCGGCGCGAGGTCGGTGGTGCCGAACAGATCGTTCAGCACGACGACGAATTCATCGCCACCCAGCCGCGCTACCGTATCGCCCTCGCGCACGCTCGCCTGCAGCCGAGCGGCGACGCACTGCAGCAGCTCATCGCCCCGCCGGTGACCGAGGCTGTCGTTCACCGTCTTGAAGCGGTCGAGATCCAGCAGCATCACGGCAACGCTGCGCCCGGCGCGGCGTGCGTGTATCAGCGCCTGCTCCAGGCGATCGTTCAGCAAGGTGCGGTTGGCGAGTCCGGTCAGTGGATCTATCGTGGCCTGACGTTCGAGCGCTTCGGTATTGCGGCGGATCTCGTCGCGCTGCTCGCTCAACGAGCGGCCCATCCGGTCGAGCGCGCTCATGACCACGCCGAACTCGCCGCGCGGATACGGCGCACCGATCGGTTCGTCGTAGTTGCCCTGATCCAGGCGGGCGATCGCCCGTGCCAGACGTTGTGTCTGCCGCCGCAACGCGAACTCTCCGAGCAGGACGGCGCCGCCGACCATCAAAAGGGCGAACGGAATCAGACCGTGTATTGCCTGCCGGAACTGTTCGTCCGCCACCCGCCCGAGTTCCGCCTCGGGCACGCTCAGCGCAATGCGCATGCCGGCGCCGGCACTGTGCGACAGTGGCGTCGATGCCCACAACCGCCGGCCGCCCTCTCCGCTCACGACAGCGATGCGGTTGCGCGCGTCGCCGAGCACGAAGGTCCGTTCCGCCGTGCCCGCCACCCGCTTCGCCGCCCCGTCACCGGGGTAGTCCATCACGAGGCTGCCATCTGCGTTCCACAGTTGCAGGTTCATCCTGGCGTAGGGCAGCGACGCCGCGGCGCGGCGCCCGAACTCGTCCATATTGAGCGAGGCAAGAAGGATGTATCGCAGGGTGCGGTCGGCCGAGCGGGCCGGATAGGCGATCTGCAGCACGCCCTTGCCGGTGAGCCGCCCTATGACGGGTTCGACGACGACGCCCGGAGCGTCCAGCGCGCGGCGGAAGTAAGCGCGGTCGCTCACGTTCAATGTGCGCCCGGTCCGCAGCGAATCGCAGAACATATTGCCGTCGGGCTGGATGGTGAGCAGACCGGTGTACTGCGGGTGTTCGTCCAGTACGGCGGCGAGGAAATCGGAACAGGCCGCCTTGTCGGTTCGGCCGACCTGGGCGACGCGCGACAGACCGAACAGCAGCTGCGCGGTACCGGACACCTTGTCGTCCAGTTCGCCGGCCAGCTGCGAAGCCCGCGTGCCGACTCGTTCGCGCGCCTGATCGATGGCGGCCTCGCGGCTTTCGAGCAGTGTCCAGAAAACGACCAGCAGCGGCAGCAACGACGACGCGAACACCAGCGCCAGGATGCGGGCTCGCAGGCTCAAGACGGCAACACCCCATACGGCACCGTGCGCGGTGTTGCCGATGAACAGGTCTGCATCACTCCTCCCGCGACATCGCCGTAGGCCGGGCTTTGCCGGCTGGATGACCGTTGCGGATTCTACAGACCGCCGACAGCGCGCAGTGAGGCGCCGGTCACGGGCCGGCGAGCGCGAGGAATGCTGGCTGAGGTGCGGTTCAGACCTTCTTCACGAACTCCGACTTCAGCTGCATCGCGCCGAAGCCGTCGATGCGGCAGTCGATGTCGTGGTCACCCTCGACCAGGCGGATGGACTTCACCTTGGTGCCCACCTTCAGCACCGACGACGAGCCCTTCACCTTCAGGTCCTTGATCAGCGTGACGCTGTCGCCGTCGGTCAGCACGTTGCCGTAGGCGTCCTTCACGACGCGCGCCTGATCGGTGGCTTCGGCGGCCCGCTGCGGCCACTCGTGCGCGCATTCCGGACAGACGTACATGCTGCCGTCCTCGTAGGTGTATTCGGAACTGCACTGCGGACATTTCGGAAGTGAACTCACGGCCTACCCATTCATGATCGGTTTATCGCCCGCGGACTGCGGGGGCCGTCATTGTGCACTGCCGTTGCGTCGGAGCCGTTGCGCCAGCGCAAACCGGCCGGTCGCGCTCAGCCGCCACGCACCATCGTCATGATCTGCGCGGCGTCCAGGCCGGTTGCACGCTGGCGCATCTGCGGCAGGTAGTCGGCCTGCAGTTTCTTCGCCGGTTCCAGCATCTGCTGGAAGCCCTGTTGCAGCGCCGCTGCGCTCATCTGCCGGCCGCCGGCGTAATAGCGTTTGGCGATGTGACCGAGCGCGTAGGTGCTGGCGAACGAGAAGGCCATGCCGGTGGCGGCGCGGCCGAGACCGCCGACGGTCTTGCCGGCCATCTTGCCGAGCAGGCCGCCCAGCAGCTTGCGGCCGAACTGCTCCAGGTATTGCGAGGTGAGGCCAACGCCGACCGTGGCGAGGAATTCCTTGATGTGCCCTTGATCGAGTTCGTAGCCGTGCGCGCGGCCGATGCGATAGACCATCTTGATCTGCAGCGGAATGATGGCGACCGAGGCCCAGGTCTGCGGCAGCAGTTCGAGCGCGCCGTTGAGGATGGCGTAATTCAGGATGGTCTTGTCGAGTTCGGCGTCCGACGGCGCCGGCTGCGCGGCAGCGAGCGTTGTGGAGGCAGCGATCGTGGCGGGTGCGTACGCGTCGAGGTCGGCCAGCGCGTCGGCCTTGCTTTCGGCGTCGGCCACCTGCGCGTCGCCGTCGAGACAGAGCTGACGCTTCAGGTCGGCGAGGAAGGCGCGTTCGGTGTCGCACTGGCGACCGTCGGCGTCGCAGATGCACAGCGCCATTTCGTAGGCGAACTGGCGCTGGCCGAGGTCTTCCAGCGCCGAGGTCGCGTCGCGCAAGGTCACCCGCTTGAGCAGCACGTCCTGGTAGAGACGCGGCAGGTCGGGCGCCTGCGTGCCGAGCGAGTCGGCAAAACGGCGTACGTGGTCGCGCTCGCGGTCGTCCTTGACGCCGTCGGCGAAGGCGGCGAACAGGGCAATGGTGAGCAGGGCGTTGTCGGGATTCATCGGCACTCCGTCGGTTGGCGGCAATGCTGCTCCGATCCGGCGCCGCGCATGCAGTTCCGCCGTCGGCCGTTGAGGCAAACCCCGCTTACAAAGCCGCCTCCAGTGTGCGCACCGGCACGCCCATGTCGCGCCACTTGTCCGGATGACAGGTGAACAGCAGCACCTGGTGACGCTGCGCGGCGTCGAACAGCACGCGCTTCATGCGCTCCAGCCGCGCGTCGTCGCTGTGCACCAGCGCGTCGTCGAGGATGAGCAGCGTCGGCTTGCCGGCTTCCTTCAGCAGATCGGCATAGGCGAGGCGGGCGATCACGCCCATCTGTTCGCGCGCGCCGAAGCTCAGTGCGTCGACCTCGCCGCTTTCGCTGCCGCCGGCGCTGTCGCGCGTCAGCGGGCCGGGGCTCAGGCTGTCGTCGAGCGTGATGCGCGCACCCGGGAAGAGCAGGCCGAGGTAATGGTTCAGATGTGCCTGCAGCGGCGCCTGCAGCCGCTGCGTCAACGCGTGTCGCTTGTCGCGAAGCTTGCGCAGTAGCAGGTCGAGCGCGCCGGCCCGCCGCGCCAGCTGGCCGGCGCGGCGCTCGGCGGCGGCGTGGTCGCGCGCCAGCGCGGCGCGGCGTTCGTCCAGGCCCTGTGCGCCGGCCGCCTGCAGTTCGACTTCGAGCACGGTGAGCGCGTCGCGCCGCTGCGCGAAGCTGCGCTCGATCTGCTCGGCGCTGCGCGTGTAGCGCTCGACGTCCTGCGCCAGTGCCTGCGGGCGGGCGGCGTCGAGCTGGCGCGCGAGTTCGTCGATGCGCAGCGCGGCCGCTTCCTGCTGCGCCAGTGCGTCCGTCAGCGCGATGCGGGTGTCGGCCAGTTGCTGCGCGCGCGCCGGGTCGTCGAGCCGGGCTCGGGCTGCGATCAGTTCGCGTTGCGCAGCGTCCAGCGCTGCCTGCGCCGCGGTGCAGCCATTGCGCGCGTCGGCCAGGCGACGCGTTGCCTCGGCCAGCGCGCGACGCGCGGTGTCTTCGGCCGCCTCGGCCTCGGCGACCGGCGGCAGCGCGTCGTCGCCTTCTTCCGCCTGCGCCGTCAGTCGCTGCCTCAGTTCGGCCGCACGGCCGGCGAGCGCGGCGCCTTCGGCGCGCAGCGCATCGACGCCCTGTGGCGCCAGCGCTTTCAGCGTCGCCTGCGCCGCCTTCAGGTCGGACAGCTTGTGCGCGTGCTGCTGCTGTCGTGCCTCGGCGGCGTCGAGCGAGGCGAGGCCGAGCCGGGCCAGCGCACTGGCGTGGCGGTCCTGCAGTTCGGCCGCTTCGCGCGCCAGCGCGGCGAGGTCGCCGCCGCCCGGTTCGATGCGCAGCCGGCCGTAGCCGGGCAGCGTCAGCGTGGTGGCGTCGAGCAGCAGGCGCTCGCCGTCGCCGCTGAGCACGGCGTCGCCGATGCGCAGTTCGCGTCCGGCTTCGAGTGCGAAGCGCAGCCGGGTGGCGATCGCCGTGCGCCGGATGTCCAGTTCGCGCAGCTGCCGCGCCTGATCGCGCAGTGCGTTCAGATCGCCGGCCCTGATTTCGAGGGCCGCCACTTCGGCCTGCAGGGCAAGCTGGCGCGCCTGTTCGGCTTCGGCCTGCGCCAGCGTGGCGGCCAGCGTTTCGCCCTTGTGGCGGAGTTCGTCCAGATCGCGCACCAGCGCGCGCCGGTTGTCGCGTGCGCGCGCCAGCGCCAGCGTACGGCGGGCAGCGTCGTGTTGCGTCTGCGCATCGCGTTCGCGCTGCTGCCAGGGCGCGGCGAGCGCGAGTGCGTCGTCGAGCGCGCGCTGCGCGGTTGTCACGGCCTCGGCACGCGACTGTGCGTCGCTCGCCTCGGCCGCCCAGCGGTCGAGCTGCTGGCGCAACAGATCGGCCCGCTCGGCCAGCGAGTGCGCCGAGCGCTTCTCGACGAGCAGCCGTTCCTGCAGCGACTGCGCCTCGCGCAGTGCCGTGGCGGCGGCGGCGGCACGTGCGCGCAAGTCCTCCCACGGCCGTTGTGCGGCGTCGGCGTCGTGCTCGCGGCGCAGTTGCGCCAGCCGGTCCACCTTCTGGCGGAAGGCGAGCAGATCGTCGTCCACTTTCGCCAGCGCTTCGCGCAGCGACTGCTCGGCCTGCAGTGCCTCGGCATAGGCGCCGCGCGGACGGTCGGAGGACGGCGTCAGCAATTCGTTGCGCAGCCGTTCCACCTCGTTCGTCACGTCGTCGCCGTCGCCGCCGGCGATCTCGCCGAGCGACGCGTTCAGCGCCGTGCGCAGGTGATCGGTGGCATGCGTGACGGCAGCGCGGATGTCCTGCGCGCTGCCCTGTTCCATCCACAGCAGGCCGGGAATGCCCCAGTGCTCGGCCTTGCTCGACCCTTTGGCGGCGAAGGCGAAGCCGAGCTGTTCGGCGATGAAGTCCTCGGCCTCGGTGCCGTCCAGCGTGCGCGTGCCGAACTGCAGCGTGCAGCGCTTCTTGCCGAGGAAGCGCTTGCTCAGGCGGCAGGGCGTGCCGTCGAGTTCGAAATCGAGTTCGACTTCGGGCGCGGCACTGGCGTCGCCCCACGGGCGCAGATGCTCGACCGTACCGGAGCGGTGGCGCTCGAAGAAGGCGGCGCGCAGCGCGGCGACCAGCGTGCTCTTGCCGGCTTCGTTGGGACCGGCGAACAGATTGAGTCCGGGGTCGAAGTCGCGCAGTTCGAAGGGCTGGCGGAAGCGGCGGAACTGGTCGACGCGCAGGCGGCTGATCTTCATCGCGCCACTCCCGCGCGGCGCGTATCGAGCAGGCCGGCCAGCAGTACCAGCGCGTCGCGCGCGGTGTCGCCGTCGGCGCCATCCTGCGCGGCGCGCAGATCGGCGATCACCTCGCCCAGATAGCCTTCGGCGGCCAGCCGCTCGAGGTCGTCGGCGGTCGGTTCGATGCGCACGCGGTCGAGCTCGGCCAGCACCGCGCGCGCACGGCCGCGCGCCTGCGTGATCGCATCGCCGATGCGCTTCAGACCGTCGAGGTCGGTGCGTCCGTCGATGTCGAGCTGCAGCACGTCGTCCGCTGCGAGCGCGCCGAGCAGTGCGCACAGCGCATCGACGTCGCTCGCCACCTGCAGCGTCGCGGTCTCGCTGCGCCAGCGGTAGTGGCCGGTATCCACCGGCGTCACCCGTGGCACTGCGCCTGGCGCATCGATGTCGACGATGAGCGCGCGGCCGGAATCGTTGTTGCGGAAGCGGTCGGTTTCCGGCGTGCCGCTGTACCAGCAGCGCGCATCGACCTGACGGCAGCCGTGCCAGTCGCCGAGCGCGAGATAGTCCAGCCGCGCCTGGACGGCGCGGTCAGCGGCAATCGGGTTGGCCGAATCGATGCCTTCGGCCAGCAGGCCCTGCACCGCCCCGTGCGCGATGCCAATGCGGAACGCAGCGGCCGGCGTTTCGGCAGCGGCGAACCAGTCGGTCAGGTCGTTATAGGTGTGGCGCTGGGTCAGCGGCGCCGGCAGCACGACGGCGTTCAGTCCGTCGAACTGCAGCGGCTCGGGGCGCAGGCACAGGTGCACGTTGTCGGGCACCGCATTGAGGCGCTGCGCGCGTGTCCACACCGACTCGCTGAGCGCGGCGTCGTGATTGCCCGGAATCATGGCCCACGGACCGGCGTAACCGCGCATTGCGTTGAACAGCCGCAGCACCGTCTTGTCGGCGATGCCCTGGGCGTCGAACACGTCGCCGGCGACCAGCACCAGATCGACGCGCTGCTCGGTCGCCAGCGCCGCCAGCCGCTCAACCGCTGTGATGCGGGCTTCGGCCAGCAGCGCCGCCTCGTCGGCGTCGAATTGTCCGTACTGTCGGCCGATCTGCCAGTCGGCGGTGTGGAGAAGTCTGAGCACAGGTGTGGGCGGGGCATCGCGGGGCGCATACCTTGCGTCGGCGACGCTGGCCCTGTCAATCGCTGCCGGGCGCGGGCGGGCGGTATTCTTCGGCAGCGGGAAAAGTTGTGCGCACCGCCGTCATCCGGGACGTGTATCTTTAGCGCACCGGATCGCCGATTCCTGCGGCGGCCGGCGGGCACGCACCGCTGCGTGCGCCCATCCACCGCTCACCCGGAAGGCCCGTACCATGAGCGCTACCCTCCTTGCCGAGGCGGACGTCGAAGCCCGCCTGCTCGCATCCCCGCCGTCGGAGTACATGTCGCCGGAGCAACTCGCCTTCTTCCGGCAGCGATTGCTCGCCGAGCGCGACGCGCTGCTGCAGTCTGCGCACGAAACGACGCAGCACCTGCACGAGTTCGAGCGCACGCCCGACCCGTCGGACCGCGCGTCGCTGGAGGAGGATCATTCGCTGGAATTGCGCGTTCGCGATCGCGAACGCAAGCACCTGCACACGATAGACGAGGCGCTGGCGCGCATCGACGACGGCAGTTACGGCTGGTGCGAATTCACCGGTGAGCCGATCGGGCTCGCCCGGCTGCTGGCGCGGCCGACCGCAACGATGTCGGTCGAGGCGCAGGAACTGCACGAAAAGCGCCGCAAGATGCGCGGACGCTGACCGCGCAGCAGGGACTCAATGCGTGCGGCGTACCGGTGCGGACGCTGCGCCACGGCCTTCGATGTGACGGAAAGTGATGCGCCCCTTGCTGAAGTCGTAGGGCGACATTTCCAGCGACACCTTGTCGCCGGCGATGATGCGGATGTGGTGCTTGCGCATCTTGCCGCAGGTGTAGGCGACCACCATGTGGCCGTTCTCCAGCGTGACGCGGTAGCGCGAATCGGGCAGGACTTCCGTCACTACGCCGTTCATGTCGATCAGTTCTTCCTTGGCCATTGCGGCTCTCCCGGGGTGGGCGTGAAAAGTGGACGCCGGGCCGCAGGCGCGCGGGCCGTGGAACGTCAGCAGGACTGACTGCGGGATCGCTTTGGGATGCGACTGGATTCGGGTCGCCGACGACGGGGTCTGCGCGAGAAGGAAACCGGAAAACTGCAGTGACGACGCGGCCGGAATCGGTGAAAACCGTGCGGCGCCGGCCGACACTATGCACCGAAAACGGGCTTTCTGTCGGTATATCTGCGGAAGGCGATCACAATGAGGGCCGTTTCATGCCGCCGAATCCGATGATAGAACCCATCCTGCTCGTCGCCGCGCGCATCTGCACGTTCGATGGCGCACGCGCGCTCACCAACGCCAGCGGCTTCTTCTTCGAACGCGACGGGCGGCTCTATCTGGTCACCAGCCGCCACGTGCTGGTCGATCAGCCAAGCCGTCACTTTCCCGACCGCATCGAAATCGAACTGCACATCGACGCCGCCAACATGGCGCGCTCCACCGGCTTCTCGATCCCGCTCTATCGCAACGGCAAGAGCCTGTGGCGCCAGGGCGCCGACCGTGCCGGTGCCATCGACGTCGCGCTGATCGAACTGGATCGCGCCGCGCTGCCGCCGACCGCCGTCTGGCGCGCCTTCACGCCAGCTCACCTGTCGGCCGACCTCGACCGCATCGAAGTCGGCAGCTCGCTGCTGGTGGTCGGTTTCCCGCTCGGCTTCCACGACACGCTGCACCACATGCCGGTGGTGCGTCAGGCCGGCATCGCCTCGTCTTTCGGCCTGCGCTTCCAGGGCGAAGGCTACTTCCTGACCGACGCCCGCACCCACCGCGGCATCAGCGGCGCACCGGTCGTCATGCGCGTGCCCGACGACCCTGCCACGTTGGGCGACCTGCCGTGGATGCTGCTCGGCGTGCACTCGGCACGGCTCGACGTCGGTACGCGCGACCTCAAGATGGACGAGGCGCTGGGGCTGAACTGCGCCTGGTATGCGGACATCCTGATGACGCTGACCCAGCCCGCCTGAGGGCAGGACAGCTCGATGGGGCTACGCAACCGCGCGGGCCTTCACCTCGTCGAGTATGCGCACCAGTTCGGTCACCCGCGCAGGCGGAAACACCCCCAGCGGCCCCTGCGCGTGCAGGTCGGTAAAGGGCGACTGGAACAGCCGGTCCGATTCCATCACGCCGGCCTGAGTCAGTTCGCTGATGACCAGATCGATGAATTCGATCTGCGCCGGCGTGACAGTCGTGCCCTGGATGAAGTCCCCGAACGCCAGCATCGCCGCTTCGCGGTCCAGTCCGACCAGGGAGCGGATGAACAGGCCGAGGCCCTGGCATTTGCTCACCGCCGCGTCGATCAGCGGCCGGGTGCCGCCGGCCTCGACCAGCATGCGCTCCAGTTCCTGCAGATCGGCCGGCGTCAGCGCCTGATTGCGGCGCAGCCGCTGCAGCGACACGTGCGACGCGTGCGCCTTCAGGAACTGGCGCGCCTTGTCCTTGAAGCGGTTCATGTCTAGGCCCGCGGTCACCTGTGGCAGATCCACCGTCACCGCCTCGCCCAGTTCGTCCTCGAAGTCGGTGTAGACGACCTTCTTCTGGCCCCTGGGGATGAGTTTCACCAGCGCACGCAGCCGGCGTCGCGCTGTCTCCAGCATGCCCACGGTCACGTCCTGCCACCATTCCTCGCCGGCCACCGCCTGGATCAGCACCATTTCCGCCTTGATCGCCGGAATGGCCGGCTGCTCCTCCAGCGCGCCGGCGATCGACTGCATCCGTTCGCGCAGCGCCGTGAATTCCGGCAGCGCCTGCAGCACTGCGAGCTGCGTGCGCAGCGCGAGCAGATCGAAACGCTTGGCGTCCTCGTCGTCGTCGCTCAGTGCCGACGGCAGGTCCGCCACTTCGCGCCGCAGTGCGTCGAGCGCATCGGCGTCGAGGCGCTGCCAGGCCTGCGGCTGGGAGTAGGTTTCGACGATACGACGGCGCGGTCTCACGACAAAATTGTCGACATTCATCGCCGCCACCTTCGCGTGCAGCATGCTGGCGATCTCGTCGCGCAGCTGCGTTTCGTTCGGGTCGTCGCCGAAGGACGCCCGCGCTTCCTGCACGGTTTCGCGCTGCCGGCGATCCAGCTCACCGATCATGTCCAGCCGCGCGCGGAACAGTCGTGTGCCCAGCGCCTCGCCCAGCGCACCGTCGCTGGTCGCCGGGTTCTGGCTGAAGAATTCGAGGTTCTGGCAGAAATCGAACACAAGGAAATTTTTCTTGTGCTCGCCCGGCCCGAACAGATCGGGGCACAGCCGGGTGCCGCGCCCCAGCATCTGCCAGAACTTGGTTTTCGAGCGCACCACCTTGAAGAACACCAGGTTCACGACCTCGGGCACGTCGACGCCGGTGTCCAGCATGTCCACCGATACCGCGATGTGCGGCATGCGGGCAGGCGCCGAGAAATCGTCGATCAGGCTCTGTGCGTACTCGGTGCGGTAGGTCACGACGCGCGCGAAGTGGCCGGCGTACTGCGGGTAGTTCGCGTCGAAGCGGCGGGCAATGAAATCGGCGTGGTCGTTGTTCTTCGCGAACACGATGGTCTTGCCCAAACGGTCGCCGCCGGCCACCTTCTGGCCGTGCGTCATCAGCAGCGCGAGCGCCTTGTCCACCGTGTCCTCGTTGAACAGCCAGCGGTTCAGTTCGGCCGGATCGACTTCGGTCGGCACCGTGCCTTCGTCATTCCACTCCTGCGCGTCCCACTGTTCCTTTTCGTCTTCGCTCAGGTCGTCGTAGCGTATGCCGTCACGCATGAAGCGCAGCGGCACCGACACCGCGACCGGCGGCACCAGATGGCCGTCGGCCACCGCCTCGTCGAGGCCGTAGGCGTCGGTCGGCACGCCGGTTTCCAACTCGAACAGTCCGTAGGTATTGCGGTCGATCTCGTCCTTCGGCGTCGCCGTCAGGCCCACCAGCAGCGCATCGAAGTAGTCGAAGATGGCGCGGTACTTCTGGTACACCGAGCGGTGCGCCTCGTCGATCACGATCAGATCGAAATGGCCGACGCCGAAGCGGCGCTGTCCGTCGTGGGCCTCGTCGATCAGACCCATCATGGTCGGATAAGTCGACACGAACACCCGCCCTTCGGCGTGCCGGTCGGTCACCAGATTCACCGGCGCCGCGTCCGGCAGATGTGTCTTGAACGCCTTCACCGCCTGGTTCACCAGCGCCACCCGGTCGGCCAGGAAAAGCACGCGCTTCACCCAGTTGCTGCGCATCAGCACGTCGATGAGCGCGATCACCGTACGCGTCTTGCCCGAGCCGGTCGCCATCACCAGCAGGGCGCGGCGCTGGCGGTCTGCTTCGAAGTGCTCGCCCACCCGCCGCACCGCGCGGGTCTGGTAGTAGCGCTCGATGATGCGGCCATCGATGGTGGTCTCCGCAAGCGGCCGGCGACTTGTCCGGCGCTGCACCATCAGTTCGAGTTCTGCCTTCTTGTAGAAACCCTGCACCGGGCGCGGCGGGTCGTTCAGGTCGTCCCAGATCCAGTGTTCGTAGCCATTGGAATAGAAAATGACCGGTCGTTGGCCGAACTTCGCCTGCAGGCAATCTGCATACAGCTTGGCCTGCTGCTGGCCGACCGCGGGATTGCGTGTGGTGCGCTTGGCTTCGATCAGCGCCAGCGGTCTGCCGTCGTCGCCCCACAGCACGTAATCGACATAGCCCTTGCCTTCGCCATTGGGCATGCCCTCGACTTCGGCCTCGAAGTTCTTCGTGTCGAGCTGCCAGCCGGCCTCCTTCAGCAGCAGGTCGATGAAGGCGCTGCGCGTTTCGGCTTCGGAGTAATCGTGCGTGTCCGGCTCTGCGCTGTTCGCCTTCTTCGCCGCCGCAATGGCCTCGCGCAGCGCCTGCAGTTCCTCGTTCAGCGCGCTGTTCTCGGCCCGCGCCTGCGCCAGCGCCTCGTCGCTCGCCTTCAGCTTCGCTTCCAGCGCCTGCAGCTGGGCCGGCGTCTGCGGCGCCACGTTCGCCGGTCGCGGCAGCAGAGCCGCGGAAAAAGTCAGATCCGGTGCCGGCCGCTGCTGGCGCCCGTAGGTGCGGGCGAGCCAGTACGTGAAATGGAACAGCTCGCGCGTCGTGGTGAGCGCTTCCGACGCTTCGATCCGCCGCGCATCGTGCACCGCGCGATTGCCCAGATCCTTGATCAGCCGCGCCTTCGTGAACAGCGCGTCGCCGACCGCGGTGCGGAAGGTCGGTTCGTGTATCCACGCGCTCAGGTTGTCCTGATAAGGCTGCTTCAGGCTCCGGTCGTGCCGGTACAGCCAGGCCACCGCGATTTCGAGCGCGCGCCGCGCGTAGAAGCAGGACACCCGCGCGTCGCCGTGCGCATCGCCCTCGGCCTTGCTTGCCGCTTCGAACAGCAGCGGCCATTCGGCCTGCAGGAACAGGAACTGGCTCATCCATCCTCCCACGTCGCACCTTCGGCGCGTTCGCTCGCATCGGTCTTTGGCGGCTCATCCAGTCCGGCGTTGATCAGCGCCACATAGTCGCGGTAGGCGAACACCCGGCCGCGCCGTCTTTCGGTCAGTTCGCTCACCACGCCCAGCTTTTCCAGCAGCACCAGCGTCTTGTTCACGGTGGCCGCACTCAGGCCGGTCGCCTTGCCCAGCGCCGCCGCCGACGTGACCGGCTGGCGCTGCAGTGCGCTGTGCAGCGCCAGCCCGGAGGCCGCCGCGCGGCCCAGCGTGGCGATGCGGTCGCGGTCGGTGCTCACCAGGGCCAGCAGCGCCTGCGCGGTGCGTACCGCCTGACTGGCGCTGGCTTCTACGCCCTCGGCGAAGAAATCCAGCCAGCGTTCCCAGTCGCCGTCGGTGCGCACGCCATTCAGCAGATCGTAATAGAGCGCCCGGTGCGTCTTGAAGAACAGGCTGGGGTAGAGCAGCGGTTCGCGCAGCAGGCCGTCGGCCAGCAACTGCAGCACGATGAGCAGGCGGCCGATGCGGCCATTGCCGTCGAGAAAGGGGTGGATGGTTTCGAACTGCACGTGGGCCAGCCCAGCCTTCACCAGCGCTGGCGTGGCTTCGGGCAGGTCGTGCAGGAAGCGCTCGAAATCGTGCAGGCAGCCGGCCAGCGCGTCGGCCGGCGGCGGCACGAACAGCGCATTGCCCGGCCGCGTGCCGCCCAGCCACACCTGCGACCGGCGGAATTCGCCCGGCGTCTTGCCGGCGCCGCGCGGGTGGTCCAGCAGCACCGCGTGCATTTCGCGCAGCAGCCGCAGGCTCAGCGGAAAGCCCTCGCGCAGCCGCCGCACGCCGTGCGCCAGCGCCGCCACACAGCGGCTCACCTCCTGCGCGTCTTCGATGGGCACGCCCGGCTGCTCGTCGATCTCGTACAGCAGCAGGTCGGCCAGCGAAGACTGCGTACCTTCGATCTGCGACGACAGCACCGCCTCCTTGCGCACGAAGCTGTACAGCAGCAGTTCGGCATTCGGCAGCAGCGCCGACACGGCATCGAGGCGGCCCAGCGCCAGCAGCGCGCGGTCGAAGCGACTTCGCAGCGTCGCCGTCCATTCCAGCGGCGGCACCGGCGGCAGCGGCGCCGGCACGAAAGCCCGGAAGGGCTCGCCCTGCGTGGACACCGTGACGGTTTGGCCGGGAGGCGGACGACGCATGGGCGGTGGGGAAGCTAAAACAAGGCGATGGATTATTTTAGATTAGGGTTGAAAAATAAAACAAGACAACGTCCTTGATGTTCGAGCACCTAGCCTCCCGCAGCCTGAAGGACGAACTCGTTCATCCGCTGCGCCAGCGCTTCACGCCGAACCTGCAGGAAATCGCGATATCGCCCGATCGCCCACAGTGCCGCGTCGGTCGGCACACACTGACTGGTCAGCGCCGCCTCGCCCTGTCGCGTCACCACGTCGGCCAGATAGTCGCTCGCATCCTTGTTGCTGATGCGCCGGTTGGTCTGGCCGGTGATGAAAGCCATGTTGGCGATCTCGTTGATCTCGCCGGTTTCATAGCCCTGAGCCTTGAGCAGCGACTTCGGAATGATGTGATGCCACTGGATGAAGTGCAGCCGCCCTTGGTGGGTCAGCGACAGGCCCAGTCCGCTGTACCAGTCCTTGGCGCCAGATGCCTTGAGCGCCAGATAGGCCAGCGAGAACAGCGGGCTGTTCACTCCGCGGTTTGCTAGATCACCCGGTTCCACATGCAGGCGGCCGAACTGCCGTTTCACCGGCTCCATCAGTGCGCCGATGCCACCACCACGAAACACGATGGCCAGATCTTCGTTCAGCAGCGTTTCGGTCGACCCGCGCGAAAAACGGCCTTTCGCATTGGCCACCAGCAGCCAGTGCAGCAACTGATGGCGTTCGTCCGCGGTCAGCCGGTTGTCCTTGATCCGGCTCACCGCCGCCAGCACATGAACGAACATCGGCGAGGACAACAGGCTTTCGTCCTCGATGCCCGCATTCGTTCGCAGGAAGTTGATCGCGAAGCGCAGTCCCTCTTGGGCCTGCTGCCAGCCGGCCTTGAGCACTTCCACCGGCGTCGCCGCCACGCTACGGAACAAACACTGCTGCGTCGAAAAGACAACGATGGCGCGTACCAGCTGGCCCAGCTCGAGCGTGAAACCACCCTGCTCGCACTCTTCCTGAAAGGTCTCGAGCTCCTTCAGCAGATTCGGCCAGCGCGAGGTCATCTGGGCCAGCGCCAGATCGGACGAGCGCAGCTTGGCGCCCAGCGAATTCACGCGCACGAAGATTTCGGTCACTTCTTCGTAGCTCATCGCGCGTTCCAGCACATGCACCACGTACGGGTAGTCCTTGATGGCACGCAGTTTCTTGAGGCGCTGCGAATATGGCTCCAGCCGCGGATCATCGAGCGAACTGATGCCGGCCTTCTTCAGTATTTCGGTGTCGCTGGCGGTACGGAACACCTCGCTCACCGACACCCAGTTCGGCCGCTGCGACAGCGCCTTGCTCGCCACCACGAAAGTGCGGCGGCTCAGCTTCTCCTGCAGCCCCTGTTCCCCCTCGTCCGCGTCTTCGTCCTCATCCGCCAGCTCGTCGTCGGCGGCGGTCGGCGCGTCTTCGTCGCTGGCGATCTCCACCACATCGGTGGGCGGGCCGTCCGGATGTTCCAGATTGAACAGGATGTCGATTGGCCGCTTGCGCCCGCGCACCGACACCGGCGCACCGCCCAGCACCGCCGTCAGCGACGTCAGCCGCTGCTGCCCGTCGAGCAGCAGCTTTCGGCCGGCGAAGGCGGTGCTGTCCTGCGCGATCGCAAAGTCGCGGGTGGGCACCGCCTCGTCGGTTTCCCACATCAGGATGGACCCGCTCGGATAGCCGCGGTACAGCGAATCGAGCAGATCGCGCACCCGCGTGGCCCGCCACACGTAATGCCGCTGGATCTCCGGCAGGCGCAGTTCGCCGCGCTTGTACATGTCCACCAGTGTGCCGATTGGAATGTTCTGCTGCTGCATGAAACAGCTCCTCAAAGTTCGCCGCGGAAGGCGCGTTGCTGCAGCGATCCAAATAGATGATCAAGTTCATCCTTGTTTGCACGAGTCTTTGTGTGCTGCGCTTCAAGCAACTTGGCAATGGCCGCAAATCGCCTTTGCCGTTCTATTGGAGGCAGATGAACTTGAAGTGCCTTCAGCGCAACAATCTTCAGTTCTGCAAATGTGGTGCCGGAAGCAATTTTCGAATAGCTCTTGGCGAACAAGAGTTTTAAGGAAACACTGATTTAACCCCGTCCCCGTAGAATGCCCAAGTCATCCCGATACGCT
>NZ_JADMJL010000028.1 GCF_018780585.1 Methyloversatilis discipulorum | reverse complement strand
TGAACTGACCCCCAGAAGTTGGACAAACTTCAGAGGGTTTCATGGCAAAGTACAAAACAGAATTTAAGCTTGACGTAGTCAAAAGCTTTTTAGCGGGTGAAGGCGGAGCGAAGCTGCTGGCACGGCGTTGGTCAGTGCCCGAGGAAAAAATCCGTACCTGGGTGAGCCATTACCGCTTGCATGGCATCGAGGGATTGCGTCCCAAACGTAGCTCGTATAGCGCGCAATTCAAGCTGCAGGTACTATCGCATCAGGACCGCGAACGGCTCTCAAGCCGCAAGGTGGCGGCACTCTATGACATCCGTAATCCCAATCAGGTTGTGGTCTGGCGGCGTAATCTCGGTGCAGATGACCTGGAAGCTCTCAGTAACGATAAAAGTGGGCTCCCCAGTATGAAATCCAAAAGCTGTTGCGCTGAAGCGTCGAGCACGGCGATCACCGATTCGGTACACGCCTTGCGTGAAGAGAACGAACGACTGCGCGCGGAGGTGGCGTATCTAAAAAAATCACATGCCTTGATCCGGACGAAAAGATCAGCTGCGCTGACAAAGCGCGTCTAATCCTCGGGTTGAGGCATCACCATAAATTGGCGGATTTACTGCTTGCAGCAAGCCTTGCTCGCAGCTCTTTTTACTACCAGTGCAATGCGCTTGTGCGTACGGAGCAACACAGCAACTTGAAGGCCAAGATTCGTGCCATCTATGACGAGCACAAGGGTCGATATGGCTACAGACGGATCACGGCTGAACTGTGCAATTCAATGGCGGAATCCGTTAACCATAAATGCGTGCAGCGTCTAATGCAAAAGATGGGACTGCGCTCGCTGATTCGGGCGAAGAAGCGCTCCAGGCTTGTCCAAGGCGTAAGCGATGTGCATGTACCCAATGTCCTGAAGCGTGACTTCTGCGCGACTGCGCCCAACCAGAAGTGGGTAACCGATATCACCGAGTTCAAAGTGCATGGGCAGAAGCTCTATCTATCGGCCTGTATGGACCTCTATAACGGCGAGATCATCGCGCACCGCATGGCCGAGCGCCCAGTTTTTGAACTGGTTTTTGGCACGTTTGAGATGGCGCTTGCAAGTTTGGAAGACTCATCCAAATTGACAGTTCACTCGGACCAAGGCTGGCAGTACAAAATGCAGCCCTATCGGGCGATGCTCGCGCATCACGGTGTAACGCAAAGCATGAGCCGCAAAGGAAATTGTTTTGACAATGCGGCGATCGAGAGTTTCTTTGGAACCTTAAAGGCCGAGTATTTCCATCTTGTGAGTTTCGACGGCCTGGCGGAACTCAAAGCAGGGGTGCACGATTACATTCGTTACTACAACCAAGAGCGCATCAAGCTCAGATTGCACGGGCTCAGTCCGGTGAAGTACCGTTTGAGAAACATCAACTGTTAGGATACATCGCAACCGTCCAACTTCTGGGGGTCAGTTCA
>NZ_JADMJL010000016.1:220765-492610 GCF_018780585.1 Methyloversatilis discipulorum | reverse complement strand
TGTCCCGAAACAGCACGAAAACGCTTGCGCCGGAACATAGAATCTCCCACAAGGGAGGCGCCCGACCCGCAGCCGGAGCCAGGGTCAGGTTCTGTGGGAGGGGTCCTCTAACCCCGACTGCAGCCTGAATTGAAGCCGGCGGACAGCGACGGCCGCTTCCAAAGTTCAGTCGTAGATCTCGGTCGACATCGCCCCCGGGTCGGCACCCGAGGCCAGCAGGTGGGCCACCGCCAGACGCTGCTTGCGGAACACCGCCCAGTACAGCGCATTGAAGCCGGCCCGATCCGGCAGATTGGGGTCGAAGCCGGCGGCCAGCAACTGGTCGAGCACGCGTACATGACCCAGCGAGGCGGCCAGCGAAAGGGCGTGCCGGCCCAGTTCGCGCTCATAGACCAGCCAGTCCGGACGCGCGCGCACCAGTTCGGCCACCACCTCGGCGCGATCCAGCATCACCGCATCGATCATCGGCACGTGCCCGTTCGCGCTCTTCGCGTCGACGTCCGCACCGGCGCGCAACAGCAGCGCGACGACCTTGTGATGGCCGGCCAGTGCGGCGGCGCCGAGCGGGGTGAAACCCGACGCGCCCTTGCGGTCGACATGTGCGCCGGCGGCCAGCAGTGCGCGCACCGTTTCGGTCTCGCCGGCAGCGGCGGCACGCGCCAGCACGCTGTCGCCCCACACGTCGCGCACGTTGGCGGCGGCGCCGGACTTGAGCAACCGGTTGACGGCCGCCCAGTCGCCACGGCGGGCTGCCGACAGCATCGCGTAGTCGGCACTGCGGTAGTCGCGCGGGCCAGCGTCGTCGCCGGTGCGGCGCATGTCGGCGTACTCGATCGGTGTGGTGGGCATCGCCGCGCGCGGGCGTGCCGGTTCGGCGATCACGCCCTGCCACTCCGGTGGCAGTTCCTGTGCGCCGACGGCTCCGGCGCATGCCAGCAGCGCGCAGGCTGCGATCTTCCGCGTGTTCATCATGTCTCTCCCGCCAGATCCCGGCCCGCTTCGTGCGCGCGCAGCGCCGCCAGTCGCGCCACGGCCTGCGCGCGATTGGTCACGTCGAGCTTGCGCAGGATCTTCTGGATGTGGTTCTTCACGGTGAGCGGGCTGATGTCGAGGATCTGCCCGATCTCATGGTTGGTCTTGCCCTCGCGTACCCAGTCGAGCACCTGCAGTTCGCGCGCGCTCAGCGTCAGCGGCGAGCTGTAGCGACCGTTCGCGCGCTCGGCACCCTCGCGCCGCTCGAATTCGGTGATGCGCAGCAGCGCCAGATGCAGGTTGGGCATCAGCAGTTCGATGCGGCGGGCGTCCTGATCGGTCGGTGCATCGGGCATGCCGAGCAGCGCGAAGAAGGTCGATTGCTCGCCGCGCGCCTCGCGGCAACCGTGCGCCAGCGCGTGCTGCAGCCCGAGTGTGCGCAGCGCGGCGGCACCGCTGCGGCCGCGCACGCCACCGCCGTAGGCCAGCGGCTCGCGCGCGCCGGCGCGCCAGTCGTCGAGCAGGCGCGCCATCAGCCCGGCGGCCGGATCGATCAGCCTCGACTCGTATTCCGGTGACAGTACCGAGCGCGAGAACACCGAAGCGCGATAGTCGCCGCGCTCGATGTCGCCACAGGCGCAGAGCAGCGTTTCGTGCGGCAGAAAGGTCTGCAGCGAACCCTGCGCCCACAGAAAGAACTGGAAGCGCTTGACGACCCGGATCGAGGTTTCGATCGTAAACAGCAATAGCTGCACGTCGATCTGATCCTGCGCGAGCGGATCTGTCATGTAGAAACCGGGATGGAAGCAGCCTTGTGGCCGTCGTTCGAATGAAGCCTGTCCGATGCCGCAACAGACGCGCCGGCTGTTGCAACACTTTGCAACAACCGGCCCGGATTCTTGCAGCCGAATGTTTCAGCGGGGTGACGACGGCGCCGGCGCGCGCTTCAGCGGCATCTGCACCTCCTGTTCGTGTCGCCAGCGCCGGGCCATCAGCGCGGCAAGAATTTCGCTCCAGCGGCTGAATACGAAGAAGTGCCCCTCGCCCGCCAGCAGTCGCACGCTGGCCTGCGGAAACAGGAAGGCGAGCCGGCTGGCGCAGTCGGCCGGCACGATGGCATCGTCACAGCCCTGCACGATCTCGACCGTGCCCGGATAGTCCTGCAGCGTGAGCTGCCAGTCGGATGCGGCAATCGCCAGATCGCGGACGATGGCCGCCGCGCCCTGGCGGGCGGCGCTCGGCAGATCGTCGAAGAACATATCGTGGATGTCCGCGCGCGCCAGTTCGGCGCGATCCGCCTCGCCGACCAGCCGGCACATCGCAGACAGGTAGGTCCTGGGCCACAGCGCGGCGACGACGGCCAGCGGCTCGATCAGCAGCCTGGCAAGGCGGGGCGTGCGCACCGCGAGGCGGACCATCACCGCTTCGAAAGGATGCAGTTTGAGCGCATCCGCCGACGCGCCGTACCCGGGCGCCACGCCGCTGACCAGCACCAGTCGGGACACCCGTTCGCCGAACTCCGCCACCAGCGCGCAGGCGAATGGCGCACCGCCAGACACGCCACCGACCGCGAAGTCGCCCAGCTTCAGGTGATCGACCAGCGCGCCGACGTCCTGCCGCCATTGCGCCAGACCCCAGCCGGGCGCGCCGTCGGACAGGCCGTAGCCGGCTCGGTCGGGCACGATGAGGCGCGCGTGTCGCTCGCTGGTGAGCGCATCGAAGGGCGGCACCTGACGGCGCGACCCCGGAACACCGTGGCACAGGATGACCGGATAGCCGAACGGATCACCGTATTCGGCCCAGGCCAGTCGCCGCCGATCCGGCAGAAGCATGCTGCGCTCGTCCACGCAGGCACCATGACATGAAGATTGACAGGGGCAGTCTGCGCGCGGCGTATTTCAGCTTCGGGACAATGCAGTACAAAAAAAGAACCCGCCTTGCGGCGGGCCCAGGACAACGAACGAGCGAAGCGGATCAGTTCTGGTCGAGGCTGCCCATCGCGCGCGGGAAGGTGACGACGCCCCAGGGCAGCTTCTTGTCCTCGATCTTGCCGGTGACTTCGAGCTTCTCCGCATCGACGATCACCACTGCGTCCGAACGGCCGCAGGCCACCAGGATCTGCTTCTCGTCCGGCGTGAAGGTGAAGTGCCAGCAGCGCTCGGCGTTCAGCGGAACGTCCTTGATCTTGGCGAAGGTCTTCGCGTCGTACACCTCAAGCGCCTTGGCCCGGGCGGTGGCGACAAACAGGCGTTCGCCCTTGCTGTCGAAGGCGACACCGTAGGGCGTCTGGCCGGTGGCGACCGTCTTGACCGGGTTCAGCTTGTCGTCGAGCACCAGGAAGTTGTTGCCGAACTCCAGCGTCGCGATGAAGGTCTTGCCGTCCGGCGACAGCTTGATGCCGCGCGGACGGGCACCGTGCTTCTCGACGTCGACCTTCTTCAGCAGCTTGCCGGTCTTGATGTCGTGCAGCGTCAGCGTGTTGTCGGCCTCGTTGGTCACCACCAGACGCTTGCCGTCGGCGGTGAATTCGATGCCTTCGGTTTCCGGACCGCCAACGATGTTGCGGATCACCTTGCCCTTCTTCAGGTCGATCACCGCGACCTTGGCCGGTTCCTTGTCATCGTCGTCATCGTCGTCGTGACCGTGGCCGCCTTCCTTGCCGCCAGCCTTCTTGTCGTCATCCTTCTTTTCCGCGCCCGGCTTGGGCGGCGGGCCCAGCTTCGACGTCGGCTCGAAGGACACGAAGGCCATGTTGCCGCGCACCCGCACGAATTCCGGGTTCTTGCCTATCTTGACCCGCTTGGTCACCTTGCCGCTGGCGGTGTCGATCAGTGCGATGTCGCCGGTTTCGCGCACGGCAACCACCAGCGTCTTGCCGTCGTCGGTGACGCCCAGGCCGCGCGGCACCTTGCCGCCCACCTCGTATTCGCCGGTGACTTCCATCTTCGCCAGATCGATGATGGAAATGCCGCCGTCCTGGTTGCTCACGTAGGCGGTACCGGCTGCCTGCACCAGACCGGCGCCTGCCATCATCGAGAACAGCGCAGCCGGAATCAGGCCGCGCATCGCGGATTTGAGCTTCATGGGGAATCCTCCGTCGTTTTCTTGTCGTGTGCCGAACCGGCAGCGTCGCGCAGTATAGAGAGCGGAATGCGCCATCAGGTTCAGGATTTCCGCGAATTGGCCACTGAATCAGCCACCGGCGCGGCACGGGAAATCCTCCCTCACAAGGTGTCGCAGGCGCCCGATCCGGACAAGGGAAAACATCCCGGCCGCCTGCAACGGTAGAATGCCGCGTTTTACGCAATTCGGCCGGTACCTACCATGGAAGCAGAACGCCTCAACGCCATCGCCAATCACCTGACCGACCTGCAATCGCGGGCCGGCGAACTGCGGAGGTATCTTTGACTACGATGCCAAGGCATCGCGGCTCGAAGAAGTAGAACGCGCACTCGAAGACCCGACGGTCTGGAACGACACCGCGCGCGCGCAGGAACTGGGCAAGGAAAAGCACGGACTGGAAGCGGTCGTGCGCACGCTGGAATCGATCGACGCCCGGCTGGCCGACACGCGTGACCTGTTCGAACTCGCCCGTGAGGAAGCGGACGAGGACACCGTTGTCGCCATCGAGGCGGACAAGGAAAAGATCGAAGCCGACGTCGCCGGCCTCGAATTCCGCCGCATGTTCAACAACCCGCAGGACCCGAGCAACTGCTTCCTCGAAATCCAGGCCGGCGCCGGCGGCACCGAAGCGCAGGACTGGGCGTCGATGCTGCTGCGCATGTACGTGAAGTACTGCGAACGCAAGGGTTTCGGCGTCGAGGTGCTGGAAGAGTCCGAGGGCGAAGTCGCCGGCATCAAGAGTGCGACGCTGAAGATCAGCGCCGAATACGCCTACGGCACGCTGCGCACCGAAACCGGCATCCACCGGCTGGTGCGCAAGAGCCCCTTCGATTCCGGTGCGCGCCGCCATACCAGCTTTTCCAGCGTGTTCGTCTATCCGGAAGTCGATGATTCGATCGAGGTCGACATCAACCCGGCCGACCTGCGCGTCGATACCTTCCGCGCCTCTGGCGCCGGCGGCCAGCACATCAACAAGACCGATTCGGCCATCCGCATCACGCACGTGCCGACCGGCATCGTCGTTCAGTGCCAGAACGACCGCTCTCAGCACAAGAACCGCGCCGAGGCGATGGCGATGCTGAAGTCGCGGCTGTACGAAGCCGAACTGCGCAAGCGCCAGGCGGCACAGCAGGCGCTGGAAGACACCAAGAGCGACATCGGCTGGGGTCATCAGATCCGTTCCTACGTGCTGGACCAGAGCCGCATCAAGGACCTGCGCACCAATCACGAAGTCGGCAACACGCAGGCCGTGCTCGACGGCGACCTCGACGGCTTCATCCAGGCCAGCCTGAAACAGGGCGTCTGACGGTGCGTTTCCTGCTGCGCGCCGTGGTGTTCGGCGTCGCGCTGAGCGTCGCCGCCCTGTTGCTTGCACTGTGGGCGGCGCTCGACAGCGCACCGTCGATCACCGACGCGCAGGCGGTCATCTCCGCCCGCTCGGCCGAGCGGGCCGCCAAGCGGCTGGGCGAACTCGACCCGCGCCGGCTGCGCGACGGCGAGCGCCGCAGCATCGTGCTGGCCACCGACGAAGTGCAGGCCCTGCTGCAGATCGCGGCGAAGCGGCTGCCGGACACGCGGGCGCAGGCGGTCAGCGTCGACGGACAGATGAATCTGCGCACCGCCACCGCACTGCCCGGCTCTCTCTGGCTCAATATCGACGCGCCCATCGTCATCGCCGATGGCGAGCCGCGGCTGGACGGACTGCAGATCGGCAGCCTGTCGCTGCCAGCCCCGATCGCGCGCAAGGCCTTTGCAGCCGCCCTGCCTTGGCTGCTGCGTCAGTTTGGCTATGGCGGCGATCCGGCCCTGCTGTCCGAGGTCGTGCACGGCGCACGGATCTCGCGCGATGGGCTGCGCATCGACTACGCGCTGAGCAGGCAGGTGGCCGCCGAGGGCATGCGCGCACTGCTTCCGGCCGGTGAAGCGGAGCGGCTGGCCGCCTATCACGCCGAATTGCGCACGGCCGTACTCGCGCTGCGCGAAGGCGGCGCAGCGCGCGACGCCGACAGCCTGCCGCCGGTGCTGAAGCGACTGTTCGCCCTGGCGCAGACGCGCGGCGGCGACACGGTCGCCGAACAACGCTCGGCCCTGCTCGCGCTCGCGCTGCACGTGAATGGCCGCTCGCCGGCCATGCTGGTGCCGGCCGCCGCCGACTGGCCACCGGTTCCGCGCCAGGTGCTGACGCTGCACGGCCGTGAGGACCTGACGCAGCACTTCGTCGGTTCTGCACTGATTGCCGCCCACGCCGGCGCGCAGTGGGCAAACGCCATCGGCCTGTCGAAGGAGGTGCGCGACGCGCGCAGCGGCAGCGGCTTCTCCTTCACCGATCTGCTGGCCGACCGCGCCGGCACCCGGCTGGGCGAGCGCATCGCCGCCGGTGACGACGCAGTGAGCCGCGTCCTTGGCGGCGATCCGGCAACCGAAGACCTGCTGCCGTCGATCGCCGGCCTCGCCGAGTTCATGCCGGAAGCGGTGTTCCTGCGCCGCTTCGGCGGCGTCGGCGCGCCCGCCTACAACGCGGTGCTGGCCGACATCGACGCGCGCATCGCCGCACTGGAGCTGTACAAGTGAGCATCGACAACGCCGCCGCTTTCACCGACTTCCTCGCCCCCGGCGTCGATGCCGACGAAGTGCCCGAACTGGACCGCCTGCTGCGCGCGCGCCCGATGCTGGCCGCCTTCACCACGCTGTTCCACGGCTCCGAAGCCGAAGTGCTGATGCGCGTGATGGTGCTCGGCGAGATCGGCCGCACGGCCGACATGCCGCGCTGGTCGCCGGACGCGCTGCGTGCGCGCTTCGCCTTCATCGACCCGGTCAAGCTGGAAACGGTGCTGCGCCGGCTGCGCGACCACGCGCTGCTGCTGATCGCCGACGGCCAGTACCTGCTGTCCGACATCGGCCGCAACGCCTGTGCCGCGCTCACCATGCTGCTCGAACTGTCGGGCGACGAGGACGTCGAGCTCGGCTTCCTGACTGCCCAGCTGGCGGGTCTGCAGGCGGTCGATGGCGACACCGGCGAAGCGCTGCAGCAACTGCTCGGCAAGCTGAACGACCTCACGCTGCACTTCGAGGACGCCATCGCCTCCGGTTCCGAATTCCGCATCCTGTCGGCGCGCCGCCGGCTCGCCGCCAACGCGCGCTGGCTGGACCGCGGCACGCTGCTGCTGCGTGAACTGCTGGCCGACGAGGACATCCCGTTCGAGCGCGCCAGTCTGGCGCAGCGCATCGGTCTGGCGCAGTCGCGGCTGGCACGCGTCGATGCGTCCTTCCAGCGCGCGCTGAACAAGATCGAGTCGCAGCGCGTGACGCTGGGCGGCTCCGGCATATCGTCGTCCGACGTGGCCAGCTGGCTGCGCGGACTGGACGCCGCGGCACTGGCCGGACTGTGCGCCGACGCGCTGACGCCCTGCCCAGACCTCACGCTGCTGGCCGGCGGCCACGAACTGCTGGACCGCGCGGAGCCGGCCGCCGCCAACGAACCGGTGCCGGAAGCCGGTGCGTCCGCGCTGCCGGCGCCGGACGAAGCGCCGGTCGCACCGGCGCCGCAGATGGAAGACCTGCGCCTGCTCGAACTGTTCGGCCAGCGCATCGAACGGCTGAGCGCGCCGTCGTCACTGGCCGACGTGGTGCCCGGCGGCAGCTTCGCCCAGGCGTCCTACCGCATGTCGCTGCTGGCGCTGCTGCGCGACAGCGACGCCGATGGCATGCGCGAAGCCGGCGAGGGCCCGATCGCCGACTTCCTGCGCATGCCGGTGGACGTGCGCTTCAGCGAAGACATCCAGCCAGTCGACGACGACAACGTCGCCGCCATCACGGTCGGCGAAGTCGCGCCGCGGATGGCGAACCAACCCTGACCCGACGCGAGTGACGATGGAAACAGAACTGCGCACCCTCACCGCCCGCCTGCTGGCACACCGCTCGATCCCGCGCTCCGACGTGCTGGCGCGGCGCGCGCTGGTCGACGACAGCTTCCGCCACGCGCTGGACAACCGGCTGGCCACGGTCGGCCTGCAGTTGCTCGACAACCCCTATGCCGCGCACATCGCGGTCGGCCTGTCCGAAGACATGCGCGAACCGGTGTTCGGTCAGGGCCGCGAGTACGCGGCGTCCAACGTCGGCCTGACGCGCGACGAGCTGGCCTGGCTGATGGTGATCTGGGCGCTCATCGTGCTGCCGAAGCGCGAGCGTCAGGTGAACCGCCGCAGCCTGCACGACGACGGGCAGGACGACATGTTCGGCGCCGAAACGCCGGTCGAGCACGGCGAGACCGTATCGGGCGCGCTGTCCGAAGCGTCGCTGGCGGCCGACTTTGGCAACCGCCTCGGCGGCAAGACCAAGCTCAACTTCGCACTGGGCAAGCTGGCCCGCCTCGGCTTCATCGAGCGGCGCGGCGGCCAGGTGCTCGAAGGCCCGCTGCTCGACGTGCTGCTCGACTACCGCATCCTGGCCGACCGCGTCATCCACGGCACGCTGGCCGACGTGCTGGCCGAGGCCGGCCATCGCCTGCCTGCAGCCAACGCCTTCGAACTGGCGCAGGACGCGCAGGCCGACGAGGACGGCGAAGAATGATGACGCAGACCCCGTTCCGACGCCCCCTTCACTCGCGCTGACGATCCACGACCATGTTCCACATCAAGCAACTCGAACTGGTGCACTGGGATTTCTGGCGCCGCTTCACGCTGCCGCTCGACGCCCAGATCATCACCATCGTCGGCCCCAACGGCTCCGGCAAGACCACGCTGCTCGACGCGCTGCGCACGCTGTTCGCGCTGCGCTGTTCCGGCAAGCGTGACTTCCGCCGCTACGTCCGCCGCGCCGACCGCGACTTCGCCTGGATACGCGCGGTCGTCGCCAATGTGCCGGGCGGCACCGGCAAACGCCCCTTCTTCCCCTGCATCCACGACGAAGTGACGCTGGCCTGCCGCATCAAGCGCGCTGGCGGGGACTGGACGCGCGACTACGCCATCGTCGACGGCAATGTGGCGATCGAACAGCTGGAAGCCGGCAGCGACTGGGCCGGCCTGCGCGACTACCAGAACCGCCTCGCCTGGGGCGGCCTGACACCGGCCATCGCCAAGGTGCTGTCGCTCGAACAGGGCGACACCGACAAGCTGTGCGAGTACTCGCCGCGTGCCCTGCTCGACCTCGTGTTCGACGTGTTCGGCGACAAGGAGGTGCTGGACAACTACCAGGCCGCGCGCGAGGAGCAGAAGAGCGCCGAGCGCGAACTGGAGAGCATCGGCCTCGACCTCGACCGCCTGCGCACCCAGGCCGAAGCCAAGCGCATGGAAGCCGACAACTACCTCGAATGGAAGCAGCATTCGGACGAGGCGCACGCGCTGGAGGCCGAAATCGTACCGCGGCTGGAAGTGGCCGAACTGAGTCGCGACATCGAGGGCGAACGCAGCGGACTGACGCGGTTACGCGAAGACCTGCGTCGCCTGAAGGTCGAGCACGACGCCGTGTCGGCGCGGCTGGAATCGGTGAAGGGCGAGCGCGACGCCGCAAAGTCGGCGCTGGATGCCGCACGCGCCGCCGAGAAGGCCACCGAGACCGAACAGCTGGCCGCGCACGACGCGCTGCGTGACATCGAGCGCCTGCTCGACGAGGAACGCAAGCTGCGCGAACGCGTCGCCAGCGAACACGGCGCCGACGCGCTGGCGCTGGAAGCCGAGCACGCCGAGGCGGAATCGACCGCCGCCCGGCTGGCCGCCGACGAACGCGCACTGGTGCTGCGCTTCGAGGAAAAGACCGAGGCGCTGCGCGCCGCGCGCGAACGCCGCGGCGCACCGAGCGACCGCGAAGTGAGTGAATTCCGCGCCGGGCTGGACGAAGCCGGCATCGCGCACAGCGCGCTGTCCGACGTGGTCGAGGTGACCGACACCGCCTGGCAGGCGGCACTCGAAGCGGTGCTGCGGCCCTACCGCCACCTCATCCTGCTGGAACGTGAGGAGGACCGCCACACCGCGTGGGCACTGGGCGAACGCGCGCGCTTCCGCCACTTCATCGTCGGCGAACGCGAAAGCGCGGCCGCGCCGCGTGCCGGTTCGCTGGCCGAAGTCGTGCGCTTCGCCGCGCCGGTACCGCGCTGGCTGTGCGACCTGCTGAACCGCATGCAGCGCGTCGACGACGCCGAGGCGGCGCGCACTCTGCCGCGCGACGCCGAATGGATCACCCGCGACGGCTATCACAAGGAACGCCGCGGCGCCCGCCACCTCGGCCGGCCCGCCGAATTCCACTTCGGCGAACTGGCGCGCCAGGCGCGCATCGCTCAGCTCGGCGCCGACATCGCCGCGCTCGACAACCAGCGGCGGGAACTCAGTCCGCAGCTCGACGCCGCGCGCGAACGGTTGAAGGCACTGCGCGCCCGCCTGCTCGGTCTGCAGTCGGCCACGCTGCTGGCCGAACGCAGCGCCGAATTTGCCGCCGCTGCGCAGGCACAGCCGGCCGCGCGCGAACGCAGCGCAGCCGCCGAAGCAGCGCGGGATGCCGCCCGCCGCGAGGTCGAACGGCTGAACGAGAACCTGCGCGGCATCGAGGTCGAATCCGACCGTCGTCGCCGCGAGATCGACGACACCGGTCGCCGCCTGCGCGAGCTGACGCAGGAGTCGGCACCGCGCCGCAACGAGCAGGCGCGCCGCCTGCTGCAGCTGCGCGCGCGCCGCCGCGGCATGCCGGCGCACTGGCTGGACCCGCAGGAACTGGCGCAGCTGGCCGAGCGTTACGGCGACGCCCGCGCGGCACGGCGCGAGCTGGGCCGCTTGCGCGAGCTGCTGGCACGTGGCGACTGGATCACCGACCCGTCGGCGCTCACCTTGCGCGAGCGCCTGCGTGACGACCTGGCCAAGCGCGAGCAGGACTACGCCGCCCGCCAGGGCTACTGCGCCACCGCACGCCGCCTGACCGACGACGCGCGCTCGGCCTACATCGCCAAGCTGCGCGCCACCGTCCGCCAGTATGCGAAGAACCTGCGCGCGCTCGGCGACCTGGCCGGCGTCGGCGTCGACTGCCCGACGCCGCATCTGGACAACGACGACCTGTCGCTGGCGCAAGCCGGGCTGGACGTGAGCTTCGACTTCGACCGCAAGGGCGCGGTCGGCCTCAACGACGGCGAAGCGTCCGGCGGCCAGCAGGTGATGAAGTCGCTGATCCTGCTGATCGCGCTGCTGATGGACGACACCCGACCGGGTGGCTTCGTGTTCATCGACGAACCCTTCGCCCACCTCGACGTCGCCAACATCGACCGCGTCGGCCGCTTCCTCGGTGCCACCCGTGCGCAGTACCTGATCACCACACCGGTCACCCACAATGCCAACGTATTCGCGCCAGCCCAGCTCACGCTGGTCACCAGCAAGAAGGCGCCGGGCGAAGGCTGGGCACCGCCGATCGGCGTGCTGAAGCGGGCGAAATAGCGCGCCACCGTCGCTGTCGGGGTCAGAAGACCCCTCCTGCAGAAACCCGGCTTCGGCATTGGATCGGGGGCGATCAATGTGGGAGCGGCCTTGGCCGCGACGGCGCAGGCGCCGCGATCACTCGCCGCGGGCCTTGCGGTCCTGTTCGCGCAGCCAGTTAAGCTTTTCGGCGATCTTGGCTTCCATGCCGCGGTCGGTCGGCTGGTACCACTGCATGTCCTTCATGCCGTCCGGCAGGTAGCGCTCGCCGGCCGCGTAGCCGCCCTCTTCGTCGTGCGCGTAGCGGTACTCGGCGCCGAAGCCCATGTTCTTCATCAGCTTGGTGGGCGCGTTGCGCAGATGCAGCGGCACCGGTCGCGAACCATCCTCGGCGACGAAACGGCGCGCCGCGTTGTAGGCCATGTACACGGCATTCGACTTGGCGGCGCAGGCGAGGAAGATGACGGCCTGCGCCAGCGCCAGTTCGCCTTCGGGTGAACCGAGGCGCTCGTAGGTCTGGCAGGCCTGCAGCGAAATTTCGAGGCCGCGTGGGTCGGCCAGACCGATGTCCTCGACCGCCATGCGCACGATGCGCCGGCCCAGGTAGAGCGGATCGGCGCCACCGTCGAGCATGCGCACGAACCAGTACAACGCCGCGTCCGGATTGGAACCGCGCACCGACTTGTGCAGCGCCGATATCTGATCGTAGTAGGCGTCACCGCCCTTGTCGAAGCGGCGCAGGTTGCGCGACAAGGTGCTATCGACGAAGGCCGCGGTGACCGGATCGACCTTGGCGGTGCGCGCGGCCGTGCCCAGCTGTTCGAGCAGGTTCAGCAGCTTGCGGGCGTCGCCGTCGGCGAAGCCGATCAGCCGCGTGCGCGCGTCCTCGTCGAAGTTCAGGCCGCCGAGCGCGCTGTCGCGCGCGCGTTCGAACAGCGTCACCATTTCGTCCTCGGTCAGGCTCTGCAGCACATAGACCGAAGCGCGCGACAGCAACGCGGAATTGACTTCGAAACTCGGGTTCTCGGTGGTGGCGCCGATGAAGGTGACGACACCCGATTCGACGTAGGGCAGGAAGGCGTCCTGCTGTGCCTTGTTGAAGCGGTGCACCTCGTCGACGAAGAGGATGGTGCGCCGCCCGGTGTTGGTGGCCACCGTCTCGGCGCGCTGCATCGCCTCGCGGATGTCCTTCACGCCGGAGAACACCGCCGACAGCGCGGTGAATTCGGCGTCGAAGGCGTTGGCCATCAGCCGCGCCAGCGTGGTCTTGCCGACGCCGGGCGGGCCCCACAGGATCATCGAATGCGGGATGCCGGATTCGAAGGCGAGGCGCAGCGGCTTGCCCGGGCCGAGCAGGTGCTGCTGGCCGATCACCTCGTCCGGCGTTTTCGGGCGCAGCAGTTCGGCCAGCGGCGCGTTGGCCGAGGCACGGGCCTCGGTCGCGGTCGAGGCCGCGCGCGCGGGTGGCGCCGGCTCGTCCGGCATGCCGAAAAGGTCAGTCACTGCGGATCGCCCAGGCCCGGTTTCACTTCTTCGCGTCGTCGCTGATGACGTCTGCACCGGCCGGCGGCGTGAAGCGGAACTGCGCCGGATCGATAGCCGGATTGCGCTCGAAGGAGGTGAAGCGCAGTTTCGTGGTCTGGCCAAAGCTGTCACGCAGCACCATGCCGCGCAGCAGACCGTCCTTGAAGCCAATGCGCACCGCCTCGAAACCGCCCTCGTTCGCCTTCGGCTTCGCGTCGACCCAGTCCAGCCCCTCTTCGCTGCCGCCCTCGCTGAGGTCGAAGTTCTTTTCCAGTTCGTTGCGGCCGGCCAGCAGTGCAGCGGGCGTCGACGCCAGCGCGTCGCCGAGCGTCTTCACCGTCACCTGGTTCAGGTCGCGGTCATGCACCCACAGCTTTTCGCCGTCGCCGACCAGCAGCTGGTAGTAAGGCTTGTCATAGGTCCAGCGGAACTTGCCAGGACGCGAGAAAGCCATCGTGCCGCTGGCGTTCTGCGGCTTGCGGCCGGATTTGGCCGTGACCTGCTGGTCGAAGGTGGCGCGGCCGGACTGCGTGGATTCGACGAAGGTGCGCAGCTGATCGATCGCGCCGGCGGCAAAGGCCGACAGCGGCAGCGCCAGCGCGATGGCGGCGATGCAGCCGCGGAAGCTTGAAGTCATGGTCATTCCTCGCGGGCGGGTGCGAGCACTTCGCGCCCGCCGGTTGCGTTCATCGGAGACACCAGACCCGACCGTTCCATCTGTTCGATCAGCCGCGCCGCACGGTTGTAGCCGATGCGCAGATGGCGCTGCACCAGCGAAATCGACGGTCGCCGGGTCTTCAGAACCACTTCGACCGCCTGGTCGTACAAAGGGTCCGACTCGCCGTCGGCACCGCCACCGCCTGCGCCGTCGAGCAACAGTTCGCCGCCCTCGTCGTCACCGGTGCCGCTGAGGATGCCTTCGACGTAGTCCGGCGCACCGGTGGTCTTCAGGTGCTCGACCACCTTGTGCACTTCGCCGTCGGCGACGAAAGCGCCATGCACGCGCGTCGGCACGCCGGTGCCCGGTGCGAGGTAGAGCATGTCGCCCTGCCCCAGCAGCGCCTCGGCGCCCATCTGGTCGAGGATGGTGCGCGAATCGATCTTGCTCGACACCTGGAAGGCAATCCGCGTCGGCACATTGGCCTTGATCAGACCGGTGATCACGTCGACCGACGGGCGCTGCGTCGCGAGGATCAGGTGGATGCCGGCCGCGCGCGCCTTCTGCGCCAGCCGTGCGATCAGTTCCTCGATCTTCTTGCCGGCCACCATCATCAGGTCGGCCAGTTCGTCGATCACGACGACGATCATCGGCATCGTCGACAGCGGTTCCGGCGTTTCCGGCGTGATCGAGAACGGATTGGTCAGCGGCGTGCCGGCCTTTTCGGCGTCGGTGATCTTGCTGTTGTAGCCGGCGAGGTTACGCACGCCCATCGCAGACATCAGCTTGTAGCGGCGGTCCATCTCGCCGACGCACCAGTTCAGCGCGTTGGCAGCGTGTCGCATGTCGGTCACCACCGGTGCCAGCAGATGCGGGATGCCCTCATAGACCGACAGTTCGAGCATCTTCGGGTCGACCATGATGAGCCGCACCTTGCTCGGATCCGCCTTGTACAGCAGCGACAGGATCATTGCATTGATCGCCACCGACTTGCCTGAACCAGTGGTACCGGCGACCAGCACGTGCGGCATGCGCGCGAGGTCGGCCACCATGGGCTGCCCGCCGATGTCCTTGCCGAGCGCCATGGTCAGCGGGCTGGCCATGTCGTGATAGACGGCCGAACCGAGGATCTCGGAGAGGCGCACGATCTGCCGCCGGGTGTTCGGGATTTCCAGGCCCATGCAGCTCTTGCCCGGAATCGTCTCGACGACGCGGATGCTCATGACCGACAGCGCGCGCGCCAGGTCCTTCACCAGATTGACGATCTGGCTGCCCTTGACGCCGGTCGCCGGCTCGATTTCGTAGCGCGTGATGACCGGGCCCGGATAGGCGGCCAGCACCTTCACCTCGACGTTGAAGTCGGCCAGCTTGCGTTCGATCTGGCGCGAAATGAGTTCCAGCGATTCCGGGCTGGGCGGGTCGATGTCGGCCTTGGCTTCGTCGAGCAGCGCCAGCGGCGGCAGCGAACCCGGCAGGTCGGCGAACAGCGTCTGCTGCCGCTCCTTCTCGACGCGCTCCGACTTCTGCACTTCGACCTCGGGCACCTCGATGCGCACCGGTTCGCGCCGGCGCGTCGGCTTGCGTCGCTCGGCTTCGACCACCGCTTCGCGCTGCTCCGCCACCTGCTGGCCGACGCGACGGTCACGCCAGCGCGCCCAGGCATTCAGGCTGGCGAACCACGCCAGTTCAAGCGCGCGGCCGACCGTTTCGGCGGCGCGCAGCCAGGTCACGCCGGTCATCGCGCTGAGGCCGACGCCCAGCGTCACCAGCAGCAGCAGCGTGCCGCCGGTGAACCCGAAAGCGCCAGCGATCAGCCGTCCAAGTTCGATGCCGACCATGCCGCCGGGCCCGACCGGCAGTTCGGCACCCATGCTGTGGAAGCGGATGGCTTCGAGCGCGCAGCTCGCCAGCAGCACCAGCAGGAAGCCGCCGAGCGCGACGAACAGCGGCCGCCTGTCCTCGCGCCGGTCGGCGCTGCGCGACAGCCAGACGCAGCCGCCAACCAGCATGACGACCCACCACCAGGCCGACAGGCCGAACAGGAACAGCGCGAGGTCGGACAGCCAGGCGCCGAAGCGGCCGCCCGGATTGTGCAGCTGCTCGACCACCGAGGCGTGCGACCAGCCCGGATCGGCGCGGTCGTATCCGCCGAGCACCATGACGAGGTAGAGCGCGATCGCGGCCAGCACGAGCCAGCGTGCTTCGTGCAGCACGGCAGCGATGCGTTCGGGAAGGGGAAGTTGCTGAGCGTCTTTCGCCACGGGGAAACGGTGCGGTGCCGGGAAAAACAAAGCGGGATTATATAAGCGGATGACGATGTCAGCCGGCGCGCAGGCGGACGGCCTGCAAAAGCACACGGGCCGCATCTGCGGCCCGTGTGCTCAATCGTACGCAGCCACACGGGCTGCGGGAATCAGACGGTTTCGAGCCGCTCGCGCAGCAGGATCTTGCCGTTGGTTTCCTCGATCAGGCCCTGCAGGTGCAGATCCTTCATCACGCGCGACACCATCTCGCGCGACGCGCCGATCATCTTGGCGATGTCCTGCTTCGAAATCTTGCGGTTCACCACCTTCTCGCCATTCACGTCGTCCGCCATTTCGAGCAGCAGGCGTGCAACGCGGCCATAGACGTCCATCAGCGCCAGGCTTTCGATCTTGCGGTCGGCGGTGCGCAGACGGGCCACCAGATTGCGCATGATGAACATCGACACTTCGAAGTTCTCCTGCAGCACGCGCTTGAAATCGCTCTTGGCGATCACGATGAGGTCGCTCGGCACCACGGTCACCACGGTGGCGGAACGCGGATTGTCGTCGAGCACCCCCATTTCGCCGAACAGTTCGCCCGGGCCCAGCATCGACAGGATGACCTCGCGGCCCTCCTCGTCGCTGACCAGCACCTTGAGACTGCCGGAAAGCACCAGATATACGAAATCCGTCTTGTCACCGGCACGCACGACGATCGAGCCGCGCGGCACACGCCGCATGTTCGCGACCTTGGCAACCGGTTCGAGGCTGCTGTCGGGCAGACCGCTGAACATCGAAAACGTCCGCAGAGCGGTAATTGAAACGGGGTGAGCCGTTACCATCAAAAGACCTCCTGATACGGGCATGCCGGACGGGGGGACAGGCTGCGCCGCTTTGAATGGATCGTCGCGCCTGTGGTCATTGCCGAAGTCGCAACGCTGCGACCGTTCGGCCATTCTGAGCCACAAACACTGAAGCGGCCCTGATTATAGGTAGTTTTTCACGCAGGAAACAAACTGCCCCAATATCTGTCATGTGTATCGGACCTGGGTCACAGGAACTTGAGGCCCGAAGGCAGTCGCCGGACTGATCGCTATAATCCTCCGTCACCCTCCACACCCAACAAAACGAACGGATTTCCGCCATGGCTGCACGTCACTCCCGTCTCCTCATCCTCGGTTCGGGGCCGGCCGGCTACACCGCCGCCGTCTACGCCGCCCGCGCCAACCTCAAGCCGGTGCTGATCACCGGTCTGGCCCAGGGCGGTCAGCTGATGACCACGACCGACGTCGACAACTGGCCGGCCGACGCCGAAGGGGTGCAGGGCCCGGATCTGATGGCCCGCTTCCAGCGCCACGCCGAGCGCTTCGAGACGGAAATGGTGTTCGACCACATTCATACCGCCCACCTGACGGAAAAGCCGATACGCCTGGTCGGCGACAACGGCGAGTACACCTGCGACGCACTGATCATCGCCACCGGTGCCAGCGCCAAATACCTCGGCCTGCCGTCGGAAGAAGCGTTCGCCGGCAAGGGCGTGTCGGCCTGCGCGACCTGCGACGGCTTCTTCTACCGCAACCAGGACGTGGCGGTCATCGGCGGCGGCAATACCGCGGTCGAGGAGGCACTGTATCTGGCCAACATTGCGCGCCATGTGACGGTGGTGCACCGCCGCGACAAGTTCAAGTCGGAGAAGATCCTGCAGGACAAGCTGTTCGAGAAGGAAAAGCAGGGCAAGGTGACCATACGCTGGCACAGCACGCTGGACGAAGTGCTGGGCGACAAGACCGGCGTCACCGGCATGCGCATCAAGTCCACGCTGGACGGCAAGACCGAGGACGTCGCGCTCGCCGGCGTGTTCATCGCCATCGGCCACCAGCCGAACACCCAGCTGTTCGAAGGCCAGCTCGACATGGAAGGCGGCTACATCGTCACCCAGGCCGGGCGCAACGGCAATTTCACCGCGACCAGCATTCCGGGCGTATTCGCCGCCGGCGACGTGCAGGACCACATCTACCGCCAGGCGGTCACCAGCGCCGGCACCGGCTGCATGGCCGCGCTCGACGCCGAGCGCTATCTGGACAGTCTGGGCCTCGCCTGAACCCCGTGGGCGCGCGACTTCATGTCGTCGAAAAAGCGGCGCCACCCGAAGGCGCCGGTACTGCCCAGCGAAGAGGACATCGCGCTGTTCCGGCAGGCGGTGGTCGGCGTACAGCCGATCACCACTGACCGCGTACTGCTCGAAACGCCGCCGCCCCGCGCCTGGCCGCTGCAGCGCGAGGCGGACGACATGTCGGTTCTGGCCGAGTCGCTGCGCGGACCGCTGTCGATCGACCTGCGGCTGGAAGGCGGCGAGGAGCCCTCTTTCCTGCGCACCGGGCTGACGCGGCAGGTGCTGCGCGACCTGCGGCGCGGACGCTGGGTGTCGCAGGGTCAGATCGACCTGCACGGCGCCACGCGCGACGCGGCACACGACCTGGTGGTCGAGTTCCTGCACGACGCACACCGTCGCGGCATGCGCTGCGTGCGGGTGATCCACGGAAAAGGACTGGGGTCGCCCGGGCGGGAACCGGTGCTGAAAGGACTGGTGCTGGGCTGGTTGATGCACCGCCCGGAAGTGCTGGCCTTCTGTCAGGCCCGGCCGCACGAGGGTGGGGCCGGGGCGCTGATGGTTCTGCTGAAGCCGGCCGCACGCGACTGAGCGGCGGCCCGGCGCGGAATCAGATCGCCGCTTCGCCCGATTCGCCAGTGCGGATGCGCACCACCTGTTCGACCGGCATCACGAAAATCTTGCCGTCGCCGATCTTGCCGGTGCGCGCCGCCTTGATGATGGCCTCGACCGCCGGCTCGACCGTCTCGTCGGCAACGATGACCTCGATCTTGATCTTGGGCAGGAAATCGACGACGTACTCGGCGCCGCGATACAGCTCGGTATGGCCCTTCTGGCGGCCGAAACCCTTTACTTCAGTCACCGTCAGGCCGGTCACGCCGACTTCAGACAGGCCTTCGCGAACTTCGTCGAGCTTGAAAGGCTTGATGACTGCTTCGATCTTTTTCATGCGGGAGTCTCCTCGGTGAGGCCGCGAAGTATAAAGGCTTATGAGCCTGCCGTCGGCACCCCCTGCATCGGCGGGTCCCAGCTTCAATCGCACATCCCGTCCGCCGGGCGAATGATGGACAGAGACATCTGCGCCACTCAGTGATAAAGGCAACACCGCGGCCGACAATGACGAAGTACTGAGCCAAGCCGACGGCATAATGCGCGCTGTCGCCTGCGCCAGAGTACGCCATGTCCGCCCTCACCGCCCCGTACAGCACGCTGCGCACGAAGACCGTCGTCCTGATTTCAGTCGCCATGATGCTGCCGGGGTCCGCCAACGCAGGGTCCGGCCCACGCGCCGTGTTCGAGCGCGCCTCGTCCAGCGTGTACGAGTTGCATCTGCAGGACGAAAACGGCGTTGCCGAGGCCGTCGCCAGTGCGCTGTCCCTGGGCGGCGGTCGTTTCGTCACCCGCTGCGAAACCGGCTGGAATCCGCAACAGCACACCCTGCAGCTGCGCAAGGACAGCACGCTCTTCGTTGCACGACTGGAGTCGCGCGACGCGCAGAACGCACTGTGTGCGCTGGTCGCCGACGGGGCCCGCAAGCTGCCGGCCCCCAAGCTCGCCGGCCTGCCGTCGGCCGGGGACACCGTCTATGCCGTCAGTAACGGCCTGGGACTGGGCACCGGCATTTCCGAGGGCGTCGTGTCGGCAATACGCGGTGCCAACAACGAACGGCGCATCCAGTTCACGGCAGCCATCTCCCCGGGCTCCGAAGGTGGCGGCCTGTTCGACGCCAGCGGCGCACTGATCGGCATGATCGAAACGTCCAGGCGCGAAGGCCAGAACATCAATTTCGCCATCGAGGCGCGCCAGCTTGCCGGCGTTGCCCAGCGCGCCGCCGTCATCGACGCGGCCGCCCAGGAACAGTCACGCCTTGCCGCCGAGGCCGAGCGCCTGGTCGCGGAGCAGAAATGGACCGAACTGCTGCAGCACGCCGATCGCTGGGCCAAGCGTCACCGCACGAGCGTGGACGCGCAGATCGCAAAAGCACAGGCCAACGAGGGCTTGAACAGAACGCCGGCGGCCGAGGCCGCCTATCGCGCCGCACTCGCGCTGGACGCCAGCCATCGTCAGGCGGCCTTCGGCCTGTGCCGCACCCTGATCGGCCAGCAGAAGACCGACGACGCACTGACCGCTGCCCGGCGGCTGACTGCCGATTTCGGCGACGAGCTGGACGCGTGGCTGATGCTGGCTTACACGCAAGGGATGGCGAAACGCCTTGATGAAGCGGAAGCGTCCTACCGTCACGCTCAGCAGTTGTACCCGTGGTCGGGTGGCCCGCTTGACGGCCTCGCCCACATTGCAGCGCTCCGCGGCGACACCGCGGCATCGCTCGACTATCGCCGGCGAGCGCACCACCTCGCGCGGAACGACACCGGCGCAGTGATGCGACTCGCCGACGCATACCTGGCGGCCCGGAAGCCCGAACGGGCGCTGGAGCTCATCCTCGGGCAAGGTGCGTCGGCGGATACCGATGGCGATCTGCTCTATTTCCGCGGCCGCGCGCTGGCGGCGCTCGGGCGCCCGCAGGAATCGTCGCGCGTGTTAAGGCTCAGCCTTGAGCACAAACCCCGGTCACCCGCCTGGGTGTGGTCCGCGATCGGCGAGAACGCGTATGCCCAGCAGCGATGGGCGGAGGCGATTGCGTCCTTCCGCAAGGCGATCGCGCTGTCGCCGGAAGAACCCCTGTGGCGCTGGCGGCTCGGTCTCGCGCTGAAGGACTCCGCACATTTCGACCAAGCGATGGACATCTTCAAGCGCTGGGCCCAGGACTTCCCAAAGGATCCCGACGGCTGGCGGCAGATCGGATTCATTCACGCCAGCACGAACCGGAATGCCGACGCGGTGAAATCCCTGGAGCACGCCATCTCGATCGACACGTCGCAGATCCAGGTCTGGCAAGCGCTGGTCGAGGTCTACTACAAGCTCGATCGCCACGAAGACGCCCGCCGGGCATACGGCCGGCTGCGGGAACTCGATCGCGAGCGCGCCGAACTTGCTTACCTCTGCTGCATCGTGCCGCTGGAGATCACGCGATGATGCGCCGCGCCCTCTTCCTGCTGCTCGCCGCCCACGGCCTGCCCGCCTTTGCCGACACGCCACCGGCGGCATCGGTAAATGCCGCGTTGTCCGGGGTGGTGACCGTCCGTGCCATCGACATCGAGGACCGTATCGCCGGCGAAGGCAGCGGAGTGGTGATCGCACGCGCAACCGTCATCACCAATTGCCATGTCATCCGCTACGCGAAATCGATCTCGGTCAATGACGGCAAGAAGACCCACAACGCCCGCTGGACCCTCGGCGATGTCGAGCGCGACCTGTGCCGGCTCGAAGTCGACATGCTCGACGCGCCCGCGGTCGCGCTGCGGGCGGGCGCCACGCTCGCTATCGGCGATCGGGTCCATGCGATCGGCAACCCGCTCGGCCTGGGTGTCTCGGTCAGCAGTGGCCTGGTATCCAATCTGCTGACAGGCGACAGCGCCCCGATCATCGTCGTGTCGGCATCGCTGTCGCCGGGCTCCAGCGGCGGCGGCCTGTTCGACGACCAGGGCCGGCTGGTCGGCATCACCACCGGCACCATGGTGGCGGGACAGAACACCAATATCGCGCTGCCCGTCGAATGGATCGGCGACCTCGCCCAGCGAGGAACGGCGCCGCCGCCACCCTTCGTCGTACCCGAGGCCGAACCTCGCTGGGCGGACGAGGCAGAGCGGCTGCGCTCGTCGGGAGACATGGCTGCCTTGGCCGAATGGTCAAGCCGCTGGATCGACGCGCTGCCCGATGCGTCCGAGGCCTGGCGCCTGCGCGGGCTGGCCAGGATGAACCTCGGCCGCTACGACGAAGCCGAGCGCGACCAGCTGCGCGCACTCGAACTGCACGAGCGCAACGCCGACGCCTGGGTCGAACTGGCCGACGTCCGGCTCGTCGGCAAACGCCCGGCGGAAGCCGCGGCCGCATTCGCCCGTGCCAAGGAGGCCCTGCCCCTTTCCGGCTACCCGTATCGGGTCGAAGGCCGATGGCGGATGCGGCAAGGTGACGCGCGCGCCGCCCACGAACTGGCGAATCAGGCCATCAAGCGCAGCCCGAATGACGACGACGCCTGGGCGCTGCTGGCGGAATCGCACGACGCGCTCGGCCGGCCAGCCGAAGCCGCCCGCGCCTGGCGCATCGCCCTGCGGCACCAGCCGGGGCAGGTGTCGTGGTCGGCCGCACTTGCGCGTTCGTTGAAGGCTGCCGGACAGACCGACCAGGCGCGCGCGGTGCTCTCGACCGCAAGTTCCGGCAGCGAGAACGTGGCGACGCTGATCGCGCTTGCGCACGAATCGCTGGCGCAGAGCCGTTATACCGAGGCCGAACAGGCACTGCGCAAGGCGCTCGCCATCGCACCCGCCTCCAACGATGCCGCGGCGCCGCTGGGCGCCATCCTGATGGACAGCGGGCGGACCGAAGAGGGGCGGAAGATGATCGACGCGGTACTGGCGCGCGATCCGGATCATCGCGAAGCGCAGTTGAGCCTCGCCCGGCATCTGGCGAACACCGGCGACCGCGCGGGGGCCGCGAAACTGCGTCAACGGGTCGTTGCGCGTCACCCCGATGACGCAGCGGCCCTGCGCGAGCTGAACCAGGTGCAGAGCCAGCTCGGCGACTGGCCCGGCGCACTTGCCAGCGCTCGCAGCCTGGTCCGTCTGCCCGGCGCCACCGCGCCAGACCAGATCGCGTTGAGCGAGGCAGCGCTGCGTGCCGGACTGGTGGACGAAGCGCGCACTGCACTGACGCGCGCCGAGGCGGCCGCGCCTGAAGGTCTCGAAGTGCTGCTCGCCCGCTGCGCGCAATACGGCCGCGACCAGGATCACACGCGCTCCCTCGAATACGCGACACGCGCAACAAAGCTCCATCCCACCGCTGGTCCGGCCTGGAGCAGCAAAGGCTATGTGCTGATTCTGCTCGGCCGCCCGGCGGAGGCCGTGGAAGCGCTCGAAGCCGCGGTGCGGCTCGACCCTCAGACCGTCAACGGCTGGATCAATCTGGGTCACGCGCTGATGCTGAAGCGGGAGGTCGGCCGCGCGATCGAAGTGCTGGAGCGCGCCGAGCAACTGGCACCCGAGTCGCCCGACGGCCAGTTCTTCCTCGGCCAGGCCTACGGACAGAACAGGCAGTTTGCCAAGGGCATCGCGGTGCTTGACCGCCTGACTGCGCGCTACCCCGGCTTCCTGAACGCCTGGCACGTGAAAGCACTGGTGCACGCCAATGCGCGCGACGCCGCCGGCCTGCGCAGCAGCTACCTCGGTTTGCGCCAGCAGAACGTCGCCGCAGCACAGTCACTGCGTAACGACATCCTGACCAAAATGCCGGATTTCGCGGCGGCGGTGAGCGATCCCTGAGACTCCACTCTGCGGGTCCGCGGACCGCGTCGCCCCGCCCGCGATCGCCTCAGTGCTCGTCCCGGTAACGATTGGTGATCGGATACCGCCAATCCTTCCCGAACCCCCGCTCGGTCACCCGCACCCCCGGCGGCGCCTGGCGGCGCTTGTACTCGTTCCGCTTCAACAGCCCGATCACCCGCTTCACGTCATTCTCGGCGAAGCCGGCGGCGACGATTTCGCGCGGCGACTGATCGCGCTCCATGTAGGCCTGGATGATGGCGTCGAGGATTTCGTAGGCGGGCAGGCTGTCCTGGTCGGTCTGGTTGGGACGCAGTTCGGCCGACGGCGCACGGGTCAGGATGTTGTCCGGAATGTCGTGGCGCTGGCTGTTGCGCCAGGCGCAGAGGCGGTAGACGAAGGTTTTGTAGATGTCCTTGATCACCGCGAAGCCGCCAGCGAGGTCGCCGTAGAGCGTGGAATAGCCGACCGCCATTTCGCTCTTGTTGCCGGTCGTGAGCACGATGGCGCCGGTCTTGTTCGACAGTGCCATCAGCATGATCATCCGGGCGCGCGCCTGCACGTTCTCTTCGGTGGTGTCGGCGGCGGCGTCGCCGAACAGGGGCTTCAGCATCTGCTCGAAGGTCTGCATCGCGGGGGCGATCGACACTTCGTCGTAGCGCACACCGAGATTGCGCACCAGCTCACGCGAGTCGTCGAGGCTCATCTGCGCGGTGTAGGGCGACGGCATCATGACCGCACGCACGTGCTCGGCGCCAATGGCGTCGACGGCGATGCACAGCGTCAGCGCCGAATCGACGCCACCTGACAGGCCGATCAGCGCCGACCTGAAGCCGTTCTTGCCGAGGTAGTCGCGCACGCCCAGCACCAGCGCTTCGTAACAGTCCTGCTCGACGGTGGTCTGCGGCGGCAGTGGCTGAGCAACGATGTCGCCGGCGCTGAATTCAACGGTGGCGAAATGTTCGCGGCAGTGCGGTGCGCGCCACGCCAAACGACCACGACGGTCGAGCGCGAACGAGGCGCCGTCGAACACCAGTTCGTCCTGACCGCCGACCAGATTGCAGTAGACGACCGGCACGCCGGTGGCGAGCACGCGTTCGGCCACCACCTGTTCGCGGGTGACCGGCTTGTTCAGGTGATAGGGCGAGGCGTTGAGCACGGCCAGCAGTTGCGCGCCGGCGCCCGCGGCGGCCTCGGCCGCACCAGCCTCCCACACGTCGGCGCAGATGTTCACGCCCACCTGCACGCCCTTGACGTCGATCACCAGCGGCTGCGTGCCGGCGTCGAAGTAGCGTTCCTCGTCGAACACTTCGTAGTTCGGCAGGCGCATCTTGAAATAGGTGGCCTCGACGCGGCCGCCACGGATCACGCTGGCGGCGTTGTAGCGGCACTCGCCGCTCGCGTGCGGGTGCCCCACCAGCACAGCCAGATCACGCGGTGCCTCGGCAGCGATGCGGGCCAGCGCGTGCGCGCAGGCGCGGTGAAAGTCCGGGCGCAGCAGCAGGTCTTCCGGCGGGTAGCCGCACAGCGCCAGTTCGGGCGTCAGCAGCAGGTCGGCGCCCTGCTCCGACGCGCGGTGCGCGGCGTCGAGGATGAGCGCGGCGTTGTGGTCGAGATCGCCGACCACGCAGTTCAGTTGCGCAACGGCGATGCGAAGAGTGCTCATCGCCTCACTCCATGCGCAGGAAGTGTTCGCGGTAGAACTTCAGTTCGTCTATCGATTCGTAGATGTCGGCCAGCGCCTCGTGCCGCTGCGCCTTCTTGAACTGCGCAGCCAGTTGCGGCCGCCAGCGCTTGCACAGTTCCTTCAGCGAGGACACGTCGAGGTTGCGGTAGTGGAACCAGGCTTCGAGCGTCGGCATGTGGCGGGCGAGGAAGCGGCGGTCCTGGCAGATCGAGTTGCCGCAGATCGGGCTGGTGCGCTCGGGTACGTACTGACTGAGGAAGGCGATCATCTGCGCGGCCGCTTCGTTCTCGTCCAGCGTCGAGGCGCGCACGCGCTCGGTCAGGCCGGATTTGCCGTGGGTGGCGGTGTTCCAGCTGTCCATGCCGCCGAGCACTTCGTCGGACTGATGCACCGCCAGCACCGGGCCCTCCGCGATCACTTCGAGATTGGCGTCGGTGACCACGCAGGCCAGTTCGATCACGCGGTCGTTGTCCGGATCCAGGCCGGTCATTTCCATGTCCAGCCAGACGAGATGTGTGGGGTCCTGTGCCATAATCGAGAAAATTTCCAAGCGGGATTAATGCGTTCGTCCGAACGCGGATCGGCCCGATTTTGTCACACTCGCGTGACCTGGACTGAGTCTAAATTGACTCTGATCCTGACCGGAACCGCATCCACCCGAGGCAACCCACCATGCTCACCGAAATCTTCGTCGCCGCTCTCGTGCTGACCACCGGCGTGCGCCTGTGGCTGGCCACCCGTCACCGCGCCCACGTCGCCGCCCACCGCAGCGAAGTGCCGGTCGCCTTCCGCGAAGCGATTCCGCTCGATGCCCACCAGAAGGCCGCCGACTACACGGTCGCGCGCGCCGGTCTCGGCCGCACCGACGTCGTCATCGGCGCGCTGTGGCTGCTGGTGCTGACGCTGGGCGGCGGTCTGCAATGGATGTTCGATCTGGCCGGCCGCCTCGCCGGTGACGGCATGGTGCGTGACCTCGTGTTCATCGGCATCGTCGCCTTCGCTTCGTCGCTGATCGACCTGCCGGTGCTCATGTGGCGCACCTTCGTGATCGAACAGCGCTTCGGCTTCAACAAGATGACGCTGGGCATGTTCTTCGGCGACCAGATCAAGCACGGCCTGATCGGTGCCGCCATCGGCGCACCGGCGGTCGCCGCGGTGCTGTGGATCATGGACAGCCTGGGCGCCGCCTGGTGGGTGTATGCATGGGCCTTCTGGCTCACCTTCAGTCTCGCCATGATGGTGCTCTACCCCACCTTCATCGCACCGCTGTTCAACAAGTTCGAACCGATGCCGGCAGGCGAGCTGCGCAGCCGCATCGAGGCGCTGCTTGAGCGCTGCGGCTTCCGCTCCGACGGCCTGTTCGTGATGGACGGCTCGCGCCGCTCGGCGCACGGCAACGCCTACTTCACCGGCTTCGGCAAGGGCAAGCGCATCGTGTTCTTCGACACCCTGCTCAACCGCCTCGGCGGCGACGAGATCGAAGCGGTGCTGGCACACGAGCTGGGCCACTACAAGCACCACCACATCTGGAAGCGCGTCGGCTGGATCGCCGCCGGCAGTCTCGCCTTCTTCGCCCTGCTCGGCTGGCTGGTCGACGCGCCGTGGTTCTTCGAACAGCTGGGCGTGTCGTCACAGGGCGACGCGATGGCGCTGACGCTGTTCGCGCTGGTGATCCCGGTATTCAGTTTCCCGCTGTCGCCCCTGCTGTCGCTGATGTCGCGCAAGCACGAGTTCGAGGCCGACGCCTACGCCGTGGCACAGACCCGCGCCGACTGGCTGGTCACCGCGCTGGTCAAGCTGTACCGCGACAACGCCTCGACGCTGACGCCGGACCCGCTGTATTCGCAGTTCTACGATTCCCACCCGCCGGCCGCGCTGCGCGTGGCGCGGCTGCAATCCACCTGACGATGACCGCACAAGAACTCGCACAACAACACTGCACACCGCAGAAGGGCGCCCACCGCCGCATCGAGGGCGAGGCGCTCGCCGCGGCCCTGAAGGACCTGCGCGGCTGGATCGAAACCGACAAGCACATCGCCAAGGACTTCCAGTTCACCGACTACGCGCAGACCGTCGCCTTCGTGAACCAGGTGGCCGCGCTGGCGGCGGCCGAAGACCACCACCCGGACATCATGTTCGGCGCCAACCGCGTACGCGTGGTGTTCACCACGCACAGCGTGCGCGGCGTGTCCCTCAACGACCTGATCTGCGCCGCCCGCATCGAGGCGATGCGCGACGCCGCCTGACGGTTTGAAAAAAACTCTGCAGCCGGCCGCCCGCATCGTGTCGGCCCACGGCCGGCACTACGTCGCGCGGCTGGAGGACGGCCGCGAAGTGCAGGCCTTCCCGCGCGGCAAGAAGTCGGATATCGCCTGCGGCGACCGCGTGCTGCTCGACATCCAGGGCGAAGATCAGGCGCGCATCGCCGAAGTGCTGCCGCGCACCAGCCTGCTCTACCGCAAGGACATGTGGAAGCAGAAGATGGTGGCCGCCAACGTCGATCTGGTCGCCATCGTCGTCGCCACCGAACCGTCGTTCAGCCCGGAACTGATTTCGCGCATCCTCGTCGCGTGCGAAGCACAGCAGCTGCAGACGCTGATCGTGCTGAACAAGTGCGACCTCACCGCCTCGCTCGACGCCGCCCGCGCCGCACTCGCACCGTTCCGCGCGCTGGGTTACGAAGTGCTCGAAATGAGCGCGGTCGAGGGTGCTGACGCACTGCGCCCCTTCCTGCGCGAGCACACCAGCGTGTTCACCGGCCAGTCCGGCATGGGCAAGTCGACGCTGGTCAATGCGCTGGTCCCCGAAGCGCGCGCCGCGACGCGCGAGGTGTCGCAGGCACTCGATTCGGGCAAGCACACCACCACCTACGCGAAGCTCTACGCGCTCGACGGCGGTGGCGCGCTGATCGACAGCCCGGGCCTGCAGGAATTCGGCCTCGCCCAGCTCGACGTAAACGACCTCGAACAGGCCTTCCCGGATTTCCGCGCCCATCTCGGCAGCTGCCGTTTCCGCGACTGCGCGCACGACAGCGAACCGGGCTGCGGCCTGCGCGACCACGTCGCGCCTGACCGCCTGGCGCTGTATCACCTGCTGCGCCACGAAATCACCACTGCAGCCGCCCCGCAGTACTGATCATCGCCTCCGCGCGTGCGCGAGGCCGTGTCGGGGTCAGAAGACCCCTCCCACAGAAACCCGAACCCCGGCTTCGGTGGCGAATCGGGCGCAATCCTGTGGGAGCGGCCTCGGCCGCGACAGGGCCGCTGCATACCGCCGACTTCGATACAAGCTGCAGTCGGGATCAGAAGACCCCTCCCAAAGAAACCCAAGCCCCGGTTTCGGCGGCGAATCGAGTGCGATCCTGTGGGAGCGGCCTTGGCCGCGACAAGGCTGCTGCGGTCCACAGGCTTCGATACAAGCCGCAGTCGGGGTCAGAAGACCCCTCCCACAGAAACCCGCCGCCCCGGCTTCGGCGGCGAATCGCGCACGATCCTGTGGGAGCGGCCTTGGCCGCGACGCGGCCGCTGCAGACCGCCGACTTCGATACAAGCCGCAGTCGGGGTCAGAAGACCCCTCCCACAGAAACCCGGGCCCCGGCTTCGGCGGCGAATCGGGCGCAATCCCTGTGGGAGCGGCCTTGGCCGCGACTCAGCCACTGCAGGTCGCCGGCTCCGATACACGCCGCGATCGCAAGCATGCACGCTCACTGCAGCATGAAAGTCTCGTACTCCAGCCGCCCCAGCTTCCTGTCCAGCGCCCACAGCCCGAGCATCAGCGTCAGCAGCACCGACAGCGCATAGCCATAGCCGTAGAAGCTGGCGCCGAGCTGGAATGAAATCGCCGTAAACGCGATGTTCGACAGGCAGAAGAAGCCGCACAGCGCGAGGATGATGCGGCGCTGGTCGAGGTAGAAGAACACGTTCAGCAGCGCCAGCAGACCGACCTGCAGGCTGGCGGCCAGGGTCTGGATGTAGAGCAGAGGCAGGTTCAGTTCCGAAATCTCCAGCACCGCGAACACCGCCGGACCGGCGACGATGGCGGCCAGCATGGCCAGCGTCTGGATCTTGCCGATCTCGGCCAGCCCCTGGCGGATCGAATACACCATCTCGTCGCGCATGTCCTCGATGTATTCGAGCGAACCGCCGGTGCGCACCGCGTCGAAGAAGCGGTCGTAGTACTCGACGAAGTCGGTTTCGATGCGCACCAGAAACACCGCCATGCCCGGGATGATGGACAGATAGGCCATGAACACCGGCAGGTCGTAGATGACCGACGCGCGCAGCGGGCCGATGATGGCGTCCGACGTTTCCGGCCAGCTCCAGAACATGAACTTGTCCACCCAGACGCCGAGGTTGTACAGCAGGCCGATCAGCATCAGCGACGGATAGCGCGTCTCGCGGCGGGCGAATTCGTAGGAAATCGTCATCCGCGAACGGTAGTGCCAGGCGGTGATCATCCACATGCCGACGAACAGCACGAAGTGCCCGAGCACGAATCCGCCCAGCAGGCCTTCGAGCCCCCACGGCCGCGCCGCCAGCGCCGACAGCACGGTGACCGCATAGCCGAGCGCGTAGAGCAGCAGGATGGCGCGGTACATCTTCAGGCCGGACAGGAAGATGGTGGCCACCCAGATGCCACATAACAGCACGAAGCCCGCCAGCATCAGCAGACGATAGGACACCGACAGGCCGGCGAACAGCGTGAACGCGAGCAGCAGCCCGACCACGCCGGCAACGGCCAACACCCACAGCAGCAGGCCGTTGAAGTTCGACATCACCAGGTCGTCGCGCTTCTCGAACAGGCGGTCGGAAATGAAGCGGGTGAAGGCGAGCTGCACCAGGCCGGTCAGGATGAGCGAGGTCGAGATCAGATAGGTGACCGACACCTGGAACTGCGTGATCAGGAATTCCGGCACCACCACCGCGCGCGACAGCAGACCCACCATCAGGATGCCGACGATGGACAGCACCCACGGTCCGGAGCCGATCACGCCGGCGTAGCTGTAGGCCTGTACCAGCCCGAGCAGACTGTCCTTCTTCAGCAGCTTGCGCAGTTCGAAACCGATGCCGGCCATCAGCGCGCTCCGTGCCCGAACGGGCAGCCGCTGGCGCTGCGCGTGTCGCGCGCCAGCGCTTCTTCATAGACCGCGCGATAGCGGTCGAACATCAGCGCGTCGCTGTAGTAGCGCTCGACGCGCGCGATGCCGGCCCGCTGTGCCGCCCGCCAGGCCGCGCCGTCGTTCAGCAGTTCGAGCGCGGCGTCGGCCAGCGCCTGCGGGTCGGCGATGCCGACCACGCGACCGGCCGCACCCAGCGCTTCGTCCTCGTCGCCCAGGCCGTACATCAGCTGGCGGCAGGAGCCGACATCGGTCGACACAGCCGGCACGCCGGCGGCATAACCCTCCAGCAGCACCAGCGGCAGCGCCTCGGAAATCGACGACAGCACGACCAGACCGATCTTCGGCATCAGCTCGTCTATCTTCTGCATGCCGAGAAAGCGCACGTTGTCGGACAGGCCGAGGCTGTCGACCAGATTGCGGCACTCCTCGGCGTAGGCCGGATCCTCGTCGGCCGGGCCGGCGATCCAGCCCTGCGCCTCGGGCATGCGATTGACCACGCGGCGCATCGCGCGCACGAAGGTCTTGATGTCCTTGATCGGCACCACGCGACCGATCAGACACAGCACCGGCGGCACGACGTCCGGCCGTTGCGCGCGCAGCGGCGCCAGCCGCTGTATCGCCACCCCGTTCGGAATGTTGCGCGTGCGCGCGGCGTCGGCACCGTCGGCCACCTGGCGCAGCCGGTTGGTTTCGTACAGCGCGATGATGGGGTCGGCGGCGGCGTAGGTGATGCGCCCCAGCCATTCGAAGAAGCGTATCCACAACTGGCGGAAGTAGCTCAGCTCCGACGCGTCCTTCTGGAACACGTTGCGGTTGTCGCGTATCCACTCGTTCTGGTAGAGGTCGATCTTGCGTTCCTTGGTGTAGATGCCGTGTTCCGACAGCACCAGCGGACGCCCGGTCGACTGCGCCAGCATGGCGCCGAGAAAGCCGGCGTAACCGGTCGACACGCTGTGATAGACCTTCGCCGGAACCAGCGTGTGCGCGATGCGGGCGAGCTGCCACAGCGGCTGGTGCATGATGCGCACCGTCCAGAAGTAATCGACGAAGCTCGGGTCGCTGCAGTACTTGCGGTAGCGGTCGGTGACGATGTCCCACGACGCTTCGCTGCGCAGGAAGGCGTCGAGATCGATGCGTCCGCCGGGGCGGATGTCGCGGCAGGCTTCGGCGAACAGTGCCTCGACGTCGGCGCCGCCATGGCGGAAGGATTCATGCAGCGCCGCCATCCGCTCGAAGGCCTGCGCGTCGCCGGCCATGCCGGACTTGCGGTCGTGCGCACTGGCGCCGCCGCCGAGGTCGTCATGCAGGTAGTGCGCTTCCAGATGCACCACGTTGTCCGGCAGCGCATAGCGCATGTCGCCGTAGTCGCTGCGCCGGCTGCCGATGAACACGACGGCGAAGCGCAGTTCGGGATAGGCGCGGATGATCTGGTTCACCCAGCTCGACACCCCGCCCGCCACATAGGGGAAGGTGCCCTCAAGCAGCAGCGCGACATCGACGCCCTGCTCCGCCCGGCGGATCACCTCACTCACCGAATGGTCCTCCGTCGCTGCCGCAAGAAGGAAGACCGCGGTCGAACCGGTCGATCAATGCTGCACTCATGCCTGCCCCCAGAATTTCAGCACCGGCTGCAGCCGCGACAGACCTTCCCAGTCCTGCATCGTCTGCAGCAGCGCGCGCACCTGCGTGAAGTCGCGTCGCGCGAACGCCAGTTCGGCCAGATAGGGCACGACGCGCGAAGCGGGCAGGCCCAGTTCGCGCGCGCGCCGGTAGGCCGCATCGGCCTCCTCCAGCCGGCCCATCTGCTGCAGCAGACGACCGTGCTGCAGATGCAGCGCCGGGTCGTTGCCGCGCGTCTGCAGCGCGGTTTCGCTGTAGCGCAGCGCCTCGCCGACCGCGTAGTCGAGCAGGTCGCCCTGCACCAGCCCCTGATAGATCAGCTCCCAATAAAGCGCCGCCAGCTGATGCGCGACGCGGCTGCGCTGTTCGGCGTCGCGGCTCGCGGCGTAACGCTGACGGGCTTCGTGGATGTCGGCGTTGAGCCGCTTCTCGCGGCTGTCGAGCAGGCCGTAGGCGAGCAGGCGCAGGTCGTCCTCGGAATCGCCGAGCAGTTCGCGCAACACCGGCGAACCGATGCGCGACGGCGCGTGCGACAGCGCCACCATCGCGCGCAGACGCTGCGGCACCGGCGCGCGTTCGTTCTTCAGGAACTGTCGCACGCCGGCCTGACGGAAGCCCGCGGCCGACTTCTCGCTGCTTTCGTGGATGTCCAGATCCGGCAGCCGCACCGCCGAGAAGCGCTGCGGCGCCTTCAGCCGCGGCAGCAGGTGGCGCATCAGCGCGCCCGCCAGCACGCCGACGAAACCGAGTACCGGCACGAAGAAGATGCAGCTGAACAGCAGAGACAGCACGCTGGTGCGCGGCTTCGAGCGGGCCGGCGGAATCAGCGCGTACACCGCCAGCGCGAGCATCAGGCTGGCCGGTGCGTGTGCCGCCAGGTAGGCGGACAGCGCGAGGTCCGGTGCGTCGATGCTGCCCAGACCGTAGAAGGCGGTCAGCTCGGCGAGCAGCGCGGCGAAGGCGAGCTGGCTACTGCCCATGCGGCACCTTCAGCACGCCGCTCAACAGCGCGACCGGCTCGACCTGATCGAGCATGCTGATGCGGCTGCCGACGCCGCTGTCGTCCAGTCCGCTGCCGCGGTGCTGGCGCAACCAGTTGTCGATGCGCGCCAGATAGCCTTCGACCGCGGCACTGCCGGCCAGCGGCATCAGCGTGAGCAGACGCGGGCGGTCGCCACCGTCGACCTTCCACACCACATCGAGCGAACGCTGGATGCGGGCGATCTGCTGCACCAGTTCGCGCCCCTCCTCGCCCGCCGGAAATTCCAGCGTGACCAGCGCGCTGGCGACGCCGGACTCGACGCGGACGCGCCACATGCGTGCCATTTCGAAAGCGAAGTCGAGCGGACAGTCGGCGAAGCGCGCACGCAGCGGTGCCGCCAGCTCGCTCGCCGACAGGCCGTCGGCGTAGTAGCCGAGCAGCAGGTTCAGCATCTGCAGCGTTTCTTCGTGCAGCGCGAAGAAGGGCATGCGATCGACCACCAGCAGCGCCCGCATCGAACCACTCATGTCGCTCAGCGGTGCCACCACCAGATAGCGCGAGCCGCCCTCGGCGCGCTCGTCGTCGAGCGCCACGTGCGCCAGCCGGCGACGCTCCAGAGCGAAGCCGATCAGCGGATCGCTGGCATCGATGTCGAACGGCGCGCCAAGATAGGTCGGCGCGCCGCCATCGGGGCGGCCGTCGGCATCGACCGGCAGCAGCGCTGCGCGTTCGATCTGGCAGTACTGCGCCACCAGACGCAGCAGGTCGGGCGCGCCCGGCAGCGCGTCACCGGCAGCGCCGGGCGCCGAGGCCAGCGCGCGCAGGCTCACCAGCGCGTCGCGCATCGACACCGGACGCGAGATCAGATCCTGCTCCAGCCGGTCGTGCGACAGGCGCAGCAGGTAATGCTGGTGCGTCAGATACTCCAGGCGCTGCTCGAGGTAGGCCTGCACGCTCTCGGCGCGCCGCACGCGATTGCGCCACAGCGACGAGAACTCGCCGCAGATCATCACCGTGATGAGCCAGCCGAGGAAATACAGCTTGGGCAGTTCGCCCAGCGCCACGCCCAGTTCGCCGAAAACGAACCACGCGGCAAACACGATGGCACTGGCGGCCAGACCGGGGATCGGGCCATAGCGCAGCGCCACCAGCACCGGGCCGAGCCACACCCAGGCGAACTGCGCCCGCAGGAAGAAGGGGTCGAGCGGGTTGAGCCAGAAGGCGAGCAGCAGCGCGAGCAGCGGCGTGGCCAGCGTCTCGGCCACGGCCGCCGCACCGGCACCGGACCCGGTCGGCGTGAAGCGCGCCATCAGGCGCCGCAGCAGCGGCTCGTCAGTGCGCCGGATGACCGGCTTCTCGCCGGGCGAGCGTTCGTTCATTTCAGCGCCGGCACCAGCAGCGACTTGATCAGTTCCTGCGCCACCGCGGCCAGCGATTCACGGCTCCAGCCGCTCTTGCCGCCGACACCGCTCCACAACACGCGACCGCTGTCGACCTCGACGATCTGCAATGCAATGCCGACCGCCGGCTCGCCATCCACGCCGACCTTGTAGCGCCACTCATCGACCGTGCCGGTCACGGCGTAGCGCGCACCCTGCGCCTTCGCCCATTCGATCGCCTTCGCGTCGTCCTTCGCCTGCCCGGTCTCGAACAGGTTGTCGCGCTGCAGATCGGACGGATAGCGCTGCACGTTGGCGACGCCGAGCGCACGCAGCAGGTTTTCGGTCACCGCCTCGGCGCGCTGGCCGGCGAACGGCGTTTCGGTCGCATTGCCGAAGGGCAGCAGCACCCAGGCCGCCGACTTGTCGGCGCCGGACGGCGCCGAGTGATCGATGACGGCGCAGCCGGCGAGCAGCGCCAGCGCGGCGGCGAGGCCGGCGATGTAGTTGATCAGGCGTTTCATGCGAACTCTCCCGGTTCAGAAAAACAGTCGGTAGTGCAGTGCGAATTCGGTGGTGCGCGCGAAGATGCCACCACCGCCCTTGTCCTGTCGCCAGGACAGCGAAAAATGATCGGTACCGAGCAGGCTGCCGGCCACGCCGAACGACACGTCGTAACCGGCGCCGGCGACGCTGTTGTTGGATACGCCGATCGAACCGAAGGGGCGCAGCGCCTTCGTGTAGTCGCGCAGCAGGCGGATGTTGTGAGTGAGCCTGAGCCCCTGCAGATTGAAGCTTTGCGGACGCAGCGCCGTGACGTCGGCATCGCTGCCGGCGAACAGGCGCTGCTTGATGTCGACCGCCCGCGCGTCGGCGAGATCGATGTCGGACGGGCTGAAGCGGTAGCCAGCGACATAGGCGCTGACTTCGAGATCGGGCAGTTCGGTGCGGATCGAATGCACCAGCTCGGCCTGCCACAGACGGCCGCTGCCGATGGACAGGCCGTTCTGCGCCCGGTAGCGATAGCCGCCCAGCTGCAGGCCGACGCGGTCGTAGCGCGACACGCGGTAACTGGCACGCAGGTCGATCTGGTCGCGCATGCCGGCCGCGCGCAGGCCGAGGTTTTCGGTCGCCGGCATGTCGGTGCCGATGCCGGCCGTCGCACTGAGCCGGTTGTCGATGCGCTGTTCGCGCTCGATGGCGAACGGGTGGATGGTTTCGAAACCATCGCGCTGGCCGAGCGTGATGCGGGTGGTGCCGTCGTCGTGCGCCCAGGCAAGCTTGCCGAGCAGATAGCTGCTCTCTCCCGGCACCGCGGAAAACTGCGTGTTGTCGCCACGGCTGCGCGAGATCGAGCCGAATTCGAAGCTCATCCGCAGATCGGGCGCGATCGCCATGTCCAGCGTGGCGCCGGCCTGCCGCTCGTCGATGCCGCCCAGTTCGCGCTGCGCGATGTCGAGATCGAAACGGTGCGCGTAATCGAGCATCGCATCGGACAGTTGCAGATGCAGCGGCGCGTCGTCACGCTGGGCGTCCATCGTCTCGAAGGCGGCACTCTGCGCACGACGCAGATCGCCAACCAGACGTGCGCTGTTCACGCGGTCGTAGCGCGGCAGCCGCTCGTCCCAGGTTTCGAGCAGCGCGCCGACCGCCGCCACGTCGCCCTGCCCGAGCGCGGCGGTGATGTCGGCCCACAGCGGGCGGTTCAGCGCGCGTCCGTACTGGTGCCACAGGAAGCCGCGTACCGCGTCGTACTCGCCGCGGTCGATGAACCAGGACAGCGCCAGTTCACGCGCCGCCGGCAACCACTGGCCGTCCGGAGCGCGGTCCAGCCGCAGCACCTCGCGCAGCAGCGCGTGCGACGCGTCACCCGGCTGCTGTGCCCGCGCCAGTCGCACCCGTGCCAGTCGCTGCAGCTGACCGATGTCGCCAGCGGCCAGTTCGCCCAGTCGCGGTCGCTCCTGCGCCCACAGCGTCTGACGCAGGCGCCAGGCCCGGTCGACCTCCTGGTTCTGTTCCAGCGCGTCGGCGACATTCATCATCCACAGGAAGTCGCCACGCTTGCGGCCGAAACGCGGCAGCATGTAGCGGTCGAGCGCCACCTGCGGGCGCGACAGCGCCTGCCAGGCCGCGGCCAGCGCGTCGTGCAGCGCTTCGTCCTGCGCCCACACCTGTTCCTTGCGCAGCAGCAGATCGCGCAGCGCGCGCACTTCGTTGCCGTCGATCAGCAGCCACAGCAGCGCCGAACGCACGTCGGCCGAGTCCGGCACCAGCGTCAGTGCGGCGCTGAAGTCGGCGAAGGCGAGGTCGCGGCGCCCGGCCGACTGGTGCCACTGCGCGCGCATCTGCAGGAACAGCGGCACACGCTCGGCCTTGGCCAGCTGAGCGGTGCTCATGTCGCCGATGATGCGACCGACGTCCTGCGGCCGGCCGGCGAACACGTAGAGGTCGAGCGTGCGCATCAGCCAGGGTGTGTCGCCGTAACGGCGCCAGCCGCGCTCGGCCTCGCGCGCCGCCGCCAGCGGCGCGACATCGGTCAGCAGTTCGATCAGGTCGGCCAGCTCGAAGGCATCGGCGTCGTCGAAGCGCGTCACGCGCTCCAGCGCGGCGCGCGCCCTGTCGTCGTCCTGCAGCAGCATGGCGAGTGAGGAATACAGCCGCCAGTAGTCGCGATCGGCGTCGGTCGCCACCGCCTTGGCCGATTCGAGCGCCTGCATCGCATCGTCGAAGCGGCTGCGCACGATGAGCAGCGCGGCGCGGCGAGACGCACGCGCGGGCTCCGGCGCAACGACAGTATCGAGGCGCGCCAGCGTGGCCAGGGCGAGGTCGATGTCGCCGGCACGTTCGGCCAGATCGGCCAGCGCCTTCAGCGCCTGCGGCGTGGGTGAGCTGGCGGTGATCTTCTGCAGGAAGGCGATGCCTTCGCGCGGCCGCCCCTGCCGTTCGTAGGCGGCGACGATCTCGCCCAGCAGACGCATGTCACCCGGCGAACGGCGCAGCCGGTGCTGCAACGCGGGCAGCAGCGCCTCGTCGTCGAGCAGGCCCGGTGCCAGCCGCAGCACGGCGTCCCAGGCGTCTTCGCGGCCGGTACGCTGCGCCAGCACGAGCCACTGATCCAGCGCCTCCTGCGGCTTGCCGGCCCATTCGGACACGGTGGCCAGACGCTCGCGCCACTTCATGTCGTCCGGCGCCTGACGCACCGCCGAGGCAGCCACACGCTGCGCGTCGTCGAGCTGGCGGTTGCCGATGAAGGCCTCGTAACCCAGCGTGTAGATCTTGTCGTCGAACGGCAGGTCGGGGCCCGCACCAGTGGCGACGCGCCACGGCTGCGCGTCGAAGCCGGTCTGCGCGAGCATTGCGCGGCGCAATTGCTGCTGCAGCGACAGCTTCAGCATCTGTTTCGCGTAACGGGCGGCCGCGTCCGGACGGTTGGCGGCGCGCGCCAGCGTGACCAGGTAGTAGAGCACTTCGGTGTCGTTCGCCAGTTCGCCGATCTCGCGCTCTGCAGTGTCGAGCGCGAGATCGAGCAGATTGCCGGACTGCAGCGTGCGCAGCGCCTGCAGGAAGAGCTGGCGACGGACCGCTGCGTCGGGCTCGCGGCTGCGCTGCAGCAGCAGCATGCGCGCCGCGCCCTCGTACTCGCCCTGCCCCAGCAGTTCCGCCGCCGCCTGCCCATACAGGCGCGGATCGACCGCGCTGCCGTCGCGCTGGAAGGTGGCGATCAGGTCCAGCGCCAGCAGCGCCTGTCCGCGCGACAGCGCGCGCTGCACCAGCGACATCCGGTTGATTTCGTTGAGGCCGTCGATCGCCACCGCATCGCGCAGGCGCTGCGGCAGCTGCGCCTCAAGCTCGACGTGGCGCGACGACCACGGCGCCGTCGACAGCAGCTCGCTCTCGTAAAGCGTCCAGTCCACCCAGCGCGCTTCGGTCAGCGTGTCGCGATCGATGTCGCTCGCCAGCAGTGGCGCCAGATCGGCACGCGCCTGTTCGTAGTCGCGCCGCGCCAGCGACTGCCGCACCAGCGCCAACCGCAGTTCCGGGTTCCGCGGATCGGTGCGCAGCAGGTTGCGCAGATAGACGACGGTGAGCGTGTCGCCGCGCGTGGCGTTGATCGTGTATTGCACCAGCGCCTGATAGGGATAGAGCAGCACCAGCAGCACGCCGACCAGCGCACCGATGCCCAGCAGCACGTGCGGTGCGACCAGGCGCGGTCGCTCAAGCGAGGCGGCAGCGTAGCTCGATCGTCGCAGCATGGGCGCTCAGTCGGTAGTGGGTCAGCGCGCCGTCGCGGCGCTGCGCGGCGAGTGCGCGGCCGTCGGCGGATACGCTGCAGCGCTCGGCGTTCGCCAGTGCGAACTCGAGCGGCACGTGGGCGCGCAGTTCGAAGCGGTACAGCTCGCCGTCGCGCGTCGCCGACAGCACGCGGGCATTGGCGTCGGCCAGCATCGGCAGGCGCGGATCGACCGCGGCGAGACGCAGCTCCGCCTCGTCCGCGGTGAGGTGCACGTAACGTCCCTCGCCGCCGTCGCGGAAGCCGGCCACGCCCGGCGACGCCGGCAGGTCGGGCACGCCCAGTTCGCGCGGCAGGCGCAGCGTGCGCAGATGGTGCGCGTTGCGCACCCGGTAACGCTCGCCGTCCAGCGTGCGCGCCAGCACCACATCGTTGAAGTTCATCGCGATGCGCACGTATTCGCTCGGATAGACCGGATGCACCGGCTGCGAGAGCGCGTGCCGGTACACCTTGTGCAGCGCCTCCAGCGCCGCCTGCTTGCTCGCCGAATAGGTGTGGTAGTAGATGTTGATCGGCTTGAGCCGGCGCGGCTCGTCGGTGAAATCGAAGGTTTCGGTGACGCGCTCGAAACCGTAGAACGGACCGGTCCACAGATTGGTGTAGACGTTCTCGTTCATGATCGGCGCATGAACGTGAAAGTGCCGGCCCTGCCAGGTCCCGAGTGCCGACACCGCGGCGAGGCTGGGATAGAGGCGGCTCGCCACCGTGTAGCCGCCATTCATCTGCACCATGCCCAGGCGCTCGACCATGTCCAGCGCGGCTTCGGTCGGTGCGGCATCACCGGTCCACAGCATCAGGCCGACCGGCTTGCCCGGCGGTGCGAGGCGGCTGCGGATGTAGTCGACCGAGCCGGCGATTTCGCGCTCCAGCGACGGCACGTAGCCGTCGGGCGCGAGCGAGTAACCCTGCAGGGCCTGCTTCACTTCGCCGCGCTCGACACTGTCCCAGTAGAACGGATGGGTGTAGCTGTGCGACGCGATCTCGACGTGCGGCAGCGCGAACATGCGGCGCGCGACCGACTCCATTTCGACCGAATCCTTCGCGTACGGCCCCTGTGCGCTGGTTTCGATCTCGATCACCGACATCGCGTGCGGCACGACGTAGCGCTTCAGTACGTCATCGAGCAGCACCTCGGCGGCCAGCCGGCGCCCCTTCATTTCCGCGCGCGACGCGAAGCCGTCACCGTCGATGTGGGCGAAGAACATGCGACGACCGCTGAGCGTGGTGGTGTCGGGTACCGGCAGCGGCGGCAGCGCGAGCGCATCGCGGATGAAGGCGAAAGGTTCGACGATCCAGCGCACCTGCGCCTCCTCCAGCGGCAGCGCACGGATGGCGAACGGATGCAGCGCAAAGCCGCCCCAGGGCATCTGCGCCACCGCGTCGTACTTCTTCCCGTCGGCATCCGACACGGTGAGCAGCGTCCGTGCCGCATCGACATCGACGCGTATCCGCGCCAGCCGTCCGCGCTCGGGAATCGGCGGCGATTCGAAGCCGACGGACGGATCGGCCATTGCGATGTCGAGCCGTCCGCGCGCTGGCGCGACGGAGGCCAAGCCAGCCTCGCGCAGGAAGTCGCCTGCCGGCTCGAATCCGAAGGAGCCGAACACCGCCAGACGGGTGCCTTCGGCGATGCGCGCCGCTATCCAGCGCGCAAGCACGGTCGTGCGCGCAGGCGGCACGTAGCCGTCGAACCAGCTCACGACCCCCGCGTACTCCGCGGCCGGCACGGTGTCCGGCAGCGGCTCGTTCACATCGACATAGTCCGTCACGTAACCGAGGTGATTGACCGGCATCTCGGCGTAGCGATGGGCGCTCGACACGTTGACGCGCGCCGCCTCGCGGCTGTTGTACAGGAACAGTAGCTTGCGCGGCAGCACCTCGACCAGGCCGACGCCGAGGTGACGCAGATCGCCGTCGGTCACGTAGGGCACGATGCCGTGCGCGTGGATGCGTCGCGCCGTATCGCGCGCCGTATCGCGCGCCGCTGGGGCCACGTAGTCGATGGCGATCGCCGTCACGCCGTACTTGTCGCGCGCCGCGAGCAGTTGTCCGAGCAGCCAGTCGCGGTCGGCCTGCCCGACCTCGACATAGCGCTTCTTCTTCGCGTCCCAGCCGCGGTACAGCGACTCGGCGGCGACCGCATAGACCTCGCCGCGCAGGTCGGGCAGCAGTTCGAAACCGCGGTTGAAGATGAGGCGGATGCCGGGAAAGCGGCTGCGCAACTGCCGCACCACAGCCACCATGCCCTGCTGCTGGGCAAGGATGTCGACACCATTGACCAGATGGTAGGAATCCAGCGTGTCGAGAAAGAAGCCGCGATAGCCACGCGCCCACAGCGGGGCGATCACCTGTTCGGCGAAGAAGGCCGGCCACGCACTCTGGGCCTGGTCGATCACGAGGGATTTCCAGGCCGGATTGCGACCGATGCGCCAGGCTTCCGGAATACGTGCCGCGTAAGGGCGGGTCGGATGCACCTCGCCCACGCTCACGTAGGCGAACAGTTCGGAGCGTCCCTGCCCGCGGTAGGCGACCGGGTCGAAACCATGGTCGGGTTCGACCACCGCGATGTCGAAGGCCTTCATCGCCGTCAGCGGGGCATCGGCACCATAGTGCAGTGCAACCGACGGCAGCTCGCCCGCCTGTGCGCTGGCCGCCACGGCGAACAACGCGAGCGCGACGAAGCACAGCAGACGGGTGTAACGCGACAGGTCAGGACGGTGCAGCGAACGAAAGATCGAAAGCATCAGGTCACGGGCGCCGACAGGGTTTCCGGTGAACGGCGCATTGTGGGGGAACCTTTAGCTTGCAGGCCCGAGTTGGGCAAAATTTGCGCTGCACAACGCTCTCGCGCCGTCGACGGCGCGATCAGGCGAGCGGGATCCAGTCCGGCGACGGCAGCGCGTGGAAGGCTTCGCGCAGGCTTTCGCCCCAGCGTGTGCGGATCATTTCGAAATAGGCGTTCTCGGCGTCGATGCGCGTGTGCGAACACACCCTCAGCGCGCCGGTACGCAGCACCAGCAGGTCCAGCGGCAGGCCGACCGACAGGTTGGAGCGGATGGTTGAATCCATCGAGATCAACGCGCACTTGGCCGCCTCGTCCAGCGTGGTTTCCGGGCGGATGACGCGGTCGATGATGGGCTTGCCGTACTTCGCCTCGCCGATCTGGAAGTAAGGCGTGTCGCGCGTCGCCTCGATGAAGTTCCCGGCAGCGTAGATCTGGAACAGCCGCGGCTCCTCGCCGAGTATCTGGCCGCCAAGGATGAGACTGGCGTTGAACTCGATGCCGAATTCCTTCAGCGCCTCGCCGTCGCGCGCGTGTACCTCGCGCAGACAGTCGCCGACGTGGCGCGCCGCCTCGAACATGTTGGCGACCGTGTACAGGTTGGGCCCGTCGGTGGCGAGACGCTCGCGCAGCAGGCTCACCAGGGTCTGCGTCAGCGCGAGGTTGCCGGCGCTCATCAGCACCAGCACGCGCTCGCCCGGGCGCTCGAACAGATTCATCTTGCGGAAGGTGTTGATGTGATCGACACCGGCATTGGTGCGCGAATCGGACAGGCATACGAGCCCGGCGTCGAGCAGCATGCCCACGCAGTAGGTCATGGCGGATTTCCGTCAGGGAAAAGTTGAATGTTAGACGGACAGCGCGCGCGCTGCCCGGTGCGGCGGTGCGTCAGTGCGTGTGGATGGACACCCGGGTCAGCGTGCGCGTGACCGCCTCGCCGCCGGCCATGCGCACCGGGCAGGCATCGAGATGGTCGCGCCCGACCGCCAGCCTGCAGTAGCCGTGGCCGGCCAGCGCGCGTTCGAGCACATCGACGCTGACCCAGCCGGCTTCGCCGCCGGGCGCCGGCCCGCTGGCCAGCCAGACATCGACCCACGCATGTGGTGCCGCCCACTCGCCGGCGGCGTCGATCAGATAGCCGCTCACGTAGCGTGCCGGCAACCCGGCCGCGCGGCAGCAGGCGATGAAGGCGTGCGCGATGTCGGCGCTGCAGCCAAAGCCGGCGTCCAGCGCGGTCGAGGCGCCACCCGGCGGCAGGCAGTCCGGCTGATGACGCACCGCGCCGCACACCGCACCGCTGAGGTCCAGCAGTTCGCCCACCGTGTCGCGCCGCGCCCGCAGATGGCTGGCGGCCATCGCGTGCGCCTGTTCGTCGGCCTCGGTCAGCCGTGTGCCGGCCAGATAGGACAGCGGCGACAGCGTGCCGCTGTCGCGCGGCATCCAGGCGTCGGCGTCGGTCAGCCGCACGGTGCCGCTGACGACGATGGACAGTTCGCTGTGCGGCCGGTCCAGCGTCAGCAGGTGACCGATGTTGCCGTGCGCGTCGACCGAGCGGCGCGCGCTGCCCGGCGCCTGCACGCGCCAGTTCAGCGGGCGCTGGGTCGAGTCCTCGCGCGGTGTGAGCCGCAACTGCTGGATGCTGTAGCTGACCGGGCTGGCGTACTGCAGCGTGGTTTCGTGACGGATATCGAGCAGCATGGCGATCTCCTTCAACTGGATGACATCGGAACCAGGAAATCGTTTGAAATGCGGTTGCCGAGGTCGTTCACGCGCACGATGAACTGCGTCAGGTACTCGTGCAGCCCGCGCGCGAACACGTCCTCGATACGGCCGAACTTCAAGCTGGCCTGCAGTTCGCCGGCACGGCGCTGGGTTTCCTTCGAGCGGTAGTTCGACACCGCCAGCAGGTTTTCGTACACCTCGACCATGCTGGTACGCAGCGAGCGCGGCATCTGGTCGTTCAGAATGAGCAGTTCGGTCACCTTCACCGGCGTGATCAGGTCGCGGTAGACCTTGCGATACACCTCGAAGGCCGACACCGAACGCAGCAGCGCACTCCACTGGTAGTAGTCGGCAGCCGCGTCGGGCGGCGCCTTGCCGTCGACCAGCATGTGGTACTTCACGTCGATGAAGCGCGCGGTCGCGTCGGCCCGTTCGAGGAAGGTGCCGAGGCGGATGAAGTGAAAGGCTTCGTCGCGCAGCATGGTGCCCAGCGTGACGCCGCGCGACAGATGCGAACGGAACTTCACCCACTCGAAGAATTCGCCGATCTCGCTGCCCGACAGTTTCCAGCGCGGGTAGTCGCGCATCTTGAGCCAGGTGTCGTTGGTGGTTTCCCACATCTCCGACGTGATGGTGCCGCGCACCGCGTGCGCATTCTCGCGCGCCATGCGCAGGCAGCTCATGATGGACGACGGATTGCTGCCGTCGAACACCATGAATTCGAGCACCGATTCCATCGTCGCCGCCGGGTACTTGGCGCGGAAGGCGTCCTCCAGGCCGGTGATCGACAGCGTCGCGCCCCAGCCGGCGTCGATGCCGCCATCGGCCTGCGGCACCATGGACATGCGGTAATTCACGTCCAGCATGCGGGCAACATTCTCGGCGCGCTCGATGTAGCGCGCCATCCAGTACAGGTGGTCTGCGGTTCGGCTCAGCATGTTCAGATCTCCAGGACCCAGGTGTCCTTGGTGCCGCCGCCCTGCGACGAATTCACCACCAGGGAGCCCTCTCGCAGCGCCACGCGGGTGAGTCCGCCCGGCACCATGTTGATGTCCTTGCCGGACAGAACGAAGGGGCGCAGGTCGATATGGCGCGGCGCGATGCCGGCGTCGACGAAGGTCGGGCAGGCCGACAGCGACAGCGTGGGCTGAGCGATGTAGCGCTCCGGTGTCTCGGTCAGCAGCTGACGGAAGCGCTCGATCTCCTCCTTCGATGCGCGCGGCCCGATCAGCATGCCGTAGCCGCCAGCGCCGTGCGTTTCCTTGACCACCAGTTCGTCGAGGTGGGCCAGCACGTATGCGAGGTCCTCCTTCTTGCGGCACATGTAGGTGGGCACGTTGTTCAGCAGCGGCTCTTCGTCCAGATAGAAACGGATCATGTCCGGCACGTAGGGATAGATGGACTTGTCGTCCGCCACTCCGGTGCCGATCGCGTTCGCCAGCGTCACGTGGCCGGCGCGATAGACCTGCAGCAGACCCGGCACGCCCAGCATGGAATCGGCGCGGAAGGCGAGCGGGTCGAGGAAGTCGTCGTCGATGCGCCGGTAGATCACATCGACGCGCTGCGGTCCCTGGGTGGTGCGCATGTACAGGTGCTCGTCGCGCACGAACAGATCCTGGCCCTCGACCAGTTCGACGCCCATCTGCTGGGCGAGGAAGGCGTGTTCGAAGTAGGCCGAGTTGTAGGCGCCGGGCGTCAGCACGATGACGGTCGGATCGAGCACGCCGGCCGGTGCGACCGCACGCAGATTGCTCAGCAGCATGTCCGGGTAGTGCTCGACCGGCGCCACGCGGTAGCGCGAGAACAGTTCCGGGAACAGCCGCATCATCATGCGCCGGTCTTCCAGCATGTAGGACACGCCGGACGGCACGCGCAGGTTGTCTTCCAGCACGTAGAACTCGCCGGCCCCGGCGCGCACGACATCGACGCCGGCAATGTGCGCGTAGATGCCGCCTGGCACGTCCACGCCCTGCATCTCCGGCCGGTACTGGCTGTTCGAGAGCACCTGCTCGGCCGGAATCTTGCCGGCCTTGATGATTTCCTGGTCGTGGTAGACGTCGTGCAGGAACATGTTCAGCGCCTTCACGCGCTGGCGCAGGCCGGCGGCCAGCTGCTTCCATTCCTGCGCGGGGATGATGCGCGGCACGACGTCGAACGGAATCAGGCGCTCCTTGCCCTCCTCCTCGCCATAGACCGCGAAGGTGATGCCGACCCGGTGGAACACCAGATCCGCTTCGGCACGCTTTTGCGCGATGCGCTCCGGCGGTGTTTCCGCCAGCCACTTCTGGTAGCCGGCGTAGTGAGCGCGCACCGTGCCGTCGGCGCCGTTCATTTCGTCATAGATCGAGGACGGGTTGGCCATGATCGGGTTGTCTCGTGTGATTGTTTGGCGCGTACCTGCATGCAGCGAAAAATGTGCCATGCCGGAAAACGGCGCCAGGACTGGAAACCTTCCGCTTCGAAGGGTTTTACGCACCAAGCGGGTGCGGAGCCCGGATTCATGTGGTGCAAGGGTCTGAAACGAAAACGCCCCGCACTGGGCGGGGCGTTTTTTTCAGACCGGTGAAGCGGCGATCAGATGCGTTCGATGATGCCGGCAATGCCCTGGCCACCGCCGATGCACATCGTGATCAGGCCATAGCGACCACCGGTGCGCTGCAGTTCATACAGGCACTTGACGGTCAGGATGGCGCCGGTGGCACCGACCGGGTGACCCAGACCGACGGCGCCGCCGTTCGGGTTCACCTTGGCCGGGTCCAGACCCAGTTCGCGCGTGCAGCACATGGCCTGCACGGCGAAGGCTTCGTTCGATTCGATCACGTCCAGATCGGAGGCCTTCAGACCGGCGCGCTGCAGCGCCAGCTTGACGGCCGGGATCGGGCCGGTGCCCATGATGGTGGGATCGACGCCGGCAACGGCGTAGGACACCAGACGGGCCAGCGGCTTGGCGCCGGCACGGGCGGCCGCACCGGCTTCCATCATGACGATGGCGGCAGCGCCGTCGTTGATGCCCGAGGCATTGCCGGCAGTGACCGAACCGTCCTTCTTGAACACCGGGCGCAGCTTGGCCATGCCTTCGAGCGACGCGTCGCGGCGGAAGTGCTCGTCGGTGTCGATGACGGTGGTGCCCTTCTTGGTCACCACTTCCAGCGGCGCGATCTGCGACTTGAAGTGGCCGGCGTCGGTCGCGGCCGCGGCCTTCTGGTGCGAGGCGACGGCAAAGGCGTCCTGCTCCTCGCGGTTGAAGCCGAACTGGCTGGCGATGTTTTCCGCGGTGATGCCCATGTGCACCGTGTCGAACGGGTCGGTCAGCGCGCCGACCATCATGTCGATCATCTTGGTGTCGTTCATGCGGGCGCCCCAGCGGGCGGCCGGCATCAGGTAGCCGCCACGGCTCATCGTTTCGACGCCACCGCCAACTGCGCAGTCGGCATCGCCGAGCTGGATCGCGTTGGCCGCCGACACGACGGCCTGGAAGCCGGAGCCGCACAGGCGGTTCACGCCCATGGCGCACGATTCCTTCGACATGCCGCCGTTGATCGCCACGACGCGCGACACGTACATGTCACGTGCTTCGGTGTGGATCACGTTGCCCAGCACCAGGTGCTGCGCTTCCTTCGCATCGACGCCGGCGCGCGCGAAGGCGGCCTTGACCACGTGCGCGCCCAGATCGCAGGCCGTGAAGTCCTTCAGCGAGCCGCCGTATGCGCCGATCGGCGTACGTGCAGCACCTACGATCACCACTTCTCTCTTGTCAGCCATCAGTACCACCTCCGTTGAAATCAGCTACCGACATAGCCAGCCAGCGTGAGCAGGCCGAGCAAAAGAAGACAAAATATAAGTGTGCGCCAAACAAGGCCGATCGCGCTTTGCATGAGATCAACATCGGCGTCGTCGCCCATGCCCAGTTCGGGCCGGTCCGCGACTTCGCCGAGTTCGAACAGCGGTGCGCCGAGCTTCACGCCGAGCGCCCCGCCGCCGCTGGCGAGCAGAATGCCCGCCGCCTGCTCAGGCCATTTTGCGGCCTGTGTGCGCCAGCAATGCACTGCGTCCTCGAAGTCGCCAACGATGGCGAAGGTCGCGGCAGTCATGCGCACAGGGATGAAATCCAGCCATTCGTAGATGTTCCGCGCGAAGCGGCCGAAGGCACCGAATTCGATGTTTTCGCGCCGAGCCCACGACCACGACAGGCGTTCGGTCAGGCGATAGAGCAAGGGGCCGGTCGGCCCTGGCAGCAGCGCGAACAGCGCCAGCGGTGCGAACACATGGCGATGCGCCGCCAGCAGGCCCTGCTCGATCGCCAGGCGGGCGATCTCCTCCTGCTTCATCCGGTCGGTGTTGCGCGACAGCCAGTTGCCCAGTTCGCGCCGCGCGGTGTCGGTGTCACCGGCACGCAGTGCGTCGGCGGTGGCCTCGAAATGGTGGCTGAACTGGCGGAAGCCCATGGTCACGTAGAGCACGATGACATTGAGCACCCAGCCGAGCACCGGGTTGATCCAGACAAGGAAAAGATAGAGGAACCAGACGGCCGCCACCGGCAGGCCGACGGCCAGCGACCACGCGACCACACCGTGGCGCGCCTCGCCGGCGTTCAGGCGCTGTTCGAACCAGGCCGCATAGCGGGCAAGAGGGCCTGCGACGACGCGCTCATAGGAAAGCGGTTTGTACTGCTCGATCAGCAGTGCGACGAAAAGAGACAGCCAGGTCATGTGATGCGTTATCGCCTTACGAGCACCCGGACGATATCACAGTGAAGCTTGCGGGAGCCTTGCAAGCCGTCATCCCGTCGAAACCGGCAGGTCCGGTCAGCCGGGTGACCGTCACCCCACCCGGCAGCTTCAGTCCTTCAGCAGGTGCTCGGCGAAGCTGACGATCATGCCGGCGGTGGCGCCCCAGATGTCGTAGCCCTGCCAGGGCATGGCCCAGAACTCGCGGGTGATGCCCTGGTGTTCGATGCTGCCGCGCCGCCGGTTGGCCGGATTGAGCAGGAAGGACAGCGGCGTCTCGAAGGCCTCGGCCACCTCGAAGGCGTCGAGCTGCAGCTGCAGCGGCGTGCGCAACAGCCCGACCACCGGGGTAACGCGAAAGCCGCTGGCGGTGATGTAGTAGTCCGGCAGGCGGCCGATCAGTTCGACCTGCTCCGGCGACAGGCCGATTTCCTCCTGCGCTTCGCGCAGTGCGGTCGCCTCGGGCGAGGTGTCGCCGGCATCGACGCGACCGCCGGGGAAGGCGATCTGGCCCGGGTGATCGTGCAGATGGGCGCTGCGCCGGGTCAGCAGCAGCGTCGGTTCGTCCCCGCCGACCACCACTGGCACCAGTACAGCCGCCGGCGTGAAACCGGCGAAGCGCACGTCTGGCTGCGCCGCCGGCAGAGACAGTCGGGTACGCAGGCGATCGATGTCGAAGCCTGCAGCGGGCGCGGTAAAGTCCATCAGAAGCGCTGCCTCAGGGTCATGACCTGTCCGTTGCGCTGCATGTCCATGCGGTTCAGGAAACTCATGCCGAGCAGCACCTGCGGCATTTCGGCGTCCATCACGGCCGCTTCGACATTGGCCTGGGTCACGCTGCCAAGCTTCACGCTGGCCAGCCGGACGCGCCAGGCGCGGACCACGCCATTGGCGGTCTGCACCCGCATCGCTTCGGCACGTGACAGATCGACGCCGGCACGGCGCGCCTGATTGCGGTCCATCGCGATCACGGTAGCGCCGGTATCGAGCAGGAATTTCATCGGCACGCCATTGATCGCCCCGTCGGCGGAGAAGTGTCCCTGCTGATCCGCGTTCAGGTGGATGACCGAGGCCGACGTTTCGGCACTGCGCTGCGACGCCACGTTCTCGCCGATGCGCAGCTGCACGCGCCGGCCGTCGATGTCGACCCAGGCTCGGTCGCCCTCGACCGACAGCAGCTTCACACCTTCCGGCGAACGGGCACCCGGTGCCAGCGTGCGCGGCGCGCCGCCGTCGATCACCAGCACCGCCTTGCCGCCGAACACACCGGCCAGCGAAACGTCGGCCGCATGCGCAGCGCTTGCGCCAGCAAGGACGGCGAGCGCGAGCGTGGCTAGAATGCGGCGAGGAGGTATTTCGATGAAACCCATTGCAGTGTTCCGTCACAGTCCGACCGAAGGACCCGGTCATTTTGCTACATATATCAACGGCCTGGGCCGTGAAATCCGCCTGTTCGCGATGGATTGCGGCGATCCGGTGCCCACCGATCCGTCGGCCTTCGCCGGCCTCTGCTTCATGGGCGGGCCGATGAGCGTGAACGATCCGCTGCCGTGGATTCCGCCGGTGCTCGAACTGATCCGCAAGGCGGTCGCCGCCGACATTCCGGTGATCGGCCACTGCCTGGGCGGCCAGCTCATGTCGAAGGCGCTTGGCGGCACCGTCGGCGCCAATCGCTGCAAGGAGATCGGCTGGCTGGACGTCCATGCCACCGACCCGGCAGCGGCCGAATGGTTCGGCGACCGGGCACGCTTTCCGTCCTTCCACTGGCACGGTGAAACCTTCACCGTGCCGACCGGCGCCACCCGTGTGCTGGCCTCCGCCGGCTGCGACAACCAGGCCTGGGCCATGGGCAAGCATCTGGCAATGCAGTGCCACATCGAAATGACCGAGGATCTGGTGAAGTCGTGGTGTACCGGCGGCGCCGACGAGATCGCCGAGGCAGCGGCCCAGCCGACAGTGCAGCAGCCGGCGGACATCCAGCGCGACCTGGAAGCGCGCATCGCGGCGCTGCACGCGGTGGCGGAAACCGCCTACGCGAAGTGGGTCAAAGGTCTGAAGGACTGAACCGGGGAAACAGGCCGCTATCGCAGGGCGCGGTAGCGGCAGCGCCTGAATCGGCGCTCAGTCGCGGAAATTGCCGAACTGCAGCGGGATGTCGGTCACCTGCTTGCGCAGCAGCGCGATGGCCTCCTGCAGCACGTCGCGCTTGGCGCCGGTGACGCGCACTTCCTCGCCCTGGATGCTGCCCTGCACCTTGAGCTTGCTGTCCTTCAGGATGCGCACGATCTTCTTGGCGGATTCGCTCTCGATACCCACCTTGAGCTTCAGTTCCTGCTTCATCTTGTTGCCGCTGATCTTCTGCGCGTCGCCGCGCTCGACCGAGCGCACGTCGATGCCGCGCTTGGCGAACTTGCCCAGCAGCACGTCATAGACCTGGTCGAGCTTGAAGTCGTCGTCGGCGAACAGCGTGAGCAGCTTGTCGCCCTGCTCCACGCGCGCGTCCGAACCCTTGAAGTCGAAGCGGTTGGTGATTTCCTTGTTCGCCTGGTCGACCGCGTTGCGCAGTTCGACCATGTCGATTTCGGAACTGATGTCGAAGGACGGCATGCTGAAAACCTCGTGTGCTGCGTGCGGGCGCCAAGCGGCGCCCGGTGATGCGGATCAGCCGAAATGGCAGACGTAGTGGTAGGGCTCGCCACTCACTTCGATGTCGAAGGACGAATTGCCCGGCACGTTGTAGGACTCACCCGCACCATAGGTCTTCCACTCGGTCTCCCCCTTCAGGCGCACGCGGCAGCTGCCCGCCACGCCTTCCATGATTTCCGGCGCGCCGGTATTGAAGGTGAGCGTGGCCGGCAGGATGACGCCGACCGACTTCTTGGTGCCGTCGGCGAACTGGATGCTGTGGCTGACGCACTTGCCGTCGAAGTACACATTGGCTTTCTTGACGACGCTGATGTTGTCGAACTGGGACATGTTCTTTTCCTGTTGTGATTACTTGCCGCGCTTGATGGCCGCGTTGGCGGCGATACGCATGCGCAGCGCGTTGAGCTTGATGAAACCGGCGGCGTCCTTCTGGTCGTAGGCACCCGCATCGTCCTCGAAGGTGGCGATGGTCGGGTCGAACAGCGAGTCGGTCTTCGAATCGCGGGCGACGACGATGACGTTGCCCTTGTACAGCTTGAGCCGCACCCAGCCATTGACCGTCTGCTGCGTGTGGTCGATCAGCGCCTGCAGCGCGCGGCGCTCCGGACTCCACCAGTAGCCGGTGTAGATGATGCTGGCGTAGCGCGGCATCAGGTCGTCCTTCAGGTGGGCGACTTCGCGGTCCAGCGTGATCGACTCGATGGCGCGGTGCGCGCGCAGCAGGATGGTGCCGCCCGGGGTTTCGTAGCAGCCGCGCGATTTCATGCCGACATAGCGGTTCTCGACCAGGTCGAGGCGACCGATGCCATGCTTGCCACCGATCGTGTTCAGCGTGGCCAGCAGTTCGTGCGCCGGCATGCGGGTGCCGTTGATGCTCACCAGATCGCCGCGCTCGAATTGGAGGTCGAGGTATTCGGCGGCGTCCGGCGCCGCTTCCGGCGACACCGTCCAGCGCCACATCGATTCCTCGGCTTCGGCCGACGGATCTTCGAGGTGACGACCTTCGTAGCTGATGTGCAGCAGGTTGGCGTCCATCGAGTAGGGCGAGCCACCCTGCTTGTGCTTCATCTCGATCGGGATGCCGTGCTTCTCGGCATAGGCCAGCAGCTTTTCGCGCGACAGCAGATCCCACTCACGCCACGGCGCGATCACCTTCACGTTCGGCATCAGCGCATAGGCGCCCAGTTCGAAGCGGACCTGGTCGTTGCCCTTGCCGGTGGCGCCGTGCGAAATGGCGTTGGCGCCGGTTTCGCGCGCGATGTCGATCAGGCGCTTGGCGATCAGCGGACGCGCGATCGAGGTGCCGAGCAGGTATTCGCCTTCATAGATCGTGTTGGCGCGGAACATCGGGAACACGAAATCGCGGACGAACTCCTCGCGCAGATCGTCGATGTAGATGTTCTCCGGCTTGATGCCCAGCTTGATCGCCTTGGCACGCGCCGGTTCGAGTTCCTCACCCTGGCCGAGGTCGGCGGTGAAGGTGACGATTTCGCACTGATACACATCCTGCAGCCACTTCAGGATGACCGAGGTGTCCAGGCCGCCCGAATAGGCGAGGACCACTTTCTTGATGTCGCTCATCGTTGCTCGTCTTTCAATAAGAGTCGTCGGTTCAGCTGCCGGACACACGTCCGAGCAGCAGGAATTCCATCAGCGCCTTCTGCGCGTGCAGGCGGTTTTCGGCTTCGTCCCACACCACCGAGTGCGGGCCGTCGATCACCTCCGCGCTCACCTCCTCGCCGCGATGCGCCGGCAGGCAGTGCATGAACAGCGAGTCGGCCTTGGCCACCTTCATCATGTCGGCATCGACCTGCCAGTCGGCGAAAGCGGCACAACGTGCCTCGTTCTCCGCTTCCCAGCCCATCGAGGTCCACACGTCGGTGGTGACCAGATCGGCACCGCGCGCGGCGTCCATCGGATCGGCGAAGCACTCGTGGTGGCTGCCGGCCACGCCTGCGCGCTCGGCCTCGACCTCGTAGCCCGGCGGGGTCGAAATGTTCAGCTTGAAATCGAAGATTTCGGCCGCCTGCATCCAGGTGTGGCACATGTTGTTCGAATCGCCGATCCACGCCACGGTGCGGCCGGACAGGTCGCCGCGGTGCTCGATCCAGGTGTAGATGTCGGCCAGCACCTGGCAGGGGTGGTATTCGTTGGTCAGGCCATTGATCACCGGCACGCGCGAATTCGCCGCGAAGCGCTCGATGATGGTCTGTTCGAAGGTGCGGATCATGACCACGTCACACATGCGCGAAATGACCTGGGCCGCGTCCTCGACCGGCTCGCCGCGGCCGAGCTGGGAGTCGCGCGTGTTCAGGTAGATCGCGCTGCCGCCCATCTGGTGCATGCCGGCTTCGAAGGACAGGCGCGTGCGCGTGCTCTGCTTCTCGAAGATCATGACCAGCGTGCGGTCCTGCAGCGGCCAGTACTGTTCGTAGCGCTTGAACTTGTCCTTGATCCAGCGGGTGCGCGCGAACACGTAGTCGAGCTCTTCGCGCGTCAGATCCTTCAGTTGCAGAAAGTGTCTGGGTTCAGTCATTTCATGCGGCGAGCTGAGCGCCCGCGAGGAAGTTGCGGATGATCGGCGACAACCGGTCGACCAGCTCGCGGCTGTCGGCGTCGGAGAAAACCAGCGGCGGCACGAGCCGGATGGTGCTGTCGGCCGTGACGTTGATCAGCAGACCGGCTTCGAGTGCCTGACCGACCAGCGCGCCGCAGGGGCGGTCGAGTTCGATGCCTATCATCATGCCGGCACCGCGGATGTCCTTGACGCCCGCCACATCCTTCAGCGCGTCACGGAAGCCGGCGCGGATCGCGTCGCCCTGACGCACGGCATTGCCGCGCAGATCGTCGCGCGCGACGACGTCGAGCGTGGTCAGCGCGGCGGCGCAGGCCAGGGGATTGCCACCGAAGGTCGAACCATGAGTGCCGGGCTTGAAAACACCGGCCGCCGGCCCGCGCGCCAGGCAGGCGCCGATCGGCACGCCCGAGCCCAGGCCCTTGGCCAGCGTCATCACGTCCGGCTCGATACCGGCGTGCTGGAAGGCAAACCAGCTGCCGGTGCGACCGATGCCGCACTGCACCTCGTCGACCATGAACAGCCATTGCTGCTGGTCGCACAGCGTGCGCAGTTCGCGCATGTAAGCCAGGTCGGCGGCATGGATGCCGCCCTCGCCCTGCACCGGCTCGAACAGCACGGCGACGATGTTGCGCGTGTGCTCGGCGATCGCCCGCACCGCGGCGATGTCGCTGAAAGGCACCCGGTGGAAGCCCGGCGTCAGCGGCTCGAAACCGGCCTGCACCTTACGGTTGCCGGTGGCCGACAACGTGGCCAGCGTGCGGCCGTGGAAGGCGTGCTCCATCACGATGATGCCCGGCAGTTCGACGCCGCGCTGATGGCCGTACAGACGGGCGAGCTTGATCGCCGCCTCGTTGGCTTCACAACCGGAATTGCAGAAGAACACTTCGTCCATGCCGGACAGTTCGGCCAGACGGTCCGACAGCTTTTCCTGTGCCAGCACGCGGTACAGATTGGAGCAGTGGATCATCTCCGCCGCCTGCCGCGACACCGCCTGAACCAGATCGGGATGACCGTGGCCCAGCGTATTCACGGCAACACCGGCCATCGCGTCCAGGTACTCGCGACCGTTCTCGTCATACAGCCGTACGCCCTTGCCGTGGGTGAAGGCGACCGGCTGGCGGCCGTAGGTATTCATCAGATGCGTCATCGAAACAGCTCCGTGACCCTGCTGCCGCATCGACGGCACGCCTGCTGGCGGCGTGATGCGGAAAACGAAAAAAGCACGGCGGCTCGCGCCGCCGTGCTTGATGAGAGGACGATTTTAGTTCAAAGCCCGCGCGCTGTGTAGCAGGCGCCGCTCATGTTGCGGCGCACATTGTCACCTCGCGCGGCAGACGGCGCAGCAGCGCGGTCGCCCGCCCCCCAGCCCGTACCGGGCTGCGAACATCCGTTGCGGCAGGGACTTAGCCGACCCCGCGGGCGGCACCGGGCCCGATCTGCGGGTCTGGCACAAAGCGTGCTAAGACCGAGCAGCCCATATAGATCTGTCGCAACTTGCGTTCGGCCTCTTCGGCACTCGCGCCCGGTATGGACAGGTTGTCGATCAGCACGCCGCCTCGCGTACGGATCCTGAAACCGAATCGGGCCATCTGAGCCCGAGGCGCCGGAGACGACACACTGCCAAGTACTTTGGACTGCCTGGATCTGAGGCTGGAATTGAGCATAAAGCGCCGTCTCCTCATAGGGATAGCGCGAGTATAGAAACAGAACATTAGCTTTACAACAGCTAAACCTTGTTTTTAAAGATAAAAAAGAGCCCTGTTTTACCTCTATAACTGAGCGAAGCACCACCCCGGCTGCAGCCGCACCACCTGCCATGTGCGACGCAGCCGGACCGAACACAGAACTGCCCGAGGCCACAGACCCGAACATGAGCGCGATTCCGCATGTACACGACGGCGACGCCGCAGCCCCTCTCCCGCCCGCCAACGACAGCCTGGTGCGCAAACAGATGGACGACCCGCGCCGCGCGCGCAGCTTCACGATCATCGGCGCCACGAGCAAGGGCCGCACCTTCCGCCCCAGCGACTGGTCCGACCGCCTGTGCGGCGTCATGTCCTCGTTCGGCAGCCAGCGCAAGATGCGCTACTCACCGTACGTGCGCCCCGGTTGCTGGATCACCGGCGAGAAGTGCGTGTTTGTCGATGCCCGCCTGTACGAACTCGAACCGCTTGCCTACAACTTCCTGATGCATTTCGCGCGCGACAACGATCTGCGTGTCGATTACGAAACCGGCGCCGCAGAGATCTGAAGCCCTGTCGGCGTGCGATTCGGACGTATGGCGGACCCCGTCCGGAATACGTCCGCCAGACATCCGCGCCGACGAAGAAGCATTGCCCATTGTCAGTGCCCGCAAGACACAGGCAATAAAAAAGCCGACCATCGGGTCGGCTTTTTTATTGCTGCGGCCTGGATGGCCGCCGGCGGGTCAGGCTGCGGAACTCAGGCCGCGGCGCCCATCGCCTTGATCGCACCGGACAGACGGCTCTTGTGACGAGCTGCCTTGTTCTTGTGGATGATGTTCTTGTCGGCGATGCTGTCGATCGTCGTCTGGGCCTGCACGAACACGGCTTGCGCAGCTGCCTTGTCGCCAGCCAGGATGGCCTTGCGAACGTTCTTGATGGCGGTGCGCAGCTCCGAGCGCTGGCTCATGTTGTGATCACGACGAACGTTCGCCTGACGGGCGCGCTTGCGTGCTTGTGCGGAATTGGCCATGTTCTTGCGGTTGGGTGTTCGGGAAAACGCGCGAGTATACGCACTATGGGTTGCCGGTGCAAGACCCAGTTCGGCGCATCGCGTGGCCGACAGCCCGCACGGCTCTGGTAAGGTGCGCGCTGTCTCTCCATACGCATCGCCTGATGAATCTGCTTCGTGCACTCGCGACCGTCAGCAGCATGACGCTGCTGTCGCGCATCCTCGGCTTCGTCCGCGATTTCTTCATCGCCCGGGCCTTCGGCGCTGGCGCCGCCACCGACGCCTTCTTCGTCGCCTTCCGTCTGCCCAACCTGCTGCGTCGCATGTTCGCCGAGGGCGCCTTCTCGCAGGCCTTCGTGCCGATACTGGGCGAATATCGCAACCGGCGCGGCGTCGACGACACGCGGGCACTGATCGACCACGTCGCGACCCTGCTCGCCCTGGTGGTCGCGGTCGTCACGGCGATCGGCATCGTCGCCGCGCCGCTCATCATATATATATCCGCGCCCGGCTTTGCCGCCGACGCCGACAAGTTCGACCTGACGGTGACGCTCACCCGCATCACCTTCCCCTACATCCTGTTCATGTCGCTGGTCGCCATGGCCGGCGGCGTGCTGAACACTTTCAGCCGCTTCGCGATTCCCGCCTTCACGCCGGTGCTGCTCAACCTAAGCTTCATCGGCATGAGCCTGTTCGCCGCGCCGTATTTCGATCCGCCGGTACTGGCGCTGGCCTGGGCGGTGTTCATCGGCGGCGCGCTGCAGCTGGCGCTGCAGGTGCCGGCGCTGATGCGCATCGGCATGCTGCCGCGGATGCGGCTCGACCTGCACGATCCCGGTGTGCGTCGCATCTTCAAGCTGATGCTGCCGGCGATACTGGGCGTGTCGGTGTCGCAGATTTCACTGCTGATCAACACCATCTTCGCCTCCTTCCTCGAAAGCGGTTCGGTGTCCTGGCTCTACTACGCCGACCGTCTGATGGAATTCCCGGCCGGCCTGCTCGGCGTGGCGCTCGGCACCATACTGCTGCCTTCGCTGTCGCGCAGTCACGCCGACGGCAACGGAGGCGAATTTTCCTCGCTGCTCGACTGGGGCCTGCGCCTGACGCTGATGCTTACGCTGCCGGCGGCGCTCGCACTGGGGCTACTCGCCACACCGCTGATTGCCACGCTGTTCCACCACGGCCAGTTCACCGCCCACGACGTGCTGGCGACGCGCGAGGCGCTGCTCGCCTACAGCGTCGGCCTGACCGGACTGATTCTTGTGAAGGTGCTCGCACCCGGTTTCTATTCGCGGCAAGACATCCGCACGCCGGTCAAGATTGCGCTCGGCGTGCTGGTGCTGACCCAGTTGATGAACCTCGTCTTCATCGGCCCGCTGGCACACGCAGGGCTGGCGCTGTCCATCGGGCTGGCATCGCTGGTGAACGCCGGTTTCCTCTACCACGGCCTGCGCCGCACCGGCGCCTACACGCCGGCACCCGGCTGGCGGAGCTTCTGGCTCAAGATGCTGTCTGCGCTTGCAGCGATGGGCGTGGTGCTGTACTTCGGCGCGCAGGTACCGGGTGACTGGTTGCAGATGGGCACGCTCAAACGCATCCTGCACCTGGGCTGGCTGGTGCCAGCAGGCGCCGGTGCCTATTTCGCCGTGCTGTTCGCACTGGGTTTCCGGCTGCGCGACTTTTCGCGTCGCGCGGCGTCCTGAACGAGGAGCTGACTAGATGAAACTGACGAGCAACACTTTTGCCGACGGTACCCGCATCCCGGGCAACAACGCGTTCTGCATCCCCGACGGCAAGGGTCACGCGCAACTGGGCGACAACCGCAACCCGCACCTCGCCTGGTCCGATCTGCCGGCCGGCACGCGTTCGCTGGTACTGATCTGCCACGACCCCGACGTACCGACCCGGCCGGACGACGTGAACCAGGAAGGCCGCACCGTGCCCGCCTCGCTGCCGCGCTGCGACTTCACGCACTGGATACTGGTCGACCTCGCACCGACCGGCGAAATCGCCGAAGGCGAGTTCTCGTCGGCCGTCACCGCCTGCGGCAAGCCCGGTCCGGCCGGTCCGCGCGGCACCCGCCAGGGCATCAACGATTACACTGCGTGGTTCGCCGGCGACGCGCAGATGACCGGCGACTACCATGGCTACGACGGCCCCTGCCCGCCGTGGAACGACGAAATCGTCCATCACTACGTGTTCACGCTTTACGCGCTGGACGTCGAACGCCTTCCGGCAGACGGCCGGCTTACGCTCGATGTCGTGAAACAGGCGATGCAGGGCCACGTGCTCGGCCAGGCGAGCCTGACCGGTCTGTACGCGCTGAACCCTTCAGTCCGCTGCTGAGCGCTTTTGCAGATAGGCGGCCGCCAGCACGGCGGCCATCAGCGCCCAGCCCAACGCCTGCGGGTTGCGCCAGTCGACAAGCCAAGCGATGACACTGCCGGCCACCGCAATCAGCGTGAAAACGCGCGCCTCGGGCAGTCGCGGCATCACGTCGAAACCGGCCCAGCGCGCAGCCAGACCGAACTGAACGGTCGGCAGCACGAACAGCAGGAAGGGGAAATCGCGGTAGCGACCATCGACCGCGAGCAACAGGCCGCCGCCGGCCAGGCCGAACAGCAGCACACGCACGGCGAACGCCATCGCAGGTCGTGCACGACCGGTCATCACGAAGGGCAACAGCGCCCACGCCAGACTGCCCGCCAGTGCTACCGCGCCCATGGCCAGCCACTCTGCAGGATTGCGGCAGGCGAGCAACAGGTATTCCCACTGCAGCCATCCGATCAGTCCCGCCAGTGCCCCGGACAGCGCGTAAGCCGCTGCAGCACCCGAACGACGCACGCGCGCGGCCAGTACGATCAGCACGCCGAGCGCCAGCCCGACCGCGCCAGCGGTCAGCGGCGTGGCACCGTCGTTGCGTTCGGCCAGCGCGCCATGCCAGCCGAACTTGGCGTGGCCGTGCGAATCGAGCACCCCCCAGTACCCGCCGACCGTACCTTCGAGCAGGCGCTTCCACGGCTGGTCATAGGCTTCGATCACGTTGTACTGCCAGCCGTGCGCCTGGGCCGCCAGCAGGAATTCGCGCAGATAGCGCGCCTGCTCGATCAGCCCCGGCCGCGCGCCGTCGCGCTGCTTGCCCAGACTGGGCCAGCCGGTCTCGCCGATCAGCAGCGGCTTGCCCAGTTCGACGGCCATCGTGTCCATCACCGCCGTCACGTGCGTGATCGCGTCGTCGATCGCCCGCGGCTCGTCCTCCCAGTAGGGCAGGATGTGCACGGTGGCGAAATCGACGCTGGCCGCGAGTGAACGGTGCTTGAGCCAGAACTCCCAGACGTCGGCGTAAGTCACCGGCACCTCGGTTTCGCGCTGGGCACGCTCGATGTAGCGGCGCATCGCATCCTCGGTCTGTTCGCGGCGCAACAACACCTCGTTGCCGACGATGAGGCCGCGCACCACGTCGCGGTGACGGTTGGCAAGCGCGATGGCCTGTGTCAGCTCGATGTCGTTCTTCTTCAGATCGCCGCCTATCCAGGCGCCCACCAGCACCTTCAGTCCGTGGCGACCGGCCAGCTCGGGAACGGCGGACAGCCCCTGATCGACCGAGTACAGACGCACGCAGTCGGTGATCCGCGCCAGCCGAGCGAGGTCGGCGTCGATGCGCTCGCGGCTCACCTGGAAATCGGGAATCAGCGGCGATTCGCCCGGCCGGTAATAGGGTGCGTACGACACGCACTGCAGACGGGCCTGGTCCGGCGGCACGTCGGCCAGCGGCTGCGGCTGGTTGGCGCGCCAGATCCAGAACGCGATCAGCGCCAGCGCGATCAGATGCGCCAGCGCATAGCGCGCCCAGCGCGGCGCGCGGTTCAGCGGTTCCATCATCGCGTCAGGCTGCCTGTGTCGCCGACGCTGCCGGCAGCGGCTTTTCCGGCAGCTGGGCGATGAACTGGCAGGCCAGCGCGGCGATGTAGGGCAGCGACTGCAGGCCCAGCATGGTCACCCACAGCAGCACCTCGACGCTGTCGCTGCCGCGCATGTAGAGCATGGCGCTGGCGGCCCCAATGAGCGACAGCAGCAGGTACATCTCCTCGCGTATCGGCTGGAAGAACTTGGCCAGACCGCCCTCCGCCTTGCCCTTCGCGGTGCGCAGGAAGACACCGCGCTTGTGCGTGATACCAGCGATGATGCCGCGCGCGATCGCGTGCGACAGGCCCAGGCTCACCAGCGACGCGCCGGCTATGTCGGCCCACGGACAGTCCATCGCGCGGCGGTACAGGATAGGCCCCATCGCCGCCTTGGCGACCAGCAGGCCGAGCACCGGCGCCAGCATGATGGTGACCGGCAGCGAGAACATCTTCGGCCAGATCAGCATCGCGGCCGTCCAGCCTATGGCGCCCAGCGCGAACAGGAACTGCAGCGCGTCGCCGAACCACGAGAACCAGCCGGTGATGAAGTGATAGCGCTGACCGGCCGAGAGCTTGCTCTTGCCGACCAGCGCCTTCCAGTGGCCCTTCATGATCTGCATCGCGCCGAAGGCCCAGCGGAAGCGCTGCGACTTCAGTGCGGCGAAGCTGGACGGCGTCAGACCACGGCCGAACACGCGGTCGATGTAGCGCAGTTCGTCGCCGTTCTCGAGCAGGCGCAGGCCCAGTTCGGTGTCCTCGCAGATGCACCACTCGGACCAGTTGCCCGATTCCTCCAGGCGCGAGCGGCGCACCAGCGTCATCGTCCCGTGCTGGATCAGCGCGTTGCGTTCATGACGATGATGCATGCCGATGCGGAAGAAGCCATCGAACTCCCAGTTGCACATGCGCTTGAAGAAATGGCGCTCCCACTCGCGGTGCGCCTGCGGTGCCTGCACCACGGCCACCTTGGGGTCGCGGAAATGCGGCACCAGTGCGCTGAGCCAGTCGGGGGTGACCACGTAGTCGGCGTCGACCACGCCGACCACCGCAGTGCGCGGATCGATCTGCTTCATCGCGAAATTCAGCGCACCGGCCTTGAAACCCGGCCACTGCGGCAGATGGAAGAAGCGGAAGCGCGGGCCCAACTCGGCCATGCGCGCCTCGACCGGCTTCCACAGCGCCTCGTCCTTGGTGTTGTTGTCGACGACGATGACTTCGAAATTCTGGTAGTCCATCGCCGCCAGACTGTCGATGGTGGCGATCACCATTTCCGGCGGTTCGTTGCAGCAGGCGAGGTGCACCGACACGAAGGGCTGCTGTTCCGGCGGCACCGGCTCAGCCGGCTTGTAGGCACGGCGCCAGCGCGGCTTGAAGAACACCTCGGCGAACTCGAATCCGTTGGTCAGCAGCACGCCCGCCGTCAGCACCACGCCGAACACGAGGCCTATCAGCGCCGTCAGGTCGCGCAAGGTGAAGTAGTAGTCGGCCGGCAGGCGGGCGGCGATGACGATGGCGGTGACGCAAGCCTGCACCAGTATGCACATCCAAAGCTGGCCGCCGATGCTCATGCCGCGCTGCGCCAGACAGAGCAGCAGCATCGGCACCAGCGCGAACACGGTGGCGACCAGCGCGTCATCAATCCAGCCGCTGTTCGGATCCACGCTGCCTTCGAGCGGGAACTTCAACTCGCGGTCGGCGTTGAACACGCCCCAGTAGGCGCCGGCCCAGCCCTCGATATCGATCTTCCATGGCTGGTCGTAGGCTTCGATCAGGAAGTAGTCGAGGTTCTTGCACAGCGCGCGATAGAGGAATTCGCGCACGAAGCGCGCCTGGTTCTCTTCCGACGCGACCGCCGCCTGGATGGTCGGCCCCTTGCTCGGCCAGCCGATTTCGGAAATCAGGATGGAGCGGCCGGGGAAGGCGTCCAGCAGCTCCTGGTAGCGCGCCATCGCGTAGTCGACCGCTTTGTCCACCGGCACGCCCTCGTGATACGGCAGCAGATGGACGGCGAGGAAATCGACGTGGTCCGCCAGTTCCGGATTCTTCAGCCAGACGTGCCAGGGTTCGGCGGTCGATACCGGCAGATCGGTCGCGTTGCGCACCTCGTCGAGGTAGGCATACATCTCGGGGAAGGTCAGGTCGTCGCGCAGCAATACCTCGTTGCCGACGATGATGCGGTCGATGTTCTCGTGCAGCCGGGCATCCGCCAGCACGGCACCGATCTCTCGCCGGTTCTTCACCTTGTCGCGGTCCAGCCAGGCGCCCGCGGTGACGCGCAGTTCGTTCTGCCCCGCCAGATCGGACACCTCCGGATTCTCGGTCGAGTTGTAGGTACGCACCCGGTGCGCGATGCCGCCGAGCTGCTTCATGTCCTGCTCGATCTCGGCGTAGCTCGGATACACGCCCTTGAGCGGCGTCTGGTCGCGCCGGTAAGGGCTGTAGGAAAAACCGTCGATGTAGTCCAGCGGCTCGACCACGCTGACCGGACGGTTCGTCACCGCCCACAGCGCGAAGTGCACCGCCGCCACGCCACCTGCGATCAGCAGGGCGATCATGACGCGGGCAAGGGAAATCTGTCTTTTCATGCGAGATCGGTGTCGGTCGTCCGGCTGGGCCGGGCGCAGCGTTTCCGGTAAGGTGAGGACTGCAGCCGGGCGCCGGATGACGGTGTCGATGCTGCAGCGCGGCGATGCTAACACAGCGAAAATCCGCGGTTCAGCCGTGACGGACAGTACCTACAGATGAATGCCTCGATGCCCACCACTTCCCTTGCTGTCGATCTGCGCAAACGCCTTGGCTGGCCGCTGCTCATCGCACTGCTGGTCACCGCCGCGGCCAGCGCCGGCCTGCGCTACGGCCTGATGGAATCCGACCTGCTGCACGGCCTGTGTGCTGGCGGCGCCGACGACTGGCGCTGCCTGGTGCGCCGCGTCGCGCCGCAGCTTTTCATGCAGGAGCGCATCGGCGTACTTGCGCTGGCCGCTGGCGCACTGGCACTGCTGCTGCGCTACGCCTTGGTGGCGCGCCTCGCCGTCGTCGCGGGCGCCGCCGGCCTGGTGCTTTACAGCGCCGATTTCGCCGCCGTCGGCCTGCTTGCCGGATTGCTCGTGCTGCTGGCGCGCGCACCAGCCTCTGTAAACACTGCGTAAACACAATGTCCCGAATTGTCCGGATCGCCCACCGCGCGGACGCGAGCCGCTAAGCTGAAGGGCATGAACGGACACACACCGAAACCGCGCATCCTCGTCGTCGACGACGACCCGGACCTGCGTGAACTGCTGCGCGACTACCTCGGCAAGCAGGAGATGGACGTGCGCACCGTCGGCGACGGCGACGCACTGCGCCTCGCGCTCGAACGCGACGGCTGCGACCTGCTCATCCTCGACGTGATGCTGCCGGGCGACGACGGCCTCGCGCTGTGCCGCGAAATCCGCGCCAAATCGCGCCTGCCCATCCTGATGCTGACCGCGCGCGGCGACGAACTGGACCGCATCATCGGCCTCGAGATGGGGGCCGACGACTACCTGCCCAAGCCCTTCCATCCGCGCGAACTGCTGGCGCGGGTGCGCAGCATCCTGCGCCGGGCACCGGAGCACCCGGATGGCGACGGCAGCGTGCGCGGCCTGAAATTCTCCGGCTGGACGCTCGATCTCGGCGCCCGCCATCTGGTCGACGAGGCCGGCGTCGTGACGCCACTGTCCAGTGGCGAATTCCGCATGCTCAACGCGCTGGCCGAGAACGCCAACCGCGTGCTGTCGCGCGACCAGTTGATGGACGTGCTGGCCGGCCGCGACGCCGGGCCCTTCGACCGCACGGTCGACGTGATGATCAGCCGCCTGCGCCGCCGGCTCGGCGACGACGGCCGCGAACCGCGCATCATCCGCACGCTGCGCAACGAGGGCTATGTGCTGAACGGCCCGGTGGAGAAGCTGCTTTGACATGGGCGTCGCGGCTGCTGCCGCGCACGCTGTTCGGTCAGATTCTGTGCGTGCTGCTGGGCGGCCTGCTGCTCGCCAATGCGCTCGGTCTGTGGCTGGTGGTCGAGGACCGCGTGCGCCTGTCGCGCCAGATGCGCAGCGACTACGCCGCCACGCGGCTGGCGGAGTCGGTCGCGCTGGTCGACGAAACGCCGGCAGCCGGCCGCGATCGGCTGCTGCGCATGCTCGAAAGCCCGAGCACCCGACTGTCGCTCGAGGAGCCGTGGTATGACGACGCGAAAGCGGTGCCGGACGATTTCGACGCCTTCGCGCAACGTGTCGGCGAACGGCTGGGCACGCGCTTCGAGCACCAGGTCGTCAGGCGCGAACAGGACATGCTGACGCCGCGCGACGATATGCACCCCATGCGCCCGCCGCCGCCGCCCAAGCTGGCGCGACTGCTGCCATCGCCACCGGCGATCGACGTGTCGACGCAGGCCAGGCTGAGCGACGGCAGCGTACTCACCTTCCGCTACTCGCCGCCGCCTCCGCCGGTGGACCGTCCGCTGCGCATCATCGTCGGCCTGCTGCTGGTGGCCCTTGCCGTGAGCCTGCTGTCGGTCTGGGTGGTACGTCGCCTGACCCGTCCGCTGGCGATGTTCGCCCGCGCCGCCGACGGACTGGCGCGCGATCTCGATCAGGCGCCGCTCGATACCGGCGGACCGCGCGAGGTGGCCGGTGCGGCCCAGGCCTTCAACCGCATGCAGGGCGCGCTTCGCGCGCTGATACAGACGCGTGCCCAGGCACTGGCCGGCGTGTCACACGACCTGCGACTACCGATCACCCGCGTGCGGCTGCGTCTTGAGCAGTTGCCGGACAGCCCGGTACGCGAAGCGATCGAGCGCGACCTGGCCGAGATGGAAACGCTGATCGACGATACGCTGGCCTTCCTGCGCGCCGGCGACAGCTCGGAAAGCGCCGCCCCGACCCGGCTCGACGCGCTGGTCGAGGGTGTGGCCGACGATATCGCTGCGCTGGGTGCGGACATCGAGGTGAGCGGCAGCCTGGCGCAGCCGGTCGTGCTGCGCCCGGCGCTGACGCGCCGCGCGCTCGCCAACCTGATGGACAACGCGCGCCGCTATGGCGGTGGCCGCGTCCGCGTGACGCTGTCGTCGACCGACGGCGAAGCGCGAATAGACATCGACGATGACGGACCGGGCATACCCGAAGCCGAACTCGAGCACGTATTCGAACCCTATGTGCGCCTCGAAGCATCGCGCGCCCGCCACACCGGCGGCAGCGGACTGGGGCTGGCCATTTCGCGCGCCGTCATCCGCGCCCAGGGTGGCGAGGTGACACTGTCGCGCCGCGCCGAGGGCGGCCTGCGGGCGCGCGTCGCGCTGCCCTTGCAAGGCCGGAAGCCGGCCGGTTAAGCCGGCCGACGGCGACGGAGCGAGCGCATTTCCTGTGCGAGCGGTCTGCTGACCGCGACAGAGCTCTCAAGAATCGCTCACGGAATTCCGTCGCTCATCCCACCGCGAGACGCGCTCCGCTCAGTTCCTCGCCTGCAGCGCCTGTACCGCCGGCGGATAGTTCTGCCCGGCCGAAGCGCGCAGCCAGCGCAGCGCCTCGTCCGCGTTGCGCGTCTGCCCGGCGCCGGTGTCCAGCATGACCGACAGCGCGTACTGCGCCTCCGCCTCGCCCTGCTCTGCCGCGACGCGGAACAGCCGCGCCGCCTCCGCCAGATTGCGCTGCACGCCGCGGCCGGCTTCATAGGCCCAGGCCAGCCGCGTCACGCCGCGCACGTCGCCGAAGTCGGCCAGCTTGCGGTACATCGCCGCCGCGTCGGCGTGCCGGCCCTCAGCCTCGAAACGGCGCGCCTCGGCCAGTTCGCGGTCGCGGATGCTGCCGCCCTGCGGGTCGTTCAGCGCGGCAAGGTGGGTGGCCGCTTCCTGATCACCTGCGTCGGCCGCAACCTTGAGCCAGTGGCGCGCGCCGTCGATGTCACGCTGGCCGAGCTTGCCGCCCTGCAGCAGAAGACCGAGGCGCAGCGCCGAGTTGCGGCTGCCCGCCTGGGCGCCGTTCTCGTACAGGCGACGCGCCTCGTGCGGATTCTGCGGTTCGCCCAGACCGTCCTCGGCGAGGATGCCCAGATTGAACCAGGCCTCGCCATTGCCGCGCTCGGCCAGCGCGGTCCAGATGCGTTTCGCGTCGGCGTAGTGCGCCATCTTGAATTCGGCGTAACCCTTGTACAGCCCCCAGGACGGTTTCTGCACCGCCTCGGCGATGTCGTCGTCGGTGATGGCCCATGCGCTCAGCGGCAGCAGGCCGGCAAGCAGCGTCAGGCACAGGCGGCGCAGCGATGGGGCAAGAGGGAATGCGGGCATATCGGTTCTCCGGGGCGGAAGCGCCCGTTCTGCAGGGCGTGCCTGTGACAGGCGCGGCGCAGTCTAAGTTACATCGCGCGCTCACGAATGCCGCTTGTTCGGGCATTTTCCATGGCAGGCGTCGAGCTGCGTCCGATTAGCATGCGCGTCTGCGGGGCGCGCCAGAACAGCGTGCAGTCCGTTTGCCCCGTCGTCCCACACGGACCGACTTCATGTCCCTGATCTCCTGTGCGTCCTTAGGCGCGCGTGTCCGCCGCGCCCTGCTGCTCGCGTGCTGTCTGTGCGGCACGGCACTGGCCGGCGAACTCGGCCACGACGATCTCGCCCGCCGCTTCCAGCCGCCGCTGCACGTACAGCCCAAGCTGGCCGACCTGCCGGTCTGGCCGATCACCAGCGAACTCGAACCGGAGGCCGGACCGGTTGGCTATGTGTTCGAGTCGATCGATCTGGCACCGATACCCGGCTTCGAAGGCACGCCGATGAACCTGCTGGTCGCCATCGACCGCAAGGGTGGCTTCATCGACGTCGAGGTGCTGCGTCAGCACGAACCGGTCTTCCTCAGCGGTCTGGGCGAAGCGCCGCTGAAGGAATTCGTGCAGCAGTACGCCGGCCGCAATCTGAAGCAGGAGATCACCGTGTCGTCGGCCTATGGCAATACGCGCGCCGGCGGCAGCGACAGCCGCGTCGTGCTCGATGGCGTGACCAAGGCGACCGCCTCGGTACGCATCGTGAACCAGACGGTGCTGGCGGCCGGCCTCGCGGTGGCGCGCGAGAAGCTCGGCTTCGCCGACCCCGGCGCGCGGGGCCCTGCCGCGCAGGCGCGCGCCGACGTCTTCGACAGGCTGGACTTCGTCACGCTGGTCAAGCGCGGGCTGATCGGCCACCTGCGCGTCAGCAACGCTGAGGCCGAAAAGCTGTTCGCCGGCACCGACGGCGAAGGCGCAGACGACGTCGCGCTGGCTGAACCGGACGCCACGCTGGTCGACCTCTACGTCGGCTACCTGAATACGCCGACGGTGGGCCGCGCCGTGCTCGGCGACGCCCGTTACGCCGATCTGATGAAGAAGCTGGAAGACGGCCAGCACGCACTGTGGATCGCCAGCGCAGGCCGCATCGCGATGCTGGACGAAGGCTTCGTGCCGGGTACGCCACCACCCAGCCTGTCGCTGACCCAGGGCGGGCTGCCGGTCGAAATGCGCGATCTGGTGTTCGAGCACCCGGCTCCCGCAGGCGCGCCGGCCTTCAATGCCTCCGGCGTGTTCCGCATCTATGCCCAGGCCGGGCTGGACCCGGCGCGGCCGATGCAGCTCACGCTGACGCTGACCCGCGCCAAGGGCATGATGCTGCCGCGCATCACGCACCAGACCGTGTCCTTCGACTACGCGCCGGACGCCGATCTGTTCGTTTATCCGCCGCAGCCGCTGCCGGAATGGCTGGTCGCCTGGCAGGGCCGGTGGCCCGACCTCGCAGCGATCGGCGTCGCGCTCGCCCTGCTCTGCGTGGTGCTGGCGAAACCGGACTGGATGGCGCGCGACGCCCGGCGGCTCGCGCTGTTCCGCAACGCCTTCCTGCTGTTCACGCTGGTGTTCATCGGCTGGCACGCGCAGGGCCAGCTGTCCATCGTGCAGATCACCGGCGCGATCAAGACGCTGTCAGCCGGATCGGACCTGTCGAGCTTCCTGTACGACCCGGTGTCGCTGCTGCTGATCGCTTTCACCGTCGTGAGCTTCTTCATCTGGGGTCGCGGCACCTTCTGCGGCTGGCTCTGCCCTTTCGGCGCGCTGCAGGAATTCGTCGCGATCGCGGCGCAGAAGCTGCGCGTCCCGCAGCTCCGGTTGCCGCGGCCGCTGGCGCGCGTGCTCGACCGCGGCCGCTACGCACTGCTGGCGGCACTGGTGCTGTCAGCCGCGCTGGCGCCGCGGCTGGCGGAAAGCATGGTCGAGGTCGAGCCATTCAAGACCGCGATCACGGTGGGCTTCGATCGCGCATGGCCCTACGTCGCGTGGGCGGTCGGGCTGCTGCTGGCGGGCGCCTTCAGCTACAAGTTCTTCTGTCGCTACCTGTGTCCGCTGGGTGCCGCGATGGCGCTGGGCGGCAAATTCAGGCGCTTCGACTGGCTCGTGCGCCGCGCCGAATGCGGCAAGCCCTGTCAGACCTGTCGCCACCGCTGCCAGTACGACGCCATCGAGCGCAGCGGCGACATCCGCTACGACGACTGTTTCCAGTGTCTGGACTGCGTTGGCATCCACGCCGACCCGCAGCGCTGCGCGCCGGTGCTGCTGTATGCGAAGAAGGGCCGCACGGTGACGCCGTTCCCCGTTCCGGTGCGGGCGGCGGACGTCACGAACTGAGCGTTCAGCCGCCCTGCTTCCAGCGCTCGGCCGCGCTGTCGTCGGATTCGCGCGCATCCACCCAGCGGCTGCCTTCCGGCGTGTCCTCGCGCTTCCAGAACGGCGCTTGGGTCTTCAGGTAATCCATGATGAATTCGCAGGCGGCGAAGGCTTCGCCGCGGTGACTGCCGGCGACGACGACCAGCACGATGCGGTCCGCCGGCTGCAGCGTGCCGACGCGGTGGATCACCCGCACGGCCAGGATGTCCCAGCGCGCCTTCGCCTGCGCGACGATGTCCTCCAGCGCCGCTTCGGTCATGCCCGGGTAGTGCTCCAGCGTCATCGCGTGCACGCCGGAACCGTCGTTCACGTCACGCACCAGACCGGTGAAGGTGGCGACCGCGCCGACGTCGGTACGGCCGGCCAGCAGCGCGTCGATTTCGGCGCCGATGTCGAAGTCGGCTTGCTGCACGCTCACGCTCATGCTCGTCTCCTCAGTGCCGACTCAGCCGCCGGTCACCGGCGGGAAGAAGGCCACCTCGTCGCCGTCGGCAACCGCGGCATCGGGCTCGGCCATGCGCTGGTTCACTGCGGCGCGCAGGTTCTTCATCTGCGCGAGCTTGTCCCAGTCGCCGCCGCGGCCGGCGATCAGCGCGCGCACCGCGGCCAGCGTGGTCGCGCTCTCGGGCAGTTCGATCGTTTCGCCGGGCGAACCCAGCGCTTCGCGCAGTGCGGCGAAATAGAGCACCTTGATCTTCATGGTTTTCAATAAAGCAGGGATTCGAAGGACAGGAAGGGCACAGTGTCGCCCCGCTTCACCACCTGGCCGGCGGTGATGTCGGCCAGCCCGCTGCCCCACACGGTGGAGGTCAGCACGCCCGAACTCTGGTTCGGAAACAGTTCCAGTCCACCGTCGGCGTTGCGGCGCACGCGCAGGAATTCGCGTCGGCGGTCGGGGCGTGGCCAGTCGAAATCGGCGCGCACCATGAAGGACTGCGGGGTGACGTCGGCCACGCCCATGCGACGCAGGATGAAGGGGCGCACCAGCAGCAGGAAGGTGACGAAGCTGGACACCGGATTGCCGGGCAGGCCGAGGAAGTCGGCATGACCGCCGTCGGCGCGCTTCACATGGCCGTGCGCCAGCGGCTTGCCCGGCTTCATCGCGATCTTCCAGCTGTCCAGCCCGCCTTCGGCAGTCAGCGCCGCCTTGATGTGGTCTTCCTCGCCGACGCCAACGCCGCCACTGGTCAGTATCAGGTCGCAGCTGGCCGCGGCTTCGCGCAGTGCGGCGCGCGTGGCGTCGAGGCGGTCGGGGACGATGCCCAGGTCCAGCACTTCGCAGCCCAGCGTTTCGCACAGCGCGCGCAGCGTGTAGCGGTTGGAGTTGTAGATGCCGCCCGGCGGCAGCGGCTCGCCCGGCATGACCAGTTCGTCGCCGGTCGAGAACAGCGCGACGCGCAGCCGCCGTACCACCGGCACGTCGGCCAGACCGATCGATGCGGCCAGCCCGACTTCCTGCGCGCGCAGTCGGGTGCCGGCAGCCAGCACGATGTCGCCTTCGCGGATGTCCTCGCCGGCGCGGCGTATCCACGCGCCGGCCTTCGGAATCTCGTCGAAACAGACACCGGCGTCGCTGGTCCGCGTCGACTCCTGCATCACGATGGCGTCGGCACCCGGCGGAACCGGCGCGCCAGTGAAGATGCGGGCACAGGTGCCGGCAGCCAGCGGCGCGCCGACGTGACCGGCCGGAATGCGCTGGCTCACTGGCAGGCAGCAGCCGGCCGCATCCAGATCGGCCAGACGCACGGCGTAGCCGTCCATGCTGGAGTTGTCGTGCGGCGGCACGGTGAGCGTCGACCGCTGGTCGGCGGCCAGCACGCGGCCGGCGGCGGCGAAGGTCGATACGGTCTCGGTATCGGATATCGGGCGCGCTGCGGACAGCAAACGATCGACCGCAGCGTCCAGCGAGAGCATTTCGTTCATCTGAATCCCTGGTGGCGAAGGATGAAGCCGGCGATGGCTTCCACGTCATTCAGGTCGAGCCGGGGCAGCGGAAGTTCCATCGGCTCGTCGGTGGCGACCGCCACCACATGCGGATTGTCCGGATACATCAGCGGCCGGCCGTAGGACGGACGGTGGATTTCCAGCTTCGGGATCGGCGAGGCCTTGTAGCCTTCGACCAGCAGCAGATCGCAGTCGCCCATCGCGGCGATCTGCTCGTCCAGCGTCGGTTCGGGACGGCCGCGCAGCTCGTGCATGAGCACCCAGCGGTTGTTCGACACCAGCATCACTTCGGTGCAGCCGGCTTCGCGCAGGCGGTGCGAATCCTTGCCCGGCTTGTCGATGTCGAAGCCCGCGTGCGCGTGCTTGATCAGCGACACGGTCAGCCCCTCCAGCACGAAGTGAGGAATCAGCTGCTCGATCAGCGTGGTCTTGCCGGAACCGCTGTAGCCGGCAAATCCGAAAACTTTCATGGGGTGGGCGGGCGCGGGAAAAACGCGATTATCGCCCGGAAGCGGGCCGGGCTGGCGGACCACGTCCGGAAACCGGACCTCAGGAGGTCGATCTCCGGACGCCGCCGGCCGGATGGAACGGTCGTGGCGCAGACCGCTCAGCCGGCGGTTCAGCCGTTGTTGCGGATGCGGGCAACCAGTGCGGCGGTGTACTCCTTGGTGCTGGCGCGGCCGCCCAGGTCGCCGGTGCGGACGTTGTCGATGTTCAGCGTTTCCGACACCGCCTTGCGGATGCGGTCGCCCTTGTCCTGCATGTTCACGTGATCCAGCATCAGCGCGGCGGCCAGCACCAGCGCCGTCGGATTGGCGATGCCCTTGCCGGCGATGTCAGGCGCCGAGCCATGCACCGCTTCAAAAATGGCCGCATCGGCGCCAATGTTGGAACCGGGCGCCATGCCCAGGCCGCCGACCAGACCCGCAGTCAGGTCGGACAGGATGTCGCCGAACAGGTTGGTCGTGACCAGCACGTCGAACTGCCAGGGGTTCATCACCAGCTTCATGCAGCAGGCGTCGACGATGACCTGTTCGAACTGGATCCTGCCCTTGTAGCGCTCCTCGTACATCTGCTCGGCCGTTTCCAGGAAGATGCCGGTCAGCGCCTTCATGATGTTGGCCTTGTGCACCACGGTCACCTTCTTGCGACCGAGCGCGATCGCGTGTTCGAAGGCGTATTCGAGAATGTGGCGCGCGCCCTGGCGGGTGTTCACACCGGTCGACATCGCCACAGCGTGCGGGTCGCCCTCGATCGGGATGAAGTGCTCGTAGCCCATGTACAGGCCTTCGAGGTTCTCGCGGCAGACGATGAGGTCGATGTTGTCGTAGCGGCCGCCCGGGATCAGCGTCTGTGCCGGACGGATGTTGGCGTAGAGCTTGAACTCCTCGCGCAGGCGCACGTTGATCGAGCGGAAACCGCCGCCGACCGGCGTTTCCAGCGGGCCCTTCAGTGCGAGCCGGGTGCGGCGGATGCTGTCCAGCGTCTTCGCCGGCAGCGGATCGCCCTCGCTCTTCAGCGCACCCATGCCGGCAGGCATCTCTTCCCACTCGAACGGAGCCCCCACCGCGTCCAGCGCCGCCAGGGCGGCTTCCATGATTTCCGGTCCGATGCCGTCACCGGGGATCAGTGTGGCGGGGATTTTCTGCGCGCTCATTCGGGGGTCTCCTGTAATGGTTCATTGTCTCCGGACCGCGCCGCCAGGTCGGCGACGCATCCGGAAATGTCCGGCCGCTGAAGCAAGAAACCTGCCTCGGCTTCGGGTCTGCCGGCCGACCCTGTATTCATCCGGCCTGCGCCGGTTCCAGCTTGCGCCAGACCGTGGCGCCGCCGCTGGCCTTGTCGATCTCGGCCAGCACGCGTTCGTGTTCGGCCATTTCCGCCTCGCTCGCCTGCACCCGGCGCAATGCACCACGCGGGCGCGCAGCCGCGGCGGCACGCACCGCGGAGGCCTCCGGTTCGAGGTCGATGATCAGGCTCTCCTGGCCCCGGGTCATCGCCAGATAGACCTCGACCAGCAGTTCCGCGTCGAGCAGCGCGCCGTGGAATTCACGGTGCGAGTTCTCGATGCCGAAGCGCTCGCACAGCGCGTCGAGGTTGGCGCGCTTGCCCGGGAACATGTCGCGCGCCATGCGCACGGTATCGATCGCCGGCCACACGCAGGTTTCGCGCAACGGCGGCCGGCCCACGATATTCAGCTCGTTGTCGAGGAAGCCGACGTCGAAGGCTGCGTTGTGGATGACCAGTTCCGCGTCGCGCACGAAATCGACGAATTCATCGACCACGTCGCGGAACTTCGGCTTGTCGGCAAGGAATTCGGTGGTGATGCCGTGCACCGCCACCGCGCCCTCCGGCACATCGCGTTCCGGATTCACGTACATGTGCAGCCGACGGCCGGTGCGCTTGCGCCCGACCAGTTCGACGCAGCCGATTTCGATCAGCCGGTCGCCGTTCTGCCACTCCAGGCCGGTGGTTTCGGTATCGAGGATGATCTGGCGAATCATGGGGAAAGGCGGCTCCTTGAGGCGGGCCGGATTGTACCGGCCAGAACTTGCAGTTCGCTGACAGCGATCAACGACGGGCCGGGATGGCCTCGCGCGCCAGCCGATCGGCGCGTTCGTTCTCCGGGTGACCGGCGTGACCCTTCACCCACTTCCATTCGACCTGATGCACGCCGGCTGCGGCGTCGAGCGCCTTCCACAGATCGACGTTCTTGACCGGATCGCCGGCGGCTGTTTTCCAGCCCTTGCGCTTCCAGCCGTGTATCCACTCGCTGATGCCCTTCTGCACGTACTGCGAGTCGGTATAGACCACCGCGCGCACCGGTTTCTTCAGTGCGTTCAGTGCCTCGATCACCGCCATCAGTTCCATCCGGTTGTTGGTGGTCGAGGGCTCGCCGCCCGACATTTCCTTCTCGTGCGCGCCGCTCTTCAGCAGCGCACCCCAGCCGCCCGGACCCGGATTGCCGCTGCAGGCGCCGTCGGTGTAGATGATGACTTCTTCCAATGAATGCTCCGTATTCGAGGTGGAGGTGGGTCACTGCCCCGCCGCCTTGTCCTTCTGCGCGCGCGGGCTGACGGTTGCCAGCGCGCGTGCGGCCGCCCGGCGGTCGCGCCAGGTCGGCATGATGAGTCGCATGCCGCGCACGCGCTTGATGCCCTGCAGCACATAAGCGCCGCCGAGAAAGGGCCACCAGCGATCGCCGGCGGTCTCCATGAAGTGCCAGCGCGCCAGCCACTTCTCGCTGAGTACCGGCGGGCAGTAACAGCCGAAGCAGCCGGCCTGGGTGTCCAGGCTGAGCAGCTTGAACCAGTCGCGCAGCCTGGGCACCGACAGCCAGTCGCCGTTCCACGGGAAAGGGTCGCGCTCGCGCAGGCGCCGACGTGCGCCCCACAGGCTGAACGGATTGAAGCCGGTCACCAGCACCTGCCCTTCCGGTACCAGCACGCGTTCGACCTCGCGCAGCACCGCGTGCGGATCGCTGGCGAACTCGAGCACGTGCGGCAGCACGACCAGATCGACGCTGGTCGCCGCGAACGGCAACTGCACCGGATCGCAGATCAGCGCCCGCGGCGGGCCCGGCTTCGCGTCCTCGCAATAGAGCTTGAACGGCATCCGGTTGGCACGCAGGTAGTCGTGTTCCAGCAGCCCGATCTGCACCGCGTTGTAGCCGAACACGTCGGCCACGATCTGGTCGACCCGCGCGTGCTCCCAGCGCTGGACGTATTGTCCCTGCGGCGTGTCCAACCATTCGTGCAGACCGGGAATCGACATGGGCAAGAGGCGTGGGGCAGGCAGATCGCGGCCGGTGCATTGTCAACGCAGAGCCCAGCCGCCAGAATCGGGCGGATGAAGATATATCCGATCCCCGCATTTGGCGACAACTATCTTTGGCTCGCCGCCGCAGGTGACCGGGCGCTGGTGGTCGACCCGGGCGATGCCGCCCCGGTGCTGGCCGCACTCGACGAACATTCGCTGCGCCTGGACACCATCCTGATCACCCACCACCACGCCGACCACATCGGCGGCCTCGGCGAACTGAAACGGCGCACCGGTGCCCGCGTGTTCGGCCCGGCCGACGAACGCATCGAGCACATCGACGAGGTGGTGCGCGAAGGCTCGCGCGTCGCCCTGCCCTCGCTGGCGGCCGCCTTCGCCGTGCTGGAAGTGCCCGGTCACACGCGCAGCCACATTGCCTACGTCGGCGGCGACCTGCTGTTCTGCGGCGACACGCTGTTCGCCGCCGGCTGTGGGCGGCTGTTCGAGGGCAGCGCGGAACAGATGTGGCACTCGTTGTCGCGGCTCGCCTCGCTGCCGCTGCATACGCGTGTCTATTGCGCGCACGAATACACGCAGGCCAATCTGCGCTTCGCGCTGGCAGTCGAACCAGACAATCAGGCGCTGCTGGCCCGCATCCGCCGCGTGGCGAAACTGCGCGAAGCGGGCCTGCCGAGCGTGCCGAGCGCGCTGGCCGACGAACTGGCGACCAACCCCTTCCTGCGCGCACGCGAACCGGCGGTCATCCGTGCGGCGGAAGCGCACGCCGGCCGCAGACTGGGCAGCCCGGTAGAGGTGTTTGCCGTATTGCGTGAGTGGAAGAACGTGTTCTGAAAAGCCCGCCTGCGCCGGTATCAGCCGACGACGGTCTCGGCCTGTCTGAAACCCACGCGATCGCGCCCGCCCGACTTCGCCGCGTAGAGCGCGAGGTCGGCTTCGGCGATCAGGTTCTGCGGACCGCCGACGCCGTTGCCCGGCATCAGGCTGGCCACACCGACGCTGATCGTCACATGGCCGGACGCCGCCGCCGCGTGCGGCAGCTGCAGCGCGCGGATCGCGTCGCACAGGCCTTCGGCCACGCTGCGCGCGCCGGACAGATCGGTCTCCGGCAACACCAGCGCGAACTCCTCGCCGCCATAGCGCGCCACCAGATCGCTCGGCCGACGCGACACGGCCTGCAATGCACTGGCCACCGTCTTCAGGCACTCGTCGCCTGCCAGATGACCGTAGGTGTCGTTGTACTGCTTGAAGTGATCGACATCGACCAGCACCAGCGACAGCGGACGCTTGTAGCGGGCCGCACGGCGCCACTCGCGCAGCATCGTTTCGTCGAAATGGCGACGGTTGGACAGACCGGTCAGGCCGTCGAGCGAGGTGAGGCGGGTCAGTTCCTGGTTGGCGGCGTCGAGCTTGCGCGTCAGCACCACCAGCGAGTAACGCATCTGCAGGATGCGCTGCATCGCACGCACCTTGGCGGCGAGCACCACTTCACTGATCGGCTTGAAAAGATAGTCGTCGCCGCCAGCGGTGATGCCCTGCACGAGATCGGTATCGGCCGTGCGCGCGGTGAGGAAGATAATGGGTGTCCATTCGCCCGACTGCTCGATGGCGCGGATGCGGCGCGCGACCTCGTAGCCGTCCATACCCGGCAGCACCACATCGAGCAGCACGATGTCCGGGTTGTGCTGGCGGAACGCTGCCACGCCGCTCTCTCCGTCGGTGGCGGCGATGGGCAGTATCCCCATCCGTTCGAGATGCTGGCTGACGACTGCAAGCCCTGTCTGGGAATCTTCGATGACCAGCGCTTTCATGGACACACCCTTTTTTTATTCGCCATCATAACCTTACAAAGCCGCAGGACAACACCGACGAACCCCGTCCGCGACGTGCGGTCAATCCGCACTCCTTCAACCCCACCCCGACAGCAAGGTTTGACGGTGCCCGCTCCGGCTGGCTAGCATTCGGGGTTTGGCTCTTTCGCCGCAATGCCGCATTTCATCGTTTCCCTGCTGCGCCGCTCGCTGCTCGTGCTGGCGGCCGCAACGCTCGCCGGCTGTGCGGCCACGGGCGTCGTGCCCGAGGAACCGGCCGAGCCCCCGGGCACCTCGGTCGGCACCCGCTCGGTCGAACGCCCGGCAGCACGTCGCACCCCGGACGCCTCCAGCCGCACGACGCCGGGCATCAAGCCGGGCAAGGCGGAGCCGATTCCCTTTCCGCAACCGACCGAAGTGATCGCCAACGAGGACGAAGCGATCAGGCCGATCGATCTCACCGTGCCGCCGGACGACCTGTGGGAACGCATCCGCAAGGGTTTCGGCATGGCCGATCTGGACCACCCGCTGGTGGCGGAGCACCAGGCCTGGTACCTCAACCGCCCCGACTACTTCCGGCGGATGACCGAGCGCGGCCGCCGCTACATGTTCCACATCGTCGAGGAAATCGAGAAGCGCGGCCTGCCGACCGAACTGGCGCTGCTGCCCATGGTGGAAAGTGCCTACAACCCGGAAGCGCTGTCGTCGGCGCGTGCCTCGGGGCTCTGGCAGTTCATCCCGTCGACCGGCAAGCTCTACGGCCTCGAGCAGAACGCGCAGCGCGACGACCGTCGCGACATCGTCGCCTCGACCGCCGCCGCGCTGGAGTACCTGCAGCGTATCTACGAAATGCACGGCGACTGGCACCTGGCGCTCGCCTCGTACAACTGGGGTGAAGGCGCCGTCGGTCGCGCGGTCATGCGCAACCAGGCGGCCGGCCTGCCGACCGACTACGCCTCGCTGAACATGCCCAACGAAACGCGGCACTACGTGCCCAAGCTGCAGGCGCTGAAGAACATCATCGCCCAGCCGGAACTGTTCGGCATCGAGCTCGATACGGTCGAGAACAAGCCCTACTTCACGCTCGTGGCCGAAGCGCCGACCATGGATCTGGCCACTGCGGCGCGACTGGCCGACGTACCGGTGGCCGAGATCAAGGCGCTCAATCCGCAGCACAAGCGACCGGTCATCCGCGCCGGCGAGGGTGGCGCGCAGCTGGTGCTGCCGTCGCACGCGGTCGACACCTTCATGTCCAATCTCAGCAACCGCGACGCCGATGCCGCACCCGCAGCCGGTGCGCCGTGGCGCACCTATACGCTGGGTCCGAAGGAAACGCTGACCACCGTCATCCGCCGCTTCGGCGTGACCGAATGGCGACTGCGCCGCTTCAACGGCCTGTCGCCGACGGCGAAGATCGGTCCGGGCACCACGCTGCTGGTGCCCGACGAGAACAGCAGCCTGTCGCTTGACGGTGCCGGCAACGCCGAGGAAGCGCCGCGCCTCGGTGTGGACAAACCGAAGTACAAGCGCGTCAAGCGGAACGGGCGCTGGGTGAACGTGCCGGTCGCAACGCCGTCCGGCAACAAGGCGGTGAAACCGGCGGCACCGAAGAAAAAGGCCGCGCCCGTCGCCAAGAAAAAGGCCGTCGTCCCGGTCAAGAAGACCGCAACGAAAAAGCCTGCGGCGAAAAAATAGCGGCGTGGACCAAATGCCGGGCGGGCCGGCGCGCGCTCAGCGCGCGAAGCCGGCCGACAACATCCGCGTCAGTTCGGCCGCCGGCACGGGCTGACAGCCCGCGGCGTTCTGACCGCACCACAGCGGCGAGAAATCGCCGCTTCCGGCCGCTTCGGCGCGCGCACGCAGCGGCGCCATCGCCGCTGCGGCGAGCGGAAACGCGGGCGCATCGGCACTGATCGGCCCCAGTTCGCGCATCGCCCGATTGACGATGCCGCGCGCCGGTCGCCCGGAAAACACAGTGGTCAGCGCGGTGTGTCGTGCCGCCTCGCTGCCCAGCGCCGCACGATGTACGGCCGAGGTCGTCGCCTCGGGGCAGCACAGATAGGCGGTGCCGACCTGCACCGCGCTCGCCCCCAGCGCCATCGCGGCCGCCACGCCCCGGGCGTCGGCAATCCCGCCGGCGGCGATGACCGGGCGCGACACCGCGCGCACCACCTGCGGCAGCAGCGCAAACGTGCCGAGCTGTTCGCTCAGATCGTCGGACAGAAAATGCCCGCGATGCCCGCCCGCCTCCAGCCCCTGCGCGATGATCGCGTCGGCGCCGTGCGCTTCGAGCCAGCGTGCTTCGGCCACCGTGGTGGCGGAGCCCAGCACGCAGGCGCCCCAGGCCTTGACCCGCGCCAGCAGATCGGCCGCCGGCAGCCCGAAGTGGAAACTGACGACCGCCGGACGAAAGGCTTCGAGCACATCGGCCATGTCGGCACTGAAAGGCATGCGCCCCGGCCCGGTTGTCACCTGCGCCGGATCGACACCGAACTCGGCGTAGTACGGCGCGAGCGCGGTACGCCAGCGCTGCTCGCGCACCGGGTCCGGCGACGGCGGCACGTGACAGAAGAAATTGACGTTGACGGGCCGATCGGTGAGCGCCTGCAGCGCGCTCAGCTGGTCGCGCAAAGCGTCCGTACCCAGCATGGCGGCCGGCAGCGAACCGAGACCACCGGCGTTCGACACGGCAGCGGCAAGCCGGTGATCCTGCACACCGGCCATCGGCGCCTGGATCAGCGGCAGGCGCAGGCCGGCGATAGCCAGACATGTCATCGTTTCCTCCTCGCGTCGATGGCCCTCAGTCCGGATACCAGCAGGCCACGGCCTGACGGCCGTCCTCGCCCGCCAGCGGCGGCAGATCGGTCGAACATCGCGCCTGCGCGCGCGGACAGCGCGGGTGGAAGGCACAGCCGGACGGCGGACTGGCCGGCGACGGCAGATCGCCCGCCAGCTTCTGCGGCTGCTGCGCGCCGTCGATGCGCGGCACCGCCGACAGCAGTGCCTGCGTATAGGGATGACGCGGCGCGCGCAGCACGCGATCGACCGGACCGCTTTCGACTATCCGGCCCAGGTACATCACCGCCACGTCGTGCGCCAGGTGCTCGACCACCGCGATGTTGTGCGTGATGAAGAGGTAGGCCAGCCCCAGTTCGCGCTGCAGCCGGCGCAGCAGATTCAGTATCTGCGCCTGCACCGACACGTCGAGTGCCGACGTCGGTTCGTCGCACACGATGAGCCGCGGCTGCACCGCGAGCGCGCGCGCGATGGCGATGCGCTGGCGCTGGCCACCGGAAAATTCATGCGGGTAGCGATCGGCCATGTCCGGCCGCAGGCCGACCTGCTCGAGCAGTGCGCGCACCGCCTCGTCACCGCCGGCGCGCTTCAGCGCGGACATGCCCTCGGCGATGATTTCGCCGACGCGCATGCGCGGGTTCAGCGAGCCGTACGGGTCCTGGAACACCATCTGCATCTGCGCGCGCAGTTCGCGCAATGCCGCACCCGACGCGGCGCCGACATCCTGAGCGCCCAGCGTCACGCTGCCGGCGGTCGGTTCGATCAGTCGCAGCACGGCCTTGCCGGCGGTAGTCTTGCCACAGCCGGACTCACCGACAAGCGCCAGCGTGCGGCCGGCGCGGATGTCCAGCGACACGCCATCGACCGCCCGCACATGGCCCACCGTACGCTGCAGGACGCCGCGGCGTATCGGGAAGTGCACCTTCAGTTCACGCACGCTCAGCAGCGGCTGCGCATCCTCCGCCGGCGCGGCTTCGGCGACACCGGCGGACGGGGCGACGTGCTGCGCATGCCGGCCCGCCTCCGCCCGGTCGTACAGGTGACAGCGCACCTGCTGGCCCTCGCCCGCCGTCTGCCAGGCCGGCGCCTCGTCGCGGCAGCGCGCCCAGGCCTGCGGACAGCGCTCGGCAAAGCGGCAGCCACCGAAATCAGTGGTCAGCGGCGGCACGGAACCGCGGATGGTGGCCAGTTCGCCGCGCCGCGCCGTATCGGGCAAGGCGGCGAACAGCAGCTGCGAGTACGGGTGCGCCGGTTGCGCGAAGAAGGCAACACGCGGCGCGCGCTCGATCAGCTGGCCGGCGTACATGACGCCCACCTGGTGAGCCATGCGCGCAACGACGCCGAGGTCGTGCGTGATCAGCAGCAGCGCCATCCCCTGTTCGCGCTGCAGCTTCGCCAGCAGGTCGAGCACCTGCGCCTGTATCGTCACGTCGAGCGCGGTGGTCGGCTCGTCGGCGATCAGCAGCTTCGGCTCGCCGGCCAGCGCCATCGCGATCATGACGCGCTGCTTCATGCCGCCGGAGAACTGGAAGGGATATTCGTCGAGCCGGCGCGCCGCGTCCGGAATACCGACCGCGGCCAGCAGCTCGAGTGCCCGCGCGCGCGCTGCCGCGCCGCGCAGACCGCGGTGCAGCGACAGCACCTCGCCGATCTGCTGCATCACGGTGAGCACCGGATTCAGGCTGGTGCCCGGCTCCTGGAAAATCATCGCCATGTCGCGGCCGCGCGCCTCGCGCATGTCGGCCTCGGTCAGCCCGGTCAGTTCGCGGCCGGACAGGCGCACGCTGCCGCCGGCGATATAGCCGACGTCGGGCAGCAAGCGCATCAGCGCGTTCGCCGTCATCGACTTGCCGCAGCCGGATTCGCCCAGCAGCGCCATCGTTTCGCCGGCGCGCACGTCGAAGTCGAGCGCGTCGACGGCGCGCGCGATGCCGGCCGGCGTATCCAGTTCGGCGGTCAGGCCGCGCACTTCGAGCAGGGGCGCATTCATGCTGCGGCCCTCTTCAGCGTGCGGCGCGCCCGCCACTGGAAGCGCGGATCGAAGGCGTCGCGCACCGCGTCGGCGAACAGGTTGGCGGCGAGCACCAGTGCCAGCATCAGCACGAAGGCCGCGGCCAGCGACCACCACACGACCGGCTCGCGCGACAGTTCGAGGCGCGCAGCGTTGATCATCGTGCCGAAGCTGTTCATCGAGCTGTCGACGCCGATGCCGATGTAGGACAGCACGGCCTCCGACAGCACGAGGCCGGAGAAATCCATCACCAGCGCGATCAGCACGATGTGCATCAGATTGGGCAGCACGTGGCGCGCCATGATGCGCGCGTCGCTGACACCGAAGGCGCGCGCCGCCTGCACGTAATCGAGTTCGCGCAGCTTCAGCGTCTCGGCGCGCAGCAGCCGGCACAGGCCGGTCCAGGAGGTCAGACCGAGGATGAAGCACAGTGCCAGCAGGCGCGCGTCGGCACGCTCGGCGGCTGTCTCGAACCACTCCGGGTGGGTGTCGATGATCACCTGCATCATCAGCACCATGGCGGCGATCAGCAGCACGCCGGGGATGGAGTTCAGCACGGTGTAGAGGTACTGGATCGCGTCGTCCCACCAGCCGCCGCGGAAGCCGGCGATCAGGCCGAGCGCGATCGCCAGCGGCAGCGTCACCAGCGTGGTCAGCGTGCCGATCAGCAGCGCGGTGCGCACCGACTTCAGCGACAGATAGAGCACGTCCTGCCCGACCTTGTCGGTGCCGAACACATGGTAGCCATCGGCCCAGGCCGCGATGACGCCGCCGAACACACAGAGCACGGCGGCGGTGACGAAGACCGCGCCCCAGGCGATCGGCCGTTCGGCCGACAGCCGTGGTCGCCACACCGTGCGACAGGTGTCGGCGTAGCTGCGCCGCTGCATCAGCGCAAGCAGGCCCACGACGAGGCCGGTGAACGCCGCCCACACCAGCAGTCCCGTGACCGCGCCCGACAGCGCCCGACTGCGCAGGTCGGCGTCGTGCTGCGACAGCTCGTCCAGGTGCGCGCCGCCGAACACCAGCCGCGGATAATCGCGCATCTGCACGCCGTCGCGCTCCATCGTTTCCTTGGCGAAGCCGTGCGTGGCCAGCGGCGCCGAATAGGTCTTTTCCTTGTTCAGCCTGAGGTCGGCGAACAGTGCATCGAGTGCCGACAGCACCTCCGGTGCGTACTGGATTTCGCTGCTGCCCTCCTTCGCCGGCAGGCGCGGCTGGTAGTGCAGCGAATCGAGCAGACCGACCGCGATGAATACCGCCAGCACGGTGACCGAGGCCATCGCCGCCGACGACTCGCCGACCCGGCGCCAGGCACGGCGCAGGTAGTCCTGGCTGCGGCAGTAGAGGGCCAGCAGCACGGCGCCGGCGACAAGCGCCCACAGCAGGAGGTCGGACCAGAGGAAGACCGGTTTCACACCAATAAGGTCGGCCATCAGTTCAGTCTCACGCGTGGGTCGACCAACGTGTACGAAATATCGGTCAGCAGCAGGCCGACGATGTAGAGCACCGAGCCGATGAACACCATCGAGCGCACCACCGCGAAATCCTGTGAATTGATCGCGTCTATCGTGTAGCTGCCCAGCCCCGGGATGCCGAAGAAGCTCTCCAGCAGCAGCGAGCCCATGAACAGCAGCGGGATCACGACGACCACACCGGTCAGGATGGGGATCATCGCGTTCTTCAGCACGTGGCGGAACAGCACGCGCAGTTCCGACAGCCCCTTGGCGCGGGCGGTGCGGACGTAGTCCTTGTTGATCTCTTCGAGAAAGAGCGTGCGGTACCAGCGCGCCGACGAGCCGATGCCGCCGACCACGCTGATCAGCACCGGCAGTATCAGGAACTTGCTGGCGTCCAGCCCCGGCGCATAGCCGGAAATCGGCACCAGGTTCCATACCTTGCTGACCAGGTACTGGCCGCCGATGATGTAGAACAGGCCGGAAATCGACATCGCCGCGACGCACAGCACGACGCCGCCGACGTCGAGCGCGGTGTTGCGGAAGAACACCAGCAGCAGCGCGAAGCTCACCGTGACGAACAGGCCGAGCAGGAAGGTCGGTATCGCGATGGCCAGACTGGGCCCCATGCGGTTGCCGATCTCCAGCGCGATGTCGCGGCCGTCGTCGGCGCGGCCGAAGTCGAACACGAACATGCGCATCGATTTGTCGAACAGTATCGTGTCGGTCGCCTTCGCCAGTCCGGCCGCCTGGGTGTTCCACACCAGCGGCCGGTCGTAGCCGCGCTCGGCCTTCCACTTCTCGATCGCCTCCGGCGTCACCCGCTTGGCGCCGAGCTGCATGCGCGCCATGTCGTCCGGCGAATTGACGACGAAGAACAGCACGAAGGTGATCAGGTTCACCCCGATCAGGATCGGAATGGCATAGAGCAGGCGGCGAATGATGTAGGCGATCATGCGCCAGTCCCCACTGCGCGCGCCTGTTCCGAGCGCTTCCAGTGGCGCCAGGCCGGCCACACCAGCGCGAGCAGCAGCGCGGCGAAAGCGAACAGCGGCCAGCGCACCGGACGGTTCCATTCGGCGCGCTTCGCCTCGCGCAGCGCCGGATCGATGCGGGTGTATTTCATCGTGTTGTTGGCAACGGTCGACGGTTTGCGGTTGAACACCCAGCTGTGTTCGAGGCCGTAGCTCTTCGGGTGGTAACCCCACACCCAGGGCGCGTCGTGGCGCAGCACTTCGAGCATGCGGTCGAGGATGGCCTGGCGCTCGGGGCCGTTGTCCATCGCCTTCATCCGCTCGAACAGGCGGTCGAATTCGGCGCTCTCGTAATTGGCCGCGTTCTCGCCCTGCACCTTCACCTTGGACTGCGGGCCATAGAGCAGGAAGAGGAAGTTCTCCGGGTCGGGGTAGTCGGCGTTCCAGCCCCAGAAGAAGAGCTGGGCCGCGCCCTTGCGTATCTTGTCCTGGAAGCGGTTGTAGTCGGTGCTGCGCACCACCAGCTGCACGCCCAGCTTGTCGAACTGCTTGGTGAGCCAGTCGATGCGCGCCTTGCTGCCGAGGCCGGTGCCGGTGGTGTCGAGGTTGATCACCAGCGGCTCGCCGGTCTTCGCATCGCGCCCGCCCGGCCAGCCCGCTTCGGCCAGCAGCGCCTTCGCCGTCTCGATCCGCTTGCGCCGCGGCTCGCCGTCTACCCAGTCATACATGTAGGCGTTCATCCCTTCACGGCCGTCGCGGTAGCCGAAGATGCCGGGCGGCAGCGGCGACTGCGCCGGCAGGCCGCGGCCGTTCTGGAAGATGGAAATGAATTCCTCCTGATCGAGCGCGATGCCGATGGCCTGGCGCAGCTTGCGTCCGCGCTCGCCCATGCCGCCGACCACCGGGTCCAGCATGTTGAAGCCCATGTACATGGTTGAGGTCGACACCGAGGTCTGCAGCCGTATGCCCTGCGCCTTCATGTCGTCGCTCAGGTTCACCTCGCCGGTCTGGCCGAACTGCACCGCCTGGTCGAAGGAGTCGGAACTGATGCCGGAGGCGTCGTAATAACCCTGCAAGAACTTGTTCCAGTACGGGATCTGCTCCTTCTCGCGGGTGAACACGACCTGATCGACCAGCGGCAGGCGCTTGTCGCAGTCGGCCAGCAACCCCGCCTCGCGATCGCCCGGCTCGCCTTCGCAGGGATAGGTTTCGTCGCGGAAATTCGGGTTACGCGTCAGCACCATGCGCGCGTTCGGATCGTTCTGACTCAGCATGTAGGGGCCGGTGCCGATCGGATACCAGTCCAGCGTCAGGTTGCGCTCGGCCATCCCCGGCTGCGCATGGAAGCGGTCGGCTTCCCAGGGCACCGGCGCGAAGAAGGGCATGGCCAGCCAGTACAGGAACTGCGGGTACTTGCCCTTGAGCCGTATGCGGTAGGTGTGACGGTCGACCACCTCGACGCCGGCCAGGTCGTGCTTGCGCAGATCCAGCCAAGTCCCCGGCGGCAGCGATTTCGCCGCCGCCTTCAGCGTGTCGCCGTATTCCTTCAGGCCGACGATGTAGTCGCTCATCAGCCCGAACACCGGCGAATGCAGGCCCGGGTGCGCCAGACGCTTGATCTGATAGATGTAGTCGGCGGCCTCCAGCTCGCGCGTGCCGGTCCGCTCGAAGTCGTACAGCGTACGCCGCTCTCCGGGACCGCCTTCGTGATAGAGGTAGTTGCCGGCGTCGTCGCGCGCCAGCGCCGGATGGGGCTGGTAGCGGATGCCCGGCTTGATGCGGATCTCATACACCGACTCGGCGATGTCGGCGGCCGGTGCATCGGCCGGCAGTGCGCGACCCGATGCGTCGTAGAAGCGCGGCACCGGCATTGCCTCGGCGGTCGCGGTGACCAGTTCGAACGGGCGCTTCAGGTAGTGGTACTGCAGCGGCGCTTCGTAGATCTGCGCCGTGAAGGTGATTTCGTTCTCGCTGTACGACTGCACCGGATCGAGATGCTTCGGCCGGTCGGTGAAGGCGGTGTAGAGAACGTTCTGCCCGCTCTCGGCCGCCGGGTAGGGGTCGTTCCACACGTCGCCGCAGGCGGCCAGCAGCAGCGTCGACGACAAGGCCAGCAGGCGGCGCAGGGAGCGGATCGACGGGCGCGGTCGGGTCATGGGCGCGATTGTAGGCGGCGGCGTTCGCTCTGTGAGCGGACCGGCGGAAAAAGGTTTCGCACGAACCCGCGGCCGCCATACGGGTCTAGGGTCTGTTGCCATTGAATCGCGGGCCGCACTCGATTCAATGGCAACAGACCCTATAGTCCATCCTGTGCAGAAACACGCATCCACCCTCCCGATATGGCAATGGCCGACTGGCGACGTCCCCTGCTGCTGTTGAGTACCGTGCTGCTGGCCGCCTGCAGCATGGTGCAGGTCGGCTACAACCAGCTCGACCGGCTGATCGCCTGGCGACTGGATGACTACCTGCCGCTGGACAGCACGCAGCGCGCCGCCGTGCAGCCGGCGCTGACGCGCTGGGTGGACTGGCACTGCAGCAGCCAGCTGCCGGGTTACGCCGGATGGCTGAGGCAGGTCGACGCAGATCTGCGTGCCGGTGCCGACGTGGCGCGCATCGACGCCCACATCGACACCGTGCTCGGCTTCGCCCGCACCGCCGCCAGCGAAGCAGCGCGCGAAATCGGGCCGCTGGTCGCCGGCGCGAAGCCGGAGCAGATCGCCGCACTGAAGCGCCGCTTCGAGCGCAATACCCGCGAATACGTGAAGGACTGGGTCGAGCCCCCTGCGGAAGACATCGTGCGCGAGCGCAGCACACGGCTGCGCGAACGGATCGAGAACTGGATCGGCCGGCTCACGCCGGCACAGCGCGACATCGTCGACCGCTGGGCGCGCGAGGTGCGCAGCCGCAGCGACGACAGTCTGGAAAGCCGCCGCCGCTGGCAGGCCGCGATGGCCGATCTGCTGGCACGTACCGACCTCGCGCCGGACGCGTTCAGAGGCGAACTCGAAGCGATGTTCGTCGCGCCCGAGCGGCACTGGACATCAGGCTACGCCCAGACCTTCCGCGACAACCGGGCGCGCGCCGCACAGGCCCTGAGCGAGCTGTCGGCTTCGCTGACCGACGCGCAGCGCCGGCACCTGCAGCGTGAGGTATCAAGCTTCGCCCACGAACTCGACGGCATCACCTGCCGCGCACCGACCACCCAGCAGGCCCGCTCATGACGACAACGCTGACCGACCACGCCATTCCGCTGTTCCCGCTGGGTACCGTGCTGTTTCCGGACGGCCTGCTGCCGCTGCGCATCTTCGAGGTGCGCTATCTCGATATGATCAAGAAGTGCCACCGCGCCGGCACGCCCTTCGGCGTCGTATCGCTGCTCCATGGCAACGAAGTGATGCGCGCCGGCGCGCCGGCGCCCGAGCGCTTCCACGCCATCGGCACGCGCGCGGTGATCACGCACTTCGCACAACCGCAGCCGGGTTTGTACGAGATTTTCACCCGCGGCAGCACGCGCTTTCGCGTCACCGCCAGTTCGCAGACACCGCACGGGCTGTGGATGGCCGACGTCGAGGACATCCCGGCCGACCCGCCCTGCGCCGTGCCGCCCGACCTCACCTATGTCGCGGCGGCTCTGGTGCGCGTGCTCGACGCGCTGACCGCCTCCGAATTCACGCCGTCGGATACGCCGAAGCATTTCGACGACGCCGGCTGGGTCGCCAACCGCTGGTGCGAACTGCTGCCGCTGCAGCCGGACGACAAGCAGCGGTTGATGGAAATGCGCGACCCGCTGCTGCGGCTCGAACTGGTCGGCGACGTGCTCGACCGCAGCAGTTTCGAGGGCTGAACCCGCCGCCTGCGGAACTGATCGCCCTCAGGCCACGATCATCGCGACCGCGGTCGCCATCAGCAGCAGCGCGAACAGCTTCTGCATCTGCCGCTCCGGCAGCCTGTGCGCGAGCGCAACACCGGCCGCCACCGTGAACAGCCCGCCCGCCGCAAGCGGCAGCCCCATGCTCCAGTCGACCTTGTGCGCCTGTGCGTAGCTCGCGAGCGCCACGACGGCACTGGGCGTGACCAGCGCCAGCGCGAGGCTCTGCGCCACCGTCTGCCGCTGGCCGAACAGCCGCACGAACAGCGGTGTCGCGACCAGCCCGCCGCCGACGCCGAGCAGGCCCATGCTGCTGCCGCCGACCACGCCGACCAGCGGAATCAGCGTGTCGCGCGGCCGCGGTGCAGCGCTCTGTGCCGACGGCGCCGAGCGCCACAGCAGCGACACCGACAGCGCCGCCATGAAGCCGCCGAACAGCATGCGCAGCAGCGTCGGGTCCAGCCGCGCCGCGAAATGTGCGGTGACGGCGGTGGTGGCGGTGGCGACCGCGGCAATCGCCAGCACGCGCGAGATCGGCACCGGGTGCCGGCGCTGGTAGCGCCACCAGCCGACGAGCAGATTGGGCACCATCATCACCAGCGCCGTGCCCTGCGCCAGCGCCTGGTCCATGCCGAAGGCGAGCGCCAGCAGCGGAATGGCGATGACGCCGCCGCCGATGCCGAACAGACCGCCTAAGAAGCCCAGCGCGGCGCCGAGTGGCAACGTGATCAGAAGGTCGTGGAAAGCCATCGCGGAGCAGGAAGACATCAATGGCAAGCATGCTATTCAAGCTATCGATAACTACAATGATCAGAAATTCAAACGATCATTGCTTTTAAAGTCATCAATGAAAGACGCCGCCGATCTGCTCTTCTTCAGCACGCTGGCCCGTCAGCCCAGCCTCGCCGCAGCCGCCCAGCAGCTGGGCGTGACGCCGCCCGCCGTGAGCCGGCGGCTGGCCGCGCTTGAAGCGAGGCTGGGTGTGCGCCTGCTCAACCGCACGACGCGCCGGGTCAGCCTGACCGCCGAGGGCGAGCGCTATCTCGAAGAGGGCGAACGCATCCTGCGCGACATCGACGCGCTCGAACGCTCGCTCGCCGCGAGCCGGGCGGTGCCGAGCGGCCTGCTGCGCATCAACGCCACCTTCGGTTTCGGTCGCCGCCATCTGGCGCCGGCAGTGTCCGAGTTCGCCCGGCGCTGGCCCGAAGTCGAGGTCGTGCTGCACCTGACCGACCGCCCGCTCGACCTCGAAAGTCATGGCATGGATCTGGCGATCCGCTTCGGTCCGCCGCCCGACACCCACGTGCATGCGCGACGCGTCGCCCGCAACCGCCGGCTGCTGTGCGCGGCGCCGTCCTATGTGGCCGCGTTCGGCGCGCCGGATACGCCACAGGCGCTGCGCGCGCATCGCTGCATCGTCATCCGCGAGAACGACGACGCCTTCAACACCTGGGTGCTGTCCGACGGCACGCGCGAAGTAAAGGTGAAGGTGGCCGGACCGCTCGGTACCAACCACGGCGAAATCGCGGTCGACTGGGCGCTGGACGGCCACGGCATCCTGCTGCGCTCGGAGTGGGACATCGCGCCGCACCTGCGCGACGGCCAGTTGCTGCGCCTGCTCGAACCCTGGGCCGGCACGGCGGCCGACATCCATGCCATCTGGCCACCGCACCACCAGCTGTCGGCGCGGGTACGCGCCTTCGTCGACTTCCTGGCCGATCGCTTCGCCGATTTCCGGCCCGGCGCGGATGAAAGCGTTACCGGCCGGTAACGGTTGCCGTCGGCTGCCGGTGCTAACCTCGCATACGTTGCACATCGAACACCACCACGCCCGCCTTTCGTGACCGTCGCACCGCTCCCCCTGATCGACCAGCTGATCGCCCGCCGCCGCCGCATCCCGGTGACGACGGCGCTCATCGTCGCCAACCTGGCAGTGTTCGCCGCCATGCTGCTGTCCGGTGCCGGGCTGTGGCATTCGGCCAACGGCATCCAGCTCGCCTGGGGCGCCAACTTCGGGCCAGCGACCAAGGACGGCGAATGGTGGCGGCTGGGCAGTGCGCTGTTCCTGCACTTCGGCCTGCTGCACCTGGGCATGAACATGCTGTCGCTGCTCGACGGCGGTCGCCTGGTCGAGCGCATGTTTGGCCCGCTCCGTTTCGTCGCGATCTATTTCGTCAGCGGCCTCACCGGTAACCTGCTGTCGCTGATCGTGCAGGGCGACCGCGCCGTATCGGGCGGCGCCTCCGGGGCCATCTTCGGCGTCTATGGCGCACTGCTCGCCTTCCTGTGGCAGCAGCGCGCCACGCTGGACCGGCGCGAATTCGTACGCCTGTTCTGGGGCGCCTGCCTGTTCGCCGCCGTCACCATCGTGCTCGGGCTGAACATTGCCGGCATCGACAACGGCGCCCACATCGGCGGCTTCGTCGCCGGCCTGCTGGCCGGCGCGGCGCTGGTGCGCCCGCTGGACGACAGCGCCGTGCTCGGCCGCTACCGCCAGCCGGTGGCCTCGGCCGGTCAATGGCTGGCCGGCCTCGGGCTGGCGCTGATGGTCGTCGTGCTGGTGATCGCAATCCCCGCGCCGCGTTACCGCTGGAGCGAAGAGGTGATGGCGCGCGACGAAATCCGCGACTTCATCGGCGCCGACCGCCGCATCGCCCACCGCTGGAACACGCTGATCGGCGACGCCCAGCGCAATGGCGCCAGTTTCGACGACCTTGCCGGGCAGATCGAAAGCGAGGTTGCTCTGCCCTACCAGCAGAGCTTCGAGGACCTGAGCGACCTGCATCTGAGTCCCGCCGCGCCGTCGGCGGCCACCTTGCGCGAATTGCGCCAGTACGCGGAAGCGCGCCGGGATGCTTCACGCGCGCTGGTCGAAGGCCTGCGCGCGCACGACATGGACGCCGTGCGCGACGCGCTCGAAGCGGCCAGCCGTGCCGGCGAGCGACCGCCCGCCGCGAGCCGCCCCGCCCCGGCTCGCTGATCGCCCGGAGCCTGCCGTGCCGCGCCGCTGGATCGCCCACCTCGACATGGACGCCTTCTTCGCGTCAGTCGAACTGCTGCGCTACCCCGAACTGCGCGGCCAGCCCATGGTGGTCGGCGGCGGTGCCCGGCATCAGCCGGAACGGCAGGCGGACGGCACGCGCCGCTTCGCCCGGCTGCGCGACTACGTCGGCCGCGGCGTGGCCACCACCGCCACCTACGAGGCGCGCGCCTTCGGTGTGCATTCGGGCATCGGTCTGATGAAGGCCGCTGCGCTGGCCCCGGACGCCGTGCTGCTGCCGACCGATTTCGACGAATACAAGCGCATGTCGCGGCTGTTCAAGCAGACGGTACTGGCGCAGGTGCCGGTGATCGAGGACCGCGGCATCGACGAAATCTATTTCGAACTGACCGACCAGCCGGGCGCGCAGGACGCCGCCGGCGACGACCCGCACGGCGGCGTGCGCGCGATCGCGAGCCACATCCAGCAGGCGGTGAATGCGGCGACCGGCCTCAGCTGCTCGATCGGACTGTCGCCGAACAAGCTGCTGTCCAAGATCTGTTCCGACCTCGAAAAGCCGCGCGGCCTGACGGTGATCACCGAAGCCGACATTCCCACCCGCATCTGGCCGCTGCCGGCCAAGCGCATCAACGGCATCGGCCCGAAAGCGAGCGCCCGGCTCGAATCGCTCGGCATACGCACCATCGGTGAGCTGGCCGCCGCCGAGCCGCACTGGCTGATCGAACAGTTCGGCCGCAGCTACGGCGCCTGGCTCGCCGACGCCGCGCGCGGGCACGACGAGCGCCCGCTCAGCTACAGCCGCGACCCGAAATCGATCAGCCGCGAAACGACCTTCGAACGCGACCTGCACGCGAAACACGACCGCGAGGAACTGGGCGGCATCTTCACCTGGCTGTGCGAGCGGCTGGCCGACGACCTCAGGCGCAAGGGCGTCGTCGCGAAATCGGTGGGCGTGAAACTGCGGCAGGACGACTTTCGCATCGTCACGCGCGAAATCACGATGGATGCCTATACGGCGGACGCGGTAGTCATCCGCCGCCACGCAGGTCTGTGCCTGAAACGGATGCCGCTTGAACGTCGGTTCAGACTGCTCGGCGTACGGGCCGGTCATCTGCTGTCGGCAGAGGATCTCGCTGACGCGCCCACCGGCCACGACGAAGGCCAGCTCGCGCTGCCGTTCTGAGCACGCCTGCGCAGCGCGGGTCAGGCGCCGATCCAGTGGGAGCAGAGTCTTGGCCTCGACGCAGTCCGCGGACTTCGATTCCAGCGGCTGTCGGGGTCAAGACCCCTCCCACAGAACCCGGCGCTGGCTCCAGCCACGAATCGGGCGCGATCCCTGTGGGAGCGGCCTTGGCCGAGACGCGGCCAGGGCCGCAGAGCTTCAGGTGCGCAGGAAGCGCGCCTCGAACTCCTCCGCCGGCACCGGCTTGCTGAACAGATAGCCCTGCCAGGCGTCGCATTCGCGGTCCTTCAGGAAGGCGAGCTGCTCTTCGGTTTCGACGCCTTCGGCGACCACGCGCATCTTCAGCGTGTGCGCCATCGCGATGATGGTGGCGGCGATTTCCATGTCGTTGCGGTCCTGCGGGATGTCGCGCACGAAGCTCTGATCGATCTTCAGCACGTCGATCGGGAAGCGTTTGAGGTAGGCCAGAGACGAGTAGCCGGTGCCGAAGTCGTCGATCGACAGCGCAACGCCGAGCGCCTTCAGCGCACGCAGGCGTTCTTCGGTCTGCTGGAGATCGTCCGCCAGCATCGATTCGGTCAATTCGAATTCGAGCCGTCCGGCCTGCAGACCGGACTCGGCCATCAGCACCGACAGGTACTGCGCCATGTCGGCGTGCTGCAACTGGCGCGCCGACAGGTTGACGGCGATGCTGAGCGCATGACCGGCATCCTGCCAGGCACGCGCCTGGGCGCACGCGGTGCGCAGCACCCACTCGCCGATCGGCACGATGAGGCCGCTTTCCTCGGCCACTGGAATGAAACGGGCCGGCGACACCATGCCCTCGTCCGGATCCATCCAGCGGATCAGCGCCTCGGCGCCGACCACGCGGCCGCTCGCCATGTCGATCTGCGGCTGGTAATGCAGACGGAATTCGCCGCGTTCGAGCGCGCGGCGCAGCCGCGTGTCCAGATGCAGTCTGTCCTGCGCGGCCCGGCTCATCGCCTCGGTGTAGAAGCGGAAGGCACCGCGGCCCGCTTCCTTGGCCTGATACATCGCGACGTCGGAATGCTGGATCAGCTCGGTCACCGTGGTGCCGTCTTCCGGATAGACGGCGATGCCGATGCTGGCGCCGATGTAGATGTCGCGTCCCTGGGCGAGGCGGAACGGCGCCTGCATCAGTTCGAGCAGCGAATGGGCGACGTGGGCGGCATCTTCGGGCGCGGTCATGCTCTCGATCAGCAGCACGAATTCGTCGCCGCCCAGACGCGCCAGCGTGTCTGCCTCGCGCAGACGCGCGCGCAGGCGCTGCGCGATGGCGCCCAGCAGTTCGTCGCCGACCGGGTGACCCAGGCTGTCATTGACGTTCTTGAAGCGGTCGAGATCGATGAACAGCAGCCCGACGTGCTCATGCTGCCGCTCGGCGCGCTCGATCGCATGCTGCACGCGCGACTGCAGCAGCAGGCGGTTCGGCAGGTCGGTCAGCGGGTCGTGGTGGGCCAGGTGATCGAGCTTGGCTTCGGAGCGCTTGAGCTGGCTGATGTCGGTCATCACCGCGACGTAGTGACTGGCCTGTCCGGATTCGTCACGCACCGTGCTGATGTTCAGCAACTGCTGGTACAGCTCGCCGCTCTTGCGCCGGTTCCACACCTCGCCCTGCCAGAAGCCGCTTTCCAGAACCGCACGCCACATCGCCTTGTAGAAGGACATGTCGTGACGACCCGACTGCAGGATGCGCGGATTGCTTCCCAGCGCCTCGAATTCGCTGTAGCCGGTGATGTCGGTGAAGGCACGATTGACGGCGACGATGCTGGCGTCCAGATCGGTGATGAAAACGCCGTCGCGCGTGCTTTCGAACACCGCCGCCGCCTGCCTCAGCGCGCGGCCGGCGCGCACCTTCTGCACGGCCAGTGCGGTGATGCGGCTGAATTCGACGATGAGCTTGAACTGCTCGTCATCGGGCAGGCCCGGTGCGTCGTGATAGACGGCGAAGGAGCCGAGCACGCGCCCGGCTTCGTCCTTGAACGGCACCGACCAGCAGGAGCGGAAACCGACGCGACGCGCGAGATCGACATAGGGCGTCCAGTACGGGTGGTCCAGCACATCGCCAACCAGTATGGGCTCACCGCTCCAGATCGCCGTGCCGCAGGAGCCGACGCCTTCGCCCGGCTTCAGCGCCTCGAGTGCCTGGTTGTAGTAATCGGGCAGGCTGGGCGCCGCCCCATTGCGCAGATGACCGCTGGCTTCGTCGAGCAGCACGATGGACACGCGCATGTCGGCCTCGATCGCCTGCATGCGCAGCGCGATCGTTTCGAGGATGGATTCCAGCGGCGCCACCTGCACCACACGGTCGAGCACCTCGGTGCGCGCCTCGTTCACGAGCGCAGCACGCTTGTTCGCCGTGATGTCGGTCCATGAACCCACGATGTCCGCCACCGGTGCGCCGGCCTCGCTGACCCGCCGCAAGTCGTCGCGTACCCAGATTTCGCGTCCGTCACCGCAGCGGAAGCGGTATTCATGGCTCAGGTGACCTTCACGCATCAGGGTCGCCATGCCGTCCAGCGCCCGCTCCCGATCCTGCGGATGAATGTGATCGATCCACCAGCCCGGCTGCATCGCCTCGGCGATCGGGTAGCCGAGGATTCGGCTGACGTTCTCGCTCACCCAGGTGGGGTGCGCCGCGCCATCCTGCACGCTGAGGCTGTACACAATGGTCGGGCTGGAGGCGAGCAGTTGCGCCATGCGCTGATTGGTGTCGCGCAGGCGTCGCTCCTCGCGCGCCAGCTCGGCACGACGGTGCACCTTCTCCAGCGTGGACGGCAGTTCGAACAGATAGCCTTCGTGCTGAACAAGATAGTCGTCGACACCGAGGTGCAGCGCACTGGACGCCAGTTCCTCGCTTTCGCGGCCGGCCATCATGACGACCGGCAACTGCAGCAGACGCTCCAGCCGGATGCGCCGTACCAGTTCGAGCGCGTCTGCCGGATGCGGACCGGCGTCGAGCAGCAGCACGTCGAATTCGGCTTCTTCGCCGGTGGCCGGCAAACGGGGCGCGACGTCGTCGATGCGGACGACGGCATCGAGCCGGATGTGCGGCGCATGCTTCAGCAGGTGACGGCGCATGCGCTCCAGTTCGTTTCCGCCGACGGCGGCCGACAGCACGCGTATCGGCCGGTCACGGCGCGCCTTCATCGAGCGCTGGCGCACCACAGCCGCGTCCATCACGCGCGGCAGGCGTTCCAGATACTGGTCGCGCTTAATCAGGTAGTCGTCGGCGCCCGCCTTCAGCGCGGCGATCGCCGCGTCGCCGTCGCCCGAACCGGTCAGCACGACGACGGCGAGCGGCCAGCCCTGTTCGCGCACGTGGGCGAGCAGTTCCAGCCCGGTGCCGTCGGGCAGCTTGAGGTCGGTCAGCAGCAGGTCGAACTGCCCGGATTCGAGCAGGCTGCGCGCATGCGCCAGCGTCGTCGCGATCTGCAGCTCGATGTCGCGCCCGCAGCGTGCCAGCGCCCGCTGCGTGAGATCGGCGTCGAACTCCGAATCTTCGGTGTAGAGGACGCGCATCAGACAGGGCGCTGGTTGAGTTCGCACCAGTAGCGTTCGATCTGTCCCGCCGCTTCGACGAAACGATCGAAATCCACTGGTTTGACGATGAAGGAATTGACGCCCAGCGCGTAGGCGTCGTGCAGATCGCGGTCTTCCGACGACGAACTGAGCACGACCACCGGAATGCGCCGGTACTTCGGATGCACCTTCAGGTGGCGCAGCACCTCGATGCCATTCACGCGCGGCAGGTTGATGTCGAGCAGGATCAGCGACGGCGGCGTTTCGCCAGCCTCCCAGCGGTCGATCAGGCCGATCGCCTCCTCGCCGTCACGGGCGACGCTGATCGGGTTGTGCAGATGGCTACGCGCGAAGGCGCGGCAGGTGAGGTCGATATCGACCGGATTGTCCTCGACCAGCAGTATGGGCAGCGTGAAGGGCTGCTGCTGATTGACCGCAGTGATCATGCAGGAAACTCCAGATTGAAGCAGGCGCCTTCGCCGGGCGCGCTTTCCGCCCAAACGCGACCGCCCATGCGCTGCATCGCCTTGCGCACCAGCGCCAGGCCAACGCCGGTACCGGCGAACTCTTCGCTGCGGTGCAGGCGCTGGAATATCTCAAAAATCCGCTCGTGGTACTTCATGTCGAATCCGATGCCATTGTCGCGTATCGACAGCACGATGCGCTCCCCTTCGCTTCGCGCACTCAGCGTGATGATGGGCGGCTTCGCGTCGCGGCTGAACTTCAGCGCGTTGTCGATCAGATTGCGCAACACCAGGTCCAGCCCCTGCCGGTCGGCGCGCACGATGAGCGACGGCACCTCGCCGACGATCTGCGCCGACGCTGCCGCGATCTCGTCGGCGCGACGGGTCAGCACGCTGCGCATCAGCTCGCCCAGATCGACGCGGCTCGCCTCCAGCGCGCGCCGCTCCATGCGCGAATAGGCCAGCAGGTCCTCGATCAGGGCGTGCATCTGCGATGCACCGTTGCGGATATTGCCGAGAAAACGTCGCCCCTGCTCGTCGAGCCGGTCACCGTAGTCCTCGATCAGGATGCGGCTGTAGCCGTCGATGCCGCGCAGCGGCGCCTTCAGGTCGTGCGACACGGCGTAGGAAAAGGATTCGAGCTCCTTCATCGCCGCGGTGAGCGCCTGCGTGCGCTCGCTCACCCGCTGTTCGAGGTCGCGGTTGAGCGCGCGCAGTTCGTCCTGCGCGTCGCGCAGTTCGGTGATGTTGCGCGCCATGCCGAGCACGCCGATCAGCGTGCCATCCTCGCTGCGCATCGGTACCTTGATCGTCTGCACGCGCAGGCATTCGCCGGTCACGTCCGAACTGACCGTGGATTCATGGATGCTGCGCAGCCCGGTGCGCACGGTTTCCTCGTCCTGCGCGCGGAAAAGGTCCGCCACCTCGGTCGGGAAGAAGTCGTGGTCGGTCTTGCCGGCGAGATCGGCCTCCGGCAGGCCGAAGAACTGTTCGACCATGCGGTTGCACGACAGGTAGCGGCCTTCGATGTCCTTCACCCATACGAAATCCGGCAGCGCCGAAAACAGCGTGCGCAGGTAGGTGCGTTCCTTTTCGACCGCCTTTTCCGCGCTGCGCCGCGCCGTCACGTCGACGTCCATGCAGACGAAGATCGGTTCGCCCTGCAGGCCCGGAATGGCAAAGGTGCTGGCCTCGACCTGGCGCAACGCACCACTGCGGTGGCGCACCGTGTATTCGAGCGGTCCGATGCGCACCTTGTCGCGCTCGACGCGCGCCAGCAGTTCGACGAAATCGCGAGCTTCGTCGCTGCCGAACATCAGTTCGTCGACGCCGCGCCCCAGTGCCTCGTCCATGCTCCATCCGTACAGCGTTGCCGAGGCGTGATTCCAGTACAGCACGCGACCGTCGCGATCGAACCACTGCACCGCCACGTTCGGCGCGTATTCCAGCGTCGCGCGCAGGCGTTCCTCCGACGCACGCAGCGCCTGTTCGGCCTCGACCGAGGCGCTCACGTCGAGCAGCATGCCGGTGTACTTGATCACCCGGCCGGCGGCGTCGGTGACGCATTCGGCCGACGGCTGCAGGTGGCGGACCGGTCCGCGCTCAGGGGCCGTGCGGTAGATCGTCGGCGTAAGGTGGGGCGCCGCCTCGGCCATCTGCCGCATGGCCTGCGCCACGCTCGGCCGGTCGTCCGGGTGAATGCAGGCGAGGTAGTCGTCGATCGGCGGGATGCCGGCAGCCGGATCGAGCCCGAAGAACTCGTACATCTGCTCAGACCACCAGCCGCGCCCGAGCGCCGGATAGAACTCCCAGCTGCCGAGGCGGGCGATGCGCTCCGCCGCCTGCAGACGATTGCGCTCCAGCTTGAGCGCCTGCTCCGCCTCGTGCCGCGACGTGATGTCCTGCACGACCGCGATGTGGTAGTCCGGCGCCTCACCGGGCGCCCACAGCGGCGTCACGCTGAAGTTCACCCAGACGATGTGACCGTCCTTGTGGACCAGGCGCTTGTCCATCGAGAACTCACGGATGTCGCCGCGCTTGAGCGCCTCCATGTGCTGCAGGTCGACCGCCAGATCGTCGCGATAGGTGATGCGCATGAAATCGAGCGCCAGCATTTCGTCGCGGCTGTAGCCGACGATGGCGCAATACTTCGCGTTCACGTCGACGAAGCGTCCCAGCCGGCTGTCGATGCGGGCGACACCGACGCCCGCCTGCTCGAACACGGCGCGCATGCGCGTCTCGCTGTCACGCAGCGCCGCATGCTGCGCCTGCAGTTTCAGCGCCATGTCGTTGATCGCACCACCGATCTGCGCCAGTTCGTCGCGGCCGTCGATGCTGACACGGGTATCGAGCCGCCCGCGGCCGACCTCGCGCACGGCTTCGACCAGCCTCTGCGTGCGACGGAACCAGATCAGGTGCAGGAACAGCGCCAGCAACAGCGCGGACAGCAGGATGGTCGCCGCATGGCGCCACAGTTCGAGTCGGCTCGCGTGCAGGCGCTGCGCCAGCGGCAGTTCGAGGTCGGTACGCACCAGCAGGCGGTGACCGGCCGCCAGCGTCAGCACCGCCAGCAGCGCGCGATCGTCGGCCGAACGCTCGATGCGCAAGGAACGGTCAGGGGACGTATTCAACTCAAGCAGCGGGTTGCCGGCCGGGTCCATCACCTTGTCGACCAGCGGCTGACCGACGTCGGCGCGCGCCAGCGAACCGACGACGCGCCCGCCGGGCGCGATCAGGTAGGCGTGCGTCAGGTTCGGGCGCAGGCCGAGTTCGGCCACCATGCGGCGCAACTGCGGAAGGTTGTCGTTGGCGATGTGCAGGTCGAGCACCGACTGCTCGACACCCAGGCGCTCGGTCAGCGACTGCGACTGTTCATACTCCACCAGCTGCCGGTATTCGCGCACCTGCAGAATGTTGTTCAACACGGCCAGCAGCAGCGCGAATACGGTCAGCAGCAACGGCACCAAGGTGCGCGACGGCAGCTTCATTGCGCGCCCTTCCCGTCACGGTCCGGTACCAGGCCGGGCACGAACAGGCGCGCCCAGTCGGGGTCGGCCATCATGCGGCCGCTGGCCTTCAGGTCGCTCGAAAGCCGCGCCAGACCCAGCGCCGGCGAATCGGTCGGTGAGGCGAGCAGTGCCTGGCTCTGCGCGTCGCTGTACATGTTCAGGCGGGACAGGGCCAGCGCGTACTCATCTACGGTGAGGTCGGCGCCGGCCGCCAGCGAATTCGCCGCCTCGGCCGGACGCGCCAGCATTTCGCGCCGCCCGGCTTCGAACGCACCGAGCAGCACCTGCACCTGATGCGGTCGAGCCTGCAGCGCGTCGGCGCGCACCACCAGTACATCGACGACCTCGCCTGTCATGTTGGCGCTGTCGAGCACGACGACGAAGCCGGCCGACGACAGTCGGGAGATGACCGGTTCGAAGGTGATCACCGCATCGACACGGCCCGCCTTCAGCGCCGATTCGTGCTCGATCACCGGCAGCGTGACCAGGCTTACATCGTCGCGCCGCAAGCCGCCTGCCTCGAGCAGGCGCTGCAGCATGATGGACGCCAGCGCGGTGTCTTCGAGGCCGATGCGCCCGCCTCCGAGGCGATCGGCCGAACCGATGCCGGGGCGTGCAAGCACCGCGTCGGCGCCCCTGGACAGGCTGAGCACCGCCACCACCCGCACGTCGATACCCGCCGCCGCCAGTTCGACCGCCTCCGGCAGCGTCAGTCCGGCCGCCTCGATCAGGCCGTTGCGCAACTGGCGCGCGCTTTCGCTGCTCGTCTCCAGCTCGACCACGCGCAGGTCCGATGCACTGAACAACCCGCGTTCGCGCGCCAGCACCAGCGGGTCGTAGCCCACCCACGGATTGAGACCGACGCGCAGCGGCAGCTGCGGCGCCTCGCCACAGCCGGCCAGCAGGGTCATCGCCACGCCCGCGACGAGCGCGCACAGGGCGGACACGACACGGCCGGGCAGACGGCCCGCAATCGGTTGTTCTGTCATGCTGCAGGTTCCGGGCGGCAGGAATGTTGGCGGCAACTCGGCAGGGCGGCGTCGCTCGCGCGTCCGCAATTCTTTATGCTCGTCGCGCCGTCCCGGCGCAGCCACGTGCCCGCTGCCGGACGCACGAATCGATGGTCAGCAGACCCTACCATGACCTGCAGTGTGCAACGGCTGCCCCAGATCAATCTTTAGTGCGGACGGTCGGGCGTCAGGTCGCCGCCAGCAATGCACGCGCCGCCGCCAGGGCGGCATCGTAGTCGAAGGCGGCAATGCAGCGCAGCAGGTTGGCGCCATCCGGGCCCAGCGCCTGCAGGATGGCCGCCGATTCGCGCGCCAGCGCGCCGGCACGGGTGTCGCCGGCTTCGAGCAGCGGCAGCAGGCGCTCGACCACCGCCCTGGCCTCGCCGGCACACGGCCGCGGCGGCGGTTCCGAAGCCGCGTCGCCAGCGCCGAGCCAGCGCAGCAGCAGCGTGTAAAAGGCTTCCGGCTCGACCGGTTTGGCGATGAAGTCGTCCAGTCCTGCCGCCGCACAGGCGGCGCGGTCGTCGGCAAAGGCGTTGGCGGTGACCGCGACGATGTGCACATGCGCCCAGCCGGGAAGCGCGCGCAGACGGCGTGTGGCGTCGGTGCCGTTCATGCGCGGCATCTGCAGATCCATCAGCACCAGGTCGTAGCGCTCGCCGGCCGCGCGCTCCAGCGCCTCGACGCCGTCGGCGGCGACGTCTGCCTGCAGGCCCGCGTCGCGCAGCAGCGCCAGCAGCACCTCGCGGTTGATGTCGTGGTCTTCGACCAGCAGGATGCGTTTGCGGCCGAAATCCCGTTCCAGGCGCGCCCGCGCGTCGACCACGAACGGCACCGCCAGATCGGCCATGTCGGCCACCACGCCGAGCCGGGCGGTAAACCAGAAACGGCTGCCGCGCCCCGGCTCGCTGCTGACACCGGCATCGCCGCCCATCAGGCGCGCCAAACGGCGTGTGATCGACAGCCCCAGTCCGCTGCCGCCGTACTTGCGCGTGGTCGATGCATCGGCCTGCTCGAAGGCGCTGAACAGGCGGGCGAGATCGTGCGCCTCGATGCCGATGCCGGTGTCGCTGACCTCGAAGCGCAGCAGCACGCTGTCGTCGCCACGCTCGACCACGGCGACGCTCAGCGTGACGCTGCCCTGCTCGGTGAACTTGACCGCATTGCTGAGGTAGTTCAGCAGCGCCTGGCGCAAACGGGTGACGTCGCCGCGCAGCGTCGCCGGCACGCCGTCGTCCGTCTGCACGCGCAGGGCCAGGCCGCGTTCCTCGGCGCGCTCGATCATCATCGAGCGCGCCTGTTCGAGCAGCCCATCGAGGCGGAAGGCGGCCGCTTCGAGCACCAGCTTCTCCGCTTCGACGCGCGACAGGTCGAGCACGTCGTCGATGATGTGCCGCAGATGTTTGGCCGCCGCACCGATCTTCTGAGCGTGCTCGCGCTGCGAGGCGTCGAGCGGCGATTTCCACAGCAGGTGCGTCAAGCCGATGATGGCATTCATCGGCGTACGCATCTCGTGGCTCATATTGGCGAGAAACTGGCTCTTCGAGCGGTTCGCCGCTTCGGCCGCCTCCTTGGCGACGGCCAGTTCGGCGGTGCGCGACTGCACCTGCTCCTCCAGATGCGTGCGGTGGCGGCTCAGTTCGAGTTCCATCCGCCGACGTTCGGTCACGTCCTGCACGGTGCCGCGCAGGCGCACCACACGGCCGTGCTCGGTCACCGGCGTGCCGAGCACGCGTACCCACTTCTGGCGCCCGGCCCGGGTGGACATCTGCGCCTCGATATCCCACGGCTCGCCCCGCTCGACCGCGCCTTCGATGACCGCCTCGATGCGCAGCCGGTCCTGCTCGCGGAAAAACTGCAGGGCGCTGGCCAGCGTGTCGACCGACGCCGGATCCGCCTCGTGAATGCGCGCAACCTCGTCGGTGGCGCTCAGACGACCGCTTTCGAGATCGACCGCCCAGGCGCCGATGTGCGCCAGTTCGCCGATCTGGCGCAACAGCGTCTCGCGTTCCTCCTGCGCCTGCATTGCAGCGACCCGCTGGCTGAGGTCGGCGAGGACGCAATGCGTGCGCTCGAAATTTCCCCGCGCATCGACTTGCACGCGCCCGACCAGCCAGACAACGACGGCGTGGCCGTCGCGATGCTGCAGTCGCAGTTCGGCCTGTATGCGCTCGTCGCGCTTGAAACGCTCGAAGGTGGCCGCGAATTCCGCGCGCTCGGCCGGCATCCAGAAGTCTCCGAAAGCGCGGCCCAGCAGTTCGCCCTCGCGATAGCCGAGCAAGGCGCACAGCATGGGATTGACGTGAATGTAACGGCCCTGCGCGTCGAGCGACTGGTAGGCCACCGGGAAATGTTCGAACAGGGTACGGAATCGCTCTTCGCTGTCGCGCAGCGCACGCTCGGCGTTGAGCCGCTCGGTGATGTCGCGCGCCACGCCGTACATGCCGATCACGTGCCCGCTGGCGTCGCGCAGCGGGCCCTTGGTGCTGAGGAAGATGCGTTCGCCGTCGGCGGTCGGCAGGTGCTCCTCGAAGCGCACCACCTGCCCGCCGGACATGACGATGCGGTCGTTGTCCATCGTGCGGCGCGCCACCTCCGGCGCCAGCAGCTCGGCGTCGGTGCGGCCGAGCATGGATGTCTCGGGAATGCCGAGCAGGCGCACGACTTCCGGATTGCTAACCAGGTAGCGCCCTTCGCTGTCCTTGGCAAACACCGGGTCGGACGAACTTCGGACAATCGCATCGAGCAGCGATTCGGCACGCGCGCGGGCCGTCAACGACACGTTCTCGCGCTCGAGCGCGTCGAGGGCGCGCCCGGTGAGGCGGCGCATCAGCAGATATAGCGCGCCGGCGGTGACGGCAACGAAGGCCCAGCCCTTGAAGGTGCTGGCCAGCGCAAACCGCTTCGGATCGTCGGTCAGCGCGAGCAGCAGTTCGTCCGACAGCAGTATCCACAGCGACGCGATGCCGGTGTAGGCGAGCACCGTCATCCGCATGCCCCAGATCGCGTCGCTGCGTGCCTGTCCCGACGGGGACGCGGCGGACCACTCAGACCGGGTCGGCATGTCGCCTCGCGATGTCGATGAAATCGGAATAACGCTCGATGAACACGTCGACGACGTCCGGATCGAAATGCGTGCCGCGCCGCTCGACGATGTGGGCCCGGACCTCGTCGGCCGGAAACGGCGACTTGTAGACGCGGCGCGACATCATCGCGTCGAACACGTCGGCCACCGTCATCAGCCGTGCCGCCAGCGGGATCGCCTCGCCGGCCAGCCCGTCGGGGTAGCCGCTGCCATCCCAGTGCTCGTGGTGCCAGTGCGCGATGTCGCGCGCCAGAGCGAGGAAGGCGGCCGGTTTCACCTCGTCGCGCTCGGCAAACTCGATGGCGCGCGCCCCCATCTCGGCGTGCGTCTTCATCACCGCCCACTCGTCGGCGTCGAGCTTGCCGCGCTTTTGCAGTATGTGGTCCGGAATGCCGACCTTGCCGATGTCGTGCAGCGGCGCCGACTGGGTGAGCAGGTCGATCCAGGCCGGCGTCAGTACCGGCGCGAAGCGCGGGTTGCCTGCCAGCGCCTCGGCCAGCACCCGTACGTAGGCCTGGGTGCGGCGGATGTGGCGTCCTGTCTCGTGGTCGCGCGTCTCGGCCAGATTGGCCAGCGCACGGATGCTCACCGCCTGGATCTGCTCGTTCTCTTCCATGCGCCGGCTGACTTCGGCCTCCAGCCAGGCGTTCTGATCGCGCATCAGGTCGCGCGCCAGCTTGGCCTGCAGATGGGCGCGCACGCGCGCAAGCAGCACGGCCGGCTTGATCGGCTTGGAGATGTAGTCCACCGCGCCCATGGCCAGCCCGGCTTCCTCGTCGCCGGCCTCGGTCAGCGCCGTGACGAAGATGACCGGAATCCCGCTGGTCACGGGATCGTTCTGCAACCTCTCGAGAACCGTGTAACCGTCCATGCCGGGCATCATCACGTCGAGCAGGATGAGCGACGGCGCATCGCGGTCGGTGGCCAGCCGCAGCGCGGCGACACCGTTCTTCGCCGCCTTCACGCGATAGCCGGCATTGCGCAGCAGGCCGTCGAGCACTTCCAGGTTTTCCGACATGTCGTCGACGATCAGTATCGTCGTGCTCGCAGGGTCCAGTCGCTGGTGCAAGGTAATGATTTCCGCGTGCGCTTTGTAACATGCGGAGACTGCACCGGTTAGGTGCGGCCGACAACATCTGTGTGCGCAAACAGATCGGAAACGCAGGAATTTTTACAGTCTGCCCGCCACGGCGGCCGGTGGCGGACGGACCGTTGCGGTCAGGCAGTCATTCGGCGGGCGGCTTCAGCGCGAAACTGAGGGTGGCGAAATGTTCGACCAGATCGACCTTGCCATCGCCATCGCCGCGTGCGACGTATTCGGCGCGGATCACGTTGAGGCCCTGGTTGCGCACCGTGACGGTCGCCAGCCCGTCGGCATCAGTCCGCGCCGGGGGGCCGTCCGGGTCATTGACCAGGTCCGGCCACACCTCGACACCGGGCAGCGGCCGCCCTTCGTGCAGCACGCGCACCGTCAGCGCGTCTCCGCTGCGCTGCGGAAAGCGCTTCCCGACGGCCACGATCTGGAACGCCATGCCGGCCACCGGCTGCATTTCACCGGCCGGCGCCGCCAGAAGATGCGTGCCGTACTTCAGGTAACGGCCGGTGGTGGTGGCGCCGGGCACCGTGTCCTTCGTCCCCGCCATCCACTTGCCCGAAGGCAGGCGCGACCAGTGGCCGTTGTCCATCGTCGTCGCCAGCACGGCGGCCGCGGCGTCGGCGCTGACGAACACCATGGGCTCGGCCGGCACGGTACGCACCACCGCCGGACGACCGGCCGCGTCGAAGGCCTGCAGCGCCGTGATGCGGTCACGGCGGCTGAACACCTCGACGTCCTCGGCGCCTTCGCCGTAGACCAGCGCCAGCCGACTGGCACGCTGGGCGAACCAGATGCCGTGCGCCCAGCCGGGCGTTGCCATCGTCAGCAGCAGCAGCGCCGCCACCATGCGGAATGCGTTCATCGCGCTCCCCCCGCTCAGAAATCGACGGTGGCCGACAGCAGCAGCATGCGCGGCGCACCCTGCACCAGGCTGCCGTACTGCGACACGCCGGCCCAGTAGTTGCGATCGAAGGCATTGCGCAACTGGGCGCGGAAGACGGTTGCGCGGCCGGCCACCGTGGTGCGGTAGCGCGCGCCGAGGTCGACGGTGGTCCAGTCCGGCACGCGCAGCGTGTTGGCGCGGTCGACGTACTGGCTGCCGGTGTGCATCACGTTGCCGGTCAGCGTCACGCCGGGCAGGAAGGTTGCGTCCCACTCGGCGCCGAGGTTGGCCATGAAGGACGGCACGCCGACCGCCGTGCGGCCCAGCGTCGCAGCAGAATTGGTCTGCGTCAGATCGGCGTCGAGCAGCGTCACGCCGCCGAGCAGACGCAGGCCGGGCGCGGCTTCGCCGGACAGCGCCAGTTCGACGCCGCGGTTGCGCTGTTCGCCATCGACCGCGAACACGGTGCCGGTCAGCTGGCCGCTCGGCTTGGTGATCTGGAAGGCGCTCAACGTGGCGATGACGCCGCCGATCTCGGCCTTCACGCCCACTTCGTTCTGCCGCGCCTTGTACGGTGCGAACACCTCGCCCGCGTTGCTGGCCGACGGCGGCGCGATGTCGCCGCGGCTCAGACCCTGGATGTGGTTGGCGTACAGCGCCACCCGCTGCCACGGCTTGACGACGATGCCGACCAGCGGCGTCAGCGCACTTTCGTCGTAGGCCGTCGTCAGCGCGCCGTTCAACGGGTTGAAGTTGTCGGTTTCCACCCGCTGGCGGCGCACGCCCAGCGTGAGCTGCAGGCGCTCGTCATACATCGACAGCGTGTCGGACAGCGCGAAACCGCTCAGTTCGGTGACCGACACGCGCGGCACGTCGCCCGCCAGCTGCACGTCCTGCGCCGGGCTGTCGAAGGGCGCGTACAGATTGGACAGCACCGCGGTGCCGTTGGCCGAAATGCGCCCGAGGCGGTCACGGTAGGTGCTGACCTGCGCACTCACCACGTGACGCACCGGGCCGGTTCCGAAGCGCGCGCGCAGGCCCGCTTCTGCGGTGCTGCGGTCGACGTCGAAGCGGAAGCGCTGCGGCACCGTGCTCGTATCGCCGGCCGCATTCAGTACGGTCGGATTGCCGAACAGGCGATCGACCCGCGTGCGTCCGCCACCGACGCCGGCAAACAGCGTGAGCTGCTCGCTCGCCGCGTACTCGACGCGGGCCAGCACCGACTGGTCCTCGGTTTCGAAACGCTCCCAGCGCTGCGACACGTTGCGCCGTCCGTCGGGCGCTGACGGCACCGCCACGCCAGCGCCGAGGAATGGACGGCGCGACGGCGCGTCGATGTCCTCGCGCTGATCGACGATGTCCAGCGTGGCGCGCAGCCTGTCGCCGCTGTAGTCGAGCGCCAGCGCGCCGACGGTTGCCGCGCGAGACTGCTTGTCGATGCCGGTGTCACCGTCATGCACGCTGCCGTTGAAACGGATGCCGAGGCGACGATCCGGCCCGAAGCGGCGGCTCAGGTCGAGGTGGCCGCCGTACTGCGCATTCGGCGACGCGCTCGCGGTGAAGCGCGTGAGGTCGTCGGCGCCGGCGCGCTTGGGCACGATATTGATGGTGCCGCCCACGCTGCTGGCCGGCGACATGCCGTAGAGCAGCGCGGTCGGCCCCTTGATCACCTCGATGCGCTCGGCGTAGTCGACCCGCACGCGGTAGTTCGGCGCCACGCCATGCACGCCGTCGAAGGCGATCTCGCCCGAATTCTGGTCGCCGATCGGAAAGCCGCGGATGAAGAAGGTGTCGAGGATGTCACCCGGGTGGCCGGAGATGCGGATCGACGGGTCGTTGCCGACGACGTCGGCCACGCTGACCGCCTGCCTGTCCTCGATCATGCCGACGCTGTAGCTGCTGACGCTGAATGGCGCGTCCATCACGTCGGCGTTGCCCAGCATGCCGAGGCGTCCGCCGCGCGCCATCTGGCCGCCCGCCTGCAGGGCCGGCAGCGGATGGAGGGATTCGGCCTCGGCGCGCACGCGCACCGCGTCCAGCACCGGCACCTCGCCGCCGGCCGACGACGGACGCGCGGCGCCCCTGCGTACGGCGTAGCCGCCCCCGCGCGCGACAGCCTCGAAACCGGTATCGGCCAGCAGCGCCTGCAGTGCGCCCTCGACGGTGTAGTCGCCCTCCAGCCCGCGCGAACGTACGCCAGCCAGCTGCGCCGCTTCGTAGGACACATTGACGCCGGCAATACGCGCGTAGCGGTCGAGCGTCGTGGCCAGCGGACCTGCAGGCAGGCTGAAATGCAGCACGCCGGCCGCCGATGGCGCGGCAGCCTCCTGCGCACGGACAGCATGCGGCAGTGCGGCCGCCGTCATGGTCAGGCCCAGCAGGGCGATACGCAACGCGGCAGCGAGCGTCTTCAACGGGGGATGCGCGCGCGCCGGCGACGCGTAAGCGGAAAGAGGAGCATTCATGACGGTGTTCGAGTCCGGTTGGAAGAAGCGCCACCCAAACGGGCGCCTTCACTGCAGAGGCCGGACGAGACCGCGCATCCCCTCACTTCAGTCGAAAATTTCTTGGGCGGCCGTGTTCAGCCTGTCCGGTCCGCCTCGACGATGACCCAGTAGCGGGTGCGGTAGCGCACGACCACCGGCTGCACCTGCGCCAGGAAGCGCAACGCGCGCTCGGTGTCGCGCACGTGGAACACGCCGGACACGCGCCAGTCCGCGATCTGCGGATCGCAGACGATGCGGCCGCTGCGGTAGCGCGACAGTTCGGCCAGCAGGTCGGCCAGCCGCATGTCGCGGCCGGTGATGACGCCATCCGTCCACGCATCGTCATCCGCATCCGCCGCGACCGGCCGCGAGGTGCCTGTCGGGCCGAGCACACTGCGCTCGCCGCTGTGGATCACGACGGTCTCGCCGCCGTCGGCCGGATGCACCTCGACTGCGCCCTCCTGCACGCTGACCCGCACCTCGGAGCGCTCCAGCCGCACGACGAAACGGGTGCCCAGCGCGCGCAAGGTGCCGAAGGGCGTGCTGACCCAGAACGGGCGCTTCGCGGCAGCGCCTGCATCGTCGCCGGTGGTGATCATGATTTCGCCACGGCGCAGCACCAGCACACGGCGCTCAGCGGAGAAATCGGCGCTGATCGCGCTGTCCGTGTTCAGCATGACGACGCTGCCGTCGGCCAGACGCAGCGTGCGCTGTTCGCCGACTCTCGTGCTCGCGTCCGCCAGCAGACGCTGCCAGGGCGTGGTCTCGCGCACCACCCATCCGCTCGCCAGCGCCACGCCGGACAGCGACAGCACGCGCAGGGCGCGTCGTCTGCCGACCGCGGCCCCGCGGCGCCCGGCCTCGGCCGCCTGCAGCACGTCCTGCGCCAACCTTGCCGGCAGGCCGGAGAAGTCGCTGCGCAGCGCCGCCACCCTGCCCCACGCCTGCGCGTGGCGCGGATCGGCATCGAGCCAGCGCGCGAAGGCCTGCTTCGCCGCCGGCGTCGCGGTGTTGTAGTCCAGCCGCACCGACCACGCGATCGCGGCGTCGACGATGTCGTCCGGCAGACGCTCGCTGGCCGCGGCAGACAGTCCGCCGCTCACGATTCGAAACGCAGCGCGTAACAGTGGCGCAGCGCGCGGGCGACGTAGCGCTCGGCGGTGGCCAGCGACACACCGAGCCGGCTGGCGATCTGCGGGCAGCTCAGGCCTTCGAGCTGCGCCCACAGGAAGGCCGTGCGCACCTGAGGTTTCAGGCTGTCGAGCATGCGGTCGATCTCGATCAGCGCCTCCAGCACCAGCGCGCGATTTTCGGGCGACGGCGCTTCGGCTTCCGGCAGCACCGCCAGCGTATCGAGCCAGGCGCGTTCGAGTGCGCGCCGGCGCCAATGGTCAATCACCAGGCCGCGCGCGATGGTCGACAGATAGGCGCGCGGCTCATGGGCACGCACCGGCTGCTGCCGCGTCAGCACGCGGATGAACACGTCCTGCGCAATATCGGCGGCCTCCATTGCGTCGCCCAGCTTGCGGCGCAGCCAGCCCTGCAGCCAGCCGTGATGACCCCTGTAGAGATCCTCCGCCTCCCGCTGCAGCTCACATTCGACAGTCCGCACTGCGCACTCCCCTCGCGCCCGGTCCGCGGCTGCAGACAGGCATCAATGCAATTGATAATTGTTCGCATTGTAGAGAGGGAGGGCGCGGGCGGCAATCGGCGACAGAGAACGGCGACCGGAAAAGAAAAACCCCGGAGCAGGTCCGGGGTTATCTGTCGCTTCACGCGCCCGCAGGGCGGTGCATCACTCCCATTCGATCGTCGCCGGCGGCTTGCCCGAGATGTCGTACACCACCCGGTTGATGCCCCGCACCTCGTTGATGATGCGGTTGCTGACGCGGCCGAGCAGGCTGTGCGGCAGTTCGGCCCAGTGGGCGGTCATGAAGTCCTGGGTCTGCACCGCGCGCAGCGCGACGACCCATTCGTAGGTTCGACCGTCGCCCATCACGCCGACCGACTTCACCGGCAGGAAGACGGCAAAGGCCTGGCTGGTGAGGTCGTACCAGCTCTTGCCGGTCTGCGGGTCGATGGTGGCGCGCAGTTCCTCGATGAAGATGGCGTCGGCGCGGCGCAGCAGGTCGGCGTACTCGGCGTGGATCTCGCCGAGGATGCGCACCCCCAGACCCGGCCCCGGGAAGGGGTGGCGGTACACCATGTCGCGCGGCAGGCCGAGCGCCACACCCAGTTCGCGCACCTCGTCCTTGAACAGTTCGCGCAGCGGTTCCAGCAGCTTGAGGCCCAGCTGTTCCGGCAGGCCGCCCACATTGTGGTGGCTCTTGATCGTGGTGGCCTTCTTGCTCTTGGCGCCGCCGGATTCGATCACGTCCGGGTAGATGGTGCCCTGGGCGAGGAAGGTGGCGCCCTTGTGGCCACCGTCGCCCGCCTTCAGCTTGGCCGCTTCCGCCTTGAACACCTCGACGAACTCGCGGCCGATGATCTTGCGCTTGGCTTCCGGGTCGGACACGCCCTTCAGGTGGCCGAGGAACTGGTCGGCCGCGTCGACATGGATCACCCGCGCGTGCAGGCGACCGGCGAACATGTCCATCACCATCTTGCCTTCGTTCAGACGCAGCAGGCCGTGATCGACGAACACGCAGGTGAGCTGGTCACCGATGGCGCGGTGGATCAGCGCAGCCGCCACCGACGAATCGACGCCGCCGGACAGGCCGAGAATGACCTCTTCGTCACCGACCTGTTCGCGGATGCGCTCGACCGCTTCGGCGATGTAGTCGCCCATGATCCAGTCGCCCTTGCAGCCGCACACGTCGAGCACGAAGCGGCGCAGCAGGTCGGCGCCGCGCGCGGTATGGGTGACTTCCGGGTGGAACTGCACGCCGTAGAAACGGCGCGCCTCGTCCGCCATGCCGGCGATCGGACAGCTGTCGGTCGACGCCATCACGACGAAGCCCGGCGGCAGTTCGGTCACCTTGTCACCATGACTCATCCACACCTTGAGCATGCCGTGGCCCTGCTCGGTGCGGAAATCCTCGATGCCGTCGAGCAGCTTCGTATGGCCGCGGGCGCGCACTTCGGCATACCCGAACTCACGCACCGTGCCCGCCTCCACCTTGCCGCCCAGCTGCTGCGCCATCGTCTGCATGCCGTAGCAGATGCCCAGCACCGGCACGCCCAGATCGAACACCGCCTGCGGCGCACGGTCGGTCGATTCCTCGTAGGCCGACATGTGGCTGCCGGACAGGATGACGCCCTGCGCGCCAAAGCCGCGCACGAAATCGTCGCTCACGTCGCACGGATGGATTTCGCAATACACGTGCGCCTCGCGCACGCGGCGCGCGATGAGCTGGGTGACCTGGGAGCCGAAATCGAGGATGAGGATCTTGTTGTGCATGGGGTATTCAGGAATCAGGGGACAGGGGCTGGGGACTAGGGGGAGTCCGCGAGGCGCGACGAGAGGGAGGCTTGCAAACCTCTGATCATCCGGCCGAGTTCATCGGCGTCCTTCAGCGTAACGTTCATTCGTTGCGCATCCACGTAATCAAGGCGATGCGAAAGAAGGAGCTGGGTTTCGATCTCGGCAAGAGAGCCGGCAGCGATCGACAGAAAACGCAGGAAATCACGCGTGGAGCTTCTTGCATGGCCTTCTGCGATATTCGAGGGGACCGAAACGGCGGCACGTCGCAACTGGCTCACCAGCGCGAAGCGCTCGCCTTCGGGGAAACTCCGGCTCAGGGAATAGACAGCAAGGGCAAGATCCATTGCTCGTTGCCAGACCAGCAAATCGCGATAGCTGCGCACCTCGCTCATCCAGCCCCGGCCCCTCCAGCCCCTGGCCCCTGTTCCCCAGCCCCTCAATCAACGTGATAGTTCGGCGCTTCCTTGGTGATCTGCACGTCGTGCACATGCGACTCGCGGATGCCGGCCGAGGTGATCTCGACGAACTGCGCCTTCGAGCGCATTTCGTCCACCGTGGCGCAGCCGCAGTAGCCCATCGATGCGCGCAGGCCGCCCATCAGCTGGGTGATCACGTTCACCACCGGGCCCTTGTAGGGCACGCGGCCTTCGACGCCTTCCGGCACCAGCTTGTCGGCGTTGGACGCCGGGTCCTGGAAGTAGCGGTCGGCGGCGCCCTGCTGCATCGCGCCGAGCGAGCCCATGCCGCGGTAGGACTTGTAGGAACGACCCTGGAACAGTTCGATCTCGCCCGGGGCCTCTTCGGTACCGGCCAGCAGACCGCCCAGCATGACGGCGTTGGCGCCGGCGGCGACTGCCTTGGCGATGTCGCCGGAGTAGCGGATGCCGCCGTCGGCGATCATCGGCACGTCGGTCGAGGCGAGTGCGGTGGCGACGTTGTCGATGGCGGTGATCTGCGGCACGCCGACACCGGCGACGATGCGGGTGGTGCAGATCGAACCGGGACCGATGCCGACCTTGACGCCGTCGGCGCCGGCATCGACCAGCGCGCGCGCAGCGTCGGCGGTGGCGATGTTGCCGCCGATCACGTCGATGTGCGGGAAGGTGCGCTTGACCCAGCTCACGCGGTCGAGCACGCCCTGAGAATGGCCGTGCGCAGTGTCGACGACGATGACGTCAACGCCTGCTTCGGCCAGCGCTGCGGCGCGGTCTTCGGTGCCTTCGCCGACACCGATCGCAGCGCCGACACGCAGTCGGCCGTGCGCGTCCTTGGCGGCGAGCGGGTGTTCGGTCGACTTCAGCATGTCCTTGACCGTGATCAGCCCGCGCAGCGTATCGTTCTCGCCCAGCACCAGCACGCGTTCGAGGCGGTTCTTGTGCATCAGCGAACGCGCTTCGTCGAGCGACGCGCCTTCGCGCACGAACACGACGCGCTCGCGCGGCGTCATGATGCGCGAGACCGGCTGGTCGAGATTGGTTTCAAAACGCAGGTCGCGGTTGGTCACGATGCCGACCACGCGCTCGCCATCGAGCACCGGGAAACCGGAAATGCGATGGCTGCGTGTCAACCCGTGCAGCTCGCGAACCGTCATATCGGGAGAGATGGTGATCGGGTCCTTCAGGACACCGGCCTCGAAACGCTTCACCTTGGCCACTTCGGCTGCCTGCTGCTTGGCGGTGAGGTTCTTGTGGATGATCGCGAGGCCGCCTTCCTGGGCCAGCGCGATGGCCAGCCGGGCTTCGCTGACGGTGTCCATTGCGGCGGACAGCAGCGGAAGATTGACGCGGATGTTGCGGGAGATACGGGTACTGAGACTGACGTCGCGCGGCAGCACATTGGAGTGCGCCGGCACGAGGAGCACGTCGTCGAAGGTCAGCGCCTTCTGGATAACACGCATGACTACTTTCCCAACTAGCAAAAACGTATTATACGCCGGTCGACGCAGCCGTCTGCACCCGGCCCTGAAAGCCGCGCCAGAAGGCGCTCAATCGAGGAGTTGTGAAGTGCTCGTCCGTATCGCCGCAGCCGTGCTGCTCAGTGTTCCGCTCGCCTGCGCCGCCCAGGTCTACCAGTACAAGGACGCCCAGGGACGCACCGTTTTTTCCGACACCCCGCCGCCGGGCGCCAACGCGACGAAGAAGAACATCAATCCGCCGCCGCCGTCCGGCGACAGTTCGGGTTCGGTGCAGGAGAAGCTGCAGGAGTTCCAGAAACGCCGCGACGAACGGCTGGAATCGGAAGCCAAACAGGCCAAGGAACAGGCCGAGAAAGACCGGATGGCCGAGAACTGCACCCGGGCGCGCAGCAAGCTCGCGGCGCTGCAGTCGGGCCAGCGCATCGTGCGCTTCAACACCCAGGGCGAACGCGAATTCCTCGACGACGCCGGGCGGGCGAAGGAAATGGAAGAAGCGCAGAAGTCGGTGTCGGAGTGGTGCAAGTAAGGACGCGGATCAGGCCGCCGGTTCGGCCTCACCGCCGCCCTTCTTGAGCACCTTGCCCTCGGCGGCGCGCTGTCGCCGCACTTCCTTCGGGTCCGCGATCAACGCGCGGTAGATTTCCACGCGGTCGCGATCACGCAGCACCTGGTCGGCCTTGACCAGCTTGGAAAAGACGCCGAGCTTGTTCTTCGCCAGATCGATGTCCGGATACTTCTGCAGCAGTCCGGACGCCTCGACTGCCTGCTGTGCGGTGGCACCTGCGGCCAGTTCCATCGTCACGATGTCCTGCCGCTCGGGCAGCGCATACGCAACCTGCACGTGGATCTTGTCGCTCATCACTGCGTTCCCTGCCCGTACTGGCGATCGGCCTGCTTCACGAAGGCGTCGACAAAGGTGTTGGCGATATGGCTGAACACCGGCCCGACCACCTTCTCGATCAGCCGGCTCGAAAACTCGTAATGCAGGTTGAACTCGACCTTGCAGGCGACCTCGCCCAGCGGCGTAAACAGCCAGGTGCCGTCCAGCCTGTTGAACGGTCCTTCGACCAGGCGGATGGTCATGCTGCGCGGGAACACCTTGTCGTTGGCGGTGACGAAGTGAGCCTTGACGCCGTGGTAGTTGATGTCGATACGCGCGCGCGTCAGCACCTCGGTGCGCTCGATCAGCTGGCTGCCGCCGCACCAGGGCAGGAACTGCGGATAGTGTTCCACGTCATCGACGAGGCGGAACATCTGTTCGGCACTGCGCTCGATGAGCACGGTTTTTCGGACTTCGGCCATGTCATCAGAAGGTAAAATCGCAATTCTATCCGCGGCGGCGCACCCGACGCAGCCCCGATTTCATTTCAGCACGCCCCTCACCGGTTTCACTTCATGAGCATTGCCGACAACAAGAAGGCCTTTCACGACTACTTCATCGAGGAACGCTTCGAAGCGGGCCTCGTGCTCGAAGGCTGGGAGGTGAAAGCGATCCGCGCCGGCCGCACGCAGCTGAAGGAAGCGTACGTGGTGCTCAAGGGCGAGGAGGTGTACGTGATCGGCATGCACGTATCGCCACTGCCGACCGCCTCCACCCACATCAAGCCCGACCCGACGCGCAGCCGCAAGCTGCTGCTGCACGCGAACGAGATCAGCAAGCTGATCGGTCTGGTCGAGCGCGCCGGCTACACGCTGGTGCCGCTGAACCTGCACTACACCCGCGGCCGCATCAAGCTGGAGATCGGTCTGGCCAAGGGCAAGAAGCAGTTCGACAAACGCGAGACCGAGAAGAAACGCGACTGGGAGCGCGAAAAGGCGCGCCTGATGCGCGACCGCGTCTGAGCGGAACGATCAGGCTTCCGCCAGTTCCGGCAGCGTCGTCCGCGCGTCGTATCCGGTGCGGGCGATGTGCTCGGCCAGCATGGTGTCCATGGTCGAGGCGTGGTGCTCGAACCACACTGGCAGTTCGCGCACCAGCGTACGCACGATGCCCGCATCGCCGGCCGCCGCCAGGCGTCTGACCTCGCGCAGCACCTCGAGCACGCGCTCGTGTTCGCCACGATGGCAGTGCAGCGGCGGAAAGTCGGAAGCCTCCATCCACACGTCCTCCTGCGCGAAATGCGCTTCGGTGTGCGCCACCAGTTCATCGAGTACCGGCAGCGCAGCGGGGGCCGTCGCATCGTCAAGACGGGCCAGCAGTTGCATGAATTCGCGGTGGATGTCGTCCATCGGCGCCAGGCCGAGTACGTGTTCCTGCTTCAGTTCGAGTGCGGACATGGCGGCTCCTTTCGTGGATGGCGCGCACTGTGCCCGCCGGGCGGACGGTGCACCTTGATCCAGATTAGGTTTGCGCCGTGTCGCGGCCGCCACAATGGCGCCGCGGCGCGGAGGCGCCGGGGCCGGCGGTGCTAAAGTGCGGCCAGATCACGAGAACACGACATGAGCCAAGAAGCCCCCACCCACATCGCCCACATCGGGCTTGGCGCCAACCTGGCGGATCCGGAAAAGCAGGTACGCGCAGCGCTCGACGAACTGGCCGCCACGCAGGGCATCGTGCTCGAACGGAAATCGTCGCTCTACCGCACGGCGCCGATCGGCTACGACAACCAGCCCGATTTCATCAACGCCGTTGCGCGCGTACGCACGACGCTGGAACCGCAGGCCCTGCTCGACGCCCTGCTCGACATCGAGCGCACGCACGGCCGCGTGCGCGAATTCCTGAACGCGCCGCGTACGCTGGATCTCGATGTGCTGCTGTACGAGGACCGCGTGATCAACACCGACACGCTGAACGTGCCGCACCCACGCGCGCACCTGCGCGCCTTCGTGCTGCTGCCGCTGCTGGAGGTGTCGCCGGACGTAGTGATTCCGGGCATCGGACCGGCGAACGCCTGGCTCGCCCACTGTCAGGACCAGCCCATCCAGCGCGTCGCCGAGTAAGTCGGACGCCGCCGTCGATGGTGCCCCTGTCGGACCGCCGCAGTCGCGGCCAAGGCCGCTCCCACAGGGAGAGGCGCCCGAGCCGCGGCCGGAGTCCGAGCGACGGTTCTGTGGGAGGGGTCTTCTGACCCCGACAACGGCCTGCATCGAAGCCTGCGGCAGCGGCGCGATCGCCGTCACTTGCCAATGCCGCAACTGACTGCCGCCCGGCGGGCCGCCGGATCAGCAACTCAGATGCAGGGGCTCAGAAGCCCTGGGCGAACACGCGCTGCGCCCAGATCAGGGCGGCCAGCGTCTTGGCGTCGGTTAGTTCGCCACGCCAGACCGCCGACATTGCGGCTTCCAGCGACAGCGCGGTGACTTCGAGGAACTCACCTTCGTCGAGCGAAGCGCCGACGTGGCGCAGCCCACGGGCGAGGAAGATTTCGATGCGTTCGTCAGAATAGCCGATGCAGGGGTGCATCGTGCCCAGGTGTTCCCAGCTGTCGGCCTCGTGGCCGGTTTCCTCGCGCAGTTCGCGGATGGCCGTCTGTTCGATCGGCTCGCCCGGATCGATCTTGCCAGCCGGAAATTCGAGGAAGACGCGCCGCGGGCCGTAGCGGAACTGACGCTCGAACACCATGCGCCCGTCCGGCAGGATGGCGATGATGACGACGGCGCCCGGATGCTTGATGTACTCGCGGATCGCCTGCTTGCCGTCCGGCAGGCGGACCTGATCCTGATAGACCTTGAGCAGGACACCGTCGTAGACCTGACGGCTGTCCAGCGTGCTTTCGGTCAGGTCCTCCGCCATCCGTCGCTTACTTCAGCGCCTGGCCGAGGGCCGACGCACACAATGCGAGCAGCGACTGCGGCATCAGGCCGATCAGCGCGATCGCCAGCGCATTGACCGACAGCAGCGCGCGCATTTCGGTCGAGGCGACCAGCGGGCTGTTGTCGAGCGGCTCGTCGAAGTACATCAGCTTGACGACGCGCAGGTAGAAGAAGGCGCCGATCAGCGACAGCAGCACGGCGAACACCGCCGTGTAGATGTAGCCGGCCGCGACGACCGCCTGCAGCACGGCAAGCTTGGCAAAGAAGCCGATGAAGAACGGAATGCCGGCCATCGAGAACATGACCATCATCAGCACCGCGGCGAACCACGGACTGCGACGGTTCAGGCCCTTCAGGTCGTCCAGCGTCTCCGCTTCGACGCCAGCGCGCGTCAGCACCAGCAGCGTGCCGAAGGCGGCCGAGCTCATCAGCACGTAGGCGATGGTGTAGAACATCGCGCTGCCGAAGGCGTAGGACAGGTGGATGTCACCCGAGGCACGCAGTTCGATCACGCCGCTGACCAGGCCGAGCAGCATGAAGCCCATGTGCGAAATGGTCGAGTAGGCCAGCATGCGCTTGACATTAGTCTGCGCGATGGCGACCACGTTGCCGAGCGCGATCGACAGGATGGCGAGCAGCATCAGCATCTGCTGCCACTCCACCGCCAGCGTCGGCAGGCCGTCGACCAGCAGGCGGATCGCCATTGCGAAACCGGCCAGTTTGGGCGCCGAGCCGATCAGCAGCGTGATCGCCGTCGGCGCGCCGTGATAGACGTCGGGAATCCACATGTGGAAAGGCACGACACCGATCTTGAAGGCCAGGCCGGCGACCAGGAAGACCAGGCCGAAGCGCAGCACCTCCATATTGGTCGCGGGGTCGGACAGCTTGCGGGCGATGGCGGAAATTTCCAGCGTGCCGGTCGCACCATAGATCATCGACATGCCGTACAGCAGCAGGCCGGAAGCCAGCGCACCGAGCACGAAGTACTTCATCGCCGCTTCGGTCGACCGCGCCGATTCGCGGTCCAGCGCGACCAGCGCGTAGATCGCCAGCGACAGCAGTTCCAGGCCCAGGTAGAGCGTCAGGAAGTGGTTGGCCGAAATCATCACCTGCATGCCCAGCGTCGCAAACAGCACCAGCAAGTAGTACTCGCCACGCTCCAGACCGCGTGCCATCAGGTAATCGCGGCTATAGACGACGACAGCGAACACGGTGATGTAGAGGCAGCTCTTCAGCACGTCGGCGAGACGGTCATCGACGAACATGCCGCTGAAGGTGAGCGTGGTGTCCGGCCCGGCAGTGCCGACCTGGATGGCGAAGGCGCCGGCCAGCGTCGCCAGCGTCAGCACATAAGGCAACCAGCCCTGGCGTTCGGACTTGAAGAGGTCTGCGAGCAGCACGACGCAGGCCATCACCAGCACGAAGATTTCGGCCGATGCGGGGAAGAAGTCAGGCAGAGGGAAGTTCATTCTTTTGGTCCGTCAGAGCTTGCCGGCTGCGACATGGTCGAGCAGCTGGTTCACGGTCGCATGCATGATTTCGGTCACCGGCTGCGGCCAGATGCCCATGGCCAGCGTGCAGACGGCCAGCACGCCGAGGATGAGCATTTCGCGCGCATTGATGTCGCTCAGTTCGGCGACATGGCTGTTGGCGACGTCGCCGAACACCACGCGCTTGTACATCCACAAGGTGTAGGCCGCGCCGAGGATCAGCGTGGTGGCGGCGGCAAAGCCGGTCCAGAAATTGAACTGGATGGCGCCGAGCACGACCATGAATTCGCCGATGAAGCCGGAGGTGGCCGGCAGGCCGGCGTTGGCCATCGCGAACAGCAGGAACAGCGCGGCGAACTTCGGCATCGTATTCACGACGCCGCCGTAGTCGGCGATGTTGCGGGTGTGCATGCGGTCGTACAGCACGCCGATGCAGAGGAACATCGCGGCCGACACGAAGCCGTGCGAAATCATCTGCACCAGGGCGCCTTCGATACCCAGCGGATTGAAGATGAAGAAGCCCAGCGTGACGAAGCCCATGTGCGAGATCGACGAATAGGCGACCAGCTTCTTCATGTCGGTCTGCGCCAGCGCGACCAGGCCGATGTAGATCACCGCGATCAGCGACAGGCCGATCACCACCGGCGCGAAGTGCTGGGCAGCATCCGGCACGATGGGCAGCGAGAAGCGCAGGAAGCCGTAGGCGCCGAGCTTCAGGCCGATTGCCGCCAGCACGGCCGAACCGCCGGTCGGCGCCTCGACGTGGGCGTCCGGCAGCCAGGTATGCACCGGCCACATCGGCACCTTCACCGCGAAGCTGGCGAAGAAGGCCCAGAAGATCAGCGACTGCGCGGTCATCGCCAGCGGCTCACGGTGCCAGTCGAGGATGGCGAAGCTGCCGCTCTTGTGGAACAGGTAGAGCAGCGCGACCAGCATCAGCAGCGAGCCGAGCAGCGTGTAGAGGAAGAACTTGAAGGCCGCATAGACGCGGTTCTTGCCGCCCCACACGCCAATGACCAGATACAGCGGGATCAGCGACGCTTCGAAGAACACGTAGAACAGGATGCCGTCGAGCGCCGAGAAGATGCCGTTCAGCAGGCCCGACATGATCAGGAACGCGGCGAAGTACTGCGAGGGCTTGTATTCGATCACCGTCCAGCCAGCCATCACCACCAGTACGGTGATGAAGCTGTTCAGGATGACGAAGGGCATCGAGATGCCATCGACGCCGAGGTGGTAGTTGATGTTGTAGTCGCGCACCCAGGGCATCAGCTCGACGAACTGCATGCCGGCACTGGCGGTATCGAAGCCGGTGTAGAGCGGAATCGTGACCAGGAAGCCGAAGATGGCCGTGACCAGCGCGATCAGTTTCGAGAAGGCCACATTGCGGCCGTCGCCACTGGCGAGCACGAGCAGACCACCGGCAATCGGCAGCCATACGGCAAGACTGAGAAGGGGAATATCGGTCATTTCTTTGTTTGTTCAGCCGACACGTTCACCGGTCAGGGCAACCGCGTCTGGCACTCCCTCTGAATTCACGCCACGGGCGGCACCCTCACCGCCCGCACCACATCACTTGAAGCCCAGTCTCCACAGCAGCAGGAGACAGACACCGATCACCATTGCAAACGCGTAGCGGTAGATGTACCCGGTCTGTATGCCGCGGGCGAGGCGCGCAAACGCGCCGACAGCCGAGGCGGAACCGTTGATCAGCACACCGTCGATGATCGTGCGGTCGCCCGCGGCCCACAGGCCGCGACCCAGCAGACGGGCGCCACCGGCGAAGACGATCTCGTTGAAGCGGTCGAAGTAGTACTTGTTCTCGAGCACCACATTGATCGGGCGGAAGATCGGCGCGATACGGCCCGGCAGCGAGGGCATCGCGATGTACATGACCCAGGCCAGCACGACGCCACCCAGCGCGAGCCAGAACGGCAGCGCGGTGAAACCGTGCATCGCCATGCCGGCCGCCGAGTGGAAGTGCTCGCCAACCTTGGCCAGCACGTCGTGCTCCGGCAGCACGGTCACGACGCCGTCGAACCAGTCGCCGAACAGCATGGGCTGCACGGTGAAGTAACCGATGAACACCGACGGGATGGCCAGCAGCGCCAGCGGCACCCACACCACCCACGGCGACTCGTGCGGCTTCTCGCCCGGCGCGAGGCCATGGTGCTCGTCGTGGTGGTCATCGTCGTGATGATCGTCGCCGTGCGCAGAGTGATCGTCGTGCGCCTTGCCGAAGTTCTCCGGGCCGTGGAACACGCGGAAATACATGCGGAAGGAGTAGAAGGCGGTGATGAACACACCGGCGACCACGCAGAAGTAGGCGTAACCGGCACCCGGGATCGTCGAGAAATGCACCGCCTCGATGATCGAGTCCTTCGAGTAGAAGCCGGACAGGAAAGGCACGCCGATCAGCGCCAGCGAACCGAGCAGCGAGGTGAACCAGGTGATGGGCATGTACTTCCACAGGCCGCCCATGTTGCGCATGTCCTGGTCGTGGTGCATGCCCATGATGACCGAGCCGGCACCCAGGAAGAGCAGCGCCTTGAAGAAGGCGTGGGTCATCAGGTGGAACACCGCGGCCGAGTAGGCCGACACGCCCAGCGCCACCGTCATGTAGCCGAGCTGCGACAGCGTCGAGTAGGCAACCACGCGCTTGATGTCGTTCTGGATGATGCCGAGGAAGCCCATGAACAGCGCGGTCGTCGCGCCGATCACCAGCACGAAGGACAGCGCGGTTTCCGACAGTTCGAACAGCGGCGACATACGGGTGACCATGAAGATGCCAGCCGTCACCATCGTCGCCGCGTGGATCAGCGCCGAAATCGGGGTCGGGCCTTCCATCGAGTCGGGCAGCCAAACGTGCAGCGGCACCTGGGCCGACTTGCCCATTGCGCCGATGAACAGGCCGATACACACCGCGGTCAGCAGCGGCCAGTCGGTGCCGGCGACGGTCATGGTGACCAGCTCTTCGCGCTTGGCGAACACCTCGGCGTAATTGAGCGTGCCGGCGTAGGCGGCGATCAGGCCGATACCGAGCAGGAAGCCGAAGTCACCGACGCGGTTGACCAGGAAGGCCTTCAGGTTGGCGTACACCGCGGTCGGGCGCTTGAACCAGAAACCGATCAGCAGATAGGACACCAGACCCACCGCTTCCCAGCCGAAGAACAGCTGCACGAAGTTGTTGCTCATGACGAGCATCAGCATCGAGAAGGTGAACAGCGAAATGTAGGAGAAGAAGCGGTTGTAGCCCGGATCTTCGGCCATGTAGCCGATGGTGTAGAGGTGCACCATCAGCGACACCGAGGTGACGACCAGCATCATCATCACGGTCAGCTTGTCGATCTGGAAACCGATTTCCATCTTCAGATCGCCACTGGTTGCCCAGGTGTAGAGCGCACCATTGAAGCTGTTGCCGGCCTGCACGTCCTGGAAGATGACCCAGGACGCGACCAGTGCCACGGCGACGCCGAGGATGGTGACGCTGTGCGCGACCCAGCGCGGAATGACGCGGCAGAACAGGCCGGCGATGATGGCGCCGAACAGCGGCGCGAGCGGGACGAGCAGATAGAGCTTTTGCATCGATGTCATGTCGCTCAACCTTTCAGGCTGTCCAGATCATCGACGTGGATGGTGTTCAGGTTGCGGAACAGCACCACGAGGATGGCCAGCCCGATCGCGGATTCCGCGGCGGCTACGGTAAGGATGAAGAAAACGAAGATCTGGCCGGACGGGTCGCCGAGGTAGTGCGAGAAGGCGACGAAATTCATGTTCACCGCCAGCAGCATCAGTTCGATCGCCATCAGCAGCACGATGAGGTTCTTCCGGTTCAGGAAGATGCCGACCACGCTGATCGCGAACAGCACGGCGCCCAGCATCAGGAAATAGGAAAGGGGCAAGGAGGTCATGTCGTGCGCTTCTTTTCTCAGTCTTTCTCGGCCGGCATCGACACCAGGCGCACGCGGTCTTCACGGCGCACCGCGATCTGCTTGGCCGGTTCCTGGAACTTGGTGTCCTTGCGCTTGCGCATGGTCAGCGCGATGGCCGCGATGATGGCGACCAGCAGGATGACCGAGGCCAGTTCGAACGGATACACGTACTCGGTGTAGATCAGGCGCCCCAGTTCCTTGGTGTTGCTGTAGCCAGCGGCGGCGGCCTCGGGCGCCGGCATGCGGTCAGCCGAGAAGTACTTGGCGCCCAGCACGGCGAACATCTCGGCCAGCATCAGGCCGGCGACGATGAGGCCCGGCACCAGATTGGCCCAGAAGCCCTCGCGCATCCGCTCGATGTTGATGTCCAGCATCATCACGACGAAGAGGAAGAGCACCATCACCGCGCCGACATAGACCAGCACCAGCGCGATCGCGAGGAACTCGGCCTGCAGCAGCATCCAGATGCCACCGGCGGTGAAGAAGGACAGCACCAAGTAGAGCGCCGCGTGCACCGGATTGCGCGCAGTGATGACGCGCAGCGACGCGGCCACCAGGATGGCGCTGAGAAAGAAGAAAACTGCGGTCTGGAAATCCATCATCGGTTCGTTCTTGTCCGTTCCCTTGAGCCCTGCCCGCTCGCGCGGGCCCGGCCATCAGCGGTACTTCGAGTCCGCTTCCCTGTCCTTGGCGATCTGCGTTTCATAGCGGTCGCCGACGGCCAGCAGCATCTGCTTGGTGTAGTACAGGTCACCGCGCTTTTCACCGTGGTACTCGAGTACGCGCGTCTCGACGATGGCATCGACCGGACAGGCTTCCTCGCAGAAACCGCAGAAGATGCACTTGGTCAGATCGATGTCGTAACGCGTGGTACGGCGGGTGCCGTCGTCACGCTGATCCGACTCGATGGTGATGGCCATCGCCGGGCACACCGCCTCGCACAGCTTGCAGGCGATGCAGCGTTCCTCGCCGTTCGGATAGCGGCGCAGCGCGTGCAGGCCGCGGAAACGCGGCGACTGCGGCGTCTTCTCTTCCGGAAACTGCAGGGTGATCTTGCGCGCGAACAGGTGACGGCCGGTCAGCGCCATGCCCTTCACCAGTTCGGTCAGCATCAGCCCGCCGAACAAATCTCTCATCGAACCCATAACGCGTCCCTTACTTCCAGATCGACAGCGGAGACATCATCCAGCCGCCGATGAACACGAGCCACACGATGGTGACCGGGATGAAAACCTTCCAGCCCAGACGCATGATCTGGTCATAGCGGTAGCGCGGGAAAGTCGCGCGCAGCCACAGGAAGAAGAACAGGCAGAAAGCGCTCTTCGCCGCCAGCCAGTGGAAACCGTCCGGCAGGAAACCGACCGGCGACAGCCAGCCGCCGAGGAACATGATCGAGGTCAGCGTCGCGATCAGGATCATGTTCGCGTATTCGGCCAGGAAGAACAGCGCGAACGCCATGCCCGAATACTCGATCATGTGACCGGCGACGATTTCCGATTCGCCTTCCACCACGTCGAACGGCGAGCGGTTGGTTTCGGCCACGCCGGCGATGAAGTAGACGATGAACATCGGGAACAGCGGCAGCCAGTTCCACGACAGCACGCCCAGGCCCATGTTGGCGAACATGCCCTCGCCCTGCCCGCGCACGATGTCCGACAGGTTCAGGCTCTGCGACACCATCAGCACGGTCACCAGCGCGAAGCCCATGGCGATTTCGTAGGCGACGATCTGCGCCGCCGAACGCAGGCTGCCGAGGAAGGCGTACTTCGAGTTCGACGCCCAGCCGGCGATGATGACGCCGTACACACCCATCGACGTGATGGCCATGATGTAGAGCAGGCCGGCGTTGATGTCGGCCAGCACCAGACCGTCGTTGAACGGGATGACCGCCCAGGCGGCCAGCGACGGCGCCAGCGCCAGCACCGGTGCGAGCACGAACAGCGTCTTGCTCGACGCCGACGGCAGCACGATTTCCTTGAACAGCAGCTTGAGGCCGTCGGCGATCGGCTGCGCCAGACCGCCCAGTGCCTTGATGCCGAAGAAGGTGACGCGGTTCGGACCGTTGCGCACCTGCATCCAGCCGATGATCTTGCGCTCGGCCAGCGTCAGGTAGGCGACACAGCCCATCAGCGGCAGGATGATCGCGAAGATCTTGACCAGGGTCCAGACCGGCACCCAGGCGGCGCCGAGCAGGTCCTGCACGGGTTGCAGCAGCGCGTCCATTACAGGGCCTCCACGTTCAGGATGCCGGACAGCGTGCCCAGCGGCGCAGTCTGCGGCCAGCCGGCCGACACGCGCACGCAGCCCGCAGGCACCGTGTCGTCCAGCGCAAGATCAAGTTCGCTCGACCAGGCCGAACCGCGCACGCGAACACGCTTCGCCTCGGTCAGGCCGGACGCCGCGGCGGTCGCTGCATTCATGCGGGCGGTCGGCGCGGCGGAATCGCGCGCGGCAGCCAGTGCCGGCGCCCGGCGCACCACAGCGTCGTTGCGATAGATCGGGAAGTCGGCGATGCGCTGCAGGCCGCTCACCGCGGACGGACGCGCGAACGCGACATCGCTCGCCGTGTTGTCCAGCTTGTACTCGGGCAGCCAGCCATTCGCACCGGCCAGCGCTTCGTCGCGCACCGCTTCCGACGAATCGAATTTGAAGCCGCCCAGTTCGAGCATGCTGCCGAGCACGCGCAGCACCTTCCACGCCGGACGGGTTTCACCCTTCGGACGCACGACCGCGTGGAAGCTCTGGATGCGGCCTTCGACACTGACGAAGGTGCCGGAGGTTTCGGTGAAGGGCGACACCGGCAGCAGGCAGTCAGCGTAGTCCAGACCGGTCTTGAACGGCGACATGACGATGACCGTGTCGGCGCCCTTCAGCGCTTCGACCGCCATCGGCGCGTTGGCCGCGTCGAGTTCGGGTTCGGTGTGCAGCAGCACGTAGGCGCGCAGGCCGCCGAGCAGCATCTGCTGCGCATTCAGGCCGGATTGCGCACCGACGGCGGCAGCGCCGACGCTGTTCGCGGCTTCGCCCAGATAACCCAGCGTGGCGCCGGTCAGCCGCGACAGTTCCTGTGCCAGCGCATGCAGGCCGGCAGCGTCCGGATGCTGCTGGACGACGGAACCGAGGAAGACGGCGCGCGCACCGTCGTCGCACAGGCTCTGCGCGATGCGGCGGGCCGCATCCGAAACCTCGGCCGACTCGGCACCCACCGGCACCGCGACGCCGCGGATTTCGGCAGCGGCCTTCACCAGCGCGGCCAGTTCGCCGGCCAGTGCCGACGGCGCGACGGTGACGCGGGCGAAGGTGGTCATCAGCCAGTCTTCGTTGCTGACGCCGAGCGCACTGACGCGGGTGCCGCGACGGGCCGCCTGACGCAGGCGCTGCGCCATCAGCGGGTGATCCTTGCGCAGGAAGCTGCCGACGACCAGCGCCGCATCGAGCTTCGACACATCGGCCACCTTCATGCCCAGCCAGGGGATGCCGGCGAGCTTGCCGTCGAGGCCGAAATCGGTCTGGCGCAGGCGGTGATCGATGCTGCCGCCACCGAGGCCGCGCATCAGCTGCGCGCCCAGATACAGCTCTTCGGTCGTCGAGTACGGGGCGGCCAGCATGCCGATCTTCGCGGCGCCGTGTTCGTCGGCGACGCGCTTCAGGCTGTTGGCCGCGTATTCGAGCGCGGTCTGCCAATCGACCTCGATCCACTTGCCGTCCTGCTTGATCATCGGCGTGGTCAGGCGATCGTCGCTGTTCAGCGCTTCGTAGGAGAAGCGGTCACGGTCGGAAATCCAGCACTCGTTGACCTCTTCGTTCTCCAGCGGCAGCACGCGCTTCACTTCGTCGTGCTTGACCTGGACGACGAGGTTGGTGCCCAGGCTGTCGTGCGGACTTACCGTCTTGCGGCGCGACAGTTCCCAGGTACGGGCCGAATAGCGGAACGGCTTGGAGGTGAGCGCACCGACCGGGCACAGGTCGATCATGTTGCCCGACAGCTCGGAATCGACGGTGTGACCGACAAAGGTCATGATTTCCGAATGCTCGCCGCGGTTGGCCATGCCCAGTTCCATGACGCCGGCGATTTCCTGGCCGAAGCGCACGCAGCGGGTGCAGTGGATGCAGCGGGTCATGTCGGTCGAAATCAGCGGACCGAGATTCTTGTTCATCACCACCCGCTTCTCTTCCTGATAGCGGGAGGCCGACGCGCCGTAACCGACGGCGAGATCCTGCAGCTGGCACTCGCCGCCCTGATCGCAGATCGGGCAGTCCAGCGGGTGATTGATCAGCAGGAACTCCATCACGCCCTTCTGCGCGGTGATGGCCTGGTCGGAATGCGTCTGCACCTTCATGCCGTTGGTGACCGGCGTGGCACACGCGGGCAGCGGCTTCGGCGCGCGCTCGACCTGCACCAGACACATGCGGCAGTTGGCGGCGATGGACAGTTTCTTGTGATAGCAGAAGTGCGGAATGTGCAGGCCCAGACGGTTGGCCGCATCCATCACGGTGCTGCCGTCCGGCACTTCCAGCTTCTGGCCGTCGATCTCGATCTCTAGCATGCTGCGTGTTCCACGTAAATGCGGCTGCCTTCGCGCTGCACGTCCACCGGGACGAGGCAGTGCTTGTGCTCGACGTGATACTCAAATTCGGACCGGAAGTGCTTGATGAAGCTCTTCACCGGGAAAGCGGCGGCGTCGCCCAGCGCGCAGATGGTGCGGCCGGCGATGTTGCTGGCGACGTTGTCCAGCGTGTCGAGGTCGTCCGGGCGGCCCTGGCCGTGCTCGATGCGATGCACCATGCGGTACAGCCAGCCGGTGCCTTCGCGGCAAGGCGTGCACTGGCCGCAGGATTCCTCGTGATAGAAGTAGGACAGACGCTCCAGCGACTTCACCATGCAGGTGGTTTCGTCCATCACGATGACCGCGCCCGAGCCCAGCATGGAGCCGGCCTTGGAGATGGAGTCATAGTCCATCGTGCAGTCCATCATGATGTCGGCCGGCAGCACCGGTGCCGACGAGCCGCCGGGAATGACCGCCTTCAGCTTGCGGCCGCCGCGCATGCCGCCGCACATTTCGAGCAGCGCCGCGAACGGCGTGCCGAGCGGAATTTCATAGACGCCCGGGCGATTGACGTGGCCGGACACCGAGAAGATCTTGGTGCCGCCGTTGTTCGGCTTGCCCAGCGCCTGGAAGGCCTCACCGCCGTTGTTGATGATCCACGGAATGGCCGCGAAGGTTTCCGTGTTGTTGATCGTGGTCGGCTTGCCGTACAGGCCGTGACTGGCGGGGAAAGGCGGCTTGAAGCGCGGCTGCCCCTTCTTGCCTTCGATCGATTCGAGCAGCGCAGTTTCTTCGCCGCAGATGTAGGCGCCCCAGCCATGGTGCGCGAACAGATCGAAATCGAAGCCCTTGCCCAGGATGTTCTTGCCGATGAAGCCGGCGGCACGGGCTTCGGCCAGCGCCTCCTCGAAGCGCTGGTACAGCGAGAACACCTCGCCGTGGATGTAGTTGTAGCCGCGGGTGCAGCCCATCACGAAGCCGGCGATGGCCATGCCCTCGATGACCAGATGCGGGTTGTAGCGCAGCAGGTCGCGGTCCTTGAAGGTACCCGGTTCGCCTTCGTCCGAGTTGCAGACGACGTACTTGTCCATCGGGAACTGGCGCGGCATGAAGCTCCACTTCAGGCCGGTCGGGAAACCTGCGCCGCCACGGCCGCGCAGGTCGGATTTCTTCACCTCGGCGATGATCTGGTCCGCCGTCATGCCGGATTCGAGAATCTTGCGCAGCGCCGAATAGCCGCCGCGCTTGATGTAGTGCTCGATGCCCCAGGTGTTGTCGCCGTCCAGGCCGGCGAGCAGGATGGCTTGCGGGTTCTCGGGGGCGTTCATTTCAGCTCGTCCAGCAGTGCGTCGATCTTCTCGCGGCTCATCCAGCTGCACAGACGCGTGTTGTTCACGATGATGGCCGGCGCGTCGCCGCACACACCCATGCACTCGCCCTCCTTCAGCGTGAAGCGGCCGTCGGCGGTGGTTTCGTTGAAACCGATGCCGAGCTTCTCCTTCACGTACTCGGCCGCCTGCTCGCCGCCGGACAGCGCACAGGGCAGGTTCGTGCAGACGGTGATCTTCCAGCGACCGACCGGCTTCACGTCGTACATGTTGTAGAAGGTGGCCACTTCCATCGCCGCCATCGGCGGGATGTTCAGATGCAGGGCCACGGCCTCGATCGCTTCGGGCGACAGCCAGCCGTTCTGTTCCTGCGCAATGCGCAGGCCGGCCATCACGGCGGAGATCGCCTGGCCTTCGGGGTACTTCGCGACTTCGCGGTCAATCGCCGCGCGCGAAGCGTCACTCAGCGCAAAACTCATTCTGTCCATGCTCACCGGTTACTCGCGGTCACTGAGCGGTCGCTCAACGGTCAATCTCGCCGAACACGATGTCCATCGTGCCGATGATGGCGACGACGTCGGAAATCATGTGTCCGCGGGACATTTCATCCATCGCCGCCAGGTGTGCGAAACCGGGCGCGCGGATCTTCAGGCGGTAGGGCTTGTTGGCACCGTCCGACATCGCGTAGATGCCGAACTCGCCCTTCGGGTGTTCCACCGCGGCATAGCACTCGCCTTCCGGCACGTGGATGCCTTCGGTGAACAGCTTGAAGTGGTGGATCAGCTCTTCCATATTGCCCTTCATCGCTTCGCGCGACGGCGGTGCAACCTTGTGGTTGGGGCTGATGACCGGACCCGGGTTCTTGCGCAGCCAGTCGATGCACTGACGGACGATGCGGTTGGACTGGCGCATCTCTTCGATGCGGACCAGATAGCGGTCGTAGCTGTCGCCGTTGGTGCCGACCGGGATATCGAAATCCATGCGGTCGTACACTTCATACGGCTGCTTCTTGCGCAGGTCCCAGGCAATGCCCGAGCCGCGCAGCATCGGACCGGTGAAACCCAGCGCCTTGGCGCGCTCAGGCGTCACGATGCCGATATCGACCAGTCGCTGCTTCCAGATGCGGTTGTCGGTGAGCAGGGTTTCGTACTCGTCGACATAGCGCGGGAAGCGATTGGTGAAATCCTCGAGGAAGTCGAGCATCGAACCGCTGCGGTTCTCGTTCAGCCGCTTGATCGCGTCGGCGTTCTTGAACTTGTTCGCCTGGTACTGCGGCATCGAATCCGGCAGGTCACGATAGACGCCGCCCGGACGGTAGTAGGCCGCGTGCATGCGCGCACCCGACACCGCCTCGTAGGCGTCCATCAGATCTTCGCGCTCGCGGAAGGCGTACAGGAACACCGTCATCGCGCCGACGTCGAGCGCGTGCGCGCCGAGCCACAGCAGGTGGTTCAGGATGCGGGTGATCTCGTCGAACATGACGCGGATGTACTGCGCGCGCTCCGGCACGTCGATCTGCAGCAGCTTCTCGATCGCCATGCAGTAGGCGTGCTCGTTGCACATCATCGACACGTAGTCGAGACGGTCCATGTAGGGCACGCTCTGCACCCAGGTGCGGGTTTCGGCCAGCTTCTCGGTCGCGCGATGCAGCAGACCGATGTGCGGATCGGCACGCTGGACGACTTCGCCATCCAGCTCGAGCACCAGGCGCAGCACGCCGTGGGCCGCCGGATGCTGCGGCCCGAAGTTCATCGTGTAGTTGCGGATCTCAGCCATGGCCGACGTCCCCGTAGTTTTCTTCGCGCACGACGCGCGGTGTGACTTCGCGCGGTGCGATGGTGACCGGCTGGTAGATGACGCGCTTGGTTTCCGGGTCGTAGCGCATTTCGACGTGACCGGAAATCGGGAAGTCCTTGCGGAACGGGTGGCCGACGAAACCGTAATCGGTCAGCAGGCGACGCAGGTCGCCGTGTCCGGCGAACATGATGCCGAACAGGTCGAAGGCTTCGCGCTCGAACCAGTTGGCCGCCGGCCACACGTCGTTCACCGAGGCGATGACCGGAAAGTCCTCGTCCGACACGAAGGCGCGCAGTCGCAGGCGCAGGTTGGCGGCAATCGACATCAGATGCACCACGACCGCGTAACGCGCGCCCGAAGAACGGGTCGCGTGCGTCGACAGATCGAGGCCGCACAGGTCGATCAACTGCTCGAACGGCGTGTCGGCGTGATCGCGCAGTGCGAGCGCGATGTCGTGGTAATCGTCGGCGCCGACCTCGATGGTCAACTCGCCCAGTTCGACGGAGGCAGTGCGGATCTTGTCGCCGAACTGCGCCGTCAGCGCGTCGCGCAGGGATTCAATGCGTGTGCTCATGACGTTCAGCGCGCGATGGTGCTGGTACGGCGGATCTTGTTCTGCAGCTGCATCAGGCCGTAGATCAGCGCCTCGGCCGTCGGCGGACAGCCCGGCACATAGACGTCGACCGGCACGATGCGGTCGCAGCCGCGCACCACCGAGTAGGAGTAATGGTAGTAACCACCGCCGTTGGCACAGGAGCCCATCGACAGCACCCAGCGCGGCTCGGGCATCTGGTCATAGACGCGACGCAGCGCCGGCGCCATCTTGTTGCACAGCGTGCCGGCCACGATCATCAGATCGGACTGCCGGGGGCTCGGGCGAAACACGATGCCGAAGCGGTCGAGGTCGTAACGCGAAGCACCCGCCTGCATCATTTCGACAGCACAGCAAGCCAGACCGAAGGTCATCGGCCACAGCGAGCCGGTGCGGGTCCAGTTGATCAGCTTGTCGAGCTGAGTCGTGACGAAGCCTTCCTGAAGAACGCCTTCAATGCTCATCGATCAATCCGTCGTAATAACTTAATTGGGCAGACGCCCGACCGCCTGGCAGGATTACTCCCAGTCCAGCGCGCCCTTCTTCCATTCGTAGACGAAACCCACGACCAGAATGCCGAGGAAAATCATCATCGCGACAAAACCGAACATGCCGATCTCTTCGAGCACGATGGCCCACGGGAAGAGGAAGGCGATTTCCAGGTCGAACAGGATGAACAGGATGGCCACGAGGTAGTAGCGCACGTCGAACTTCATGCGCGTGTCTTCGAACGCTTCGAAGCCGCACTCGTAGGGGGAGAGCTTGTCGGGGTCCGGGCGGCTGGGGCCGACCAGCTTGCCGGCGATCATCGGCACGAAACCGAAACCGATGCCGATGAGAATGAACAGAAGGATCGGAAAGTATTCGATCAACATGACGGGTTATTCATGCGTGAAATCATTTCCGGCGGCACGGGGAGTAATCCGGGGCCGGCTCACGGCGCACCACCGATCGGCTGCGCACCACGTTGCACTGCAGCGTGAAACGCGCGGAGTATAGCGCGTTTCACGATCAATGCGGACTTACTTGGGAATATCCGCCGCCTTGGAATCAGGCTGGGCGGGCGTTGCAGCCGGTTGTTGCGGTGCATCAGGTGTAGCGGGAACGGTGACAGTCTTGGCCGCATCGATGACCGAACTGGCACCCGATTTCGGCTGATTGGTCGCCATATAGCTCAGTGCAAGGCTGGTGCAGAAGAACACGGCAGCCAGCGCAGCGGTCGTGCGGCTGAGGAAGTTCGCCGAACCGGACGAACCGAAAAGGCTGCCCGAAGCACCGCTGCCGAAGGCGGCACCCATGTCGGCGCCCTTGCCATGCTGCAGCAGCACGAGAACGATGACACCGATGCCGACCAGCACGTGGACCGACAGCACAAGCGAAAAAACGATACCCATCAAATCACCTCAGGATGCTGCAGCGGCCACGATGGCGAGGAAATCCCCGGCCACCAGCGACGCACCGCCAATAAGTCCACCATCGATATCCGCCTGACCGAAAAGCTCGGCGGCGTTCTGCGGCTTGACACTGCCGCCGTAAAGAATCGTCGTGCGCGCGGCGACGTCGGCACCACACCATGCAGCCAGTCGCCCGCGGATGAAGGCATGCACCGCCTGCGCCTGCGCCGGCGTCGCCGTCTTGCCGGTGCCGATGGCCCACACCGGTTCGTAGGCGATCACGCAGGCAGCCAGTGCCGCTGCACCACCGCGCTCGAACACCGCCTTGAGCTGACGCTCGACCACGGCTTCGGTCACCCCGCCCTCGCGTTCGTCCAGCGTCTCGCCGACACACAGGATGGGCTGCAGCTTGACGGCAAGCGCGGCGTCGACCTTGGCGGCAACACGCCCGTCGGTGTCGCCGAACAGCGCGCGCCGTTCAGAGTGACCGACGATGGCGTAGCGACATCCGAAGTCGTTCAGCATCGCACCGGACACCTCGCCGGTATAGGCACCGACCGCGTGCTCACTCAGATCCTGTGCGCCCCACGCAATGGCCGAACCTTCGAGCAGCGACTTCGCCTGCTGCAGATAGGGGAAGGGCACGCACACCGCCGACGGACATCCCGGCCCGCCTGCCTCGCGCAGCGCACCGAGCAGTGCAGCATTGGCGTCCAGCCCGCCATGCATCTTCCAGTTGCCTACGACCAGTTTTCGCATCGCCAAAACGCTCGCGCGCCAAAAGCAAAACCCCGGATTCTAGCGCATCGCAGCGCAAAAATCCGGGGCTCGGCAGATGACGGGGCCAGGGTCTGTGGATATTGAATCGCGGGCCGCGTTGCGCTCCTTGCCGAGGATCAGCCGAAGCGGCCGGTGATGTAGTCCTCGGTTTCCTTCTTCTGCGGCTTGATGAAGATCTGATCGGTCAGGCCGAACTCGACCAGCTCGCCCATGTACATGTAGGCGGTGTAGTCGGACACCCGCGCCGCCTGCTGCATGTTGTGGGTGACGATCAGGATGGTCACCTTGTCCTTCAGCTCGGTCACCAGCTCTTCGATGCTGGCGGTGGCGATCGGGTCGAGCGCCGAAGTCGGCTCGTCGAACAGGATGATTTCCGGATCGGTCGCCAGCGCGCGCGCGATGCACAGGCGCTGCTGCTGGCCGCCGGACAGATTGGCGCCCAGCTCGTCCAGGCGGTTCTTCACTTCGTCCCACAGCGCCGCACCGCGCAACGCTTGCTCCACCCGCTCGTCGATCACCGAGCGACGCTTCTCGCCGCGCACGCGCAGACCGTAGGCCACGTTCTCGTAGATCGACTTGGGGAAGGGATTGGGCTTCTGGAACACCATGCTGATGCGCATGCGCACCTCGATCGGATCGACGTCGTCGTCGAGCAGATTGGTGTTGTCCGGGTGCAGCAGGATCTTGCCGTCGTAGCGGTTGCCCGGATACAGATCGTGCATGCGGTTGAAACAACGCAGCAGCGTCGACTTGCCGCAACCGGACGGGCCGATCAGCGCGGTCACCTTCTTCTCATGCACCGGCATGTTGATGCCCTTCAGCGCATGGAAGGCACCGTAGTGGAAATTCAGGTTCTTGACTTCGGCCTTGGCAGCGGAGCGCACATCGGTCGCAGTGGTCATGGTCGGATTCTCTTAAAGGTTGTATGCGGTGCGGATGATCGGCTTACCACTTGATGTTGCGGCGCAGGCGGTAGCGCAGCCAGATCGCGACGCCATTCATCGCCAGCGTCATGAAGACCAGGATGAAGCCGGCCGCAGCGGCATTGACCTGGAAGGCCGCTTCCGGACGCGAGGTCCAGTTGAACATCTGGATCGGCATCACGGTGAAGGGCGCGGTCAGCCACTCGAAGTTGATGAACGGGAACACGTCGGTCACCGGCGCCGGCGGCAGGAAGGCGATGAAGGTGAGCGCGCCGATGGTGATGATGGGCGCCGTTTCGCCGATCGCTCGCGCCATGCCGATGATGACGCCGGTCAGGATGCCCGCGCTCGAATACGGCACGATGTGATCGCGCACCGTCTGCCAGGTCGTTGCACCGCAGGCGTACGCGCCTTCGCGCACCATCTGCGGAATCGCGCGTATCGATTCGCGCGTCGCCACGATGACCACCGGCAGGATGAGCAGGCCGAGCGTCAGGCCGGCCGACAGGATGGACTGACCGAAGCCGAACTTGTAGACGAACAGACCCAGCGCCAGCAGGCCATACACGATGGACGGCACGCCGGCGAGGTTGGTCACGTTGATTTCGATGATGTCGGTGACCCAGTTCTTCGGCGCGTACTCTTCCAGATAGATGCCGGCTGCCACGCCCAGCGGCACCGCCGAGAAGGCGGTCACCAGCATCACGAGTATGGTGCCGACCCAGGCCGACAAGATGCCGGCGCTGCCGGCACGACGCGACGGGAAATTGGTCAGGAAGTCATAGTCGATGCGCGCCGCCCCCTTGATCGCCATGTCGGCGAACAGCACGGTCAGCGTGAGCACGCCGACCATCAGCGCGAGCAGCCCGAGCAGGCCGAACAGCATGTCCCAGCGCTTGTGGCGCGCGATGATGGCCCGGATGGCCTGGATGTCCTGTTGGTTCATGGATCAATAGACCTCGCGGAAGCGCTTGCGCAGGTAGTAGCCGAGCAGGTTGAAGCCAAGGGTCATCAGCATCAGCGTCAGACCGGCGGCGAAGATGGTCTGGTAACCGATGGAGCCGTGCGGCAGGTCACCGAGGGCCACCTGCACGATGTAGGAGGTGATGGTTGCGCCCGGCTCGGCCGGATTGAAGGTCAGGTTGGGCTGCATGCCGGCCGCCACGGCGAGAATCATCGTCTCGCCGACCGCACGCGAAATGCCCAGGATGTAGGCCGAGGCGATGCCCGAGGTCGCTGCCGGCACCACGGTGCGCAGCGCCGTCTGCAGGCGCGTCGCACCCATCGCGTAAGAACCTTCGCGCAGGCTCATCGGCACCGCGCGCATCGCGTCCTCGGACAGCGAACTGACGTAGGGGATGATCATGATGCCCATCACCAGACCGGCCGACAGCAGGCTGAAACCGGGCAGTTCGGGGAACAGGTACTGCAGCGCCGGCGTCACCACCATCAGCGCGAAGTAACCGTAGATGATGGTCGGCACGCCACCCAGCAGTTCGAGAATGGGCTTGGCGATCTCACGCGTCTTGAACGAAGCGAACTCCGACAGGTAGATCGCGATGATGGTGCCCAGCGGCAGCGCGACAGCCAGCGCGACGAAGGAACTGGTGAGCGTGCCCGACAGCAGCACCATGATGCCGTAGTGCGCATCGTCGAACAGCGGGGTCCATTGCGTGTCGGTCAGGAAGTCCCACAGCGACACGTGCTCGAACAGCGTCAGCGATTCGCTGACCAGGATGTAGACGATGGCTATCGTCGTCAGGACGGAGATCGACGCCGCAGTGAACAGGATGAATTCGATCACCCTTTCCTTCACGTGGCGGGACGCGCGCTTGCGCAGGCGATCGCTGACCGCATCGGGCGCAGTCGACGGAGGAGCTGACATGGTCTGGGCGTGGGCGGTCATGTTGGGGCGCTCATTTTACGGGTCGCCATCCACCGCCGTGCGGAAGATGACAAAAAGCCCCGGGATGAACCCGGGGCCCTTGCAGCGGAATCCTTATTCCTTCGGATCGCGCTTGAGCAGGTCGGACACCTTGACGCCCACTTCCGAATGACCGCCGAAGGCCGTACCGGTCTTCTTCTTCGTGAAGTTCTCCAGCGCGTGCTTGTAGTCCGCGTCGGTCAGCGGCACGTACTTCACTTCCTTGGTCAGCGCGGCGGCGTTCTTCAGGTAGAACTCGACGAATTCCTTCACTTCCGGCTTGTCGACCGAAGCGGCATTCACGTAGATGAAGATCGGGCGCGACAGCGGCTGGTAGTCGCCCGAGATCACCGCTTCCAGCGACGGCTCGACCGCCTTGCCAGTCTTCGGATTGACCACCGGCACGGCCTTCAGCTTGTCCTTGTTCTCGACGTAGTAGGCGAAGCCGAAGTAGCCGAGTGCGCCGGTGTCACGCGACACGCCCTGCACCAGCACGTTGTCGTCTTCCGACGCGGTGAAGTCACCACGGCTGGACTTGGACTTGCCGACGATGGCTTCGGTGAAGTAGTCGAAGGTGCCGGAATCGGCGCCCGGGCCGAACAGCTTCAGACCGGTGTCGGGCCAGGCAGCGTTGACCTGGTTCCACTTCAGGATCTTGCCCTGAGCGGCCGGTTCCCACATGGTCTTCAGCTCGGCAGCGGTGATCTGCTTCAGGAAACTGTTCTTCGGGTTCATCACCAGCGTCAGCGCATCGAAAGCGACCGGCAGTTCGATGTACTTGATGCCGGCTGCCTTGCAGTCAGCCATTTCCTTGTCGAGGATGGGACGCGAGGCGTTCGACACGTCGATCTCGCCGCGGCAGAACTTCTTGAAACCGCCGCCGGTGCCGGAAATGCCCACGGTCACCTGGACGGTGCCCTTCTTCGCCTTCTGGAATTCTTCCGCGACCGCTTCAGTGATCGGGAAAACAGTGCTCGAACCGTCGATCTTGACCAGGGTCGGGGCTGCCAGGGCGGATGCGGAAGCAAACAGGGCGCCGACAGCGGCGGTCAGGGTGGCGATCTTGCGTACGTTCATCAGGACTCTCCGTAAGGTTGCGTCGTGTTGCGATGCGACGAAGCGCAGTTTATGAATGCTTTGTTACACCCATGTGAAGGTGAAACAATTCATCCAGCCACCCCAAGACCGTCGTCAAACGGCCTGCAGAGCCTGATCCAGATCGTCGATGATGTCGTCGATGTGCTCGATGCCGATCGACAGTCTGACCATGTCTTCCGACACGCCCGCCCGCTTCAGCTCGTCGGGCGACAATTGGCGATGGGTGGTCGAGGCCGGATGGCAGGCCAGCGATTTGGCGTCACCGATATTGACCAGCCGGGTGATCAGCTTCAGCGCGTCCTGGAAGCGCGCCCCGGCTTCGCGCCCGCCCTTGACGCCGAAGGTGAGCAGGCCGGAGGCCTTGCCGCCGAAATAGCGCTGCACCAGCCCGTGGCTGGGGTGGTCCGGCAGGCCGGCGTAATTGACCCATTCGACCTTCGGATGCGAGCTCAGGTGGCGGGCGACTGCGGTCGCGTTTTCGCAGTGCCGGTCCATGCGCAGCGCCAGCGTCTCCAGCCCCTGCATGATCAGGAAGCTGTTGAACGGCGAGATCGCGGCGCCCATATTGCGCAGCGGTACCGTACGCGCGCGACCGATGTAGGCGGCCGGCCCGAGCGCTTCGGTGTAGATCACGCCGTGATAGCTCACTTCCGGCTCGTTCAGCCGACGGAAGCGGGTCTTGTGTTCGGCCCACGGGAAGCGGCCGCCATCGACGATGATGCCGCCGATGCTGGTGCCGTGACCACCCATGTACTTGGTCAGCGAATGCACGACGATGTCGGCGCCGTGCTCGATCGGCCGCGTCAGATAGGGCGACGGCACCGTGTTATCGACGATCAGCGGCACGCCGCCCTCGTGCGCCACCTTGGCGAACGCGGCGAAATCGACCACGTTGCCGAGCGGGTTGCCGATCGATTCGCAGAACACCGCCTTGGTGCGCGCATCGATCTTCGCCCCAGCGGCGGCCGGATCGGCCGCATCGACGAAACGCACCTCGATGCCGTACTGCGGCAGCGTGTGCGCGAACAGGTTGTAGGTGCCACCGTACAGCGCCGACGTGGCGACGATATTGTCGCCCGCCTCGGCGATGGTCATGATCGCGTAGGTGATCGCCGCCTGGCCGGACGCCAGCGCCAGCGCTGCGATACCGCCCTCCAGCGCGGCGACGCGCTGCTCCAGCACGTCGCTGGTCGGGTTCATGATGCGGGTGTAGATATTGCCCTTGACCTTGAGGTCGAACAGGTCGGCCCCGTGCTGGGTATCGTCGAAGGCGTAACTGGTGGTCTGGTAGATCGGCACCGCCACTGCCTTGGTGGTCGGATCGGGCGAATAGCCGGCGTGAATGGCGAGCGTGTCGAAACGCATGTTCATGTCCTCCCTGGGGTTGAGGGCCGAAATCTACACGCGGACGGCATCGCGCACAAAAGCGGTGCAGCAAAGAAAAATGCCGCCCCGCGGACGCGGTGGCGGCATTCGGGGGAGAAGTCTGCCGGTCAGGCGGCCATTGCCGACTCGACCACCTGCGCCAGACGCTGGGCCAGCCGGCCGACTTCGGCGGCGTCCTGACCTTCGACCATCACGCGCAGCAGCGGCTCGGTGCCCGACGGACGCAGCAGCACGCGGCCACGCTGCGCCAGTTCGCTTTCGACCTCGATCCGGGTCTGGTCGATGATGGGCGCCTTCTTCCAGTCGAAACCGGGGCGCAATTTCACGTTCACCAGCTTCTGCGGGTAGAGCTTGAGACCGGAACAGGCCTGCTCCAGGCTGATGTCCTGCGCACGCAGCGCGGCCAGCACCTGCAGCGCCGCGACGATGCCGTCGCCTGTGGTGTGGCGGTCGAGATCGATGATGTGGCCCGAGTTCTCGCCGCCGAGGCGCCAGCCCTGCTGGTGCAGCGTTTCCAGCACGTAGCGGTCGCCCACCTTGGCGCGCGCCAGACCGACCCCCATTTCGTTCAGCGCGTGCTCGAGCGCCAGATTGGTCATCAAGGTGCCGACCACGCCGTTCAGCCGCCCTTCGCGCAGGCGCTGGGCAGCGATGACGTAGAGCAGTTCGTCGCCGTCGTAGATGCGGCCGGAGGCGTCGCACATCATCAGGCGGTCGGCGTCGCCGTCGAGAGCGATGCCGATATCGGCGCCGGTCGCGCGCACCGCCTCGGACAGCGACTTCGGCACCGTGGCGCCGACGCCGTCGTTGATGTTCATGCCGTTCGGACTGCAGCCGACGGTCACCACCTCGGCACCCAGTTCGTGGAACACCTTGGGCGCAATGCTGTAGGCGGCGCCGTGCGCACAGTCGAGCGCGATCTTCAGGCCGCGCAGGTCCAGTTCGGTCGGGAAGGTGCTTTTGCAGAACTCGATGTAGCGGCCGGGCGCGTCCTCGATGCGACGTGCCTTGCCGAGGCGGGACGACTCCATGCAGCCCATCGGTTCGTCGAGCAGCGCCTCGATCTGCAGTTCGACCTCATCCGGCAGCTTGGTGCCGCGGGCGGAGAAGAACTTGATTCCGTTGTCTTCGAAGGGGTTGTGCGACGCGCTGATCACCACCCCCGCCTGCAGGCGCAACGCGCGAGTGAGGTAGGCGACGGCCGGCGTCGGCACCACCTTGGCCAGCACGGTATCGACACCGGCCGCCGCAAAACCGGCTTCCAGCGCGGCTTCGAGCATGTAGCCGGACACCCGGGTGTCCTTGCCGATCAGCACCGCCGGGTGCTCGCCTGCAGGCAGATGCTCGGTGGCCACCAGCGCGCGGCCGGCGGCGTAGCCGAGTCGCATCACGAAATCCGGCGTGATCGGGGCCTGACCGACCCGACCGCGTACGCCGTCCGTACCGAAATAGCGTCTCGACATCTGCACCGTCTCCTGTTCTATCTTCCGTGTTCGAAAATGCCCGCCACCTGCCAGACCGCGATCGCGTCGCGGGTGGCTGCGACGTCGTGCACGCGCACCATGTGCGCACCCCGCGCGACCGACGCCAGCGCGGCCGCCACGCTGGCCGCCACCCGATCGGTCACCGGTCGCCCGGTCAGCCGTCCCAGCACCGACTTGCGCGACAGACCGACGAGCAATGGATAACCATAATCGGCCAGCGCACGCAGTCCCTTGAGCAGGGTCAGGTTGTGTTCGGAGGTTTTTCCGAAGCCGAACCCCGGGTCGAGCATGATGCGTTCGCGCGCGATGCCGGCATCTTCCGCGGCGCGGGCCTGTTGCAGAAGGAAATCAGTCACTTCCGCGCACACATCGGCATAACGGGGATCGTTCTGCATGGTCTGCGGCGTGCCCTGCATGTGCATGATGCAGACGCCCGCATCGGTGGCCGCCACCGCCTCGACCGCACCGGGTGCGCGCAGGCCGTTGATGTCATTGACCAGCGTAGCGCCGGCCGCCAGTGCCGCACGCATCACTTCCGGCTTCCAGGTGTCGATGGACAGCGGCACGCCCAGACCGGACAGTGCCTCGATCACCGGCACGACGCGGCGGATTTCCTCCTCCGCCGGCACCGGATCGGAGCCGGGACGCGTCGATTCGCCACCGATGTCGAGCACGTCGGCGCCGTCGGCGATGAACTTCTCCGCCTGGGCGACGGCCCGGGCGACGTCGAAGGCAATGCCGTCACCGGAGAAGGAGTCGGGCGTGGCGTTGATGATGCCCATCACGAGCGGGCGATCGAGCGAGAGACGGTAGGGGCCGCAGTGCAAGGTCGTGTTCATGGTCGTCACAAATGAAAACCGGAGGCAGCGCCTCCGGTCGTGGGTTGAATTGCAGCCGGTGTCAGGCCGGCGCTGCGGCGTTCGCTGCCGCTCCCGGTGCGCCGCCATCGGACGACGCCTTGGGCGGACGCGAGGTGGGCTTGGGCGGACGCACCGGGCGATCGTTCATGATGTCGTCGATCTGGTCGGCATCGATGGTTTCGAAGTCGAGCAGTGCCCGGGTCATCGCCTCGACCTTGTCGCGGTTGTCTTCCAGCAGCTTGCGGGCAACGGCGTAGCGCTCGTCGATGATGCTGCGAATTTCCGCATCGACGTGCTGCATCGTCGTTTCCGACATGTTGCGGTGAGTGGCGACCGAGCGGCCGAGGAATACCTCGCCCTCCTCCTCGCCATACACCATCGGGCCCATCGCATCGGACATGCCCCACTGGGTCACCATCCGGCGCGCCAGATCGGTCGCGCGCTGGAAGTCGTTGGCGGCGCCGTTGGTCATCTGGTTCATGAAGATCTCTTCGGCGATGCGGCCGGACAGCATCATCGAAATGAGCTGCAGGCAGTAGTCCTTGTCGTAGCTGTAGCGGTCCTTCTCGGGCAGCGACATGGTCACGCCCAGCGCGCGACCGCGCGGGATGATGGTGACCTTGTGCACCGGGTCGCACTTGGGCAGCAGCATGCCGACGATGGCGTGGCCGGACTCGTGATAGGCGGTGTTCTTCTTCTCTTCCTCGTCCATCACCATGGTGCGGCGTTCGGCGCCCATGATGATCTTGTCCTTGGCGCGCTCGAAGTCCTCCATATCCACCACGCGCTTGTTGCTGCGCGCAGCGAACAGCGCCGCTTCGTTCACCAGATTGGCGAGGTCGGCGCCAGAGAAACCGGGCGTGCCGCGCGCGATGATTTCAGCCTTGACGTCCGGCGCCAACGGCACCTTGCGCATGTGCACGGCGAGGATCTGCTCGCGACCGCGGATATCCGGCAGCGGCACCACGACCTGACGGTCGAAGCGGCCCGGACGCAGCAGCGCCGGATCGAGCACGTCCGGACGGTTGGTCGCGGCGATGACGATGATGCCGGTCTGGCCTTCGAAGCCGTCCATTTCGACCAGCAGCTGGTTCAGCGTCTGTTCGCGTTCGTCGTTGCCACCGCCGAGGCCGGCACCGCGCTGGCGGCCGACCGCGTCGATTTCGTCGATGAAGATGATGCAGGGTGCCTGCTTCTTGGCCTGTTCGAACATGTCGCGCACGCGGGCCGCGCCGACGCCGACGAACATTTCGACGAAATCGGAACCCGAAATCGAGAAGAACGGCACCTTGGCTTCGCCGGCGATGGCCTTGGCCAGCAGCGTCTTGCCAGTACCCGGCGAGCCGACCATCAGCACGCCCTTCGGAATGCGGCCACCGAGCTTCTGGAACTTGGACGGATCGCGCAGGAACTCGACCAGCTCAGCCACCTCTTCCTTCGCTTCGTCGCAACCGGCGACGTCGGCGAACGTGACGGTATTGGTAGACTCGTCGAGCATGCGCGCCTTGGACTTGCCAAAGGAGAAGGCGCCACCACGGCCGCCACCCTGCATCTGGCGCATGAAGAAGATCCAGACGCCGATCAGCAGCAGCATCGGGAACCACGACACGAAGATGCTCATCAGGAAGCTCTGTTCCTCTTCCGGCTTGGCGACCACCTTGACATTGCTCTTCAGCAGGTCGCTGATCAGCCAGATGTCCTGCGGCGGTGCGTAGGAGGTGATGCGCTTGCCGTCGGCGGTCTGGGCGTTCAGCGAACGGCCCTGGATTTCGACCTTGGTGATCCGGCCGGCCTTCACCTCTTCGAGGAATTCCGAATACTCGACCATGCCTTGCGTGGCCTGGCGCTGATTGAACTGGTTGAACACCGTCATCAGCACGATGCCGATCACAAGCCAGATCGCAAGATTTTTGAACATGTTGTTCAAGGCATTTCCTCTGTATTCCCGGAACCGGATTGACCGGTCCGATCAATGCAACATCACGAAGCGACCACCGACAGACCGGAAACGGCCGCGTATGTTCCGCGCCCGCGCCTGTATGTCACGCAGCAGGCTGTCCACGCCTGCCACGACACAGAAGATACACCTCTGCACTGCGGTCGCGGGAACTGTCGGGCTTGCGCACGGCCACCGACGTGAAAAGTTGTTCCATTTCGCGTCTGAGCTCGTCGAAACCCGAGCCCTGGAACACTTTTACGAGCATGTCACCGCCGCTCTTGAGGTGTTCGCGTGCGAATTCGAGTGCCAGTTCGAGCAGATGAATGGATCTCGCCTGATCGGTGACCGCGATTCCGGAGAGGTTGGGGGCCATATCGGACAAAACAAGGTCCACCCGACGACCCTCCAGCGATTCCACCAGTTCGGCCAGCGGCTCGTCCTCACGGAAATCGCCGAGGATGAAATGCACGCCGTGCACCGGCTCCATCGGCAACAGGTCTATCGCCACCACCCTGCCGGCCGCACCGACCTTCTTCGACGCCACCTGCGACCAGCCGCCGGGCGTGCTGCCGAGGTCCACCACCACCTTGCCCGGCCCGAGCAGACGGTCCTTGTCGTCGATCTGCATCAGCTTGAACGCGGCACGCGAGCGAAAGCCCTGCGCCTGCGCCTGCTTTACATAAGGGTCGTTGATGTGGTCGTGTACCCACTGGCGGCTGGTTTTGTTCTTGGCCATGACTTAGCTTAGACTTGCGCGCCTTTCTGGAAGAACGCCATGTTGACCCTGACTCCCGATGAACGCCGCGCGCTGCGCGCGCAAGCCCACCCGCTAAAGCCGGTCGTGATGATCGCGCAGAACGGCTTGACCGCTGCGGTACTGAAGGAAATCGAACTGGCGCTCAAGTCGCACGAGCTGATCAAGGTACGCGTGTTCGACGCAGACCGTGAACAGCGCGACGCCTGGCTGGCGGAAACCTGCGAAACGCTGGGTGCCGCGCCGGTGCAGCGCATCGGCAACATCCTGGTGCTGTACCGCCCCAACCCCGAACTGCACGTGCCGGCCGAACCGGTAAAGCCGGTGCGCAAGAGCGCTGCCAAGACGTCGGCCGCCAAGCCCGGCAAGCCGGTGCCGACGCGCAGTGCGCCGGCCAAGCCGGTGGCCAATCGCCGCGGCGTCGCCCGCAACAGCACGAAACCGCTCAAGCCGCGCGCCCGCCCGACGCGCTGAGCCCCGGCGCTGCGCTCAGACGTAGCGCACGTCCACGATTTCGTACTCGCGGATGCCGCCCGGGGCCTGCACTTCGGCCACGTCGCCGGCGTACTTGCCGATCAGCGCACGCGCGATCGGCGAATTCACCGAAATCATGCCCGCCTTAAGATCTGCCTCGTCGTCCCCGACGATCTGGTAGGTCACCGGTTTGCCGGCTTCCACGTCTTCCAGATCGACGGTTGCACCGAACACGATGCGGCCGTCGGCGTCGAGCGCCTTCGGATCGATGATCTGGGCGTTCGAAAGCTTGCCTTCGACTTCGGCAATCCGGCCTTCGATGAAACCCTGACGCTCCTTCGCCGCATCGTACTCGGCGTTTTCGGACAGATCGCCGTGCGAACGCGCTTCGGCGATCGCGGCGATGACGTTGGGACGATCCACGGTTTTCAGTCGGTGCAGCTCGGCCTTGAGCTTTTCGGCACCGTTGACGGTAAGAGGTACGCTCATATCGTTCAGTTGATCTGCGCGTGCAGGGCCTGCAGCGCATAGGTTTCGAGTTCGGAAATGCGCATGCCTGCACACGCGGCACGCGCGCCTTCGACGGTGGTGAACAGCGTGACGCGGCTGGCGAGCGCGCTGGTGCGGATCGAGCGCGAATCGTTGATGGCGCTGCGCTTTTCATCCACCGTATTGACGATGAAGGTGATTTCATCGTTCTTGATCATGTCCACGATATGCGGACGGCCCTCATTCACCTTGTTCACCGGGGTGACCGGCAAACCGGCGGCGGCGATGGCTGCGGCGGTGCCGCGGGTAGCAACCAGCGTAAAGCCCAGCTCGTGCAGCTCGCGCGCGACCTCGATCGCCTTGGCCTTGTCGGCCGGCTTGACCGAGATGAAGGCGCGACCGCCGGTCGGCAGCCGCACGCCGGCGGCGAGCTGACTCTTCACGAAAGCTTCGCCGAAAGTGCGACCGACACCCATCACTTCGCCGGTGGACTTCATTTCCGGACCGAGGATGGTGTCCACACCGGGGAATTTCACGAACGGGAACACCGCTTCCTTGACCGAGAAGTAAGGCGGCACGACTTCGTGCGTCACGCCCTGGTCGGCCAGCGAGCGGCCAGCCATGCAGCGTGCGGCGATCTTGGCCAGCGGCAGGCCGCAGGCCTTGGACACGAAGGGCACGGTGCGCGAAGCACGCGGGTTCACTTCGAGCACATACACGGTGTCGCCGGACGCGTCGCGCTGGATCGCGAACTGCACGTTCATCAGGCCGACCACGTTCAGGCCGCGCGCCATCAGTTCGGTCTGGCGGCGCAGTTCGTCGCACAGTTCCGGCGTCAGCGAGAACGGCGGCAGCGAGCAGGCGGAGTCGCCCGAGTGCACGCCGGCCTGTTCGATGTGTTCCATGATGCCGCCGATGATCACCTGCTGGCCATCGGAGAAGGCATCGACGTCCACTTCGGTGGCGTCGTTCAGGAAGCGGTCCAGCAGCACCGGCGAGTCGTTGCTCACCTTGACCGCCTCGCGCATGTAGCGCTCGAGGTCCGACTGCTGATGAACGATTTCCATCGCGCGGCCGCCCAGCACGTAGCTCGGGCGCACCACCAGCGGGTAGCCGATTTCGGCCGCCAGGCGCACCGCCTGGTCTTCCGCACGCGCGGTGCGGTTGGGCGGCTGCTTCAGGCCGAGGTCGTTCAGCAGCTTCTGGAAGCGCTCGCGGTCCTCCGCAGCGTCGATCATGTCCGGCGTGGTGCCGATGATGGGCACGCCGTTGGCCTCCAGGTCGCGCGCCAGCTTCAGCGGCGTCTGGCCACCGAACTGCACGATGACCCCGACCGGCTTTTCGATGGCGACGATTTCGAGCACGTCTTCCAGCGTCAGCGGTTCGAAGTAGAGGCGGTCCGAGGTGTCGTAGTCGGTCGACACCGTTTCCGGGTTGCAGTTGACCATGATGGTTTCGAACCCGTCCTCGCGCAGTGCGAGGGCCGCGTGCACGCAGCAGTAGTCGAATTCGATGCCCTGGCCGATGCGGTTCGGACCGCCGCCCAGCACCATGATCTTGCGTGCCGAGGTCGGATTGGCTTCGCACTCGTCTTCATAGCTGGAGTACATGTAGGCGGTGTCGGTGGCGAACTCGGCGGCGCAGGTATCGACCCGCTTGAACACCGGACGCACGCCGAGGGTCTGGCGGTGCAGACGCAGCGCGGTTTCGTCGCACTGGAACAGACGCGCCAGGCGACGGTCGGCAAAGCCCTTGCGCTTCAGATCGCGCATCGTCGCGGCGTCCACGCTCTTCAGGCTGCGACCGAAGAAGGCGCGCTCGGTCAGGATGATGTCCTCGATCTGCGCCAGGAACCACGGGTCGATCTTGGTCAGCTGATGCACCTCGTCCAGGCTCATGCCGTTGCGGAAGGCCTGGCCGACGTACCAGATGCGCTGCGGACCCGGCAGCGCCAGTTCGCGCTCCATCTCGTCCTGGTCGGTCTCGATCTCGTCGAAGCCATAGACGCCGACTTCGAGGCCGCGCAGCGCCTTCTGCATCGACTCCTGGAAGCTGCGGCCCATGGCCATCACCTCGCCCACCGACTTCATCTGCGTCGTCAGGCGGTCGTTGGCCTGCGGGAACTTCTCGAAGGCGAAACGCGGAATCTTGGTGACCACGTAGTCGATCGACGGCTCGAAGGACGCCGGCGTGGCGCCGCCGGTGATGTCGTTCTTCAGCTCGTCGAGCGTGAAGCCGACCGCCAGCTTGGCGGCGATCTTGGCGATCGGGAAGCCGGTCGCCTTGGACGCCAGCGCCGACGAACGCGACACGCGCGGGTTCATTTCAATCACGATCATGCGGCCGTCGGCCGGGTTGATCGAGAACTGCACGTTGGAGCCGCCGGTATCGACGCCGATCTCGCGCAGCACCGCGATCGAGGCGTTGCGCATGATCTGGTATTCGCGGTCGGTCAGCGTCTGCGCCGGTGCCACGGTGATCGAGTCACCGGTGTGCACGCCCATCGGATCGAGGTTCTCGATCGAACAGACGATGATGCAGTTGTCGGCGCTGTCGCGCACGACTTCCATCTCGTATTCCTTCCAGCCCAGCAGCGATTCCTCGATCAGCAGCTCGTTGGTCGGCGACGCTTCGAGACCGCGCTTGCAGATCTCGACGAATTCCTCGTGGTTGTAGGCGATGCCGCCGCCGCTGCCGCCCATCGTGAAGGACGGGCGAATGATGGCCGGGAAGCCGATGCTGGCCTGGACCTGCAGCGCCTCTTCCATCGAGTGGGCAATGCCGGAGCGCGCCGAACCGAGGCCGATCTTGGTCATCGCCTGCTTGAACTTCTCGCGGTCCTCGGCCTTGTCGATCGCTTCCTGCTTGGCGCCGATCAGTTCGACCTTGTACTTGTCGAGCACGCCGTGGCGGGCCAGATCGAGCGCGCAGTTCAGCGCGGTCTGGCCGCCCATGGTGGGCAGCAGCGCGTCCGGGCGTTCCTTCTCGATGATCTTCTCGACCATCTGCCAGGTGATCGGCTCGATGTAGGTCACGTCGGCCATGCCGGGGTCGGTCATGATCGTGGCCGGGTTGGAATTCACCAGCACGACGCGGTAACCCTCTTCACGCAGCGCCTTGCAGGCCTGGGCGCCGGAGTAATCGAACTCGCAGGCCTGGCCGATCACGATGGGACCGGCGCCGATGATCAGGATGGATTGGATGTCTGTACGTTTGGGCATTTGTCTTTGAGGGGTCAGGGACTAGGGATCAGGGACTAGGGGACACATCACGGCGGCTTCGCCGCCGCATGCTCTCTAGCCTCTAGCCCCTCTTCCCTAGCCCCTCCTCCATCATCTTCACGAATCGATCGAACAGGTAGGCCACGTCGTGCGGGCCCGGGCTGGCTTCCGGGTGGCCCTGGAAGCAGAAGGCCGGGCGGTCGGTCCAGGCCATGCCCTGCAGGCTGCCGTCGAACAGCGACACGTGGGTGACCCGCACATTGGCCGGCAGCGTGGCCGGATCGACCGCGAAGCCGTGGTTCTGGCTGGTGATCAGCACACGGCCGGAATCGTTGTCCTTGACCGGGTGGTTGGCGCCGTGGTGGCCGAACTTCATCTTCAGCGTCTTCGCGCCCGCAGCGAGGCCCATCAGCTGGTGGCCGAGACAGATGCCGAAGGTCGGAATCCTGCGGTCGAGGAAGGTGCGGATCGCGGCGATCGCGTAGTCGCAGGGCTCCGGGTCGCCCGGGCCGTTGGACAGGAACACGCCGTCAGGATTCATCGCCAGCACCTTCTCGGCCGGCGTCTGCGCCGGCACCACGGTCAGACGGCAGCCGCGGCTGGCCAGCATGCGCAGGATGTTGCGCTTGACGCCGAAATCGTAGGCGACGACGTGGAAAGGCGTGGCGTCCGGCTTGACGAAGCCCTGGCCGAGTTGCCACTCGCCCTCGGTCCATTCGTAGGGCGCGGTCGCGCTGACCACCTTGGCCAGGTCCATGCCTGCGAGGCCGGCGAATTCGCGCGCCTTGGCCACCGCTTCGGCGGCGTCGACCTTGCCGGCCATCAGACAGGCGCTCTGCGCACCCTTTTCACGCAGCAGGCGGGTGAGCTTGCGGGTATCTATATTGGCGATGCCAGGAATGCCCTGCTCGCGCAGGTAGGCATCCAGCGTCTGGTGACTGCGGAAGTTGGACGAGCGCAGCGGCAGGTCACGGATGACGAGGCCGGCAGCGAACACGCGGCCGGCTTCGACGTCCTCGACATTGACGCCGGTATTGCCGATGTGCGGATAGGTCAGCGTGACGATCTGGCGGGTATAGCTCGGATCGGTCAGGATTTCCTGATAGCCGGTGAGCGCGGTGTTGAAAACCACTTCACCGGTCGTGACCGTTTCCGCCCCTATGCTTTTGCCGTGAAAGACCGATCCATCGGCGAGTGCGAGCAGCGCGGGCGCATGGGCGGACACGTAGTAACTCCTGAATTTCTGATCGGGGGACGGCGGCGCGCGCGTGCGCCACATATGCGAAGCGGGAGGCGCCGTTCGAGGCGTCTCCCGCTGAGTGTGCGAATTATACCTCGGGGTGGTGCGGCGCGCAATTTTGGTGCGCTGAGGCGCGCTGCAGCCGGCTCAGGCCATCTCAGCCACGCTCGCTCGGCCACTGAAAAGCGCGTCGCCCAGACGGGACAGTTGCTGGTCAGCGTCCTTGTGCAGCGTCGCCAGATCGGAAAGATCGCCGCCGCGTGCGGCATCTTCGAGGCGCGTCACGCTCACCTCGGCACCGGCAGCGCCGAAAACCGACAGCGAGCCGCGCAGTCGATGGCAGATGCGCGCCGCCCCGTCGCCGTCCTGCGCCTGCACGCAGACGCCAAGACCGCGACGCAATTCCGGCAGTTCGCCGAGGAACACGTCGATCACGCGCAACACCATGGCACGGTCGCCTTCCAGCGTTGCCAGCGTATGTTCGAGATCCATCACCGGATCGGCCGCATCCGGGCGTTCGCGCATCAGACCATTCACGTCGGTGATCGCGGTCTGCGACAAGCCGTCGTCCGGTCGCGCCAGCACCCGTTCGAGCGCCGCCAGCAGATCGTCGGCCTTGACCGGCTTGCTCACATAGTCGTCCATGCCCTCGTCCAGGCACAGTTCGCGGTCGCCCTTCATCGCATTGGCGGTCATCGCGATGATGGGCAGGTGCTCGACGTGGTCGGTGTCGATGACCCAGGAGCGGCGCTGCTCGCGCGCACGGATCGCACGCGTGGCTTCGATGCCGCCCATGACCGGCATCTGCACGTCCATCAGCACGACGTCGAAGTTCTCGCGTTCGAGCAGATCCAGCGCTTCCTGCCCGTTGTTGGCAACGGTTACCTTGTAGCCGGCACGCTCCAGCGTGCGCACGGCCACCAGCTGGTTGACCGGATTGTCCTCGGCCAGCAGCACGCGCCGGCTCGGACTTTCGCCCAGGCCCTCGTGCGCCAGCGAGCGCTCGATGTCCAGGTCGCCGATGGCCAGCGCGAAATCGTCCAGTTCGTGCACCTCGTCCGGGCGACTGCTCAGCGCCTCACCCAGCGCAGACGCCAGTTCGTGGGCCGAGAACGGCTTGTGCAGACGGCCGCGTACGCCCAGCGTGCGGGCGTGCGCGTTGTCGGCGGCCTGATTGGCACCACTGAACATCATCACCACCCGATTCAGCCGGTTCGGGCCTTCGCAGAAACCGGACACGAAATCGAAGGCATCGGCGTCGGGCAGCGTGCGATCGACCAGCAGGATGTCGAAGGGCCGGCCGCTCTCGTGCGCCTGCTTGAGCGCCTGCCTCGCCGCCTGCACGGTGCCGACCGCCAGCGCCGATGCACCCATGTCGCCCAGCATCGCGGCGACCACGCCGCGGCTGGGCGGATGATCCTCGATCAGCAGTACGCGCAGACCGGTGAAACGGTGGAAGTTCGGCGACAGCCCGGCCTGCTCGACCACCCGGCAGCGCATCGTGAAATGGAAGGTCGACCCCTGTCCCGGCGCGCTCTCCAGCCACAGCCGGCCACCCATCAGCGTGGCCAGGCGATTGCAGATGGCCAGTCCGAGGCCGGTGCCGCCGAAGCGGCGCGTGGTCGAGGTATCGGCCTGGGCGAAAGCTTCGAACACCAGCGCCTGCTTGGTCGCGTCGATGCCGATGCCGGTATCGCGCACCCACAGGTGCAGTTCGGCTTGGGCACCGGCCGCTGCCGGGATGCCGACCGCCTCGCAACCGACCTCGATCTCGCCGCGCTGGGTGAACTTGACCGCGTTACCGATCAGATTGACCAGTATCTGGCGCAGCCGGCCGGGGTCGCCGAGCACACGAACCGGCAGATCCGGGGCGATGCGGCAGTACAGCTCCAGACCCTTCTGCTGGGCACCGATGGCCAGCCCGCGGGCGGCCTCGCCGACCAGTTCGCCGGGCGAGCACTCGACTTCCTCGATCGCCAGCTTGCCGGCCTCGATCTTCGAAAAATCGAGAATGTCGTTGATGATGACCAGCAGCGCATCGGCCGAGGTCTTGATTGCATTGACGTATTCGCGCTGTTCGCTGTCCAGCGTGGTGTCGAGCATCAGCGCCGACATGCCCATGATGCCGTTCATCGGCGTGCGGATTTCGTGGCTCATATTGGCCAGGAAATCGCTCTTGGCGCGGCTGGCCGCCTCCGCCTTCTCCTTGGCACGCAGCAGTTCGACCTCGGCCTGACGGCGCGCATCGAGCTGGCCGATCAGTCCGGACACGCTGCCCACGCGGCCGCGCTCGTCGCGCTCGGTGGCGGTTGCTTCGATGCGCATCCACACCATGCCGCCATCGACGCGTCGCATCCGCACATCGATGGCCGGCTGACCCGACGCCCCGGCCAGGCGGTCCTCCAGCCAGGCATCGAAGCTGCCGAGATCATCTTCGTGCAGGATGTCGCGCCAGACCGCCAGCAGGTCCGGCAATTCGGCCTGGCTGTAGCCCAGCGACTGCCGGCATTCGGCCGACACGACGAAGTGTGCGCTGGACGGTATCCATTGCCAGGCGTGGCGCGATGCGTCCGTTCCGCCTGCCGATTCGAGCAGGCGATCGATCTCGCGCAGCGCTCCGGCCAGCGCCGAAGGTTCGGACTGAGCCGACAGCCAGGCGCCGACAGTCTTGTCGTCAAGCGACGACAGACCGAGCTGTTGCAGCAGTGTATTCAGCGCTGGATGCATGAATGACCTGAACCGGATCCTGCAGAATTAACGACACACACCCGCAGCACTGAAGCGCCACTGCAGCCGTTGCGATTCAGCGCAGTCCGAGCACGTCCTGCATGTCGTACAGACCGTTGCTGCGCTCGACCAGCCAGCGCGCGGCGCGCAGGCTGCCCAGCGCGTAGGGCATACGGCTGGCCGCCTTGTGCGTGATCTCGACCCGCTCGCCGATGCCGGCGAACAGCACCGTATGATCGCCGACGATGTCGCCGCCGCGCACGGTGGCGAATCCTATGGTGTTCGCATCGCGCTCGCCGGTATGCCCTTCGCGACCATAGATCGCGCAGTCCGCCAGCGAACGACCCAGCGCATCGGCCACCACCTCGCCCATGCGAAGCGCGGTGCCGGATGGCGCATCGACCTTCATCCGGTGGTGCGCCTCGATCACCTCGATGTCGTAGCCGCTGTTCAGGATGCGCGCCGCGACGTCGAGCAGCTTGAACACGGCATTGACGCCGACCGCCATGTTCGGCGCGAACACGATGGCCAGTTCCTTCGACGCCTCGGTCAGCTGCGCACGCTGTGCGTCGCTGAAGCCGGTGGTGCCGATGATCATCTTGACGCCCAGGCGCTTGCATACCTCGAGGTGAGCCAGCGTGGCTTCGGGGCGGGTGAAGTCGATCAGGAAATCGGCGCCGGCGAGCGCTGCCTCGACATCGCCGCGGATCAGCACGCCGCTCCGGATGCCGAGGAAGGCGCAGGCGTCCTCGCCGATCGCCGGCGAGTCCGGACGATCGAGGGCGGCGACCAGCGTCGCCCCCTCGTCACGCGTGGTGGCTTCGATCAGCATGCGGCCCATGCGGCCGGATGCCCCCGCGATCGCTATGCGCATCGGTGACATGAAATCCTTTCAGTTCGCTGTGTGCGGACGCTCGCAGCGCCCGGTTTCACTTCTTCTCGGGTGCCGCAATCTCGCCCAGATCGAGCGTGCGCGTACGCGGCTCCGGTGGCTGGATCTCGCCATCTTCCGCAGCGACCACGTCGCCGCCCACGCTGACCAGCTTGTCGTCCTCGAAATAGACGATGAGCCGGCGCTGCTGCGTGTCTTCCGGTTTGTTGCCCGGCTTGAAGTAATAGACGTAATCCCAGCGGTCCGGGTGGAACACGTCGGCCAGCATCGGCGAACCGAGCACGAAGCGGACCTGCTCGCGGCTCATGCCCGCCTTGAGCTGACCCACCATGTCCTGGGTGACCAGATTGCCCTGACGGATGTCGATACGGTAGGGATTGAGCTTGCTGGTGACGTCGAGCGCATCGGGCACCTCGAAGCTGCTGCAGCCGGCAATCAACGGAACAAGCGCTAGACAGACGCGGCTCAGGGTGGCAAAGGGAGCGAGGGACATCGCGGGCAGGACTCGGGTGATGATCGGGCGACCGCAGGCGGAACGCCGGGCCGGACGCGAAAGTCTATATTATAGCGACCTTGCCATAGCCTCCAGACGACCCGGATGAGCGCAAATTCCCAGAACCTGAAGAACATCGGCCTCAAGGCCACGCTGCCGCGACTGAAGATCCTCGAGCTTTTCCAGCGTGCAGACGTGCGCCACATGAGCGCCGAGGACGTCTACAAGGCCCTGCTGCAGGAGGACATGGACATCGGCCTCGCCACGGTCTACCGCGTGCTGACCCAGTTCGAGCAGGCCGGTCTGCTCGAACGCCATTTCTTCGAGTCGGGCAAGGCGGTATTCGAACTGAACGAAGGCCACCACCATGATCATCTGGTGTGCATCCAGTGTGGCAAGGTCGAGGAGTTCTACGACGCCGAGATCGAACGCCGTCAGATCAAGGTGGCCAAGGAACGCGGCTTCACCGTACACGACCACGCGCTGACCATCTTCGCCGACTGCTCGACCGAAGCCTGCCCGAACAAGCGCAAGACCACGCCCCGCGGCTGAGTCCAGCCGCGCCCACCCTCGCCGCCGCCCGGCGGCTTGCCCATGGATGCCCTGATCGCCTCCACCGCGCTGGTCGCGCTCGCCGAAATCGGCGACAAGACACAGCTGCTGTCCTTCGTGCTGGCGGCGCGCATGCGCCGGCCACGTGCCATCTGCCTCGGCATACTGGTAGCCACCGTGCTGAACCACGCGCTGGCCGCCTGGCTCGGCGCGCTGGTCGCTTCCGTCCTGTCGCCGGAGGTGCTGCGCTGGATCGTCGGCCTCGCCTTCATCGGCTGCGGGCTGTGGGCGCTGGTGCCGGACAAGCTGGAGGAAACCGAAGTCGGCAGCGCGCACGGCGTGTTCCTGACCTCGACCCTGCTGTTCTTCATGGCCGAAATGGGCGACAAGACACAGCTGGCGACAGTGGCGCTGGGCGCCCGCTTCGAGGACGCCTATGTCTGGGTGGTCGCCGGCACGACGCTGGGCATGATGATCGCGAACGTACCGGCGGTGTATATCGGCCAGAAACTGGCGCAGCGGCTGCCGGTGAACTGGATACGGCGCATCGCCGCCGGCCTGTTCGTCGCCACCGGCGTGATCACGCTGGCGGTCGGGCTGAACTGATCAGGCGCCGAGCATTTCGCGCGCGTGCGCGCGGGTGGTGTCGGTGATCACTTCGCCGCCCAGCATGCGGGCAATCTCGTCAACGCGCGCCGGCGCATCCAGCGGCGTGACCGAACTGCGCGTCTGCCCGCCCTCGCTGCGCTTGGCGATCGACCACTGCCAATCCGCCCGCGCCGCCACCTGCGGCAGATGGGTCACGCACAGCACCTGACGTGCCTCGCCCAGACGGGCGAGCTGACGCCCGACCACCTCGGCGACGCGACCGCCGATGCCGACATCGACCTCGTCGAACACCAGCGTCGGCGTGCCGCTGCGCGCGCTGGCGATGACCTGGATGGCCAGTCCGATGCGTGACAGCTCGCCGCCCGAGGCCACCTTGGCCAGCGGTGCAAGCGGCTGCCCCGGGTTGGCAGCGACATGGAATTCGACCTCTTCGAGGCCGGTGGCCGACGGCTGATCGAGCGGTTTCAGCACCACTTCGAAGCGCCCGCCCTGCATCGCCAGCTCGGACATTGCCGCGGTCACCGCCTCTGACAACTGCTTTGCCGCCGGCCGGCGCGCATCGGACAGTTCCTTGGCCGCCTCGACACAGGCCGCCCGTGCAGCATCGCGCGCCGCTTCGAGCGCGGCCGGGTCGGATTCCGCCTCCAGCCGCTGCAGCCCTTCCTGGCTGTCGGCCAGCAGCTGCGGCAGTTCGTCCGGATCGACGCGGTATTTGCGCGCGCAGGCCAGCACCGTCGCTATGCGTTCGTCGGCACGCGCCAGGGCGGCCGGGTCGGCATCGATGCGATGCGCGTAGGCGCGCAGCGCGCGCGCCGCCTCGTCGACCTGTGTGGCGGCCGACTCGATCAGGCCACGACATTCGCCGAGCGAGGCGTCGAAGGCTTCCAGTCGGCCGAGCAGCGACGCGATGTGCGCCAGTTGCCCGTCGAGCGCCGCCTCGCCCTCCTCGATCAGCGCCAGCGCCTCGGCCGAGCCTTCGAGCAATTGTGTGGCGTGCGCCAGTCGGCCGTGATCCTGTTGCAATTCGGCCCATGCCTGCGGTTCGAAGGCCAGCGCCGTCAGCTCCTCGACCTGCCACTGCAGCCGCTCGCGCTCGCGCTCGGCGGCATCGCGGTCCTGCAGAGCGCGCGCCAGCGCCTGTTCGCGCTGCTGCCATTCACGATGCAGCCGGCCGACGGTCGCCACCTGCGCGGTCAGACCGGCATGCTGGTCGAACAGGGCACGCTGCGCCGTTTCGCGCATCAGCGCCTGATGGGCGTGCTGACCATGGATGTCGACCAGTTGCCCGCCCAGATCGCGCAACTGGCTCACGCTGGCAGGCGCGCCGTTGATGTAGGCACGCGAACGTCCGCCGGCGTCGATGACGCGACGGGCGATCACCATGCCCTCTTCCAGCTGGAAATCCTGTTCCTTCAGCCAGCCAGCGACGGCACTGTCGGCGGCACAGGAAAACTCGGCCGACAGTTCCGCCCGGTCACAGCCGGCGCGCACGACCGAGGCATCGGCCCGGCCACCGAGCAGCAGCCCCAGCGCATCGACCAGGATGGACTTGCCGGCGCCGGTCTCGCCGGTCAGCGCGCCGAAACCGGACGCGAAGTCGAGTTCGAGCCGGTCGACCAGGATGAAGTCGCGGATGAAAAGACGTTCGAGCATGAAACGAAAGGGACTCAGACGTGAGGTTCAGACTTCCTTGGGCGCCTCGCTCCAGCGCAGCTTTTCGCGCAGCATCGAGAAGTAGCTGTAGCCGGGCGGGTGCAGCAAGGTAACGCGATACGGTGAACGCTCGATGCGCAGCACGTCGTCGCCCTGCAGATTGCAGTGCTCCTGGCCGTCGAAGTGCGCCCGCGCGTCGTGCCGCGAGAACAGGCGTACCTTCAGCACGGCCGAATCGCCAAGCACGATGGGGCGCGACGACAACGCGTGCGGGCACAGCGGCACGATGAGCATGCCGCCGAGCGATGGATGCAGGATGGGTCCGTTGGCCGACAGCGAGTAGGCGGTCGAGCCGGTCGGCGTCGATACGATGAGCCCGTCGGAACGCTGGCTGTAGACGAATTCGTCGTCGACCCGCATTTCGAACTCGATCATGCGGCCGAGGTCGCCCTTCGAAATGACCACGTCGTTGAAGGCGAACGCGGAGAACACCTCGGCCCCTTCGCGCAGCACCGAAGCCTGCATCAGCGCGCGACGCTCCGGACGGAACTGGCCCTGCATCAGCGATTCCATCGCCGCCAGCATGTTGGAGCGGGCGACGTCAGTCAGGAAGCCGAGACGGCCCTGGTTGATGCCGACCAGCGGCACGTCGTGCGGCGCCAGCTTGCGCGCGGCGCTGATCAGCGAACCGTCGCCGCCGACCACCACCGCCAGCTTCGCTCGGCGGCCCAGGGTATCGAAATCGGCCACCTCGAAGCGGTCGTCCGGCAGCACTTCGGCCGATGCCTGCTCGATCAGCACCTCGCGCCCGGACTCGCTCAGCCAGTGCGCCAGCGCGCGCAGTGACTCGGCCACTTCGGCGCTCTGGTACTTGCCGATCAGCGCGACGCAGCCAAAGGCCGGGGATTCGTTTTTCATCGGCGAATTAAACCACAAAGCCCCGACCCGTCATCGACGGCACGGCGGTGTGACGACGGCTGTGTCAATATCGGTGCGCTGACGGCGCCAACATGCTGGCGCTGCTCTAGAATCAGTCTCCGCAACCGCATCAGGATCCGTATCCCGCCACCCGCACCATGCTTGAAGATCGTTCGAGACTGCTGCTCAAGACCCTGGTCGAGCGCTACATCGCCGACGGCCAGCCGGTGGGTTCGCGCACGCTGTCGAAGTACTCCGGCCTCGATCTGTCGCCGGCGACCATACGCAACGTCATGTCCGACCTCGAGGACATGGGCTACATCGCCAGCCCGCACACGTCGGCTGGCCGCATCCCGACGCCGCGCGGCTACCGCTTCTTCGTCGACACGCTGCTGTCAGTGCAGCCGCTTGAGCCCGGCCAGATCAGCGAACTGAAAGGCGAGCTGCGCCCGGCCGATCCGCGGCTGCTGGTCAATCAGGCGTCGCAGCTGCTGTCGCAGCTCACCCGCTTCGCCGGCATCGTGGTCGCGCCACGCCGCCAGTTGCCGCGCATCCGGCAGATCGAGTTCCTGAGCCTGTCGGACAAACGCATCCTGCTCATCATCGTGACCGACACCGGCGAGGTGCAGAACCGCATCCTGCTGACCGAACGCAACTTTTCGCCGTCGGAGCTGGTCAGTGCGGCCAACTACCTGAATCAGCACTACGTCGGCTTCGATTTCGACGAGATCCGCGGCCGGCTGCAGGCGGAACTGAAGCAGTTGCACGGCGATCTGACCACGCTGATGTCGGCTGCGTTGCAGGCCGGCAACGAGGCCTTCTCCGACGACAAGGGGCAGTACGTCATCACCGGCGAGCGCAATCTGCTCGAAGTCGACGATCTCGCGTCCAACATGTCGCGACTGCGCGAGCTGTTCTCGTTGTTCGATCAGCGCACGCAACTGGCCAGTCTGCTCGACCTGTCGCAGCGGGCCGATGGCGTGCAGATCTTCATCGGCGGCGAATCCGGTCTGGCCCCGCTCGACGAATGCAGCGTGGTGACCGCGCCGTACGAGGTGCAGGGTCAGGTAGTGGGCACCGTGGGTGTGATCGGACCGACGCGCATGGCCTACGAGCGCGTGATTCCGATCGTCGACGTCACCGCCAAACTGCTGTCGAGCGCCCTGAGCCAGACCTGACAACCCGTCTCCACCGGGACGGATCACAACAAGAAAACCGGATATGTCCCGCTTCGTCGAAGAACCGCCTTATTCACACGGCCAGATGCCGCGCACCGGCGTGCTGCTGGTCAATCTGGGTACGCCGGACCAGGCCGATGCGCCCTCACTGCGCCGCTACCTGAAGGAATTCCTGTCCGATGACCGCGTGGTCGAGGTGCCGAAGCCGCTGTGGTGGCTGATACTCAACGGCATCATCCTCAATGTGCGCCCGAAGCAGTCGGCGGAGAAGTACGCGACCGTGTGGACCGACGAGGGCTCGCCGCTGCGTGTGCATACCGAAAGGCAGACCAAGCTGCTGCGCGGCTGGATGGTGGCCGAGGGGCAGCGCGACATCGAGGTGCGGCACGCGATGCGCTACGGCAGCCCGGCCATTGCCGACGTACTGCAGCAGATGAAGGCCGACGGCTTCACGCGCATCCTGATGGTGCCGATGTACCCGCAGGGCGCCTCCAGCACGACCGGTTCGGTGGTGGACGAAATGGCGCGCGCGCTGCTGCGCTGGCGCAATCTGCCGGAAATGCGCTATGTCCGCGCTTTCGCCGGTGACCGCGCCTATATCGACGCGCTGGCCGCCAGTGTGCGCGAGCACTGGCAGAGAAACGGCCGTGCCGACAAGCTGGTCATGTCCTTTCACGGTGTGCCGCACTTCCACCTGGAAAAGGGCGATCCCTACCACTGCGAGTGTCACAAGACCGGCCGCCTGATCGCCGAGGCGCTCGGTCTGGCGAAGGAGGACTATCTGGTCACCTTCCAGTCGCGCTTCGGTCGCGCCCGCTGGCTCGAACCGTACACGCAGCCGACACTGGAAAAGCTGGCCGAGGGCGGCCTGCGCAGCGTCGAGGTGATGTGCCCCGGCTTCGTCGCCGACTGTCTGGAAACGCTGGAGGAAATCGCGGTCGAGAACCGCGACGCCTTCATCGGTCGCGGCGGCAAGCAGTTCAGCTACATCCCCTGCCTGAACGAGCGACCGGACTGGATCGCCGCGCTGGGCGGCATCGTGCGCCGCGAACTGGGCCACTGGTGGGACGAAGCCGGCCGGCCGCCCGCCGACCTTGCGCTGCAGGCGCGCAACGCGACGGCGATGGGCGCGAAGCAATGAAAAAAGGCGACCTCGCGGTCGCCTTTCTTTTGCGTGCTGCTGCGTTCAGGCCGCAGCGCGCGTCGGCACGATGTTCTCGTCGTTCTTCGCCTTGCGCGGACGGCCGCGCCGCGAAGCACCCGGATCGAACTGGCCATCGAGCTTTTTCAGCGCATCCTTGCGCGCCTTCAGCGCCATCTTGAACGCACCTTCCTCGCCGTACTTGTTCACCGAGAACTTGACCCGCTTGCGACGACCGGTCGGCAGCGGCCACGAAGCCACCCAGAACCAGCGCTGCTTGTCCTCCGGCATGTCACGGGTTTCGGAAGCGCAATAGCGGCACACGCCGACCACGCCGGAACGGTTGTTCTTCTTGACGATGCTCGAATACTCGCGCAACGAGAAGGGCGGAAATTTCGAAATGATGTCGTCGCGAAACTGCTTGGCGGCGGCAAAGGCCTTCTGCTTGCCGCCGAAGACACCATCGCTGAAGTGCTTCCGGTGTATCACTCCGCGTCGCTGTATGGTCACGAGCCAGCCATGCGTACGGCTGGCTTCGTTGTCCACGCGGCTGATGCCATAAACTGAATTGCGGCTCAAGGTCGGTCTCCTTCCGATAGCACAGGCGTCGCCATGTGCTTGTGAGGAGAGTTTCGGCCTGCCGTGTCGAAACTTTAGCCGGGCCGGCGGGCGTTCTTCACGCCGCAGGGCTCGCCGACACGTGCAGAACGCTCAGCGTCGCGCCGGCGTATCGGGCAGCAGTTCGAGGTCGATGCCGCCGCCGATGACGGAAAAACCCGATTCGGTCGCCAGCACCACCTGCTCGCCCTGGGCGGCAAGCGCGGAATTGGCGCGGGCCAGCCGTTGCACCACGGTGCTGATGAGCTGGGCGCGGAAGTGCTCCAGACACTCTTCCGACGCGAGCGCCAGCGCCGACGGGCTGACTTCGAGAAAAGCCACCGGCGAGGACGCGATCACGGTCGCCGAGCGGCGCAGGTGGTTGGGGTCGAGATAGCCCATTTCGCCGACCACCTCGCCCGGCCCCAGTTCGGCCAGCAGCCTGCCGCCGACCACCACCCGGACATGGCCGGACACGATCAGCCCGAAGCGGTTGTCGCTGTCGCCCTCGCGCATCAGCACCGTGCCTTCGGTGTATTGCCGCCAGTTCGAGAAACGCAGCACCTCCCACACCTCGACGTCGTCGAATTCGGTGAAGAAGGTCATCTTGCGCAGGATGGAGAAGCGCGTGGTGTCCGGCGGCACGTACTTGTCGTCGAGGATCTTGAAACGCACCGTCGACAGGTCCTTCGCGAACTCGGCGCCGTTCTTGTAGCGCGAGTAGAGGTCCTTCTCCAGCGCCTTGCGGATCACCCGGTCCATCGCTTCCGGCACTTCCGGGTTCAGCTGCGACGCCGACGGCGGGTCGGCGTTGATGATCTTGTAGATGAGCTGGGCCGGATGCTTGGCGCGGAAGGGCAGCCTACCGGTCAGTAAGTGGAACAGCACGACCCCCAGCGAGTAGAGGTCGGTCTTCTGGTTCAGCGGATAGCCCTTCACCTGTTCCGGGCTCATGTAGGCCGGTGAGCCCACGCCCATGATGAAGGTCGAATCCTTGTCGTTCTCCTTGGCCACGTTCAGCGCCAAGCCGAAGTCGGTCACCTTCACCAGATCGTTGGCACCGATCAGGATGTTGGCCGGCTTGATGTCGCGGTGCACGACGCCGTGGCGGAAGGCGTAATCGAGCGCCATCGCGCACTTGAACACGATGCTCACCGCGCGCGGCAGCGGCAGCATCGTGTTGAATTCGCAGTAGTGGTCGAGCGGCTGGCCGTCGATGAATTCCATGACCAGATAGGCCCGGTTCTCTTCGACCTGCGCGTCGTAGATGCGGATGATGTTCGGATGGTCGAGCTTGGCGGCGATCGCCGCCTCGGTCAGGAAGAGCTTGCGCATGCGCCGCGACCACTTGCCCTGATCGCGGTTCTTGTCGCCGAAATCGACCAGCTTGACGGCGACCATTTCCTCGATGTCGTCGCACTTGCACAGGTAGACAGTCGCGGTGGCGCCTTTGCCGATTTCGCGGATTACCCTGTATTTGCCAATGCGTTCGAGCATGTCGTGTGGAGCGATGGACGCGTCATGAACCGCGAATGATAGGCCATCGCCAAGCGCCGGACAAAGAATGGGTCAAAAGGCTGATGGAAAGTCGACTTTCCGGGCTTGAAATGCGTCCGGACGCCCCCATTTCCGGCGGGTCTCAGATTCAGAGGACTTTACGCATGACCGAGCAGACCCCGCAACCGGTGCCCGAAGAACAGCAGGCCGCCCCCAACACCGAAGCCGCCACGCCGGCCGCTCCTGCAACGCCCGAGGCGCTGGCCGCCGCCGAGCAAAAGGTGGCCGAGCTGCAGGACGCGCTGCTGCGCGCCAAGGCCGAAACGGAAAACATGCGCCGTCGCGCCGCCGAGGACGTGATCAAGGCGGGCAAGTTCGCCGCCGAGAAGTTCGCTTCCGCCATGGTGCCGGTCAAGGACAGCCTGGAAGCGGCGCTGGCCGACACCTCGAACGACGTCGCCAAGATCCGCGAAGGCGTCGAACTGACGCTGAAGCAGCTGGTGCAGGCCTTTGTCGGCGCCAGCGTCGAGGAAGTGAACCCGCTGGGCGAAAAATTCGACCCGCACAAGCACCAGGCGATCAGCCAGATTGAGGCGCCGGGCGAGCCGAACCACGTGGTGCAGGTGCTGCAGAAGGGTTATCTGCTGCACGACCGCGTGCTGCGCCCCGCCCTGGTCATCGTTTCGAAGGCAGCGGGCTGAAAAGCCCCTTGAAATGCAGGGGCAAACGCCCCACTTCGACCTCAGACAAGCTCTCTCCTCCACCCGCATATATATAGAGGACCCCGAACATGGGAAAAATCATCGGTATCGACCTGGGCACCACCAATAGCTGCGTTTCCGTGATGGAAGGCGGCAAGCCCAAGGTAATCGAGAACTCGGAAGGCGCGCGCACGACGCCGTCCATCGTCGCCTACACCGACGACGGCGAAATCCTGGTCGGCGCCTCGGCCAAGCGTCAGGCGGTCACCAACGCTGCCAACACGCTGTTCGCCGTCAAGCGCCTGATCGGCCGCCGCTTCGAAGAGAAGGAAGTGCAGAAGGACATCGCCCTGATGCCCTTCAAGATCGTCAAGGCCGACAACGGCGACGCCTGGGTTGAAGCGCGCGACAAGAAAATCGCCCCGCCGCAGGTTTCCGCCGAAGTGCTGCGCAAGATGAAGAAGACCGCCGAAGACTACCTCGGCGAAGAAGTCACCGAAGCCGTCATCACCGTGCCGGCCTACTTCAACGACAGCCAGCGTCAGGCCACCAAGGACGCCGGCCGCATCGCCGGTCTGGACGTCAAGCGCATCATCAACGAGCCGACTGCGGCTGCGCTCGCCTTCGGCATGGACAAGAAGCCGGGTGACTCCAAGATCGCCGTGTATGACCTCGGCGGTGGCACGTTCGACGTGTCCATCATCGAAATCGCCGACGTCGATGGCGAACACCAGTTCGAAGTGCTGGCCACCAACGGCGACACCTTCCTCGGCGGCGAGGACTTCGACCAGCGCATCATCGATTACGTGATCGACGAGTTCAAGAAGGACCAGGGTGTCGATCTGAAGAAGGACATCCTTGCGCTGCAGCGCCTGAAGGAAGCGGCGGAAAAGGCCAAGATCGAGCTGTCGTCGAGCGCGCAGACCGAAATCAACCTGCCCTACATCACCGCCGACGCGTCCGGCCCGAAGCACCTGGCGATCAAGATCACCCGCGCCAAGTTCGAGTCGCTGGTGGAAGAACTGATCGAGCGCTCGATCGAGCCCTGCCGCATCGCGCTGAAGGATTCGGGCGTCAAGATCGGCGACATCGACGACGTCATTCTGGTCGGCGGCATGACCCGCATGCCCAAGGTGCAGGAAAAGGTGCGCGAATTCTTCGGCAAGGAGCCGCGCAAGGACGTGAACCCGGATGAGGCGGTCGCCGTCGGCGCGTCCATCCAGGGTGGCGTGCTGCAGGGCGACGTCAAGGACGTGCTGCTGCTCGACGTGACCCCGCTGTCGCTGGGCATCGAGACGCTGGGCGGCGTCATGACCAAGATGATCCAGAAGAACACGACGGTGCCGACCAAGTTCTCGCAGACCTTCTCGACCGCCGACGACAACCAGCCGGCGGTGACCATCAAGGTCTATCAGGGCGAGCGCGAAATGGCCAGCGGCAACAAGTCGCTCGGCGAATTCAACCTGGAAGGCATCGCCCCGGCGCCGCGTGGCATGCCGCAGATCGAGGTCACCTTCGACATCGACGCCAACGGCATCCTGCACGTGTCGGCCAAGGACAAGGGCACGGGCAAGGAAAACAAGATCACCATCAAGGCGAACTCGGGTCTGTCGGAAGAAGAGATCCAGCGCATGGTGAAGGACGCCGAACTGCACGCCGAAGAAGACAAGCGCGCGCACGAGATGGCCGACGCCCGCAACCAGGCCGACGCGCTGGTCCATTCGACGCGCAAGGCGCTGACCGAGCACGGCGACAAGGTCGACGCCGGCGAGAAGGAGAAGATCGAGGCTGCGCTGAAGGAAGTGGAAGAAGCCATCCGCTCCGGCGACAAGGAAGCGATCGACGCCAAGAGCGCCGCACTGGCGACCGCCGCGCAGAAGCTGGGCGAGGCGATGTACGCCGAACAGCAGGCCGCGGCCGGTGAAGCGGCCGGTGGCGCCGCACCCGGCGGCCGCAAGGACGACGACGGCGACGTGGTCGATGCGGAATTCACCGAGGTGAAGGACAAGAAGTAAGCTGCGCTCCCGACGCTGACAGCGAGCAGTTCAACGACCGAGGCACAGCGCGGCAGGAGCACTCCTGACGCGCTGTGCCTTTGGCGCATCTGTGGTGAAAACGAATGGCGAAGAAAGATTTTTACGACATCCTGGGCGTCAACCGCGACGCCTCCGATGACGAAATCAAGAAGGCTTACCGCAAGCTGGCGATGAAGTACCACCCGGACCGCAATCCGGACAGCAAGGAAGCCGAGGACAAGTTCAAGGAAGCGAAGGAAGCCTACGAAATCCTGTCCGACGGACAGAAACGTGCGGCCTACGACCAGTACGGCCACGCCGGTGTCGACCCCAATATGGGCGGCGGTGCGGGCGGCGGCCAGGGCTTCGGCGGTTTCGGCGACGCCTTCGGCGACATCTTCGGCGAAATCTTCGGCAATCAGGGCGGACGTGGCGGCGGTCGCAGCGGCGTCTACCGCGGTGCCGACCTGCGCTACAACCTCGAAGTGTCGCTGGAAGAAGCGGCGCGCGGCACCGACACGCGCATCCGCATTCCGACCATGGACGACTGCGGCACCTGCGGCGGCACCGGCGCCAAGCCGGGCACCAAACCGGTCACCTGCACCACCTGCAACGGTGTCGGCCAGGTGCGCATGCAGCAGGGCTTCTTCTCGATCCAGCAGACCTGCCCGAAGTGCCACGGCACCGGCAAGATGGTGAAGGATCCCTGCAACGACTGCCACGGCGCCGGGCGCGTCAAGGGCAGCAAGACACTGCAGGTGAAGATTCCGGCCGGCATCGACGAGGGCGACCGCATCCGCCTGGCCGGTGAAGGCGAACGCGGTCAGGGCGGTGGCCCGGCCGGCGACCTGTACGTGCAGATCCACATCAAGCCGCACACCGTGTTCCAGCGCGAAGGCGACGACCTGCACTGCGAAATGCCGATCGGCTTCGCCACCGCGGCGCTGGGCGGCGAGATCGAGATTCCGACGCTGGATGGCGCAGCCAAGATCAAGATCCCGGCCGAAACCCAGTCGGGCAAGGTGTTCCGCCTGCGCGGCAAGGGCATCAAGGGCGTGCGCAGCAGCTACCCGGGCGACCTGATGTGCCACGTCGTGGTCGAGACGCCGGTTAACCTGACGGCGCGTCAGCGCGAACTGCTGAAGGAATTCGACGACATCAACCGCAGCGACGAAGCGAGCCACAGCCCGCGTGCCAAGTCGTGGATGGACAAGATGAAGGATTTCTTCGCCGGCTGATCCGGTCGCCACGCGCAAAAAGAAAGCCCGCTCAAAGCGGGCTTTCTTTTTGGCGAAGGCCGGAGCGGCCGACCGCGGCACCCCCGCGGCCGGCGAGCCCTGATCAGGCCGCGAGCTGTTTCGCGATCTGCGCCTTGACCGCGGCCAGTGCCTCGGGCAGGCGGTGCTGCAGACGATCGAACAGTTCGTCGTGCAGCGCGATTTCCTGCTGCCAGGCGGCCACGTCGATCGACGTGATGCGCTCGAACAGTTCGCGGCTGAACTCGGTGCCGGCCCAGCTCAGGTCGTCGTAGCGCGGGCTGGTACCGAACAGGTGCTCAGCCCCTTCGGCGCCGCCAGCCACGCGGTCCAGCATCCACTTCAGCACACGCATGTTTTCGCCGAAGCCCGGCCACACGAACTTGCCGTTGTCGTCGGTACGGAACCAGTTCACGCAGAAGATGCGCGGCAGCACCTGACCCTGGGCCGACAGGTTCTGACCGAGCTTCAGCCAGTGCGCAAAGTAGTCGCTCATGTTGTAGCCGCAGAACGGCAGCATGGCGAACGGATCGCGCCGCACCACACCCTGCTGGCCGGCGGCCGCAGCGGTGGTTTCCGAACCCATGGTCGCCGCCATGTAGACGCCCTCGATCCAGTTGCGCGCCTCGGTCACCAGTGGCACCGTGGTCGAACGACGACCGCCGAAGATGAAGGCCGAAATCGGCACACCGGCCGGATCGTCCCAGGACGGGTCGATGACCGGGTTCTGGGTGGCGGCCACGGTGAAGCGGGCGTTCGGGTGCGCGGCCTTGGCGCCGGTCTGCTTGGCGATTTCCGGCGTCCAGTCCTTGCCCTGCCAGTCGGTCAGATGCGCCGGCGGCGTCTTCGTCATGCCTTCCCACCAGACGTCGCCGTCGTCGGTCAGCGCGACATTGGTGAAGATGGTGTCGGAACGCAGCGAAGCCATGCAGTTTGCGTTGGTGCTGTCGTTGGTGCCGGGGGCGACGCCGAAATAGCCGGCTTCGGGGTTGATCGCGTACAGGCGACCGTCCTTGCCCGGCTTGATCCAGGCGATGTCGTCGCCGATGGTGGTCACCTTCCAGCCCTCGAAACCCTTGGGCGGAATCAGCATCGCGAAATTGGTCTTGCCGCAGGCCGACGGGAAGGCCGCCGCGACGTAGTGCTTTTCGCCCTGCGGGTTCTGCACGCCGAGGATGAGCATGTGCTCGGCCAGCCAGCCTTCGTCGCGACCCATAGTCGAGGCGATGCGCAGCGCGAAACACTTCTTGCCGAGCAGCGCGTTGCCGCCGTAGCCGGAACCGAAACTCCAGATCTCGCGGGTTTCCGGGTAATGGACGATGTACTTGGTGGCGTTGCACGGCCACGCGACGTCCTGCTCGCCGGCGGCCAGCGGCTTGCCGACGGTGTGCACGCAGGGCACGTACTCGCCGTCCTCGCCCAGCACGTCGTAAACGGCCTTGCCCATGCGGGTCATGATGCGCATGTTGACGGCGACATAGGGCGAATCGGACAGCTCGATGCCGATCTGCGAAATGTGCGAACCCAGCGGACCCATCGAGAACGGCACGACATACATCGTGCGGCCACGCATGCAGCCGTCGAACAGGCCGTTCAGCGTCTGCCTCATTTCGGCCGGGGCCATCCAGTTGTTGGTCGGGCCGGCGTCTTCCTGGCGTTCGGAACAGATGAAGGTGCGGTCTTCGACACGCGCCACGTCGGACGGGTCGGACCAGGCGAGATAGGAATTCGGGCGCTTCTCGGGGTTCAGGCGGCGCATGGTGCCGGCGGCGACCATGTCGGCGCACAGGCGGTCGTACTCCTCCTGCGAACCATCACACCAGTGGATCGCGGCGGGCTTGGTCAGCGCAGCGATCTCGGCAACCCATTTCACCAGCTTGCGGTTTTTGACCCAGGCCGGAACGGGGATCTCTCCGGAGTTCAGCTGCTCCGGCGACAGGACGACTTTCATTGCGACGCTCTCCAAAATCCACCGGAATCGGACAAGGGTGGTAACCATTGCCGTCCCGGTTCGACGGTTGAAACAGACTCGGCATCCACCGGGTAGGTGTATGCGTCGGACCCTGCTGACCGCCGACTGCGCCTGCGGTCATCCTCACGGAGGACGCACTTTAACCATAACGGGGTCTTATGTCTGCTATAAGAGTCACGAATGATGCGATTTGTTCGGACGCGGCGGGTCCTGCCCTGAAAAGGCATTGCATTCGGCAACGTTGGATCAGTTTTCTTGATCGTGCGCCGCAAGAAGTGCGGCGAGACCTGAAGCGTCGATACGCCAGTGGTAACGGCTATCCGCGTCAGTGAGCAGGTTGCTGCGTCGCAACAACCCGAGCGCACGACTGGCCGATTCCGGGGCGACGCCAAGGATGGCGCCGATGTCTTCCAGGCTCAGGCGGATCGCCCTGCCAGGCGCCTCGTCGGTGCGCAGTCGCAGCAGCAGGCGCGCCACCCGCGTCTTCACGTCGGCGTGGCCGGCGGCCAGCTCGGCCAGCCAGGCGTCGGCTTCGGCCAGTGCGGCGTACCAGTGCTCGAACAAGGGTTTCTGCAGCCGCGGCGTCTCCCGGTTCAACCTTTCGATCAGCGTGCGCGGGATGCGGCAGATCTTGGTCGGCGCCAGCGTGATCGCCGTGTGATCGTAGCCGGGTCGTACCAGCGCTTCGAGGCCGCACACGTCGCCTGGCCGCAACACGCGCAGGATGCGCTGATTGCCGTCGTTGCCGTAGCGCACCAGCTTGATCGCGCCGGCGCGCAAGGTGAACAGCCAGTCGCCGTGGGCGCCGGCGTGATAGATGACGGCGCTGGAGGGGTAATCCAGGTCATCTATCTGCTCATGCAGCAGTGCGAAGTCGGCCTCTACCAGGTCGGCGAACAGCACCGACTGGCGGATGCTGCAGCCTTCGCAGTCACTGTGGCCGTTCCACGCCGATTTGATCGTGATCGCACGCATGCCCGACTGCAAAACTCCATGTTACGCACGCCGCCAGGTCGTTCCAGCGGCCGAATCTTCGAGGATGACGCCCTGCTGCTTCAGTTCGTCACGCACGCGGTCGGCGGTCGCGAAGTCGCGCGCCTTCTTGGCGGCCACCCGTTGCGCGATCAATGCCTCGATCTGCGCGTCATCGAGACCGCCAGCCTGTGCACGGCCTTTGAGGAAGTCTTCCGGGGAACGTTCCAGCAGACCGAGCACGCCGGCCAGCGCGCGCAGTTCGCCCGCGACGGCGGCGTCACCGCTGCGGTTGGCTTCGGCCGACAGGTCGAACAGCACCGCCATCGCTTCCGGCGTGTTGAAGTCATCGTCCATTGCTGCGCGGAAGCGGCTGCCAGCCGGCGTCGACCAGTCCGGCGCGCGGCTGGCGGGCGGCACGTTCTTCAGTGTCGTATAAAGTCGGGTCAATGCGCCGCGCGCGTCGTCGAGATGGGCGTCGGAATAATTGAGCGGGCTGCGGTAATGGGCACGCAGGATGAAGAAGCGCACCACCTCGGCGTCGTACTTCTGCAGCACCTCGCGGATGGTGAAGAAGTTGCCCAGCGACTTCGACATCTTCTCGTCGTCGACGCGGACGAAGCCGTTGTGCATCCAGTAATTGACGAAAGTGTGGCCGTGCGCGCCCTCGCTCTGGGCGATCTCGTTCTCATGGTGCGGGAACTGCAGGTCGGCGCCGCCGCCGTGGATGTCGAACTGGTCGCCCAGCAGTTGCGAACTCATCGCCGAGCACTCGATATGCCAGCCCGGGCGGCCGTCGCCCCACGGTGACGCCCACTTCGCCTCGGCCGGCTCAGCCGGCTTGGCGTGCTTCCACAGCACGAAATCGAGCGGGTCCTGCTTGTCGTCGATCACATCGACGCGCTCGCCGGCGCGCAGATCGTCCAGCGACTTGCCGGACAGCTTGCCGTAACCGTCGAACTTGCGGACGCTGTAGTTCACGTCGCCGCTGGCCGCGCGATAGGCCAGACCCTTCGCCTCCAGTCGCTGGATCAGCGACTGCATCTGCGGCACGAATTCGGTGGCGCGCGGTTCGTGGTCCGGTCGCAGCACGCCCAGCGCATCCGCATCCTCGTGCATCGCGGCGATGAAGCGGTCGGTCAGCGCGCGCATCGTTTCGCCGTTGTCGGCCGCCCGCTTGATGATCTTGTCGTCGATGTCGGTGATGTTGCGGACGTAGGTGACCTGATAATCCGCTGCGCGCAGCCAGCGCGTCACCATGTCGAACACCACCATCACGCGGGCGTGGCCGAGGTGGCAGTAGTCGTACACCGTCATGCCGCACACGTACATGCGCACCCGGCCGGGTTCGATCGGAACGAAATCCTGCTTCTCGCGGGTGAGGGTGTTGTAAATCTTGAGCATGGCTGGCCGTAAATCGGGAGGACTGCGAAGGGGAAGACCCGCTCTGCGGGCAAGTACTCGAATCAGACGCAACGACAGGACGCCGGCACGCCTTCTTGATAAGATCCGGGGTTGTCAAACGACGCATTCACGCCAAAAAGTCTAACACATGGCCTTTACGCACCGCTCCGCCTCCCGCCTCGTTTCCAGCCTGATCGCCGGCCTGATGATGCTGTGCGCATCGGTCTCACCGGTCTTCGCCGACAGCATCCAGGAAGCGGAGCAGCTATTGCGCCTGAAGCAGCCGCAACAGGCACTTGAAAAGATCGACCTCTACCTTGCGCAGCGACCGCGCGATCCGCAGGGCCGTTTCTTCAAGGGCCTCATCCTGACCGAACTGGGCAAGATCCCGGAGGCCACCTCGGTGTTCCAGAAGCTGACCGAGGACTACCCGGAACTGCCCGAGCCCTACAACAACCTGGCGGTGCTGTACGCGCAGCAGAAGCAGTACGACAAGGCCAAGACCGCGCTCGAGATGGCGATCCGCACCCATCCGAGCTACGCGGTGGCGCACGAGAACCTCGGCGACATCTACGCCCGCATGGCGACGCAGGCCTACGACCGCGCGCTGCAGCTCGATTCGTCGAACAAGGCTGCACAGAGCAAGCTGAACCTGATCCGCGAAATGGTCGGCAACGGCAATCGTGGCAACCAGAAACCGCGCGCCATTGCGCCGATCGCCGCCGCGCCGTCGACAGCGACCGCCACGCCGGCACCCGCGGCGCCGCCCGCACCGAGCACGCCGGCTGCTCCGGCTGTGCCGGCGAAGCAGGCCGAGGCGGCCAAACCCGCCGAAACACCGAAACCGCCGGCACCGACCGCGGCAGCGCCCGCACCAGCGCCAGCGGCAGCCCCCACACCGGCGCCCGCCGCCGCAGTGCCGGCAGCGCCGGCCAAGGCTGCGACCCCGGCCGCCGCCGCGCCTCCGGTCGCCGAACTCACCCGCACCGTGCAGGACTGGGCCGCCGCCTGGTCGCGCAAGGACGTGAAGAGCTACCTCGGCTACTACGCCGCCGACTTCAAGGTACCGGACGGCAAACCCCGCAGCGCCTGGGAAGCCGAGCGCCGCTCGCGCATCGCCAAGCCGGGCGCAATCGAGGTCCGCGTCGAGAATGTGAAGGTGAAGTCCGTCGCCGCCGACCGTGCCGACGCCACCTTCCGCCAGCACTACAAGGCGGTCGGCCTGAAGACGAGCACGACCAAGACGCTGACGCTGGTGCGCCGCGACGGCCGCTGGCTGATCCAGCAGGAGCGGGTCGGCGGATGAGCACGGCCCCGGTCGCCCGCAGCCGCGCGCTCACACGCGTGCTGCGCAACGCCCTTTTCCTGTCCTCGCTGTGCGTGCCGCTGGCCATCGGCTCCGGCCAGTCGGGCAACGCTGTCCGCTATTCCGACAGTGGCCCCGAGCCGATGCTCGAACAGGTGTTCCGTCAGATCGAGCGCAAGCGTCTCGACCTCGCGCTTGAACAGGTCGATGCCCTGCTCCACATCTGGCCGAACTTCCGTCTTGCCCACCTGATACGCGGCGATCTGCTGATGGCGCGTGCCAGCGCGCTGACGACGATAGGCAATGCACCGAATGCGCCGGCCGAGCGTCTGGCCGACCTGCGCGACGAGGCGATCGCGCGCATCCGCGCCTACCGCGACAAGCCGCCGGTCGATCGCGTACCGCGCTACCTGATGCAACTGCCGGCGGACCAGCGCCACGCGCTGGTGGTCGATGCGCGACGTTCGCGCCTCTACCTGTACGAGAACGTCGACGGCAAGCCGCGCTTCGTCGCCGACTGGTATGTGTCGCACGGTCGCCTCGGCATCGAGAAAATGCGTGAAGGCGACAAGAAGACGCCGCTGGGCGTCTATCAGGTGACCGGCTTCCTGCCGCCGGAGAAGCTGACCGATTTCTATGGCGCCGGCGCATTGCCGATCAACTATCCGAACGCCTGGGACCGCAAGCAGGGCCGCAACGGCCACGGCATCTGGCTGCACGGCGTGCCGTCGGACACCTTCTCGCGCCCGCCGCGCGCCTCCGACGGCTGCGTCGTGCTGGCCAATCCGGATTTCCAGGCGCTGAACGGCTATGTACAGGGCGCACCGGTGCCGGTGGTGATCAGCGACCAGGTCGAATGGCTGACGCTGGACGACTGGCAGGCCGAGCGCGCCGAATTCAACCGCGCGCTCGAACAGTGGCGCGTCGACTGGGAAAGCCGCGACACCGACCGCCTGCTGACGCACTACTCGCCGCAGTTCAGCGCCGACGGCAAGAATTTCGACGCCTTCGCGAAGAACAAGCGCGAGGTCAATGCGGCGAAGAAATGGATCAAGGTCGGCGTGCGCAATCTGAGCACCTTCCGCAATCCCGGCCGGGACCACCTGGTGGTCGTCACCTTCGAACAGGACTACCGCAGCGACAATCTGAGCAACGTGATGCGCAAGCAGCAGTACTGGCAGAAGGAAAACGGCCGCTGGCGCATCGTCTTCGAGGGCTCGGCCTGAACCGGCCGCCGCTCCACCTGTCTTTCACGCTTCCCACCCACACGGAGTCACCCGCATGAAGAAGTTCCTGTTCGGCCTGCTGGCCGGCCTGCTGCCGCTGTTCGCCCTCGCCGCCAACCCGCAGGTCGAAATGAAGACCAGCCAGGGCACCATCGTGATCGAGCTGTTCCCGGAAGCCGCCCCGGCCACGGTCGACAATTTCGTCGAATATGTCAAAGCTGGTTTCTACGACGGTCTGATCTTCCATCGCGTGATCAACGGCTTCATGATTCAGGGCGGCGGTTTCGACCCGCAGATGAACCAGAAGACCACCCGGGCGCCGGTGAAGAACGAGGCGCAACGGGCGCTCGACAAGGGCGTGCGCAACGCGCCGGGCACGCTGGCCATGGCACGCACCAACGACCCGCACTCGGCGACGGCGCAGTTCTTCATCAATCTGGTCGATAACCGCATGCTCGACTACCCGTCGCGCGACGGCTACGGCTACACCGCATTCGCCAAGGTGATCAAGGGCATGGAAGTCGTGAACAACATCGCCACGGTGCGCACCGGCAACGCCGGCATGCACCAGGACGTGCCGCTGACGCCGGTGGTCATCCAGTCCGTCCGCGTCCTCGAAGCCAAACCCTGACCGCCGCGCAAGCGGCCCCCAACCGGAGAACACAACATGGTCAAACTGCACACCAATCACGGCGTCATCACGCTCGAACTGGACGCCGAAAAGGCCCCGCAGACGGTGGCCAACTTCCTCGCCTACGTCGAGGCCGGTCACTACAACAACACGATCTTCCACCGCGTGATCGGCAACTTCATGATCCAGGGCGGCGGCTTCGAGCCCGGCATGAAGCAGAAGGACACCCAGGCCCCGATCAAGAACGAAGCCGGCAACGGCCTTTCGAACACGGTCGGCACCATCGCCATGGCGCGCACCTCGGACCCGCACTCGGCGACGGCCCAGTTCTTCATCAACGTCGGCGACAACCTGTTTCTCGACAAGGAACAGTCGCAGGACGGCTGGGGCTACTGCGTGTTCGGCCGCGTCACCGAAGGCATGGACGTGGTGAACAAGATCAAGGGCGTGGCCACCGGCCGCTCCGGCTTCCACCAGGACGTGCCGAAGGAAGACGTGGTGATCGAACGCGCCGAAGTGGCGTAACACCGCGTGCGTGGCATGGACCTGCTCTGTTCCGATCTTCATCTGTCCGCCGCCACGCCTGCACTGAACGCGGCCTTCGTGGCGTTGCTCGAAGGCCGCGCGCGCGAGGCGCAGCGCGTGTTCCTGCTCGGCGATCTGTTCGAGGCGTGGGCGGGGGACGAGGACGTTGACGACCCTACGGTACGTCCGGTGATCCGTGCGCTGCGGGCGCTGCGGGCGCTGCACGAGCGTGGCATCGAACTGCACGTGCTGCCGGGTAATCGCGATTTCCTGCTCGGCGCGGGTTTCACCGCGGCCACCGGTGCGCGCATCCATGGCGACTGGCTGATTGCCGACATCGGCGGCGAACCCACGCTGCTGCTGCACGGCGACACGCTGTGCACCGACGACCTCCCCTACATGCAGTTCCGCGCCATGGTGCGCAACCCGCAATGGCAGACCGCCTTCCTCGCCAGGCCGCTGGCCGAACGCCACGCGATCGCCGAGGACATGCGCCGGCGCAGCAAGGAAGCCACGGCCGGCAAGGGTGAATACCTGATGGACGCCAACGCCGACGCCATCGCATCGATGTTCCGCCACCACGACGTCGCGCGAATGATTCACGGCCACACGCACCGTCCGGCCAGTCACCAGCACGAAGTCGATGGCAGTCCCTGCGTGCGCCACGTGCTGGCCGACTGGCGCGACCGCGCCTGCTGGTTCGAGGCCGACGACAGCGGCCTGCGCGCCTTCACCACCGACGACGCGGGCGCACCGTTGCCGGACGCCCGCTACACCGCTTGAGGAGACCTCAGATGAGCACTTCCGAACTGCGCATCCGCCTGGCCGCCGACGGCCGCATCGAATGCCGCAAGGGCGATGCCGCCCCGGCGATCACGCTGGACCCGGACTTCTTCGGCAGTCCTGATTCGGCCGAAGCCCAGCGCGCGCTGGGCCGCTTCGTGTTCGCCGTGCTGCAGGGCGTCACGCCCGCAGCCGACGCCGACACCCCTGCAGCGGCCGACCCGAACAGCCCGGACGCGCTGTACCAGAACTTCGTCACGCTGCAGAGCGAGGCGATGAAGAGCTACTCGGCCAATATGCTGGCAATGGCCGAACAGGCGCTGCAGCAGTCCGCTGCCGCCGGCTTCGGGCCGGCCGTCGAGGCAATGAAGGACTGGCCGTCCATCCGTACCGTCGCCGACATGCTGATTGCGCGCGGACCGGAACAGAAGCGCTGAGCGTCCTGCTGAACGCAGCGGCGACGCATGTGAAAAAGGCCGATTCGAAGGAATCGGCCTTTCTTTATTGGTGCCGCTTGTCGGAATCGAACTGACGACCTACCGCTTACAAGACGGCAAAAAACGGCGTTCATGGTCGTTCGCGGGCGTTCAGATCCACCAGAAAATCCATATATTTCAGTTGTTTTAGCACCCGTCGCGTTTCTTGACATCCCCCAGCGTTCCCCTAAGATGGCTACATGCGGGCTACACAGAGCCCTTCAGCCATCGGAGACGCCTTGCAACGCGAACGCCTCACCCCGGACCGCATCCGCCGCTTCACGTGCCCTGACGACGTGAAGCAGGCTTTTCTGTGGGACACCGAGGCTCCGCGCCTCGCCGTCCGGGTGACCACGGCCGGCGCCAAGTCCTTCGTCTTCGAGACGAAGCTGCACCGGCAGACGATCCGCCTCACGATCGGCGACTCGCGCGCCTGGAACATCCACGACGCACGAGCGGAAGCGCGCCGGCTGCAGACCTTGGTCGACCAGGGCATCGACCCGCGCGAAGAGCGCGCCGCACGCCTGGCCGACATCACCGCCAAGCGCGAGAAGGCGAAAACGGCCGAAGTTTCCGTCGGCGAGTCTTGGCAGGCCTACATCGAGGCGCGGACGCCGAAATGGGGTAGCCGCCACCTGCGCAACCATTTGGAGATGGCGAAGGCCGGCGGCGAGCCTCGCCGGCGCGGCCGGCGGAAGGGTGAATCGGGCGTGGTTCAGCCTGGCCCGCTTCACCCCCTGCTTTCCCTGAAGCTGAGCGAGCTGGACGCCAAGGCCGTGCGCCAGTGGCTTGAACCGCTGACGGAGCGCACGCCGACGACCGCAGCCCAGACCTACAGGGCTCTGCGCGCCTTCATCGGCTGGGCTGCCACGTCAGAGAAGTTCGCCGCCCTCACCCATGCGGACGCCTGCTCCCGCGGCATGGCGCGCGATGTCCTGCCACGGGCGAAGCCGAAGACGGACTGCATGCAGCGCGAGCAGCTGGCGCTGTGGTTCGAGAAGGTGCGAGCCCTCACGAATCCGGTGCACGCCGCCTATCTGCAGGCGCTTCTTCTCACCGGCGCACGGCGCGAGGAGTTGGCCGGCCTGCGCTGGACCGACGTCGACTTCCAGTGGAACAGCCTCACGATCCGCGACAAGGTGGAGGGCGAGCGCACCATCCCCCTTACCCCGTACGTGGCGAGCCTGTTGCGCGACCTGAAGCAGCGACACGATTCAGAGGCAAGGCGGGTACGCACCATGCGCGGAGCGGACGAGGAGAAGGCAAAGGAGCGTGCGGCGCGTGCGCTCCCCTGGGTGTTCAGCAGCCCGACCGCTGCATCCGGCCGGCTGCAGGAGCCGCGCATCGCGCACAACAAGGCACTGGCCGCAGCCGGCCTGCCACCGCTCAGCCTGCACGGCCTGCGTCGGTCTTTCGGCACGCTGTCGGAATGGGTGGAGGTGCCGACCGGCATCGTTGCGCAGATCATGGGGCACAAGCCGTCCGCCATCGCGGAAAAGCACTACCGGCAGAGGCCGCTGGACCTGCTGCGCATGTGGCACACGAAGATTGAAGGCTGGATCCTGGAGCAGGCTGGCATCGAGCAGCCGAAGACCGAAGAAGTGGCGCCGTCACTGCGCGTCGTTTCGAGCACCTAAACGAGCATCACCGCGCCGGCCGGTAGCCGGCAAGAGCGGGGCCGCACGATGCGTCAACATCGCGCAGCCCCTGACCATGAAGCACCTGTTACGGAGGTAACCCCATGGCTGCATCGAACATTACCAGCACCACCGGCAGGCCGGCGCCGATCCTGCCGGACCCCGCTCTGTTCGAGCACTTCAGCGACCGCGCGACGCAGATCACCGGCCGCATGCCGGACAACAGCATGGCGCCCAAGATTCAGGAGGGCGACCTGCTGCAGATTGAGCCCTGCGACGAGATCGGCACCGGGGGCGCGATGTATGCCTTCGAGATCGACGGCCGCCAGTACGTCCGATCGCTCACGCGGGGCATCGGTGGCGAGGTCATCGCCTACTACGCCGACCCGGTTCGCGGGTCGGACACGCTCCCCGCCAGCGAGGCGCACCGAATCAAGCTGATCGGCCGCGTCGTCGGTGTTCTGCAGTACCGCAGCGTCATCTGACCGGAGGATTCAAGCCATGGCGATTCAAATCGGAGTAGCCCCCTTCCCGCCGGTGTCCGGTGCCTTCGGCGACCGCCGTCTGTTTCTCTGCCGCCCCGGCGATCCGATGCTGATCGGATGGTGGACGGATGACCAGTGCGGGCACGAGCAGGCCGAGGACGGCCCCATCTGCCTGGTCATTGGTCGCCGCGCATCCAGCGCTGACCTCGATCGCTTGCACAGCCGCTTCGGCGTTCCGGTGGAAAGCCTGATCGAGTTCCGATTACGCGCCCAAGGATCACGCGCGGCGCTTCGCCGGCAGGCTCGCGAGGCATTGAAGGCGCGAGGAATCGAGCGCTTCGCCGTGCTGTACATGAAGGACGGACAGGAGCACCGGAGCCCGTGGTTCAGCTCGCGCGAACGCGCACAAGAAGCACGCGCGGTGCTGAAGGCGAAACACGGCGCGGCGGTCGTCTACGCCGACTGACGGCGCCGAGAACGTGCCGACCGTCGAAGAGGTGGCCAGCAGCTGGAGCGCCGGCGCGCTGGTCGTCGTGAATACCGAGCGGGACACCTTCTACAGGGCTGCCGCTTTCGTGTTCGGCGACGGTGACGGGCTGGTGTGGATCGAGCCGCACTATCTCGACCCATACGGCACTGCGACGCCAGCGATGCACCGCGCTCAAGCGGCTCAAGTGCATCAGTTCGGCACGGCCTTCAACATCCTGGCCGACGGCGGGACATGGTCGGTCACGCTGGCCGACTACATCGCCGAGGAAGACGAAGACCAGATCGGCGAACAGATCGCGTTCCTGTTCGATCGGATCGCCGCAGCTGGCACCACCTGGCACGCCGAGCGCGAGCGCGTGCGCGCTCTGGTGCTGGGCAACTGAGCAGCACGCCGCGCCTACTCCGACGGGAGGAAAACCGGGATCCCTTGCCCGGCCGGCGCGGCACCTTCACAAGGGGCGCGAGAGGGAGCGCGGATGTCTATCAGCAGACTCATGACATTGGAGAAAGCCGCACAGGCGCTGGAAACCGATGAGAGGGAAGTACTTGCACTGGTCGCGGAGAATCGGCTCCGGTGTGGTGTGTTCTCGAAGTGGTATGGGCAGGCCATGCCGGAACGTGGCGGCAGATGGAAGGGGCATGTCTCCGAGTACCACCCAAATGGTTCGCGCGAGTCCAAATTCCACTACACGAACGAACTGACCGGGCGGCAGTTCTGCGTCAGAGGCGGCCGAACCGCTCAGTTCTGGTTTCTTGAGCACCACGATGCGTACTTGATCGCCACGTCGCCCGATGGGGCCGTCGAGGTTGGATTCCTCGTTCCCGAGGACGGAGCGAAGCTGCACGAGCAAAACCCGGAACGCTTCCCGACGCCTGAATTCGTCCTGTGGCTTGAGACAGAAGAAGGAGCACAGGACTCGCCCCGTCGCATCACCCTCAACGATCTGTGGTTCCGGCGAATCGACATCGAAGCGTTGAAGCAACAGGAGGCAGAGAACGACCGCGACGCGACCACTTCTACCGGAGACCGTTGGTTCATGTCGAAAGACCTTGTTCTCCTGAATCAGGCATCCCGGAAGTGGTGGGCGAACGCCGACCGGGATGATGGAACCACACACCCCCGAAACAGCGAGGTGGAAGAGTGGTTGAAAAGCGAAGGTATGGCGGAATCCAAGGCCACGTCGGCCGCCTCGATCATTCGTCCGGAATGGGCGGTAAAGGGTCGTCGAGCTGATTAATAGCCTTCCCATCTTTCCCTTATCCAGTAATGGTTTTGGAACTACCAGACATTTAAAGCACTGACCATTTGCCTATTACCGCGCACCACCTTCGGCTGAACTCCTCCCCCGTTATATCCAGAAACGTAGAGGGGTTCAAAGAATGGCAGCGCGCGTCTACACCACCGTCGAATCCGCAAGCATTACGCGGTCCAGCGCCAAGACCTGGCGCAAGAACTATTCCCTGAACGGGCACCATCACGGCATCAAGCCGATAAAGCAGCCAAGCGGCCGCCTGCTTTGGCCTGCTGACGAAGTCGACCGCCTCGTCTCCGGCGAGGCTACCCGACACACCGAAACCGCCGCACAGCACGCCTGAGGCCACGTCATGAGCGTGTCCATCGAGACATCCGGCGAGGGCGCGGAGCGGAAGCTGCAGCAGCTGCTGGGCGCGACCAAGTCATCGGAGCTGTACAGCAGCGTCGGCGCGGGCCTGAAGACGCTGGTCGACCTGGGCTTCAAGTCCGGGCGCGATCCTTGGGGCCAGCAGTGGGCGCCGCTGAAATTCCGCGGGCTGCGTCGCACCGACAACGGCGGGAAGCTGAGCCGCACCGGTCGCGAGCAGAAGGCGGCGAACAAGGCCGGGCGCCCTGGCCAGCCGCTGCGCGACACCGGCCGGCTGCAGCGGAGCATCACCTACAAGCCCGAGCCCGACGGCGTCACAGTCGGCACGAACCTGCGGGCGAAGAGCGGCGCCAGCATTCCGGCCGTGCATCAGTTCGGCGCAGTCATCCTGCCGAAGAAGGGGAAGTTTCTGACCTTCCCCGGCCCCAACGGCACGATGGTCTTCGCGAAGAAGTCGGTCATCCCCCGCCGCGCGTTCCTCCCCTTGAACGAGTCGGGCGTCGTGGTGCTGCCGCAGTCCTGGGCATCATCGGTCGTCGCCCGCGTTCGCGCGTACTTGCTGCGGAGCATGAAGTGAAGGCCCGCCGACAGACTCAGACCGCGAAGACCGCCTCCAGACCGAGGCGGACAGTGCAGGGCTACGAGCGGCGCAAGGCCGAGTGGATCGCGCGCCATCCGGATGCCACGCCAGCGCAATACGCGCGGGCCATGCGCGGCATCGCGCGAAAGGTGGGCGTCTGATGTCGATTCGCATCATGTCCATGGTCTGGGATGCCTACCCAAGTGGCGGAAGCGATCTGCTCGCCCTCCTCGCGCTCGCCGATTGGAGCGACGACGAGGGCAGATGCTGGCCGTCGATGTCGTCCATCGCGACGAAGACCCGCCTTTCCCGGTCGCAGGCTCAGCGAGTGGTGCACGGCCTGATCGGAGCCGGATTCCTTGAAGTGATCGGCAACGAGGAAGGTGGGAAACCCGGCGCAACTCGCCAGTACCAAATCAATCTGCGTGCGCTGACGGGTCGCACTGATGCTACCCCTACGGGCCGCACCCATGCGACGGGTAGCGCGGATGCGACGGGTCGCACCCATGCACAAGACGGGTCGCATCCATGCGGCGAGACGGGCCGCACCCATGCGACCCAAACCATCAGTGAACCATCAAGAACCGTCAGTGAGCCGATGTCGATCGACATCGGTGGTGCTCAGGCCAAGCCTGCGCACATCCCTGACTGTCCGCATCAGCAGATCATCGACCTGTACCACCAGGCACTACCCACCGGCACACGTGTTCGCGTGTGGAACGGCACGAGGGTCAAGCATCTGCAAGCCCGCTGGCGTGAGGACGCGAAGCGCCAAGACATCGAGTGGTGGCGGCGCTTCTTCGCCTACTGCGCGCAGTCCGAGTTCCTGACCGGCCAGACGCAACCCGCGAATGGTCGTGACCCGTTTGTCGTGAGCTTGGATTGGCTGGTGTCGCCGCAGAACTTTGCGAAATGCATCGAAGGCAAGTACCACAGGAGCGCAGCATGAACGCGCCCGCCCTGCGGCTGCCGCCGCACTCGATCGAAGCAGAACAGTCGCTGATCGGCGCCCTGCTGCTGGACAACAACGCATGGGACCGCATCGAAGGGACGGTGACGGACGCCGACTTCTTCCGCGACGACCATCGCCGGATCTTCACCCACATCGCCGCGCTGATCCGCGCCGGCAAGCCGGCCGACGTGGTGACGGTGCATGCGGAGATGGAGCAGTCCGGAGAGGCGGAGCGCTGCGGCGGCCTGGCCTACCTCGGCGAGATCGCGAACAACACGCCGAGCGCCGCGAATATTCGGGCCTACGCGACCACGATTCGCGACCGCGCATACCGCCGCATGGGCCAAGGTGATACGGAGGCGCTGGCGGTCTCCTACGCAGCCGGAGCGGTATCGCACGACGAGTTCGCTGCCGGTCTGGAACGGATCGCGGCGCAAGCCATCGACAGCGAGCGCGACGATCCCTTGTCGCTCGCCGACTCCATGCACGAGGCGATGGCGCTGATCAACGACCGCGCGAACGGTGGCGGCGTGACGGGCCTGCAGTCCGGTATTCCGGACCTGGACGCGCTGACCGGTGGCTTCGAGCCCGGCCAGCTGATCATCCTGGCCGCTCGCCCTGGCGTTGGGAAAACCGCGCTCGCCCTGGGTATTGCCGACCAAGCGGCCCGGGCCGACCGCACCGTGCTGTTCATGTCGCTGGAGATGCCCGCGCGCGAACTGAGCATGCGCGTGATGGCGCAGCGGTCGGGCGTGAGCGTTCATGCGATGCGCACCGGCACGCGCAACGACGATCACTGGTCGGCACTCACGCGGGTATCCGGCGAGGCAGCCCGGCAGCGTCTGTTCATCGACGACAGGGGAGGCATCGGGCTGGCCTACGTTCGCGCTCGCGCAAAGCGCCTGGCGAGGAAGCACGGCCTGCATCTGATCGTCGTCGACTACATCGGTCTGATGCGCGGCGAAGGCCAGAACCGGGCGCAGGAGCTGGGCAGCATCAGCCGAGGCCTCAAGGCGCTGGCCAAGGAACTCGCCGTGCCGATCATCGCCTGCGCCCAGCTGAACCGCGCTGTCGAGAGTCGCAGCGACAGGCGCCCCCAGCTGCACGACCTGCGCGACTCCGGCGAGATCGAGCAGGACGCCGACATCGTGTTGATGTTGGACCGGCCGGAGATGACGAACAGCGCCCCCGAATGGCACGGCGTCGGCGATCTGCTGCTGCGCAAGCACCGCAACGGCCCTACCGGTGAGGTCCGGCTTCGCTACATCGCCAACAGAACGCTTTTCGTGCCCGGCGATGGATACGGACCGGCACGCGACCAGGCAATACCGCGCGACGCGATGTACCGCGGCTATCGCGACCGAGGCTTCGACGGATAGCCGATCACCACCCCACAACCCACACCTGAAGGAACCGCAATGACGACCACGAAGGAAACGAAGAAAGCCGTCCAGGAAGCTGCCGAGCGGCTGGAGCAGGCGCGGCGGAACGCGCGCCGCATCAGCGATGCGATGAACGCGCAGCCGGCGGCGTTCGATGCGCAGCTGCTCGCCAAAGCCCGCGAGAAGGTGGAAGACCTGGGCGCAGCCGTGATGCTGGGCGAGGCCTCCCCCGAGGCGCTGGAGGCGGCGCGCCGGGAAGCTTCCGACCTGGAGATCGATGCCGCCGCAGCTGAGTTCAACGCGCGCCAGCTCGCCGAAGGTCGCGCCGGCCTCGAGCGCCGGCTGTCCGAGGCCCAAGGCGCGATCGAGGATGCAGAACAGGACTTGATCGAGGCGACCGGCGAGTGGCTGAAAGCCGAGTTGGCAGCGGCAGACGAGGCATACACGGCGGCCGCGCAGAGCGCTGCAGACGCCTATGCGCACGTCAAAGCCATCGGCGCCATGCTGGAACACCGCAAGGCATGCCCGCCTGCAACAAGCTGCAGCGTCGACATGCAGCTTCCCGTGATTGGTCCCGTCAGCCTGGCCGAAAGCGCCGCAGTCGTCGGCGGCGGTATTCGCGGTGTCGTCGCCACCTACACGACGAAGCAATGGATGGCGGCCCACGGCCATCTGCTGACCGAGTTCAAGAACCTGGGCGCGCTGTGGCCGGTGAAGGCCGGTCGATAACCGAACCGATCGCCTGCTGCGCAAGCAGCGGGTCAGGTGCCCGAGGCGCGAGCCTCGGGACTGGGTCTCAGTCGGCGAGTCACCCAGTTCATGAAAGCAACCCCGACAGCCGGCAGCTTCGCCATAGGAAGGGGAGCGTGGCCGGCACCCGCAACCCAACTGGAGACACACACATGAGCGCAACCAAACAGGTCGACGTCGACGGACGCGCCGTCACGGTTCGAGAGCTGACCGTCGGCGAGGTCCGCGACTGGGTGACCGAGATCGAGAGCGGCAGCAAGACCATCGACGTAGCCGGCGAGTTCGTCTTCGAGGACTGCAGCGTCGATGACCTCGTTCGCATGTCGGACATGCCGCGCGAGGCGTTCGACGACATGGCGCCCAGCCAGATCGAGCCGATCCGCGAAGCCGCCCGCGCACTGAACCCCGGTTTTTTTCGGGTTCGGGCGGCAGTAGCAGCGGCGCAAGCGTCCATCGCGCGCCAGCTTCTGTCGCCCGTGGCATTGAGCGAAACGCCCTCGCCCTCGTCACTCACGGCCACGCCGGCGTCTGGCAATACCCCTGGCGCTGCTACTTAAGCGCATTGGAGATGCACAGCGATGGCAAATAACGGCGACATCAAGTTCCGGCTGACCCTCGACGACAGCGACTTCGTACAAGGCGCGGCACGCGTCCGGCAGACCCTCAGGGGCTTCGAGGCCGACGCGAAGAGCCTGGAGCGCGCGAAGGGTAGCGTCGGCGGGATCAGCACCGAGTTGGCGGGCCTGCAGGCGCTGGCAGCGCGCGCCCTGCCAGTGGCCGCCCTGGGCGTCGCCACGCGCGAGTTCGTGCAGATCGCAGACGCCTATAGCAGCATGACGGCGCGGCTGAAGCTGGCCACCCGGGCGACGGGCGACTTCGAGCAAGTGCAGCAGGCCCTGAGGAAGGCTGCGGACGAGACACGCGCCCCGCTGCAGGACACGGTCAACCTGTACTCGCAGATCGCCCCCAGCCTGCAGGGCATCCTGAGTTCCGAAGAGATCATCGGCTTCATCACGACGGTCAATCAGGCGATCGCGCTCTCGGGAGCGACCGGAGAACAAGCAGGGCGAGGCCTCTTCCAGTTCTCTCAAGCGCTCTCGGTAGGAATCCTTCGTGCGGAAGAACTGAATGGCGTATTGGAACAGACGCCGGCACTCGCGGACGCAATCGCGGAGGGCTTGGGGGTTACGCGAGGGCAACTCAGGAAACTTGTTATGGAGGGCGAGGTAACAACGGAGCGCTTGGTTCAGGCGGTGCGGAACGTCTCCGGCCGCGTCGCCTCGGACTTCAAGGGCCTGCCGGTCACGGTCGGTCAGGCCTTCGTGCTGCTGAACAACTCCGTCACCCAGCTTATCGGAGCGCTGGACAAGGGAACCGGCGTTACCGCAGGCATGGCGAACGCCATCATTTCTGTGGGCAGCGGGATTGACGCCCTTTCCAACTCGAAAGAGACGCTGAAGGGCTTCACCGACGTACTGATCAATGGTTTCGACTTGGGCGCCCGGGTCTTCAGAGTCTTTGGTACAGCGATCGCGGTGACTGCAGCGGTACTTGAGCGCCTGATCAGCCTCGACGTAAAGGGCGCCTTCGATACCTACAAACAAGGCTGGAAGGACATAGGAGCGATCTTCAGGGATCCGCTCGCCTCCAAGAAGGCAGACGAGCAGAAGCCACGGCGTGAAGCGGATGCGCGCCTGGAGATCCAGCGCAAGCTCGCGAACGAGATCGAGAAGCTGGAAAAGCTGAAGGCGGTGGCCGCCGGCAAGGCGTCGGCGGACACCCTCAAGAACGAGCAGCAGGTCGCCGAGGAGCGCAACAAGATCGCACGCGAGGCGATGAACGACCGGCTACGCGCGGAGGAGTCGACCGCCGACAAGTTGCGCGACCTGTACGCGAAGTCGCTGACCGATGCGCAGAAGGCCCGCGACGAAGCGGCGAAGATCCGGATTGACGCTGCCGCATCAGCCGACAACCTGCGCGACCGCGCATCGCAACGGCGCGGCGCTGGCATGTCGGATGGCGCACGCGAGGAGATGAACACGCGCGCCGCCAGCAGCCTCACAGCTCGCGCGACACTGGCAGCCGGAGCCGCACAGGTGGCAGCCCGCGACGGCGACCTGCAGAAGGCGGCGAAGCTTGCCGCCGACGCCGCGAAGCTGGCCGAGCGTGCCGAACGTGCAGCCGATGCGATCAAGGATGACGACACGGCAGCGTTGGCACTCGAAGAGCTGGCCCGCGTGCAGGAGAAGATCGGCGAGGCTCAGGCCAAGCAGAAGGAAGGCGAAGCCGCCCAGCTCGAGAAGGAAGCCACCGCCATCCAGGAGCAGATCAAGCTGGCGGAACAGCGGGTCAACGAGTTCAAGGCAGAGTTGGCCAAGCCCGTAACGCTGAGCCTCGACATCAGCGAGGCGGAGAAGCAGATCAAGTCCCTGCAGGCCCAACTGTCCGCGCTGAGCGCTCCGAAGGTGGCAGCACCGGCGCCGGCTGGATCCGGTACCGCCCCCTCCACCCCTACCAGCGGCGGATCCGGTGCTTCGGGTAGCTGGGCAACCGGTGGCTACACCGGACCGGGCGGCAAATTCGATCCGGCAGGCGTGGTGCACGCCGGTGAGTACGTGCTGCGGCAGGAGGTCGTCAGGCAAGCCGGCATGCGTGCATTCCTCGACAGCCTGAACCGCAACGGCGTCAGGGCGCTGCGTGGATATTCGAGCGGAGGAGCAGTCACCCGCATCCCGCGGACCGGCCGGGTATCCCCCGCAGCCAGCGCGTCGCAAGCCTCCGTGCGAGCGACTTTCAACTACCCCGGCCTGTCGCCGGTGCAGGCGAACATCGATCATCGAACCGCTCAGACCTTGGCGCGCGAACTGCGCCGCGAAGCGCGCAAGGCGGGACGGTGACCGCATGCACGACCAACCAAACCAGGAGCCCCAGACCTTGCAGAAGATCGTGAAGGAAATCGCCGACGTAATCGGCTTGCCGGCATGCCTTGACCTTGTGAGCCGCTGGGGTGGCCGCGACCTGTACGTGCCCGAGCGCATAGACCGCATGCACCCCATTGCCTTCGCCATCGGCCTCGAAGCAGCGCAGAAGCTGGCCGCCGAGTATCCGCGCTGCACGCTGCCCCTTCCGATCGAGCGCAACGCGACCATCGATCTACGGAACGCCCTGATCTACCAGGAGTGGAAAGACGGCGCCAGCAAACAGCGTCTGTCCCATCGCTGGGGGCTCACACGCCCGGGAATCGACGCGGTACTCGCGAAGATGCAGGACCGCGAAACTCGCGCCGCCTCGAATCAAGCGGCACCGGCACGATGAACGCTACTGAGGATGAACAGTCATGAAATGCCCGACCGGAGCGGAGGCCGTCACCACGGCCCAATCGGAACAACTGGCGCTGGACCTTCGACGGACCGGTGCCAGTTACCGGGATATCGCCAAGACGCTGAACATGAGCCTGGGCAACGCGCACAAGCTGGTGAAGCGCGGCCTGACGCGCAACCTCGCCAAGTGCAGCGAGCTGGCGGACGAAATCCGCACTCTGGAACTCGACCGCCTGGACGCCATGCAGACATACCTCTGGGGCAAGGCCAAAAGAGGCAATGCGACAGCCGTCGACCGCATCCTGAAGATCATGGAAAGGCGTGCGCGCCTGCTGGGGCTGGACAGGCCCGAGCGTCTTGCGCTGGGCGGCGACGCCGACGCCCCGCCGATCAAGCAGGAAACCCGCAACGCCCACGAATTTACGGACGATGAACTGGCCGCGATCCTCGCGCGCGACCACCAGCAGGATAACCAGCAGCAGGCGGGCAACCGGCCGCACCTTGGAGACTGAAACATGAGCAGCACCGACACGGCAGACGCGCCGGCCAAACTCGAAACGCTGGAGATTGCAAGGCCCGACCATATCGGCGCCCTCGCGAACGTCGGCGCGCGCATGAACGGCTACATGGATGTGCTGGCGCCGACCGACACGATCATCCAGACGAAGGGCGGCGGCATCGGCCAGCTGGCGATCTACAAGGAACTGCTGCGCGACGATCAGGTGCGCAGCACACTGCAGCAGCGGCGCACTGCGGTCGTGTCGCGCGAGTGGGTTGTCGAGCCCGGCGCCGAGGACGCGCGCGCCGAGGAGGCCGCAGAAGCCCTGCGCGAGGATCTGAAGGCGATCCGCTGGGACGACATCACCGACAAGGCGCTGTTCAGCGTCTTCTATGGCTGGGGTATCGGTGAAGTGATGTGGGCGCCTGGCCCGGACCGCGTGCGCATCGCCGACGTGAAGGTGCGCGACCGCTCGCGCTTCCGCTTCGGCCACAGCGGTGCGCTCTACCTGCTGCGCAACGGCGGCACGCTGGAGGAAATGCCGGACCGGAAGTTCTGGACCATCACCGCCGGCGGCGACAGCCACGACGACCCCTACGGGCTGGGCCTGGCGCACTCGATCTACTGGCCGGTCTTCTTCAAGCGCAACGGCGTGAAGTTCTGGCTGGTGTTCCTGGAGCGCTTCGGCCAGCCGACCACAAAGGCGACGGTTCCGGCCGGCATGATGGACGATCCGAAAACCATCGAGGAAGCACGCAAGGTGCTCGACTCCATCGCCACCGACAGCGGTGTGATCATCCCCGACAACCTCGTCGTAGACCTGATCGAGGCAACGCGCACCGGTACCGCCGACTACGCGACCATGTGCGGCTACATGGACAAGGCGATCGCCAAGGTCGTGCTGTCACAGACGGCCAGTACCGAGGGCACGCCCGGGAAGCTGGGCGCGGACGACACGCAGAAGAGCGTGCGCGATGACGTGGTGAAGGCCGACGCCGATCTGGTTTGCGAGAGCTTCAACCGGTCCGTCGTGCGCTGGTGGGCGGAATGGAACTTCGACGGAGTGGCCGCCCCGCGGGTCTATCGGAAGACGGAGTCACCCGCCGACATGAACACGCGGGCCGACCGAGACATGAGGCTGCACGAGATGGGGTTCGACCCCGACGAGGCGTACATCAAGGCGACCTATGGCGAAGGCTGGCGGAGGCGGTAAGCTAGGCGCGCATCTTTCTGGAGGGCGCAATGGCAGACAACCTGGACAAGCTGGTGGCGATGCTGGCCGAGAGCGGCACAGTAGCGACGCGCGAGCAGGCCGAGCGGATGGCCGTTCGCGTGGCCGGTTCCGTCGACGCCTATATCCAGCGTTCGGAGCAGTTCCGGGACCGTGTCGAGGGCTACCAGCCTCAACCGGAACCGGCGGGCGGCGTGTCGCCCAAATTCAGCGACCCCATCGCCTACCGCATAGCTCCGGATCGCAGCGCGCGAGCTTCGCACCTCAGTGGCGCGGCCGACCAGGACGCAGACCGATGACCAACAGGATCGCCGTCACGCTGGAACTACCCGACGAGACGGTCGCCGTGTTGCGTCAGGCCGCCGAGCGCGAGGGGCTGGACCTATCGACCGCGGTATCGGTGGCCGTCATCGCGGGAACTCACGAACCCGCCCAAGCGATGCGGATCGCCGCCGACTTCGCCGAGCGCCGGAACACGAAGAAACCGGCGAGCCGTGATCGCTACCTGACGTTCTGAAGGCGCCAGCTGGGTTGATCGAAACCGGCTACATCGGGGCTACACGAAGGCCGGAAAGCAAAAGGCCAGTCCTCACGAACTGGCCTATCTGCTTGAAATATCTGGTGCCGCTTGTCGGAATCGAACTGACGACCTACCGCTTACAAGGCGGTTGCTCTACCAACTGAGCTAAAGCGGCGAGTCGCGGATTATATCGCTGCCGTCGCCTGTCGCGGCGCTGTCGCTGCGCAATGTGCATGGATTAAACTGCAGGGCACTACAACAATGCCTTCGCGCGTCAGCGTGGCGAGCCGTTCGCCGCGGACGAAGGCCCCGATCCGATGCCTGATCCCGTCACGCCTGTACTGACCGCCCAGCGCACGCTCGATGTCCTGCTGATCGAGGACTCCGAAGACGACGCGGTGCTGCTGCTGCATCGCTTCCGTCAGGCCGGCTATACCGTGCGCTCGATCCGCGTGGAGGACGAGAAGGGGCTGCGCGCCGCGTTGCGCTCGGCTTCCTGGGACGTCGTACTGTCCGATCACAACATGCCGCAGTTCTCGGCCATGGCGGCGCTGGGCATCCTGCAGGAACTGGGGCTGGATCTGCCCTTCATCATCGTGTCCGGCGTGATCGAGGAAGACATCGCGGTGTCGGCGATGCGCGCCGGGGCCCACGATTACCTGAGCAAGACCAACCTCGACCGTCTGGTGCCGGCGGTCGAGCGCGAAATGCGCGAAGCGCGCAACCGCGCCGAGCGGCACAGCGCACTCGACGCCGTGCGCGACAGCGAAGCACGCTTCCGTGCGCTGGCGGCCAACATCCCCGGCATGGTGTTCCAGCTGCTGCGCCACGACGACGGTGGCTGGCGCTTCCTGTTCGTCAGTGACGGCTGCCTCGCCCTGCTCGCGCTGAAGCCGTCGGAACTAATCGCGCAACCCGGCCGCTTCCTCGAAATGGTGCTGCCGGAGGACATGCCGGAACTGAACCGCGCAATGAAGCAGTCGGCGCAGTCGCAGTCCACGGTGAACTGGGAAGGCCGCATCCGGCTGCCGGACGGCGACGTGAAATGGGTGAACCTGCGCTCGTCGCCGCGGCTGCTCGCTTCCGGCGTACCGATCTGGGAAGGCATCGTTTCCAACATCACGCAGAGCAAGCTGACCGAGCGCGAACTGCGCCAGTCGCGCGGCCAGCTGGCCGAGCTGTCGTCGCATCTGCAGATGGCGAAGGAGGAGGAGCGGGAACGGATCGCGCGCGACATCCACGACGAACTGGGCGGCCTGCTGGTGGCGCTGAAGTTCGAGGTGTCGCTGCTGGCGAACAAGACCGCCGCCGACCCCGACGCCATCCGCGCACGTTCGCAGAGCATGGGCAAGCTGGTGGATGACGCGATCACCACGGTCGGCCGCATCGCGCGCGAACTGCGTCCGGGCATCCTGAAGGAATTCGGCCTGGCGCCGGCGATCGAGAGCCATGCGGAGGATTTTTCCGCGCGCACTGGCCTGCAGTGCGAACTGCTGTGCATCGACCACGACATCGAGCCGGACGAGGAGACGGCGATCGCGCTGTTCCGCGTGTTCCAGGAGGCACTGACCAATGTGTCCAAGCACGCGCAGGCGCACAAGGTCGAAGTCAGGCTGACGCAGGAAGACGACGACATCGTGCTGGAAATCGCCGACGATGGTCGCGGCCTTGCGCCCGCCGATCTGAACAAGCCCAAATCATTCGGCCTGCGCGGCATACGCGAACGGGTCGCCCACCTGAACGGCCGCTTCGAGGCGAGCGGCCGCAACGGCGGCGGCACCCGGCTGCTGCTGCGCGTACCGGCCTGCCGCCGTACCGTACTGGAGTTTGCACGATGAGCAGCATCCGCATCCTGATCGCCGACGACCACGCCATCGTGCGTTCCGGTCTGCGCCAGATCCTCTCCGACAGCCCCGACCTGGTGGTCACCGGCGAGGCGGAGAACGGCGTCGAGGCGATGCACAAGCTGCGCAACGGCAGTTTCGACATGGTACTGATGGACGTGTCCATGCCCGACCGCAACGGCATCGACACGCTGAAGCTGGTACGCAAGGAATTTCCCAAACTGCCGGTGCTGGTGCTGTCGATGCACCCGGAAGACCAGTACGCCATCCGCGCGCTGAAAGCCGGCGCCTCCGGCTACCTGACCAAGCAGAGTGCGCCGGAACAGCTGGTGACGGCGATTCGTCAGGTCGCCAGCGGCAAGAAGTACGTGTCGCCGACGCTGGCGATGGAACTGGCCAACGCCATCACCGACGACAGCGAGCGCCCGCCGCACGAAAAGCTGTCCGACCGCGAATACCAGACGCTGGTAATGATCGCCTCGGGCAAGACACTGACCCAGATCGGCGAAGAACTGAATCTGAGCGTCAAGACGGTCAGCGTCTATCGCGCCCGGCTGCTGGAGAAGATGCGCATGAAGAACAACGCCGAACTGACCCATTACGGGTTGAAGCACGGTCTGGTGGACTGAATATGGGTCGCATCGCTGTCGCGGCGCCGTGTGACAACTTTTGCACGACATGCCCCTAAAGACGGCAGGTCGATTGCCGTTGTTTGCCTTCGTTACAAACCGTTAACTCATTCCGCACATGTCAGACGCCATGCAGCCGCTCGAAATCGCTCGTGAAGCCCTGCGGCGGCTTGCCATGCGTCAATTGCAGCCGACGCCGGAGAACTATCGCGCGCTGTACCACGAGATCGCCGGCACCAAGCCGGAGGACCTCTTCCCCGAGCGTGCGCTGAAGCTGGTCTGCAGCACGCTGCCGCGGCTCAACCAGGCGCAGATCGAGTTCGTACAGCGTCTCGAAAGCGCGGTCACCAGCCGTAGCTGGTCGGCGATCAGCGGGTCGCTGGTCGGCCTGCTGCGTGCCCAGGCGGCACCGCAGCGCAAATGGACGGCGCTGCTCAAGGATGTGTTCAAGCAGCTCGAACGCAACCACGCGACGCTGACCTTCGCGCAGAAGCATCAGGTCATGCAGCAGGTGCTTGACGCGTCGAACGGCGAGCTCGATGCGCTGTACTCGCGCATGAGCGCGCTGGCCGACAAGTGGGAATCGGCCGAGGACGGCAAGGCCAGCTCGACCGTGCAGCTCGTCGCCGACAGCACCGCACCGACCGACAACAGCGACGCAGCACTGCGCGACCTGTTCGCGCGTACGCTCGAAGGCGTCGTGTCCAGCCTGCTCATTACCGCGCCGGAACTGCGCGACGAAGCGATCGAACTGGGCCAAGTACTGCGCGAAGTGCGCGACATGCGTGGCGTGGACGATCTTGCGTCGAAGCTGCGCAACCTGATCTACCGCCTGAACTGGGTGGTGGATGATCAGGCGGAAATCCGCACCGGCCTGCTTTCGCTGCTCGACCTGCTGCTGCGCAATATCAGCGATCTGGTCATCGACGACCGCTGGATGCGCGGCCAGATCGATGCGTTGCGCAACCTGTGCGATCACCCGATCAGTGCGCGCGAGCTCGACGAAGTCGAGCGCCGCCTGCGCGAGGTGATCGAACGCCAGGGCTCGCTGCGCGGCAATATCGACGACGCCAAGCACCAGATCAAACTGATGCTGGCCGGCTTCGTCGAGCAGTTGGGCAGCTTCACCGATGCCACGTCCGGCTTCGGCGACAAGATGGAAGGCTATGCGCGCAGCATTGCGGAAGCCGATGACATCGGCGCGCTGCAGGGCGTGATCGCCGACGTGATCACGGCAACGCACGAAATGCGCGCCACGACGGAACGTTCGCGCAACGAGGTCGACACCATGCGCGATCGCGTGCGTGCGGCCGAAGCCGAAATCGAACGTCTGCAGATCGAACTCGAACAGACCAGCGAGAAGATGCGCCACGACCCGCTGACCGGCGCGCTCAACCGCAAGGGTCTGGAAGAGTCCTATGCGAAAGAGGTGTCGCGCGCATCGCGCCGCGGCACCCAGCTCTGTCTGGCCGTGCTCGACATCGACAACTTCAAGCGCCTGAACGACACCTATGGCCACAACACCGGCGACGACGCGTTGCTGCATCTGGTGGCCACGGTGCGCGACTGCCTGCGTCCGCACGACACGCTGTCGCGTTATGGCGGCGAGGAGTTCGTCATACTGCTGCCGGAGACTTCGGTCGATGACTCCGTCGTCGTGCTGCAGCGACTGCAGCGTGAACTGACCAAGCGCTACTTCCTCGCCAACAATGACAAGCTGCTGATCACCTTCAGCGCAGGTGTCACCGTGGTGCAGCAGGACGAAGCCCAGAGTTCGGCGATCGAGCGCGCCGACGTCGCGATGTACCAGGCCAAGGCGACCGGCAAGAACCGCGTCGTCGTCGCACCGGGTAACGCAATCGCTGCCTGAGCGCCGCTGCGTCACCTGCGCAGCGGCAATCACAATTGGTAACAGTTGAAATCAAGCGCTGACGCGGCTTTCCGGGCGAATTTCACGCCATCCCCAAAGCACAAGGCACTCTTCGGGGCAACCCTAAAGTTTTTGCCCCTCGAACCTACACCGCAGCGGCAAGCCATTTCGCAATGCCTGCGCCTGAAAGCCACGAGCACAAAGGCTTTCATTGAGATAGCGGCCTAAAGTTTTCTCTCCCCTCTCCGTTACTTGAATCATCGGCGACATCAACATCGGGTCATGCAACCCAGGGCGCCGTAACTACACCACTTCGTGACAGGAGAAAGAAAATGCCGCAAATCATCAACACCAACGTTGCCTCGCTCACCGCTCAGCGCAACCTCAATTCCTCGCAGAATTCGCTCGCCACTTCGCTGCAGCGTCTGTCGTCCGGTCTGCGCATCAACAGCGCCCGTGACGATGCCGCTGGTCTGGCGATTTCGCAGCGCATGAACGCCCAGGTCAAGTCGCTGAACCAGGCTGCCCGTAACGCCAGCGACGGTATCTCGATGATCCAGACCGCTGAAGGCGGCATGTCGCAGATCCAGGACATGCTCATCCGCATGAAGGAACTGGCGACCCAGGGTTCGAACTCGACGCTGGCCGACGCAGAGCGCTCCTTCATCGCCGACGAAATGACCCAGCTGCGCGACGAGATCAACAACATCTCGACCCGTACCAAGTTCAACGGCCAGCAGCTGCTGAATGGTTCCTTCGGCAAGGCACTCGACACCACCTCGACCGTGCAGGGCGGTTTCAACCTGGCCACTTCCGGCACCGCCGCAGTGACCAAGGTCGACATCACCGGCGCCGCCGCAGGCACGACCTTCACCTTCGCCGACGCCAACACCGGCGAACTGACGCTGTCGGACGGCACGAACTCGCAGATGATCGACATCACCGCCCTGGCGCTGACCGCAGGCCAATCGTACGAGCTGAACTACAACGAGCTCGGCGTGAAGGTGACGATCAAGGCTTCGGGTGCTGAGACCGGCGCCAACATCGCTGCCGACCTCGACGCTGGCACCATCATCACGACCGCTGCCACTGGCGCTGAAATCCAGGTCGGTGCTGACGACGCTGCCGACAACCGCCTGACGCTCACCTTCGGCGACACGCGTATCAACGCCACGTCAGCCGACGCCCGCATGGTTGCCCTGGACACCGACATCACCGCCTTCACCGGCGCCACCACGGCCGCCAACTCGCAGGCGCTGCTGACCTCGGTCGAAGACGCCCTGACCTACGTGTCGGAACAGCGTGCCGCCCTCGGTGCCCAGCAGAACCGCCTCGACTACACCGTGGCCAACCTGCAGACGCAAGCGGAAAACATCTCCGCCTCGAAGAGCCGCATCACCGACGCGGACTTCGCTGCCGAAACCGCCAACCTGACCCGCGCGCAGATCCTGCAGCAGGCCGGTACCGCGATGCTGGCGCAAGCCAACTCGCTGCCGCAGAACGTGCTGAGCCTGCTCCGCGGCTGATCGCGTAAGGCAGTAATGAGGGGGCGCGGGCGACCGCGCCCCCCACCCAGCATAGGGAGAACATCATGGCCATACAGCCTATCCCGAACAGCGCAACGATCTCTGCCCCGGGCGTCCAGGCGACCACCGGGGCAAAGCCCGTTATGCCGGAGAGCAAGAAGGCGGAAGCACCACCCAGCGAGGCGGCGCTCAGCAACGAACAGATCGAACAGACGGTGGACGAGATTCGTCGCAAGATCGAACCGGTGGCACAGAACCTGCTCTTCACGATCGACAAAGACACAGGGAAAACCATCGTGCGGCTGATCGACTCGACCACCAAGGAAGTACTGCGGCAGATTCCTTCCGAAGAACTGATTGCGATTGCGCGGTCGCTCGGCAAGAGCCAGAGTGGACTGATCGAACGCAAGGCCTGAGGAGACTGCCATGGCATCGTCGCTCGCATTCGGTACCAACCTGGACATCAGCTCCATCGTCACGCAGCTGATGACGGTCGAGCAGCGTCCGCTCACGCTGCTCGCGGAAAAGCAGGCCAAGCTCGAAACGAAGATTTCCAGCTACGGCATGATCAAGGGCGCGATGTCCACGCTGCAGACGGCAGCGGAAGCACTCGGCAAGGCGGAAATCTTTGCCTCCCGCAAGGCAACGATTGCCGACAGCGCGGTGGCAACGGTTGCCGCCTCGACGACGGCGACGCCCGGCAACTATTCAATCGAGGTGAGCAGCCTGGCCCGCGCGCAGGTCACCGCGTCGACGGCCTTCGCCGGCGGCAGCACCGCGAACGTCGGCAGCGGCACGCTGACCATCGAACTGGGCAGCTACAGCGGCGGCGCATTCACCGCGAACCCGGACAAGACAGCGGTCAACATCGACATTTCCAGCGGCGCTGCCACGCTCGCTGACGTGCGTGACGCGATCAACGCGGCCGACGCAGGCGTGACGGCATCCCTGCTCAACGACGGCACCGGCACCCGCCTCGTGCTGACCTCGCAGGATGGCGGCACCGCGAATACCGTACGCATCACCGCCGCCGACGATGACGGCAACAACACCGACAACGCAGGCCTGTCGCGGCTGATCTATGACGCCTCGACTGGCGGCACCTCCAATCTTTCGGAGAAGGTGACCGCTTCGGATGCCGTGCTCAAGATCAATGGCATCGATGTCACCTCGAGCAGCAACACGCTGACCGACACCATCGAAGGCGTCACGCTGACGCTGAAAAGCACCAACGTCGGCAACCCGACGACACTGACGGTCGGCGCCGATTACACCGGCGCGAAGAGCGCCATCGAAAAGCTGGTCAAGAGCTACAACGACGCCATCCTGACCATCAAGAATCAGACGTCTTACAACACGACCACGCAGACCGGTGCGGCACTGAACGGCGAGAGCACCGTGCTCAGCCTGCGCTCGCGTCTCGCCTCGGCCGTCACCGAAGAGATTGCCCCGGGTGTTTCGCTGGGCAGCATCGGTGTGTCGGTGCAGAAGGACGGCTCGCTGAAGATCGACTCCGACAAGCTCACCACGGCGCTGGAGAGCGGCGCCGCCAAGTCGCTGTTCATGGGCAGTACCGGTGTGACCGGTCTGGCGTCCAAGATCGACTCGATGATCTCGTCCGTGATCGACGACGATGGCCTCATCGGCAACCGTCTCGAAGGCATGGAAGAGACGAAGAAGGCGATGAACCGCCAGCGCGACGCGCTGAACGTTCGCATGGAACAGATCGAGGCCCGCTACCGCCGACAGTTCACCGCGCTCGATTCGCTGATCAGCAGCATGAACACGACCAGTACCTTCCTTACACAACAACTCGCCAGCCTGCCGACCTATTCGAGCTGACAGAGCGGCGGACGATACAGCCATCCTCTAACGGGACCAGAACATCATGTTTGCATCACTTTCCAACCCGCGCATGGCCTACAACCAGGTCGGCGTCGAGGCACGCGTGGCCAGCGCCGATCCGCACCAGCTCATCCTGATGCTGTTCGACGGCGCGATGATGTCGGTATCGACCGCCAGCCACCAGATCGACATGGGCGACACTGCGGGCAAGGGTCAGTCGATCTCGCGTGCGATCGACATCATCGGCAACGGCCTCAAGGTCAGCCTGGATCTGGAAGCAGGCGGCGAACTCGCGCAACGCCTGTACGCGCTCTACGACTACATGTGCGTGCGCCTGCTGCATGCCAACTCGCAGAACGACAAGGCCGCGCTCGATGAAGTGGCCCACCTGCTGGGCGAGTTGAAGGGCGCCTGGGAGGACATCCGGCAAAAACTGGTCCAAGGGGCGCCGGTCTGACCGGCAAACCGGGAAAATAGAAAGGTAAAAGGCGTCTACATGCACGCCTCGGAGCACGGGGTCCGCTGTAGTCTTTACACACCATTCACCGCCGGCCGAACGACGGAACTGCCGCGGCGACACTTACGCAAAACGGCCTGATCACATGAACTCTCTGTCACTGCTCGAAAACATGCGTCAGATCTCCAGCGACATGGTGGAGGCCGCGCGCGCGAACGACTGGGACCGTCTGGTCAATCTCGAACAGGCCGTCGCCTCGATGCGCAGCCGACTCGCCGACAACGACGAGCCGGTGTCCTCGCCGGCCGAGCGTGCGCGCAAGTTCGACCTGATGAAGCAGATTCTCGCCGACGATGCAGAAGTGCGCCGTCACGTCGAACCGTGGATGCAGCAGGTCACCAGCTATCTGGGAAAGCTGCCGGCGGGCACGGCAGACAACGGCTGAGCACACCATGAACAACCTGCTGCCAGGGCTCGCACAGCGTCTGGCGGCGCTGACGCGCGAATCGGTCCAGACCACCGGCCCGATCGCTGCGCTTTCCGACCAGCTGCCCGAGTTCGAGCCGGGCGAACGCTACACCGCACGCATCCTGCAGAATCTACGCGATGGTCTGGCCCGCGCCGACGTGGGTGGACAGACGGTCACCCTGCGCCTGCCGCAGACCATTCCCGAAGGCCGTACCGTTGCGCTGACGCACGTGGCCCGCAGCGCACAGACGCTGGTGGCCACGCTCGACGGTGACAACGCGGCGCCGACCGACGGCGATGCGCCGGCTGACAATGCCGGCAGCCCGGTACGCCTGAGCGTGCCGGCCCGCACCATCGCCGGACTGCTCGACGGTCCGGAGCCGCAGCCGACCCGACTCGCCAGTGGAAAGCCGATGATAGATCCGGCCGCCATGCTGAGCGCGGCCACCGGCACGCTCGAAAACGACGCCACACCGCAGATCGCCAGCCGTCTGGCGCAGGCGATCGGCACCAGCGGGCTGTTCTACGAATCGCATCAGGCGCAGTGGGTCAGTGGCGAACGGCCGCTCGAATCGACCGCAGCCGAGCCGCAGCGCGCCTTCGACCCCGAGAAACCGGCGCCACGCGCCGGCCTGCCAGTCGCGCAATCGGCAGCGACCGACGACACGCCGGAACCCGGACAGGTCGCAGACAGCACGATCAGCGCTCGCGCCGACGACGAATCGATGCCGGACACCGGCACCCTGCGCAGCGACACCGGCGTGCGCGAACGCGCCGAAGCGGCCAAGGCCGATACCGGCCCGCCCGCCGAACTGCGGCCGCTGGTGCAGAACCAGCTGCTCGGCCTGTCCCAGCACACGCTGGCCTGGGAAGGTCTGGCCTGGCCGGGGCAGACGATGAAGATCGAGATCGACGACCCTGAGCCTCAGCGTCATGGCGAACCGGGCACCGAAGGTGACAGCACGCCGGAAGTCCCGTGGACATCCCGGGTACGGCTGGTCCTGCCGGGCCTGGGCGAGGTCGAAACCTCGCTCACGCTGTGGAAGGACCATGGACTGACGCTGGGCATATCGGCCGACGACGATGCACGCCTGCGCATGGGCACCGCTCTGCTCGACCTGCAGCAGCGCATGACCGATGCCGGACTGCGCCTGGGCAGCGTGAACTTCAGCCAGCTGGACGAGGCGCTTGCCGCCCTGCCCGACGACGGCGAGAGCAGCGTCTGATGAACACCTCTCCGCGCGCCCAGGCCGTTGCGCTCGCCTACGGTGCCGGCGACGCCGCGCCGCGTGTCGTCGCCAAGGGGCGCGGCATGGTGGCCGACGAAATCATCCGCCGCGCGCGCGAAGCGGGCGTTTTCGTGCATGAATCGCGGGAGATGGTGTCGCTGCTGATGGGACTGGATCTGGACCAGCGCATTCCGCCCGAACTCTATGTCGCGGTCGCCGAACTGCTGGCCTGGATCTACCGCATCGAGAAGGGAATGACCGACGTTCCTGCGCCAGCCGTTAAACTGCCATCTGATTGAATTCGTGCCCGGTGCGCCGCCGCACCGGGTGATTGCCCATAGACAGGGATGTACCCAATGACCGAGAACATCCGGTTCGATCTGCTGGAAGCAGACGATTTCGCACGCTACGTGCTCGACGGCCAGACCGATATCGCCTTTTACCTGCGCGCCATGCGGGATCGCCGCGTCAATCTGTCCGTCTATGCCGGCCGCGCGCCCGACCCCTTTCTGACCGCCGTACTGGCCGTCGACGACGCACGCGGCGTGGTCGTACTGGACGCACCGCGAGACCCGGCGCAACTCGAACAGGCGGTGAAGGCGTCGCCACTGGTGTTCCTGACCTCGCTCGAGAAGGTGAAGGTGCAGTTCATGGTCGGCCAGTGCGCCGCAATCGAGCACGAAGGTCATCCGGCGCTGGAAATCCCCTTCCCGACGCGCATGCTGCGATTGCAGCGGCGCGACTACTACCGCCTCATCCTGCCGCCTAACCCGCCGCTGCGCTGTCTGTTGCCGGCCGGCGACGGCGAGGGGCGCATGGTTGAAGCCACCGTGGTGGACATTTCCGGCGGCGGTCTGGCCGTCGTCGCGCCGCCGAGCGGCGTCGAACTGAAGGTCGACAGCGTGATCGACAACTGCCAGATCACGCTGCCCGAGATCGGCACCATCACCGCGACGCTGCAGGTGCGCAACATGTTCCGCGTCACCGAGCGCGGCGGCAGCGAGTTGCGTGCGGGCTGCCAGTTCATCGGCCTGCCCGGTGCCGCCGACGCGCTGATCCAGCGCTACATCCTGCGCATGGAAAGAGAGCGCAACGCGCGCGAAATCTGACCGGCGCGGCCGGATGAATTTTCGGTGACAGCTGCATCCATGCGGCCCCCTCCTGTGTAGAGCGGGTGACGACTCACTCTGGTGACGCGTCCTCCCCTACTTTTTCAGGAAAGGTCAGACATGTCAGCACGCACCCTCACCGTCCTCGCCGCCGCCCTCACTCTGTCCGGCACCGCGGCCCACGCAGCCGATTTCGTCGGTCTCACCACCGGCAACCAGATCGGCATGTTCAGCAGCGGCAACGCCAGCAGCGCCAGCTTCATGTCCATCACCGGGCTGGGCAGTGGCGAACGCATCCTCGGCATCGACCTGCGCCCGAGCAACAACATGATCTACGGCGTCAGCAGCCTGAATCGCGTCTATACGCTGGACGTCACGACAGGTGCCGCCAGCTTCGTGTCGGCGCTCGACATCCCGCTGGTCAATCCGTCGCTGTCCTACGGCATCGACTTCAACCCGGTGGCCGACTTCGCCGGCGCAGCCTCGCTGCGCCTGGTGAGCCAGACCGGCAGCAACCTGGCCATCAACGCGAACACCGGCGTGGTCGGCAACGCCGCCAGCGTCATCCCGGGCGGCATCACGGCCGTCGCCTACACCAACTCCGATGCTTCGCAATCCAGTGGCCCGGCGAGCACGGCGCTGTATTACATCGACACGGCGACCGACACGCTGCATTTCGCACCCGGCGCCTTCAATGCGCCGACGATCAGCCAGGTCGGATCGCTGGGCGTTGCCGGCAACGTGATCGGTGCCAACGGCTTCGAGATCGACGCGATGGGCATGGGCTGGGCCGCTCTGACGCTGGACAACGGTGACAGCGGTCTCTATTCGATCAACCTGATGACCGGGCTGGCCACCTTCAATGGCGCACTCAACGCCAACCTGCGTGGCCTGACCTCGGCGCCGTTCATGGCGCCGGTACCCGAACCTGAAACCTACGCGATGCTGCTGGCCGGCCTCGGGCTGATCGGTGCGATCGCACGCCGACGCATGCCACGCGTCTGAATCGCCACCGACCGGCGATCACCATGACCCAGCCTCACGCCGGGCCCTCCCGCCCGGCGTGAGGCTGGGCGCGCTCCTTGTCGCGCTCCACCGCAGTCGCAGCAAACGCTGCGAGCGCACTGCGCCCGTGCCCGGTCAGCACCGCTCGTACACCGCGAGATCCAGACTCGCCGCCCCGACCCTGGCCGCACGGAAACCCCGTGCCGCATCACGCTGTCACAGCGACCGACCACACTGATGGGTGAACGCGCACGCCTCCGGTAGTGCGCGGGCTATAGTGCGCTCGTCAACGCGAGCGTTCGGGCGATGCGCGACGTCTTCGGAGCGGCAGCACCATGACGGAACTGAACACCCTTCTTCCACACGGCTACTGCTTTTCGTGGCAACGCGATCTGCTGCTGCTGCACGTGCTGTCAGACACGCTGATCGCGCTGGCCTACTTCACGATACCGGTCACGCTGTGGGTGTTCGTGCGGAGGCGTGCCGATCTCGGCTTCCGGTCGGCCTTCGTCATGTTCGGCGTGTTCATCATGGCCTGCGGCGTGACCCACGTGATGGACGTGTGGACGCTGTGGAACCCCGATTTCTGGCTGGACGGCTGGATACGCGCCTTCACCGCGGTGGTGTCGCTGGCCACCGCAGTGCTGCTGTGGCGACTGATTCCACTGGCGCTCGCCCTGCCCTCGCCCGACAGCCTGCGTCGCGCAAACGAGGAACTGCGGGCCGAAATCGAGCGCCGGCAACAGTCCGAAGCGCAGTTGCAGGCGATGAACGAAAGGATGCGCCTGCAGATCGAGGAACTGGAAGCAGTGTCCTATGCCATCGCGCACGACGTGCGTGGCCCGCTGCGCCACATCGACGGTTTTGCGCGCGTACTCGGCGATCGCCTCGGCGTCATCGACACCGAACCGGCCTCGCTGAGCTATCTGCAGCGCATCCGCGCCTCGGTGCGGCATCTGAGCGACATCGTCGAAGGACTGCTTGCATTCTCCCGCGCGAGCCGCGCCGAGATGCATCTCGAACGTTGCGATACGCGCGCCCTGGTCGACGACGTGCTGGAAGAGTTGGCGCCCGAACTCGACGGACGCGAGCTCGATATCAGCATCGGTGAGCTGCCGCGCATTCGCGCCGACCGGACCTTGATGTTCCAGGTGTTCTACAACCTGATCGCCAATGCCGTGAAGTACACGCGAGGCCGCAACCCGGCTCGCATCCACATCGAATGCGAGCGCGACAACGATGGCCAATACACCTTCCACGTGCGCGACAACGGCGCCGGCTTCGACATGAAATACGCCGGCAAGCTGTTCGGGGTATTCCAGCGGCTGCATCACGCCGCCGAATTCGAAGGCACCGGCATCGGACTTGCGAACGTCAAGCGCATCGTCGATCGGCACGGCGGCCGCATCTGGGCGGAGGCCGTGCCAGGTCAGGGCGCCAGCTTCCACTTCACCCTTCCCACCCCATCCGACCCACCCCCGGCCGACGCCACCCACCCTACGGGAGCCAACGATGTCGCTGCACTTGCGTGAAATCCTTGTCGTCGATGACAACGACAATGACGTCGAACTGATGCTGCTCGGCCTGCGCGTGCTGAATCTGGCGAACGAGATCGTCGTCGTACGCGACGGTGCGGAAGGGCTGGACTACCTCTACAAGCGCGGCAGCTACGCCGACCGCAGCGGCGAGGTGCCGCTTTTCGTGCTGCTGGACCTGCACATGCCGCGCATGGACGGCATCGAAATGCTGACCGAACTGCGCGCCGACGAAGACATGCGTGCGCTGCCCGTCATCATCATGAGTTCATCGAAGGAAGACCCCGACCTGCGTCGCTGCTACAGCCTGGGCATCAACGCCTATGTCGTGAAGCCGGTCGATTTCGATCAGTTCTCGCGCACGGTGACGCAGATGGGCGTGTTCTGGGCGCTGATCAACGAACCGCCGCCGGTGCTCTGAGCACCGCGGCAAGGCTCCAATCTCGGCCGACGGGCATCTGTTCAGTCAAGGTCGAACTCTTCGTCCTGCTCCGGGACCTGCGCCGACCAGGCGAGTTCGTGCTCGAGCTTCTGCCGCAGGCTGTCGGCGGCGACCGGCTCGCCGTGCGTGACGAACACGCACTGCGGGGCGCGATCGACCGGACGCAGCCACTCGAGTATTTCCTTCCAGTCGGCATGCGCCGACAGGCCTTCGACCTGCGCCACCTCGCAGGCTATCGGTACATCGCGACCGAAGATGCGCAGGCTGCGCTTGCCCTTGAGCAGCGCGTCGCCACGCGTGCCTTCGGCCTGGTAACCGGCGATCACCACCGCATTTCGCGGGTCGGCTCCGAAGGCGATCAGGTGGTGCAGGATGCGGCCGCCGTTGAGCATGCCGGCGCCGGCGATGATGATCTTCGGGTAGCGGTTGGACGCCAGCGCTTCCGACTCCTCCGGCGAGCGCGTGTAGGTGACCATGGCATGCAGCCGGTCGCAGGCATCCTGGGTCAGCCGATGCTCGCTGCGGAAGTGACGGAACACGCCGGTCACGTCGATCGCCATCGGGCTGTCGAGAAAGACCGGAAGTTCGGGGATGCGGTGTTCGTCCATCAGGCGCGACAGCAGGTACATCAGCGCCTGCGAACGACCGACCGCGAACGAAGGCAGCAGCACGGTACCGCCGCGCGCAGCGGTGCGGTTCACGATGCCGGCCAGCGTTTCGTACGGATCTTCGTCCGGGTGCAGGCGGTCGCCATAGGTCGATTCGAGCACCAGCCAGTCGGTGGCGGCGAGACGGTCCGGCGCGTGCATGACCGGATCGTCCGGACGCCCGAGATCGCCGCTGAACGTGATGCTGCGACCGGCGCAGTCGACGCGCACGCTGGCCGCACCGAGAATGTGGCCGGCGCGCGTGAAGGTGATACGGAAGGGCCCGATCTCCACCGGCTCGTCGAAACCCGCGCTGCGGAACTGTTTCATCACCTGCCGCGCGTCGTCCGAGGTGTAAAGCGGCTCCGCCGGGTGGTGCTTGCTGTAGCCGTAGCGGTTGGCGTGACGGGCGTCCTCCTCCTGCAGATGGGCGCTGTCTTCGAGCAGGATGTCGACCAGTTCGCGGGTGGCCGAAGTCGACCATACCGGGCCGCGAAAGCCCTCTCGCATCAGTCGTGGCAGGAAGCCGGAATGATCGAGGTGGGCATGCGTCAGCACCACCGCCTCGATATCGCGCGGCGCGATCGGAAAGGGCTTCCAGTTGCGACTGCGGATGTTCTTCACGCCCTGGAACAGGCCGCAGTCGACGAGCAGGCGATGACCGCCATGCGTCAGCAGGTAGCGCGAACCGGTGACCGTACCGGCCGCGCCGAGAAAGCGGATTTTCATGATGGACGTTTCCTCCGGCGGTCAGTGTAACGCCGCACCTGCGTGCCGGATGAGAGCAACGCCCGCGTCCGCTCACCTGCGCCCGGCTTCAGGCAGGCCGACGTCGCCGCACGACCGCGACGATGCCGACACCGCTCAGCAGCAGCGCCCAGCCGGCCGGCTCCGGCACCGCCGACACCTGCCAGCCGATGTCGGCGAAACCGGCATAGTCGAGCGCAGTCGGCAGCTGGCGCTCACCGGCAGGCGTGCTCGGATCCATCATCGTTTCCTGCAGCACGCCGTCGCGCAGGCTGTACGTACCTTCGGCCCAGTGGCTGCCGTAGCGGTCCAGCGGCACGCCACCGCCGTAGGCCACGACCGCGTTCGCACCGACGAACAGTCCGCTGTCCGGATCGACATTGGCGTACCAGGAGTCAGCCTCGCCAAAGCCGAGGATGTGTCCGATCTCGTGCGTCGCAGTGGTCAGGAAATCGGGCCGACCGGCAGTCAGACCGCCGGCGTCCGCGCCAAAGTACCAGTCGTTGCTGGCGTTGAACCAGATATAGCCGCCCCAGGTGGCGTAGTCGGTCCCCTGCGCCACGCCGGCCTGCCCACGTGTCATCACTGCATCGACGAAAGCCGCGTCACCGCTGGCCTGCAGGTTTGATCCGGTGCCGGCGAAACCGAGCACGCCGGGCGCACTCGGCGAGCCGCCGACGTAGATGCGCAGCGTGTCGGCGGCGATCGTTTCGTTCACCAGCGTCACGCCCGGGCCGCCGAGGCTGGGATGCACGAAGGACACCGACCAGTTGTCACCCGCTCCGGGTGCGATGGCAGTCAGCGTGTCGGTGAAACCACCGTAGAACGACGCGGCAAGGTCGAGCAGTGCGCGACGCTCGGCCAGCGGCTCGCCGGTCGCCAGATCGGTGAAGAAGCCGCGCGTGTCGTAGCGGTAGTCGAACTCGATCTGCAGTGCCGACACGGCATTCGGAACGCCGGCGGACAGCGCCAGGGCGAGCGCCATGCGAGCGCTCCGCCGGTGAACTCTGCATGCACGTTCAGCCATGACGTCCGCTCCCCCGCGATGTGCGACGCTGCGTCCTCGCGCGCAACACGATCAGGCCGGCGAGCATGAGCGCCGCAGCGCCCGGCTCCGGCACCGGCGACAGCGGCGTCACCGAACCGACGCCTGCGCCATACACACCCTGCAGCGCAGCGCGAGTGGCCGCGTCGAGCGGGAAAACCGGACCTTCGTAAGACAGCAATGCAGCGGGTCCGACCGTGACCGGATCGTCGTTGACGTAGTGCCCCATGCCGAGCGAATGACCCAGCTCGTGCTGGGCGACCGCGTAGAACCAGAGCGGCGTCCAGTCATTGCCGAAGCGTCCGGCATTGAACACGATATCGCCGGCCAGACCGCTGTCCGGCGAGAACGGGAAATAGGCATAGGCATTCGCGTCGGCGATGTGCGCCACCTGTCCGACGCGGATGTCGGCCAGCCCGGTCGGGTCGTACTCACCGGTTTCCGGCAGCGGTCCGCCGTCGTTCACCTCTACGAAATGGATGGGCAGTACCGCGGCGTAGTCCCACAGCGCCAGTTCGAACGCGCTGCGCAACAGCGACACGGGCAGCGGCGCGCCGGTCGCGCCGTCGAGCAGACTGCCGTCGAGCAGATTGCTGAAACTGTAGGTCAGCGTGATGGCGCTGCCCGGCCCGTCCGGCTGTGCCCAGGCGGCGTACATCGGGAAGTGGCCGGCGGACGCCGGTGCCGCCATGCACAGCGCAATCAGGCTGCATGCGGCAGTGCGCCGCAGCACGCGAACGGCCGGCAGCGTCACGTTGATCGGTACTGACATCGGATACCTCTGCAATCGGATCGGTGGTGCGTGCACCACCGACGAAGGACGAAGAGGCTGGCAACGCGGCTCCAGGGCGAGCGCGGCTGGCGACGGATGGACGCGGAGGCTTGCGGGGCGGCGGACGCCGACGGGCTGGCGGAACTGCGGTCGGAACGGCAATGCGGTTGCGTCGTTCCGGAATACCCCGGCCGGCGCGAAGAACCGACACTCAGGTTCGATGAGCTTCGTTCAAACGAGAACTGTTGTCAATTGCAGGAGAGTGCCGGCGCAAGCCGGGCGAAAAAAAACCGGCCTTGCGGCCGGTCCCTGTCGACGTCGTGCGCCTCGGCGCTCAGACGCTCATGTTCATGATGTCCTGGTAGGCATTCACCAGCTTGTTGCGCACCTGCACCATCTGCTGGAAGGACAGGCTGGCCTTCTGCGACGCGATCATCACGTCCTGCAGGTTGGCTTCGGTATTGCTGCCGGTGATGAAGCCTTCCGACATTTTCTGCGCTTCCTGCTGCGCCGCATTGACCTGTTCGATCGCGTTCTTCAGCGCCTCGCCGAAGTCGGCGCCGCCGGACGCCGCATCGACCTTGCCGACCGGCTTGTTCGCCGCGGTCTGCGCGGTCGAGCGCAGCTCGGTAATCATCTGGTTGAGGCTGGTGTTCATGCAGTTTCTCCTGTGCCCGCCGGCAAAAAATGCCGGTTACGGACTGCCCGCCGGGGCAATTTCGGCGTTCATGACCTGTTCAGCCATTTCCTTGCAATAACCGGGCCAAGCAGGCGAAGCGCTCGACTTACCCTTCGCGCAGCAGACCATCCGCCTTGTAACGCGCAAGTTTATACCGCAGCGTGCGTTCCGAAATGCCGAGTTTCTCGATCGCCTTCTTGCGCGAACCACCGACTGCGGCCAGCGTTTCGAGGATGAGGTCGCGTTCCATGTCGCGCACCGATTTCACCTTGACCGGCGCGTCCGGCGTGGTATTCGGCGGCGCATCGTTCGCGGCGGGCACCGGCGCCGCAGCAGCAACGGTCGGCGCCGGTTCGCTCACCGGACGCGGCGCGACACGCTGGCTGCCGAGCACGATGTGCTCCGCCTCGACCGCATCACCCGGCGCCAGTATGGCGGCGCGCTGCATCGTGTTTTCCAGTTCGCGCACATTGCCGGGCCAGTCATGGCCGGCAAGGATTGCCGCCGCCGATTCGCCCAGCTTCAGTGCCCTGCCCTGCGCCTTGGCGCAGGCCGCGAGAAAGTGGCGTGCCAGCGGCACGATGTCACCCGGCCGCTCGCGCAGCGACGGAATGGCGATCGGGAACACGTTCAGCCGGTAGTAAAGATCCTCGCGGAAGCGGCCGGCGCGGGCCTCGGCTTCCATGTCGCGGTTGCTGGTGGCCAGCACGCGGATGTCCAGCGGCACCGGCTTCTTGCCGCCGACGCGCTCGACCTCGCGCTCCTGCAGCACGCGCAGCAGCTTGGCCTGCAGCGACAGCGGCATTTCGGATATTTCGTCGAGCAGCAGCGTGCCACCGTCGGCCTGTTCGAACTTGCCTGCCTGGGCGGTCGTGGCGCCGGTGAAGGCACCTTTCTCGTAGCCGAACAGCGTCGCTTCGAGCAGGTTGTCGGGAATCGCCGCGCAGTTGATTGCGATGAAGGGCTTGCCGGCACGCGCCGACTGCTGATGGATGTAGCGCGCGAACACTTCCTTGCCGGTGCCGGATTCGCCGGTCAGCAGCACGGTCGCCTCGGACTTCGCCACGCGCGACGCAAGGCCCAGCACCTGACGGGTGCGGGCGTCCTCCGCCACCATGTCGGTCGGTGCCACCACCGGCGCGGCGTAGCGATCGATGTGGGCGAGCAGCACGTCCGGTTCGAAGGGCTTGAGCAGGAAGTCGCAGGCACCGGCGCGCATCGCCGCCACCGCCTTCTCGACGTCGCCGAAAGCCGTCATGAGCAGCACAGGCAGTACCGGCTCGCGGGCGCGGATCTCGCGCAGCAGCGTGAGACCGTCCATCGGCTGCATCTTCAGGTCGGTGATGACCAGGTTCAGCGCGTGCTCACCGGTGTTGCGCTCGATCATGCGCAGCGCCTGCGGGCCGTCGGCGGCGCCGATGACGCGGTGACCGGCGCACTCGATCGCCAGGCACAGCGCATCGCGCAGATTGGGTTCGTCCTCGACCACCAGGATGTTCAGCTTCTCGCTCATTGCCCGTTCTCCAGCACTACGTCTTCAGGCGTCTGCGCAGGCAGGCGCAAGGTGAAACGGCTGCCCGCGCCCGGCGCGGACTCGCATTCGATGTCGCCGCCGTGCACGCGCGCCACGCCGCGTGCGATCGCCAGCCCCAGCCCGGTCCCCTCTTCCCGCGTGGTGAAGAAGGGTTCGAACAATCTTTCCTGTATCTCGCGCGGGATGCCGCGACCGTTGTCACGCACGACGAAACTGACGCTGCCCTCGGTCGCCTCGACCGCCAGCGCCACCTCGCCGCCGTCGGCGCAAGCCTGCACCGCGTTTTCGAGCAGGCTCACCAGCGCACTGGCCACCGCCTTGCGGTCGCCGGACACGCTGCCTGACGCCGTCTCCACCGTCAGCCGCACACCGGCCTGGCGCGCCACCGGCTCGACCGTGTGCTGCAGTTCGTCGACCAGCGCTGCCACATCGATCGCTTCGCGGCCCAGCACCTCGCCGCGCGCGAACATCAGCGTGTCGCGGATCAGCCGTTCGAGATGCCGCAGCCGGCCCTGCGCGCGCGAGGCGATCGACTTGACGTCGTCCGGCGCCATGTCGCGCGAAATCAGCGTACCCACGTACAAGGTCGCCGCCGCCAGCGGCGTGCGCAACTGGTGCGCCAGCGAGGCGGCCATCTCGCCCATCGCCGCCAGCCGCTCATTGCGCGCGGCGGCGATCTTCAGCGCGTGCTGGCGCGTCATGTCGTGCAGCAGCACGATGCGTGCATCCTCGCCGGCCAGCCGCGCCTCGCTCATCGACAGCCGACGAGCCTGTCCGTCGGTGCCGACGCAGTCCCATTCGGCCGGTGCGTCCGACGGCTGCAGCCGGGCGGCACTGCTGTCCCAACCCGCACCTGCGCGCGCGCCCACCATGTCCAGTGCGGCCGGATTGGCCTGTTCGATCGCACCCGCACCATCCACCACGACCACGCCGGCCGGCAGCTGGTTCAGCAGCGTGCTCAACCGATCGGTCAGGCGCGCCTTTTCCTCGTACTGACGGCGCAGTTCGCCGTTGGCCTGCGCCAGCTCCTCGGTCAGGCTGGCGACCTGCTTTTCCAGCGCGCCATAGGCCTCGGTCAGTTCGGCCGAAGCGGCATTGAACAGACGGAAAGCTTCCGCCAGCCGCGCCGCCTCCTCGGGGGCGATGCGGGCCGGTTCGGCGGCGCTGGCGGACGGCTCTGACATGCGTGTCGTAGACAGTGAATTGATCGACGGTGCCAGCGTAGCAAGCGTCAAGCCACGGATTGGCGGGAATCAGCCGGCCAAAAACCCGCCTTATTCATGGAACGCCACGCGCGAGGGGGGCAGAGAATCCGTCCCATCCTCGATGGTGTGTCGGTACGTCGACACCCGGCATTCGAGCAACTTGCAAGAGACGAACCATGGCCGACGCCGTACTCGATCCGAACGCCGCCCCCGCCTCGCCGGCTACGCCGCTGGCACTGGCCCAGCAACGGCTGGCCGAAATGCCGATGCAGAAGAAGATGGCGCTGGCCGGCGGGCTGGCGATGGCCATCGCGCTGCTGGTCGGGCTGATGCTGTGGAGCCGCACGCCCGACTACGAGGTGCTGTTCTCCAATATCAACGACAAGGACGGCGGCGCCATCGTCGCCGCGCTGCAGCAGGGCAACGTGCCCTACAAGTTCTCCGAGGGTGGCCACGCCATCCTGGTGCCGTCGCAGTTCGTCCACGACACCCGCCTGAAGCTGGCCGCGCAGGGTCTGCCGCGCGGCGGTTCGGTCGGTTTCGAGCTGATGGAAAGCCAGAAGCTGGGCCAGTCGCAGTTTTCCGAACAGGTGACCTACCAGCGCGCACTCGAAGGCGAGCTGGCGCGCACCATCGGTACGCTGGCTGCGGTCGATGGCGCACGCGTGCATCTCGCCATCCCGAAACAGAGCGCCTTCCTGCGCGACGATCAGAAGCCGTCGGCATCGGTCGTGGTCAGTCTTCTGGGCGGCCGCACGCTGACGCCGGAACAGGTTGGCGGCATCGTGCATCTGGTCGCTTCCAGCGTGCCACAGCTGCAGCCGACCAGCGTGTCGGTACTGGACCAGAACGGCAATCTGCTGTCGAACAACCGCGATGCCAAGGACAACGCGTCGCTGAACCCGACTCAGCTGAAGTATGTGAGCGAGATCGAGGCAGCCACCGTACGGCGTATCGAAGGCATCCTCGAACCGCTGGTCGGCCGCGGCAATTACCGCGTGCAGACGGCGGCCGACATCGACTTCAACCAGGCCGAACAGACGGCGGAAACCTACAAACCCAACCCGACGCCGAACGCGGCCATTCGCAGCCAGCAGCTCAGCGAGTCGGAAACCAATCAGCCGAATGCCGCCGGCGTGCCGGGCGCGCTGACCAACCAGCCGCCGACACCGGCCACCGCGCCGGTCACCACGCCGCCCGCGCCGGGCACGCCGGCGGTCGAAGGCGCCAACGGCCAGCCGGCAATGCTGCCGATCAATACGCGCAAGGATTCGACCACCAATTACGAGCTCGACAAGACGGTGCAGCACGTCCGCCAGTCGGTCGGCCAGATCAAGCGGCTGTCGGTGGCGGTGCTGGTGAACCACAAGACCGAGACCGACAAGGACGGCAAGGTGGTACAGGTGCCGTTGAACGAGGAGGAGATCCAGCGCATCACCGCGCTGACGCGTGAGGCGATGGGCTTCAACGAAGGTCGTGGCGACACGATCAATGTCGCCTCCGCGCCTTTCACCGAAGTGGTCGATGCAGCGCCCGAAACGCCGCTGTGGAAAGACCCGGAAACCATGGGCTTCGCGCGCGAACTGCTGAAGTATCTGCTGGTCGCTGGCGTCGCCGCCTACCTGCTGCTCGGCGTGCTGCGCCCGCTGGTGCGCAATCTGACCACGCCGGCAGAAGCGGACGAGAACGAGCCGGAAGTTCGCGACGTGACACTCGACGAGAACGGCCAGCCCATCCCGGGCGCTCTGGCCGGCGGCTCGGCGGCGCAGATCGAAATGTCTCCGGAAGCGCGGGCCCAGCTCGACTTCGAAACGAAGCTCGAATCGGCGCGCGAATTCGCGAAGAACGATCCGAAGGCGGTGGCCGAAGTGATCAAGCACTGGGTGAGCGGCGATGAATGACGATGGAATCGAACGCAGTGCCCTGCTGCTGGTGACGCTGGGCGAGGACGCCGCCGCCGAGGTGCTGCGCCACCTCGGCCCGCGAGAGGTGCAGAAGATCGGCACTGCGATGGCCGGACTGAAGAACGTGCCGCGTGAGAAGGTGCAGGCCGTGCTCGACCTGTTCGACGAGGCGACCGCCGCCGGCAGCCGCGTGTCGGCCGACGAGACGCTGATCCGCAACATGCTCACCAAGGCGCTGGGCGAGGAACGCGCCGGTCACCTGCTGTCGCGCATCCTGAACGACTCCGACACCGCCGGCATCGAGGGCCTGAAGTGGCTCGATGCCGCCACCATCGCCAACCTGATCAAGAACGAGCACCCGCAGATCATCGCCACCATCCTGACCCACCTGGAATTCGACCAGGCGGCCGAAGTGCTCAAGCTCTTCGTGGAGCGGCTGCGCAACGACGTCGTGCTGCGCATCGCCACGCTGGACGGCGTGCAGCCGGTCGCGCTGCGCGAGTTGAACGAAGCGATGTCGCGCGTGCTGTCGGGTTCGGCCAAGATGAAGAAGACGACGCTGGGCGGCATCAAGGCCACCGCGGAAATCCTCGGCTTCGTCGGCAGCGCCAACGAGTCGGCCATCCTCGATGCGGTGAAGGAATACGACGCCGATCTGGCGCAGAAGATCGTCGACGAAATGTTCGTGTTCGAGAACCTGCTGGACATCGACGACCGCGGCATCCAGACGCTGCTGCGCGAAGTCAGCGGCGATCAGCTGGTGCTGTCGCTCAAGGGTGCCTCGCCGGAGTTGCGCGAGAAGATATTCAAGAACATGTCCTCGCGCGCCGCCGAGGCGCTGCGCGAAGACCTCGAAGGTCGCGGTCCGGTGAAGCTGTCGGAAGTCGAGGCCGAACAGAAGGAAATCCTGAAGATCGCCCGCCGTCTGGCCGAGGAAGGCCAGATCGTCATGGGCGGCAAGGGTGGCGAGGAAATGCTTTGACGATGGCCCGCTCTGAGGCAGGCTGCGCACGATGAACAGCGAATCCTTCACTGCCTGGCAGATGCCGGTGTTCGATACGCCGGAGTCGGCACCTGCGCCGGCACCCGAACCGGCTGTCGACGCCGACCCAGCGCCTCCCCCCGCGATGGCGCCGGAGGAGGCGGCTGCGGCCGACACGGACGACGAGACGCCGGCGCCCTTCCGCTTTCCCACCGCGGACGACATCGAGAAGCTGCAGCAGGAGGCGCACCGCGAGGGTTATGCCGCCGGCTACGAGGAGGGCACGGCGCGCGTGCGCATGGAAGCGATGCGCCTGCACAGCGTGGTCGAGCAGCTGGAAGAGGCGCTCGCCGCACTGGACAATTCGATCGCCCGCGAGGTACTGAACCTCGGCGTCGAAATCGCGCGCAACGTCGTGCGCCAGACCATACGTGTGAATCCCGAGGTGGTGGTCGCCGTCGTGCGCGAAGCGATCAACCAGTTGCCGCACCAGCACACCGCCATCTATCTGAACCCCGAAGACGCCTCGGTCGTGCGCAGCCATATCGGCGACCAGCTCACGCACGCCGGCCACCGCATCTTCGAGGACGGCGCCATCGCGCGCGGCGGCTGCAAGGTCGAATCCGGCGGCAGCCAGATCGACGCCACGGTCCCGACGCGCTGGGACCGCATCGTCGAATCGCTGGTCGATGGCGCGGAGTGGCTGGAACATGACTGAATCGACGTTGGAGCCGGACAGCGCGGACAGCACGGACGAGCAACCGGAGGCGGCCGGCAAACCGAATGTGCATGTGCGCAAGTGGTCCGGCTTCCTGACCGACTGCGGCACGCTCGCCGGACGCGTCAATCCGTATCAGCACGCCGGTCGCCTGACCCGCATCAACGGTCTGGTGATGGAAGCGGCCGGCCTCAAACTGCCGCTGGGTTCCGGCTGCCGCATCATGGTGCCGGGCGGCAACAGCTGCGAAGCGGAGGTGGTCGGCTTCAACGGCGAAAAGCTGTTCATGATGCCAACCGACGACGTGGTCGGCCTCGCACCGGGTGCCCAGGTCATCCCGCTCGAAACCGCTCCGCAACGACCAACACCGACCGAGCGGCTGGAGCCGCGACGTCGCGCCTCCGACCGCGCCAAGCACCTGCCGGTCGGCGATGCCCTGCTCGGCCGCGTGGTCGACGGCGCTGGCCGTCCGCTCGACGGCATGGGGCCCATCGTCACCCGCCATTCGCGCTCGGTCGCCAGCCGCGCGGTCAACCCGCTGCTGCGCGAGCCGATCAAGCGCACGATGGACACCGGCATCCGCTCGATCAATTCGCTGCTCACCGTCGGCCGCGGCCAGCGCGTCGGCCTGTTCGCCGGCTCCGGCGTCGGCAAGTCGGTGCTGCTGGGCATGATGGCGCGCTTCACTTCCGCCGAGGTCGTGGTGGTCGGGCTGATCGGCGAACGGGGCCGCGAGGTGAAGGAATTCATCGAACAGATTCTCGGCGCCGCCGGACTGAAGCGTTCGGTGGTGGTCGCAGCACCTGCCGACACCAGCCCGCTGATGCGGCTGCAAGGTGCCGCCTATGCGACGACGGTGGCGGAATGGTTCCGCGACCAGGGGCGGCACGTGCTGCTCATCATGGATTCGCTGACCCGCTATGCGATGGCGCAACGCGAAATCGCGCTGGCCATCGGCGAGCCGCCCGTCACCCGCGGTTACCCGCCGAGCGTGTTCGCGCGGCTGCCACAGCTGGTCGAGCGCGCCGGCAACGGCCCGGAAGGTGGTGGTTCGATCACCGCCTTCTACACCGTGCTGGCCGAAGGCGACGACCAGCAGGACCCGATCGCCGACTCGGCACGCGCCATCCTCGACGGCCACTTCGTGCTCACGCGCCAGCTGGCCGACTCCGGCCACTACCCGGCGATCGATATCGAACAGTCCGTATCGCGCGCCATGCACGGCCTGGTCAAACCCAGTCATTTCGATCTGGTGCGCCGCTTCAAGGGCTACTGGTCACGCTATCAGCGTGCACGCGACCTGATCGCCGTCGGCGCCTATGCCCCCGGCTCCGACCCGCAACTGGACCAGGCGGTGAACATGTTCCCGACGCTGGAGGCCTTCCTGCAGCAGCGCATGGACGAGCGCGAAGGCTACGAGGATGCGGTCATGAAGCTGCACCAGATCTTCGGTCAGACGCCATGATTGCAAAAATCCGTCACTGGCCGAAAATGCGTGATCTGGATCACGCCCGGCCCCGATGATCGGAACGATGCTTTCAAGTCATGGCTGAACAATTCCGACTCCAATCCATCCTGGATCTCAGCGTCACGCGCATGGACGAAGCCGCCCGTGCGCTGGCTGCGCTGATGGCCAGCGAACAGGACAACACGCGCAAGCTCGACATGCTCGAGCAGTACCGCAACGAGTACCAGGGCCAGTTCATGGCAGCTGCACGCAGCGGCCTGACGCCCAACCAGTGGTCCAATTACCGCGCCTTCCTTGCCCGCATCGATGACGCCATCTGTCACCAGCAGCGTCAGGTCGAGCGCTCACGCGATCTCGCCCAAGCAGGCCAGCGCGAGTGGCTGGACACGCGTACCCGGGTCAAGGCGTTCGAAACGCTGTCCGACCGCCACCACGCAGGCGTCGCCCGCAAACAGGCACGTGCCGAGCAGCGGGTGAACGACGACCGTTCAGGCCGTCAGGTCAACGACGACTGAACTGCTCCACCCTTGCCGGCAACTGGCACGGATAGTGCTGTGGTCCCTCCGTCACAGGAGAGATCACCATGCCGGCACCGACGCTTAACCTGCCCACTTCATCGAACCCGCTCGCCACGTCCGGCCCGGTCGGAGAGATCCGCGGCATTGCTGGCGAACTGAGCGGCGAAGACGCCGCCGCCTTCGCCAACCTGCTCAAGGACAACCTGCTGGCCAGCGGACAGGGGCGCGAACTTCCGCCCGAGCTGCTGGCCGACCTGATGGCCGACGCCATCAAGCCGGACGAGGACGCGCAGGAACTGATCACCACCGAAACCCCACAGAGCGGCGCCGACATGCTCGCCGCCGGCCTGCTGCTGACACCTGTGCTGCAGCTGGCCGACGCGCTGAAAGCGGCGGCTTCGAGCGAAAGCGAAGCCACGACGGCGTTGTCCGACCTCACCGGCGGCAATGGCGGCAAAGCGGCAAAGGGCAATGCGGACCCGCTGGCGGCAGGGATTGCCGCCCAGGCCGGCAGCGACGTGGAGGTAGACGGCAAAACGCTGCCGGACTTCGACCTCGCTGCCGACGTGCTGCCCGACGCCTTCGCCGACAACACCACCGGCACGATGCAGCAGGCACAGCACGCCGACTTCCGCGCCCATATGGCGGCAGCCCAGCAGCCGAAGACCGAGATGACGGTCGCCACGCCGGTGAGCCAGCCGGGCTGGGCCGACGACGTCGGCCACCAGATCAGCTGGCTGGCCGATCAGGGCATGAGCAAGGCCGAACTGGTGCTGACGCCGCCGCATCTGGGTCGCATCGAAATCACGCTGGAGATCGGCTCCGACCTCAGCACTGCACAATTCGTATCGGCCAATCCGCTGGTGCGTGAAGCGCTCGAACAGGCCATGCCCCGTCTGCGTGAAATGCTGGCCGAAGGCGGTATTTCGCTGGGCGAGGCGAACGTCAGCAGCGACCAGCCCTCGCGCGAAGGCCAGGGCGGAGAACAGCGCGGCCAGCGTGGTCGCGACAGCGGCGAGCTCGCGGTCAGCCAGACCGCGCGGCGCGGCACCGGTCTGGTCGATCTGTTCGCCTGACTGCCCCCCGAAATCCGTGGCAGCCGCAAAGGTCGGGATGCACCTGTCGAGCAAAAAACCGCTCCGGCACTAAAAAAACGGATCAATCAGCCGTTATTCGGACATTGAAAGGCATGTGTGCCCGCCGACAATTCCGAATCAGACAGGAGCATCGAATATGGCCAAAGCAGCCGCCACCCCGGACGAAGCCGGAGCAGACGCACCGAAGAAGAAGGGCAACAAGATGCTCGTCATCATCATCGCCTTGCTGGTGGTGGTGATACTGGGCGGCGCCGCGGCCTTCTTCATGATGGGTGGCAGTCACGCCGACGAAGGCGAGGACGGCGAGGAAGTCGTTGCCGAGGACGATCATGAGGCAGCCGCCAAGGAAGCGAAGAAGGCCAAGCTGAAGAAGAAGAAGGATGCGGAAGCCAAGGGCCTGCCGCCGGTCTTCGTCGAACTCGACCCCTTCACCGTCAATCTGCAGCCCGAAACCGCAGTCGACCAGTACTTGCAGGTCAAGGCGACGCTGCGCGTCGATGAACAACCTGCGGCCGACAACCTGAAGGCCTACATGCCGGAAATCCGCCACCGCGTGCTGATGCTGCTGTCCGGCAAGAAAGCCTCGGAACTTGGCAGCGCGGAAGGCCGCGAGCAACTGGCGGAAGACATCAAGCACGCGGTCAATGCCATCGTCGGCGAGGTACCGCGTAACCGCAAGGGCGAGCCCGAGGAACCGATAGGTCCGGTCGAATCGGTGCTCTTCACCTCCTTCATCGTGCAGTAGCGCCGAAGAGAACAGCGAGGAAGATCATGTCCGACTTTCTTTCCCAGGAAGAGGTCGATGCCCTGCTGAAGGGCGTCACCGGCGAAACCGACGAAGCCGTCCAGGAGGACGACACCGGCGGCATTCGCCCATACAACCTCGGCACCCAGGAAAGAATCGTCCGCGGGCGCATGCCCACGCTGGAGCTGATCCACGAGCGTTTCGCCCGTTACCTGCGCATCGGCCTGTTCAATTTCATGCAGCGCAGCGCCGAGATTTCGCTCGGCCCGATCCGCCTGCAGAAGTACTCGGAATTCATCCGCAATCTGGTGGTACCGACCAACCTGAACCTGGTCCAGGTGAAGCCGCTGCGCGGTACGGGTCTCGTCGTGTTCGACCCGAACCTGGTGTTCCTGGTCATCGACAACATGTTCGGCGGCGACGGACGCTTCCATACTCGGGTCGAAGGGCGCGATTTCACGGCGACCGAGCAGCGCATCATCCACGGCCTGCTCGACGTGTTCTTCGCCGAGTACGAGCGCTCGTGGGAGCCGGTGCACAAGATCAAGTTCGAGTACATGCGCTCGGAAATGAACTCGCAGTTCGCCAACATCGCCACGCCGTCGGAAATCGTCGTCGCCTCGACCTTCACCGTCGAGCTGGGCGGTGTGTCGGCGGAGATGCACATCTGCCTGCCCTATTCGATGGTCGAGCCGCTGCGCGACATCCTGAATTCGTCGATGCAGAGCGACAGCGTCAGTTCGGACAACCGCTGGATCAAGCTGCTGACCCGTCAGGTGCAGGACGCCGCGGTCGAACTGTCGGTGAACCTCGGCGACGGCTCGCTGACCCTGGGCGGCCTCAACAACCTAAAGGTTGGCGACATCATTCCGATAACTATCCCAGAGACGGTGACGGCCGCGGTCGATGGCATAGACGTGTTGCAGTGCAAGTACGGCGTTCAGAACGGGCACTACGCATTGCGCATCGAGCGTTTCATGGCCGGCGAGGAAGAGTTGATCGAGCACGCCCTGAACGCCCAGGGCAAGAAGACAGGTGAGGAAAAACCATGAGCGATCTGGCCGAAGCCGAAGAACAAGTCAGTGACGATGACTGGGCCGCCGCGATGGCGGAACAGACCACCGCAGACGAAGCACTCGCCGCACTGGACGCCGACCACGCAACGGTGGAGGCGCAGCCGGCGAACATATTCCAGCAATTCGGGGAAAGCGCGAACAAGCCTGCCGAAGGCCTGCGCGACTTCGAAATGATCCTCGACATCCCGGTGCAGCTGACCGTGGAACTGGGCCGTACCAAGATTTCGATCCGCAACCTGCTGCAACTGGGCCACGGCTCGGTGGTCGAGCTCGACGGCATGGCGGGCGAGCCGATGGACGTGCTGGTCAATGGCACGCTGATTGCGCAGGGCGAGGTGGTGGTGGTGAACGACAAGTTCGGCATCCGCCTCACCGACATCATCACCCCGGCCGAGCGCATGAAGAAGCTCAAGCGCTGAAGCCTACGAACCTCCTCCTGATTCGACCAGATTGAATCGGGTTTCAGGGCGACGCAGATGCGTCGCCCTTTTTCTTTGCCGCCGCGCCTTGCTCTCAGTCGAGCCGCGGCGCGCCTGCCCGGTCGATCAGCGGCAGCGTGTGGTCGCTCTCGTCCTTCAGTCCGACGCCGGTCAGGCGCAGTGCACTCGCCTGCTGCATCAGCCAGTTCAGGCGATAGGCGGCGGCACCATAGGGCTGGCCCTCGGGCCGCACATTCGATATGCAGTTGCGCTCAGCGTCCGACCGGCCGACGCGCGGCGCCCAGGTCAGGTAGACGCCGAGGCTGTCCGGCGAACTGAGCCCCGGCCGCTCGCCGATCAGCATGGCCACCATGCGTGCGCCCAGCGCCTCGCCGACCTCGTCGGCCAGCGCCACGCGCGCCTGGGTGGCGATCACCACCGGCGCGATGCACCACTCTTCTGGCAGCAGCGGATACAGCGCCGCGAGCAGCGGCACCGCGTGCCGCGCCACCGCCGCCGACGAGAGGCCGTCGCCGATCACCACCGCCAGATCGCAGCCCTCGCCGCGCATGCCATCCAGCCGTACGCGGTCATCGGGGTCGAGCCGGCGGCCGAGATCAGGCCGGCGCAGATAGGTTTCGCGGTCGGGCGCACGGCTTTTCACCGGCAGTGCCGGCCAGTCCTGCGCGTTCAGTTCGGAGGCCAGCGCCGCCACATCGAGCGGCGTGTGGATGGCGTCGCGGGCCAGCGCGTGGGCCAGACCGCAGCCCAGCGCTTCCGCGGTGGGCACGGCGTTGCCGACGCGGCCCAGGCCGATGCGCGCCGACGTGAAACTGCGCCACAGCGCCCAGGCATCCGTGCTGTCGCTCAGCGCGCCGTCCTTGTCTTCATCCTTCATCGCACATCTCTTCACGTTCCTCGCGCCGGCCCCGGCCGTCGCTGCCCGGGGCCGACGCCATCTCAGAAGGCCTTGGTCACGCTGACGAACAGCTTGTCCTTCGCAATGTCGGAATCCGACCGCCCGTTGTCCAGGCTGACGAAGTCCTTGTACGCGTTCGGCTCGCTCTATGCCGAGTAGAACACGCCGGCCGACCAGCCATCCGGCAGCGCGCGGGTGACGCCGATCTTGTAGTAGGTGATGTCCAGTCCGGTCGAATTACGCACGATCTGGCGACCGATCTGACCGCTGACGTTCCACCCTTCGGCCACGTCGTAGGCAGCGTTCAGTTCGAAGTAATGCGAACCGCGCGTATTGCCGGTGACGCCAGCCGACAGGTCGCCGAAGAAGCCACCATTGACCGGCGAATTGTTGGTGCTCCAGCCGAAGTATTCGTTCAGCGTGCGCCCGGTCTTGAAGGTGAGCCATTCCCAGTTCAGCGCGACATAGGCTTCGGCAGTGTCGAGACGGTTGCGTGCGTTGAAGCCGGTGAAGGGCGAATCGTCCCAGTTGGCTCCCGGGTACATGTAATACACGGCGCCGACATCGACGCCTATCGTGTCCGCCACCTTGGTGCGGTAGCCACCGTAGAGGTCGGTTTCGACCGCTGCGCCCGGCAGCCAGTGATCGGACACGTTCGACGCGAAGAAGCCGGCGTAGAAGCCCGAACTGTGCACCGCCTCGATGCTGAACTGCAGCGCCGGACCGCCCCAGGTCTGCGACTGGCCGCGGAAGATGTAGTCGCTGACCAGCGTGACGCTCATCGGCACCGTCCAGTCGGAGGCCGGCGCGGCCTCTTCGGCGTGTGCCAGCGGTGCGGCGGCGAACAGGGCTGCACAGAGCAGCGTGGTGTGGCGGATCGAAGTCATGAAGAAAGCTCCCGGTCTGTTTGAAATGGATGTGGATCTCATGCGGCGCGCGGCGAGGGCAACGCAGCCAGCGAGGTGATGCCGTCGACCAGCGCGCGGCCGCTGCCGCGCAGCAGTTCGCCGTTCGGATCGGTGAGGCCGATGGACTGCAGCCAGCGCTCGAATTCGGGCGCGCGCTTCAGGCCCAGCGTGCGGCGCAGGAACAGCGCGTCGTGGAAGGAGGTGCTCTGGTAGTTGAGCATGATGTCGTCCGCCCCCGGCACGCCAATCACGAACGGAATGCCGGCGGCGCCGAGCAGCACCAGCAGCGTGTCCATGTCGTCCTGGTCGGCTTCGGCGTGATTGGTGTAGCAGACGTCGCAGCCCAGCGGCAGGCCGAGCAGCTTGCCGCAGAAGTGATCCTCCAGCCCGGCGCGGATGATCTGCTTACCGTCGTACAGGTACTCCGGGCCGATGAAGCCGACCACGGTATTGATCAGCAGCGGCTTGTAGCGGCGCGCCACCGCGTAGGCGCGCGCCTCGCAGGTCTGCTGGTCCACGCCGTGGTGGGCGTTGGCGGACAATGCGCTGCCCTGCCCGGTCTCGAAATACATGACGTTGTCGCCGAGCGTGCCGCGGCCGAGCGACAGCGCTGCGTCATACGCCTCGTCGAGTACCGCCAGACTGACGCCGAACGAGGCGTTCGTCTTTTCGGTGCCGCCGACCGACTGGAACACCAGATCGACCGGCGCGCCCTGCTCGATCAGCTTCACCGTATTGGTCACGTGCGTCAGCACGCAGCTCTGGGTCGGAATGTCGAAGCGTTCGATCAGCTCGTCCAGCATGTGCAGCAGGCTGGCGATGGCGGGCAGGCTGTCGGAGGCCGGATTGATGCCGATCACCGCATCACCGGCGCCGCACAGCAGACCGTCCAGCGTCGAGGCCGCCACGCCGCGCAGATCGTCGGTCGGGTGGTTCGGCTGCAGCCGCACCGCCAGATGGCCGGGCAGGCCTATCGTGTTGCGGAACTGCGTCACCACGCGGCATTTGCGCGCCACCGCGATCAGGTCCTGGTTGCGCATGAGCTTGCTTACCGCCGCGACCATTTCCGGCGTCAGGCCCGGCGATACCGCGGTCAGCGCGTCAGCGTCGGCCGCGTCGTCGAGCAGCCACTCGCGGAAACCGCCCACCGTCAGATGGGCGATCGTCGCGAAGGCGGCGCGGTCATGGCTGTCGACGATGAGGCGCGTGATCTCGTCCTCCTCGTACGGCACCAGCGCCTCGTTCAGGAAGGTGGCCAGCGGGATGTCGGCCAGCGCGTGCCGCGCCGCCACACGGCGCAGCGCGGAGCCTGCTGCCACGCCGGCCAGCACGTCGCCGGAGCGGGCCGGGCTGGCGCAGGCCATCACCGTCTTCAGGTCGGGGAAGCTGAACGCCTCCCCGCCCACCGTCACGCGATAAGCCATGGCGCTCTCCTCAGCGGCTGCCGGCCAGCATCACGTCTTCCGGTGCGTCGGCGCGCTGCTGGCCGGTCAGGAAGAAGTAGGCCGAGGCGAGCGCGAACAGGCCGAGGAAGACGCCGGCCAGCAGCGTGTTGAACCACACCATCGCGCCGAGGCAGAACACGCCCAGCGCCAGCGCGATGGCCGGGAATACCGGATAGAACGGCGCGCGGTACGAACGTTCCAGCAGCGGCTCGCTCTTGCGCAGCTTGAACAGCGAGGCCATGGACATGATGTACATGACGATGGCACCGAATACCGACATCGTGACGATGTTGGCGGTCAGCGTCTGGCCGCCGAAGCTGATCCACGAGTCGCTGAAGATGGCGACCACGCCGATCACGCCCCCCGCCAGCAGTGCGCGGTGCGGCGTCTGGAAACGCGGGCTGAGTGCGGCGAAGTAGCGCGGCAGGTAGCCGGCACGGGCGAGCGCGAAGATCTGCCGCGAGTAGCCCATGATGATGCCGTGGAAGGAGGCGATCAGGCCGAACAGGCCGATCCACACCAGCATGTGCAGCCAGCCGCTGTTCTCGCCCACCACCGCCTTCATCGCCTGCGGCAGCGGATCGTTGATGTTGGCGATCTGGCGCCAGTCGCCGACGCCGCCGGCAAAGATCATGACACCGAAGGCGAGCACCAGCAGGGTAAGGATGCCGGCCACGTAGGCGACCGGAATCGTGCGCTTCGGGTCGCGTGCCTCCTCGGCCGCCATCGCCGCGCCCTCGATCGCCAGGAAGAACCAGATGGCGAACGGGATGGACGCGAAGATGCCCGCCAGCGCAACGCCGGAGAACTCGTTCTGGCCGGCCCAGCCATTGGCGACGAAGTTCGCCATGCTCCAGCCGGGCGCGACGATGCCCATGAACAGCAGCAGTTCGAAGATGGCGAGCAACGTCACGAACAGTTCAAAGGTGGCGGCGATGCTCACCCCCACCCAGTTCAGCGCGATGAACACGACGTAGGCGCCGAGCGCGATCATCTTCGGATCGACGCTGGGGAACTGCACATTGAGATAGGCGCCGATGGCCAGCGAGATCGCCGGCGGCGCGAACACGAATTCGACCAGCGTGGCGAAACCGGCGATGAAGCCGCCGAAGGGTCCGAAGGCGCGCCGCGCGTAGGCGAAGGGACCGCCGGCGTGCGGGATGGCGGTAGACAGTTCGGTGAAGCTGAAGATGAAGGTCGCGTACATGGCCGCAACCAGCACGGTGGCGCACAGGAAGCCCAGCGTGCCGGCCGAGTTCCAGCCATAGCTCCAGCCGAAGTACTCGCCCGAAATGACCAGTCCGACCGCGATGCCCCACAGCTGCAGCGGACCCAGCACCTTCTTCAGCGACTGCGGGCCGCCCGCCCCGGTCGCATTCAGTGTTGACGACATGTTTTCCTCTCCCGGATCTGTTCCGCCCGGCGCGGAACCTCTTTTTCATTCGATCACCGGGAAGGCGTCCCCACTATCCGGAATCGGAAAAGTCGCGGCAGTGCACTATCCCGAATCGGAAAAGCTGTTTGCGGCAGTTGGCACGGGGAATGCTAAGTCCCTGCAATCACGGTACATTCCTGTTCGCGCGAGCGACAGGAGGAGAGGCAGAACATGGGACATGACATCGCGCCAGCCCCGACCGCGGAGGACGCCACCAGAAGCGCCCCGAAGGACGGAATCCGCGTGTGCCGCAGCGACGACGTCGCGGAGCACGCGGACAATATTTCGCGCTGGCATCAGGAATACGAGCAGTTGTCGGGTGGCGTGTTCAGCGGCTGCATCCGCGAAATGCTGGTCGAGAACGGCCCGCGCTTGCAGGTGTTCCACGAATACACCGAACAGGAAACCAGCCAGCAGTGCGGCCCGTGGTCGGGCTCGGTGTGGATGGGCCTGCCCGATCTGTCGCGCACCGGTGAAGTGCGCTTCTGCGGCCGGCCGCACAGCGATGGGGTGCATCTGATGATGGCGCGCGCCAGCAGCGGCTTCACGCTGCGCACGCCGCGCGACTTCGGCATCTACGGCATCGTCGCCGACGAAGGCTGGCTCGCCTCGCGCCTGACCGGCCGCCACGGACACAAGCTCGAACAGCTGCTGCTGCACGGCTCGGTCGCCAGCCGCGCGCTCAGTCCATCGCGGCACAGCGAACTGTGTTTCCTGATCGAAGGCCTGCTGGAACCGGTCGGTGCCACCACCCCGTCCGGCGATCTGTGCGCCGATCTGGTCGATCTGCTGCTCGACAGCCTCGGCGACGACCCGGCGCCGCCATCGCGCACAGCACTCGAACAGCGCCGCTTCGACATCGTGATGCAGGCGCGGCGCATCGCGCTGAAGCCGGAAAGCTCGGTCGACGGCGTAGACGAACTGTGCGAACGCCTGCACGTCACGCGCCGCGCGCTGCAGAACCACTTCAACAGCGTGCTCGGCATGGCGCCGAAGGATTACCTGAAACGCGTGCGGCTGAACGCCGTGCGGCGCGCGCTGCAGCACGGCAGCGACCCGGCGCGCAGCGTGCACGACATCGCGATGCAATGGGGCTTCTGGCACCTCGGCCACTTCTCGCACGACTACCGCGAACTGTTCGGCGAACTGCCGTCCAGTACGCTGCGGCGGGCGCTGAACGGGACTTTCTGAAGCGGGCGGCAGTGAGCGCCGTCGTTGTGGGAGCGGTGTTCTGACCGCGACGCGGCGGTTGCAGGCCACCGGCTTCGATACAGGCCGCTGTCGGGGTCGGAAGACCCCTCCCACAGAGGACCCACCCGGGCTCGGGCCGCGGGTCTGGCGCATTCCCCTGTGGGAGCGGTCTTCTGACCGCGACGCGGCGGTTGCGGGCCGTCGGCTTCGATACAAGCCGCTGTCGGGGTCGGAAGACCCCTCCCACAGAACGCCCGCTCCGATCACCGATTGGGCGCAATTCCTGTGGGAGCGGCCTTGGCCGCGATGCAACCGCAGCGGACCTAAGATATTCGATACACCGCGCAGTCGGAGCCCGGTGATTGCCAGGGACGCCCCCACGCCATTCACTCCCCCCCTCCGCACGGCGAGCTCCCGACGCACCAGGTCAACGAAAAAGGGCGACCGCTTTCGCGGTCGCCCCTCGCACACCTGTCTCACGACAGTTGCGCGGAATCAGGTCTTTGGCTTCTCCGGCTGGGAGCTCTGGGGTTTGGCGTCGCCGTGCTTTTCGCCCGGGCATGCAAGAACGGCACTGGACGACGCAAACATCGCCAGCCCCAGCAGGATCGCGAGACGTTTCATCACGGATCACCTCCTTTCGTGGTTGCAGAGCCTTCACAATAGGCGCTGCCCCCACCCCGCGCAAGAGAGGATTACTTCCGGATGTTGCACTGGCTGCGCCGACTCGTTTCCGCCGTCGAACCCGAACTGCCCGACGTACCCGACGAACAGTGGGCCCGCATCGAGGCCCGCCTGCCCTGGCTCGATTTCCTCGACCCCGCCGACCGGCCGCGCCTGCGTGAACTGGCGCGGCAGTTCATCGCGAGCAAGGAATTCCACGGCGCCCACGACACCGTGCTGACCGACGACATGCTGCTCGAGATCGCGCTGCAGGCCTGCGTGCCGGTGCTCAACCTGGGGCTGGACTGGTACGACGACTGGGTCGGCGTGGTGGTCTACCCGGGCGACTTCGTCGTGCCGCGCCGGGTCACCGACGACGCCGGCGTCGTGCACGAATACGAGGACACGCTGGTCGGCGAGGCGTGGGAAGGCGGCCCGGTACTGCTGTCCTGGCAGCCGGAATCGCTGGCGGCCGACGGCATCAATGTGGTCATCCACGAGTTCGCGCACAAGCTGGACATGCGCAACGGCGAGCCTGACGGTCTGCCGCCGCTGCATGCCGGCATGAGCGTGCAGCGCTGGGCGGCCGTGTGGTCGACCGCCTACGAGCGCTTCTGTGCCGACGTCGACGCCGGCGTGGACACCGGCATCGACGAATACGCCGCGGAAAGCCCGGCCGAGTTCTTCGCCGTCATGTCGGAGTGCTTCTTCGAAATCCCTGACCTGATACAGCAGGCCTGGCCGGATCTGTACGAGCAGTTGGCCCGCTTCTATCGGCTCGACCCGGCACCACGCGCCCGCGCGCTGTTCCCGCCGGACGCCGCATGATCGAGGAACTGATTGCCTGGGCACGCCTAGACTGTCTGCCGGCGGCGCAGCGCCTTGGTCTGCGCCGCGAGGCGGCCGCGCTCGCCGTGCGCCACCGCCGGCTGCGCACGCACTGGGCAGACCACATCGCGCAGACGCGCGCCGCCTTGCTCGCCGCCGCCCGCCTTTCCGCCGCAGCACCGGATGCACCGCGGCGCGCGTGGATCATGGGCGCAGGTCTGCTGCAGGACGTGCCACTGCGCGAACTGCTCGACCTGTTCGAAACCGTAGACCTCGTAGACGTGTGCTTCGGCCCGGCTGCGCGTGCTGCCGTTCGCAAGTACTCAGGGCGGGTGCGCTGTGTACGGCAGGACGTGAGCGGCGTGCTGGAGGACCTGTCGCGCGATCCGCTGCGCGCCGCACCCGCGATGCCGGCCGACGCCTGGTGCGCCTCGGTGAACCTGCTGTCGCAACTGCCGCTGCTGCCGTGCGCGACGCTTCTGGAGCGCGGCGAGGCCGAGTCGGCCGTCGAGCGCTACGGCGCGGCGATACCGCAGGCGCACATCGATGCACTCGGCCGCGTGCGGCACGCCTGCCTGATCATCGAGTACGCGCAGACCCGAGCGAATGCGCCGGACGAAGTGCTGCTGCCGGGTCTGCCGGAGCGCCTCGTCGCCGACGGCTGGGCTGCCGGTCCCCGCTGGCACTGGCCACTGAACCCTGCCGGCGAAACCATCGAGCCGACCGGCCGAACGATGCAGGCGTGGTGGCGCAGCGGTAACGCCCGCCGCTGACGACAAGCCCCGTCGCTGTACTTACCGCGCACACCACCTCTCCCTGTGAGAGCGGCCTTGGCAGCGACAGGGCCTTTGCGGACTTCGATGCGGGCTGCTGTCGGGGTCAAGACCCCTCCCACAGAACCCCGGCCCTGGTTCCAGTCACGAGTCAGGCGCGATCCCTGTGGGGGTGGCCTTGGCCGCGACACGGCCGCTGCAGTCCTCGGGCTTCGATGCGGGCTGCTGTCGGCGTCAAGACCCCTCCCACAGAACCCCGGCCCTGACTCCGGCCACGAATCAGGTGTCAGACGCATGCGCGCTCCGCCCCGGCGAGCACCCGCGCAAACACCCGTGCCAGCGGCGCGCGGGCCGCGTCCGCACCTTCCATCTGCGCGCGCACGATGGCGCCCTCGATGAGCAGCAGCAGATCGGCGGCAACCTCGTCCGGTCGAACGAAACCCGCCTCGCGACAGGCCGCTTCGATCCGCGCCGCCAGTTCCCGCTTGTGCGTCACCGTCATCGGCGGCGCGTCCGTGCCGGCTTCGGCGTGACCATTGATGAAGGCGCAGCCGCGAAAGCCGGGCGCGCGGAACCAGTCGTCCAGCGCATCGGGCAGCGCAGCCAACCAGGCGCGGGCATCCGGCGCAGCAGCAAGCCGGCTTTCCAGCCAGCCCATCCAGCGCGCGTGGCGCAGGTCCAGATAGGCCTCGACCAGCGCCTGCTTGGTCGGAAAGTGGCGGTAGAACGACGCCTTGGCGACACCCGACTCGGCAATGATGCGGTCGATGCCGGTGGCGCGCAGGCCGTGGCGGTAGAACAGCCGGTAGGCGCATTCGAGTACGCGGGTCCGCGCATCCTGTTCGGGCAGCGGACCGGGTCCGGCGAGATCGTCGAGAGATGTGAACATCCATTCATGTTGACAGACAGACCTGTCTTGTTCAAGTATGTAGACAGACCTGTCTCTTTTCAACCCCCGGAGCCTTTGCCATGACCGACGCCCCCCGCCCGCCCCTGCCGCCCTTCACGTCCGAAACCGCTGCGCAGAAGGTGCGCGCCGCCGAAGACGGCTGGAACAGCCGCGACCCGCAACGCGTATCGCTCGCCTACACCGCCGACAGCCGCTGGCGCAACCGCTCGGAGTTCCTGCGCGGCCGCGCCGAGATCGTCGACTTCCTGACCCGCAAGTGGGCGAAGGAGCGCGAGTACCGGCTGATCAAGGAACTGTGGTGCACCGCCGGCAACCGCATCGCCGTGCGCTTCGCCTACGAATGGCAGGACGACGCCGGCAACTGGTTCCGCTCCTACGGCAACGAGAACTGGGAATTCGACGACAAGGGCCTGATGGCGCACCGCCACGCCAGCATCAACGACCTGGCGATCAGCGAGTCGGAACGCCTGTTCCGCTGGCCGCAGGGACGGCGTCCCGACGATCATCCCGGCCTGTCCGAACTGGGGCTCTGACGATGCAGCCGCCGGTGTCGCGAAAGTCGACGCGGGCCGGCGGTCGGCGGTAGATTGCAGGGCGCTGCGGCCGCGCCGCCCGCCCTTCAACGACCGCGAGATCCCATTCATGTCCAGCCCGCTCTTCCAGCCCTACGACCTCGGCGGCCTCAGGCTGTCCAACCGCATCGTCATCGCGCCGATGTGCCAGTACTCGGCCAGCGACGGCAACGCGACCGACTGGCACCTGATGCACATCGGCCAAATGGCGCTGTCGGGCGCCGGCCTGTTCGTGATCGAGGCGACTGCGGTCGAAGCCGACGGTCGGATTTCTGCCGCCGACCTCGGCCTGTGGAACGATGACAACGAAGCCGCACTGCGTCGCGTGCTCGACGGTGTGCGTGCCCACTCCAGCATGCCGATCGCGATCCAGCTCGGCCATGCCGGCCGCAAGGCTTCGGTGGCACGACCTTGGGAGGGTGGCGCACAGATCGCGCCGACCGCCGGCGGCTGGCAGACCGTGGCGCCCTCCTCGATCCCGCACGCCGCGCACGAGAACCCGCCACATTCACTCGACGCCGACGGCCTGCGCCGGGTGCGCACCGCCTTCGCCGACGCGGCAAAGCGCGCGGCGCGGCTCGAACTGGACGCCATCGAGGTGCACGGCGCACACGGCTATCTGCTGCACCAGTTCCTGTCGCCGCTGGCCAATGCACGTGATGACGCCTACGGCGGCACGCTCGAGAACCGGCTGCGCTTTCCGCTCGAGGTGTTCGACGCGGTGCGCGAAGCCTTCCCTCACGACCGGCCGGTCGGCATGCGCATTTCCGCCAGCGACTGGGTGGACGGCGGCTGGGACATCGAACAGAGCGTGGTCCTCGCGCAGGCGCTCAAGGCGCGCGGCGCGAGCTTCATCCACGTATCGAGCGGCGGCGTATCGACCGCGCAGCAGATTCCGCTCACGCCGGGCTATCAGGTCGCCTTCGCCGAACGCATCCGCGCCGAAACAGGACTGCCGACCATCGCGGTCGGCCTGATCACCGAGCCGGAGCACGCCGAAGCCATACTCGCCGCCGGCCAGGCCGACCTGATCGGCGTCGCCCGCGCGATGCTGTACGACCCGCGCTGGCCCTGGCATGCCGCAGCCAAGCTCGGCGCGCAGATCAAGGTAGCGCCACAGTATCTGCGCTGCGCACCGCGTGAGGTCGCCAGGCTGTTCGGATGAAAAAAAGCCAGGCACGAGGCCTGGCTCAAAGAAACGCCCGGTTGCCCGGGTCGAGGCGTGAAACTCAGATGCGGTTCATGCGGCGGCGGGCAACGAAGCCGACCATGCCCAGACCGGCCAGGAACATCGCGTACTCGGACGGTTCCGGCACGGCCGGGATCGGCGCGAAGCCTTCGAACATCGCGTTGCGCAACGGAGGATCGTCACCCGAAACGCTCGGCGCCTGTCGAATGCTGACGGCATTCGCGAGGTAGTCGAATTGAGTCGCGTTGGTCTTGATGACATACCACGCAGTGGTCGGATTACCCTCCTCGACCGAAATGTCAGTGCGGAAATCGACCACGTTGTCATCAAAAACGTCCGCCAGATTCGCCGGGCGCGTACGCGGCGAGTTGGAGTGCGCGACGCTCGAAACGCCGAAGTCAGACCCCGTCTGGAAATACCAGCCGACCGACACGTCGTAGCCGGCGAAGCCGCGTCGGAAAATGTCGTTGATCTCGACTTCGTACTCAAGGTCGCCCACTTCGACTTCGCCAACGAGGAGCTCGAAGCGCGACGCAAACAGCAAAGTGTTGTCGCTGTCGCTGCGGAAAACATAGTCGTAGAAGTTGCCGACATCGATACCGTCGTACAACACCGAACTTACCCGGGCTGCAGCACGCGTATAGCCTTCTGACGTCGGACTCCAACCAAAACCCAGCCACAACGGATCTTCGGTCACATCGTTCTGAGCAGTGATGCGAAGCTGTCCGGATTCAGGCAGTGCAACGAATGCGAGAGCGGAGCTCGATGCGAAGGCAGCAATAAGGGAAAGAGCGAGAACCTTGATTTTCATTTTTATCTCCTGAGAACTTCGGGGTAATTAAGCCTTGCGCTTGCATGCCGCCCACGCCGTCAGCGCGAGACCGCCAAGCAGCATTCCGTAGGTCGAGGGCTCCGGCACGGCAGGTACGTTGGTCGGCACAAAACCATAGAACTCGTTCCCGACCAGCGGCTGACCTTCTTCGCCGGCTTGGAAGATGCCTACAGCCCTGTTGGCCAGCGTGTAGTACTCGGCATCTGTCTTCACGAGGAATAGTCCGCTCGTCTGATTGCCCTCGGCACGATTGACGTCCGACTGCATGCGCACGGTGTCAGCGTCATAGCGACGGATCCCCGTCAGTGAAGTACTCGCGGTTTGTGCTGCGTTGTACATGCGCAGGTCGGACGGAACGGTGAAGAGCCATGCCGCCGCGGCAGAGAAAGCAGTGCCGTCTTCCTCGAAGCCAAAGCGATACAAGAAATTCAGCTCGGCGTTCTTCTGGTGGTCGTCCTCTACCCCAAGAAGTACGCGGGTGCCAAAAACGAGTTTGTTATCCCGCGAATCGCGGTAAACAAAATCGTAGAGATGACCGATCTTGGTGCTGCTGCCTGCAAACGTGATGTCCGGCGTATAGACGAAATCGAGCAGCGTGAGCGTGCCCGACCCAATGGGAGACAATGTTTCCGGTTGAAATGCCTGGTAATTTATGGTCAGGATAACTTCGGGATCCGAATCCGAACGCACGAACTGCCCCCGCGGCGCTGAAAGATACAGCGGGTCGTCGAACTGTGAATTTTGGCCGGCGACAAAACCTACGTTATTGGAAGGCGTCGTCGGGAGCAGTTGAAAGTCACCCGCGTGCACCGATACGGACATCGACACGAGCAAAGACGGAAAAATTATCTTGATACAATTCACAGCACCCTCCTTTAAAAATCAACAACAAAAGATCACCTGCCCGGCAAATCCAGCGTGTAGTTCATGGTCAGCCAGATCGCACGGGGAGCTCCAGGTCCGACAAAAGTGGTGTGCAACCAGTCATTCGAGTTGTAATTGAATCCGGCTCCATCACGCACACCCCAGCGTGTTGGCGCGAAAGGATTCAGGCCCAGGTCTCCTGCCGTTACGTAGTCCTTGTTGAACACGTTATCGACGCGAACACTCAACAGCAGTGAGGGGCTGAACCTGTAGGAAGAGATGAAGTTGAAGAAGGCGTACCCGGGGTTCTTTCCGCGTCCCACATAGCGCCGACCAGGCTCCATGGTAATGGTCGGATCATTGAGTGCCGCTGTGGGTTGCCCGTTTGAATCCGTCCCTACCGGCTCATGTTCGTTATTTTCATTACCCCGAACAAATGCGGAGGAATGAGCAATCATCGACAGCCCGATCTCGAACTTGTCCGAAACCTGGTAGCCCCAATTCAGGCGGAACGAATCCCGGGGAATTCCCGGAATCCGATCACCGGGTGAGATATTGAAGGTGTTGAGCAGCCCAGCTCGTGTCTCGGAACTGGAGTTCGAGCGGTTGACAAGCACCGCTTCGGATTCGTAAGTCGCATCGATCCGTGACCAGGACGCTCGGAAAGAGTGTTTGCCCGACTTGCCCTCAACCGAAAGTTCGAACCCCTGACGGAGCGTTTCGCCGAAGGTGTCGAAAACACCTCGGTTACGCGAACCCATCGAAACAAAAAGAATGTCGTCCTTGAGTTCAGTGCGGTAAACCGATGCGTTCCACCTTATCGAACCGTCGGGGATGGAGGACGAACCTCGAACACCCAATTCCACCGTGTGCGACCAGACCTGTGGGAGGAAAGGGTCACTCGAAAGCGCAGTGGGAATAGAACATCCGGGCGAGCTGCCCTGATTGATACCATCCGAGCTCTCGGACTCACGGTCCCGCGCACAGCCGAGCTCGATCGCCGACGGCACACGCGTCCCCTGGCTGTAGTTTGAATACAGATTCAGGTCCGGCTCCGGCAACCAGGACACGCCAACGGAGGGGTTCAGGCTCCGGTAGACGTAATCACCCGATGTACAGTAATAGCGTGCGCCAGCATCGTCATTCTCTGCGCCGCACCTTTCGTAATTTGGGCGATTGAAATATGCTTCATTGAACTGATAGAGCGGCCGCGGCCTGTCGGAAACGAGATAGTTCTTGACGTTTGTCCGGTTATGTCTGAGACCAAAATTCAGATGAAGATTCGGACGGATGCTCCAGATGTTGTTGAAGAAAACAGATTTCGAATCACTGCTGCCGGTCAAGTTGTTCCGGATGATCTTTCGACGCAGGGCTTCCAGCCCGATATCGTCGAACCTGTAAGGTTCCAGGATCACACTCCGGTCGTCCTGAATGAAGCCCAACATCTGCGACTGCTGAAAATCAACCGAATTCCTGTCCGCCGTTGCACCGAGAACAAGCTGGTTCGTTTCTGTAACGTGCGAATACTGGAGGGAAATTCCGTAGGACTTCTGGCTCGACTTTCCGAAATTGACGAGGCCGTTTGGCGTGAGGCCACCACAACCCGTCCCGTCAACCTCGATTGCACCATCAATGGCACTGAATCCGTCCGGGCACACCGACACATCCATTGCACCCGCACGCCTTATTGCCTGCGACCACTCGTCCCAGAAATCGCCACTGAATGAATTCTGCGTAACGTTTCTCTTATAGATCTGTGCAGACAGTGTCGAGTTGTCGGAGACATCGAAACGGCTGGAGACCGTAAAATGTGCAAGTTCATTCGACACGCGATCAGGCGACGTAAATACTTGACCCGGGTTTGAAGCGTAGCTCTCGATTGGAACGGTCCCGTTTCCGGTAAGACGATTGTCGGCAAACATGCCCGACACACCGACCGCGCCAAAGGACGTTTTTTTATCGACTCGACCGTAATATTGCGCGACATTCGACGGCGAGTTCTGCCTCCAGCCATCTTCCTCGAAATGGTTCAACGCGAAGAATCCACCGATCGAACCGTCGTTCCCGCCGATCGACATCTGTCGCTGAAGACGCCCCCAGCGGCCTGTCGTGACGGCAGCCGAGAATTTCTCCTCAGTGAACCCCGTTTTCGGAGAAAGCGACAGCGCGCCGCCGAGCGTATTGAGACCAAAAAGCGGATTCGAGCCCGGCATCAAGTCCATTCTTGAAATGGCATTGAGCGGAATCATGTCCCAATTCACCACTTCGCCGAACGGCTCGTTTATACGGACGCCGTCGAAATACACCGAAAGCCCTTGTGGGGTTCCGATCAGCGGCGAGGCTGAAAAGCCCCGGAAGACGAGATCCTGTTGAAACGGATTGCCCTGGTAGTCGTTCACGCTGACCGACTGCATCTGATTATTCAGAAAGTCGGTCAGGCCAATTGACTGCGATCGGGAAATATCCTCCGAGGTGGCGCTTTGCACATTGCTGGTCGTCTGCTCCTGATCGATCACCACGCCCGGCAGGGGCGTGATGATGCGCGGTGCGCGAATCTCGACCGGTGCCAGCTCGATCACCTCTTCCTCCTGCGCGATTGCGGTACCGGCGAACGGCCCTGCGGCCAGAGCGAGTGCCGCAAGCGACCTCGCCCCTCCTCTTCTTGTATGCCTTGTCATCGACCTCGATGTAGGACGGACTCCTACAGCGCCACGGGCTATTTGTTTCCCGTCTTGTACCGAGGCGCCTCACCCGGAAACAGGGAAAACATCCCGTGCGGATAACAAGGGGAAAACTTCCCGTTCGCCGGTTTCATTCCCGGGGAATGAACGCATGCCGAAGGCGTAGCGTCGATCGCGCGCGGGCCGCGGCCTGGTGCGGAAGGCGGGTCGGCGGCGCTGACCGGGACATCATCCCGGCATTGACGGGAACATTCCCGATAGGGTGACGACATACCTCATGGCAGCGGCCGTCGATTCAGCGCAAACGCGGTTCGCCAGCGGTTCGGTCGGACGGTCGGTGCTGAAGGGAAAAAGGACGGGAGGGAGGGGAGGCGGCTGCGCGGGGGGCATCCGGCCGGGCGTATCAGGGCAGGTCGACAGGCGCCGGCGCGATCATGGCGACGGCCGTCGCCGCCGGCCAGACTGCCGTCGCTGCACCCGGGGCAGGCGCAGCGACGGCGAACACCGCTCAGGCTTCGTCCGGCTCCGGGTCGTCCACGGCGGCGTCGCGTTGCGCGCGCAGCCGTTCGATCACGTCGGCCGGGGCGGCCGCCGGAATGCGCGGCGTCGGGCAGTCGACGTCGCCGCACTGCGCGCGGTGGCGCAGCGCGTGGTCCATCAGCACCAGTGCCAGCATGGCTTCCGCCACCGGCGTGGCGCGGATGCCGACGCAGGGGTCGTGCCGGCCGTGCGTGTTCACGATGACCGGGTTGCCGACCTTGTCGATCGAATGGCGGTCCAGGCGGATGCTGGAGGTGGGCTTGATGGCGATCGACACGCGCACGTCCTGCCCGGTCGAAATGCCGCCGAGCACGCCGCCGGCGTTGTTCGACAGGAAGCCCTGCGGCGACATTTCGTCCGAGTGCTCGGTGCCGCGCTGTTCGACGCTGGCGAAACCGGCGCCGATCTCCACACCCTTGACCGCGTTGATGCCCATCATCGCGTGCGCGATGTCGGCGTCGAGACGGTCGTACACCGGTTCGCCCCAACCGACCGGCACGCCGCTGGCAACGACATCGATCCGGGCACCGCAGGAATCGCCCGACTTGCGCAGCTGGTCCATGAACAGTTCGAGCTCGGGGACGATGGTGGCGTCCGGCGCGAAGAAGGGGTTGTTGGCGATCGCGTCGCGGTCGCGGTATTCGATGCGGATCGGGCCGAGCTGGCTCATCCAGCCGTGGATATCGATGCCGTAGCGCTCACGCAGCCACTTGCGGGCGATCGCGCCGGCCGCCACGCGCACCGCGGTCTCGCGCGCCGACGAGCGGCCGCCGCCACGGTGATCGCGGATGCCGTACTTCTGCCAGTAGCCGTAGTCGGCATGGCCCGGGCGGAAGGTTTCGGCGATGTTGCCGTAATCCTTCGAGCGCTGGTCCTGGTTGCGGATGAGCAGTGCGATCGGCGTGCCGGTGGTGACGCCCTCGAACACGCCGGACAGGATTTCCACTTCGTCGGGCTCGCGCCGCTGCGTCACATGGCGCGAGGTGCCGGGCTTGCGCCGGTCCAGTTCGGCCTGGATGTCGGCGGCGCTCAGCGCCAGCCCCGGCGGACAGCCGTCGACCACGCAGCCGATGGCCGGGCCATGCGATTCACCGAAGGAGGTGACACAGAAAAGCGTGCCCAAAGTATTGCCGGACATGGGAAAACCCGCGATTTTTCGAGGCGCAGAGTCTACCATGCAGGCCCGGCCGGCCCCGCCCGGCCCGACCGTATACATATAGATGACCACGCCCTTCGCCCTCGCCATCGTGCTGACCATCGTCGGCGGCCTCTGGCTGGACGCGCACGGCGCCACCTGGGCGCCGCACGTCGTCGCACTGTGGACCTGGGCATTGCTCGGCGTGCTCTGTCTGCGCGCCGCGCCCGAGCAGCGCGCACAGTGGATGGTCTGCCTCGCCTGGGCCACCTTCGGCGAGATCGTGCTGTCGCTGTGGTGGGGGGTGTACGACTACCGCCTCGGCAATCTGCCGCTGTTCGTGCCGCCGGGCCACGTGCTGCTTTACGCGCTCGGCGTGTGGCTAAGCGAACGCCTGCCGCACGGTGTGACCGACGCCGTGCCGCCGCTGGCGCTCGGCCTGGTGGCTGCCTGGGCGCTGTTCGGGGCCGACGGCATCAGCCTGCCGCTGTTCGCGCTCTACCTGCTCGCGCTGCGCTTCGGCCCGTCGCCGCGGCTGTACTCGACCATGTTCGTGCTGGCGCTGGCGATGGAACTGTACGGCACCGCGCTCGGCTGCTGGACCTGGCGGTCCGAAGTGCCCGGCCTGCCGCTGACGGCTGCCAACCCGCCGCTGGCGGCCGGCGCCTTCTACTGCGCACTCGACTGGCTGACCGGTCTGTACGCGCGCCGCGCGAGGACGCGCACCGCGCCGCTTGCCGACGCCCGGCGCGCCGGCTGATCCGCAGAGCGCATGTTCCCACCGCTCAGCGCCTCCCTGCCCGCCCTCGCTCGCCGCCTGCCGGGCGCCCTCGCCACCGTGCACCGCTGGCTGGGCATCGCCGGCTGCCTGCTGTTCGTCATGTGGTTCGGCTCCGGACTGGTGATGAGCGTGGTCGGCTTCCCCGCGCTGAGCGACGCCGAACGCCTGCACGGTCTGGGCGTGCTCGACGCGGCGCAGATCAGGGTGTCGCCGACCGCGGCGTTGCAGGCGGCCGACGTGCACAGTTTCCCGCGTCGCCTGTGGCTGGAGGCGCTGCCGCGCGAGGATGGCGGCAGCGAACCGGTCTGGCGCATGGCCATGGCCGACGGCGGACGACATGCCATCAGCGCGCGCAGCGGCGCACGCATCACCGCCATCGACGCCGCCCGGGCCGAAGCCATCGCACGCGCCTTCTCCGACCAGCCGGGCGCGCGCCACGTGGGCATCGTCGAACGCGACCAATGGACGGTGCTGGCGACGCTGGACCGCCAGCGCCCCTTCCACCGCATCGCGCTGGACGACGACGCCGGCACCGAGCTCTACGTGTCGGCACGCAGCGGCGAGGTGGTGCGCGACAGCACCCAGCGCGAGCGCCTCTGGAACTGGGTCGGCGCCGTGCCACACTGGTTCTACTTCACGCCGCTACGCGAACAGTCGGCGCTGTGGCGGCAGACGCTGCTGTGGGTGTCCGGCATCTGCTGCATTTCGGCATTGAGCGGACTGCTGCTGGGGGTGCTGCGGCTGCGCCGGCGGGCGCCGCTCAGCCCCTTCTCCGGCTGGATGAAGCTGCACCATCTGGTCGGTCTGGGCGGCGGTCTGTTCGTGCTCGCCTGGATGGTCAGCGGCTGGCTGTCGATGTCGCCCGGCGACTGGCTGCGCAACACGCCGCCGGGCAACGCAGCGATGGCACGCTACACCGGCAGCGTGGCCGCCACGTTTCCGTGGCCGCACGAGACACAGGCGCTGGCGCCGCTGTTCGCCGAGGCGGACTGGAAGGAGGTGCAGCTCTACTGGGTGCGCGGTCAGGCTCGCATGACGCTCACCGCCGGCAACGGCTTCCGGCGCAGCGTGGACATGCCCGACCTCGGCCACCCCGACGTGACCGAACACCACGCCGAGGCGGTGGCACGCGCGCTGATCCCGGACGCGCGGCTGGCGGCGATCGAACGCCTGATCCACGAGGACGCCTGGTGGTACGCCCGACGCGACGCGAAGGAGCTGCCGGTGTGGCGCGTGAAACTGGAGGACGACGCGGAGACCTGGGTGCATATCGACGCGCTCGACGGTCGCCTGCTCGGCACGCTGGACCGCGACGCCCGCCTGCGCCGCTGGCTGTTCAATGCGCCGCACAGCTTCGAACTGCCGGCGCTGGCCGGGCGCCCCGCCCTGCGCTACGCGCTGCTGTGGCTGGCCGCGCTGGCCGGCCTCACCCTGTCGGTCAGCGCCGTGGCGATCGCCGCCCGACGCCTGACGCGCCCCCGCGTCGATCGCTGAACGGCGGGCGCCGCGCTCACAGGCCGGTCATTCGCCTGACCGCGGCGAAGTACAGCCGGTAGGGCAGCAGCCGCAGCACGCGCAGCCAGCCAGTGAAGCGCTTCGGAAAATGGATGTGGAAATCGCCACGCGCCAGGCCGGTGAGGATGTGGCCGGCGGCCTCGTCGGCGCTGATCAGCGCCGGCATCGTGAAGTCATTCTGCGCGGTCAGCGGCGTTTCGACGAAGCCCGGGCACACGAGATGCACACCCAGCCCGCGCGGACGCACGTCCATGTACAGCACCTCGGCGAAGTTGATCAGCGCCGCCTTGCTCGCGCCGTAGACCAGCGCCTTCGGCAATCCCCGGTAGCCAGCGACGCTGGACACGATGACCAGCGCACCGGACTGCTGCACCAGCATGCCGGGCAGCACCGCGGCGCAGCCGTGCATGACGGCGGCGACGTTGGTGCGCAGCGTGGCGTCGACATCGTCGTCGTCCAGTTCCCAGGCGCGTACCGGACGGTAGCGCGCAGCGACGAAGAACACCGCGTCGATGCCGCCCCAGCACGCCCACAACTCGGCGGCGCCTCGGGCCAGCGCCCCCGGCTCGCTCACATCCATCGGAAGCTGCAGCACGTTCGGCGCGCGACCGGCCACCTCGGCCAGTCGCGCCGCGTCGCGCGCGGTCAGGGCGACGCGCGCGCCGGCGTCGATCAGCCGGCGCGCCAGTGCGGCGCCAATGCCGCTCGACGCGCCGATCAGCCAGACGCGCTTGCCTGCCCAATCCTTCAAGGGCGGATTCAGCGGCGCGAACATCACGGCGCGCCGCGGGTGAAGGACAGCGTCACCTCGCCCAGATGGACGCCGAACTTGCTCATCGCCGAGCGGTTCAGCATCACCTTGTCGTCGATCAGATACATCCAGTCGTCGAAGTCGACGTTGTAGACCTTGTCGTCCACCGGCAGCGCGAGCACGTAGCGCCAGCGCAGCGCATTGCCGCTCGCCTCGCCGGTCGCCTCGCCGACCACGTCGTCGGCCCGACCGCTGTAGCGGCCATCGCCCAGATGGCGCAGCGTCCACACCCGCCGCGTCTGCGTGCCGTCGCTCCACTCGAAGCGCTCGTCCAGCGTGCCGGTGTCACCCTGCCAGCGGGCGTCGATGCGGACGACGAAACGCTTGATCACCTCGCCGCTGCGGTCCTGGAACATGCCCCAACCGGTCACCGGGCCGTTGAAATACTGCTTCAGATCGAGCACCGGCTTCTGCGCCGCGTACTTCTCCACCGGCACACCACCGCAGCCGGCCAACGCGGCCAGCCCGAGCACCGACAACAGCCGGCACAGCATTTTCTTCATGATGAAGCTCCTTGCAGATCGGGTTCGAGCCGGCGCGTGCCGGCCCACAGCAGACAGAGCGCCGCCGCCTTCAGCAGCAGCGGCAACAGCGCATAGACGGCGGTCAGCGCGGCGCGCGCCTCGTCGCCCTGCTCACCCGGCCGGTAGCCGAGCAGCGCCAGCGCAGGCAAGGCGACGCCGGCGGCCAGCGCAAGGTTGAGCTTGGTGACGAAGGTCCATACACCGAAGCTGCCGCCGGCCGGCAGCGGCTCCTCGCGCCGCGCGATCAGACCCGCCAGCAGCGCTGGCGGCAGCGCGAGGTCGGCGCCCAATGCGATGCCCGAGCCGACGCAGATGAGCATGAAGGCGGTGGCGTCGCCCGGTCCGAGCGTCCATGCCCAGCCGAACACGGCGATCGCCAGCAGCATCGACGCGGCCCAGCTGCGCGCGCGGCCGATGCGGTCGGCCAGCCGCGTCCACAGCGGCAGCGCCAGCACGCCGGCGACGAAGTAGAGCGCCAGGAAAAGACCTTCGCGCTCCGGCGCCTGCAGCACGTCGGCGATGAAGAAGAGCACCAGCGTGCCGGGCACCGCCGCAGCGATGCCATTGAGCGCGAACACCGCGAGCAGGCGGCGGAAGCGCGCGTGCCGCATCACCTCGCGCAGGGTCACCAGCAGCGGCTGCGCGACTGCCTGCGGCCGCAGATCAGGTACCGTGGTCGTGGTCAGCAGCGCGGCCAGCGCCAGCCAGGGCAACCAGTACAGCGCTGCGCGCCACAGGCCGGTCGGTGCGTCGTCGGCCAGCAGACCGGGTGCGACCGACGCCGCGACCACGCCGACCAGTGCCCAGCCCTCGCGCGAGGCCACCAGGCGCGTACCCAGCGCCGGCGTGGTCGACAGCTCGGCGCCCCAGGCCGAGTAATTAATCGTGGCGATGCTGTAGCCGGCATAGACCAGCAGCAGCGCGCCGACCAGCCAGAGCAGCGGGTCGATGCCGGCCAGCGGTTTCACCAGCGCGGGCAGTCCGACCGCCAGCGGCAGCAGCCCGAGCAGCACGATGAGGCGACGCCCGCGCGCGCGATCGCCAGCGGCGCCGATCAACGGGTCGGCCAGCGCATCGACCAGACGCGCGGCGAACAGCACGACGCCCAGCAGCGTCAGCGACACGCCGTAATGTTCGGCATACAGCTTCGGAATATGGATGTAGATCGGCAGCGCGGCGGCCGCCAGTGGCGCACCGAGCAGGCCGTAGGCGAATACCCGCGCGGTGTTCACCGCGCCTGCCCGGCCTCGGCCAGCAGCTTCGCGCGCAGCGCTGGCTCGCGCGTGCGCGGATCGAGCCAGATCGCGAAGAAGGCGTCCGACAGCGCGCGATCGTCGACCGCCGGCAGCGCCCGCCCCTGGTGAAAGAAGCGTGCGCTGCCGTCGGCCAGCTTGACGCCGGTGATCACCTCGCCCGCCTTCACGTCCGGAAATACGCGGGCCAGCACCTCGTGCCAGCGCGCGATCTTCGCGTCGTCGCGCTCGCCCAGGCGGCGGATTTCGTCGATGCTGGCGCGCGCCAGCCGCACGCCGTCGAAGTCGCGGGCGTAGCGCAGGCTCAGCGCGAAGCCGCCATCCGGCTGGTAACGGCCACCACTCACCCACAGCGTCGCGTCGTACAGCTTGAGACCGAACCAGCGCATCTCGCCGCTACCCAGCGGCTTCGGATCGTCGAGCAGATCGACCACGCCCGCCGGCGGCTGTGCGAATGCGCAGGCCGAAGCGAACAGCAGCGCGCAGAGCAGACGCCTGATCACGGCTTCACCAGGTGGAACTGGTGCACGTCGATCGACCCGGCGCGGAAGCCCGCCTCGCAGTACGCGAGGTAGAAGCGCCACAGCCGCTGGAAGCGGGTATCGAAGCCGAGCGCGCGCAAGGCGTCGGTGTGCTGCTCGAAGGTTTCGCGCCAGCGTGCCAGCGTGATCGCGTAGTCGATGCCGAAGCGGTAGTCGTCACGCAGCTTCAGACCGGCGCGCTGTGCCCGGTCCACGAACACCGACGGCGACGGCAGCATGCCGCCGGGGAACACGTACTGCTGGATGAAGTCGGTGCCCTTGCGGTAACGCGGGAACAGATCGTCGGCGATGCTTATGGTCTGCACCACCGCTTCGCCGCCGACCGTGAGCAGGCCGTTCAGCTTGGCGAAATAGGTCGGCCACCAGCGCTCGCCGACCGCCTCCAGCATTTCGATCGACACGATGCGGCTGACCTGGCCACGCAGGTCGCGGTAGTCACACAGTTCGAAGCTGGCCCGGTCGGCGAAGCCGCCGCGCTGGGCCCGTTCGCGCGCCCACGCCAGTTGCGCCGGCGACAGCGTCACGCCGTGCACGTAGGCGCCGTTGTCCCGCGCCGCCACTTCGGCAAAGCCGCCCCAGCCGCAACCGATCTCGATCACCGGCTGATCGCGCTGCAGGCGCAGCACGCGGGCGATGCGCGCGTACTTGGCGTGTTGGGCGGCCGCCAGATCGCGCTGGGCGTCGCCTTCGAACAAGGCGCTCGAGTACGTCATGCTGCGGTCCAGCCACAGCGCGTAGAAATCGTTGCCCAGATCGTAGTGCGCCATGATGTTGCGGCGGCTTCCGCTGCGCGTGTTGGCGCGGCAGAGGTGGCGGATGCGGGCCAGCGCCAGCGCCAGCAGATTGCCGTGTATGGCGCGCCCGAGCGCCTCCCGGTTCAGCGCGAACAGTGTGAGCACGCGCGCCAGGTGGTCGCTGTCCCACAACCCGTCGAACCAGGCTTCGCCAAGGCCGATGTCACCGCGCGCGATGACGTGATCGAAGGTGGCCCAGTCTTTCACCCGCATCTCCACCGGCTCGCCGTGGTGGCCGAAGGACAGCAGTTCGCCGTTAGGCAGCGTCATCAGCAGCCAGCCGTGTTCGATGCGCTCCAGCAGCCGGCACACCTGACGTGCGGCGAACGGCAGCGCATTCCGGCGCTCGAGCGAAATCAGGACGTCGGGCTGATTCATCGGGTCATTTCCTGTACGGGAGGTTGCGGTTTGCTGAAGAAGGGCACGCGCGCGCGCCACAGATGGAAGGCCTGCACGTGGATGCGCGCGATCACCGCCAGCGTCATCAGCGGGTGCGCGGCCAGTGCGCGCCAGGCGGCAGCCCGGCTCATGGTTTCGGCACGACCGGACACGCGTGTGCGCAGCCGGCGTTCACCGCCGTCGTGGTAGTCGATGGCCACCGCGTGCAGATCACCCCGCCGATCGAAGCGGAAGCGGTAGCTGCCGCTGACCGGGAAGAAGGGCGATACGTGAAACACCTTGCGCGTCTCCATCCACTCGCCGTCGCCGATCGGCCGACCGTCGGCGTGCGCGACCAGGTAATCGTGACGCTCGCCGAAGGTGTTGTTCACTTCGCACAGCACAGCGCGCAGCGCACCGGCACGGTCATGGCAGAACCAGAAGCTGACCGGGTTGAACACGTAGCCGAACAGCCGCGGCATGGTCTGCAGCACCACTTCGCCGTCGGCGCAGCCCAGACCTTCACGTGCCAGCAGCGCGCGTATCCAGAGCAACGGGTGTGAGCCGTCGCGCGCGCCGTGGTCGCGGTAGTGAAAGGACAGCGGCGCCCAGCGGTTCAGCGCCAGCATCGGCACCGGCTGCCGGCCAAGACGGCTCAGCGCGATGCGCAGGAAGAACAGGCGGTAGGCGAAGCGGGTGCGCACCGGCGTCGCGCGGGCGTGCATGACCGCGCCGCGACAGAGGCTGACCGCCACCACATCGCTCATGCGGCCAGCACCTCGCCGCTGCGCTGCCACGGAATGTCTGCGCCCAGGTGACGGGCGACGCGCACCGCCGAGGCGAGGCCGTCTTCGTGGAAGCCGTAGCCGGTCCACGCGCCGCAGTACCACAGGCGATCGCGCCCCTGGATTTCCGGCAGCCGCGCCTGCGCGTCGATGGCCGGACCATCGAACAGCGGATGCGCGTAATCGATGCGGGCGATCACGCGGGCGGGGTCCGGCTCGATGAACGGGTTCAGCGACACCACCACCGGCTGCTCGAAAGGCAGCGGCTGCAGCCGGTTCATCAGGTAGGACACGCTGACCGGCCGGCTGTCCGGCGCGCCGACGCCTGCCATGTAGTTCCACGACGACCAGACGCGGCGGTTGCGCGGCAGCAACGCCGTGTCGGTGTGCAGCACCGCATGATTGGGCTGGTAGCGGATGGCGCCCAGCAGACGCCGCTCGGACGCCGTCGCCGTATCGCCGAGCAGCGCCAGCGCCTCGTCCGAATGACAGGCCAGCACCACCTGGTCGTAGCGTTCGAGCACGCCAGCCGCCTGCACCAGCACGCCATCGGATACGCGCTGCAGACCCTTTACGGCCGACGCACGGCGCACGTCCTGCAGCGAGGCCGCCAGGCGCTTCACATACTCGCGCGACCCGCCGCGCACGGTGAGCCATTGCGGCCGGTCGTTCACCCGCAGCAGACCGTGGTTGTGACAGAAGCGCGCAAAGGTGGCGAGCGGATAGCTCATCATGGTCTGCGTCGGACAGGACCAGATGGCCGCCGCCATCGGCAGCAGATACCAGTCGCGGAAAGCGTCGCCGTAACGGTTGCGCACCAGGAACTCGCCGAGCGAAATGTGTTCGGCGGTGCCATTGGCCGCCCTCTCGGTGACTGACGAATTGAAGCGCAGGATGTCCTGCAGCATGCCCCAGAAGCGCGGGCGCGCCAGGTTCGCTGGCTGCGCGAACACGCTGGCCAGATTGGTACCGGCCCACTCGATGTCCGGCTCGCGCAGCGACACGCCGAAGGACATGTCGCTGTCGGCGATCGACACGCCGAGCAGCGAGAACAGTCCGCACAAATGCGGATAGGTGTCGCGATTGAACACGATGAAGCCGGTGTCGACCGGATGGCTCACGCCGTCGATCTCGACATCCACCGTGTTCGAGTGACCGCCCAGGCGGCCCTCCTGCTCATACAGCGTCACCTCGTGCCGGCGCGACAGCAACCAGGCTGCCGACAGGCCCGAAATGCCTGCCCCCACGACCGCAATCTTCATTCTTTTCTGCCTCCAGCCCACCGCTACACGCGAACGCGCGTTATGGATTCACCTGCGCGGATTCACCCGCTCGAATTTGCGTGTGCGATCCGCCGATCTGCGTCATCTGCCCAGAGCCGCTTCGATCTCGCGCAGCAGCACGTTCGAATCGGGTGCCACGTTGCTGGGGAAAGCGGTCACCGTCCGGCCGTCGCGCCCGATCAGGTATTTGTGGAAGTTCCACGCCGGCTCCGAACCCGAGGCCTTCGCCAGATCGGCGTAGAAGGGGTGGCGCTGCGCGCCCCTGACCGAGGTCTTCGAGAACATCGGAAACTTGACGCCATAGGTCATGCTGCAGAACTCGGCGATGTCCTTGTCGCTTCCCGGCTCCTGGTTGCCGAAGTCGTTCGACGGGAAGCCGAGCACGGTCAGGCCGCGTTTGCCGTAGCTGTCCTGCAGCTTCTCCAGCCCGGCGTACTGGCCGGTATAGCCACAGCGACTGGCGGTGTTGACCACCAGCAGCACGCGGCCGCTGTATTCGCACAGCGAACGCGGCTTGCCGTCGAGCAGGCCGGGAATCGAACGATCGAGCAGCGTCGGACAGGCGTCGGCCGCAGCCGCAGTCATCGAAGTCAAGGTCGTCATCAGCGCGAAGACGATGCGCAGACCGTCAGCGCGCAGCACGGGCCGACTCGCAGCAGCGCGCCGAAGCATCGACGATGAGGTGCGCCGGGAAGTAGGCACCGGTTGCGGCGCGGTGCAGATGAACCAGCGCATCGGTCTGGCTCGATGCCGGCCGCGTCGTCGCAGACGTGTTCGACGTTGGCGCCGCCGCGGGCTCGTGCACGACCGGCTCGCCGGCCGACGGCATGACTGCCCACGCGGACACGCTGAACAGCATCGCCATCGCGCTTCCTGCACTTTTCATTGTCTTCATACCGCCCCCTTTTTGTCCTGGACAAAACAAGACTCAAGCCGTAATCTAGGACTCATGAGTCGCCATGTCAACGATTTGTCCAGGACAAAATGAGTGCTCACGCATCAGGACTGTCCCTGCTGACCATCAGCGCGGTGGAGCGGGAGACCGGCCTTCTGAAAGACACGCTGCGCGTATGGGAACGTCGCTACGGTTTCCCCAAACCCATCCGCGACGAGGCCGGCGAGCGGCTGTACTCGCTCGAAGACGTCGGCAAGCTGCGCCTGATACGCCGCCTGATGGACCAGGGCTGGCGCCCCGGCAAGCTGCTGGCGGCCAGCGCGGCCGAACTGCAGCTCATCATCGAGGCCGAGCAGGCCTCACGCGTGCCGGCGCTGCTGGCCGGCGAAATACTCGACGCCATTCGCAGCCACGACGTCGAGGCATTGCGCCGGGTGTTCCAGCAGACGCTGCTGGAAAAGGGCTTGCAGGGGCTGGTCACCGATCTGGTCGCGCCGCTCAACGTGGACATCGGTGAAGCGTGGATGCGCGGCGACATCGGGGTGCCGGACGAGCACTTCTACACCGAACAGACGCAGTCCTTCCTGCGCGGAACGCTGGCCAGTTACGCGCGCACCGGCAAGCCGCCGCGCGTGCTGCTGACCACGCTGCCGGAGGAGGAACACGCGCTGGGCCTGCTGATGGTCGAGGTGATGCTGACCGCCGAAGGTGCGCAGTGCTGTTCGCTCGGGCCTCGCATGCCACTGGCCGACATCCGCACCTCTGCCCTCACTGCCAGCGCCGACATCGTGGCGCTGTCCTTCAGTTCCGCCTTCCCGGTGCGCCAGGCCATTGCCGGCATCCGCACGCTGCGCGAAGCGCTGCTGCCGACAGTGGAACTGTGGGTCGGCGGTGCCGGTGCGCGCGACAAGCTGCGCAACGAAGCGGGCGTGCGCGTGATACGCGGCATCGGCGACGTCGGGCCCGCTGTCCGCGCCTGGCGGGACGCCCACGCCAGCCACTGAACCGGGACGACGGGAAACACGCGCTTTTCCGGCGATCCGCCGGCGTCCATCCATGATTGAATAGGCAGCTGCGTAGCGGCCGGCTTGCGTCGCGCATGCGCGGACCTCGCCACGCGGACGACGGAAGCGGGATGCGGCCACAAGCTGTCATCGGCCTGACTTCTGCTCGCGTAAAATGCTTTTTTCTTCAGGAGCCCTTCATGCTCTATCCCGAACTGTTCAAGTCACTCGAATCCGCCCGCTGGGACATGGCGAAAGACGTGCCCTGGGACAGTTTCGACGCCGCCCTGCTGTCCGACGAGCAGGCGATGACGATCAAGATGAACGCCATCACCGAATGGTCGGCGCTGCCGGCCACCGAAATGTTCCTGCGCGACAACCGCGACGATTCCGACTTCTCGGCCTTCATGTCGATCTGGTTCTACGAGGAACAGAAGCACTCGCTGGTGCTGATCGAATACCTGCGCCGCTTCCGCCCGGAACTGGCGCCGACCGAAGAGGAACTGCACGAGGTGCGCTTCGAGTTCGACCCGGCGCCGGCGCTGGAAACGCTGATGCTGCACTTCTGCGGCGAGGTGCGCCTGACCCAGTGGTACCGCCGCGCCTCCGAGTGGCATACCGAGCCGGTGATCAAGCACATCTACGACCTGCTGTCGCGCGACGAGGCGCGTCATGGCGGCGCCTATCTGAAGTACATGAAGCGGGCGATCGATCAGGCGGGCGACGCCGCGCGCGCCGCGTTCTCGAAGATCGGCATGCTGATGGCCGCCAGCGGCCGCGCCGGCAAGCCGATGCACCCGACCAATCTGCACGTGAGCAAGGCGCACTTCCCGCGCGACACCGTGCAGTCGCGCCTGCCCGATCCGGAGTGGCTGGAGCGCTGGCTGGACGAGCAGATCCGCTTCGACAAGGACTGCGAGGCACGCGTGATCGGCGGCATCCTGCGCAACCTCAGTTCGCTGTTCGGCGAAAGCTTCAAGACGGTGGGCGACCTGAACCGCTTCCGCAAGCAGTACGCCGGCGCCGCCTGATGCAGGGCGGCACGCCGGCCTTCGAAGCCAAGATCTGCTCGCCGGACGAGCTCACGGCGCGCCGCCGTGAGCTGCCGGGTCCGGTGGTGTTCACCAACGGCTGTTTCGACATCCTGCACCGCGGCCACGTCACCTGCCTGGCGCAGGCGCGTGCGCTCGGCGGCTCGCTCATCGTCGCGCTGAACACCGACGCGTCGGTGAAGCGCCAGGGCAAGGGCGAGGACCGTCCGGTCAATGCGCTGGAAGACCGCGCGGCGGTGATCGCCGCGCTGGAATCGGTCAGTCTGGTCACCTGGTTCGATGCCGACACGCCGCTCGACCTGATCAAGGCCTGCACGCCGGACGTGCTGGTCAAGGGTGGCGACTGGCCGGTCGAGCGCATCGTCGGTGCTACCGAGGTGCTGGCGCGCGGCGGCCGGGTCGAATCGATCGCCTTCGAACACGAGCGTTCGACCACCGCGCTGCTCCGTAAGATACGCAGCCTGTGACTGCACCGTTACGGTGCATCTGGTCATAACCCGGCGCTTGCCGAGACTGCGCTTATCATCGGGACGCATCGTCGCACTGCTTCCCGCCTGGTCATGATTCGATTCACCGCCCTCCCTGCCCTGCTGATCGGCGCCGCACTGATCTGCACCGCAGCTCACGCCGCACCGGACACCACGACCGATATCGAACAACGCGTACTCGCCTGTACCGGCTGCCACGGCGCCGAGGGCCGCGCCGCCGCCGACGGCTACTACCCACGCATCGCCGGCAAGCCGGCCGGCTATCTGTACAACCAGCTGCTGAACTTCCGCGACGGCCGTCGTCAGTACCCGCTGATGACCGGTCTGCTGCAGACGCTCAGCGACGACTACCTGCGTGAAATGGCCGGCCACTTCGCGGCACTCGAACTGCCCTACCCGCCGCCGGCGCGCAGCACGCCGAAGGCCGCGACACTGGCCCGCGGCGAGGCACTGGTGCGCCGCGGCGACGCGACGCGCGACATTCCCGCCTGCGAGAGCTGCCACGGCAACGCACTGACCGGCGTCGCCCCGGCGATACCCGGCCTGCTCGGTCTGCCGCGCGACTATCTGGCGGCCCAGCTCGCCGGCTGGAAGAGCGGCATCCGTCAGGCGCACGCGCCGGACTGCATGGCGCAGATCGCCCAGCGCATGAGCGCCGACGACATCCAGGCGGTTGCCCACTGGCTGTCGTCGCAAGCGGTCACCGGGGGCGGCAAGCCAGCCGCCCGTCTCGACAAGCCGCTGCCGATACGCTGTGGCGGTGTACAGGAGGGCGCGCGATGAAGCGCCTCCTGATCGCAGCGCTGCTGCTCGCCGCGTCGGCAGGCGTCTATCTCGCGCTGCAACCGGCAGCGGATCAGCCGGCCACCGGCGCCGCGGGTGAAGACCGCGCTGCACAGGTCGCGCGCGGTGAATACCTCGCGCGCGCCGGCAACTGCATGGCCTGCCACACCGCGCCCGGCGGCACGCCCTGGGCCGGCGGCCGGGCGATGGACACGCCCTTCGGCACGATCTACACCAGCAACCTGACGCCGGACCCGACAACCGGGCTCGGACAATGGACGGCCGACGACTTCTGGAAGGCGCTGCACGAAGGTCGCACACGCGACGGTCGCCTGCTCTATCCGGCCTTCCCCTACACCAGCTACACCCGCGTCACGCGCGCCGATGCCGACGCGATCTGGGCCTGGCTGCAGACGCTGCCGCCGGTCGAACAGCCGAACCGGCCGCACGCGCTGCGCTTCCCCTACGACACGCAGGCGGCGCTGCTGGCCTGGCGGGCGCTCTATTTCAAGCCGGGCGTGTTCGTGGCCGACGCGACGAAGTCCGAGGACTGGAACCGCGGCGCCTATCTGGTGCAGGGTCTGGGTCACTGCAGCGCCTGCCACGCGCCGCGCAACGCACTCGGTGCGAGCAGCGATCCGGACGCGCTGGCCGGCGGACTGATGCCGGTGCAGAACTGGTACGCGCCATCGCTCACCTCGCCGCACGAAGCCGGCGTGGCGGACTGGGCACAGAAGGACATCGTGGCCCTGCTGCGCGACGGCGTGAGCGGCAACGCGACCGCCGCCGGGCCGATGGCCGAGGTGGTGTTCGGCAGCACGCAATACCTGTCGGCGGCCGATCTCGACGCGATGGCGGTCTATCTGAAGTCGCTGCCGGTGACGCAGTCGGTGAAGGCGGAGTCGACCGGCGTACTGGACGAACTGCGGCGCGAGCGCGGTACTCAGCTCTACGGCGAGCACTGCGCCGACTGTCACGGCGAACGCGGCGAGGGCAAGCCGGGCATCTGGCCGGCGCTGGCAGGTAACCGCGCGGTGACGATGGACCCGCCGGCGAACACCGTGCGTATCGTGCTGGGCGGCGGCTACGCGCCCGCCACGCGCGGCAACCCGCGTCCCTACGGCATGCCGCCCTTCGCCGCCGCGCTCAGCGACGATGAAGTGGCGCTGGTGGTGTCGCACATCCGCGGCAGCTGGGGCAACACCGCGGCGCCAGTCAGTTCGCTCGACGTGCAGAGACTGCGCGGCAACCTGCGCTGACGCCGATCGCTGAAGGTAAAAAGGGCGCCGCATGCGGCGCCCTTCGATTTACCGCAACCGCCGTCGAGACGGCGGTTGGCGGACCGGCGATCAGACGCCGCGCATCCGCCGACGCACCGACAGCGCGATCAGGCCGAGGCCGGACAGCATCAGCGCATAGGTTTCCGGTTCCGGCACGGCAGCGACCTGGTCGATCTGGAACGCCAGCATCTGCGAGAAGCCTGCGTTCAACGTCACGGTGTAGGCACCGACCGGCACGCCCAGCGCCGCCAGATCCCACGTGTAGCGGAAGTAGTCGCTGACGCCACCGTTCAGCGTGCTGTCGACCAGCGTGCCGGCGATGGCCTGGCTGCCGCCGTTGTAGCTCAGCGTCAGGCTGAAGGGCGTGCCGCCGAACTGGCCGTCGAAGTCGTTGATGATGCCCTGGAACACCAGCGCGGTCGCGCCGGCATCGACGGTGGTGTCGGTGAAGGTGAAAGTGGAGGCGCCGCCGTACAGGCCGAAACCGGCCGGGTAGTGGTCGCCGCTGACGCGGGTGAATATCGCGTCGCCCGACCCCGCGACATTCGAGCCGCTGCCGGCGACCAGCTCGTCGACGGTCAGCGCACCGCCGGTGCGGTTGCGGTTCAGTTCGTTCCAGCCATCGAAGGACAGCGACGCCTCCGGATCGACGAACTGCTCATGGGTGCCGTTGGCATGGGCGAAGGCGGATGCCGAGATCAGGACAACGCTGACGACGGAACGGACGAGGACTGACTGCTTCATTGAATGTATCTCCCGATGAACGAAGGTGTTTGCCCGGCCTGGCCTTCTGTCTTCGCTGGGAGGCAATTCGAGGTACTGGCTCCGGACCGGACCTGCCGCCGGATGCCAGAGTGGATTCCCGTCAACGCCCAGGCCATGCCCGTACGTTTATGAGAACGATTCTCATTTTATATAACAACGGCCCTTCGTCAAGCCTGTCGTCGATCGCCCGGCATGTCCGTTCCGGCGCGGGGCTGGAACGGACATGCTGTACTCAGGCGCTGACCGACAGCGTCGATCCGGTACTCGCCGTGCTGCTGTCGCCGGTGTATTCCTGCAGCATCTGAAACACGCGCGCCAGCATGCGTTCGTCGCGCGCGGTCTCGTCCGGCGGCGGCGGACGACTGTCGGACGACGCGCCTGACGCGGCCTCTTCGGATTCGCGGAACGCCATCGCCTCCTGGAAGCTCACCTTGCCGTCGCCGTCGGTGTCCGCCTCGTCGAAGGACTCGACCAGCGCTGCCAGTTCGCTCGCCTCCGCGCTGCCCGATGCCTCGGCCTCTTCCGCCATCGCGCCCAGCTGCTCTACGCTCATGCCTTCGTCCTCGCCCGCCGGCGGCGGGGGCGGCGGCGGCGGACGGTTGCCCATCGCCTGGCCGACGCGCGACGCGCCGAAACTGTCCTCCAGCTGGTCGGCCACTTTCTGCAGCAGGCTGCCCAGTTCCTGCTCGGTCACCTTGCCGTCGCCGTCGCCGTCCATCGCGCCGAGCAGGTCCTCGGCCGAGGCACTGCTGCCGGTCGATTCCAGCGCCCCGGCCAGATCGCTGCTGTCGATATAGCCCTTGCCGCTGCTGTCCAGCAGCGCGAAAACGTCCGCCGCCATCGCGGACGCATCCGGTTTCTGCGGCCGGTTGGCCTGCATTGCCGACTGCATCGCCGAGGCCATGTTGCTGCCCACACCCGATATGCTCATGTCCATGCTCCTGTGTGTATGAGAAATGCGGCCGCCGGCATCGGCAGCCACCGGTCACAGGGCAAGTTATCGGCCCGAAACGGCGCGCCAATCGGCCGTTTCGGGTAAAACCGCGTGAGCGTACGTAAAGGAAAAGGGCTGCGTTGCGCCGCCCTCTTTACACGGCGACACCGCGTCGCGTGCCGCAGCGCCCCTTTCGTCATGCGCCGGCAAGTTTCGCCGCCGTCCGCATCGTGCGGAAGCGCCGATGGCCTTCACCGACGCGGCGGTCGACCGGCGCAGCGGCAAGCACTGCCGGCGGGCGACTGTGTAAAGACGCGTCAGTCCTCGGCCGGCAGCCGGATGTCGACGCGCAGGCCCCCGCCTTCGGCATTCGACGCGCGGATGTCTCCGCCATGCGCCTCGACGGCGCGCCGCGCGATCGACAGGCCAAGTCCGGCGCCGGCACTGCCGTCACGGCGTTCGCCGCGGAAAAAGGGGTCGAAGATGCGCTCCAGTTCGCCGTCGGCGACGCCGCAACCGCCGTCGCTGATGCTGACGCGGGCGCGCCCATCGGCCCGGTCCAGCGCGATGTGCACCACCGAACCGGCCGGCGCGTACTTCACCGCGTTGCGCAGCACGTTGTCGAAGGTGCGGCGCAGGAGTTCGACCTGCCCCTTGACGACCGGCCCCGCGCCGTCGGTCGACAGCACGACCTCGACGTCGCGCGCAGCCGCCTCGAACCGCGCATCGCCGGCGACATCGTGCAGCAGGGCGTCGAGCGCCACCGGCTGCGGCAGCGTGTGCGCGGCGTCGTGCTCCAGCCTCGCCAGACCCAGCAGTTCGCTGACCAGGGTGTCCAGCCGCGCCGTCTCGCGCTCGACGCGCTCCAGCATCGCTTCGATCCGCGACGGATCCTGCCGTGCCAGACCGATGGCCGCACTCATCCGTGCGAGCGGCGAACGCAGTTCGTGCGACACGTCGTGCAGCAGCCGGCGCTGCGCGTCGACCAGCTGTTCGATGCGTGCCGCCATGCGGTCGAAACCGCGGCCGAGATCGGCGATCTCGTCGCGACGGCGGCCGATCCGTGCCGCCGTACGTACGCCCAGATCGCCGCCGGCCAGTGCATCGAACGCCTGGCTGAGGTGACGCACCGGGCGCGACAGATACCATGCCAACGCGGCGCTGAAGGTGAGCGCGCCGATCAGCAGCGCGACCACTTCGAGGAAGGGCGGCGGCGGCAGTGGCAGTCCGCCAGCTACCGACGGCGGTCGATCGCCGCGCGCGGCCACCAGCACTCTCCACTGCGCGCCTTCGATGGACACGACCCGCGCAGTGTCCAGTCGTTCCGCGCTCACCGTACGTCCGAACAGCTCACTGCCGTCAGGCCGCACAAGCAGTGGCAGCGGCACCTGCTGCGCACGCCAGATCTCAAGCAGCGCGACGGTCGCCGGCGGCCCCTGCTCGCGCAGCAACACCTCGACCGTGTCGGCCATGAGCGCCGATTGTGGCCGTGGCCCGCGGCCCTCCCGTGGCCAGATCAGCGACAGCGCCAGCGCGACCAGCAGCGCCGCCACCGCCAGCGCGGCGACGAAGGCGAAGAACAGCTTCCAGAACAGCCGGCCCACTAGGCGCGCACCAGCTGGTAGCCGACGCCCCGCACCGTCTGTATCAGCGGGCGACCGCCGCTGAGCGGCGCCAGCTTCTGCCGGATGGCGCTCACGTGCACATCGATGTTGCGGTCGTAAGGGCCCATCGGCCGGCCCAGCGCCTGCAGCGACAGCTCGGCCTTGGACACCACGCTGCCGGCGTTGCGCGCCAGCACTTCGAGCAGGCCGTATTCGGAACTGGTGAGGGTGAGCAGCGTGTTGCCGTACTCGGCGCAGCGCCGCTGCGGCCACACGGCCAGCGCGCCGACGACGATGGCGTCGTCGCTGGCCGCCTGGGTGCGCGCGCCGCCGATGCGCCGCAGAATCGCGCGCAGCCGCGCCACCAGTTCGCGCGGCGTGCATGGCTTCTGCACGTAGTCGTCGGCGCCCAGTTCGAGCGCGAGCACGCAGTCGATATCGTCGCCACGCGCGGTGAGCATCAGCACCGGCACGCCGGAGAAGGCGCGCAGCCGGCGCAGCACTTCGATGCCGGACACGCGCGGCATCATCACGTCGAGCACGACGATGGCGAAGTCGCCCTGGCGCAGCAGCGTCAGACCGCTTTCTCCATCGGCCGCGCGCTCGACCGCGTACCCTTCATTGGCGATGTACTCGCCGAGCATCGCACTGAGCTCGGCGTCGTCGTCGATCAGCAGAACCCTGTTTGCGTCGGCCGTCATCGGCATGCCTCACCTGTATTCGATGACGGCGATGATAAGCGCCGGAGACTGCTGCGATGGGCGGGATACCGCCCGCGCCACGGTTCATTTCCGCGCCGAGCGCGAGACGATGACACAAATGGAAAAGGCGGACCTCAGCCCGCCCTTCCCGGCGCCGTGGCAACCAGGCCTTCAGGCCGCCTTCTTCACCTGCTTCTGGTACAGGAACTCGAGCAGCGCGGCGCGGTACTCGACGAAGTCGGCGTCATGCGCGAGCTTCAGCCGGTCGCGCGGGCGCGCCAGCTTCACGTCGAGGATTTCGCCTATGGTGGCGGCCGGACCGTTGGTCATCATGACGATGCGGTCGGACAGCAGCACGGCTTCATCGACGTCGTGCGTCACCATCACCACGGTGGCGCCGGTCTTTTCCATCACGCCATTCAGCTCGTCCTGCAGGCTGGCGCGGGTCAGCGCGTCGAGCGCACCGAAGGGCTCGTCCATCAGCAGGATCTTCGGCTCCATCGCGAAGGCACGGGCGATGCCGACGCGCTGCTTCATGCCGCCGGAAATCTCGTGCGGATACTTATGCAGCGCGTGGGTCATGTGCACCATGTCCAGGGCCGCCTCGGCACGCGCCTTCAGCTTGATCTTGCCTTCCTTCTTGCCGAACACGCGCTCGACCGCGAGCAGCACGTTCTCGAAGCAGGTGAGCCAGGGCAGCAGCGAGTGGTTCTGGAACACCACGGCGCGCTCCGGCCCCGGACCGGCGATCTCGCGGCCGTCGCAGATCAGGTTGCCGGAGGTGGGCAGGGTCAGGCCGGCGATCAGGTTCAGCAGCGTGGACTTGCCGCAGCCGGAGTGGCCGATCAGCGTGACGAACTCGCCTTCGGCAATGGTGAGGTCGATGTCGCGCAGCGCGACGAACTTGCCCTTCTTGGTATCGAAGGTCATGCCTGCGTTCTCGACTTTCACGATGGTCTTGCTCATGGTGGTCTCCTCGCGGGCCGGTGCGTGGCACCGGCCGCCTCAGTTCAATGCAATCGTTTGGACGGGATCAGCTGTTGCCGTACGAGAAGCGGCGGGCGAGCAGCAGCAGCGCCTGTTCGAGCAGCAGGCCGACGATGCCGATGACGAAGATGGCGATGATGATGTGCTCCACCTTCAGGTTGTTCCACTCGTCCCACACCCAGAAACCGATGCCCACGCCGCCGGTCAGCATCTCCGCGGCAACGATGACCAGCCAGGCGGTGCCGATGGACAGGCGGATGCCGGTCAGCATGTAGGGCAGCACCGACGGGAACAGGATCTTGGTGACGATCTTCCACTCGTCGAGGTCGAGCACGCGGGCCACGTTCATGTAGTCCTGCGGCACGCGCTGCACGCCGACCGCGGTGTTGATGATCATCGGCCAGATCGAACAGATGAAGATGGTCCAGGTCGCTGCCGGGTCCGCCTGCTTGAACACCAGCAGGCCGATCGGCAGCCAGGCCAGCGGACTGACCGGGCGCAGCAGCGAAATGACCGGATCGAACATCGCGTTCATGAAGGCGAAGCGGCCGATGATGAAGCCGAGCGGAATGCCCACCAGCGCCGCGAAGCCGAAGCCGATGCCGACGCGCTGCAGCGAGGACAGCACGTTCCAGCCTATGCCCATGTCGTTGGGGCCGTTGTTGTAGAAGGGATCGGCGAACAGCACTTTGGCCGCGTCCCATACGGCGAGCGGACCCGGAATGCTGCCGCCCTTGGCCGCCAGCAGCGCCCACACGGCAACCAGCAGCGCCATGCCGGCGATCGGTGGGAACACCGCCTTGAACACCGCGAGCAGGATTTCGGAGATCGGCGTGCGCGGCTCGCGCGGCGCGGCCTTCGCGACCGGCGCAGCCGCTTCGTTGGCGGCCGGGGCCGGCACCGCGGACGGGGTGGCATGCATGGACACGACCTTGTCTGATGTGAGGGTTGCTGCACTCATGACGGATTCCTTTCAGTACCGGTCGGCGCGGAGCAGGCCCCGCGCCGGGAACATTACGCGGCGTTGATCTTGAAGCTGCCGGCGTACTTCTTCGGGTCCTTGCCGTCCCACACGACGCCGTCGATCAGCTTGTGCGTCCGCATGTCGCTCTTCGGCAGCGACACGCCGACCGCGGTGGCGGCCTGCTTGTAGATGTCGGTGCGGTTGATCGCCTTGGCCACCGCCAGGTAGTCGGGGTCGGTCTTGATCAGGCCCCAGCGCTTGTGCTGGGTCAGGAACCACATGCCGTCCGACAGGTAGGGGAAGTTCACCGCGCCGTCATTGAAGAATTTCATCGCGTTCTTGTCGTCCCAGCTCTTGCCCAGACCATTGGAATAGCGGCCCAGCATGCGTTCCAGGATGACGTCCATGTCGGTGTTGATGTAGGACTTGGCGGCCACCGTTTCGGCGGTCTTGCGACGGTTGGCGAGCGAGGCGTCGATCCAGCGCGACGCTTCGAGCACGGCCGAGGTCATCGCACGCGCGGTGTTCGGGTACTTGCTCACCCACTCCGCCGTCGTGCCCAGCACCTTTTCCGGGTGATCGACCCAGATGTCCTGGGTGGTGACCGCGGTGAAGCCGATCTTGTCGATGATGGCGCGGTTGTTCCACGGCTCGCCGACGCAGAAGCCGTCCATGTTGCCGACCCGCATATTGGCCACCATCTGCGGAGGCGGCACGGTGATCACCTTGACGTCCTTCATCGGGTTGATGCCATTGGCCGCCAGCCAGTAGTACAGCCACATCGCGTGGGTGCCGGTCGGGAAGGTCTGGGCGAAGGTGTATTCACCCGGCTTGGCGGCGATCAGCTTCTGCAGGCTGGCGCCGTCGGTCACACCCTGGTCCTTCAGCTTGTTGGCGAGCGTGATGGCCTGACCGTTGTTGTTCAGCGTCATCAGGTTGGCCATGTCCTTCTTCGGACCGCCAACGCCCAGATGCACGCCGTAGATCAGGCCGTACAGCACGTGCGCGGCATCCAGTTCGCCATTCACCAGCTTGTCGCGCACCGCAGCCCACGACGCTTCCTTCGACGGGATGATCTTGATGCCGTACTTCTCGTCGAACTTCTCCACCGCCGCCATCACGACGCTGGAACAGTCGGTCAGCGGGATGAAGCCGATGCGCACTTCCTTCTTCTCGGGGGCGTCGGAACCGGCGGCCCAGGCCGCCGAACGCACGCCGGGGGGCACCATGCTCATCAGCGAAGCTCCCACACCGAGTGCGGCGCCCTGCTTGAGAAAGCTGCGGCGCGTCGCGCTGGTGTCAATGACGCTGTCTGCCTGCTTCGGATGCTCAGCCATCGTGTTCTCCGTAGTTTCATGATCGATTCCAGAATGAAAAAAGGGTGTGCATCCGCGGCTGAGAAGCCGACCGGATGGACACCCTTGTCCCTTATGGAGGCTTCTCGCCTCGCTGGCCGCAACCACGTTGTTGCGCCTTGAACGGTGATTAGCACGGGGCGTGCCAACCCTGAAAATCAAGAACAAACACGTTTTTTTTCAATGGCTTGAAAGCCAAACCGAAAACTGGACACGAAGGTGCGGTCCGATACGACCGCACTTGTGCGGTGCGACAGCAGCGTGCGTACGCACCATGTCGAACCGGCGCATGCATGCCGAGGGCGTGACGCCATCCGCCGTCGGCCTACTCGCGAGGGTGCGCGGCAATGGCGGATGGCCCATGCACGGCGCAGCGATACGCCGCGCCGACGGAAAGGTCTGCAAAGGGAAGAAGGAAGGGCTCAGCCGGTCAGCCGAGCAGGCGTGCGGTGGCGATGAAGTCTTCGGACACGGCGGCGATGGTCTTGCCGCGCTCCATCGCGAGTTTGCGCAGCGTGTGATAGGCGGCGTCCTCGTCGATACCCCGCAACTTCATCAGGATGCCCTTGGCGCGGTCGACCGAAATGCGCTCGCTCAGCTTCTGCCGCGCCTCGTCGCGCGAGCGGCGCAGTTCCTGGTGCTCTTCGAAACGGGCCAGCGCCACATCGATCACCGGCTTGATGCGCTTCGGCTCCAGGCCATCGACCACATAGGCCGAAACGCCTGCCTTCATCGCGCGGCGTATGGTCTTGCTGTCCGAATCATTGGCGAACACCACGACCGGGCGCGGCATTTCGCGGTCCATCGCCGCCATGTTCTCCAGCGTGTCGCGCGACGGCGAATCGGTCTGGATCAGGATGACGTCCGGCTTGATTTCCTCGACCTTCATGTGCAGGTCGTAGGCGCTCGACAGTACCGCGGCCACCTGGTAACCGGCGCAGGCGAGCCCGGCGCAGATTTCAGCGGCGCGCTTGCGCGATTCGTCTACCACCAGGACATTGAGAACGGCCATTGTTCAGTCAGGAAAGGAATTCCGGACCAAGGCGATGCAATCGCCGTGCCAAGCTCCGCCCGGCGCGCCGCAAATCAAGCTGCGACAAGGACTTGCGCGCGGGCCTCAATCGAGGTCGATCACCATCAGCGACACGTCGTCGTGCGCCAGCGCCCCGTCCAGATGCATGGCGAGTGCGGCGCGCACCGCATCGTGGCGCCGAGCCGGCGCATTGTCGTGCAGCACCTGCTCGAACCGCTGCTGGCCGAAGGCGTCACCGCCGATGCCCAGCGCCTCGACCAGTCCATCCGAACACAGCACCAGCTGGTCGCCGGGCGTCCAGGTGAAGCGCTGCGGCGGCACGTCCATCGCGTCGTCGACGTCGATGCCGAGCGGCAGATTGGCCGACGCGAAGCGCTCGATCACTGCGCCGCTGCGATCCAGCCACAGCACCTCGGGCGTACCGCCCACCCAGACCTCGCCCTCTCCGGCGTCCAGACGCACCATGGTGGCCGCGACGAAACGACCGACCGGCAGCGTGGACATCAGGTGGCGATTGATTTCGCTGGCCATCAGGCCGAGCGACAGGTTTTTCTTGGCCATGCCGAAGAACACCTGCAGCACCGGCAGCACGCTGATCGCCGCCGCAAGGCCGTGGCCGGTGGCGTCCGCCAGCAGCGCATAGAGCGCACCTGACGGCGAATGCGACACCGCGACGATGTCGCCGGAGAACTGTGCGGTCGGCGTGACCGAGTAGCGCACACGACGATCATCGGCCGCCTTGCCCTGCACCTGGCGCTCTATCACGTGTCGCGCGAACTCGATTTCCTCCTCCTGCTCGGCGCGGTAGTTCGCCATGCTGGCGTGCATGACGATCTGGCGTGCGCAGTTGGCGAGTTTGGCGGTCAGGATGGCGAAATTGATCGGCTTGGTCAGGTAGTCGTCGGCGCCGGCTTCAAGGCCGGCAATCATGTCGGCGTCGTCGGAGCGGGCGGACAGCAGCAGTATCGGCAGGAAAGTGTCGGCGGCTAGCCGGCGCAGCTCGCGCGTCGCCTCCAGTCCGTCCATGCCGGGCATCACCACGTCCATCAGCACGACGTCGGGGCGGTAGGCCCGGTAGGCCTGCACCGCACCGGCACCGTCCGAGGCTTCGATGCAGCGGTGGCCGAGCCGGCGCACCAGCGCGCTGACGGTCGCCCGGCCGACCAGGGTGTCGTCGACCACCAGCACCGTCATCTGCCGCAGCGGCGCGGCAGCCTGCTGTGCCGTTGCTGGCTGCGCCATGCCGACTGCAGTCATTGCAGTTCCACCGTTGCCGTGACCACGTTGCCGCAGCCCTTGTATTCGAGGCTGCGGAAGCACAGCTGCCGCGCCATCGCGATGCCGCGACCGTTCGGGTCGAAGGCGCGCCCGGGGTCGAAGTCGAGGTAGCGCGCGAAATCGAAGCCCGCGCCGTCGTCGCTCACTGTGTAGCGTACGGCCTCGTCGCTGCATTCGATCTGCAGACGCGCACGCCGTCCGGCGTACTCCGGCAGCCGCAGACGCCGTTCGACCTCTTCCTGCCAGCAATCTTCCAGCCGCAGCCGCGATTTCTCGGCATAGCTGATGCCGAGATTGCCGTGCTCGACGGCGTTGATCATGAGTTCGCTCAGGCCCATCACGATGTTCTCGGGCTCGGGCGCTACCAGCGAGGCCAGCGAGGCCAGCTCGGTCGCCTGACCCAGCGTGCTGAACTCGAACTCGGCGCGGCGCAGCGCAGCCATGGCGCGGCGCATGCCCTCGGCCTGCAACTGTATTTCGCGGGTGCGGTGCGCCTCTTCCAGCGCCGATTTGACGATGGCCAGCAGCGCATCCGGTTCGTAGGGCTTGGTGAGGTAGTAGCGGGCACCGGCCTGCAAGCCCTCGCGCACCTGGTCGGGCGTCGCGGCGGCGGTCTGCATGATGACCGGCAGGCCGCTCAGGCGCGGCGTGCGGCGCACGCGCCGCAGCAGTTCCATGCCATCGAGTCGCGGCATCATGCGGTCGAGCACCAGCAGGTCGAAATCGATCTCGGCATTGTCGAGGTATTCCCAGGCCTCGACACCGTCGCGCGCCATGGTCAGCTCGTAACCCTGTCCGTCGAGGTACTCGCCGATGATTTCGAGGTTGAAGGGCTCGTCATCGACGACCAGAAGTCTGACCGGGGCCGACATGCTCACCATAGGGTAGTGCTCCGCGTTGTGGGCGAGCGGCGGGCCTTGGAGTCCGTCGCCCCCCGCTCATCGCAAGCTGTAACGGCAACGTAACCGACGGCTTGAGCGCGCTCAACTGGCCAGCGCAGAGCGCGCCACCTCGGCCATCACCGCCTGTACGCGCGGGTCCTCGCCGACCGCGGTGGCGAGGTCGATGCGCAGCGACGGATGACGGGCGCGCGCCGCGTCGAGCTGCGCCGGCAGGTCGCGCCGCACATGCCCGCTCTGCGCGATGAACATCGGCAGCACGGCAATGCGCGTGACGCCGACCGCGGCGAGCCGGTCGCACGCCTGCTCCAGCGTCGGTTCGAGGAATTCGAGAAAGGCCAGCTCGACCTGCGGTGCACCGTCGCCGGCTGCCACCTGCGCCGCCACTTCGCGCAGCGGGCGCGCCCATTCCGGATCGCGCGATCCGTGTCCAAACAGGATGAGGCCGTGATTCAAGACATGTTCTCCGTTGCGCTGCGGCAGAATTGCAAACACTGCAGCATATAAAATCCGTCCGTCGCCCGATTGCGAGAAACGCCCATGCAGGTAATGATCGTCGAAGACCAGCCGCTCGTCGTGGAAGGCCTGCGCAGCGTGCTGACCGAAATCGACAGCGAGCCGGACATCCGCTGCGCCCTGCTGGCCTCGCGCGCACTGACCATGCTGCGCGGCGGCCTGCGTCCCGATCTGGTCATGCTCGACCTGAACCTGCCGGACGCCGAAGGCACGACCTTGCTGACGCAACTGCGCAGCGAATTCCCGGACGTGCCGGTGGTGGTCATTTCGGCGCAGGACGACCGGCACACCATCACCGACGCCATCGACCAGGGTGCGATGGGTTTCATCTCCAAAAGTTCGACCACTTCGGTGCTGGTCAGCGCGCTGCAGCTGGTACTGAAGGGCGGCATCTACGTGCCGCAGCAGGTGCTCGACGACGCCATCCACCCGCAGCCGCCGCGACCGACGATACAGGACCTCGCCGACATCGGCCTGACGCCGCGCCAGATACAGGTGCTCGGGCTGATGATCGAAGGCATGCCGAACAAGCTGATCTGCCGCGAACTGGGCATTTCGGACGGCACGGCCAAGACCCACATTTCGACCATCCTGCGCCTGCTCGGGGTGAAGAACCGCACGCAGGCGGTGTTCGCGCTGTCGCAGATGGGCATACGCCTGCCGCGACGGCCGCCGAAGACCCAGGCCTGACGTGCCCGGGCGGCGTCAGGCGTCCTCGGCGGCGTCGAGCAGGCCGCCGATGACCGCGTCGAGCACCACCGGTCGCACCGGTTTGGCGACCAGCGGAATGCCGTGCGCCTCCAGTTCGATCTCGAGCTCACGCGTGGCCGCCAGTCCGGTCATGATCAGCGCCGGAATGTGCTCGCCCAGTTCACGCCGCAGCGACAGCACCGCCGACAGACCATCCAGACCGTCTCCAAGCTGGTAGTCGCTGATGATGAAATCGGGCGCGCCTGCCTGACGCAGCTGGCGCAGCACGAAGTCGGGCGAGGTGCCCGACACCACGTCGATGCCGACCGACGCCAGCAGTGACTGCAGCGACTGCAGGATGGCCGGATCGTCGTCGATCAGTGCGACGCGACGGTTGGCCAGCCGCCGCAGGCCCTGCAGTTCATCCTCGACCTCCGCCGGCACGAAGGCGTGCACGCGCGGCACGGTCACGCTGAAGTTCGAACCGCGCCCGGGGCGCGAACGCACCGCCAGCGCATGGCCGAGCAGCGTGCACAACCGGCGCACGATGGCGAGCCCCAGTCCCATGCCGCGGCCACCGCTCCCCGGGTCGGTGCCGGGCAGGCGCACGAACTCGTCGAACACGTCGTCGATGCGCTCCGGCGGAATGCCCTGGCCGCTGTCGCGTACCTCGATGCGCAGCACCTCGTTGCCGAGCCAGCGCACGCCGACGAACACGGCACCCTGTGCGGTATAGCGCAGCGCGTTCGACACCAGATTGGCGAGCACGCGTTCGAGCAGCAGCGGGTCGGAACGGCACCAGGCGCGCGTCGGATACAGTTCGAAGCGCAGGCCCTTCTCCGCCGCCTGTGCCTCGAAGGTGAGGCGCAGGCTTTCGAACACGCGCCCGAGCGGAAAGTCGGTGATGCGCGGCTGGGTGGCGCCGGATTCCAGCCGGGCGACGTCGAGCAGCACGTCGCGCATGTTCTCCAGCTTCATCGACGAGCGCTCGAGCCGGGTCAGCAGACCGCTGCTTTCGTCGTCGCGCAGGCGCAGCTTCAGCGTACGGATGTCCAGGCCCATCGCCATCAGCGGCTGGCTCAGGTCGTGCAGCAGCGCATCGACGAACTGGGTCTTGGCCCGGCTCGCCTGCTCGGCCCTCTCCTTCTGCTGCTGCAACTGAGCGGTCGCATCGAGCACCCGCTGTTCGAGGTCGGCCCGTGCCCCGCTGAGCGTGACGGCCATCCGGTTGATGCCGTCCTCCAGCACCTGCATGATGCCGCGCGCACCGGTGCGCGCCCGCGCCGAGAAGTCGCCCTGTTCGATGCGGCGCACGGTATCGGCCAGCGCGCGCACCGGCGCGGTGGCGCCGTCGGACAGGATGCGCGCGAACAGGCCCGCCAGCAGCAGCCCACCGGCAGTGATCAGCGCCGCACTGACGATCAGTTCGCGTCGCGCCTGCGCACTGCCCAGCCGCGACACCTGCACCACGACCACGCCGAGCCGGCTGACCGCGGGCGCCGCGTCACCGTCGTCGAACAGCGGGTCGGGTCGCGCCTGCACGCTGAACACGGGCGCGGCGAACAGATGGTAATCGTCGGTACTTTCGAGCAGCGCCGGCGCACCGAGGCCATCGGTCACACTGCGTTCCGGCATGCGCGTGCGCCCGGCCCGCGCCAGCACCACGTGGTCGCGGTCGAACACGACCAGCCCGTCGACATCGCGCTCGCGCAGCGACGCGTCGGCGATCGATTGCAGGATGTCGATGTTGCCGGCGAACAGACCGTACTCGGAGGCCGGCGCCAGGCTGGCGGTCAGCAGCATGGCGCGGTCGATCAGCGCGCGTTCGATGTCGGCGATGCGGGTGGACGTGAAATGGACGGCCAGCGCCAGCGCGATCGCCACCGATGGCAGCAGCGCAGCCACCAGCACGCGGCTGCGGAATCCGAGTCGATTGAGTCCGAACCGACTCCGCACCCCGCCTCCTTGCGTAGACCGCCTGTTTATCCGGCGATCATGATACGGGATCGCAGCGGTCGCTTCAGAACCAGCTGGAGCGCAAAGTCAGCATGGTCTGCCGGGCGACGCGGTTGAACGGCACGCGGGTACGGTTATCGTTGAAGGTTTCGTAACCCGGTCCGATATCCGTCACTGCCAAGGCAGCCTCCCAAGTCATGTTGCCACTCCGAAATTTCTTCGCCACCCGCGCATCCAGCGTCCGATAGGAGTCTGTTCGCTCACTATCGTTCAGATACTGGGCTGCGTTGGCGCCGAACAGCGTTGCAGCGATCGACCAGTCGTGACTGAACTGCTCCATCCAGGTCAGCGACCAGGTCGAGGTCGGAATCGTATCCGCATAGCAGGTCTGTCCCGGTTCGCACACCGGCTCGGAGCTGATGCGGGGAATCGCGTGCGACCACCAGATTTCGCGGCCGTTGCCACGATAGCGGTACTGGTACTCGATGCCCGATATCCGTGCGCCGGGCGCTTCGATATATGTGCGGCCCACAAAAGGATAGAAGGGCCGCTCGTCGTATTCGGCTTCCGTGATCAGGTGATTGAAGCGCTCATAAAAAACGCGTACATCCAGCGTCGACGACCCGAACTGCCCGACATATCCAAGTTCTGCAGAGTCTAACCGTTCAGGCTGCAGGTTCGGATTTCCGACGTAAGTTCGCCGTATGCGACCACCAGGCAAGGGCAAACGGGCATCGATGAAGCGGGAATCCCCCCGCGCTTCGATCAGCGCTGGTTGGCGGAAGGCGCGGCTCACGCCGGCCTTGATCGCGTGCTGCGGCGTCACGTGCAGCGTGGCGAACACGCGCGGCGACGCCTGCGGGCTCTGGTTCTGGAAGCGCTCGATCATGTTGCCGAAGTTCAGGGTCCAGTACTCGTTCGGTCGCCATTCGGCGTTCGCCGACACACGGAAAAGACCCTGCGATTCCTTGCCGGTCACCGCGAACATCCGCTCCGATGTCAACTCTTCGCGGCGCAGTTCAACGCCCCATGCCAATCTCCAATCGGCAACCGGGACGAACAGATGCTGGAAGTCCAGGTTCTGACGGGTTGCGGTACGGTTGTAGTCGATCGGAATCGGCGCGTAAAAACCCACCGGCGCGCCAAAAACTGGGCCTGCCTCGCCGAACCATTCCTCGCGGCCTCTATCCTCGTTTTGGTAGTAACCCACCGACCACTCGTTATCGGTCGAAAGCATGCGCCGGAAGCGGATGTGGGTAAACCAGTTGTCGGTTCGAACGTCACGAAATCCATTGCCATTGTCGCGATTACCCGAGACGCCGAAGGGGTAGCCGACGCCCCGCCAACCGGAACTCTGTCCTGCCATCAGGCTGATCTCGTCGGAGCCGTTCAGCGCCAGGTCGGCGCGCAGCGTCGACGCGTTCAGTCGCGCATCGTCGTTGCGGTGTTCGAAACCTTCGTCGCCCATGGTGCGCGCATTGATGGCGACGCTGAGCGGGCCGAAACTGCGGCGCATACGCGCCGACAGGTCGGACACATTGCGGCTGCCGCCGGTCAGGGCCACGCTGGCCGCCGGGCCGTCGATGCTGGAACGGGTGACGATATTGACCACGCCCGCCACCGCGTTCGATCCATAGGTGGCCGCATTCGAACCACGCACGACCTCGATGCGCTCGATCTCGTCCATCGTCAGCGGCAGCGCATCCCAGTCCACATAGCCGTACAGATAGGGCGAATAGACCGAGCGGCCGTCGATCAGTACCTGCATCCGGTTCGGATTCAGCGTGCCGAGGCCGTGATAGAACAGCGCCGGCGAATGCCCGGTGTCACTCATCACGTTCATGCCCGGCACCAGACGCAACAGTTGCGGCAGGCGGCGATAGCCGAGGCGCTCGATATCCTCGCGGGTGAACAACGTGACCGCACCCGGCGCGTCGTCGATGCGCTGCGGCATGCGGGTCATCGACAGCACGACCGGCAGGTCGTCGTCGAGGAAGGGCGATTCCGGCTCGTCCTGCGCCCGCGCGTCGGACATCGCCAACGCGAGCGGAAACAGGCAGAGGGCGAGATGGCGGCGGGCGTAACGACCTTTTGGCTGTGCGGACATATGCGGCTGGACAGGCGATTCTTGTTCGGTGACTTCTTGGCGGGCCGAGCCTCGCTTGGCGCGGATTATCCGTGCAAACCGCCCCGACCGACAGCCTCCGGGACTGTCGTGCTCAGCCGACGATCAGCAGATGCACACGGTAGGGGCCATGGGCGCCAAGCACGATGGTCTGTTCGATATCGGCCGTGCGCGACGGTCCTGAAACGAAATTGACCGCCCGCGGCCAGGCTGACAGTTCGCGCCGTGCCTCGGCCCAGGCGGCTTCCATGTCGGCGACGATGTGCTGGCGCGGAACCACCGCGATATGCGTTTCCGGCAGCAGGCTGTTGACGGCCGGCGACTGCGGCCCCGAACAGAGCATCAGCGTGCCGGTTTCGGCGATGGCGCGGAAGCAGCCGGTGACGCCGACCAGATCGTCGCCGGTCGCCGCCCCGACGCGCGCCTCCAGACCGGCGCCGGCCCAGTCCAGCGCGGCCAGCGCCGGGACGACGACCACCGTCGTCGGTAGCCCGTGCCCGCGCAGCCAGTCGGCGCAGTGCGCAGGCACTTCGGCTTCGGTGGCGCAGCGGTCCACGCTGGAAATCATCGCCCGTGCGCGCTCGATGAAACGATCGAGCAAGGCATCCGCAGCGGCGCGCGGCCCGGTCTGCCGGAGCGCCAGCGTTGCCTCGACGCGCTCGCGTGCGGCCAAGGTCGTGCTGTCCGTGCGGCCCAATTGACGGCGCAGGCGGCCGAGGATGTCGTCGCGCACGCTCATTGCCCGCCTCCGCGCCGGCGCTCGGCGTAGAGCTCACGGAAGGTCTTCGCCGCCGGCGCCGGAAAGTCGCGCTGCGCGGTCCAGCCCGGCGCGACACCCATCACCTGTATGCGGTCGCGGCCATCGGCCAGCCAGCGCAGATAGCGAACGGCGACGCGGGTGCCCAGCGCGTACAGCGTCGGTCGCGCCGCGACCCAGGCCCACAGCTTGGTGGCGATGCGCTCCGACCAAGGCCGCAGGCCACGCTCGACCTGCTTCTCGCGCAGCGTGCGCATCAGCTCCGGCAGCGGAATCGACACCGGGCAGACGACGCCGCACTGGTTGCACAGCGTCGCCGCGTGCGGCAGGTCCATCGCCTTGTCCAGCCCCTGGTAGAGCGGCGTCAGTACCGAACCCATGGGCCCGGGATAGACCCAGCCATAGGAATGACCGCCTATCGTCTGGTACACCGGGCAATGGTTCATGCAGGCGCCGCAGCGTATGCAGCGCAACATGGCTTCGAATTCGCTGCCCAGCAGATCAGCGCGACCGCCATCGACCAGCACGAAATACATGTGCTCCGGACCGTCTGCATCGCCGGCCTGCTTCGGGCCGGTCAGCATCGACACGTAGTTGGTGATGGCCTGGCCGGTGGCCGAACGCGGCAGGATGCGCAGCAGCGTGGCCAGATCCTCCAGCGTCGGAATCACCTTCTCGATGCCGGTCAGCGCGACATGCACGCGCGGCAGCGTGGTGCACAGCCGGCCGTTACCCTCGTTGGTGACGATGGCGACCGAGCCGGTTTCGGCGACCAGGAAGTTGCCACCGGACAGGCCCATGTCGGCGCCGAGGAATTCCGGCCGCAGCACCGCCCGCGCCTCGTGAGTCAGCTCTTCGATATCGGTCTTTGGCGCGGTGCCATGCACGCGCGCGAACAGTTCGGACACCTGCTCCTTCGACTTGTGGATCACCGGCATGATGATGTGCGACGGTGGCTCGTTGTCGTTGATCTGCAGGATGTACTCGCCGAGGTCGGTCTCGACCGGGCGGATGCCGGCAGCCTCGAGCGCGGCGTTCAGCCCCGCCTCTTCCGACACCATGGACTTGGATTTCACCACCGTACGCACGCCGTGACGGCGCGCGATGTCGATGATCAGATCGCAGGCGTGGTCGCCGTCGCGCGCCCACAGCACGGTGGCGCCGCGCTCGATCGCCTTCTGCTCGAAACGCTCCAGCCAGACGTCGAGATCGCGCAGCACCGAGGCGCGGATTTCGGTGGCGCGTGCGCGCACCGCGTCGAAATCGGGGAAGGCGGCAACGGCGGCGGCGCGCGACGCCGCATTGCGGCCACGCGTGCGCTTCAGGTTGCGCTGCAGTTCCGGGTCGTCGAGCCGCTGACGCACCCGCGACACGAAGTGCATCGAGCGAACTTCCATGTCAGCCCTGGCCCCCGACGTCGCCGGCGAGCAGTTCGGCGATGTGGATCACCTGCGTCAGTTCGTCGCCATTGCGACGCAGCCGGCCTTCGATATTCATCATGCAGCCGAGGTCGCCGAGCGCCACCGCGTAGGCACCGCTGCCCCGGATCGCGTCGCACTTGCGCTGCACGATGGCGCCGGAAATGTCCGGATACTTGACCGAGAAGAGGCCGCCGAAGCCGCAGCACTCCTCGCATTCGCGCATTTCGATCCGCTTGACGCCGGGCATGCGGTCGAGCAGCGTGCGCGGCTGCTGCTTCACGCCCAGTTCACGCAGGCCGGAACAGCTGTCGTGATAGGTGACCGAACCGCTGAAATCGCCCGGCACCTCGGTCACGCCGGCGACATCGACCAGGAACTGCGTCAGTTCGAAGGTTTTCGCTGCCAGCGCCTCGGCGCGCGCCCGCCACTCGGGCTCGTTGGCAAACAGGTCGGGATAGTGCGTGCGCACCGTGCCGGCACAGGAGCCGGACGGCGCGACGATATAAGGGAAGCGCTCGAACTCGGCGATGAACTTGCGCGCCAGCGCGCGCGCCGCCGCGGTATCGCCCGAGTTGTAGCCGGGCTGTCCGCAACAGGTCTGCGCCTCCGGCACGACGGCGACGTAACCGGCCGCCTCGATCAGCTTCAGCGCCGAGAAGGCGATTGACGGCCGCATCAGGTCGACCAGGCAGGTGACGAAGAGAGCGACCTCGCCGCGACTGCCCGGAGCGACCATGAGCTCAGCCCTGACGGGCGCCCTGCTGGGCCACTTGCTCGACCCAGCGGCGGATGCGGTTCGCGTCGCCGATGCGGGTGAGCCGGCCCCAGGAATCGAGCAGCACGATCACCACCGGCTTCTGGTTCATCCAGGCCTGCATCACCAGACACTTGCCCGCCTCGTTGGTGAAACCGGTCTTCTGCAGACCGATTTCCCACTCGGGGTTCGACACCAGCGCGTTGGTGTTGTTGAAATGCACCATGCGGCCATTGACGGCGAAGTAGCCGTCGCGCGTGGTCGAGAACTCGCGGATCAGCGGATAGCTGGCCGAAGCCGCCACCATCTTCGCCAGATCGCGCGCCGACGACACATTGCGCGGATTCAGACCGGTGCTGTCGAAGAACTGCGTGTCAGCCAGGCCGAGGTCGTGCGCCTTGCGGTTCATCGCTGCGATGAAGGCCGCGTGGCCGCCCGGGTAGTAGCGCGACAGTGCCGACGAGGCACGGTTTTCCGACGACATCAACGCCAGATGCAGCATCTCCTCGCGCGTCAGCCGGGTACCGATGGCCAGGCGCGAACGGGTGCCCTTGAGCTGGTCGATGTCCTCCTCGCTCACCTCGAGCACCTCGTCCAGCGCCGGTTTGGCGTCCAGCGCCACCATCGCGGTCATCAGCTTGGTGATCGAGGCGATCGGCACGATGGCCGACGAATTGCGTTCGAACAGCACCTCGCCCGAGCTCTGGTCCTGCACCAGCACGGCGGTCGACTTGACGTTCGGCAGGCCGAGCGCATCCATGTCGGGCACGGCGGCCTCGCGCGGCACGGCCGCGACGGACTTGCGGGAGGTCTTTTTGATGCTCGCCTGCTTGATGCGCGCAGACTTGGAAGATTTGGCGACCTTGACCGATTTCTTGCCGGCCTTGGCCTGGGTGGTCGTCTTGCCGGAAGCGGCTTCGACGGTGGGTGCGACGACGAAACTCAGCGCCATCGCGGTGCAGCTGACCATCAGGTACTTCAGAAACATGCGTGTGACCCCTGCTGGCGGTTCGATTGAGGCCGAAGTTTACCCCCCGAGATCAAATTCTCAAACGAAAATAAGAGCCTGGAAAGTATTCTTAGGGCGAGTTCACGATCGTGAAGTAATACTTGACGGCATTTCCGCCGCAAACTTCAGACCAAGAAAGCTCACCACGTCGTCCGCGCGCGCCATCGTGTCACGGTAACCGAGGTCTATCAGCGCCCGGGTGAAGGGCTTTTCGAACAGCAGGTAGCTCGCCAGACCGCCGCCGGCGCGCCGGGTGCCGCCGATGCCGCCGAGCAGCGTACGCACCCCTATCGGCAGCGCATCGACGTGGCGGGCGGCGATGTCGTCCAGCCGCTCCGAGGGCGCGATCACCAGCGTTTCGATCGGTCGCAGGGGCACGCCCATCTGCGCCATCACGTGTGGCGGAATACGCCCGAGGATGTCGTTGACGCGCTGCAACTGCTCGATGTCTATCATCAGCTGGTCGAGAAAGATGCTGGCCAGCGCGTGACCGGCAACCTGGGCCAGCGACGGATAGCCGTGGCCGCGACGCCGTGGATCCTTCTCGCTCATGCGCCCCACGCCGACGATGAAGATGCGTTCGGCGCCCAGATGCACTGCCGGACTGACCGGCGCCAGCTGGCGCATCGAGCCGTCGCCGAAATACTCGCGGTTGATGTGTACGGCCGGAAAGATGAAGGGCAGCGCGCTGCTGGCCAGCAGATGCTCGACCTTGAGCGGCGTGCGCGAGGCGGCGCGCTGCATGCGCTTCCACGGCTCGATGCCGTCGCCGCCCTCGAAGAAGGCGACACTGTCGCCCGACGTATAGCCGGAGGCAGTGATCGACAGCGCGTACAGCGCACCGCGCTGGATGGCCCGGTCGATGCGCGAGAAGTCGAGCCGGGCAGCCAGCAGTTCGCGCAGCGGCGTGTTGTCGAGCAGCGACTTCGGGTAGCGGTCCACCGCCCAGCCGAACATCAGCGCCATCAGCCAGCGCGCGCCGGTCTTGCCTATGCCCCAGGGGTCGGCGCGATAGACCTGACCAGCTTCGAAATTGCGCCAGATGTACAGCAGGTTGTCGACGGCGTCGCCGAAGTCCTCGCTGAAGACACCCAGCGCGGCGGCGTTGATGGCGCCAGCCGAAGTGCCGCACAGGATGGGGAAAGGATTGATGCGCTTGTCCGGCAGCAACTCGCGCACCGCCGACAGCACGCCGACCTGGTAGGCGGCGCGAGCGCCGCCTCCGGACAACACCAGCGCCGTCCTCCCGTGCTGCTCCACGCCCTCCCCCTTTCGGGCACGGGCCGTGGGTCAGCGGATGTGACTTGCCTCCACCACGGTCAGTGCAGTCATGTTCACGATGCGCCTCACCGTCGCCGTCGGCGTCAGGATGTGCACCGGCTGCTTCGCGCCGAGCAGGATGGGGCCGATGGTCATGCCCTCGCCGGCGGCGGTCTTCAGCAGATTGTAGGAAATGTTGGCTGCATCCAGCGTCGGGAAGATAAGCAGATTCGCCTCGTCCCGCAATCTGGAATTGGGGAAGATGCGGGTGCGGATGTCGATGTCCAGCGCCGCGTCACCGTGCATTTCGCCCTCCACCTCGAGTTCGGGGTGATCGGCGTGCAGGATCTCCAGCGCGCGGCGCATCTTGTCGGAAGTCGTCGTGTTGTCCGAACCGAAGTTCGAGTGCGACAGCAGCGCGATCTTCGGCTCGATGCCGAAACGGCGCGCCTCTTCCGCCGCCAGCACGGTCATCTCGACCACCTGCTCCGCCGTCGGATCGTAGTTCACATAGGTATCGCACAGCATCAGCGTGCGGCCCGGCAGGTTCAGCAGATTCATCGCGTAGAAGTTGCGCAGCCCTTCCTTCAGGCCGAGCACGTTGCGTACGAAATGCAGGTGGCGCGCGAAGTTGCCGAAGGTGCCGCAGATCAGGCCATCGGCGTAACCGAGGCGAACCATCAGCGCGCCGATCAGCGTCGTGCGACGACGCGCTTCCATCTTCGCGTAATCGACCGAAATGCCCTTGCGCTCGGTCAGTGCGTGGTAGGTGGTCCACAGCTCCTTGTAGCGCGGGTCGTTCTCCGGCGTCACCAGTTCGAAGTCGATCTCCGGACGCAGGCGCAGGCCCAGCTTCTGGATGCGGCCCAGCACCACGTCGCGCCGACCGATCAGGATGGGGCGCGCCATGCCCTCGTCAACCACGTTGCGCACCGCGCTGAGCACGCGCTCATCCTCGCCCTCGGCGTAGATGATGCGCTTCGGATTGCGCTTCGCTTCGGCGAACACCGGCTTCATCACGAGGCCGGAAATCCACACCAGGTTGTTCAGCTGCTGGCGGTAAGCCTCGAAATCCTCGATCGGACGCGTCGCCACGCCCGAATCCATCGCCGCCTGCGCCACCGCCGGTGCGATCTTGACGATGAGGCGCGGATCGAAGGGCTTCGGAATCAGGTACTCCGGACCGAAGGACATCGGCTGCTCGCCGTAGGCGGCGCGCACGATTTCGCTCTGCTCGACCTGGGCCAGATCGGCGATGGCGCGCACCGCTGCCAGCTTCATCTCTTCAGTGATCGTGGTCGCGCCGACATCGAGCGCACCACGGAAGATGAAGGGGAAGCACAGCACGTTGTTGACCTGGTTCGGATAGTCCGAACGGCCGGTCGCGATCACAGCGTCGTCGCGTACCGCCTTCACCTCGTCCGGCATGATTTCCGGATTCGGGTTGGCCAGCGCGAGGATGAGCGGCCTCGGCGCCATGCGCTTGACCATGTCGGCCTTCAGCACGCCACCCGCCGACAGACCGAGGAACACGTCGGCGTCATGGATCACCTCGCCCAGCGTACGTGCGTCCGTCACCTTCGCGTAGCGCGCCTTCAGCGGCTCCATGTCCTCGATGCGACCTTCGTACACCACGCCCTTGATGTCGGTCACCCAGATGTTCTCGATCGGCATGCCGAGCAGCACCAGCAGATCGAGGCAGGCCAGCGCGGCCGCACCGGCGCCCGAAGTGACCAGCTTGACCTCCTTGATGTCCTTGCCGACCGCCTTCAGACCATTGAGCACTGCAGCACCGACGACGATCGCGGTGCCGTGCTGGTCGTCGTGGAAGACCGGGATCTTCATCCGCTCGCGCAGCTTGCGCTCGATGTAGAAGCACTCTGGTGCCTTGATGTCCTCGAGGTTGATGCCACCGAAGGTCGGTTCCATCGCCGCGATGATGTCGACCAGCTTGTCCGGGTCGCGCTCGTCCAGCTCGATGTCGAACACGTCGATGTTGGCGAACTTCTTGAACAGCACGCCCTTGCCTTCCATCACCGGTTTGGCGGCCAGAGGGCCGATCGGGCCCAGGCCGAGCACCGCGGTGCCGTTGGTGACGACACCGATCAGGTTGCCGCGGGCGGTCATCTGGCTGACCTGCAGCGGGTCGGCAACGATCTCCTCGCAGGCGGCGGCGACGCCGGGCGAGTAGGCCAGCGACAGATCCTGCTGGTTGGTCAGCGCCTTAGTGGGAACGACGGAAATCTTGCCCGGGGTGGGCTTGCGGTGGTATTCGAGTGCAGCGTTGCGAAAGTGCTCATCCATGGTGAACGGCGACTCCTCCGGTCGAGTTGCATCGCCCTGCACCCGATGCCGCGCCTGATGGGCGAAACATGGTGCAGTGCGAAAACCGGAGATTTTAGCCGTTCGGCGCGCCCAGCGGGCTGTGGATAACCGTTGTATCGCACCCGCCGGCCGTGCGGCCGGCCAGGAGAGGCGTCAGAGCGCCACTTCCGCCGTCTGCAGACGCGGACCGAAAGTCGCGGAAAGACGGCGGTATTCCGTCAGCACCTTGTTCGAATACACCTGGTCTGGATCCTCGATCGATCCGACATAGCGCTGCAGACCGCCCTCGACCGAGCCGGACAGGCGGATGTATTCACGCAGCACCTGCGCACCGACGAAGATGCTGGTGGTCGGGTCGAGCAGCGATGCATCGGGGCCGAACAGCGCCAGCTTTTCCGGATGGTATTTCGGAATGACCTGGGTCAGCCCCTGCGCACCCCAGGCGCTCTCCGCCGTCGGGTTGAAGGCGGACTCGACCGAAATCAGCGCGATCAGCAACAGCGGATCGAGCTTGTAGCGGGATGCCGCGGCATAGACGTCGGTCACGTACTGTTCGACCGCCACACGCGCCACACGGTGACGACGCGAGACATGGTCAGCGACCGTCTTCTGCTGCGCGGTCAGTTCGACACCCGAGCCGGTGGCCGGCAGATCGGGCATCTGCAGATCGGCGTCTGCCGAAACCTGCTGCGTACCGCCCAGCAGCGAGAACTCGGGCAGTGAGGGCAGCATGCGCGGCGTCAGACCCGCTTCGGCCACACGCAGTACGACGAACACACTGACCATGAGACCGACGGCGAGCAGACCACCGTGCGCAAAGTGCAGCACTACTGCTGCGGTGCCCTTGAGGACGGAGAAAACCTTGTTCATGCAGCACTCCTTTCGCGCGTTCCGACGGACATCGCAGAAGCGATGGACGCAGCACGCCTGAGGAGCCCGTGCTAACGGGCTGTTGCCGTGCCTCGCAGCGTGGCGAAGCGTACGGAAAAGCTTGAATCGCGGAGTTCGCGGACCGCAGTGGCGGTCGGAACATTCTGGAAACCCGGACGGACAGGGCTAAGGCCCGGGTCAAACTGAAACTGCTGGTGGCGACGTATCTGTTACGTGTGCCGGAGGGAGCGATCAAGCAACGACGCGCGCATCTTCCTGATTTACAAGGGACAGGTCAAGTAAAGCTTCGTAACACCGGATCAGGATGGGCTCCTCGTCAAAGAAAAAAGCGGCATGGAGACAACGATCTCCATGCCGCTTTCGATGACGCAGGACGCGCGATCAGGACGGACGCGAACCCGTCGGGAAGGGCCATGCAGCAGCCGGATTCAGCGACGACTTGATACCCGGCGTAGCAGCCGTCGACGGCGTTGCCGGCGCCGGAGCAGCGGGCGCTTCCGACTTTGCGGCAGCGGCCGGCGCGGCCTCCGGTGCCTTCGCAACGGCCTTGGTCACCGCAGGCGCCGCCACCTTCTTCGCAGCAGGCTTGGTAGCCGGCTTTGCGGCAGGCTTCGCGGCCGGCTTCGCAGCGGCCTTCGCCGGTGCAGCCTTCTTCGCTGCCGGCTTCGCAGCGGCCTTCGCCGGTGCAGCCTTCTTCGC
>NZ_JADMJL010000016.1:0-220665 GCF_018780585.1 Methyloversatilis discipulorum | reverse complement strand
GCCGGCTTTGCAGCGGCCTTCGCCGGTGCAGCCTTCTTCGCGGCCGGCTTTGCAGCAGCCTTCGCCGGTGCAGCCTTCTTCGCCGCCGGCTTTGCAGCGGCCTTCGCCGGTGCAGCCTTCTTCGCTGCCGGCTTCGCAGCGGCCTTCGCCGGTGCAGCCTTCTTCGCCGCCGGCTTTGCAGCAGCCTTCGCGGGTGCAGCCTTCTTCGCTACGGGCTTGGCAGCGGCCTTGGCCGGTGCGGCTTTCTTCGCAGCAGGTTTCGCCGGGGCACTCGCCTTCTTCGCCCCCTTCTTAGCTTCAGCTTCAGCCATGACTTCTCTCCTCTCGGATAACAGGATTGGACAGCACCTCAGCCCCTCCGGTGGCGGAAGGTCTGTTCGAGACGACGCACCGATGTGCGCCCGGTCAGGAACACCGCACGACATGCGCGGGCGACCTGCTCCCACGCACACCTCCGGGTCAACGACCCGAACGACACACGGGCGACGCATGCCGCCCGGATGCCGGATTCACACTCGCAAGCCATCGATGGACGCTTACGACATTCAACAGGACTAATGAAGGCTCGCTCGCCCCATACCGTGACATCCGTCGCTGTCGGCTGGCCTGACCGCCGACAGCACACGCGAGCATTCGAAACAGGGAGAGGTCGTACCGGCCATCAATGTGCCGACCACTCCGGAATGATGGACGCACTGACCCACAGAGCGCCGACGGCGACTCGCGAGGTCGAGTGGATTCCATGCGCGCAGCGTGTCGCGACGCATGAGAAACGAAGACGATTTTTCGGGGGAAAGGACTTCCGACGCGCCGACGAAATCGGCAGCAGATGTGAGGCTTGAAGATGACGTCGCAACGGACTGATTCATGGGCCGAAAGTATTGCACAACCATGAGCCGTTAAAGCAACAAACAGCACAAAAGTCCAGAAATATTTTCAACCTCAGCGCCGCGCAACTTATTGTTTTGGAATATTTTATTCAGCAACGAAACAACACCGAGCGTGCTGAAACCGTTATACGAAGCCACTTTCTGAACAATGACACCTGCACGAAAAGACGTCCACATCGTCAGCTGGCTCGAGGTCGGAGTGTTGCGCCGCGCAAACACCTTCTTACGCGTCAACGGCACCCGTAGTGTCCGATCCCGGGTCCGCTACTAGATGCAGTGTGCCGTGCGCGACACTGCGAACCGCCGAAAAACCTCGATCGGTCACTGCCACATCGCACGCATCTTCGCGGCGATATCGACCCGCGCTTCCGCCACCGTCATCGCCGGCACGCCGTCCATGTCGACGCGTGGCCAGCTCGTCTGTTCGAACAGCGAGAGCAGTCGATTCGGAACGAAGCGGGTGCGCCCGGCGTAGACGTGACGATCACCGGTCGACGCCTGACCGGTGATGTAGAAGCGCTGCGGCACCACCAGCTCGAGCTGTTCCTTCGCGCGCGTCATCGCAACGTAGAGCAGGCGTCTTTCCTCCTCGATCTCGGCCTGGCTGCCGGTCGACATCTCCGACGGAATGCCGCCGTCGACCGCGTTGAGCACCGAGACTGCGTTCCACTCGCGACCCTTGGCGGAGTGGATCGTCGACAGGATGAGGTAGTCCTCGTCGAGCAGCGGCGCGCCCGGCTCGTCGCTGGTCACTTCGGGAGGGTCCAGCGTGAGCTCGGTCAGGAAGCGCTCGCGACTCGGGTAGGTCGACGCCAGCCGTGCGAGTTGCTGGATGTCGGCCGCGCGCACGACGGCATCCTCGTAAAGACGATCCATCTGCGCTTCGTACCAGCGCGCCACGTGTTCGGCACTGGCCGGCCATTCGGCGCGTTCGGCACCGGCCGCTTCGACCAGCATCGAGAACTCGGACCAGCCGGCACGCACGCCCTCGGGCACTGGCCGCTCGGCCAGCAGCGCAGCACCCGGCGGCGCAGCCTGGATGTTGTCGAGGATGCGTGCGGCCGTCTTCGGACCGATGCCGGCCAGCAACTGGATTGCGCGGAATCCGGCGACGCGGTCGCGCAGGTTCTGCGCCCAGCGCAGCACCGACAGCAGATCCTTCACGTGCGCCGCTTCAAGAAACTTCAGGCCGCCGAACTTCACGAAGGGAATGTTCCGGCGCGTCAGTTCGATCTCCAGCCGCATGCTGTGACTGGAGGTGCGGAACAGCACCGCCTGCGACTTCAGTTTCATGCCGCCTTCGCGCCGCGCGAGTATCTGCGTGACGACGAACTCCGCTTGAGCAGCGTCGTCGCGCACCGACACCAGCAGCGGCTTCTGCGTGCCGGTGCGCGCGCTCCACAGCTGCTTGGCGAAACGCTCGTCGGCTTCACCGATCACCGCATTCGCCGCGTCAAGCAGCGGCGGTGTCGAGCGGTAGTTCTGCTCCAGCGTGATGCGCCGCGCCGGGGGGTCGAACTGCTGCGGGAAGTCGAGGATGTTGCGTACCGTGGCACCACGGAAGCTGTAGATGGACTGCGCGTCGTCACCGACCACGGTCAGGCCGCGGCCGTCGGGTTTGATCGACAGCAGGATGCTCGACTGCAGGCGGTTGGTGTCCTGGTACTCGTCGACCAGCACATGCGCGAAGCGCGCGCCGAGTTCGCGCGCGATGACCGGCTCGGCCGCCATCTGTGCCCAGTACAGCAGCAGGTCGTCGTAGTCGAGCACCTGCTGCGCCTGCTTGGCCTCGACATAGGCGCGGAACAGCGTTTTCAGATCGGCCTCCCACTCGGCACACCAGGGGAAGGACGACTGCAGCACATCGGCCAGCGGCGACTGCGTGTTCACCGCCGCCGAATAGATCGCCAGGCAGGTACCCTTCAGCGGAAAGCGCTTCGCCTTGCTGGACAGGCCGATGTCGTGCCGCACCAGATTCATCAGATCGGCAGAGTCTTCGCGATCGTGGATGGTGAACGCCGGATCGAGCCCGATGCGTCCGGCGTACTCGCGCAGCAGCCGCGCACCGACACCGTGAAAGGTGCCCGACCACGGGAAGCCGGCACTGGCCAGCGTGGCGAAACGCGGCGACACCTGCGCGACGATGCGCTGCACCCGGCGCGTCATTTCGTCGGCCGCGCGTCGCGAGAAGGTGAGCAGCATGACGGACTCCGGCTGCGCGCCATTGACCAGCAGGTGGGCAACGCGATGCGCCAGCGTATTCGTCTTGCCGGTGCCGGCGCCGGCGATCACCAGCAGCGGTCCGGCAAGAGCGTCGGGCGCAACGCCGAAGGTGGCGGCTTCGCGTTGCGCGTCGTTCAGGGAGGAGAGGTAATCGGGGCGACTGATGGTGCTGGATTCGGACACGGCGGAACACTTTCGATAGCTGTATCCATATACAGTACATCAAACAAAGCGGCGGCCGGTCAGCCTCGCCGCGCGAGGCGCCTGTCGTGCGCGAGCGCGACGGCAGTGAGCAGGCCGAGCCCGCCACCGACCGCGCAGGTGGCCGGCCAGCCGCCGTGTTGCCAGGCGAATGAGCCGAGCGCCGAGCCGCTTGCGGCACCGGCGAAATAGCAGGTCATATACACCGCGTTGAGTCGCGCCCTTGCCTCCGGTGCGAGCCGGAACACGATGTGCTGGTTACTGATGTGCACGCCCTGCAGGGCCATGTCGATCACGACGAAACCGCCGAGGAAGCAAGCCAGGCTGTCCGCACCCCACAGCAGTGCCACCCAGCTCGCGATCAGCAGCAGCACCGCGATCGCGCTTGCACGCATTGCGCCACCACGATCCGCTGCGCGGCCGACGACGTTGGCCATCAGCGCGCCGGCCGCCCCAGCCAGTCCGACCAGGCCGATGGAAACCTCGTCCATGCCGTGCCCCGGTCCGGCCAGCAACAGCGCCATCGTCGAGAACAGCACGCTGACCGAGGCGAAGGACAGCGCCCCGAGCAGCGCACGACTGCGCAGACGCGGCAGGCTGCGGAACAGTGTGCCGAGCGATGCCAGCGTCTGCAGGTAAGGCCGCGGCGACGGATTGCGCGATTGCGGCAGCGCCCTCCACAGCAGCAAGGCAACGACGAGCATGGCGAAGCCGGCGACCCGGTACACGGTCGACCAGCCGCCGAGCGGCGCGAGCAATCCGGCCACGCTGCGCGCCGCGAGGATGCCGGTCAGCAGACCGCTCATGACGACACCGACCGCCTGCCCCCTGCGCTGCGGTTCGGCCAGCGTCGCCGCCATCGGCACCAGTATCTGCGCCGCCACCGAGAACAGGCCGGCCACCGCGATGCCCGTCGACAGCAGCGAAAGCGAATCGGCGAAGCCGCTGATGAACTGGCCCAGTGCAGCGAGCAGCATGAGTCCCACCGCCAGTGCCCGCCGCTCGAGCATGTCGCCCAGCGGCACGAGCAGCAGCAGTCCGCAGGCGTAGGCGACCTGTGCGATGGTCACGGTGAATGCCACCGATGCCTCGTTCGCGTGCAGGTCGCGCGCGATGGCCGGCAGCAAAGGCTGGTTGAAGTAGTTGCCGCCGGCACACAGGCCTGCGGCCACCGCCATCAGCAGCAGAACCGGCGTCGACAAGGTGTCGCGTGCTGCGGACTGCGAAGAAGCGCTCGATCGATGCATGGAATCCTGGATCCGGAAGGTGTAGTCGTCCGCCGCGCGGCGGTGCAGGTCGATGGGCAACTCAGCCGTGGATGACCGCCGTCGCCTCGATCTCGAACAGCATGCCGTCGAGCGCCAGCCGCGGCACCGGTATCAGCGTGCAGGCGGGCGGAGGCGCCGCGCCCCACATCGCACGCAGTGCCTGCACGAACACGCCCAGCCGCTCCTGCGTGTGATCGACCACCAGCACCGTGAGCTTGACCACGTCCGAAGGCTTCGCCTGCGCCGCCTCCAGCGCGGTGGCGAGGTTTTGCAGTGCCTGCGCAACCTGCTGCGCGAAGTCGGGCGACAGTTCGCCGCGCGCGTTCTCGCCGCCCTGCCCTGCAATATATATATGGCGCGCCGGTGCTTCGGCGATCACCAGGTGCGAGTAGCCATTGGCCGTCGCGTCGTAAAGGCCTTGCGGCTGGATGAAGCGGGTGCGTCGGCCGTTCGGGGCGGCGGTGGAAGGCAAAGACATGGTGTGCTCCATTCGATGGAAGGACGCGTAGCATCAGACCTCAAGCAAGGTTGAGGTCAACCCCCGGAGATCGAATGTCAGAACTCGCCAAAGGCAACAAGTCCGTTACGGTCAGCCTGTCGGTCGGTGAAGTCGCCGCACGCAGCGGCGTCGCCGTATCGGCACTGCACTTCTATGAAAGCCGCGGGCTGATACACAGCACGCGCAACGCCGGCAACCAGCGGCGCTATCCGCGTTCGGTGCTGCGCCGCGTCGCGGTGATCAAGGTGGCGCAGCGCATGGGCATTCCGCTGGCCGCGATTGCTGAAGCACTGCAGGCATTGCCGAACCGGCGCACGCCCACCGTTGCCGACTGGCGCCGCCTGTCGGCGCGCTGGCAGCAGGAGCTGGACGCACGCATCCGCACGCTCACGCAGTTGCGCGACCAGCTCGACGGCTGCATCGGCTGCGGTTGCCTGTCGCTGAAGGCCTGCCCGCTGCGCAACGCGCAGGACGCACTGGCCGGCGAAGGCGCAGGACCGCATTTCGACGAAGGACGCTGAAGCGCGACCCGACGTCGGCGCGTGCGTACATCGGGCGTACGCGTTGTCTGACAGGAGTACATCGGGGAATCGCCGAGACTTCAAAGGTGCCGCTGCGACATAAGGCGTCAGCAATGCGCCGCGCAGCGCGCACGAACAACTCGGCGCCGCGTCGGACGCGGCCCGCATACCGGAGAGCACACATCATGAAAAAGACACTCATCCTGCTGACCGCCGGCGCCCTCATCGCCACCGGCTGCGCCAACATGACCGAAACGCAGAAGCGGACCACGATAGGCACCGGCGTGGGTGCCGCAGCGGGCGCGGCACTGGGCAGCGCGGTCGGCGGCAGCGGCGGCGCTACGCGCAGCGGCGCGCTGATCGGCGCCGCGGTCGGCGGCATCGGCACCTATATCTGGTCGCAGAAGATGGAAGAACAGAAGCGGGCGATGGAACAGGCCACCGCCGGCACCGGCGTCGATGTGGTGCAGACCGCCGACAACCAGCTGAAGCTCGAAATCCCGAGCGACATTTCATTCGACGTCGGCCGCGCCGACATCAAACCGAACTTCCGGCCGGTGCTCGACCGCTTCGCGCAGACGCTGAACGCGAATCCGACCACCACGGTGCGCATCATCGGTCACACCGACAGCACCGGCAGTGACGCGGTGAACGATCCGCTGTCAGTCAATCGCGCCGCCAGCGCACGCAACTATCTGGCCGACCGCGGCGTAGCGTCGTCGCGTATCGTGATCGACGGCCGCGGCTCGCACGAACCGCTGGCCGACAACGGCAGCGAAGCCGGCCGAGCCAAGAACCGGCGCGTCGAGATCTTCGTCGGCGAACCGGGCAAGTAAGTCCCGACCGATGAAGGAAGGCCGGGCGGCACCCGCTGCCCGGCCCGACGACTACAGAGGTGACCATGTACCGGAATGCCACACGTCTGCTCCTCGTCCTGTGTGCCCTGCTCGCGCTGTCCGGCTGTGCCGGCCTGAGCACGCGCGACCCGGTGCGCGTCAATCTGGTCGGGCTGGAACCGCTGCAGGGCGAAGGATTCGAATTGCGCTTCGCACTGAAGCTGCGGGTGCAGAACCCGAACGACCATCCGATCGACTACGACGGCCTGGCGCTGCAGCTCGATGTGAACGACCGTACCTTCGCCACCGGTGTCAGCGACGCGCGCGGCAGCGTGCCGCGTTTCGGCGAGGCGGTGGTGAGCGTGCCGGTCACCGTGTCGGCCCTGTCGGCCTTCCGTCAAGCGTTGGAACTGGGCAGCAGCGCCGACCTCGACCGCCTGCCCTACACGCTGAGCGGCAAGCTGGGCGGTGGTCCTTTCGGCGTGCAGCGCTTCAGCGAAAGAGGCACGCTCAGCCTTCCGGCTGCGACCGGCGGAAGTCAGTAATTCGGCGCCCGCGCCGCGATCGCCATGTCAGGTCGCGGCGCGCTCGTGGAAGGTGATCAGATTGCCGTCGCCATCGAGCGCGGCAAACTCGCGCGTGCCCCAGGCGGTGTCATGCAGCGGTGCATTCGGATGGACGATGCCCTGCCGCGTGCAGTGCGCGAACAGTGCATCCACGCCCTCGACGGCGATGCGGCAGCCGGTCGCTTCGGCGATGCGTCGGTCGCTGCAGGCCCAGAAATGGATGTGAAGCCCGTCCAGCGCCACGATGCCGTAGACGCCCTGGTCTGCGTGCACCGCCGTTGCGCCCAGGCGCTTCACGTAGAAATCGACGGTCTGCAGGATGTCGAGCGACGCCAGCACCGGCGTCGCCGCAACGAAGCGGATGTCGCTCATCGGCGGGTCCGGCGCAGCAGCGCCCGATGGAGCGGGCGCTGCACGCTCAGCGCTTCTGTCCGAAGTAGAAGCCGATCACCAGCGTGAGCAGCGGAGGAACGATCTGCTGGCAGGCTTCGAACAGCTTCTGCGCACGGTCGGCGCTACCGGCATCGGCCCAGTAGTACATCGCCATCGCGAGCATGAATACCAGCGCCAGCGCGGTCAGCACGACAGAACCGAAGTAGAGGTGACGGCTGTCCTGATCCTTGCCGTTGAGACGCGCGATCAGCGCCATCATGACGATCACGATGAACAATTCGCCTGCCGCAAAAAGCAGAACGTTATCCATGGAGCCTCCGTTGAGCGTGGCCAGGCTGGGCGAGATGACCATGTCCGCTATTGTTGTTGATCGGATGGCCGGCATCATCACACGGCGACGACATGGATTTCAATCTGCATCTGCACAAGTGCTGCCGGCGCGGCAGCGATCCGCTCAGCGCTCCATCACATAGCCGCCCGGCGCCGGCGCCAGTTCGGGGAAATCCGCGGTCGCCGCCGGGCGGGCCTTCACCAGCTTGCCGGCACGCGGCTTGAGCCAGGCCATCCAGTCTTCCCACCAGCTGCCGGGTTGCGCGTCGTTGTGCGCCAGCCAGCCATCGGCACGGTCGGCGCGATGCACCTCGGCCGCGCGGTAGCTGCGCTTGGGCGGCGTCACGACCGGATTGACGATGCCCAGGATGTGGCCTGAACTGGACAGCACGAAGCGCTTGTCGCCCGCCAGATGTCGATGGATGCGGAAGGCCTGCTGCCACGGCGCGATGTGATCGTCCTCGGCCGCCACCGCATACAGCGGCTGGGCGATGCGGTGCAGGTCGAGCGGCTCGCCGGCCACGGTCAGCGCGTCCGGCTTGATCAGCTTGTTGTGCAGGTAGAGCTCGCGCAGATACCAGCCGTGCATGGCCTGCGGCATGCGCGTTGCGTCCATGTTCCAGTAAAGCACGTCGAAGGGCGGCGGCGTTTCGCCGTACAGCCAGCCATTGACGACGTAGTTCCAGATCAGGCTGTTGGACCGCAGCAGGCGGAAGGAGGCGGCCATTTCCTTGCCGTCGAGATAGCCCTTCTGCGCCATCGCGTCGCACAGCGAACGCACGCTGGACTCATCGATGAACACCTCGATCTCGCCCGGCGCGCGGAAGTCGATCAGCGTGGTGAGCAGGGTCCAGTCGGCGACCGGCACCTCGTCCGGCGCGAAGCGGCGATTGGCCCAGGCCATGTACATCGCCAGCGCGGTGCCACCGATGCAGTAGCCGACCGCGTGCACCTTCGGCGCGCCGGTCAGCGCGCGCGCGGTTTCGACCGCGGCGTGTACGCCTTCGAGCAGGTAGTCGTCGAAGGTGACGTCACGCATCGAGGCATCGGGGTTCTTCCAGCTGGTGATGAACACGTCCAGCCCCTGGTCGAGCAGGTAGCGGATCATGCTTTTCTTCGGCGCCAGATCGAGTATGTAGAACTTGTTGATCCACGGCGTCACGATCACCACCGGTTGCGTATGCACCTTCGCCTGTGTCGGCGCGTAGTGGATCAGTTCCAGCAGGCGGTTGCGCATCACCACCGCACCCGGCGTGGTCGCCAGGTTCTCGCCGACCTTGAAGTCGTCCGGATCGGTCATGCGCACGTCACCGGCTTTCAGGTCGTCGAGGAAGTTGCGGAAACCGCGCACCAGGCTCTCACCGTGTGTTTCCATCGCCTTGCGCAGCGCCACCGGATTGGTGATCAGGTAGTTGGTCGGCGCCACCGCGTTGAGCCAGTTGCGCCACCAGAACGCCGCGCGTTCGCGGTCCTTCTCCGACATGCCCGGCGTGTCGTAAAGCATGTCCTGGGTGTGACGGGTGAAGGCGAGGTACCACTCCTTCATCAGGTCGAAGGTGGGCAGGTCGGTCCACGCCGGATCGGCGAAGCGCGCATCACCCTCGGTGACCAGAATCGGATCGGTGTCGGGCAGGCCGAGCAGCCGGTTCAGCGTGTGCTGCTGCAGCCGCCACAGATCGGACGAAAGGCTGACCAGGCGGTCACTCAGTTCCTTCGGGTGCGCCGCCCACGCCAGCTGCGCGTGCAGGATGGGCGCGGTCATGCCGAAGGGGTCGGTCGAGCGCGCAATGCCGTCGAGCAGTTCGTGAAAGGTCTGATGCCACAGTTCGACCGGCCCGGCGGGGGTGGCCCCGTTCTCGGCGTCGTTCTCGTACGGGCTGCGGGAAGTGTGGTTCATGATGCGGGACTCCTGATGACATCGACCTCGGGGTCACTGTACGCCGATCGCCTGGTCGAATACCTTGCTGAACGCCTCGAAATTCTCGATGTGCGGCATATGGCCCAGGCCCGGCAGTTCGAACAGCACGGCGCCCGGAATCGACGCCGCCGCCGTCCGGCCTAGCCGGTCGTAGCGCCCCAGTTCGTACTCGACGCCAGGACGCATCCAGTTGCGGCCCGGTCCGGTACGGTCGCGCGTGCCGATGATCAGACTGACCGGCACCGACAGATCCCCGAACTCTGTCACAACAGGCTGGGTGAAGATCATGTCGTAGGTCAAGGCATTGACCCAGGCGACCTGATTCCTGTCCGGTCCCTGCATCTGCCCGATCATGAAACGGGTGAGCGCCGCGTAGCGCTCGTTCCACTGACCGTCGTAATAGTTGTCGCGCTGGTACTTGGCGATGCTGTCGGCCGTCTGCTTCCGTTCGATGCCGTAAAAGAAATCGGTGTCCTTGTGCTCGACATACTTCAGGTAGTTCTCCAGCCCGATCGGATTCACCAGCACCAGGCGCTGCACCGCCTGCGGATACATCAGGGCGAAACGGCTGGCCAGCATGCCGCCCATCGAATGGCCGACGACGATGGAGCGCTCGATGCCGAGCGAGGCCATCAGCGCGCGGGTGTGGCGAGCCAGCGCCGGAAAGGAATACTGGTAATGGACCGGTTTGGACGACTTGCCGAAACCGATCTGGTCCGGAATGAGCACGCCGTAGCCCAGCTTCTGCAGATGACGCGCGGTGCCCGCCCAGTAATCGGCGTTGAAGTTCTTGCCATGCAGCAAGGTGACCACCGGCTTGCCGGCTTCGCCCGGAAGATGGATGTAGGCCATTTCGAGCGACTGCCCCTGCGACGACAGCGGGAAGACCTTCACGTCGAAGGCATAGGCATAAGTGCTGAGCCGCGCGTCGTAGGCCAGCGTCGACACGTCTTCGGCGCGGGCCGGGGAAGAAAGCGGCAACAGCGCCGCGAACACGAGGGCGCACAGTCTGGGCAGGAACACTGGATTCTCCGTATCGGCACACCCCCGGTCGACGCGAGGTCGCCGCCGGGGTTCCGGAGCAGTGTAGGCGAGTCGCGTGACGCCGGCGCTGGACCGCCGCTCAGCCTCCGCTAAGTGCCTGCACGATGACCAGTTCGCCGTCGGCATCGGCCGCCTGTGCCAGGTCGCGCACCTGCTGCCCGTCGACGAAGAAGCGGATGTGGCGGCGTATCCGTCCCTGCTCGTCGATCATGCGGAAGGCGATGCCGGGGTACTGCAGGTCGAGCGCGGCCACCACCTCGGCCAGCGTCGCGCCGTCTACTTCAGCGTGCGCGCTGTCGGTGTAGGAACGCAGCGCACTCGGTATCAGCACCTTCATGTGGCCGGCCGCTCCGCCACCTCGACCGCGTAGATGTCGGGCAGGTGGCGCGCGATGCAGTGCCAGTGCGCGCCCTCGTCGCTGCTCGCCCACAGTTCGCCGCTGGTGGTGCCGAAATAGAGTCCGACCGAGGGCTGGGTGTCCGCCGTCATCGCCTGCCGCTTCACCGTCCACCACGCCTGTTCGGCCGGCAGACCGGCGTCCTGACGCTGCCATTGCTCACCACCATCGCGGGTGACGAATACCGCCGGTTTTCCGCCCGGGCTGGTGCGCGGCCACACCGCGGTGCCATCCATCGGGAATACCCAAGCGGTGTCCGGATCGCGCGGGTGCACCACCATCGGGAAACCGATGTCGCCGACCTCCGCCGGCATGCCGCCGCCGATGCGCCGCCAGCGCGTGGCCGGCCGGTCGAGCCGGAAGATGCCGCAGTGGTTCTGCTGGTAGAGCCGATCCGGGTTGGCCGGGCACTGGCGGATGCAGTGCGGATCGTGAAAGGTGGGCTGCGTCACGTCGAAGCCCTCCACCACTTCGAGACCGTCGATCAGCGGCGCGAAGCTGCGTCCGGCGTCGAAGGACTCGTGCACCCCGCCGCCCGACATCGCCATATACATATGCATCGGGTCGCGCGGGTCGACGATGATCGAGTGCAGCTTGGGACCGTCCGGCGTACCGTCCTGCGCCGTACCCATCCACTCCAGATATCGCGGGTCGTCGTTGATCGATGAGCACGGCGCCCATGTATCGCCGCCATCCTCGGAGCGGAACAGGCCCTGCGGACTGGTGCCGGCGTACCAGACGCCGGGCTGGCTGGCGTGGCCCGGCGTGAGCCAGAAGGTGTGATCGACGCTGCGGCCCACGCCGCCTTCGACCTTCGCGAAGGCCGGCGGCCGCGCGGCCTCGCTCCATGTCTGACCGAAGTCGGTCGAGCGGAACATGGTCGGCCCGAGGTGGCCGGTCTTGGCTGCCGCCAGCAGCGTGCGGCCGTCACGCGGATCGAGTACCAGGTGGCTGATGATGTGACCGAGAAAATGCGGGCCATCGACCCGCCAGGTCTTGCGTTCGGCGTCGCCGTGATAGAGCCAGGCGCCCTTGCGGGTGGCGACCAGCAGGGTAACCGCAGATGGGGATGACATGGGCTTTCCTCCTTGTTCCGTGAGGGGCCGCGGCGCAGCACTGTGCCGCGGGACTACTCGGTCGACGAAGCACGCACCGGCATTTCGACATTGCAGCTCGTCATCGTTGCAGCTTTCGGCCCCCGGTCGCAAGATGACGTCATCGCATCGCCCCGGAGTTCCCATGCGTGTACTGGTCACCAATGCCCGCGACGACTTCCGCGTCAAGGCCTACGCCGGCACGAGCGGCGTGCTGCTGGCGATGGACGTCGACGCATCACGACGCGCCGGCCTGCTCGGTTTTGCGATCGAGCAGAAGGAAGGCACGAAGAAGTGGCAGTGGCTGCTGAACAGCCTCACCTTCCCGGGCCGCGCGCACACGCTGGAAAAATGGGCGGCCACCCCGAGCAATCTGGCACCGATACAGAAATTCCGCTGGGCCGATTACAGCATCGCGCCCGGCACGCGCTGCCGCTACCGCGTGCATCTGGTGTACGGCAGCGCCGAGCAGCCGGAACTGGGCGAATCACTGGAACTGGCGGTCACGACCGACGACGGCAAGCCCAGGGGCCACGACGTCGTGTTCAACCGGGCGGTCGCCGCCAGCCAGGCCTTCGGCCGCAGGTTTCCCGAACTCGATGCGCTGCTGAGCCGTCCCGAGAACAGGAACCTGCCGATCGAGGAATGGCCGGCCGCGCCGCGCGACTGGCTGCAGAACGGCCTGCTCGATCAGGTGCTCGCCTTCGTCGCCCGTGCGAAGGACTCGACCTGGGCGCTGGACATCGCGATCTACGAGTACGAACTGAAGGCCATCGCCAGCGCCGTGCGGGCGGCGCACCGGCGCGGCGCGCAGGTGCGCGTGCTTTATCACGGCAAGGCCGGCGACGAACAGACGGTGCAGAACGAGGCGGCGCTGAAATCGATTCCGAAGGCGAAGAAGCGGGCGCGCATCACTTCGAAAATCTTTCACCACAAATACATCGTGCTGAGCAAGCTCGGCCGCAGCGGCGCCCGCACGCCGCGCGCCGTGCTGTGCGGCAGTACCAATTTCACCGAGAACGGCGTGTACCGGCAGGCCAACGTCGTGCACACCGCCGACGACAAGGCGATGGCGGCCGACTATCTGGCGCTGTTCGAACAGATCTGGGCCACGCCCGGCGACGTTGCCGCCACCCGCGCGTGGATCAACGAACACAACCCGATCGCGCCGACCGGCCGCATCTGGACCGGCTTCTCGCCGCGCTCCGGCGGCGGCGACCTTGCCGCCTTCGCCGACCTGATAAACGGCGCCAAAAGCGACCTGCTGTTCGCCACCGCCTTCGCGCTGCCGGAACCGATACTCGACGCCCTGCTCGGCAAGGCCCACGACCCGGTGCTGCGCTACGGCATCCAGAACAGCGCCAGCCGGATTACCGGCTTCCACGCCGATCGCAGCGCCGAGTTCACAACGCCCGCATTGCTGACAAGCGGACTGGAAGGTTGGGTCAAGGAAGGTCTGCGCGGCCAGCGCGGCAACCTGCTGGTGCACCTGAAAGCCATCGTCACCGACTTCACCACCGACCATCCGGTCATCCTCAGCGGCAGCCACAACCTCAGCGCCTCGGCCAGCAGCGGCAACGACGAGAACGTCCTCGTCATCCGCGGCGACACCGACCTTGCCGACCGCTACGGTCTGGAGGTACTGCGCTTCTACGAGCACTACCGCTTCCGCTACTACGCGAAACTGCTGAAACTGAAGGAGGCGAAGCCGCTGTCGCCGGACGACAGCTGGGCCGACGCCTATTACCGCAAGGGCAATCTGAAGATGCTGTCCAGGCTGCGCTTCTCCGGTCGCTGAAGTGCTGCGCTCATGCGCGAGCCAATATCTCCCAGCACGCCGCCGTAAAGCGCACCATTCCGTCGTCTTTGTAGGGCCGGAAAGCTTCGTGTAGTGCCTCGATCACGCGTGCGCGGGTGTCTGCGTCGGCCTGCTGCAGCGCCACGCCCACCGGGCCGAGCAGGGTGAAGTAGCGTTCGAGCTCGGCGGCAGGCAGCGCGCATTCGATGTCGAGCGGATGGATGTCGATGTCCCGCCAGCCACTGCGCGCCAGCACCTCGCGAACAAGAGTCCGGTCGGCGAAGGCGAACTGGCCCGGAGCCCCCGGGCGACGCGCGGGCAAGTCGGGCAGCAATGGTGCGGCTGCGCGCTCGGCGGTGGTCATGAAGGTGTTCTCGTCGGTGCCGCGCCAGGCGATGGCGTGCAGCGCACCGTCGCTGCGCAGCGCCACGCGCAGGTGGGCAAACGCATCGACCGGACGCTCGAAGAACATGACGCCGAAGCGCGACACGATGAGGTCAGCGGCGCCGGGCGCGAAGGCATGCCGTGCGGCGTCGGCGCAGACGAAGTGCGCGGCCGAAGCGCTGGCCAGCGCGCGGGCACGGGCCGCGGCGATCATCGGCGCCGACACGTCGACACCGATACAGTGCGCCCCGCTGCCCAGCGCCTCGGCCAGCGCCAGCGTGGTGGCGCCGGTGCCGCAGCCGATGTCGATCACGCTGCGCGCGGAGCGCGTCCGTGCCACCTCGACCAGCCGTTCGGAAAAAGGCGCGAACAGCGCATCGAGTAGCGGCTGCGCCTGCACCCAGCCGTCGGCGGCCGGACCGTTCCACAAGGCGATCTGCGCGTCGGCGCGCGTATCTGAAGCATCCATCGTCGTCTCCCGTGACTTGCCCGCAACGTGCGGTGTGAGCACTATGCAAATTCAAGTCGACTTGAGGTCAAGCCCATGAGCGATCTGGATATCGCCGAAGTGGCACAGCGCGCCGGCGTCACCGCGGCGACCCTGCGTTTCTACGAGGAAAAGGGGCTGATACGTTCGATCGGCCGGCGCGGTCTGCGCCGCGTGTTCGGCAATGACGTACTCGAGAGATTGGCGCTGATTTCGCTGGGCCGCGCGGCCGGCTTCTCGCTGGACGAGATCGGCCGCATGTTCGCACCGGGCGGCACGCTGGACATCGACCGCGGCCTGCTCGCCGAGCGCGCGGACGAACTCGACCGTACGATACGCAGACTGGGTGCGCTGCGCGACGGCCTCCGTCACGCCGCCGCCTGCCCGGCACCGAGCCACCTGGAATGTCCGACCTTCCGCCGCATCCTGCGCGCGGCGGAGTCGAAGTCGCTGGCGCGACGCCTTCCTTCGACCCGCAGGTCGCTCTGAACTCAACCCGCAGCGCGCCGCCCGAAATCCGCCGCATCGATGCCGAACCAGGCGACGCCCGGCGTCTTCTCGACGACGATGCACTCGCCGTCGAGCCGGTAAGTCAGTTGCAGGTGGTGGCGCGGGCTCGACAGCACCGCCGGATTGAATACCGCAAAGTTCTCGCCCTCCGGCCGGCGCACCGACTGCACCACCAGGCCCGGGTGACCTTCGCGGTGGATGCGCGCGCCGACCGACTGCGGGAAGCTGTAATCGAGCGGATGCAGCAGATCCGGCCAGTCGGCCGTAAGCGGGCGGAAGTCGAGCAGCGCAGCGGCGCAGCCCACGACATAGACCTTGCGCTCGGCCGCCACCGACTCGCGCTCGAAACCGGCGTCAGCCAGCAGGCCGTTGCGCCAGTGCCAGGCCGACTCATACACCGTCGTATCGACCGACTCCGAGCCGTACCAGACACCGTGGCGACCGTCGGAAAAGCGGCTGGCCTGCCAGTTCTGGAACGGCCAGGCGATGGCGTTGAACCACTCGGCGTCCTCGAACGGACGGTGCAGCACCGGGGCCGGCGAGCGGTAGGGCGGCGGCTTGGCGTCGCCCTCCACCTTCTGCGCCAGCAGCCACTCGGCCGGATCGTCGGTGAGATCGTCGAACAGGTCCTGCGAACTGCGCAGCGACACGATGTTGCGGAACACGTCGCGCTGCACCTCGGCCAGCGCAAGGCGGGCGAACAGATCGCCGAGACTCACTGACCGCGCGCCCGATCCAGGTAGGCGCGCACCATCAGCAGCCCGGCAAAGCCCCACTCCTTCACCACCTCGACCGGGGTGAGGTTGTCGAAAGCACGGTTGCGGGTGCTCATCCAGCGGTAGGCGAGATCGCGGTTCTGGGGAAACAGCAGGCGCAGGTTCTTGTGGATGCCCAGCAGATGACCGACCCGCTCATACTGGTCGCGGCTGGTGCCGATCGGCTCACCGCGCCGGTAGCGCGCCAGCGCCGCCCGGTTGCTGGCGGCGATGCCGAGCAGTGCAGCCTGGTCTTCGGTGCCGAGTTTCCAGTGATCGAGCAGGGTCATGATCATGCGGGCCAGCGCGCCGCGGTCTTCCGAAGCGCTGATTCCCTTGTCTGCGATGGCGCCCATGGGAACAGTCCTGTGTGGAATCGAATCAGATTGAAGCATAGCCCATTTGTTGCGATTCACACCCAACTTGTTCCTATGGAAACAATATCGTCCATCCCCTCTGCGGCAGTCAGCGCGGCAACGCGTCAGCCATGGCCTCGCCCATGCGCACCGTGCGCCCGGGCACCCAGTCGGCGCAGGCCTGCAGCGCCCCCCTGGGGAACAGCATGACGACAGTAGAACCGAGCAGGAAGCGGCCCATCTCCTCGCCGCGGTCGAGCCGGATGTCCTGGTCGTCGTAGCGCCACTCGCGCAGCTTGCCGGTGCGCGGCGGATTGATCAGCCCATGCCACACGGTCTGCATGCTGCCGACCACCATGGCGCCGACCAGTGTCAGCACGAAGGGGCCGAAGTCCGAATCGAACAGGCAGACCACGCGTTCATTGCGCGCGAACAGGCCGGGCACGCCCGCCACCGTCGCCGGATTGACCGAATACAGGCTGCCCGGCACATGGATCATGCGCCGGAGCCGGCCCGCACAGGGCATGTGGATGCGGTGGTAGTCCTTGGGGCTCAGGTAGATCGAGATCGCTTCGCCGCCGTCGAATCGATCGACCAGTGCCGCGTCGCCGCCCACCAGGGCACGCGCGCTGTACGGGTGTCCCTTCACCTGCAGCAAGGTGTCGCCATCGAGCTTCACGCAGTCGATCACGGTGCCATCGACCGGGCTGACGAAGGGCGAGTCGGCCAGCGGACGGGCACCTTCGCGCAGCGCGCGGGTGAAGAAATCGTTGAAGCAGGCATAGTCGGCCGGGTCCGGCCGGGCCGCCTCGCTCATGTCCACGCCGTACTTGCGGATGAACCAGGGAATGATGCCGCGGGTCCAGGGTGCGCGCGAATTCGCCACGAATTCGGCGAAACGCGTCAGTGCCTGCTTGGGCATGCCGTGCTGGGCCAGCACGAAAAAGCGATCACGAAGATCAGGTGACGGCATTGTCGGGTCTCATGTGGGGGTGCCTCCCCGAGCGGATACGCAGGACGGATGGCGACACGGCCGCGAGCTGCTCAAGAGGAAAGCCCCGATTTTCTGGCCCCGCATATTAATTGAAGCATGGGCCACCGGCATGCGCCGCGCCGACCGATAAGCGCACCGTCTTCCCGCCAGCCGGTCGCAGAACGGCATCGCCACCGCCGGTCGGAAGCGCTATCGAAGCCCATGCCCCGATGCTAGGCTCATAACTTCATCCAACCCGACGCCCAAGCTGGCCTGCCGCAGCGTGCAGCCGAACGGATGTCATTGAAAGAGGAGCGGAACATGAAGAGCGCCACTTCGGCATTGCTTTGCCTCAGCCTGATCGCCAGTCCCTGCGCATGGTCCGCCAGCGGACAGATCGACAGCTTCGGCGCCAGCCAGACAACGGTGCAGGCCGGCAGCACGGTGGATTTCTTCGTATCTTTCAGCGTGAACACCTCGTCGCGTAACGACGGCGGGAATGACCCGGTCGAACCCCCACCGGTCGAGGGGTACCAGGAATGGATGATGAACTGGTACTGGTACGAGGCTGAAACGGTGACGGCCGTCTATCTGCAGGCCGCCGGCCAGAACTTCAACGACTATCCCTCGGCGGCGCCCGGCAGTGGTTATTCCAACGGCTGGACCTTCTCGCTGCTGTTCCCGACTGCCGGAACCTTCGAGATCGCCGTCGGCGGCGGCTGGAGCGCGACCAACTCGACCTCGTCGGGCAGCGAGATCGCATCCCGCACCTGCATGAGCGACGAAGGCGGCGGGCTGAGCTGCTCGTCATGGCAGTACAGCTATCCGCAGTACGAAGACTTCTCGTCGACCGACGGTTCATTCGATGGCAAGTCGATCACAATCAACGTGACAGCGGTGCCCGAGCCGATGACGGCCGCACTCTGGCTGGCCGGCCTCGGATGCCTGCTGACCGCCAGCCGCCGCCGGCGCCCCTGAACCAGCCCGCCTCCTCGCCAGCTGGAGGCATCACACCGGAACACGCGAGGCGCCGGGCGCCGGAGCCTGCACGGGACGGCCGGTAACGGCACGCGCCCGGCACAGGGACGGGCACAATGCGACGACATGGCAACACCTTCGCGCAGGCGCAGTCTGCCTGCAGCACAGGTGTCGGCCGCCCTTCCGTACCCTGTGCAGGCCCCGTCTCCGTCCAGCTTCCATCGCACGCGCATGAGCAAGACCCAGCCCTCCAACCGACTCGCCGCCTCCGCCACCATCCGCGTCCGCGGCGCCCGCGAACACAATCTGAAAGACATCGACGTCGATCTGCCGCGCGACGCGCTGGTGGCGTTTTCCGGTGTATCCGGTTCCGGCAAGTCCTCGCTCGCCTTCGGCACGCTGTATGCCGAGGCGCAGCGGCGCTATCTGGAATCGGTGGCGCCATACGCGCGCCGGCTGATCGACCAGGCCGGCGTGCCCGACGTCGAAAGCATCGAAGGCCTGCCGCCGGCGGTGGCCCTGCAGCAGCAGCGCGGAACGCCGGGCGCGCGCTCGTCGGTGGGCAGCGTGACCACGCTGTCCAGCCTGCTGCGCCTGCTGTATTCGCGCGCCGGCCGCTATCCGGCGCGCCAGCCCATGCTGCAGGCCGAGGACTTCTCGCCCAACACGCCACAGGGCGCCTGCCCGAACTGCCACGGTCTGGGCCGCGTGTTCGAGGTAAGCGAAGAGACGCTGGTGCTCGACCCGTCGCTGACCATACGCGACGGCGCAGTCAGCGCGTGGCCGCCGGCCTGGCACGGCCAGAATCTGCGCGACATCCTGGTCAGCCTTGGCATCGACGTCGACACGCCGTGGGCAAAGCTGCCGCGCAAGGTGCGGGACTGGATCCTGTTCACCGACGAACAGCCGGTGGTACCGGTCTATGCCGGCTTCACGCCGGAGGAAACGCGCGTCGCGCTGCGGCGGAAGATGGAGCCGAGCTATCAGGGCACCTTCACCAGCGCACGCCGCTACGTGCTGCACACCTTCGCCAGCACGCAGAGCACGCTGATGCGCAAACGCGTGTCGCGCTACATGCGGGCCGCCGACTGCCCGGTATGCGCCGGCAAGCGGCTCAAGCCGGAAGCGCTGGCGGTTACCTTCGCCGGGCTGGACATCGGTGCGCTGTCGCGCCAGCCGCTATCCGAGGTGGTGCGCCTGCTCGCACCGGCCGTCGCCGGCGAGGCGGATGCCCGGCTGCCGGAAGAAAAGCGCCTCGCCGCACAGAGGCTGGCCGGCGAAGTTGTCGACCGCATCGAGGTGCTGCTGCGGCTGGGTCTGGGCTATCTGACGCTGGAACGCAGCACGCCCACGCTGTCGCCCGGTGAGCTGCAGCGGCTCAGGCTGGCCACCCAGCTGCGCTCTCAGCTTTTCGGCGTCGTCTATGTGCTGGACGAACCGTCCGCCGGTCTGCATCCGGCCGACGGCGAAGCGCTGTTCGACGCGTTGCTGCAGCTGAAGCAGGCCGGCAACAGCGTGTTCGTGGTCGAGCACGACCTCGACATGATCCGCCGCGCCGACTGGGTGGTCGATGTCGGCCCGGGCGCAGGCACCGAGGGCGGACGCATTGTCTACAGCGGCCCGCCCGCCGGTCTGGCCGCGGTAAAGTCGTCGGCGACCGCGCGCTTCCTGAAGTCGGATCTGCCGCCGGTGCGCACACCGCGAACGCCATCAGGCTGGCTGTCGTTGCACGACGTGAGCCGCAACAACCTGGACCGGCTGGACGCGCGCATCCCGCTCGGCGTGCTGTGTGCGGTGACCGGCCTGTCCGGCTCCGGCAAGTCCAGCCTGATCAGCCAGGCACTGGTCGAACTGGTGGCGGAGCACCTGGGTCACGTGGTCGAGGCCGAGCCCGAGCACGACGACGGCGAGCAGCCGCCGGTCGACACCGCGCGGACCGAAGGCCGGCTGGGCGAAGGCGCGGACGCGATCCGCCGGCTGGTGCGTATCGACCAGAAGCCGATCGGCCGCACGCCGCGCTCCAACCTCGCCACCTACACCGGCCTGTTCGACGAGGTGCGCAAGCTGTTCGCGCAGACGCCCGCCGCCCGCAAGCGTGGCTTCGACGCCGGGCGCTTCTCGTTCAACGTGGCCAAGGGTCGCTGCCCGACCTGCGAGGGCGAAGGCTTCGTCAGCGTCGAACTGCTGTTCATGCCCGGCGTGTACGCGCCCTGCGCCGCCTGCCACGGCACCCGCTACAACCCGTCCACGCTGGCCGTGACCTGGCAGGGGCGCACCATCGCCGAGGTGCTGGACCTCACCGTCGATCAGGCCTGCGAGGTATTCACGGCGGAGACCCGGGTGCGCGCCCCGCTCACGCTGCTGAGCCGGCTCGGCCTGGGCTACCTTCGGCTGGGCCAGCCGGCGACCGAACTGTCGGGCGGCGAGGCGCAGCGCATCAAGCTCGCCACCGAACTGCAGCGCAGCGGACGAGGCGGCACGCTGTACGTGCTGGACGAACCGACCACCGGCCTGCATCCGGCCGACGTCGAACGCCTGCTCGCCCAGCTCGAAGTGCTGGTCGATGGCGGCAACAGCGTGGTGCTGGTCGAGCACGACATGCGACTGGTGGCGCGAGCGGACTGGGTGATCGACATGGGGCCGGGCGCTGGCGCCGAGGGTGGGCGCATCGTCGCCGAGGGGCGACCCGCCGACGTGGCGAAGGCGAAAGGCAGCCGCACCGCGCCCTATCTGCGGCGGGCGCTGGACGGCGGACGCGGAAAAGAGTGAGGGGCCCGGAGGGCCCCTGGTTCAGGCGTAGGTGTCGATGATGTTCTGACTGGAGGGCGCGGGCTGCGGTGTCGGCAGCGCCTGCAGCAGTTGCGCCGCGTTCGACGCCTGGATGTCCAGCGCCTTTCTGAGCACCAGGGTGCCGGCAGCGTCGGCCACCTTCTGCTGCGACATCGCGGTGGCGGCACTGGCGATTGCGGAAACGTCCATGTGATTCCTCCTGCGCCGACGACCGGCGCGCAGACAGTCTTAACGACCCGCAGCGCGCCGGCTTGAACGCGGACCGATCGCCGCCGCTCCTCGCATCACTCGGCGGCGTCGGCGTCCGCCACGATCATGCCCGCGGCCACCGTGTTGTAGGTGCTGTCGTCGATGACGACGAAAGCGCCGGTCGAGCGGTTCAGCGCATAGGGATCGGCAAACACCGGCTGCGCCAGCTTGAAGCGCACGCGCGCGATGTCGTTCATGACGAGCCGTTCCGCGGGCATGCGCTCCAGTGTGTTCACGTCCATCCGATGATCGATGCCCACCAGCTTCGCCCTGACTTCACGCGTCGTATGGCGGATCAGGTAGGTGCGGGCGCGGTCCATCGGCAGATCCGACAGCCAGCACAGATCGGCAGTGATCTGGCGCAGCACGCGCGGCGGCTTCTCGGGCGCCACGATCATGTCGCCGCGCGACACGTCGATGTCGTCGTCGAGCACGAGCGCGACCGACTGTTCGGCGCCGGCGTGCAGAAGCGCGTCGCCGCCGATCTCGATGGCCCGAACCGTGGTGCTCAGGCCGGACGGCAGCACGCTCACCGCATCGCCGATCGCGATGCGGCCGGCCTCCACCCGACCCATGAAGCCACGGTAGTCGTGCAGCAGGGGATTCGCCGCGTCCTGCGGCCGGCACACCCACTGCACCGGAAAGCGGAACGGGTGCGCGTGCGGCGCCGCCGCTGCCGGCGCGCTTTCCAGCATCTCCATCAACGTGGGCCCGTCGTACCAGTAGAGGTGCTCGCCACGGTCGACCACCATGTCGCCGCGCAGGGCGGACATCGGCACGAACCGCACCTGCTCGATGCCGGCACCGGCCGCGAACGCGAGGAAGTCGTCGCGGATGCGCTCGAACACCGGCTGTGCGAAGTCGACCAGATCCATCTTGTTCACCGCCACCATCAGCTGCGGAATGCCGAGCAGCGCCGCCAGCTGCGCATGGCGACGGGTCTGCGTCAGCACGCCGCGGCGCGCGTCGATCAGGATGATGGCGAGATCGGCGGTCGAGGCTGCGGTGACCATGTTGCGCGTGTACTGCTCGTGCCCCGGCGCGTCAGCGATGATGAACTTGCGCCGACCCGACGAGAAATAGCGGTAGGCCACATCGATGGTGATGCCCTGCTCGCGCTCGGCCTGCAGGCCGTCGGTCAGCAGCGACAGGTCGATCGCTTCCATGCCGCGCCGTGCCGACGTGCGCTCGATCGCCTGCAGCGTGTCGGCGAGGATGGCCCGGCTGTCGTGCAGCAGGCGGCCGATCAGCGTGCTCTTGCCGTCGTCCACGCTGCCGCAGGTCAGGAAACGCAGCAGGCCCTTGTCTTCAGGTGTACTCATATGCGCTCCTCGATGACCGGTCGCAGCGCGGCCGGTGCTCAGAAATAGCCTTCACGCTTGCGCTGTTCCATCGACGCGTCGCCGGTCTGATCGTCCAGTCGCGTCGCGCCACGTTCGGTCAGGTCGGTACTGGCGGTTTCGATCACGATGCGCGCGACGGTGTCGGCGTCCGATTCGACCGGCGCCGTGCAGGAAATGTCGCCGACGGTGCGGAAACGCACCCGCCGTAAGACGACCTGCTCACCCGGCCGCGGCAGGCTGGTCAGTTCGCCGCTGGCCAGCGGCACGTTCACCGGCACCGGCAGGCCGTTGCGCAGCACCACCTCGCGCTCATGCGCGAAATAGATGGACGGCAAGGCCAGCCGCTCGCGCTCTATGTATTGCCAGACGTCGAGCTCGGTCCAGTTCGAGATCGGAAAAGCGCGCACGTTCTCGCCCACATGGGTGCGGGCGTTGTAGAGGTTCCACAGTTCGGGGCGCTGGTTCTTCGGATCCCACTGCCCGAACTCGTCGCGGAAACTCATGATGCGTTCCTTGGCGCGCGCCTTCTCCTCGTCGCGCCGCGCGCCGCCGATGCAGCCGTCGAAGCCGAACTCCTCGATCGCTTCGAGCAGCGTGACCGACTGGTGCCGGTTGCGCGATTCGTCGGCGTGCTTGAGTACGACCGAACCGCGGTGGATCGAATCCTCGACCGAGCGCACGATGAGCCGCTCACCCAGTTCGGCGGCGCGACGGTCGCGGAACTCGATCACCTCGCGGTAGTTGTGGCCGGTGTCGATGTGCAGCAGCGGGAACGGAAAGCGTCCGGGCCGGAAGGCCTTCTCGGCGATGCGCAGCAGGCAGACCGAGTCCTTGCCGCCGGAGAACAGCAGCGCCGGGCGGGCGCACTGGCCCGCCACCTCCCGCATGATGTGGATGGCTTCGGCCTCCAGCCAGTCCAGATGCGACAGCCGGGCGTCGTCGCGGAGCGTGGGCAGGGGTGCATTCATGACAGGAACCTCACTGGACGGAAACGGCGGACGGTGCGGACGCCTCGGACGCCGCGCCGCACGAGATGAAGGGGAGCGAGTGCCACTGACCGCCTGCGTAGCGCAGCATCCGGGCGCCGTCGAAGCGCCACAGATGCAGCCAGCCGTTGTCGACCAGCTGACGCACCACGGCATGCTTGTCGAGCACGCGTTCGATGGCCGCCGCCGGCGCGTCGATGGCGACGGTCAGGCGCACCGGTTCGTGCACCCAGCGTTCGCCGTCGTGCAGTGACTGCCGCGACAGGCCGATGCGCAGATCGCCGCCGTTGCCTTCGAACACGCCGATGCGCCCGCCAACCACGTTGTGCAGCAGCTTGTTGCCGCTGCCGAAGTGCGCGGGCGCGCAGGTCGAGGCGTGGTACTGCCAGTTGATCCAGTGCGTCACCAGCATCGGCGCCGTCATCAGCAGTTCGAGCAGACTGCCGTCGACATCGCGCGCGCTGTCGTAGTCGTGCAGGAAGGTGCGCCCGCCGAGCACGGTCGCTTCGCTGCGCGCACGCGGCGCAATGATGAAGGCGGCATTGCCGGCGAGACCCCACTCCGGCCGCGTCTGCGCGCCATCGTTGGCACGGCGGCGCAAGCGCTCGAGCAGCACGCCGTGACCGGCGCGCGGATCCAGGCCGAGGCTGGCAGCACGCTCGCGCCTGACCTGGTCGCCGGCCTGAGCGAACACCGGCGCCAGACGTTCCCAGCGCATGCGGGCGTCGGCCGGCAACAGGTCGAGATCGAAACCTTCTATCTCGTCGGTCGTCGTGTTGTGCAGTCCGGCGACGAAAGCCGTGTGCGCTGGAATGTCGATACCGCGCTGCGCCAGTGCCGCACGCAAACCGGCGTCATTGAGCAGGCGTGCCAGCGCACGGGCATTCACCTCGCCGGTCTGTCCGCAGCAGGCGCCGCAATCGAGCGCCGCAGCGTGCGCGTTGTTGGCGCTCTGGCTGCCGTGACCGATCAGCAGCACCAGCGGCGCAAGTTCTCGCTGCAGTCCCATCGCCCGCAGCACGCGCTCCGCCAGCGCAACCCGTGCGTCGGGCTCCAACCCGTCCAGGGTCGGACGGCACAGTGCCCGATAGCGCGACGGCAGACCGTCGAGGTCGTCCCGAAGACGTGCCTCGCGTGACGGATGCAGCCAGCGCGCCAGCTTGCCGACATAGCCGACGCCGGCCGCTTCGACGAAGGAGAAAGCCGCGCCCGGCCAACGACTCGCCGACCGCCAGGAGCGCCGACCCGCGAACTGACGCTGGCGCGCCGCGACCGCCTCGGCGTCGAGCGGATCGCCGTCGCCGCCCCTGTCGATGCGGTCTGTTACCTCGATCACCGGGGCCAGCAGACCGGGCAGTTGCGGACGGCGGGCGGCGGTGGCAAACGGCGTGTAGGCGATGGGCAGACCGAAGAAGCCGGCAAAGCCGAGCGTGCGGATGCCGGGCCATGCCGCTTCGAGCGCCCGACGCATCGGCTCGCTGCGCACGTCGATACAGAAGGCTGCCTGGACTTCAGGCATCGTCGTCGGTGCGGCCAGCGCTTGCGGACTGCTGGCGCTGGCCAGCCGCTGCGCCAGATCGCGCTGGTAGGCGGCGTCGAGCGCCGATTGCCATATTTCATCGATGCGCAGCAGATCGCTGGCGCGGGCGAGGGTCGCCGGCGCCTCGGCCCAGGCCGCCTGCACTGCGACAAAGGAGCGCCCGGCCGACTGGTCGCAGCGGCCTTCGAGCAGCAGCGCGCCCCAGGCCAGCCGGATGGCCAGCAGATCCCGCAGGTGCGGGTCCGCACCGCCACGCTGCGCGGCTTCCCAACCGAGATAGGCACACCACGATGCCCAGCCATTCACCGTCAGCAGCACCGCTTCGAGGTAGTCGGCCCAGACCTGCTCCGGCAGGCCCAGACGCTGCAGCACCCAGCGCTCGGCCTCGACGCGGTCGACCGGCAGCGCGTGCAGCCGCCGGCTCAGATCGGGCAGACCCATCAGCACGCCGATGCCGTGGTCGTGGCTCAGCGTGTCGCGCCAGAAGGCATACAGCCCGCCGCCGCGCTCCGGCTGCCAATCGGCCTGGTGCTCGTCGAAATAGGCGGCGCAGGTCTGGCTGACCTGATGGGTAATGGCCTGCCGCCAGGACAGCCGCTGGTGGCGCGCCGGGTCGTCGTCGAGCACGTCGATCAGCAACGGCAGCCGGGGTAGTTCGGGTGCCAGGTCGAGGGCGGCGACGCAAGTGGCGGCGTCCAGTCCGTCTGTCGTGCCCGGCGGCAGCGAGGCCAATGCAGCCGCCAGGTCGGCGTGGGTAATGCGACCGCTGCGCCAGGCCTGCCTGAGAAGGTCGCGCGACGGGAATACCGGGATACCGGCCAGCACCGCCATCCGTGCCGCGACGGTGCGGACGCTGTGACCGATGCGCGACCAGTGCGGATTGACGGCAATCGCCCGGTCCAGCGGCCAGGCTGGCGCGATCGCCGCACAGGCGGCGGAACAGGCGGCATCGATACGGCGCTGCAGCAGGTCGTCATGCGCTGCATCGATCGTTGCGACGAGGTCGCAGGGCGGCTGCGCGGGGCCGGCTTCGGGGGTGGTGATCTGCATCATCTTCTCCAGGCGATCGAATCAGGGCTGTGTCGGGACCAGGCTGGCGTCGCCGGTGCGCGGTGCGGCGACCGGCGGAATCCAGCGGGTCGGCCACAGCGTCAGCGCGAGGCGGGTATAGAACTCATCGACGTAGAAGCCGGCGTAACTCAGACGGCGCCAGGCGGACAGCCACTGCGGCCGGGTCTGCAGCACCGCCATCCAGCCATACAGCAGCGTCATCCCGGACAGCGTGACGAGGCCGGCGACCTCGTCGGGCCGGTCGTTCAGTCCGAGCGGCAGGCGATGCGCGATACCAGCGGCCAGCGTCAATCCGGCCACGGCGACGAGGCCGGTGATGCCCTGCCAGAACGCACCGCGCGTGCGCTCGGTGGCAGCCGGCAACCACAGCAGCGGCGCCCAGGCCAGTGCCAGCACCAGCGTCCACCACTGCGGCCAGTGCGCACCCACGAGCCACGCTGTCGCCAGTACGGCTGCACCCGTGACGAGCGGCGCCAGCAGCAGGCTGGGCAGCGCGGCACGCTGTTCGCCCAGCATCATGCGCAGCCGCGTATCCCGGACGACGCCGGAGGCGGCGAGAAAGGCGTGCGCCTTGTAGAGCGAGTGGCCGATCAGGTGCAGCGCTGCGAACATGTACAGGCCGAGGCCGCATTCGAGCACCATGAAGCCCATCTGCGCCACGGTGGACCACGCCAGCCTGACCTTGATGCTCACCCGCGTCAGCATGACCATGCCGGCCAGCAGCGCGGTCGCCAGACCGGCGATCACCAGCAGCCAGCGCGCAGCGGGCACCGCATCGAGCAGTGGCGAGAAGCGGATCAGCACGACGCCGCCCAGATTGACGACGCCGGCGTGCAGCAGGGCCGACACCGGGGTCGGCGCCTCCATCACCTGGATGATCCAGCCGTGCGCCGGCAGCAGTGCGGTACGCAGGATGACGGCGATGGCGACGCACAGCGCGCTCGCCTGCAGCGCCATCGATGCGCCGTGCGCGTCCAGATGCCGCCACAGTTCCGACAGCGAACCGCTGCCCACCTCGTTCCAGGCCAGCGCCGCAGCGACGATCAGCAGGACGTCGGCGAGGCGGTCGGCCAGGTTCTTCTTGTGCGCCGCCAGCAGCGCGAACGGGCGGTCACCGTAGAAGCACAGCAGGCGCTGCAGCGCGACACCGACCAGCGTCCAGGCGCCGATCAGCAGAACCCAGTGGTCGGCGATCAGCATCAGGTGCACCGCGACCAGTACGCCCGACAGCGCCGCCACGTAGCGGCGCTGCCCGGCCTCGCCCTGCAGATAGCGCGACGAGAACACGCCGATTACGGTACCCACCGCCTGCACCAGAATGGCCATCGCCGCGGTGAACGGGCCGAGCGCGATCCAGCCGTCGAGGCGCGGCCCGGGCAGACCGGGCGCCAGCCACATCAGCAGCGGCGTCGCCAGCGACGCGAGCAGCGCAACCACGGACAGTTGCGTGAAGCGGCGCCACAAGCGCGCACCGTCGTGAGCGGGCAGACGGCTCAGTAATAGCGGCAGGGACATCAGCAGGGCGGGCAGCAGCGCGCCGGCCCCCGACTTCAGACTGTATGGATCCATTCCACATCTCCTCGATAGCACTGGCATCGATGATGTGGCGCAGCAACCGTTCTGTAAAATACAATGAAAAGAATATTTCGTTATTTATAATAGAACAATGAATCTCGAACAGCTCAACTTCCATCACCTGCTCTACTTCTGGCGCGTCGCCCGGACCGGCCACCTGACGCGCGCGGCGCAGGAACTGCACGTGTCACAGTCGGCGCTGTCGGCGCAGATCCGGCAGCTCGAAGAACGTCTCGGTGAGCCGCTGTTCGAGCGCAGCGGAAGAAGCCTGATACTTACCCACACCGGGCAGATGGTGATGTCCTACGCCGAGGACATCTTCGGATTGGGACAGGAAATGCTGGGCCGGCTGCAGGGCCGCGCCGACGGGATGATCCGGCTGCGGGTCGGCAGCGTCGCCACACTGTCGCGCAACTACCAGGAGAACTGGATACGGCCGCTGCTGACCGATCCGACGGTCGTTCTGACGCTCGAATCGGGCCAGCTCGACGGACTGATCGACCGATTGATCACGCATCAGCTCGACGTCGTACTCGCCAACGAAGCGGTCGCTGCCGACGCGAACCACCCGCTCCACTGCCGCTTCCTCGGCAGCCAGGAAATCTGTCTGGTCGGCCCTGCCGCCCGCGGCCGGACCAAGGCGATGCGCCTGCCGGACGATCTCGACGGCGTTGACGTCGCGCTGCCCGGTCCGCGCCACGCGCTGCGCGCGCAGTTCGACGCCCTGTGCATGGCGGCCGGCGTCCGCCCGCGGCTGCGCGCAGAGGTCGACGACATGGCCATGCTGCGCCTGATCGCCCGCGACAGCGGCTGGCTCACCGTGCTGCCCGAGGTGGTCGTGCAGGACGAACTGCGCACCGGCGCGCTGGTGATGCTGGGCCGCTCGGCCGAACTGCGGGAGCACTTCTACGCCATCACGACCGCCCACCGTCACCGCATCGAGCGGCTGGAAAGCCTTCTCGCGGGATCCAGCCCGCCGCCCGAACAGCCGGCCGGCGGCCGATGAGGTCAGGCGCGCCGCCATCCATTACCATCCTGTTGCAACTGCAACACGCCGCAACGGCTGTCGCACAGACGATTGACACGCCGGCGTGATGATCCGCAATGCACCGTACCGTCTCGCGGTGCCGGAAAGGTGATCGATCATGAATTCGCAGAGGGCAGCGGCCGCCGCACTGGCACTCGGACTGCTCGCGACCAGCAACGCGTGGGCGGACCGCGGCCACCGCCACGGTCATCGTCACGGACGCACCCACGTCGACATCGGCGTGGGCTTCGTCTTCGGGTCGGGCCACTACCGCCCCTGGTACGGCCCGTCGCCCTTCTACTACCCCCCGCCCTACTACTACGGTCCAGCCTACTATCCGCCGGTGGTGATCGAGCGCGCGCCGCCGGTCTATGTCGAACGCGATCCGCAGCCGGTCGCCCCGGCGCCTTCGATGTCGCCCCCGCCTCCGCCGCCGAGCACCTGGTATTACTGCGCATCGGTCGACGGCTACTACCCCTATGTCACGGAATGCCCGGAAGGCTGGCAGAGCGTGGCGGCTCAACCGCCGCGATGAGGTGCGGGCGATGAACAGTCCTCACCGGGCAGCACTTGCCGCACTGACGCTCACCCTGCTTGCCGGCTGCGCGACGACGCCCAGCGGTCCGAGCGTGATGGCACTGCCGGGCAGTGGCAAGAGCTTCGACCAGTTCCGTCACGACGATGCGCTGTGCCGCGAATACGCGCGCGAACAGACCGGCGGAACCGATGCCGACGAAGCGGCCCGCGACGCAGGCGTGCGCAGCGCAGCAGTCGGTACCGCGGTCGGCGCCGCTGCCGGTGCGTTGATCGGAGGCCGTGAAGGTGCCGGCGTCGGAGCCGGCACAGGACTGCTGATGGGTGGCGCGATCGGCAGCGAGGCGGCACAGAGTTCGGCCCGCGGTACGCAGCGCAGCTACGACCAGGCCTACATCCAGTGCATGTACGCCAAGGGCCAGCGCGTACCGACCTCCGGCCGCTTCGCCGACCGCGGCACCGGCGCCTCGAAACCCGCACCGGCGCCCGCGCCAGCACTGCCGGGACGGGCGAATGCGCCCTATCCGCCGCCGCCACCGGGGCATCAGCCGCCCGCAGCGTCGGCACCGCCCACTGCGGCGCAGTCCGGGCGCGGCAACTGGTACTACTGCGCGTCGGCACGCGAGTACTACCCCTATGTCAGAACCTGCCGGGAAGGATGGCAGGTGGTCGAAGCCAGTCCGCCGCCAGCGGCTCGCTGACCGCGTTCAAGCGGCACGACGCTGCGTGCCCGCAATAACGAAAAAGGCCGGCTGAACGCCGGCCTTTTCAATGCGCGCCGAAGAACTTAACGACGGCGTGCGGCGAAACCGACCAGCGCCAGCCCCGCCAGCATCAGTGCGTAGGCTTCCGGCTCCGGCACGACGGCCACGCCGCTGAAGCTCATTTCCGATACCGAGTAGGCGCTGTCGCCACCCATCGCGTAGATGCGCGCGTAGCGGGCGGCCACCGACGGGAAGTCGATGGTGGCCTGATACTCGGCGTTACCGGCGACGCTGGAAATGATTTCGCTGCCGAAATTGGATTGGCCTTCGAAAGCGAGATTGGTGAACAGCGTGTTCCAGTTCAGGCCGTCGGTCGACACCTGCACCTGGTAGAAGTCATTGTGATCGACGCCGAGCAGCACATCGGTCAGCGTGTAGAGCTGGCCGAAATCGAGCGTGAAGGTGGCGCCGGATGCGCCTTCCTGGCCCGACCACGATACGGCGGCGACGGTGTAGAGCGTCAGTTCGGGTGCCACGTAACCGTCGGCGAGGATGGACAGGTCGACGCCGTCGATCGAATAGCTGCCGGTGGCGGAGGCGTTGGTCGGCGTGATCGGGGCGGCGGCCCAGGCAGAAGATGCGGCCAGCAGGGAGGCGGCGACAAGCAGGGACTTCATCGGGGTGTCCTTATCGGTGAATTGCGTCCGCCACCTTGAAGCAAGACATGCACCACGCGAACAAGCCATTGATTCGAATCGGATTCACCACACATCCAGCGCCCTGATGTCAAAACCGCCGACATCGGTGGCGCTCAGCCCATGGCGGGTTCGGGCGGCCGCACCAGCATCGCCACGGCCTGGGCCGCGATGCCTTCGCCGCGACCGGTGTAGCCCAGCTTTTCCGAGGTCTTGCCCTTCACGTTCACCGCATGCGGCGGAATACCGCAGTCGGCCGCGATATTCGCCACCATCTGCGCGGCGTGCGGCGTGATCTTCGGGCGCTCGCAGATGACGGTGGCGTCGATGTTGCCGATCAGCCAGCCGGTGCCGTGCACCTTCTTCACCGCCTCGCGCAGCAGCACCCGGCTGTCGGCGCCGGCATAGGCGGCGTCGGTGTCCGGAAACAGGCGGCCGATGTCGCCCAGACCGGCGGCACCGAGCAGTGCGTCGGTGATGGCGTGCAGCAGCACGTCGGCGTCGGAGTGCCCGAGCAGGCCCTTTTCGTGCGGAATGTCGACGCCACCGATGATGCATCTGCGGCCCTCGACCAGCTTGTGCACGTCGAAGCCCTGGCCGATGCGGAAGGGCAGCGGCGATGCGCCGAGCAGCGGATTCATGCGACGTTCCCCCGTGTCTGCAGGATCAGTTCGGCCAGCTTCATGTCTTCCGGCCAGGTCACTTTCAGATTGGCCGCACCGGCGGCAACCAGGCGCGGCTTGAGGCCGACGGCTTCGATGGCCGACGCTTCGTCGGTCACGTCGGTGCAGCGGTCGAGCGCGTCGTGCAGCGTGGCCAGCCGGAACATCTGCGGCGTCTGCGCCTGCCACATCGCGTCGCGCGGCACCGTCGCCTCGACCCGGTCGGTGGCGTCGGCACGCTTCAGCGTGTCGGCCACCTTCTGCGCCAGCAGGCCGCCGACCGGGTCATCGGCCAGCGTGTCGATCAGCGTATCCAGCATGTTGGCGGACAGACAGGGACGCGCCGCGTCATGCACCAGCACCCAGTCATCCGGCCGCGCCCAGCCGGCGATTTCCCACAGTCCGTTGCGCACCGACACCGCGCGGCTCGGCCCGCCGCAATGCACCGGCATCAGCTTGGGACAGAGCGCCGACCAGTCGAAGCCCTGCCAGTAAAGGTCTTCCGGCGCCAGTACGACCACCACGCGGTCGATGCGCGGGTGAGCGCACAGCGTGGCCAGCGCGTGGCGGATCAGCGGCTGACCGGCCAGCAGCAGGTACTGCTTCGGCATCTGCGCGCCGAAACGGCTGCCGCTGCCAGCGGCCGGGACCAGGGCGATGTGGCGCGGCATAGGGACTCAACTCCTGCACTGACGCGTTTCGAAGCCGCTCGCCGCCCGCCGGGCCGCCCCAAGGGCGAGCGACGCCCCCTTGGGGGGCAGCGAACAAAGTGAGCGTGGGGGCATCACGCCAGCCAGCGACAGAGATCGCGCTTCATGTCCTCCACCGACTCCAGCCCGATGGCCAGCCGGATCAGGCTGTCGCGGATGCCGGAGGCGTCGCGCGCTTCCTGCGAAATGCGGCCGTGCGTGGTCGTTGCCGGGTGGGTGATGGTGGTCTTGGTGTCGCCGAGGTTGGCGGTGATCGACAGCATGCGGGTCGAGTCGATCAGCTTCCACGCCTCTTCGCGACCGCCCTTCACCTCGAAAGCCACCACCGCGCCGCCGCTCTTCTGCTGGCGCATCGCGATTTCGTGCTGCGGGTGCGACGGCAGGCCCGGGTAGAACACGCGCGCCACCCAGGGCTGCGCCTCCAGCCAGCGCGCCAGTTCGAGTGCATTGGCCGACTGCGCCTGCATGCGGATGGACAGCGTTTCCAGCCCCTTCAGGATGACCCACGCGTTGAACGGCGACAGCGTCGGGCCGGCGGTGCGCAGGAAGCGCAGCACCTCGTCCATTTCCGCCTTGCGCCCGCACACCGCGCCGCCGAGCACGCGGCCCTGACCGTCGAGGTATTTGGTCGCCGAGTGGATGACGATGTCGGCACCCAGTTCGATCGGCTTCTGCAGCGCCGGCGAACAGAAACAGTTGTCGACTGCCAGCAGCGCGCCCGCCGAGTGTGCGACTTCGGCCACCGCGGCGATGTCGATCACTTCGGTCAGCGGGTTGGACGGCGTTTCGATGAAGAAGAGCTTGGTATTCGGCTGCACCGCGGCGCGGTAGGCCGCGATATTGGTCGCCTCGACCAGCGTGGTGCTGACGCCGAACTTCTCGAAGTAGGTCGCGAACAGCTGCTGGGTCGAACCGAAGATGCCGCGCGACGCGATGATGTGGTCGCCGCTCTTCAGCAGCGCCATCAGCGTCGACAGGATGGCCGACATGCCGGAACTGGTGGCGATGCAGGCCTCGGCGCCTTCCAGTGCCGCCAGGCGGTCCTGGAACATCGTGACCGTCGGGTTGGTAAAGCGGGCGTAGACATTGCCAGGCGCATTGCCGGAAAAACGGGCGGCAGCCTCGGCCGCCGTGTCGAACACGAAGCTCGAGGTCAGGAACAGGGCTTCGCCGTGTTCGCCGAACTGGCTGCGCTCGATGCCGGCGCGCACGGCGACGGTTTCGGGGTCGTACTGCGCCGGGTCGAAGGGCGCGCGGTCTGTGCTGCTCATGATGTGCTCCATCCGGCCTCGCGGCCGGTCATGCGGAAGTTCGAGAACAAAGCGCGAGGCGGAAACGGAGCACGCAAAAACAAAAAACCCGTTCCGCCTCGGAGGCAAAACGGGTTTCCGCAGATACGTTCGTTTCGCCGCTTTAGCCGTATTTGTCCGGGACCGCCCTCTTTCGACGACGGCCCCGCGCGCCCGCAAGCTGGATTCAAATCGGCGCGTAGTCGGGACATTAGCGCCCGGCCGCTGCAGACGTCAAGCGCCTGCAGCCATCAGGCGTTCTCTTCCGACGCCACCAGATTCAGGTCGAGCTGGCCGCCGTCCTCGTCGGTCTGCTTGGGCGCGCCCTTGCGCTGGCTCTCGACGCCGTCGAGATAGGCGGCGGTCACGTCGCCGGTGATGTAGCAGCCGTCGAAGCAGGACGTTTCGAACTGGTCGATCGACGGGTTGCAGGCGGTGATCGAGGCCTTGAGCATGTCCAGCGTCTGGTAGATCAGTTCGTCGGCACCGATGGCTTCGCGGATTTCGTCGTCGGTGCGGTTCGAGGCGATCAGTTCGTCGCGGGTCGGCATGTCGATGCCGTAGACGTTGGCGAAACGGACCGGGGGTGCGGCGGAGGCGAAGTACACCTTCTGCGCGCCGGCTTCGCGCGCCATCAGCACGATCTCCTGGCTGGTGGTGCCGCGCACGATGGAATCATCGACCAGCAGCACGTTCTTGCCCTTGAATTCCTGGGTGATCGCATTGAGCTTCTGGCGCACCGACTTCCGGCGCACCGCCTGCCCCGGCATGATGAAGGTGCGACCGATATAGCGGTTCTTCACGAAGCCTTCGCGGTAAGGCACGTTCAGCACGCGCGCCAGTTCCATCGCCGACGGGCGGCTGGAATCGGGAATCGGGATGACGGCGTCGATCTGCAGGTCGGCGTGATCGCGCTGTATCTTCTGGGCGAGGAACTCACCCATCTTGACCCGCGACTCGTACACCGACACGCCGTCCATCAGCGAATCCGGCCGCGCCAGATAGACGTACTCGAACAGACAGGGCGCGTAGTTCGGGCGCTCGGCGCACTGCTGCGTCTTGATCGCGCCTTCCGGCGAAATCAGCACCGCTTCGCCCGGCGCGATGTCGCGCAGCAGCTTGAAGCCCAGCGTGTCGAGCGCGACGCTTTCCGAGGCCACCAGCCATTCTGTGCCGTTCGCGGTTTCATGGTTGCCGATCACCAGCGGACGGATGCCGTAGGGGTCGCGGAAAGCCAGCAGGCCGAAGCCGGCAATCATCGCCACCACCGCGTAGGCACCGCGGCAGCGGCGGTGCACGCCGGCCACTGCGCGGAAGATGGTTTCGTGGTCGAAGGTCGGGCGCTCGCGCAGCGCCTGCATCATTTCGTGCGCCAGCACGTTGAGCAGCACTTCCGAATCGCTGGTGGTGTTGATGTGCCGCAGGTCGGTGCGGAACATGTCCAGCTTCAGCTCTTCCGAATTGGTCAGGTTGCCGTTGTGCGCCAGCATGATGCCGAACGGCGAATTCACGTAGAAGGGCTGCGCCTCGGCCGCGTTGTAGGCGGAACCGGCGGTCGGGTAGCGCACGTGGGCGATGCCCCAGTTGCCCTGCAGATTGCGCATGTTGCGCGTGCGGAAGGCGTCGCGCACCAGGCCCGAGCCCTTGTGCATGTGGAACTTCGGCCCCTGCGCGGTGGCGATGCCCGCCGCATCCTGGCCTCGGTGCTGCAGCACGAGCAGACCGTCGTACAGCAGCTGGTTAACGGGAGAGGTGGCTACGACGCCGAGTATTCCGCACATGATGGTCAGGCCTTAAAACGAATCTTTTTCGCCACGGATTCCGGCAGCCAGGGCTTCAACGCGATGGCCGCCGTCTCGAGCGGTGGCGTCAGCGCGGCCGACTTCCACCAGGGCTGCTCAGGTGCCGGGGTGTAGGCCGCGCCGACGACGAGGAACATCAGTATAAGTCCCGCGCGCGCAAGCCCGAACAGCCCGCCCAGCACGCGGTCCGGAATGTCCAGACCGGTGGCATGAATGAGCGAGCGCATGAGCCAGCGCAGCGCGCCGCACAGCAGCAGTACGGCTATGAAGGTGAGGGCGAAACCGGCGACTGCAAGCAGGCCGGGGTCGGAAATGAGACCGGTCAGCCACTGGGCGACGTCGCCGCCGAACTGACGGGCGGCGATGAAGGCGAGCACCCAGGCCGCCAGCGCGATCACTTCGCTCACCAGTCCGCGCATCAGCCCGATCGCCGTGGAGAGGACCACGATGCCGATCAGGCCGTAATCCAGAATCGTCATGAACGCGGCGCGATCATCGACCGCATGCCGGCCGCTTCAAGCTTGCGCTGTGCCGCCTCGGCGGCCGCGCGGCTGGAGAAGGGACCGACCTTGACGCGGGTACGCGTCTGGCCGTCGGCCAGTTGCACGTCCTCGGTAAAGCTGGCGAAGCCCAGTTCCTTGGCACGCGAACGCAGCTTGGCCACATTGGCGGCGTCACTGAACACCCCGAGCTGCAGCGCAAAAGCCGTGCTCTGGCCGTCGAGCAAGGCGGCCGCACGCGCCGCTTCGGTCGGCGTCGGTTCGGGTTTCGCCACCGGTTTGACCGGCTCCGGCTTCGCTTCCGGCTTCGGCGCGGGCTTGGCGGGTTCCGCCGGCGGCGGCTTCGGTGCTTCGGGCTTCACCGCCGGCGCCGGTTTGGGCGCATCGCTTCGGCTGGCCGGCAGCGGCTCGGAATCGGGCGGTGCCGGCGGCGGTGCCGGTTCGGCATCCGGCTGTGCATCGCGCGCCGGCGACGCCAGCGGTGGTGCGGCGTCGCGCGGCGGAATGCGAACCGCGATGTCCTGCGCCGGCGGGCGCGGCTCGTGGTCCATCACGATGGGCAGCACGATGGCCGCGGTCAGCGCCAGCGCGATCGCGCCGAGAAGACGACGGCGCGCACGCTTGCGAAGATCGGTCTGCAGATCTGAATCGGTGGAAGCCACTTCGGGGCGAGTCCTGCGGGTGGGGATCAGCCCTTGGCGGGCGGTGTGGCGGCTTCCGGCAGCGGCGGCCGCGGCGACTGCGCGTACTCGCGCATCACTTCGGCCACGGTCAGGAAGGATCCGAAAACCACGATTCTATCATCGCCCCCCACGCGCTCCCGGGTCGCCCGCCAGGCCTCGACCGGCGACGCAAAGCAATCGACCGAGCCCGAAATGCCGCGTTCCGCGATCATCGCTGCGATATCCGAGGCCGGCGTACCGCGCGGGCCGCCCAGATCGCACAGCATCCAGTGGTCGATGCGTCCCTTCAGGCGGTCGAGCACGCCGGCGATGTCCTTGTCGCGCAGCATCCCCATCACCGCCCAGGTTTCCGGGTAGAAACCCATGCTGGACAGGTTCTCGTTCAGCACCGACGCGGCGTGCGGGTTGTGCGCGACGTCGAAGATGACCGCCGGACGTCCCGGCATGACCTGAAAGCGACCGGGCAGTTCGACGGTCGCCAGGCCGAGGCGAATGTCGCCGACCGTGACCGGCAGCCGGTCCGACATCGAATCGAGCGCGGTGATGACGGCCGACGCGTTCAGCAACTGGTTGGCGCCGCGCAGCGCCGGATAGCCCAGACCGCCGCGCTTGACCAGACGGTCGGGATCACGCCGCCAGTAGCCCCATTGCTGACGGTCACCGCCAAAACCGAAGTCACGGCCGGAAATCTTCAGCACTGCGCCGATGGATTCGGCGTAGTCGATCACGGTCTGTGGCGGCACCGGGTCGCCGACGATGGCCGGGCGACCGGCGCGGAAGATGCCCGCCTTTTCGCGGCCGATCAGTTCGCGCGTGTCGCCCAGGTATTCCATGTGGTCCAGATCGACGCTGGTGACGATGGCGCAGTCGGCGTCGAAGGCATTGACCGCGTCCAGTCGGCCGCCGAGACCGACTTCCATCACGATGGCGTCGAGATTGGCGCGCTCGAACACCTGCCAGGCGCCCAGCGTGCCGAACTCGAAATAGGTCAGCGCGATGTCGCCACGCGCGCGTTCGACTTCGGCGAAACCCTGGCACAGCGCTTCGTCACTGGCGGGCTCGCCGTTGATGCGCACACGTTCGTTGTAAGCCAGCAGGTGCGGCGAGGTGTAGGTGCCGACGCGGTAGCCGGCGCAACGCAGGATGCGCTCCAGCATGGCGCAGGTCGAACCCTTGCCATTGGTGCCACCGACGATGAACACCGGCACCGTCTGCACCACGCCGAGCGCCTTCTTGACGCTGAGCACGCGATCCAGTCCGAGCTGGATCACCTTCGGGTGCAGGCTTTCGAGATGCTGCAGCCACTCGGGCAGGGTCGAATACATGAATGGGCTGGGCAGGCCGGAATCTGGGCGGACGCGGATATTAGGCGAAGCCGGCTCAGCTCGCCAGCGCCGGCATGCGCTGCAGCGCCGCCAGCAGCCCGGCGATGCGGTCCGGCATCTCGCGGCGATCGACGATCATGTCGACAGCGCCCTTCTCCAGCAGAAACTCGGCGCGCTGGAAACCTTCCGGCAGCTTCTCGCGCACCGTCTGCTCGATCACGCGCGGGCCGGCGAAGCCGATCAGTGCGCCCGGCTCGGCGATCACCACGTCGCCCATGAAGGCGAAGCTGGCGGACACACCGCCCATGGTCGGATCGGTCAGCACGGAAATGAAGGGCAGGCGGTTCTGCGACAGCTGGGTCAGCGCAGCCGTGGTCTTGGCCATCTGCATCAGCGAGAACAGGCCTTCCTGCATCCGTGCGCCGCCGCTGGCGGCGATGCAGATGAAGGGCAGGCGCTGTTCGACCGCCAGACGCACGCCACGGACGAAGCGCTCGCCAACGACCGAACCCATCGATCCGCCGAGGAATTCGAACTCGAAACACGCCACGACCACCGGCACAGTCTTGATGGCGCCCTGCATGACGACCAGTGCGTCACCTTCGCCGGTATCGTCGGCCGCGGCGTTCAGGCGGTCCGCGTAGCGCTTGCTGTCGCGGAACTTGAGCGGATCGACCGGCATCACCTCGTTGCCGATCTCGAACCGTCCCTCACGATCGAGCAGGCCGTCGAGACGTGCCCGCGCGCGCATGCGCGAGTGGTGGTTGCACTTCGGGCAGACGTTCTGGTTGGCTGCCAGGTCGGCGGTGTAGAGCACGGCCTCACAGGCGGGGCATTTCGACCACAGGCCCTCCGGCACCGACTTGCGACCGGCGGCCTCACTGCGGTTGATCTTCGGGGGGAGAAGTTTCTGCAACCAGCTCATGCCGTGACCTCCTGGCTGTCCATCGCCTGACGGATGCTGCCGACCAGCGCCTTGACGCGCGGCAGCACCTGGTCTGCCGGGCTGCCTTCGATTTCCTCGATGATGCGGCTGCCGATGACGACACCGTCCGCCACCGCGGACAGGGCCTTCGCCGACGCACCGTCACGGATGCCGAAGCCGACGCCGACCGGCATGCCGACCGACTTGCGGATGGCCGGGATGCGCTTGGCCACCTCGCTCACGTCGATATGTCCGGCGCCGGTCACGCCCTTCAGCGATACGTAATAGATGTAGCCGCTGCCGATCTCGCCCACCGCCTGGATGCGCTTCTCGGTCGAGGTCGGCGCAACCAGGAAGATCACGTCCAGACCCAGCGCACGTATCTTGGCGGCAAAATCGTGCGACTCCTCCGGCGGATAGTCGACCACCAGCACGCCGTCTGCACCCGCTTTCGCGGCTGCCTCGGCAAACGCATCCACACCCATCGCCTCGATCGGGTTCGCATAACCCATCAGCACCACCGGCGTGCTCGCATTGGTCGTACGGAACTCGGCCACCGCGGCGATCACGTTGCGCAGCGACACCTTCTTCAGCAGCGCGCGCTCGGACGAGCGCTGGATGGTCGGGCCGTCGGCCATCGGGTCGGAGAACGGAACGCCGAGCTCGATGATGTCGGCGCCGGCATCGACCAGCGTGTGCATCAGCGGCACGGTCAGCGAAGGATCGGGATCACCCGCGGTGATGAAGGGAATCAGCGCCTTGCGGCCGGCCGATTCGAGTGCGGACAGGGTGGAAGCGATTCGGGACATGTATTGAAACCGCCGGCCGGACCGCTTGCGCGCCCCGACCGGCAACAGGTTGATCGGGAGCGCGTCAGAACTTGATGCCGGATTTCTCGGCCACGGTGTGCATGTCCTTGTCGCCACGACCGGACAGGTTCACCAGGAGGGCGGCGTCCTTCGGCATCGTGGCAGCAAGCTTCATCGCGTAGGCGATCGCGTGCGACGACTCCAGCGCCGGAATGATGCCTTCGGTGCGGCACATGCGGTGGAAGGCTTCGAGCGCCTCGTCGTCGTTGATCGTCACGTACTCGGCACGGCCGGTGTCCTTCAGCCATGCGTGCTCGGGGCCCACACCGGGGTAATCCAGACCGGCCGACACCGAGTGCGTTTCGATGATCTGGCCGTTCTCGTCCTGCAGCAGATAGGTGCGGTTGCCGTGCAGCACGCCCGGACGACCTGCGGTGAGCGAGGCCGAGTGCTGGCCGCTGGCCAGACCGTGGCCGCCCGCCTCCACGCCGATCAGGCGCACGTCCGGGTAGGGAATGTAGGGGTAGAAGATGCCCATCGCGTTGGAGCCACCGCCGACGCAGGCGATCACGGCGTCCGGCTGGCGCTGGATCATTTCCGGCATCTGCCACAGGCACTCTTCGCCGATGATCTTCTGGAAGTCGCGCACCATCATCGGGTAGGGATGCGGGCCGGCGACCGTGCCGATGATGTAGAAGGTGTTGGCGACGTTGGTGACCCAGTCGCGCATCGCCTCGTTCAGCGCGTCCTTCAGCGTCTTGGAGCCGCATTCGACCGGCACCACGGTGGCACCCAGCAGCTTCATGCGGTAGACGTTGGCGGCCTGACGCTTCACGTCCTCGCTGCCCATGTAGACCACGCACTCCATGCCCAGGCGGGCAGCGATGGTCGCGGTGGCGACGCCGTGCTGACCGGCACCGGTCTCGGCGATCACACGCGGCTTGCCCATGTGCTTGGCCACCATGGCCTGGCCGATCACGTTGTTGATCTTGTGTGCGCCGGTGTGATTCAGGTCTTCGCGCTTGAGGTAGATCTGCGCGCCGCCGCAGTGATCGGACAGGCGGCGGGCGTGGTAGACCGGGCTCGGGCGGCCGACGTAGTGCTTCAGCTCGTATTCGTACTCGGCGCGGAAGGCCGGATCGTCCTTGAGCTTGTCGTACTCGACACGCAGTTCGTCGAGCGCGGCAATCAGGGTTTCGGCGACGAACACGCCACCGTAAGGACCGAAATGACCCAGAGCGTCCGGATAGTTGTAGGCCGAGGCAGATACCTCAGCCGGCAGATCTTGCTTCCCCATGCTCCACTCCTGATATGAACGCCGCCACTCTGGCCACGTCCTTGATGCCTTTGGCCGATTCCACGCCACTGCTCACATCGACCGCCGACGGTCGGATGTTGCGGACCGCCTCGGCCACGTTGTCCGGATCGAGACCGCCGGACAGGATGAGGGGCATCGGCAGCGACGGCGGGATAAGGCTCCAGTCGAAGCGCTTTCCCGAACCACCCCATGCGTCCGACCAGGCGTCGAGCAACAACGCCCGCGCGCCGCGGAAACGATCTGCGCATTCTAGCAAATCCGTTTCCGGCCTCACCCGGACCGCTTTGATCCAGGGCAGGCCGAAGCGTTCGCAGTATTCGGCAGTTTCGTCGCCATGAAACTGCAGCAGATCGAGTGCGGCCTCGCGCGCCGCCTGCTCGACCGTGGCCGCGTCCTCATTGACGAACAGGCCCACGCGGGTGACGAAGGGCGGCACACGGCGCGCCAGTTCGGCCGCCCGCGCGACGGTGACCGCGCGTGGGCTCGGCGGGTAGAGCACGAAGCCGACGGCGTCCACGCCCAGCGCGAGCGCGCCGTCCAGATCGGCTTCACGGGTGAAACCGCACACCTTGATGCGAGTCCTGCGCACGTTGATTTCCCGTTTATTCAGTCAGACGGGCCGACCGGCGGCAGGCGGAAGAGGCCCTCTGCCGGCAGACCCCAGTGCGCATCGTAGCCGACACCGACCAGATAGAGGCCGGCGGCGGCAAAGGTTGGCGCGGCCAGCCGGCGGTCGCGCTGTGCCAGCAATGAAGGCATCCAGTCCGGTTCGCGCCGGGCGCAGCCGATCTCGACCAGCGCACCGACGATGTTGCGCACCATGTGATGGAGGAAGGCATTGGCGCTCAGATCGAAAGTGATCCAGTCACCGCGGCGCCGGACATCGAGTGCAGTCATCGTGCGCACCGGGCTCTTCGCCTGGCATTCGGACGAGCGGAAAGCGGAAAAGTCGTGCTCCCCAAGCAGCGCGGCAGCGGCCTCAGCCATGCGCGCCGCGTCCAGCGGGCGGTGGAACCAGCCGGCCAGCGAGGCGGCGATCGCCGGCCGCACCGGGTTGTTGTAGAGACAGTAGCGGTAGCTGCGTGCATGCGCCGAAAAACGCGCGTTGAAATCGTCGGCCACCGGCTGCGCCCATCGCACCGCGACGCCCTTTGGCAGCAGCGCGTTGCAGCCGCGCACCCACGCCGTTTCCGGCCGCTCGACGGCGGCATCGAAATGCACGACCTGGGCCGTCGCGTGGACGCCGGTATCGGTGCGACCGGAGGCCTGCACGCGCACCGGGTGGGCGGCGATGGCACCGAGTGCCGCTTCCAGCGCGTCCTGCACGGTCGGCCCGACCGGCTGCGACTGCCAGCCACGAAAGCCGGCGCCGTCGTACTCGACCCCGAGTGCAATCCTCATCGGCTCACCCCAGCTTCACCCAGGTGACGCATACGGCGAGCGCCAGCGCAATCGCCAGCACGTCGGCAGCACGCAGCGGCGCACAGGGCTCGACCGGCAGCGGCGCCCGTTCGGCCTCCGGCGGACGCAGCCAGCTGCGCCACGCGCCGCGCGCCGGCGGCTGTTCCAGGTCGCGCAGCACCAGTTGCAGGCGCAGCGCAAAGGTATCCGGTCCCGGGCGTTCGGACGACAGCGGGTGCAGCAGCCGGTGCATCGCACCGGCCAGTTGCGGCAGCGTCATGCGGTCGAGCAGCACGGCCACGCAGGCGGCCATCGCCGCGAGATGCAGCGCGGCATGCGCAGCGGCGCGAAGACCTTCGATGGTCGGCCCCGCGGTGAAGTCGTCGATCAGCAGACGCCCGGGCGTGCCGAGCGAAAAGGTGACGGCAATGGCGAGGAACAGCCAGCGCAGGCGACGAAGCAAGTGCAGCGCACGGCGCGGCGCGAGCAGGCTCGCCGCCAGCAGGCTGCACGCCACCCAGATCCCGTGACGGGACGATGCGGCGCCTTGCCCGGCCAGCAGCCACACCAGCCAGATGGCGAGCAGCGTGGCACCGTGCAGCGACAGGAATTTCGCCGCCGGAACGCGCAGCGGCATCGGGGGCCTTTGCATGGACACCGTCGATGAAGAGAGGGCGCCGAGCATACCGCGCCCGGCGGCGGCTGCGCATCAGCGTCAGCGGCGCCGCACGTGCATCAAACGAAAAAGCCGGCACGAGGCCGGCTTTCCGCGACGAAAGGCCGGCGGAACGCAGCGCGTCCCGGCCCGGCCATCCGGATCAGGCGAGGCGGCCGAGCATGTCGTTGGCCTGCGCCTGCTGTTCGGCCGTGCCTTCGCGCACGACCTCCTGCAGCAATTCGCGCGCACCTTCCTTGTCACCCATCTCTTCATAGGCGCGCGCCAGTTCGAGCTTGGTTTCGGCTTCCTCGGCCGCGGTCTGCGGCGGCTCCTCGCCACCCAGCATGTCTTCCGGATTGATCACCGTCGACACCGCAGACGGCGGCAGTTCGTCGGCCGGCGGCGCCGCTTCGGCCAGGGCCTTGCCGACATCGCCCACCACGTCGGTCGCGAGCGTGGACGGGTCGGAGCCGAGGTCGAGATTGATGTCCGACAGGTCGATCACCGGCTCGGCAGGCTGAGCCGGGACCGGCGCGTCGGCCGCGTCGAAGTTGAAATCGATCAGGTTGCCGATGTCGGTACGTTCGAGATCGACCACCGCTGCAGCGTCCTCACTCCCTTCTGCCGCCGGATCGCTCGGCAGGGACAGATCGAGATCGAAGGCGGGTGCGTCCTGCTGGGCCAGCGTCTCTGCGGTGTCGGCGACGTTCTTCTCCAGCACCAGCGTGCTGACGTCCTCGCCTTCCGGCTTGTCCGCAGTGAAGTCGAGACCAAGATCGAAGTCCAGCGACGATTCGCCTTCGGATTCCTCGCCCGGCTTGGTCAGCGTGGTCGCCACCCCGACGGTCGGCGACTGCGGTGCAGCCTCCGCCGGCGGCACGTCGAGATCGAAGTCGAGACCGGCATCGGCCGGCGATGCCGGCACATCGACATCGAGATCGGTCAGCACTGGCGGCGCATCCAGCGCCACGGTTGCCTGATTGTCGTCCGGTGCATCGCCCGAAACCAGCTGGCCGATGTCGCCCGGCAGCGTCCAGGTATCGCGCATCTTGTCGGCACCGGCGACCACCACCGTTGCGGCCATCGCCGCCTGTGCGTCGCTGTCAGGCTCGGCTTCCGGCGAACCGCCATAGAGCGGATTCGTCGGATCGACCGCGCGACCCATCTGCGCGGCCTTTTCCCAGTCGGCGCCTTTGCCGCCGGTCTGCGCATACAGCTCGGTGGCCAGCGTTTCGAACTGCTTCACCGACTTGCGCTGCGCGTAGATCTCGAGCAGCTTCAGATGAATGGCGTGCCGGCTGGGCTCGCTCTTCAATGCTTCGAGCAGAATTTCCTCGGCCTGGGCGTCGCGGCCATAGGCCATGTAAACGTCCGCCTCGGCAACCGGATCAACACCCTCGTCGGCATCGATCGACGACAGCGAGGACTGGCTGAAGTCGGTCTGGATCGAACTGGCACTGGTATCGACGCTCTGGCCACCGCCGGTCGCACCGATGATGGAGGTCGATACCGGCACTGCTTCCATGCCAGCCGTGGTCGACGGCGGCGCCACATCGGGCGCGGGCGCCTTCGCCTTGTACTTGCGGTAGCCGAGGTAGCCGAGCAGCAGTACGAGGATGCCACCCAGGCCGGCGAGCGTACCCGGATCGGACAGCAGCCCGGGCTCCTCGATCGCTGCTTCGGGTTCTTCGTCGGTCGCCGCCGGCGGTGCGGCCGGCGCTTCCTTCGGCGCCTCGGCAGCGGGGGCCGGGGTCGGAGCAGGCTCGGCCTTTGGCGCCTCGGCGGCGGGCTTCTCGTCCGCCAGCGCGATCAGGTCGGGAACCGGCTTGTCCTCCGCCTTCTCTGCGGGCGCTTCCGGCTTCTTGCTGTCGGCGCCGGCAATCAGGTCGGGCACCGGCTTCTCTTCGGCCTTGGGTGCCGGCGCAGGTGCGGGCGCCGGCGCAGGTGCGGGAGCGGCTGCAGGCGGCGTCGCCGCCTTCTGCTGCGCTTCGGCCATCGGCGTGCTCTTGAGCTCGACCAGCTTCTGCAGTTCGCGAACGTTGCGCTCGAGGTCGGCCAGACGACTGTTGGCGTCCTTCAGCGCACGATCCTTGGCGACCACTTCCTCTTCGAGCGCGCTGATCTTGCCGGACTCGGCAGCCGACTTCGACACCCTCACCTGATCGGAGGCGGCAGCGGCGGCCGGCGCCTTGTCTTCGACACGCGCCTCGATCTTGCCGCCGGAACTGCGGCCACCGGCATCGGCGGCCGACGACGGGGTCGCGACGCTGCCCGCCAGGCGGGCGCGGTAGGCGGCGAAATCGGCGGTCTGGGCGGCGACGATGCTACGCGCCTCCTGCGGCGACACGGCTTCGGCGGCCGACTGATCGGGAATGCTGAGGACGCGGCCCGCGCGCAGACGGTTCATGTTGCCGCCGTCGAACGCGTCCGGATTGGCGCGCACCAGCGCAACCAGCATCTGGTCGAGACTGACGCCGGACGGCGCGTTCTCGGTGGCGATACGGCGCAGCGTGTCGCCGCGGCGCACTTCATACGTGCCGTCCGCCGCCGGTGCGCGGGTCGGTGCAGCGGCCGGCGCAGCAGCAACGGCCCTCGAGGCGCTGCTGCCCGGTACGGCCACCGGTTCGACCGGCGCCGGGCGCGGCATGTCGGCTGGATCAAGCAGGAAGGTGTATTCGCGGACGAGTCGACCGGACGCCCAGTTCAACTCGATCAGCATGTCGAGATAGGGCTCGTTGACCACGCGGTCGCTGGTCACCACCAGCACCGGGCGGCCGCCGCGCTTGTCGACGGCGATCCTGACACCGGTGAGGCTGGACGCGAACTCGACGCCGGCCTGCTTGAAGGCGCTCGGCGAGGCGAGTTTGGCGGACATCGAGGAAAGTTCGTCTGCGTTGGCGGCGAGTTCGACTTCGGCGCGCAGCGGCTGGCCGATTGCAGACTGGACGGTGAGTTTGCCGAGACCGGCTGCCCCGACGGACAGCGGCAACGCCGACAGCAGCGCGGTCAGCAGGCGGATCGAATGTTTTTTATCGCTATGACGCACCGCGTTTTCCTCGCGCGCTAAAACCCAAATCTCAAAATAACATCATGGTCTTAGCCCTGCAAGCTAAACAGTCGCTTTATGTTGCGAAACTGTCTGTTACGACACGCTGCTTGCGGTGAAGCAGCGTGTCGGGTGCTACGTCAGGCTTCGACCAGGATACGCAGCATGCGGCGCAGCGGTTCCGCCGCCCCCCACAGCAGCTGGTCGCCGCAGGTGAAGGCACCGAGATAGTCCGGCCCCATGTTGAGCTTGCGCACGCGACCGACCGGAATGGTCAGCGAACCACTGACCGCTGCCGGCGTCAGGTCGCGCATGCTGTCCTCGCGATGGTTGGGCACGAACTTCACCCAGGCGTTGGCTTCGCGGATCATGCTTTCGATCTCGTCCAACGGCACATCGCGCTTCAACTTGATGGTTAGCGCCTGCGAATGGCAGCGCATCGCGCCAACCCGGACACAGATGCCATCAATCGGCGTGAGATCGGCACCGCTGCGACCAAGAATCTTGTTGGTTTCGGCCTGACCCTTCCACTCTTCCTTGCTCTGCCCGCCGTCCAGTTCCTTGTCGATGTAGGGGATCAGCGAGCCGGCCAGCGGCACCCCGAACTGGGCCTTCGGGAAATCGGCGCTGCGCAGGCTGTCGGTGACTGCGCGGTCGATGTCGAGGATGGCCGACGCGTTGTCCTTCAGCATCGGTGCGGCCACGCTGTGCAGCGTGCCCATCTGGCTCAGCAGTTCGCGCATGTTCTGCGCACCGGCGCCCGACGCCGCCTGATAGGTCATGGCGCTCATCCACTCGACCAGACCGGCCGAGAACAGCGCGCCGACGCCCATCAGCATCAGACTGACCGTGCAGTTGCCGCCGATGTAGTCCTTCACGCCACGCGCCAGACCGTCCTTGATCACGCCCATGTTGACCGGGTCGAGAATGATGATGGCGTCGTCCTTCATGCGCAGCGCGGAGGCGGCGTCGATCCAGTAGCCCTTCCAGCCGGCGGCACGCAGCTTTGGATACACCTCGTTGGTGTAGTCGCCGCCCTGGCAGGTGATGATGGCGTCCATCTTCGCCAGCTGGGCGACGTCGGTCGCATCCAGCAGCGGCGCACTGCCCTGCCCCACGTCCGGGCCGGCGGCGCCGACGCTGGACGTCGTGAAGAACACTGGTTCGACCAGTGCGAAATCGTTTTCCTCGCGCATGCGCTGCATGAGCACCGAGCCCACCATGCCGCGCCAACCCACCATACCGAGCTTCAACATGTCCGTTTCCTTGTCCGTCTGTTACAGGGCCGCGAGTACCGCGTCGCCCATCTGCTTCGTTCCGACCCGGGTCGTGCCCGGTTCGAAGATGTCGCCGGTGCGGTAGCCCTGGGCCAGCACCTTGCGTACCGCGTTCTCGATGCGCACGGCCGACGCTTCATCGCCGAAGCTGTAGCGCAGCATCATCGCCGCCGACAGGATGGTGGCCAGCGGATTGGCCACGCCCTTGCCCGCGATGTCCGGCGCCGAACCGTGACTGGGCTCGTACAGGCCCTTGTTGTTCGCGTCCAGCGAAGCCGACGGCAGCATGCCGATGGAACCGGTGAGCATCGAGGCCTCGTCCGACAGGATGTCACCGAACATGTTGCCGGTCACCACGACGTCGAACTGCTTGGGCGCCTTCACCAGCTGCATCGCCGCGTTGTCGACCAGCATGTGACTCAGTTCGACGTCCGGATAGTCCTTCGCCATGTCCGTGATGACCTCGCGCCACAGCTGGGTGCACTCCAGCACGTTCATCTTGTCGACCGAGCACAGACGCTTCGAACGCTTGCGCGCAGCCTCGAAGGCAACCCGGCCGATGCGGCGGATCTCTTCTTCAGCGTAGATCATGGTGTTCCAGCCCACTCGCTGCTCGCCCCACGGCGTGTCGCGCACTTCGATGCCGCGCGGCTGGCCGAAATAGATGTCGCCGGTCAGTTCGCGCACGATCAGGATGTCGAGGCCGGACACGATTTCCGGCTTCAGCGACGAGGCGTTGGCCAGTTCCGGATACAGGATGGCCGGACGCAGATTGGCGAACACGCCCAGTTCGGCGCGGATGCGCAGCAGGCCTCGCTCAGGGCGCTGCTCGCGAGGCAGCGTGTCCCACTTCGGGCCGCCGACCGCGCCAAGCAGGATGGCGTCGGCTTCGCGCGCCAGCTTCGAAGTCGCTTCCGGATAGGGGTCGCCGGTCGCGTCCACCGCGCCGCCGCCAAGCAGCGCGTGCTCGAACTCGATCTTCAGGCCGTCACTGCGCAGCGCCTCCAGCACACGCAGCGCTTCGGCGGTGATTTCGGGACCGATGCCGTCGCCGGCGAGAACACAGACTTTCACGGATTGCTCCAGTAGGGGTCAGGCAAACAGCCAGGGCTGTTCGATGCGACGACGCGCTTCGAACTCGCGGATCTTGTCGGCCTGACGCAGGGTCAGGCCGATGTCGTCGAAACCGTTGATCAGGCAGTACTTGCGGAAGGCATCGACGTCGAACTTGATGGCGTGGCCATCCGGGCGCACCACCACCTGCTTCTCCAGGTCGATGTGCAGGCGGTAGCCCGGCGTGCCAGCGCACTGCAGGAACAGCTGTTCGACTTCCTTCTCCGGCAGGCGGATGGGCAGCAGGCCGTTCTTGAAGCAGTTGCTGTAGAAGATGTCGGCAAAGGTGGTGCCGATGATGGCGCGAAAGCCGTAGTCCTCGATCGCCCACGGCGCGTGCTCGCGCGACGAGCCGCAGCCGAAGTTCTCGCGCACCAGCAGCACGCTGGCGCCCTGGAAGCGCGGCTGGTTCAGCACGAAGTCCGGGTTCAGCGGACGCTTCGAGTGGTCCTGACCCGGCTGGCCGACGTCGAGATAGCGCCATTCGTCGAACAGCGTCGGGCCAAAGCCCGAACGCTTGATCGACTTCAGGTACTGCTTCGGAATGATGGCGTCGGTATCGACGTTGGCGCGGTCCAGCGGCGCGACCAGGCCGTCAAGGGTGGTGAATGCTTTCATGACTGTCCTTGTTTCGCCGCTTACTTCGCGGACTTCTCGATGGCCTCGCCACCCTTCTTGATGTCCTTGCCGATGCCTTCGACGGTGTTGCAGCCGGCCAGCATCAGGGTCATCGCGCTCAGGATCACGGCAATCAGCTTCATGTTCTGCTTTTCCTCGATCAGACAGTCATTCAGACAATTTCACGGACATCGGCGAAACGACCGGCGATCGCCGCAGCCGCCGCCATCTGCGGACTGACCAGATGGGTGCGCCCGCCAGCACCCTGGCGACCTTCGAAATTGCGATTCGAGGTCGACGCGCAACGCTCGCCCGGCTCCAGCCGGTCGGCATTCATCGCCAGGCACATCGAACAGCCGGGCTCGCGCCACTCGAAACCGGCCGCCTTGAACACCTTGTCGAGCCCTTCGGCTTCGGCCTGCGCCTTGACCAGACCGGAACCCGGCACCACCAACGCCAGCTTCACGTTGTCGGCAACGCGGCGCCCCTCGACCACGCGGGCCGCGGCACGCAGGTCCTCGATGCGCGAATTGGTACAGGAGCCGATGAACACCTTGTCGATGCGGATCTGGTCGATCGGCGTACGCGGCGTGAGACCCATGTACTGCAGCGCGCGGGCCACGCCCTCGCGCTTGACCGGGTCGGCGAAATCTTCCGGCGCCGGCACCTGGCCGCGCACGTCGGTCACCATCTCCGGCGATGTGCCCCAGGTCACCTGCGGCAGGATCTTTCGGGCGTCGATGTCGACCACGCGGTCGAACTGCGCGCCCTCGTCAGATTTCAGCGTGCGCCAGTACTCGACCGCGCGATCCCACTGTTCGGCGCGTGGCGAGAACGGCCGGCCGCGCAGATACTCGATGGTGGTGTCGTCGACCGCCACCATGCCGGCGCGGGCACCGCCCTCGATCGCCATATTGCACAGCGTCATGCGGCCTTCCATCGACAGGCCGCGGATGGCCGAACCACCGAACTCGATCGCGTAGCCGGTACCACCGGCCGTGCCGATAACGCCGATGAAGTAGAGCGCGATGTCCTTGGCGCTGACGCCCTTGCCCAGTTCGCCTTCGACGCGGATGAGCATGGACTTCGACTTCTTCTGCAGCAGGCACTGCGTCGCCATGACGTGCTCGACTTCCGACGTGCCGATGCCGTGTGCCAGGCAGCCAAAGGCGCCGTGGGTCGAGGTATGCGAATCGCCGCAGACCACGGTCATGCCGGGCAGCGTGGCGCCGTTCTCAGGGCCGATCACATGCACGATGCCCTGGCGCTTGTCGCGGAAGGGAAAATAGGCCAAGGCGCCGAAGGCGCGGATATTGTCGTCCAGCGTCTCGACCTGGGCACGCGAGGTCGGATCGGCGATGCCCTGCTCCGAGCGGTCGGTCGGCACGTTGTGGTCGGCGGTGGCGACGATGGAGTCGACGCGCCAGGGCTTGCGGTTGGCCAGTCGCAGACCTTCGAAGGCCTGCGGGCTGGTGACTTCATGCACCAGGTGACGGTCGATGTAGAGCAGTGCGGTACCGTCATCCTCGGTATGCACCACGTGACTGGACCACAGCTTGTCGTAAAGCGTTTGCGCCATTGCAACGATTCCGGCTGATCAGCGAAACCGGGGATTATAACCTTGCGGCGCAGCATCCAGCCGGCAGCGATCAGCCGCTCCTGACCACTTCACCCGGTGGCCACATGCGCGCCAGCAGCAGACATCCGGCCAGCGCGAACACCGAACTGAGCACAAAGGCCCAGCCGCCGCCGAGCGGCGCCCACATCCAGCCGCTGATCAGCCCGCCAACCATGCCGCCAGCGCCGAAGGACACGCTGCCGTAGAGCGCCTGCGCCCGGCCCTGCTGGCGGGCGTCGAACCACTGGTTCAGCGCAGCCACCGAACTGGCGTGAAAGGCGCCGAAGGTCAGACCGTGGAGCAGTTGGGCCGCCAGCAGCCAGGGAAGAGAATCGACCAGCCAACCTATCATCGCAAAGCGCAGGACCGCCGCAGCCAGCGCCGCCAGGAGCATGGCGCGCAACGTGAAGCGGCGCATCAGCGAGGGCATCCACAGGAAAACGGCGATCTCGGCCAGTACGCCCAGGGTCCACAGAGCGCCGATCAGGCTCTTGCTGTAGCCATGCTCATCCAGGTGGATCGAGTAGAAGACGTACAGCGCACCGTGCGCGCAGCTCATGAAGAAGGCGGCGCCGAACAGGCCCGCCACCGGGCGGCGACGCAGGATGTCGCGCAGGCCCTCGGTGGCGCGCGGACGGTCGGCGTGTTCCGGCGCCTCAGGCAGGCTGAAGGCGAACAGGCAGATGCCGCCCAGTATCAGGCTGCAGGCCCACAGCACGGCACGCAGGCCGGTGCGGTCCAGCATCTCGCCCAGCGCAAGCACGGTGATGACGAAACCGATCGAGCCCCATACCCGGATGGCGCCGTAGCGGGCCACCTTCGATTTGAGGTGCTCCAGCGTCAGCGCCTCGACCAGCGGCAGCGACGCGCTCCAGAAGAAGGACATGAGCGCCATCGCGATGAACACACCGATGAACTGCTCGGTGCTGAAGAAGATGAGGAAACCTGCCAGGCTGGCCGCGCCTGCACCGCGGATGATGGGCGTGCGCGCGCCGATGCGGTCCGCCAGCCAGCCCCACATGCCGGGCGCGACGATGCGCATCACCTGCATCAGCGACATGACAACGGCAATGTCGGCGGCGGAAAAGCCGATCGAGGACAGGTAGAGCCCGAAGTACGGGGAGAACGCGCCGACGAACGCGAAATAGAAGAGGTAGTAGGCGGACAGTCGCCAGTAGGGGAGCGGCATCGCGCGAAGTGTACCGCAGCCGGCAGCGCGGCCGGCGGCGATTCAGCGCGTGCCGTGGCGCAGCTGTATCACCCCTTCGCCGACGCGCTGCGCGATCAGTTCGGACTGTATGCCCTCGCTGTAGCTGACGATGTCGTAGCCGGCGTAACCGCCGGCGCGCGCCAGCTGTTCCGCTCGACGGCGGAACACCATGCGCGCCTCACCCTCGCCGCCCGGCCGCGTGCGCATCTTCTTCATGCCGAGGTAGTAGGTGTCCTCGGACAGCTGTGCTTCCTCAATGGTCCAGTTCGGCGCCATCGGATCGAGCACGACGTAGGCGAGATAGGCAGCGCCAGCAAAATAGATGAGCTTTTCCGGCGTCGTCGTGTAGCCCGGCGTCAAGCGCAGCTTGGTATCCGGAATGACGGAACTGGTCGCACTTGGCAACGAGCGATCGAGCGACGAACAGGCCGCCGCCAGCGTGGCGGCAAGCAAGACTGCGGACAGGCGTGCCGTCATGATCAGGCTCCGATGAAGTTGAACAGCGACAGGCCGGACACCTTCAGGAAGGACTGCTGGGCCGCCTGCAGATAAGCCTGCTGCTGCGTCAGCTTGCTCAGCGCCTCAGTGTAGTTAAGGTCGCGCAGCGTGGACAGCGAGGACTCGAACTGCAGATTCACCTCTTCGCCCAGCGAATCGAGCGCCGCCAGCTCGGAGCTGCGAGCGCCGATGCGCGCTCGCGTGGTCAGCAGGTTGTCGGTCGACCGATCGATGTTGGAAATCGCCGAACCGATCGCATTGCTCACCTTGGCCAGCGCGTTCGCGTCACCGGAGGCCGGCTGTTCGAGCGCAAGAATCACGTCGCCGATGGTTTCGAACACGCTCTGCGACGTGCTGATCTGCATCGATACGCGATCGCCGTCGGCGGGGGCGCCGGTCATCGAGAAACGGGCACCGAAGTTGAAGGGCGGCTCGGAGCCGCCGTTCGAGCGCAGGTTGATCACGTCGCCCGGCAGGAAGGTACGCGGCAGCGGCGCGCCGCCGGGCGCGGCACCGGTCAGCAGCGAATTGCCGCTCGCGTTGTCGATGATGTCGTAAGTGGTCACGCCGCCGGACACCGCGAATACGACCTCGAAGTCGCCCGAGTTGGCCGGATCGTTCCACGCGCTCATGTCGGTGACACTGCCGGCATCGAGCACGGCGGTGCCACGGTTCGCCGGGTCCGGCGTCAGCGAGAAGTTGCCGTTGCCCGAGGGCACGCGCATGAACACGTTGGCGCCGGAATCGCTGATCGCCAGGCGGCGATTGCTGCCCACCTGTGCTTCGCGCTGACCGTCGTCGCCAGCGTAGCTCACACCGGCCTCGACACTGCCGGAGAAGGGCTGGGTCGTACTCTTGTAGCCGCTGAACAGATAGTCGCCGAACGCATCGCGCGAATTCGCGATACCCATCATTTCGGAGAACATCGCGCGGATGTCGGTGGCAATCGCCTTGCGGTCGGAATCGGCCAGCGTCGCGCTGCGCGACTGGATGAGTCGCTCGCGGATGGTTGCCAGGATGTCGCCAGCGGTGGCGATCTGCGATTCGGCGAAACCGAGCGCGCTGCTGGCGTCGCGACGGTTCACCGCGAACTGGTCGTTCATCGACTTCGATTGCTCGACTTCGAGCGCCCGCGCGGACGCCACCGGATCGTCGGATGGCGCCAGCACGCGGCGGCCGGTGGACAACTGCTGCTGCAACCTGAACAGGTCGCCGCTCTGACGCACGAGGCCGGAGGTACCGGTTTCGTAGATGGTGTTGGTGGAAACGCGCATTACAACTCTCCTCAGCCGCCCAGTTGCAGCACGGTGTCGAACAGCCGACTGGCGATCTCAATCATCTTGCCGGACGCCTGGTATGCCTGTTGATAACGGAGCAGATTGGCCGCTTCTTCATCGAGATTGACGCCCGACAGCGACTGCTGCGACTCGGTGACACGCGACAGCAGCACGTCCTGTGCCTTCTGGTTCACCTGGATTTCGCGTGCCTGCGAACCGATCTCGGCAACCATCTGCGCGTAGGCACCCTGGAAGCCGGTGGTTCCGCCGGCCAGCGTGTCCGCGTCCTGCAGCGCGGCCAGCGCCAGCAGGTTGCGGTTGTCGCCCTGACCGCTGGCATTGGCCTGTATGGTGAAGGTGTCACCGTCGCGCGGAATCCCCGACAGCTGGAAGGTGAAGCCGCCCTGGCCGGCGAAGGTGAAGCTTGCGCCGGCGGAATCGGTGGCCGGGTTGTAGGCGATGGTGCCGCCCGGCCCGCCGGTCACGTTGAACACATTGGTCGCGGCGTCGAAGGTCAGCGTGATCGGGCCGCCCAGCGGCAGGCCGGTGGTCGAGGTAACGGTACCCGCACTGATTGCGCCCGTGCCGGCGTTGGTCAGGCTGGCCGCGGTGCTGATCGGCATCGCCACTGCCAGCATGCGCGGGTCGGACAGCACGGTCCGGATGTCGGATGCGCCATTGCGCGTCGGCTGGATCAGGAAGCTGTCGCCGGCGGCCAGGGTAGTGGCGCCCGAATCCAGCGTGAAGCCCTGCGGGCTGCCGGCAGGCGGCAGACCGCCCAGCGTCGCCGCAGTCCAGCTCACGTTGTCGGACAGGCGGGTGAGCGTGTAGTTGGCGCCGTCGTAGCGCAGGCGATAGTCGCTGGTGGTCAGTTCAGACGAGTCGTTGATCGTCACGTTGACCTGAGCCGCCGCGACTGTGTCGTTGGTGCTCGCCGGCAGCGCGCTGCCCGACAGCGTATTGAAGAAGGCTGTTCCCAGCGCCCCGTTCAGGTCCTGGCCGAGCAGGTGTTGCGCGTTGAACTGCTCCGCCATGCCGATGGCGACGCGGCCGAGTGCGTTCTGCGCCTCGTCCAGCGTTTCGCGGCGGAAGGCCAGCAGGCCACCGAGCTTGCCGCCGCTGAGCGAGGACTCCTGCATGCGCAGCACGGTGCCGCCGGGCGCCGTGTAGGTGACTTCGGTGCGGCTGGCGTCCTCGACCGACGGTCCGGCGGTCAGCAGGAAGGCGCTGCCACCGACGACGACGGGCTGACCGTTGCCGATGAAAAGATTGATCGAGCCATCGCTCTGCTGCAGCTGGGTCACCCGAACCAGGTCGTTCAGCTGGCTGATCAGCCGCTCGCGCATGTCGAGCATGTCGTTGGCCAGACGGGTCGGACCAGTGCTCGCCTCCGCCACGGCAATCTGGTTGTTGTAGCGGGCGATCTGCGTCGCGAGCTGATTGATTTCCTCGACGGTGCCCGAGATTTCGCCATTGAGACCGGTACGGACCTCGTCCAGCCGCAGATCGAGCGCGTTGAAGCGTGCGGTCATGGCCTGTGCCGCCGAAATCACCGACTGCCGGGCGGCGAGCGAGGTGGGCGAGGCCGTCACGCTCTGCAGCGCATCGAAGAAGCCTGACATCGCCGGCGACATGCCCGCGTCGGCGTCGGCAAGCAGGTTGTCGAGGGCACCGATCTGGTCGGCGTAGGCGTTGTACTCGGCGCTCTGCGTACGCGCCTCCATCACCTGGGCCGTCAGGAACTGGCTGTAGATGCGGCGCACGGTTTCGATCCGGGCGCCCTGGCCGAAGAAGCCGGCGCCGGTCTGCTGTGGATCGTTGGTGCCGAAGATGACTTCCTGCCGGGTGTAACCGGTGGTCGCCGCATTCGAAATGTTGTGACCGGTCGTGACCAGTGCGGCCTGCGCCGCATTCAGTCCGGAGATGCCGATGCTGTAGAGCTGCGTTCCCATGATGTGCCGTCTCGTCAGAGTGCTTGGGACACGTCAAAGCAAAAGCTTTGCCAGCTCCGTTTTATGGGCGTCACACTGGACTGGAACAATGTCGGGGATGGTCACTCCCGCTCATCGCATATCGGCCACGGACGTGGCTTTCAAGACATCGGCCGGACGCGCCGAGGTGGTCCGGCGGGCACACCGGCTGACACCGCTCGAACGCGCGGTGCTGATAGTCGCCGACGGGCGGCAGGATTTTGCCGGCCTGCTTGCCGCTCTCGGCCGGGAGGCCAGCGGCGACATCGAGGCGGCGGCCGCGTTGACCCGGCTGATCGAACTCGGACTGCTCGACATCGAGCGACCGGCGCCGGTCGCCTCCGCCGGGCGGAAGTCGCTGGCGCTGGCCCGCCTCTATCTGATCGAAAGTGTGGAGCGCGCCTTGCGCGGACAGACCGACGCGCTGAAACCGCTGCTGCGCGACGCGACCGACGAGGCGGGCGTCCGCCGTGCGTTGCTGGCCTGCGAGAAGGCGCTTCTGGATGCGGGTGCGGCCCGGCAGGCCAGCCTGATCCGCGCGCGCTGTCTGGAACTGCTGCCGTGACCTGCGCGCCGGCGCTACCGCCCCGCCCGCAGGATCAGCCCGACAAGGCAGCGCGCAGCAGCGGCCCCTTGATGATGCGCTCGAGCTTGTCGGCGTAAGCCGGGTCGGTGGCGTAACCCGCCTGCTGCAGCCCGCGGGCGAAACTGCCAGCGTCCTGCGCACCGAGCACGCGGGCGTAGCGCGGTTGGTTCTGCAACAGACGGGCGTAGTCGGCGAAGCTTTCTTCGTAGGAGCCGTAACTGCGGAAGGCATCCGTCTGTTTGGTCCAGCGGCCGTCGATGAACTCGCTGGCCGAAACGGTGACGGTCTGCCCCTGCCAGCTGCTGCCGGCCTTGATATTGAAAAGGTTGTGGCTGGGCGTACCGTCGGCCGACGTCAGTTCGGCCCGGCCCCAGCCGGTTTCGAGCGCGGCCTGGGCAACCAGGAACTGCGCCGGAATGCCCGTCGCGCGACTGGCCGACAGCGCGGCCGGCCATACCCGCTCGACGAAGGCACGCGCGTGCTCCGGCACATCGCGGTTCCTGACCGGCGCAAGTTCGGCCAATGCCGCTTCGAGATCGGCAGCAGCGGCCGCTTCGCCCGGCTGCAGACTCTGCCGCAGGGCGGCAGAGCTTGCCGCCGCCGGCATCCGCGGCAAGCCCTGGAACAGTCCGGCTTCGGACAACGGCTTCAGTTCCGGCCTCACCGAGGTATCGGCACTGTTCGCGTTCGCCGACAGCTGCCGTTCGAGCACGCGCGCCAGCCCGGTACCGCCGCCTTCAGTCATGACCTGGGCCCACTGCTGGTCCAGCATGTCCTGGTACATCTTGCTTTCCTGCCCGCCGAACAGTTCGTCGCCGTGCGAGGCCTCGCGCATCGACTTGATCACCACCTGCAGGAACATCGCCTCGAACTGCTTGGCTGCGGCCTTCAGCGCCTCCGGCGAGTTGTCGCGCGCCGCGCGGCGCAGCACGTCCAGACCGCGCACGTCGGCGGCCAGCGTGTTGAGCGCGGCGTTCTCCATCAGATCACTTCCAGTTCGGCGCGCAGCGCACCGGCCGCCTTCATCGCCTGCAGGATGATGATGAGATCCTGCGGATTGGCCCCCAGCGCGTTGAGCGCACGGACGACTTCAGACAGGTTGGCGCCCTTCTTCACATTGATCAGCGCGCTGCCTTCCTGCTGGATGTCGATCTGGTTGCGCTCCGCCACCACGGTCTGCCCGCCGGACAGCGGTGCGGGCTGGCTGATCACCGGCTCGGAACTGACGGTGACCGACAGGTTGCCGTGTGCGACCGCACAGCTGTCGAGCGTCACGGCCTGATTCATCACCACCGAACCGGTGCGCGAATTGACAATCACCTTGGCAGCCTGCTGCGCCGGCGTGACGTCGAGATTCTCGATGCGGCTCATGAAGGCGACGCGCTGGTTCGGGTCCAGCGGTGCGCGCACCTGGATACGCCGGGCGTCGACCGCCACCGCGGTGCCGGGGCCGGCACTGGCGTTGATCGCATCGACCATGCGCTGCGTGGTGCCGAAATCGGTGGTGTGGGTTTCGAGATTGATGAAATCGCCCTCGCCCACCGCCGTCGGCACCGCGCGCTCGACCGTGGCGCCACCGGCAATACGGCCCACCGACAGATGATTGATGGTGACGGACGAGCCGCCGGCCGAGGCGCCAGCGCCGCCGACCACCACATTGCCCTGGGCCATGCCGTAGATCTGGCCGTCCGCGCCCTTGAGCGGCGTCATCACGAGGGTGCCGCCGCGCAGGCTCTTGGCGTTGCCCATCGACGACACGGTCACGTCCATCGCCTGACCGGGCCGCGCGAAGGGCGGCAGGCTGGCGGTCACCATCACCGCCGCGACGTTCTTCAACTGCAGGTTCTGCCCGGGCGGCAAGGTCACACCCATGTTGCCGAGCATGTTGATCACGCTCTGCACGGTAAATGGCGTCTGCGTCGTCTGGTCACCCGAACCGTCGAGGCCGACCACCAGACCGTAGCCGACAAGCTGGTTGTTGCGCACGCCCGACAGCGACGCGAGATCCTTGATGCGCTCGGCGCTGACCGGCATCGCGGCCAGCAGTGCGAGCAGGAGGAATGTGGTGAAGCGCTTCATTTCGGTTCGCCTTCCGGGCGGCAGTACAGTGCCTTTTATACGCCGGCGACCAGGAACCCGATGGCCGGAAAAGAGGGCTGATTCCTCATCACAGCGGCAGGAAGCTCAGGAAGAAGCGGCCCAGCCAGCCCATCACCTGCGCCTCGTCGATATAGCCGGTGGCGCGGTACTCGATGCGTGCATCGGCCACCTGGGTGGACTGCACCGTGTTCGCCGCGGTCACCTGGGTCGGATTCACGACGCCGGAGAAGCGGATGTACTCGTCGCCCTGATTGATCGCGACCTTCTTTTCGCCGGACACCAGCAGGTTGCCGTTCGGAAGCACCTCGATCACGGTGACGGTGATGGTGCCAGTGAAGTTGTTGTCGGCCGAGGACGCGCCCTTGCCGGCGAACACGTTCTCGCTGTTCGCCTGCACGCCGATGCCCTGTGCGCCCTTGAGCGGCACGCCGGCGATGCGCGGCACGCTGACCTCGATGTCCTGCGAGCGGTCCGCCGAGCTCGACGACTTCTTCGCCGCCTGCGTGCGCTCGCTCAGGTTGATCACCAGCGTGTCGCCGACCATGCGCGCGCGACGATCCTCGAACAGCGGTCGCACGGCGCCCGGCTGGAAGATCGCGCCGGCGTTGGTCTGATACTGCGGACGCGGCTCCGGACGTACCGTCATCGGCTGATGCACCGCGGTCGGCGGCGTCGTCGTGACGCAGCCGGCAAGCATTGCCGCAACGACCAGCACCACGGCAAAACCTGCGCAGCGGGCGGCAAGGTGAAGGCGTTGGGCATTCATGGTGGTCTCCGCCGGATCTCTTAGAGCTGGGTCAGTCGGGCCAGCATCTGGTCCGACGTCTGGATGGCGCGCGAGTTGATTTCGTAGGCGCGCTGGGTCTGGATCATGTTCACCAGTTCCTCGACCACGTTCACGTTCGACGTTTCAACGAAGCCCTGATTGAGCAGGCCGGCGCCATTGGTGCCCGGGGTGTTCGGCGTCGGCACGCCGCTGGAGGCGGTTTCGACGAACAGGTTCTCGCCGACGCTCTGCAGGCCTCCGGTATTCACGAAGGTCGCCAGTTGCAGCTGGCCGATCTGGGTCGGCGCATTCTGGCCGGCCTGCAGCACGCTCACCACGCCATCACGGCCGATGGTGACCGACACCGCGTCAGCCGGAATGGTGATCTGCGGCTGCACTGGGAAGCCGCTGGACGTCACCATGACGCCCTGCGCATCCTTCTGGAAGGCACCGTCACGGGTGTAGGACAATGTGCCGTCCGGCATCTGGATCTGGAAGAAGCCTTCGCCCTGGATAGCCACGTCGAGCGTGCCGCCGGTCTGCTGGATATTGCCTTGCGTGTGGATACGTTCGGTCGCCACCGGACGCACGCCGGTACCGATCTGCAGGCCCGACGGAATGGTGTTCTGCTGCGTGTTCAGCGCGCCCGGCTGACGCATGGTCTGGTACAGCAGATCCTCGAACACGGCGCGGGCACGCTTGAAACCGTTGGTACTGACGTTCGCGAGGTTGTTGGTGATGACATCGAGCTGAGTCTGATGTGCATCCATGCCGGTGCGGGCAATCCACAGCGAGCGAATCATGTTCGGTTACTCCGGTTGTCAGTTGTTGCCCAGAACCTGCGAGGCAGCCTGGTCGTTGCGTTCGGCGGTCTGCAGCATCTTGGTCTGCATCTCGAACTGGCGGGACAGCGAAATCATCGCCACCACCTGATCGACCACATTCACATTGCTGCCTTCGAGGTAGCCACCGACGACACGCACGTTCTGTGCCTGCGGCTGCAGTCCGGGTGCAGTGGAGCGGAACAGGCCGTCGTCGCCGCGCTTGAGTGTGTTCTCGGGCGGATCGACCAGCTTCAGGCGGCCGATCGGGTTGACCTGGTTCACACCGCCGGTGCGCTGCACGGCAGACAGCGTGCCGTCGGCACCCAGCGTCACCTCGGTGTCCGGCGGCACGGTGATCGGACCGGTCTCGCCCTGAAGAGGAATGCCCTCATGGTTCTGCAGGATGCCGGTCGGGCTGACCTGGAAGTGGCCGTTGCGCGTGTAGGCCTCGGTGCCGTCGGGCATGGCCAGCGTGAACCAGCCCTTGCCCTGAATCGCCATGTCGTACGAACGCCCGGTCTGCTGCAGCGCGCCCGGGGTGTAGTCGTTCTTGACGCTGGCGTCGATGACGAAGGCGCGCGACGCGAACGCCTCGGTCTGCACCTGAACGGCACGCAGACGATGTTCCTCCGCGCGATAGCCGGTGGTCGATGCATTGGCGAGATTGTGGGCGACCGAAGCCTGGCGCTCCATCGTCCATTTCGCGCCGGTCATCGCGGTGTAGATCACGCGGTCCATGACAGCTCCTCAGTGCGCGTCAGCGCAGGTTCACCAGCGTCTGCATGATCTGATCCTGCGTCTTGATCGACTGCGCGTTCGCCTGATAGGCGCGCTGCTGCGTGATCATGTTCACCAGTTCGGCGGTGAGATCGACGTTGGAATCCTCGACCGCGCCCGGCTGCAGACCGCCGCGATTGCCGGTGCCGGGTTCACCAACGGCCGGCGGACCGGAGAACGAGGTTTCCGCCCAGGCATTGCTGCCCAGTTGCACCATGCCATCCGGGTTCTGGAACGAGGCGAGCACGACCTGACCCAGCGTGCGCGATTGGCCATTGGTATAGCGGCCCTGGATGATGCCCTCCGGCGACACGCTGAGGCCGGACAGCCGGCCCGAGGTATAGCCATCCTGCGCCACGGCATTCACGCTGAACGTGGTGCCGTACTGGGTCGAGTTGCCGAGGTTGAGATCGAAAGTCAGCGGGCTGGTGGCACCGGTGGTGATTGCGAAGGACTGTGCCACCGTGGACGGCCCGACCAGACCGCCGTTGGAATTGAAAGTGAGGGTGGTCGCCGCCGTCGGCGCGCCACCGTCCAGCGTCGTGTAGAGATCCCACTCGTTCGGCGTGGCCGACTTCACGAAGTACATCGACATCACATGCGGATTGCCGAGCGAATCGTAGGTGGTCATCGAGGTCGAGTACGAGAAGCTCGACGTGTCGGCGGTCGAGAACGGCGCCGTTGCCGGCGGCGACAGTCGTGAATCGAGGTTGACCGCCAGGTCGGCCGCCGTGGTCGACGTCGGCTCGGCGCCGGACAGCGCGGTGTCGATGCGCAGGTCGATCGGCGCCGTCACCACGATGTTGTCGTTGGCGTCGGTGCCGTAGCCAGTGAGCCGGTAACCGGAGCCATTGACGATGTAGCCCTGCTTGTCGACCGAGAACTGGCCGTTGCGCGTGTAGAGCACGTCGCCGTTGTCGCTCATCCGGAAGAAGCCCTCACCGTTGATGGCGATATCCAGCGGATTGCTGGTGACGGTGATGTTGCCCTGCGAGAACTGCTGGGCAACGCCATTCACCCGCGCGCCGATACCGATCTGGGCCGAACCGCCGCCGCCCAGCGTGGTCGCGTAGATGTCGGCAAATTGTGCCTGCGACTGCTTGAAACCCACGGTGGTCGAGTTCGCGACGTTGTTGCTGATCGCGTCGAGCGCCTTGGAGGCGATGTTCAGTCCGGAAAGTCCTTGCTGGAAGGCCATGATTCAACTCCCGATCAGTAGATCTGCTTGATGTCGTTCATCGTGACCAGCCCTTGCTGGCCCACATTCAGGCGGGTAACGCCGCCGGTGCGCTCGACGCTGCCGACCACCGCGAGTTCGAGCGGCGTGCTGGTCAGCGTCTTGCCTCCCTGCACCGCTTTCACGGAGAAGGAGTACGAGCCATCCTGAGCAACTGCCGTGCCAGAGTTGTCCTTGCCGTCCCAGACGAATTGCGTGATGCCGGCCTCCTGATCGCCCAGTGCCATCTCGCGGACGATCACGCCGTTTGCGCCCTTGATGGTGACGACGACGTCGTCGGCAGGTGTGGTCAGCTCCACGCCGCCCATCGACTGTCCTTCGACCAGCTTCAGGTCTGAACCTTCGATCAGCACGGCGTGACCGACCAGCGCCGTCGCCTGCAGGTGCTGTGCATCGCTGGTGCTCTCCATCATCTTTTCCAGCGTGCTGTTGAGTTTGGTGATGCCATCGACGGTGCTGATCTGCGCCAGTTGCGAAGTGACCTGCGCGTTGTCCATCGGGCTGAGCGGATCCTGCATTCTGAGCTGCGTGGTGAGCAGCATCAGGAAGCGGTTCTGTGCCGCGTCGAGTTCGGACGTTGCCTGCTTCTGCGTAGTGTTCAGCGAGCTGTAGAGGTCGGCGGCAGAATTGCCATTGACGGGATTGGTGGCCATGGCGTTGTCCTTACTGTCCGATGGTGAGGGTCTTGAGCATCAGCTGCTTCGCGGTATTCATCATTTCCGCATTGGTCTGATAGGAGCGGGAGGCGGAGATCATGTTGACCATCTCCTCCACGACATTGACGTTGGGCATCTGCACGTAGCCGTCGGCGTTGGCGGCCGGGTTGGTCGGGTCGTAGGTGCTACGAAGCGGCGCCGCGCTCTCGACGATCTGCGTCACGCGCACACCGCTGGCTTCGCTGCCGTCGGCGATCGGCTTCATCTCGAACACCACCTGCTTGGCGCGGTAGGGCTGGCCGTTGGCCGTGGTGACCGAGTCGGCGTTGGCGAGATTGCTGGACGTCGTGTTCAGTCGCACCGACTGCGCGGTCAGTGCGGAACCGGCGATGCCGAACACGTTGAACATGTTTCCTGCCATGGTTCAGCCTCCTTACTGGCCCTGGATCGCCTGCTGCATCGTGCGCAGGCGACCGCTGATGAAGGTGAGCAGCGCTTCGTACTGCACCGAGTTCTCGGCAAATGCCGCGCGCTCGACGTCCATATCGACGGTGTTGCCATCGACGCTGGACTGCGTTTCGGTGCGGTACTTCATCGACTGGTCGAGTGCACCGCTGCCCTTGGCTTCGATGTGCGAGCTGGAAGTACGCGCCAGTTCCACCGGACCACCGAGCTTGCCGCCCAGCGCACTTTCGAGCGCGCTCCTGAATTCGATATCGCGTGCCTTGTAGTGCGGCGTATCCGCGTTGGCGATGTTCGACGCCAGCTGCTGCTGGCGTGCGGCACGCACGCCGAGGGCGGCTTGATGCAGGTTGAGATGTCGGTCGAGAGGTGTCGGCATGATGTGCAGTCCATTGCAGCTATCGTGCCAATGACTTTAAGCGCCGCGGTGCTGCCGGAAACGGCAAAAAAGGACTGTTCGCACCCCGCCTTTCCTCGTCTTCTGCCGCCTCGAAGCGGCAAGGTTTGCCGCGCAAAACCGAGCAACCCGCCTTCAAACCCTTGCCGGGAAAGGAATTTCTCTGCGGCAACGGACGCACGGCTCGCTCCGGGCACCGCGCAGCGGAACAGAACCGTGCTTCACCCGCTATTTCCGGCATCGACCTTGCAAGCAGCGTGATCGAATGCATCCATCGCCAGGAGATCCGCCCATGTTCCGTCGTCCTCTTCTCATGCTGCTGCTTGCCCTGTGCTCCAGCGCGCAGGCACAGACCTCACCGGAGGCGCTGCGCGCTACCGTGAGCCAGTTCCTGACCGCGCAGGCGGCAAGCATGCCGGGCAAGGCTGTGCTCGAAGTCGGTCAGCCGGACGCGCGTATCGCACTGGCTGCCTGCACGGCGCACGACGCCTTCCTGCCGCCGGGCGCCCGCCCCTGGGGTCGCGTCAGCGTCGGCGTGCGCTGCCTCGCCGGCGCCAACTGGACCATCTACATTCCGTCGCGCGTTCGCATCGAAGGTGACTATCTGGTCGCAGCGCGCGCACTGGGCCGTGGCCAGGTGGTGGCCGACGGCGATTACGCCTTCATGCGCGGCGACCTGACGGAACTGCCGCCGAACATGATTACCGATCCGCAGCAGGCCATCGGGCAGTCGGTGAATGTCGCCATCGGTGCCGGCCAGCCGCTGCGCGCCGACTGGCTGCGCGCACCGGTCGCCGTGCAACAGGGGCAGATCGTGAAACTGTTCGCACGCGGCAACGGCTTCTCGGTCAGTCACGATGGCCGTGCGCTGGCCACCGCGCAGTCAGGTCAGACAGTGCAGATCCGCACCGGCAGCGGTCAGGTGGTGAGCGGCGTAGCACGTCCGGGCGGTCTTGTCGAAGTGATCTATTAGGGTCTGTTGCCATTGAATCGCGAACCGCGTTTGCAGCGCGCGAGGCACGGGCAAGGCGTGCGACATAGTCGAGACTGGCCGTCTCGACAAGGAGCGCAACGCGGTCCGTGCCTCGCACGCTGCAAACCCGAAGGGCGCGAGTCCCGATGCGCCCAGCTCCGCGTTGGGCCTCCTGGCCTGACGGCCAGTCAGCCGGCGTCGGCCCGCCTTGATCCGGACGCATCGGGATTCGCGCGCGGCACGCGATTCAATGGCAACAGACCCTATGGGAACTGTTCAACTGCGGGCCGCCTCGGTGCTTGATATAGTGCGAATCAGGCATCGGTGTAAGACGGCTCCCTACAAAAAGTTCTAAAGTTTTGTCGTGTCGTCGTCGTAATACCGATCGAACGTCTTCTGAAAGGGTTCATCGTGAAAATCGACGGAACTGGAAAGCCGCTTGGTCCGACTTCAACTTCGACCACGCGCAACTCGTCGGGCAACACCCCGACCAATTCGACTTCGGCCACGCCTTCCGCGGGTGCCCAGGTCGATGTTTCGAGCACCTCCTCGCGTCTGCGCGAGCTCGAATCGACCATTGCCAATGTGCCGGTGGTCGACAGCGCTCGCGTCGATGAAATCAAGCAGGCCATTGCCGACGGTCGCTTCAAGGTCAACGCCGATCGCGTGGCCGACAGCCTGATCGAAAGCGTGCGTCAGATGCTGAATACGCGCCCGGCGACCTGATGACCCAGAACGAACTGGCCGCGCAGATTTCCGCGCGACTGTCCGTACTGATGACCGAGGAGGTCGCGTCCTTGCGCACCGCCATCGGCCATCTCGATGCCGAGCGCCGCGCGCTCGAATCCGGTGACGTCGATACCCTGCCCGTGCTTGCCGCACGCAAGTCGGAGGTCTACGGCCGCCTCGCGCAGTTGGGCGATGCGCGCACGGCGCTGCTCGCGCGTGCCGGCGTGAAGCCGGCGAAGGCCGACATCGACGCACTGTTCGCCAGCGGACCGGAATGGACCGCCTGCCGCAAACCTTTTGCCGACCTGCTCGAATTGGCCCGCGAAGCGCACGACGCGAATCTGGCGAACGGGTTGATGATCCGGGCGCAGATGAAGTCCAGCCAGCAGGCGCTGGCTGTGCTGATGTCGGCCGCCGAGCAGGCGTCGACCTACGGGCCGGACGGTCAGGCGATGGCACGCACCAGCCGTCGATCCTTCGGCAGCGCCTGAGCACTGCGGGGCGCAACACCCGCTTACACCCGCACGACATGGCTTGACCCGGCGACACAGCGTGTTTGCCGGTGGCTGTCATCGTGGCCGCCTGTTCCACAGCCCCGGCCACATGCCATGCCCGTTTCCCGCACCCTCCCGCTGCTCAGCCTCGTGCTGCTGATGACCGCCTGCGCCTCCGCACCGGACGGCGACTTCGACCGCTCACGACGCGGGCCTCCGGCCGAGGCGCGCAGCGGGGGCAGTGCCGGTGTCGTCGACGATCTGCAGACGCAACTGGCCGAGGTGGAGCAGAGCTTGGCGCTGACACCTCTTCAGCAGCCCCTGTGGGAGCGTTACCGCGAGACGATAGGCGCGTTGATGGCAGACCAGCTGCGGCTCGACCCGCGCCCAGTCACACGCGTCGACGCAGTGAAGCAGATCGGTCGCAAGGTCGATGTGGTCCGCAACCGGCTGGTCGCGATGGAAGACATCGCCGAGGCGGCGGAACTGCTGTACGGCACGCTCGACCCCAGCCAGCGTCGCGTCGCCGACCGGCTGCTGCCGGGCACGGTGCCGGCGCTGTACTCCGGCCTGCCCGGCCGGGGAGCCGAGGACGGGTCGGCGCGCGACCGCGGTGGCGAGCGCGGCGGACCGCCTCCGGGCGGGCGCCGCGAGCGGGCGCAGTGATCAGAGCCTGGGGAAGCTCGAACCGAGGCTGCCCTCGGGCACCTCGACCGGTGCGTTCGCAGGCGCACCATTGAGCGCCGCCCGGTCGGTCGAATAGGTTTCGATGCGGATGGACACACGACGATTCTTCGCCCGTCCCTGTTCGCTGTCGTTGCCGGCAATCGGCCGCTGATCGGCAAGTCCTGCCGCGGTCAGCCTTGCCGGAATGATGCCCTGCTCCTCGAACACCTGGGTCACCGCCGCCGCACGCAGCGCCGACAGCGACCAGTTCGACATGCCGCGCCCGGTGGCCGGCACGTTGTCCGTGTGTCCTTCGATCACCAGCGGAAAATCGCTGTACAGCAGCACGCCCGCCACCGCCGCGATGATGTCGCGCGCCGCCGGTTCCAGCGTCGCGTCGCCGCGGCCGAACAGGAAGGTGGCGTCGAGATCGACGGTAATGCCGAGCGCACCGTCGGTCACCGTGGCCTGGCCGTCCTGCGTCAGCGCCGACAGCGCCTGCGTCAGTTCGGTCATCGTGCGCTGCGCGCGCTCGCGTCTTTCTTTTTCCTTCGCTGCGGCTCGCGCCTGACGGACCTGGTCGAGCTCGATCTGCAGCGCGCTGCGCGGCGGCGCCACCGCAGGCAGCTCGATCAGCTGGACGCCGTCTCGGGCCGAAAACGCGCTGTTCAGCGATGCACTCAGCACCCGGTACTTGCTCTCGCTGACTTGGGAAATCGCGTACATGACGACGAAGAAGGCGAACAGCAAGGTGACCAGATCGGCATAGGAAACCAGCCAGCGGTCGTGATTCTCGTCCGACTCCGGCACGTAGCGACGCTTGCGTGGCGCGCTCACTCCGGCACCTGGGCAACGTAGCCGAGCAGCCGGCCCTCGATGATGCGCGGGTTGTCGCCGTTGGCGATGCCGACCAGGCCATCGACAAAGATTTCGCGCACCGCGATGAGCTGCGACACGTGGGTCTGCAGCTTGCGACCGATAGGCAGGAACACCAGATTGGCCGCACCAACGCCGTAGATGGTGGCGACGAAGGCGGTGGCGATGCCGGCGCCGAGCCGGGTCGGGTCAGCCAGGTTTTCCATCACATGAATCAGGCCCAGCACCGCGCCCATGATGCCTATGGTTGGCGAATAGCCGGCGGCAGAATCCCAGACACGGGCCGCCTGACGCAGGGTGTTCTCGTACGTCGTGATCTCGACTTCCATCACCTCGCGAAGGCGGGTTGCATCGGCGCCATCCACCAGCAGCTGCACGCCCTTGCGGTAGAACGGATCGGATTCGTTGCCCACCTGCTTTTCCAGCGCCAGGATGCCCTCGCGCCGCGACAGCTGCGCCCAGGCGACCAGTCTGCGGATCATGTCGTCCGGCACCTGGGACGGCGCGACGAAGGCCCAGCGCCCCATGCGCATGCCGCGCATGAAGATGGGGAAACGGGTCTGCAGCATGGTCGCGCCGAGCGTGCCACCGAGCACGATGACGAAAGCGGCCGGCTGGAACAGCGACGACAGGCTGCCACCCTCGAGCACCTGCCCGAGCATGATGGCAGCCAGACCGAGCAGCAGGCCGGCGATGCTGATGCGATCGACGCGCACGCGTACTCCGCTCAGCCGCGCGCCGCGATGCGGCTGCGCAGTCGGGCGATGGCCTGGCTGTGCAGCTGGCAGACGCGCGATTCGGATACGCCGAGGATTTCCCCGATCTCGCGCAGGTTCAGGTCTTCTTCGTAATAGAGACCCATCACCGTCTTTTCGCGGTCCGGCAGATCGCCGATGGCGCGTACCAGCACGTCGCGCATGTTCTTGTCGAGCAGTCGTTCGAGCGGATCGAGATCTTCCGTACCGACGCTGTGGCGGTCGAGGTAGTCATCGTCGTCGCCATCGGTGAAGTCCTCGAAATAGACCAGCTGATAGCCGCGCGCTTCCTGCAGCATCTTCTGGTACTCGGGCAGCGGCATGCCGAGCGATTCGGCCAGTTCGCCTTCGGTCGGCTGACGGCCCTTCTGCTGCTCCAGCGTGTGGATGGCGGTTTCGATGCGACGCATGTCGCGGCGCAGGCTGCGCGGCAGCCAGTCGTTCTCGCGCAGGCCGTCGAGCATGGCGCCGCGGATGCGCTGCACGGCATAGGTTTCGAACTGCGCGCCCAGCCCTTCCTCGTAGCGGCTCATCGCGTCGAGCAGGCCCAGCATGCCGTTCTGGATGATGTCCTCGACCTGCACGCTGGCCGGCAACTTGGCCATCAGGTGGTAGGCAATGCGCTTGACCAGCGGCGCGTAGTGCTTGGCAAGCTGGTCACGGTCCAGTGTTCCGGATGCGGTGTACATGTTTCGTCCTCTGCTGCGGGTCGCTTGTGCAGTCAGGCCACTTGGGCCGGGAATCCGTCTGCACGCCCTCCCCGGTCGCTGCGGTCACCCGCGAGCGCGTCGTCCAGGGCCGACAACATACCGGCTTTCTCCGCCTCGCGGGTCACGAAAAGCTTTTCGGCAAGATCGCGCCCGATCTTGAGGGCATCGTCACCCGCCGTGGCGAAAACCGGGCGCTGGTAGCCGCTCGGCAGGCAGCCCAGCCAGTGCAGCGCACTGCCCAGGTGTTCGCTCACCACGCCATTCAGGCTGGCAAAGGCCTGGCGGGCGTCGGCCACCGAGCGCGCGCGGCTGACGCCGACATGCACAGGACGGGCCGCCCCACCGGTCACCGGCGCATTCCCGGCGAGGTGACGCTTGATCAGCGCGTAGGCCGCGGTGATGCTGACGCCGGACGCGGCAGTGATCACCGCCAACCGGTCGGCACGACGGGCCAGCGCCGACAGCTGACCGTCGTCGAGCGCGCAGTCGATCACCAGCAGTTCGGTATCGCGGGTCAGTTCGACCAGCGCTTCGTCCAGCGCCTCGGTCTGCAGGCGGTTCAACTGTTTCGACGCGGCGGCGAGGCGGGCTGCCGGCACCACGGCCACGCCGTGTTGCGAGGCGATGCGCACCGAGGCGAGCGCGACGTCGCGGTTGATCGCCTGCAACAGGTCGATGCGCGAGGTCAGACCCAGCCGCGCGGTGGCCGAGCCGGCGCCCTGGTGTTCGTCGATCAGTGTCACGCGCAGGCCGCTGCGAGCCGCTTCGATGGCGGTCGCCAGCGCGATCGAGGTGCTGCCGACGCCGTCCATCGCGCCGGCGAAGGCGACGCGCTGCGTCGGGTAACGGCGGAACATGGCGCGCAGGCCAGCCGCCTGGTCGTGCATGAAATCAGCCACGGCTCACCTCGCTGCGCATGTCGCGACGCGAGGCAGCCATCAACAGGCCGGCGTCCTGCGGTGAGAGGTGTTGCGACGAGTCCTCGCCGGCGGCACGCAGCGCGCGGTGCATCAGGTAGGCGCGGTTGGGCAGGTGCAGATCTTCCGGCACGCGCTGGCCGTTGGCGACGTAGTACAGCGGCAGTTCGTGGCGCATCAGCACGTCGAGCACCGGGCCCAGCGTGACCGACTCATCGACCTTGCTGATGATGGCGCCAGCCAGATCGGCGCCACCATTCGGCGACGAGTAGGCGCGCACCACGTCGTCCAGCGCGTCGGCGCGGGCGACCGAGTTCAGCAGCAGCAGGCGGCGTACGTCGCCGCTCGACGACAGCATGGCGATCTGCTCGGCGACGGCGCGGTCGCGCTGGCTCATCCCGACGGTGTCGATCAGCACCATGTGCTTGTCGCGCAGTTCGACCAGCATGCGGCGCAGGTCGGAGGCGTCGCGCACCGCATGCACCGGCACGCCGAGGATGCGGCCATAGATGCGCAGCTGTTCGTGAGCGCCGATCCGGTAGCCGTCGGTGGTGAGCAGCGCCACCTTGTCGGCGCCGTGACGAACGACGCAGCGCGCCGCGAGCTTGGCGGTGGTGGTGGTCTTGCCGACGCCGGTCGGACCGACCAGCGCATAGACGCCGCCGCGGTCGATGATGTCGGCGTCGGAATTCAGCGTGATCAGGTCGCGGCCGATCAGCGTGCGCAGTTCATTGCGCGCGGCAGCCAGCGAGTCGGAACTGCTGAGCTGGTCGAGCAGCCGGTAGGTGGTTACCGCGCTGAATCCGGATTCAAGCATTTCGGCAGCCAGCGTGGTCTTGATCGGCGAGCTGCGCGACATTTCGCCCCAGGCGAAACCGGCCAGCTGCTGTTCGAGCATGCGACGGATGCTGCCCAGTTCCTCGCGCAGTGCGGCGTCAAGCTGCGGTGCCGGCTCGGACGCTTGCGCGGCGTGGCGTGGCGCCGCCTCGACAGCCGGTGCGGCACGACGCTGCGGCACTTCGGCGTGCGCTTCGAGGTGCTCGTTGGCCGGCACCTGCTGACGGCTGCGTGCCAGATCGCGCAATTCGCTCGGCGTCGCCGAACGCGGCTTGTACGGCTGCCAGGGCTTCGGCGCCCGCACTTCCTGCGCCGGAGCCGGCGCCAGTGCGACCTTGCGCGCAGCCAGGCTGCTCGACAGCGTCACCTCGAAATCCTCGTCGCCGTAGGGCCGGGACGAGGTCTGAAATGCGGACTGCGCTTCGGCGCGCGCGGCGGGTTGTGCGGCAGCACGCGCCACCGGTGCCACCGGCGCCGGTGCCGGCGCAGCGGCCGGCTTCTTCGTCGGTGCAGTCATGGCCTCCAGCGCATTCGCCGGCAGCGCGAGTATTTCCACGCCGCCCTCGACCGGTCGGTTCGACAACACGATGGCGTCGGGGCCGAGGTCTTCCTTGATGCGGCGCAGGGCGTCGCGGGCGGAGGCAGCGAGATATTTGCGAGGCGTCATGATTTGACTCCGATGACAGAGGTCACCTTGATGGTGCGTGTTTCAGGAACTTCGGAATTGGCGAGCACTTTCAGGCTGGGCACCGCCCGGCGCAGGAAGCGCGACAGCAGCCAGCGCAGCGGCGCCGGCACCAGCAGCACGGCCGGCAGACCCATTTCTTCCTGGTTCTGCGCGGTGCGCGCCACTTCATTCATCAGCGTGTCGGCCAGGCCCGGTTCGATCACCGAACCGTCGCCGCCGCCACCGAGCGCCTGACCGATCAGGCGCTCCAGACCCGGGTCGAGCACCATGACCTGGACGTCGGTATTGCCCGGGAACAGCTGCTGCACGATGGCGCGGCCCAGCGCCACCCGGACGCGTGAGGTCAGTTCGAGCGGGTCCTGCGTACGCGGCGCGTACTCGGCCAGCGTCTCGACGATGGAGCGCATGTCGCGGATCGCCACACCCTCCTCCAGCAGGCTCTGCAGCACGCGCTGCACCACCGCCAGCGGCAGCGCCTTCGGCACCAGATCCTCGACCAGCTTGGGCTGTTCGCGGCCGACGTGTTCAAGCAGCGCCTGCGCTTCCTGACGGCCGAACAGTTCGGCGGCGTGAGTCAGGATGAGATGGTTCAGGTGGGTGGCGATCACGGTGGCCGCATCGACGACGGTGTAGCCCAGCGCGTGCGCCTGTTCGCGCAGGCCTTGTTCGATCCACACCGCCGGCAGGCCGAAAGCCGGATCGCGTGCTTCGCGGCCCGGCAGCGAACCCGCCACGCGGCCCGGGTTGATCGCCATCAGGCTGCCCGGATAGGCCTCGCCACTGCCAACATCGACGCCCTTGAGCGTGATGCGGTAGCCGTTGGGTTTCAGTTCGAGGTTGTCGCGGATGTGCACCGGCGCAGTCAGGAAGCCGATTTCCGCCGCAAACTTCTTGCGCAGGCCACGGATGCGCTTGAGCAGCTCGCCGTCCTGGCCGCGATCGACCAGCGGAATGAGGCGGTAGCCGACTTCGAGGCCCAGCGTGTCGACCGGCACAACGTCGGTCCAGGCAGCTTCCTGCTGCTCGGGCGGCGTGACCGACTGCGCCGCTGCCTGCTCGGCCGCCTTTTTCTCCGCCGCCTCCTTCACCTTGGGCGACGCCGCCTTCTGCACTCCGCGCCAGGCGAGGTATCCGAGGCCGGCGGCGATCAGCAGGAAAACGAAATTGGGCATGCCGGGGATCATGCCCATCAGGCCCATGATGCCGGCGGAAATGCCGAGCACGCGCGGATCGCCGAACAGCTGACCGATCACCTGTCCGCCCACATCGCCGTCGTTGCCGACGCGCGACACCACGAGACCGGCGGCGATCGAAATGACCAGCGCCGGGATCTGCGCGACCAGACCGTCGCCGATGGTGAGCATCACGTAGGCCTTGGCGGCGCCGCCGGCGGTCATGTCGTGCTCCATCACGCCGATCAGCATGCCGCCCACCATATTGATGAGCAGAATGAGGATGCCGGCGATCGCGTCACCACGCACGAACTTGGACGCACCGTCCATCGAACCGTAGAAATCCGCCTCGTCGGCGATTTCCTTGCGCCGCCGGCGCGCTTCGTCCTCACCGATCAGGCCGGCGTTGAGGTCGGCGTCGATCGCCATCTGCTTGCCCGGCATCGCGTCCAGCGTGAAGCGGGCGCCCACCTCGGCGATCCGGCCGGCGCCTTTTGTAACGACGACGAAGTTGATGACGGTCAGGATGATGAAAACGATGATGCCGACCGCGTAGTTGCCGCCGACCAGGAAGTGGCCGAAGGCTTCGATCACCTTGCCGGCCGCATCCGGGCCGGTGTGGCCTTCGAGCAGAACGACCCGGGTGGAGGCCACGTTGAGCGACAGGCGCAGCAGCGTGGTCACCAGCAGGACCGACGGAAATACCGAGAAGTCGAGCGCCCGCGTTGTATACAGCGCCACCAGCATCACCATCACCGACATCGCGATGTTGAACGTGAAAAACACGTCCAGCACGAAGGTGGGCAGCGGCAGCACCATCATCGACAGGATGAGGACGATGAGCAGCGGCGCGGCCATCTGGGCGATGTTCGGGGAACCGATGACCTGACGGAACGAGAGGGACGTAGCCATGACGACATTTCATCGCAGGTGACGTCCATCAAACCGGAGAAAGAAGAGGGGTTTTCCCCGGCTATTGGGTCGACTGGATTGTTACGCAGCGCAAAACGCCCTTACAAACAGGGGGCGCTCCTGTTCACACCGGCGTGCGTTACTTGCACTGTCGCACCCCAGTCCCAGGAGACTACAGATGAACGCCCCGGCCCGTGCCGCTTCAGCCAGCTCGCTTCACCCCGTTCTATGGGTGGCCGCTGTCTCGGTCACCGCCTTCAGCGCAGTCGGCATCGCCAGAATGTCCGGCTTCTTCGAGCCGGCCACGCCGGCACCGGTCATCGCGGCCGCCGCACAGACCGGCACGACGCCGGCTCCGGCGACGCAGGCGCTCGTTGCCGCCCCCGAACCGGCTCACCCGGCCGCCGCCACCGTCGCTGACAAACCCGCCGAGAAGCGCAGCGAGAAGCCGGTCGTCAAGGCCGTGGCAGCGAAGAAGGTGCATGTCGCCGACGCTGGCGAAGCAGGTACGGTCAAGGTCGCGGACCGGACCTACGACTCGGGCATCGATGTCATTCCTGCCCAGCCGCGCACTACCTACGAGCAGACGCTGCCGCGCAGCGAAGCCGAGTATCGCGCTCCGGCGCCGGTTTGCGCCGACTGCGGTCTGGTCGAATCGGTACGCGAGGTGAAGGCGCCGGCCGACCCCAGCGGTCTGGGTGCCGCCGCCGGCGGCGTGGTTGGCGGTCTGCTTGGCAACCAGGTCGGCAAGGGCAGCGGGCGCACGATCGCGACGCTGATCGGCATTGCCGGCGGCGCCTATGCCGGCCATCAGGTCGAGAAGACGCAGCGCACGTCCTCACGCTGGGAAGTCGGTGTGCGCATGGAAAACGGCGAGTACCGCACGGTCACGCTGGACGCGGAACCGGTCTGGCGCACCGGCGACAAGGTCAGGCTGCAGGGCAACCGGCTCGTAATGGCCGACTGAACACAGGTTTCCTCCTTCCTCTCTGAGGACCCCTTTCGGGCACCCGCGTGGTGCCCGTTTTTTTTGCCTGCTCGCCCGCGTGCTGTCCGACTCAGGCCGCCGTGCGGAAGCGGCTGACCTCGCCCTGCAGCTGTTCCGAGAGGCTGGCCAGCTCGCTCGCCGAACTGGCGACCGACGCTGCGGCACTGGCGTTCTCCTCGACCACCTGCACGATCTGCTCGACGCGCCGCGCCAGATCCTGGCTGGCCACGGCCTGCTCCTGCAAGCCGCCGGATACCTCGCCTATCGTGCCGGCGACCTGTCGTGCGTGCGCGTCGATGTCCAGAACCTTGGCCCGTCCCTGTTCGGCCGTCGCCAGACCCGCATGCACCCGCTGAACCGTGCTCTGCATGGTGCTCGACACCTCGGTCGCGCCGCTCTGGATGCGCGTCACCATGTCGGTGATCTCGGTGGCCGAGCGCGCCGACTGTTCGGCCAGTTTGCGCACTTCGTCGGCGACCACCGCAAAACCCCGCCCCATCTCTCCGGCGCGCGCGGCCTCGATCGCCGCATTCAGCGCCAGCAGATTGGTCTGATCGGCGACGTCACGGATCACATGGACGATACGCGTGATGTGCGCCACTTCGCTGCCCAGTTCGAGCGCACGCTGGGCGCTGCTCTCGATGCCCTCGGTCACTTCGCGGATCTGCCCCACCATGCGGCCGATGTCGCCGGCACCGTCCGCGGCGTGCTCACCGGCCACGTGCGAGGCGTCGCGTGCTTCGTTGCTCAGCTCGCTGACGTGGGTGATCGAGGTCGACAGTTCCTCCAGCGACGCGGCCATTGCAGCCGCCAGTTCCGCCTGCGAATCCGAGGCAAGCCGCACCTGCTGGGTGGCGCCCGACAGATGAGCGGCCGAGTCGCCGAGCTTGCCGGTGGCGTCGCCTATCGTGCGCACCATGCCGCGCAGCGACTGCTGCATCGACTGGACCGCGCGCAATACCTGCGCAGGCTCGCTTTCGCCCTCCGGTCGCAGATCGGTGGTCAGGTCACCGTCGGCGATCCGCCGCACCGCGGCCAAGGTGTGGCCGAGCTGGCTGGAAATGCTGCGCGTGATGATGAGCGAGACGATGATCGCCGCCACAATGAACAGGGCACCGGCGATCAGCACGGCACGCGTCAGTGCGTCGGCCGAATCTTCGAGCGCTGCGATGGCGTGGTCGTTGCGCAGTCGGACGCGCTCGCGCAGCGCCATTGACGTCTCGTTCAATGCACTTGCCGCCGGGCCGTGCGTCGAGTGCAGCAGTTCGTTCGCCTCCGTATTGCGATTGACCAGCGCCAGGGCCAGCACCTCCTGCGAAATGCCGCGGAAGGCCTGCAGGCGCTGTTCGAGCTGGGCAAACAGCGCCCGCTCGGCCTCCTCGCTGCCGGGCAAGGCGACCAGTGCACCGAGGCGCTTGACCGCCGCGTCGGTCTTGCCGACATAGTCCTCCAGCTTGACGCGTACCTTCTGGATCGCGGCGTCCTCGGTTTCGATGATGGCGCTGCGCGAATAGACGCGCACCCGCTGTACCGCGTCGTTCAGATCGGCGATCGCATCGACCTTGGGCTGGGTCAGCGCGCGGATTTCGTGCGCGCTGGCACTCATGCGCACCGACTGGATTTCGACGAAAACGGCCACCGCAATGAAGATCAGTGCGATCAAACCGAAGCCGAGCGCAAGACGGGTGGAGATTCTCAGGTTCTTCATGGAGAGTCCCTCAGGAGCTGATTGTGTGCATGAAACTCAATGAGTTAACGGCTTCCGCACACATCGCTTGAGAGAAGAATCCATTCATACGACATGCGACCGGCCAGGACCCTGTACGGCTGCTCAGTCGCTGCCCGGGTCCATGTCGTCCGGCACCGGCAGATCGCCGGGCATCTTCGGAATGTCGCCGCCGCGGGCAAAGGCGTCGTTCAGCTGGTACACGTAGGCCAGCACCTCGGCCACCGCGCGGAACAGTCGTGCCGGCACCTCCTGCTCCAGTTCGCAGTGCTTGTGCAGCGCGCGCGCCAGCGGCGGCGCCTCGACCAGCGGCACGCCATGCTCGCTGGCGACGGTACGGATGCGCAGCGCCACTTCGCCCGCCCCCTTGGCGACCACGCGCGGCGCACCGCCGCGTGCCGCGTCGTAGCGCAGTGCGACCGAGTAGTGGGTCGGGTTGGTCACCACCACGTCGGCCTTCGGCACGTTGGCCATCATCCGGCTGCGCGCCATTTCGCGCTGTTGCTGGCGGATGCGCCCCTTGACGTGCGGATCGCCTTCCTGCTCCTTGAATTCCTGGCGCGCCTCCTCCTTGGTCATCTTCAGTTCGGAGTGGTAGTGCCAGAGCTGGAAGGGCACATCGATGGCGACGATGAGCGCCATGCCGGCGACCAGCAGCAGGGTTGCCGTCATGATGAGGTCGCCGGTGGCGCCGAGCGCGACGTCGACCGGCGCACCGAACAGTGCGAACAGCTTCTCGTGGTCGCGCATGACCACCCAGGCCGCGACGCTGCCCACCAGTGTCGCCTTGCCGATGCTCTTGCCCAGCTCGACCGCCGCCGTGGACGAGAACATGCGCTTCAGACCGGCGGCCGGATTCAGTTTCGAGAATTTCGGTTCGAGTGCCTTCGGCGCGAAATTCCAGCCCGCCATCAGGAAGGGCGACACGAAGGCGGCCAGCATCAGTGCGATGAACAGCGGCGCCAGCATCAGCAGGGCATCGGTAGAGCGCTCGATCAGCAGCGCGAACATCGCCGCCGGGTCGAAGATGGCGCGCCGGTCTATGGTCAGACCGTCGCGCAGCAGATCGGCGCTGCGCGGCCACATCCAGCCGGCGAGCGCAGACATGCCGGCGACCCCGGTGATGGTGACGAGAAAGGTCGCCAGTTCGCGCGAATTGGGCACCTGCCCTTCTTCGCGCGCCTTCTCCAGTCGCCGCTGTGACGCTGGTTCTGTCTTTTCGAGATCGCTTTCTTCTGCCACGTGCGCAGACCCGGTTCGGCAATGCGCAGGATGATGCGCCGCGGCGACCGGCGGCAATCGGCGGAACAGCGGCCGAAGATCACCCCATCTGCGGCCTCGGCCGGGTCAGCCGTGGAAGGAATGGTATGAGAGGTGGACGGCAGGAAATGGCAGCCCGGAGACCGCACAGCCCGCCCTGCAGTGCGCGCCGGACGCAAGGCCCGCCGGCGGCAGCGGACTCAGGTCGAGCCGCGCAAGCCCTGACGCAAGGAGGTCTGCAGCGCCGACGTTTCGCGATGCAGCGCCATCAGGCGCTCGGACAGCGCAAGCAGATAGTCCTCCATCATGCGCGACAGCTCGCGCACCGACTGGTTGGGTGAGCCCGCCATCGCCCGGCTGGCGTCGATGCGCACCTGCAGGTCGCGCAGAACCGCCTGCTTGTCCGGTGGGCAGGTGTTGATGAATTGTTCGATCACGCGCCGTCGCTCCGCGAAATAGGTCTGGGGATCTGAATGGGCCAGTTCCTTCCAGACGTCAAAATCGAAGTCCTGCTCAGGATTTTTCGACACTCGGTGTCCTCGCCTGCATCAATCGTGCTTCGGCGATTGGAACAGACAGTGATCGATCTCAGCGCGGCAGCGTTTCACGCGCCGCAACCAGGCGTGCCGCCTGCTCGACGCCCTGATAGGCGAGCTGACCCGACAGGTCCGGGCACAGCGCGTCGGTATTGACCATGTCGAGCGTGGTCTGCACCCAGGCGCGCACTTCCTGCGCACGCATGAAGAGGCCTCGTGCGTCGGCATCTGCGGCCTCGCCGGCGAGATTCATCGCGGTCACCATCGCCTCGTTGCCGAGCGTTTCGATCGCATCCATCAAACGCATGATTTCCGCGTGATGGGCCTGGATGCTGGCCGCAGGCAGCATCGCGGCGGCGGGGAACGGCGACGAAATCGGCTGGATCAGGGTAGCTTCGGCCATGGTTTGACTCCCTCGGTAGCGATCGGCGAAGTGCCGGGTATGCTTTCTTATCGACCCTCGAACTGAAGTCTTTAGGGGCAGAGAGATTGCGAGGCAGACAGCCCTGAAACCCAGGCTGGAAAAGGAAAAGAGCCCGCCCGGACCAGGCCCGGGCGGGCTTCTTGAAACAGCGTTGAAACAGTGGTCGTCAGGCGGCGCGGGCGACGTGACCGATCAGGCTGGAACGCGACACCCCGCGCGTATCGCCCATCGAGCCCAGCAGCTCCTTCATGTCGAGGATCAGCACGATCTGGCCGTTCGACAGCGTGGTCACACCGGCCACGCCCTTCGGACGGAAGTCGTCCAGGCTCTTGATCACCGCGTCCTCGCGGCCGGCGAAGTTGTCGATCGCCAGGATGAAGGACGACTCGGCAGACTGCATCAGCACGCCGTACTGCGGATGATTCTTCTGCGGCCAGCCGAGCAGGCGGGCCAGCGGCAGCACCGGCATCACTTCGCCGCGCACCACCATGGTGGCGCGACCGCCGACTTCCTGGATGTCTTCGTGCTGGATCGGCAGGATTTCGCGCACCATCGACAGCGGCACCGCGAAGTGCTGTTCGGCCAGACGCACCAGCAGCACCGGCAGTATGGCCAGCGTCAGCGGCAGCGAGATGACGAAGGTCGTGCCCTTGCCCTGCACCGAGCGGATTTCGATCGAACCGTTCAGCTTCTGGATATTGGTCTTCACCACGTCCATGCCGACACCGCGGCCGGACACGTCGGATACCGTCGCTGCGGTCGAGAAGCCGGGCAGGAACACCAGGTTCAGGCTCGAACGCTCGTCCAGCGTGTTCGCTTCCTCGTCGGTGATCAGACCCTTTTCAAGCGCCTTGGCACGCAGGCGCTCGGCGTTCATGCCGCGGCCGTCGTCGGCCACCATGATGACGATGTGATCGCCCTCCTGGCGCGCTTCGAGGCGCACGACCGACTTGCCCGGCTTGCCCTGGGCCATGCGCTCGTCCGGCGTCTCGACGCCGTGATCGACCGCGTTGCGGATCAGGTGGATGATGGGATCGGACAGATCCTCGATCATCGTCTTGTCGATTTCGGTCTCTTCGCCGACCAGCGCCAGTTCGACGTCCTTGCCCAGATTGCGGGCGAGATCGCGGGCGATGCGCGGGTACTTCTGGAACAGGCGGCCGATCGGCTGCATGCGGGTCTTCATCACCGCGTTCTGCAGGTCCGACACCAGCAGGTCGAGCTGGCTCACCGCGGCGTCGAGTGCGTGCAGCGTGTCGCTGTCGCTCTTGCCGGCCAGGATGTCGGCGCGCAGCGAGGTCAGGCGGTTCTTGGTCAGGCCGATCTCGCCCGACAGGTTCAGCACCTGGTCCAGACGCGAGGTATCGACGCGGATCGAGTTGTCGCGGCCCTTCTCGGCGTCGCGGCGGCCGCTCGGGGCGGGTGCGCCCGGACGGTCGCCGGCGCGGCGACCGAAAGCGGCGTTGACCACGGCGGCCACTTCACCGTCGTTGGCAGAACGGGCTGCAGCCGGTTCGGGCACCGCCTGCGGGGCGGACGGCACGACGCCGGTCACGGCCTGATGCAGCGCCACCCAGTCCGGCTCGGCGCCCACCGGGGCCGGCGCAGCAGTTGCGACCGGCTTCGCCACCGGTGCGGCCGGTGCGGCAGCCTTGGCCGGCTCGGCGGTCAGTTCGCCGGCCAGCGCGGCGCGCAGGCGGGCCATCAGGTCGGGATCGGCTGCAGTGGGCTGCATGCCGCGTTCCAGCGCGCCGAACATGTCGCGCACGATGCCGGTGGCGTCGAGAATGACGTCCATCAGCACCGGCGTCACGTTCATTTCGCCGTTGCGCAGCTTGTCGAAAAGATTCTCGGTCAGGTGACAGAGGGCGACCAGTTCGGCGGCGTTCAGGAAGCCGGCACCGCCCTTGATGGTGTGGAAACCGCGGAAGATCTCGTTCAGCAGGCCGCGGTCGCCCGGGGTCTTTTCGAGATCGACCAGCTTGTTGTCCACGCCGGACAGCAGGTCGGTTGCCTCGACCAGAAAGTCCTGCAGCAGATCTTCCATTCCCTGAAAGTCACTCATCTTTCGCTCCTGTGGCGACCGGATCGTCGATCCGTCCGCCCAACTGCACCTGTTGTCACGGTCCGGCAGAAACGGCGTTCTGCCTCACCGACCTTGTTGTGCGTCCATCCTTCGCCAGTCTCAGAAGCCGAGGCTTTCGAGCAGGTCGTCGACCTGTTCCTGGCTGGTCACCACGTCGCCGCGGCCTTCCGAATTGATGACCGGTCCGTTGAGCAGGCCTTCCGGCGCTGCGGCGCGCTTCTCCGCCGGCATGGCTTCGATCAGCACCTGCAGCAGACCGCTCTCCAGCTGTTGCGACATTTCTACGATTTTCTTGATGACCTGACCGGTCAGATCCTGAAAATCCTGGGCCATCATGATTTCGTTCAACTGTGCGCGCGTGTCGCGGGCGAAGCCCGGCACGTCGCCGAGGAAGCCGCGGGTTTCGGTCGCCAGCGCCTTGAACTCATCCACCGACAGTTCGTTGCGGTACAGCTTTTCCCAGCGATCGTGCAGCGCACTGGAGCGCTTCTCGACGTCGTCCTGCAGCGGGATCGCCACGTCGGTCGCGTTGAGCACGCGGCTCGCCGCGTTCTCGGTCATCTGGGCGACGTAGTTCAGGCGGCTGCGGGCATCCGGCATCTGCTGCGCCACATCCTCCAGCGCATGGTCGTAGCCGAGCTGGCGCAGCGTGTCGTGCAGCTGGCGGGCGAGATGTCCGACCTTGTTGAACACGTTCTCGCAGCTGTGTTCGAGTTCATGGGACTCGTCGACACCGTGCGAGGTGGTGTATTCGGTCGCTACGGTGTCGAACAGCGCCTCCAGGTCGGCAGAGTCGCCGCCGACGCTGTTCACCGCCTCGGGTACGACTTCGAGACGCACCTTCTGCGGCGTCTCGCTGGCAATGCTGTCGAACAGGGCCTGCAGATCGTCGGAATCGCCAGTTTCGTCAAGCTTCAGCTTCTTCACGGTTTCCTCTCCCGATGCAGGCTCAAGCGGCCTTCTGGTTCATCTTCTCGAAAATCTTGTTCAGCTTTTCGCTCATCGTGCCGGCGGTGAAGGGCTTCACGATGTAGCCCGACGCGCCGGCCTGGGCGGCCTCGATGATGTTTTCCTTCTTCGCCTCGGCCGTGATCATGAGCACCGGCAGGGCCTTCAGCGCGGCATCGGCGCGGATGGCACGCAGCAACTCGATGCCGGTCATGTTCGGCATGTTCCAGTCGGTCACCACGAAGTCGAATTCGCTGGCCTTGAGCTTCTGCAGCGCAATCACGCCGTCCTCGGCCTCGTCGACATTGGTGAACCCGAGTTCCTTCAGCAGGTTGCGCACAATGCGGCGCATGGTCGAGAAGTCATCGACAACGAGAAATTTCATCTTGGGATCAGACATGGGGCCTACCTCTCTCAGGCTTTATGTGTTGCCAGCAGCGGACGCAGCGTGTCGGCCAGCACTTCGGCATCGAACTTCGCCACGTATGCGTCCACCCCGACGCTCTTGCCCATCGCACGGTTGGCTTCCGACGACAGCGACGAGTGCATTACTACCGGTATGTCGGCAAAACGAGGGTCATTCTTGATATTGCGGGTCAGCACGTAGCCGTCCATCTCGGGCATTTCGGCGTCGACCAGGATGAGGTCGATCTCGTCGGTCAGCGGGATGCCGGTGGCCGACGAATGCGCGGCCATGCCCTGCAACCGGGACCAGGCCTCGGCGCCGTTGGTGGCGTGCTTGTGACGGATGTTCAGCTTGTCCAGCACTTCGGCGATCTTCTTGCGGGCGACCGCCGAGTCATCGACGAAGAACACGTTCGGTTCGTAATTGCCGCCCAGCGGCGGAATGTCGGAAATCGCCGCTTCGCCGAAGGTGCCGGCCATGATGCTTTCGACGTCCAGGATGGACACCAGGCGACCGTCGTCCAGTTCGGTGATGGCGGTGATGTAGAGCTGTTCGCTGGTCACCACGGACTCAGGCGCGCGTACGCGGTCCCAGTCGACGCGGATGATGCGATCGACCTCGTGCACCAGGAAGCCCAGCGTGCGCTTGCTGTACTCGGTCACCATCATGGCGCCGCCCATGCCTTCGGGTGCTCCGTCCAGATTCATGATGCGCGCCAGCGACAGCACCGGAATCACGTTGCCGCGCAGCGAAATGAGGCCCTCGACGCCGCCCGGCATATTGGGTGTCGGCGTTACGGTCGGGGTGCGGCTGACTTCACGCACCTTGAACACATTGATGCCGAACAGCTCGTGCGTGCCGAGCGAGAACAGCAGGATTTCCATCTTGTTCGAACCTGCCAGCTTGGTGCGGGCATCGACTTGTTCGAGCAGGTTCTGATCGGTTCTGTCCATCGTCTGTCTCCAGTCTCGTTCAGGCGGCGGCACGGTCGCCACCGTTGCCGCGGCGGATCAGGCGGCTGATCGTTTCCGCCAGACGCTGCGCCTCGAACTTCGATACGTATTCGTCGACGCCGACCGAGCGGCCCAGCTGCTGGTTGGAACCGGAGGACAGCGAGGAATGCATCACGACCGGGATGCCGGCGAAGCGCGGATCGGCCTTGATGTGCTTGGTCAGGATGTAGCCGTCCATTTCCGGCATCTCGACGTCGGTCAGGATCATGCTCACCAGATCACCGACCTTGCGGCCGCTGGCATCGGCGTAGGAGGCAATCTTCTTCAGTTCGGTCCACATCTGCGCGCCGTTGATCGCGCTGACGTAGCGCACGCCCATCAGGTCCAGCGTGCGCGTGATCTGGTTGCGGGCGACCGGGGAATCGTCGCAGAAGAAAACGGTGGCGCCTTCGATACCCAGCGGCTCGATGTCCTTGAACGCCAGGTCGTTGTCGATGTCCGCGGTTTCCGACAGGATCTTCTCGACGTCCAGCATCATCACCAGACGGCCGTCGGCCAGTTCGGTGACGGCGGTCACCAGGCCACCGAGATTGGCGGTCAGCATGGCCGGCGGCACGCGCATCTGCGACCAGTCCAGGCGCAGGATGGTATCGACCGATTCGACCAGGAAGCCCTGGGTGTGACCGTTGTATTCGGTCACGATCATCACGTCGCGCGGCGTTTCGCTGGGGAACTGGGCGAACTTGGCCAGATCGACCACCGGCACCAGCGCGCCACGCAGGCTCACCATGCCTTCGACGGCCGGCGGCATTTCAGGCGCCGCGGTCACCCCCGGCGTACGCATGACCTCGCGCACCTTGAACACATTGATGCCGAAGGTTTCGCGCTTGCCCGTTCGCGTATCGACGCCGAGCGAGAACATCAGGATTTCGAGCTTGTTGGTACCCGCGAGCTTGGTGCGGGCATCGATATTCTTGAGCAACTCTGACATGTCGGCCTCGTCTGTCTGGTCAGTGGCACGAAAAAAGCGGGGGTGATGCTGGGTTTACGGCAGGGGTCGGAAAGTCTTGAACGCAAGGTGACGATGCGGTGACGGGCACGCCGACGGTCAATCCCAGTCGGCGCGCAGCCCTGCCTCACCCATCGACGACCGACGAGAACTTGCTGACCGCCTGTACGACCTCACGCGCACCGTTGCTGATGCGTTTGATCGCCTGTCCGGCGCTACCCGCCAGTTCGACGCCGCTGCCGGCTTTCACCAGGCTGGATTCCATGCTCACGATGGCGCTGCGCGTGCCATCCTGTATGCGCTGCACCATGCCGCCAATTTCGGCCGTGGACAGGCTGGTCCGCTCGGCCAGCTTGCGCACCTCGTCAGCCACCACGGCAAAGCCGCGGCCCTGCTCGCCGGCGCGAGCCGCTTCGATGGCGGCGTTGAGCGCCAGCAGATTGGTCTGGTCGGCGATCTCGCGGATGGTCTTGACGATGCTGGTGATCTGGTCCGATTGCTTGCCCAGTTCCCCCACCCGCTCTGAAGTGAGCTGTACAGTTTCCGCAATGGCCTGCATTTCGGAGGATGCCCGCTCGATGATGGCCGCGCCCTCGGTCGCGATGGCATCGGTTTCGGTGGACACACGCCAGGCAACGCGCGCGCTCTCCTGCTCCGCCAGTTGCTGCACCTTCTTTTCGGTAACGTCGACAGCGAATTTCACCACCTTGTAAAGCTTGCCGTTCGGATCGAACACCGGGTTGTAGCTGGCCTCCAGCCATACTTCACGACCATCACGCGTGACACGCCTGAAGTCGCCTGCGACGAACTCGCCGGCGTTCAGACGCTGCCAGAAGGCCGCGTACTCGGGTGATTCCGTCAGCTCTGCCGCGCAGAAAATGCGGTGGTGGCGGCCGACGATCTCCTCCTTGGTGTACCCGACGGTCTTGAGGAAGTTGGCATTGGCGTCGAGGATGGTGCCGTCGGGGGTGAAAGAAATGACTGCCATCGAACGATTGATCGCGTTGAGCAAGGCAGTGGCTTCGCTCTCGGCCCGCACCTTGTCGGTGATGTCGCTGGCCACCTTGACCACCTTCACCACCCGGCCGTCGGCGCCCAGCACGGGGTTGTAGCTGGCTTCCAGCCAGATTTCACGACCGTCGCGGGCGACCCGCGGAAAGCGGCCGGACACGAAATCACCTCGCGCCAGGCGGGCCCACATGTCGGAATAGGACTTCGACGAGGCATAAGAGGGCTGACAGAAGCTCCGGTGGTGCATGCCCGGAAGCTCGGACGCTGCATAGCCCATCACACGGGCGAAGTTGGCGTTCGCTCCGATCACCTTGCCGTCCGGTTCGAACTCGATGATGGCCATCGAGCGGTCAATGGCGTCGATCAGTGCTTTCGCCGCAGCCGCCCGTATTTCACATTCACCGAGACGCGCTTCAAGTTGCCTGCCTTTGTTCCCGAACATGTTCTTTTCTCCCCTGTCGTCTCCAGCATGCTGGACGTATGAAGTTGCCCGGGCTCACCGGACACGGTCGGCGCAGAGCTGCGATCGCAAGGGAATAACGCCCTCAGGGTGTAAGACTTAAGTTATATCCCTGCTCGAAGTAAGGAAATTTCACGGTACCTGTCGGGCACGCACCTCGGAAAGCAGAAAAGCCCGTACCGGCAAGCCGGCACGGGCTTTTCGCGATGTTGCGATGCGCTCAGACGCGGAAGCGTGCGCCCGCCTCTTCGAGCCCCATCGCCAGTGCGCGCAGGTGCTGCGCCTCGCTGGCCATGGCGGTGATGGCCGAGCTGTTCTCTTCGCTCATCTGCGCGATCTGCTCGACCGAGCGCGCCACGTCGTGGCTGGCGATGGTCTGTTCGCTGACCGATTCGGCGATGCCGGAAATGCCCTGCGAAGTCGAGGCCGCCGCGTCGGCCGCACGACCGAGCGCGCCGACGACCTGCGACAGCTGGTTACGGGAATTGTCGATCGCCTGCACGCCACGGCGCACCACGCTCTCGACGCCGCCGGCGCGGGCGTCGAGCGCGCGCGTCACTTCGTCGATCTGCTGTGCCGACACCGCCGACTTCTCGGCCAGCTTGCGCACCTCGTCGGCCACGACCGCGAAGCCGCGGCCCTGCTCGCCGGCCCGCGCCGCCTCGATGGCCGCGTTCAACGCCAGCAGATTGGTCTGTTCGGCGATGTCCTTCACCTGACGGGTCATGTCGCCGATGGCACGGGTGCTTTCGATGAAGGCGCCGGCCGCCTGCGAAATCTCGCCCACCACGTGGCCGACCGCATCCAGTTCATGACTTACAGCGTCGATCGCATGGTGGCCCTGGGCCGCTTCTTCGCGGCTCGATTCGGCGTGGCGGCGCATTTCCGCCGCACTGTCGGACACGCTGTTGATCGACACCGACAGTTCCTCGATCGTGGCTGCCATGGCGGACGCCGACTGGCTCTGGCCGGCCGAGGCCTCGCTGATCTGCTGGGTTGCACTGGCCAGCGCCATCGTGACCTGGCTGACCTCACCGGCCGACGACTTCACGCGGGCGATCAGACCGGACAGGCTGTCGGCCATGCTGTTGAAACTGTTGGCGATGTCGCCGAACTCGTCCTGGCTGGCGACCCGGATGCGCGCCGTCAGATCGCCTTCGGCCAGACGACGGCCACCGTCTATCGTGTGGCCGATCGCATCCTTCAGCGACGCGTACAAGCCGAGCGCCAGATAGACCGACAGCAGCAGGCCGGCGGCGAGCAGCACGCAGGTGAGCACCAGTTCGCGCATCAGGTTCGCCGCATGCTGCGAGATGCCCTTGTCGGCAGCGTCGAGCAGGACCGTCATGGCCCTGACCGAGGCCTCCACCGGCACCGACGCGCGGGCGAACACCTCGGACGGCGGCAGATCGAAGCGCTGCGCCTTGACCGCGTCATCGATCATCGACGACGTCGTCTCGAAGGCGGCGCGCAGCTTGTCATATTCGGCCGAGAACGCCGGCGCCTCACTTGCGGCGAAGGCCTGCACCCGTTCGCTCACCCGCTGCATGGCATGGATGCGTCCGGCCGCAAGCTGGCGCAGCGAAGCGAGTTCGACCACCTCGTCCGGCGTCACCGTGGTGCGCGCACTGATCGACGCGGCGCGCCCGCGCAGCTTGCCGAGGTACTCGATGGTGTACGGGGCAACGTTCACGGCTGCTTCCAGCAGCGTGTAGGTGTCGGAGTAGGGGTCGAAGCTCAGACCTGAACGGTCAGCCACGGTGCGGAAGTCATTCAGCAGCGTGTCAACCAGGGCGGAATGCCGATTGAAATTATCGCGCCCGGTCGAACCGGTCATCTGCTGACGCACCTTCCCCCACTCAGCCGAGAGGCGCTCGATGCTCTCCCGCTGCCCGAGTGCGTCGGGGTGCGCCGTATCGAGCGCCTTCAGCGCGTCGATGCCCCGCGCAACATCGGCTGCCTTGGCCTCGACCTTGGCGGCCTGCGACGCATCCCCGTTCAGCATCGCCGACGAGAGGCCACGGTGCTGCTGGATGGCGCTCATCGTGGTCAACAGCGCACGCACGTACTGCGCGCCCACATGTTCGCGCTCCATCCTGCGCAGACTGTCGAGCCGGGACATCGCCACAGTGGTGGCCAGCGCTGCCAACGTGGCAAGCAGGATGCCCATCACGAGCATCATCTTCGGAGCGAACCGCAGGCGCGACATCAGGGCGCGGGCGGGGAAAAGCAGGGCGTTCATGGTTTCTCCTCGGTCGGCCGGGGCGCGCGGCACTGCGTGCATTGGCCGGATACGGTGTCGAGGCGGGCTCCCCGGGGTCGACACCCCTTCACGACCCGCCTGAGTCAGTTACGGCAGCGTGATACCCGGGTTGAGGGGACTTTCTGCAATGCAGCATTCATTTGACGTGAATCAAATGCAACGGGGCGCCCGCAGGCGCCCCGTCGTCCTTACCGCGTGCCGGCGGCGGTTCAGGCCGCGTAGCCGATGCGGAAGCCGCCCCATTGCCGACCGCCGACGAAGATCGGAGCCGAAATGTCGTGCACCACCTCGCCGGTGTCGCGGCGATAGGTCTGGATCAGGAAAGGCTGGCTGTGCGCACCGCAGCGACGTCCGACCGGGTCGTCGAAGATGCGCTTGGTGCGGTTGCCGGCGATGTCCTTCTTCTCGTCGCCGGTCAGCGGCTGCGAGAAGCGCTTGTTGTGCGTCGGGAAATAGCCCTTGCGGTCGACCGCACCGGCGTAGATCAGGCCGGCGTGCCGATCGAGCAGCGGTTCCTGGATCGCCGGGAAGAGTCGGTCCGTCAGCGCGTCGAACTTGGTGCTGTACTTGGTCGGCTTGGTACCGGCGATGGGCTGGTAGTTCTCGTCGAACAGGTCTTCCATCCTGATTTCGCCGCGCTTGACCGCCGCCTCCAGACAGGCACCGATCCGCTGCGCCGCATCGGCCACGATGTCCGGCATGCGGGCATGCGCAGCCACAGCCTGTTCGCCGTAGCTGCCGAGACGGAACACCTGCGACAGCTCGGCCAGATTGCTCGACAGCACGTCCAGCCGCGACGCCTCAGCGGCGGTCGAACTGGACACCTCGCGATTCGATTCCGCCATCGCGAAAATGCGCTGCACGTGCTGCTCGACCTGTTCGCCCAGCGCCCGGTTCTGACGCATGGCTTCGACCGTACCGCCCACGCGCTCCAGCGTCGCGTCGGCACATTCGCGGATGCTTTCCAGCGTGGCCACCGCCTCGCTGGTCAGGTCGGCGCCGGTGCGCGCCTCGACCGCGCTGGCGCGGATGACCGACGCAGCGTCGGCGGTTTCGCGCTGCACGGCGGAAATCATCGAATGGATCTGACCGGTGGACGCCGCCGTGCGCTCGGCCAGCTTGCGCACCTCGTCGGCCACGACCGCGAAGCCGCGGCCCTGTTCGCCGGCACGTGCCGCCTCAATGGCCGCGTTCAGCGCCAGCAGATTGGTCTGGTCGGCGATCTCGCGGATCACCTGCACGACCGAGCCGATCTCCTCCGAGCGCTTGCCCAGATGTTCGATCTGGCGCGCGCTTTCGGACACGCTGCCGGCAACGCGCGCCATCTCCTCGGCGACGCGACTGACCACCTGCGCGCCCTTCTGCGACAGCTCGCGCGATCGGGTCGCATCGTCGACGGTGCCGGCGGCCGCTTCGGTCGCCGTCTCCATGCTCATCTTCATGTTGCCGACGTCGCCGCTGGCGGCCTGCGAGGCAGCGCATTGCTGCTCGGCCGAGCCGGCGACGCGCTCCGCCCCCTTGCCGAGGCCGCTGCAGGTGTCCTGCAGGCGCTGCGAGGTGAACAGCATCTTGGCCATCGCCGCGCTGAACTCGGTGACCAGGCGGTTGTAGCTCTCTGCCAGTCGCGGCAGCGCACCGCCGCCACGCGCGTCGAGACGATAGGTGAGATCGCCCGACATGCGGGCTTGTTCGAGACCGGCGACCATGGTTTCGAGCGGACGCTCGAACATCAGGACGGCCGTTGTGCGTGCAATGAAAGCCCCCGTCGCGGCCAGGGCCGCGGCAATCAGTGCGCCGCTCAGGGTGAAGGCCGATGCGCTGTACGCGTAAAGGCCGAGGTGGGTGATCAGCAGTGCGGAAAAAAGGCCCAGCCAGGGCAAAATGCTGCGCGTCGCTGCGCGCTTGCTTGTTGTCATCGTTCCTCTCCTGTCCGGTAAGGGTCTTTCCGCGTCGCGCAAGCCCCATCGCCCGCGCGGCATGGTCGGACCCTGGGCATCGTGTGCCTGTCCGTGGTGAAGAGAGTTACGACCTGAAGCGTCCGAACTTGAGACGCTTGGCGTGGCAAGGCCTCGGCTAAGGTCCGGCCAGCCTCAGGTGATGGTGAACAGCTTCTGGAAATTGGCGACCTCGATGACCTGGCGTACCGGCGCACTGCAGTTCACGAGCCGCACCACGCAATGGGCGGCGCGTGCCTTGTCGCGCAGCATCAGCAGCATGCCCAGGGCCGAGCTGTCGAGATAGGTCACCGCAGAGAGGTCGATTTCCAGCGTGTCGATGGCGTCGCCCGCCATCATGCGCTCGGTGGTTTCACGGAATGCGCGATGCGAAGAGAAGTCGAAGCGGCCACCCAGCGAGATGCGGGCAAGTCGGTCGATGACGGAGGTGCGGATTTCCATGCGTGGTCTTGATCAGTGAGTGGTTGAATGAACGACGCGGCGACGGCTCATCCGTGAGCCGCGAGCCGGCGCCCGCCCTGCAATGCGGCGACGATGCGCTCGGCCACCTGGGTCAGTGGCGCCACCTCGCAGCAGGCGCCGATCTGCGCTGCCTCGCGCGGCATGCCATATACGACGCAGCTTTCCTGGTCCTGCCCTATGGTCCATGCGCCAGCGCGGCGCATGGCCAGCATGCCCTGCGCGCCGTCCTTGCCCATGCCGGTCAGCAAGGCGGCGACCGCACTGCCGCGAGCGTGCTGGGCAGCCGAATTGAACAGCACGTCCACCGCCGGCCGGTGCCTGTTGTAGGGCGGCGTCTGCAGCAGTTCGCAGACATAGCCGGTGCCACTGCGGCGGATTTCCAGATGCGAATGCCCGGGCGCCAGATAGGCATGGCCGGGCAGGATGCGCTCGCCCTGCTCCGCCTCCTTGACGCGGACACGGGCCAGCGAATCGAGGCGGCGGGCGAAGCTCGCGGTAAACATTTCAGGCATGTGCTGCACCATCACGATGCCCGGCATGTTCGCCGGCAGGCGGCACAGCACTTCCTTGATCGCTTCGGTGCCACCGGTGGAGGCGCCGATGCAGACGATGCGGTCGCCCCAGGCCGAGGTCGCGGCGGGCGCTGGCCGGGCAGCAGCAGCGGGCGCGGGCTCGGCCGGCGCGGCACGCAGCACTTTCAGTCGCGCGCCGTAGGCCGCGCGGATCTTTTCGTGTATTTCCTGCGCGTAGCTGACCGGCAGCCCGGCAAGCGATCCGCGCGGTTTGGCCACGTAGTCGACGGCGCCCAGTTCAAGCGCCTGCAGCGTCGTTTCCGATCCCTGCGCGGTCTGGCTCGAAATCATGATGACCGGCATCGGGCGCAGCCGCATCACCTTGTCGAGGAATTCCAGCCCGTTCATGTTCGGCATTTCGACGTCCAGCGTGAGCACGTCGGGCGACGTTTCCTTCACCTTCTGCCGGGCCACCGCCGCGTCGGGCGCCGTGCCGACGACTTCCATGTCGGGCGCCTGATTGATGATCTCGGTCAGCACCGCCCGCATCACCGCGGAATCGTCGACCACCAGAACCCTGATCTTCATTCCATGCTCCTCCATGCCCCCGATCAGGAGAACAGCTCGATGTCGCCCGAGGCGTCGTCGCGGGCGAGTCTTTCCTGGTACTCGCGTTCGCGGCGCGCCAGCGTATCGTTGTTCACGCGGGCAAGCTTCTTCATCAGCACACGCCCGGCGTGCGGGAAGAAGTAGATCTTCCGGGCATGACTGTCCAGCAGATCCTGCGCCAGCACCGGAATGCCCTCGTTGGCCAGATAGTCGAGCACGAAATCGGCATTGCGCTCGCCGACGTTGGCATTGGCCAGCGTTGCCATCACGCGCCCGCCACCGAACACCTTGGCCTGCAACGCCGAGCGACGTGCTCCGGCCTTGATCAGTTCGTTTACCAGCAGTTCCATCGCGTAAGCACCGTAGCGTGCCGAGCGGCTCATCACGCCGCTGCCGGCATCCGGCAGCATGAAATGATTCATGCCGCCGATGCCGCGCTCGGGATCGCGTATGCAGGCGGCGACGCAGGAGCCGAGCACCGTCACCAGCAGCATGTCACGGGTGGTGACGAAGAATTCGCCCGGCAGGATCTTGACCGCCTCGCGCGAGAAGTTGCGGTCGTAGTAGCGCTGCGCCGCCTGATGCTCGATCAGGCCGGGGCCATGGCTATCGACCGCCGTCAGCGCGCGCATATACCGTCCTACCCAGATTGCGGAACAGGTCGACCGCGTGCGAGAAGCTCTCCGAGTGGCCGGCAAACAGCAGCCCGTCGGGTCGCAGCAGCGGTACGTAACGCTTGAGGATGCCGTACTGCGTGGGCTTGTCGAAATAGATCATGACGTTGCGGCAGAAGATGGCTTCCAGCGGCCCGCGCACCGGCCAGTTCGGTTCGAGCAGGTTCACCCGGGTGAAGCGGATCAGCCGCTGCAGTTCCGGACGCACCCTCACCTCGCCGGAACGGCTGCCGGTGCCGCGCAGGAAGTATTTGCGCACCAGTTCCGGTGACAGCTTCTCGATGCGCTCTTCGCCATAGACGCCCGCCTGGCCCTGCGCCAGCACCTGGGTGTCGATGTCGGAGGCGATGATTTCGACTGGCGGCGTCATCGAGCCGTACAGCTCGCAGCAGGTGATGGCGATCGAATACGGTTCTTCGCCGGTCGAGGCGGCGCTGCACCAGATGCGCGCGTTGGGCTTGCCCAGCTTGGTCAGGTGCTGCTTCAGCAGATCGAAGTGGTGGGCCTCACGGAAGAAGGAGGTGAGGTTGGTCGTCAGCGAATTGACGAAGGTTTCCCATTCGGTGCGGTCGTTGCGCTCCAGCCGGCGGATGTAGTCGGCAAAGGTTGCGTCGCCGGTGGCGCGCAGCCGGCGGGCCAGCCGGCTGTACACCATGTCGAACTTGATCGGCGACAGCGAAATGCCGGCGTACTGGTGAATCATCTTCGCGATGCGATCGAAGTCCTCACGCGTGAAGCTGAACTCGCGCGTGCTGCCGGTCAGTGTCTTCACTTCGGACAGCTGGCGCGTGATCTGCGCTGCCGAGTGCGTGGTCATGCTTGCCTTGCTGCCTGTGTTCACGATGCAGATTCCATGTGGAACGACGATTCAGTGACTGCCTGCGTTCAGAACTCTTCCCAGTCCTCTTCGGCGAAGGCCGGCTGCGCCGTCGGCGCAATGCGCTTGACCTTGCCCAGCGCACCGCCGCGCGAACGCGGCAGCACCGGCTCGCTGTTCGCCGCCTCGCGCGCCGCCTCGAACGACGCGGTCACACGACCACCCTCGTCCAGCTTGAACTGACCCACCGCGCGCATCAGCGAACGCGCCTGCTCTTCCAGACTTTCCGCCGCCGCCGCCGCCTGTTCCACCAGTGCCGCGTTCTGCTGCGTCACCCCGTCCATCTGGCTCACCGCCTGCGTCACCTGCGCAATCCCCGTCGACTGTTCCTGGCTCGCAGACGCAATGTCGGTCACCAGACCCGTCACTTGACGGAAGCTGTCGACCACCTGTTCCATCGTCGCGCCCGCCTCCGCCACCAGGCGCGCGCCGCCATCGACACGCTCCACCGAGTCGGCGATCAGCCCCTTGATCTCCTTCGCCGCCTGCGCACTGCGCTGCGCGAGGTTGCGAACCTCGCTCGCCACCACCGCAAAGCCCCGGCCCTGCTCGCCCGCGCGCGCCGCTTCCACCGCCGCGTTCAGCGCAAGGATGTTGGTCTGGAACGCGATCGAGTCGATCACGCCGATGATGTCCGCGATCTTCCGGCTCGAGTCCTGGATGTCCGACATCGTCGACACCACCCGCTTCACCGTCTCCGCGCCGCGCATCACCGCTTCGTTGCTCTGACGACCCAGCTCGTTCGCCTTCTGCGCACTTTCCGCGTTTTGCTTCACCGTCGCGTTCAGCTCTTCCATCGAACTCGCCGTCTCTTCCAGCGAGCTCGCCTGCTCTTCGGTGCGCGAACTCAGGTCACTGTTGCCCGCCGCGATCTCCCGTGCCGCCGTGTTGATCGCTTCCGTCGAATCCTTGATCCGGCCAACCACTTCGCGCAGCTTCTCGACCGTCGTGTTCGTGTCGTCCTTGAGTTGCCCGAACAGGCCGCTGTAGTTGCGATCGATGCGCCGAGTCAGATCGCCGCCCGATACACCGCTCAGTACCGTCGCCACGTCTGACAGGCTGACCGACACCTGTTCGACCAGGCCGTTGAGCCCTTCGGCCAGTTGGCGGAAGAAGCCCTGCTTGTCGTCGACCGACAGCCGCTGCGTGAAATCACCCTGTCCGGCGGCCGCGACCACGTCGGTCACCTGCTGCTCGATCGCCACCTCTTCGGTGCGGTCTATCCATTCGCCAACCGTACCGATGCGTTCGCCCGATTCGCCGATGATCGGCGTCGATACCAGCTCGAACACGTTGCGGCCAATGACGAGTTCAGCGCGATAGCCGTCCGCTGTCGTCCTCGACTTGCGCACGAAGTCCGGATTGGTGCAGATCGCCGAAATATTGCAACCGATGAAGTTCTCCAGCGAGAAGCCGGGGATGTGACGACGCAGTTCGTCAGCGATGCGGGTCACCGTGCCGTGCATCGCGCGGTTGGCGTACAGCACCTTGCCGTCGTTGTCGGCGATGCGCACATTGGTGGTGACGAAGTCGAGCGCGGTGCGCGCGCGCAGGTTCTCCTCGGCGATTACCCGCTCGCGCTCCGCGCGCGCCTGCAGATCGGTGCGCATGCGCTCCAGCGCCGACATCAGCTGACCGACTTCATCCTGCGCTCCCGCATCGATGCGGCGGTCGAGCACGCCTGACGCAATCTCGTTGGCGTGGCCGCCGGCGATGCGCAGGCGGCCGGCGATGCTGCGACCGAGTCGCACGCCGATCACACCGATCACCGCGGCGATCAGCAGCGCGATCAGCGCGACACGGACCGCTTCCTTCAGCACCAGCGCATTCACGTCATCGACATAGATGCCGGAACCGACGATCCAGCCCCAGGGCTCGAACTGGCGCACATAGGACACCTTGTCCACCGGCTTGTCGGCGCCCGGCCGCGGCCACTGGTAATCGACGAAGCCGGCGCCGCTCGCCTTGGCCACGGCGACGAATTCGACGAACAGCGCCTTGCCGTTCGGGTCCTTCGAACCGCTGAGATCCTTGCCGTCGAGCTCCGGCTTGGTCGGGTGCATGACCATGCGCGGACCGAAATCGTTGATCCAGAAATAGTCCTCGCCGTTGTAGCGCATCGTGCGCAGCGTGTTCATCGCCTGCTTGCGCGCCTCCTCCTGCGTCAGTTCGCCGGACAATGCGCGCTTGTGGAAGGCATCGACGACGCCCCAGGCCGATTCGACCGCGAAGCGCGCGGCGTTCTTGCGGTCCTCGATCATGGTGCTGCGCATGCCGGCCAGCAGTACCGCGGCCAGCAGCAGGATGCCGGCCAGACTGGCGGCAACGATGACCATCAGCCGCTGCTGGACGGTCAGGCCGCGCGCGGCGGCCGGGGATGCGTTGGAAGAATCCATGTGTGCCACCTTCAGTGAACCTGATCGTCGACCAACGCCATGTCGGCCGACAGCATGAGCTTTTCGATATCGACGACGATGAGCATCCGCTCGTCGATGGAACCCAGACCATGGATGTAGCGGGTGTCTAGGCTGGACGAGAATTCCGGTGCCGGCAGGATCTTCGACGATTCGAGCGCAAGCACGTCGGACACCGAATCGACCACCATGCCGACGACACGACCGCCGACATTCAGGATGATGGTGACCGTGAACGGTGTGTATTCGACGACGCCGACACCGAACTTGATGCGCAGGTCGACAATGGGAACGATGGTGCCGCGCAGATTGATCACACCCTTGATAAAGGGGGGTGCGTGCGCAATGCTGGTGACCGCGTCGTAGCCGCGGATCTCCTGCACCTTGAGAATATCGATTGCGTACTCCTCCTCACCCAGCGTGAAGGTGAGGTACTCCTGGGCGTAACTACCCTCCGCGCCGTCGTCCGGCCGGTGCGACACCGCCTGCGCCGCCTGCATCATCTTCTGCTCCCTCGCTGCGATTACTGAAGTTGTAACGGCATGCAAGGCGGGCGCCTTGAGGCTGGGAAGCACCTAATTTTGCGGGTACGCAAGACGGGAGAACGACGAGGATGTCCCCACCCGATCGCTGGCAGGTGGGGCATCCAGCAGGACGCGGATCAGGCGGCGGCGGCCAGCCTGCCGCGTGCCGATTCGACCAGCGACGGCACGTCGAGAATGAGCCCGACGTGGCCATCGCCCATGATGGTGGCGCCGGAAATGCCAACCACCTTGCGATAGTTCGCCTCCAGGCTCTTGATCACCACCTGGTGCTGACCGACCAGTTCATCGACGAACAGCGCGATCTTGCCGCCATCCGCCTCGAGCACGACCAGGATGCCGCGTTCGAGATCCGTGGTGCCGCCGGCGAGGCCGAGCGCGCCCCTCAGCGTCAGGATGTTCAGGTACTCGTTGCGTACCTGCACCAGCCGCGGCTCGCCGCCGACGCTCTTGATCATGGCCGCGGTCGGCTGCAGCGATTCGACCACGTAGTTCAGCGGCACGATGTAGGTGTCAGCGCCAACGGCGACGGACATGCCGTCGAGGATGGCCAGCGTCAGCGGCAGGCGCACCGTCATGCGGGTGCCGACGCCGGTCATCGATTCGATGTCGACGCGGCCGCCCATCGCGGTGATGTTCTTCTTCACGACGTCCATGCCGACGCCGCGGCCGGACACCTCGGTCACCTGATCAGCGGTCGAGAAGCCGGCTTCGAAGATGAGTCCCCAGACCTCCTGGTCGCTCATGCCGTCGCTGACCGGCAGGCCGCGCTCGCGTGCCTTGGACAGGATGCGCTCGCGGTTCAGGCCGGCGCCGTCGTCACCGACCTCGATGACGATGTTGCCGCTCTGGTGCGAAGCCTTCAGCGTGATCGTGCCCTCGCGCGGCTTGCCGCGCGCTTCGCGCACGTCCGGCGTTTCGATGCCGTGATCCAGGCTGTTGCGTACCAGGTGGGTGAGTGGATCGGCGATGCGCTCGATCAGGCCCTTGTCCAGTTCGGTCGATTCGCCGGCGAGCACCAGACGTACCTGCTTGCCCAGCTTCTGCGACAGGTCGCGCACCACGCGCGGAAAGCGCGAGAACACGGTGGACATCGGCAGCATGCGGATGGACATGACCGATTCCTGCAGATCGCGCGTATTGCGTTCGAGTTGCTGCACGCCATTCATCAGGCGCTCGAACTCGACCGGGTCAAGCTTGGATGCAGCCGACGCCAGCATGGCCTGCGTGATCACCAGCTCGCCGACCAGATTGATGATCTGGTCCACCTTGTCGACGCCGACACGGATGGAGGTGTCGCCGCCCGTCGTCTTGGCGGTCCGCGTTGCTGCTGCGGGCTTTGCCGGCTCCGGCGCACTGTCGGCAGCCGGTGCGCCCGACTTGGCTACCGGCTGCGCCGCCAGCGGCAGCACCGCGGCAGATTCAACCGGCAGCGGCTCGAACAGCCCGAAACTGTCGTCCACCGCAGCCGTTTGCGGCACGGCCGTGGTCGGCACACCGGGTGCGGCGTCGAAGAAGCCGAAGCTGTCGTCCTGCGCATCCGCGGCAACGGGTGCCGGAGCATCGAAGAAGCCGTAACTGCCGTCGCCGGCGTCGTCTTGCGTGGCTGGCGTCGCGTCGAACAACCCCCACGCGTCGTCGGCAGCAGCAGCCGGTGCGGATGCCGCTTCGCCCTCGGCGTAGCTGCCGGGGCTGGCGATGAACTCGACGATGTCGCGCACTGCGGCGGCGTCGACACGGCCGCCCAGCAGGCACTGCCAGCGACCGGCGGCATCGATCGACACGTCCACGACGCGGCTGCCGAGCGCTTCGAGCTCGGCACTCATGTTCTCCATCACGCCAGCCGCATCGGCGCAGCTCTGCGGCAGCATGAAACTGAAACGGAAACTGCACGGCAGCGCCGCCGCCGACACCGGCTGCGGGTCCTCGTCGGCAACCGATACCGGATCGCTATACAGGCGCTTGATCGACGCACACACCTCGGCCACGCGTGCCATGTCGGCCGCGCCCTCGCCACGATGCGCCGCCACCAGGTCGCGCAGCAGGTCGCCTGCTTCGAGCGAGGCGTCGACCATCGCCGCCGTCATGACGACCTCGTGCTTGCGCACGCGGTCGAGCAGGGTTTCGAGTTCGTGCGTGACCTGGGCGAGGTCGTGAAAGCCGAAAGTGCCCGCACTGCCCTTGATCGAATGGGCGGCGCGGAAGATCGCGTTCATTTCTTCGTCATCGATGCTCTGCAGATCGATGTCGAGCAGCATCTGCTCCATGTTCGCCAGATGCTCCGCCGCTTCCTCGAAGAACACCTGGTAGAACTGGCTCATGTCCACCGTCATGGACTGTCTCCCCGCGCCAGGTAAGGGTGGATCAGCCGATGACTTTCTTCACCACCTCGACCAGCTTCTGCGGGTCGAAGGGTTTGACCAGCCAGCCGGTCGCGCCGGCGGCGCGCCCCTGGGCCTTCATCGCATCGGACGATTCGGTGGTCAGCATCAGGATGGGCGTGGCCTTGTATTGCGCCATGCTGCGCAGGTTGCGGATCAGCGTCAGGCCATCCATGCGCGGCATGTTCTGGTCGGTCAGCACCAGGTTGACCGACTTGGCCTTGGCCTTGTCCAGACCGTCCTGACCGTCGACGGCCTCGATCACCTCGTATCCCGAGCTCTTCAGCGTGAATGCCACCATCTGGCGGATCGACGCGGAATCGTCGATCGCAAGCACGGTCTTTGCCATGGTACTTCTCCTTCAGAACAGTTCTATTTCGCCTTCTTGGTAGGCCTTTTGGGCCACCGGATTCGTGCTGTCTACAACCGCCAGATGCGCCAGCGCGTCATCGACACGCTGTGCAAGTTCGGGTGATGCGTTGCCCAGCGCCGCCGCACGCGACAGTTCGCGCACGCTGGCGCACACGCCGTCGATCGCGCCGATGCGCTTCTGTACGTGGCCGATCAGCTGCGCGGTCATGTCCTGGAACTGCAGCGAGGTCACGGCGTGTGCCACCGCCTGATCCACACGTTCGACCGACGCGCCGAGATCGACGATGGACTGCTGGCGGCGCTGATGCAGCATTTCGAGGCCGCGCACGACGGTTTCGACGCGCGTCTTCGACTCCAGCGCGAAGGTCATGTCCTGGCCGGCCATGTTGGCGAGCGCCGATTCGGTCATCTTCACATTGGCCTGGACCCGATCGACCAGGGTGACGATCTGCTGGCTGAAGTCGCTGGTGCGCGCCGAGAGGTCGCGCACCTCATCAGCCACCACCGCAAAGCCGCGGCCCGCCTCGCCGGCGCGCGCTGCTTCGATCGCCGCATTCAGTGCGAGCAGATTGGTCTGTTTGGAAATGCCGCCGATCTCGCCGAGCAATGCGCGCACGCTCTCGGTTTCGCGGGCGATGCCCTCGGTCAGCTCGACCAGTTCCATTCCCAGCTTGCTGTTGTGAACCACGCTATCGACGACGCGCTGCATGGTGCCGGAGGTTTCATCGACGAAGCGCGCGAAGTCGAACTGCTGGCTGCCGTCGCCGCCGGTCAGCGCCATCGCCGTCTCGCGCTGGCTCGTGGTTTCGCCATGCATGTTGTGGAAGCTCTGGGTCAGACCGGTGATCGCTTCATGCAGCAGCTGCTGCACGCGCGTCAGCTCCTCGTTCATCCGGCTGCACTGGTCATGAACCGAGTCGGAGCTGCCCACCACCCGCTGATGCGCAGCGTCGGGTTCGGCCCCGACGCCGTGTGCCTCATCCGGTGTTTCCAGTGCCGGACGACCGGACAGCAGCATCGTCAGCGTCCACAGCATCGCGGCAGCGGCAACGGCCGCCAGCACGGGCAGCATGGACTGCGGCGCCAGCAGGGCGGCGGTACCGGCACACACTGCGGATCCGGTCCAGGCGGCAACAAGAGCGATCGGTTTTATTTTCATGACATCGGGCATCGATGGGCAACGATACGGACTGACTTCGATCTTTACGGCGATACGGGGTGAAACTTGATCAGGGCGGCGCGACCGCGCCCGCCGCTCCGGCCACGTCCTCGACGTTGACCGAACGTCCGTCCGACAGCATCGCCTGCTCGGTGTCGCGGTTCAGCACGATGATGCTGATGCGACGGTTGATCGGGTTGAACGGGTCGTCCTTGTCGAATGGAATGATGGAACTCATGCCGACCACCCGCAGCACCTTGTCCGGGTCCATGCCGCCGGCGATCAGTTCGCGCCGCGACGCGTTGGCGCGGTTGGACGACAGCTCCCAGTTGGAAAAGCCGCCGATGCCGCCGGCAAATGGCTTGGCGTCGGTATGCCCGGACAGGAAGACGCGGTTGTCGACCTGGTTCAGGATGAGGCCGATCTCGCGCAGGATGACCTGGGTATAAGGCTGCAGCCGGTCACTGGCCGAGGCGAACATCGGCCGGTTCTGCTCGTCGACGATCTGGATGCGCAGCCCTTCGGACGTCACGTCCAGCATGAGCTGGTTGCGGAAGGGGCGCAGGTCGGGATTGGCTTCGATGCGCGCCTCTATCTGGCTCTTCAGCTCGATCAGCTTGACGCGTTCCTGGCGCTGCTGCTCGCGCTTCATCTCCTCGGACTTCTGGTCTTCGCTGCTGGCGCTGAGATTGATCGACCGCTGCTTGGTCTCGACCGCGCCGTACTTCACCTGACCGGCCTGCCGCGTCAGGTCGCGTCCACCGCCCTGGATGACGCTCGAACTGTCGCCCGATCCGGAGCCGCCCTGCTGCGCCACCTTCAGCGGGTTCTCGAAGTACTCGGCAATCCCTTCGAGGTCGCCCTGCGCGGTCGAACCGAGCAGCCACATCAGCAGGAAGAAGGCCATCATCGCGGTCACGAAGTCGGCGTAGGCGATCTTCCATGCGCCGCCGTGCGCACCGCCGCCGCCCTTCTTGATCTTCTTGACGATGATTGGCTGCTGGGTATCGTCGGACATGATTCAACCGATGGTGGATGAGGAGGTCAGGAGATGAGCGATGCGCCCGCTCACTTGCCCTTGCGGCTCTTCACTTCGTCCTCCAGCTCCTTGAAGCTGGGGCGGTCCGGCGAGTACAGCACCTTGCGGCCGAACTCGATCGCCACCTGCGGCGCGTAGCCGTTCATGCTGGCCAGCAGCACCACCTTCATGCACTCGTAGATCTTGCCGCCCTCTTCCATCTTCTGTTCGAGCTGGGAGGCGATCGGCGCGACGAAACCGTAGGAGAGCAGGATGCCGAGGAAGGTGCCGACCAGCGCGCCGCCGATCATCTTGCCCAGCACGGCCGGCGGCTGACCGACCGAGCCCATCACGTTCACCACACCCATCACCGCGACGACGATGCCGAAGGCCGGCACACCGTCGGCCATCTTCGACACGCAATGCACGGCGACATGCTGTTCGGAGTGGTGGGTTTCGATCTCGGCGTCCATCAGGTCGGCGATCTCGAAGGCGTTCAGGTTGCCGCCCACCATCATGCGGAGGTAGTCGGTCAGGAAGTCCACCGCGTGGTGGTCGGCGAGAAAGTTGGGGTACTTGGAGAAGATGGGGCTGGATTCGGGATTCTCGACGTCGGCTTCGATCGACATCAGCCCTTCCTTGCGCACCTTGGCCAGGATTTCGTACAGCATGGCCAGCACGTCCACGTAGAAGGCCTTGTTGTAGGACGAACCCTTGAATACCGACGGCAGCGCGGCCACCGTCGCCTTGATTGCAGCCATGCCGTTGCCAGCCACGAAGCCACCGATCATCAGACCGAAGATGGCGACGTACTCGGCGGGCACCCACAGCGCGGCCAGACTGCCGTGCAGTGCGTAGGTGCCGACCGAAGCGGCAAGGATGATCACGTAGCCGATGATCAGAAACATGGAATTTCCCTGTGTATGACGGATGTTCGGGGCATCAATCACTGCGTGCCTGCTGGTCTAACGGCACCACCTCAGGAAACTTGACCAAGTCTGCTGCGCAGGTGAACAGCACCCGACGCACAAAAAAATGCCGCTGCGGGTTGCCCCGCAGCGGCGAGCTCCTTGCTCGCGCAAGGAGGAGGTCAGACAGGAGAGAGAAAACGGATCAGGCGGCGATCAGCGCCTCGCGGGCACGGCGCGTCTTGCCGGCGCGTGCGGGAATGTTGCACAGGCCGCAGACATAGCTGGCCTTCGGGTCGTAGGCGTGCGCCACGAAGTGGCCGCCGCAGCAGGTGCACTTCGTGTGCTGCAGCAGCTTGGCGTCGAAGAAGCGCACCAGCGTCCAGGCGCGGGTGAGACTCAGCACCTCTTCCATGTCGTGCGTCTGCACGTGTTCCTGGTAGAGCTTGAATGCCTTGACGATGCAGTCCAGCTGGTTGAGACCGGTGTTCTGCTTGAAGAAACTGAAGAAGGACATGAACAGCGAAGCGTGAATGTTCGGCTGCCAGGTCATGAACCAGTCGGTCGAGAAAGGCAGCATGCCCTTCGGCGGCGACACGCCCTTCACTTCCTTGTACAGCTTGAGCAGACGCTCACGCGACAGATGGGTTTCGGCTTCCAGCAGCTGCAGGCGGGCGCCCAGCTGGATCAGGTTCACCGCCAGCGCGATTTCGCGACCTTCGGAAACGATGCTCTTGTTTTTCATGACCTTGACTCCCTGACTCAGGAAACCGCTTCGACCGGCTGCGCGCAGGCCAGGATGGTCGCGTGCAGGTGGGAGGTCGATGCGTCACGACCGTGGCTGGACAACAGGCCGAGCAGGACGCGGTCGTCGAAACGCAGGCGGCACAGCATCATGTTGGCGCTGGCCATCTTCAGGACCTGTGCCGGGGAGAGCGACTCGATCATGCCGGCGACTTCCTCGCTGACACCGAGGCGGAACATCGCTGCATCGCGGTCCTCGCGGATCATCTGCTGAGCGAGCATCAGATAGGCAAGATTCAGTTCGCGAATCTCGTTGAGCAAGCCGGTCGTCTTCATGCCTCGATCCCTCCTTGGAGCAGGTGCAGAGTGCGCCTGTGTGTGGGATGCATTCTGCCGAGAGGGGCGCCGATGCCCAATCAGGGGCTGGCGAAACTTGCTGTACGAAGGGGCGAACGAAATCCTGTAAGAAAAATTCTTACATTTCGCGCGTGTACGGGGAGTGCCACCCTGAAAATCGGGCGGACAGGGCAGGTAACGGCAGCGCCGGGAAAAACTTAAATCAGAAGTGAGCCGTCCAGGATGCGGGCGCAGAGCACGTCTGCGTCCACCGGTCGCGAGAAGAAATAGCCCTGGAAGCGGTCGCACTGCTCGCGCATCAGGAAGCCCAGCTGTTCCGGCGTTTCCACGCCCTCCGCCACCGTGGTCAGGCGCAGGCTGCGGGCCAGCGCGATGATGACGCGGATGATGGCGGCGTCGTCCTCGTCCTCGTTGATGTCGCGGACGAAGGACTTGTCGATCTTGACGATGTCGATCGGGAAGCGCTTCAGGTAGGACAGCGATGAATAGCCGGTGCCGAAGTCGTCCATCGAGATTCGGACGCCCATGTTCTTCAGCGCCTTCAGCATGCCGATGGTCGTTTCGGCGTCCTTCATCAGCACCGATTCGGTGATTTCGAGCACCAGCTTGTCCGGCGGAAAACCGGTGTCTTCCAGCGTGGTACGCACGGTTTCCAGCAGCCGTGGCTGGGCGAACTGCACTGCGGACACGTTCACCGACATCGACAGGTCGGTCATGCCCTGTTCGTGCCACAGCCTGCCCTGGCTGCAGGCTTCGCGCATGACCCAGGCGCCGATCTCGACGATGAGTCCGGATTCGTCGGCCAGCGGAATGAAACGGTCCGGCGACACGACGCCGCGCTGCGGATGCTTCCAGCGCAGCAGCGCCTCCACGCCGGAAGGGCGGCCGGTCACGCCATTCAGGATGGGCTGGTAGTTCAGGAACAGTTCGCCGCGTTGCACCGCGTGCCGCAGGTGCGTTTCCAGCACCAGCTTCTCGGCCGAGCTGGCGCTCATCTCACGCGCGTAGAAGCTCATGCCGTTGCCGCCGGAGCGCTTCGCGCTGGCCATTGCCGCTTCGGCATTCATGATCAGGGACTGCGCATCGTCGCCATCGTCCGGCGTCATCGCCACGCCGACCGAAGCGGTCAGGAACAGTTCGAGGCCGTCCTTGATGATCGGGGTGGAAAAGGCGTCCATCAGCCGTTGCGCAAGTGCCGACGCCAGCGCACGCGTGGTGCAGGCCGGCGCGAACACGCAGAAACGATCGCCGCTGAGGCGGGCGATCATCGCGCCGTCGCCGGCGCGCTCGATCAGCCGGCGCACCGCTTCGCGCAGCACCGCGTTGCCCGCCTCGTAACCGAAGCTGGTGTTGATGCGCAGGAAGCGGTCGATGTCCACCACCATCAGCGTGGCGTGGCTGGCTTCGACGCTGCGGCGGGCGGTGTCGAGCCAGTCGTCGATCTGCGCGCGCAGCAGGGTCTGGTTGGGCAGTGCCGACAGCGTGTCGAAGAAGGCCAGCGCATGGATGCGCGCGTCCGCCGTCTGCACTGCGCGCCGCGTTTCGACGCCGCGCAGTTCGCGTTCGATCACCGGCACCAGGCGGGCGATATTGCCCTTCTGGACGTAGTCGGCGACGCCATTACGCATGGCCGAGAAGGCCATGTGGTCGGAAATCTTGCCCGAGTAGATGATGAAGGGAATGTCGCGCCCGCTGCGGCGCACGACCTCGAGCGCGGACGCCGAGTCGAAGCCGGGCATGGCGTGGTCGGAAATGACCAGATCCCATTCACGCTCTTCCAGCGCGCGGGCGAGATCGCCGGCGCTGTCCACGCGCTCCGAATACGTGTCCAGCCCGCGTGCGCTCAGTTGAGCGTTCAGCAGGAAGACATCGTCTTCATTGTCCTCGACCATCAATACCTTGATGGTTCTGAACCCTCCCATCTTGTCAGAGTGACGGTCCATCCACTTCATTCCGGGTCGTGAGCACGATCAACGGGATCAATGGACGGCAAGATCTGCCGAAACTTGAGCAACGACTTTTGCCGGATGCGGGCAAAAGTCTCTCTTTACCCTTTCGGTTGAGGGGGGATTAGGACCTGTTCACCGCCCATTCCGCCGCGTGCGCCCGGTTGCGCCCGGCACTCTTGGCCGCGACCAGCGCCTGGTCGGCGAAAGTGAGCAGCGCGTCGGCGTCCGGCATGGCCGGCAGGCGCTCGGCCACGCCGATGCTGATCGAACTGGTCAGGCGCAGGCGACCGGCCTGCACCGGTGCCGCGGCGACGCCGGCGCACACGCGCTGCGCGCAGGCCATCGCCTGTTCGAGATCGGTGTCCGGGCAGATGATCAGGAACTCGTCGCCGCCGGTGCGGCACACCACGTCCTGCGCGCGCATGCACTCGCGGATCGCCCGGGCGGTCTGTTCCAGCACCTGATCGGCGACGTCCCGACCGTAGGTTTCATTGATCTGACGGAAGTGATCGATGTCGATCAGAAGGCAGGACAGCGGGCGCTCACTGCGTTGCGCGATCGCCCATTCCTGAGCGATGCGGCTCATCGCGTAGCGGCGGTTCGGGAAACCGGTCAGCGCGTCGGTCAGCGCGACCTCCTGCAGCCGGCGGTTGCTCACACCCAGCTCAGCTGCGTAGCGGCGGATTTCCTCGCGCTCGCTCTCCAGTTCGCGCTGCATGCGCACCAGACGCTGACCTGCACGCAGCCGCGCTTCGAGCACGCGCGGCCGCAGCGGCTTGACCATGTAGTCATCGACGCCCGATTCGAAGGCCTCGATCAAGCGCTGATCCTCTTCGTGACTGGTGAGCAGGATGATGTAGATGTTGCGGCCCATCCGGGTCTGGCGCAGCGTGCGCGTCAGTTCGAGGCCGTTCATCTGCGGCATCACCCAGTCGACCACCATGATGTGCGGCTGGAACTCGAGCGCCAGATCCATGCCGCGTACGCCGTCCTCGGCCACCGCGACCTGATAGCCGCCGCGTACCAGCAAGGTCTGCAGTGTCAGCCGGGTGGCCGCGTCGTCCTCCACCACCAGCACGCGCAAGCCTTCGCTGCCCGGCGCGTCGTTGGCCGCCTGCTGCGCTGCCGGCGCTGGCGGCGCGGCCGGGACGGGCGGCGGAGCCGGCACCAGCGTGTCGGCCAGTCCGTCCAGGCTGGGCAAGGCATAGGCATCGACCGGCAGCATCTGCGACCAGTCCTTCCAGTCCAGGGCGACTTCCTCGCACAGCGCGGACACCTGTTCCGGCACCCACTCCATGCGCGCCGCCAGCGCGCGCGCGGCGTCCAGACTTTGCGCCCGGCTGGCTTCATCAGCCATGCAGGCGCTCTCGATGGCGCGGGCCAGGCCCAGTGCCATCGTCAGACCGTATTCGCGCGAGCCCGGATCAACCGGCGTGCTCAGTGCCGACTCGTGGCCCAGCACCGCGGCGACGAAGAAGCGCGGCATGCCCCAGTCGAGCAGCATCGCCGCACTCAGTTCGACGTGGGTCATCGCGAACGCCTGGCGCTCCTGTTCGAGCAGGCAGGCCGGGTCGCCGCGCGCTTCGTCGAGCACGCGCGAATACTGCACCGGAAACACGCTGGCCAGACCGAGGGCGCCGACCCCCGACAGCAGGCCGACGCTGAAGCTCTCCTCGACACCGGCGCTGCGCAGTCGCATGACGATCTTCTGCATCGCGATGGCGCGGATGACCGACCCGGTCCAGAAGCGTGTGTAGGGGAAGCTGCGGCAAAGACCCTCGCCGTTGCTCGAAATCAGCGAGAAGCCCAGCGCCAGGTTGCGCACCGCCGCCATACCAAGCACCGCCAGCGCATCGCGCAGCGCGACCACCGGGCGCGAGCCCTGCGGCAGCGTGCCGTTGGCGGCACGTACCAGACGCCCGACCAGTGCCGGATCACCCTGGATCAGCCGGGCCAGTTCAGCCAGCGAGGCGTCACCGCGCTGGCTCATGCGGGCGATCGACAAGGCGATGCCCTTGGGCGACGGCAATTCGCCCGCGGCCTTTATTTCCTGGAAGCGGCGTGTATCGATCAGGTCATTCATTCGTGAATCCGGGCTGTGCAGCAACCGTTGCAACGAGGCGGCGCGCGCGTGACCGCCCCGAATCAATCGGCATTGGCTTTCCTTACGGCCGGGGAGTCTCCCGACTTGAGGGCAGCAGCAAAAAACCGGCCACCCCATGCGCATCCGCCGGGGGCGGCGCTACACTCGTGGCCTGCTCAGCAACACGGCTTTGCCACCCGACACATGAAGTACTGCGCCCATTGCGGCAGCGAGGTCGAACTGCGCGTTCCGGCCGGCGACAACCGCCCGCGCCACGTCTGCCCGGCCTGCGGCAGCATTCATTATCAGAACCCGCGCATGGTGGTCGGTACGCTGCCGGTGTGGGAAGACAAGGTGATGCTGTGCCGGCGGGCGATCGAGCCGCGCCATGGCTACTGGACGCTGCCTGCCGGCTTCATGGAGAACGGAGAGAGCGCCGCCGAGGGCGCGATGCGCGAGACGCGCGAAGAGGCCTGCGCGCGGGTCGAACTGCTGGCGCCCTACACGATGGTCAGCGTGCCCTTCATCGACCAGATCCACCTGCTGTTCCGCGCGCGGCTGCTCGACCTCGATTTCGCGCCGGGCACCGAATCACTGGAGGTGAAGCTGTTCGGCGAGGCCGACATCCCGTGGGACGAACTGGCCTTCCGCAGCGTGTCGCTCACCTTGCGCACCTTTTTCGAGGAGCGCCGGCAAGGCAGCTTCGGCGTTCATCACTTCACGCTGCCGGCAGCGGCCGGCTGAGCGACTGCGCCGGCTCAGGCCTCGACCGCTTCGGCGGCGGCGCCGAAGCTGAAGCTGAAGGTCGCCCCCTGCCCTGGCACGCCCTCGGCCGCGACGCGGCCGCCATGCAGCCGGATGATGCGCTGCACGATGGCCAGACCGATGCCGCTGCCGTCGTATTCGCGATTGTTGTGCAGGCGCTGGAAGGGCGCGAACAGGCGCCCGACGTACGCCATGTCGAAGCCGGCGCCGTTGTCGCGCACGTAATAGGCGGTCTGTTCGCCCAGCCGGGACTGTCCGATCTCGATGCGCGGCTGCGGCTGCAGTCGGGTGAACTTCCACGCGTTGCGCAGCAGGTTTTCCAGCACGATGCGGGCGAGGCCGGGATCGGCGTCCACCCACAGGCCTTCCGGAATCACCCACTGCACCTGTCGTGACGGCGCCTCGGCATCGAGTTCGCGCGCGATGTCGCGGGCGACGTCCGACAGATTGGTCAGCGTGCGGCGCACCTCGGCGCGCGACACGCGCGACAGTTCGAGCAGGTCGTCGATCAGTTCGCCCATGCGCTGGCTGTTGCGACGGATGCGCGCGAGGTATTCGCGCCCCTGCTCGTCCAGCAGATCGCCGTAGTCCTCGACCAGCAGTCGCGAAAAACCGTCGAGCGCACGCAGCGGTGCGCGCAGGTCGTGCGACACCGAATAGCTGAAGGCCTCCAGCTCTTTGACCGCCGCTTCCAGCGCCGCGGTGCGCGCGCCGACACGTCGTTCCAGTTCGTCGTTCTGCGACTGCACACTTTGCACGTGCTCGGTCTGTATGCGCGCCGCCTCGCGCTGCGCGGTCACGTCGCGGCGTACCGACACCAGACCATTGAAGGCACCGTCGTCGTCGACCAGCGGAATGATGCTGACGTCGTAGACGCGCGGATCGTTGCCGGCCAGGTCGACCACCTGTTCCTCGAAATGCGGCTTGCAGGTGCGGGCGACCTCCTGCGCGATGGCGTGGTTGTGCAGCAGCACGTCGGACAGCGACGGCAGATGCGCTGCCAGTTCCTCGCTGGTCGCCCCCAGCCAGGCCGTCTTCTTCAGGCAACGCGTGTCGAGCAGCGCGCGGTTGGCCAGGCGCCAGCGCAGGTGCCTGTCCTTCAGCACGATCAGGTCGGGCAGCGCATCGACCAGCGCGCGCAGGCGGAACTCCTCTTCGCGCAGCGCCTCGCGCGCCTGCATTTCGGCGGTGATGTCGCGGCTGACGCCGCGATAGCCGGAAAAGGCGCCGGACGCATCGAACACCGGTTCACCGGACGAGGCGAGGTAGCGCCAGCGCGAACCGTCACGGCGGCGCGACAGGAAATCGCGGAAGGCTTCGTGCCGTTCCAGTGTCTGCCGCAGCAGGCCCCAGGGCTGGGTCAGCGCTTCCTCGCCGGAAATCTCCCACGGCGCGCAGCCATCCAGTTCGGTGTCACCGAAGTGTGCGTCGGTCAGTTCGTCCGGCAGCCGGTGATAGCGCAGTTCGGCGTCCAGTTCCCAGTGCCAGTCGGCCGACAGCAGGGTCAGCGCGCGGAAATGCGATTCGCGCTCGCGCAGCGCGCGTCGGGCCGCCTGCTTCTCCGACATCGCGGCGCCGATGAACAGCGCGGTCGCTGCGGTCAGCATGATCAGCCCATGCAGCACCAGCAGCTGCACCTGCATCGGGTGCGGGCTGAACGGCGACGTGCCGTTGGCGGTGCCGGCCAGCGCCATCATCGAAGTGATCAGGAAAGCGGTCCAGCCGACGCGCGGCGGGAAACGCAGCGCCACCCACACGACCAGCGGCAGCGCGACGTAGAGCTGCAGCATCGGATCCGGCAGCAGCGCGACACCGGCGAAGGTGACGCTGAGCAGGGCCATCAGCGCGCCGACGACAACGATCTGCTCGGGCAGGCGGCGCGTGAGCTGCTGCAGCGGCCGGCGCGCGCCCCAGGCCAGCAGCGGCAGCACGGTGACGATGGCGCCGAGCGCGTCACCGAGCCAGGCGGTGGAGCCGATCTCCAGCCAGCGCTCGGGCGGCACGCCGTGCGTCAGCACGCTGCCGGTCAGTGTCGCCACGGCACTGGGCACCGCCATCAGATAGATCACGGCCATCAGCTTGAGCGCGCCATCGGTGCGTTCGAGCAGATCGGTCGGTTGCACGGTCAGGCGGCGCAGCAGCACCGCACCGGCCCACGGCGCAAGGATCTGGCCGGCGGAGAAGAGCACGATCATCGCCGCGCCCTGACGCGCCAGCACCGCCGACGCAAGCACGCCGACGACCACGCCGGGCAGCCAGCGCGTGCCGCCCTGCAGCAGCGCGAACAGGGCGAGCCCCATCGGCGCCCACATCGGCATCTGACCCGACGCAACGTCGCGCAGCCGGAAGCTGAGAGCGGCGAGCAGGCAGTAGGCGACGGCGATCAGCAGATTGACCACAAACCCGTGCCCCGGCGCGCGAGCGCGCCCGGCCGACGGATCGGCCGGCTCCGACGGCGACGGCAGCGACTGCGGCGGCGTGCTCAATTCTGTCTCCGGCCGGCTTGACTACCGCGGCGGCACTTTCTAGTTTTCAACGACTGCCGCACGAATGTTTCCTGTGGAGCGTGATGATGGAAAGACGCAGCTTTGTCGCCGCGTGCAGCGCCGCCTGCGGACTGGCCGGACTGAACCTGCCCGCGCGCGCCGCCGTGGCGCGGGAATACCCGCGCAGCGTGCTGACCGACAGCGAAGGTCGGCCGCTGAAGGCGTCCTCGCTCAAGCCGGGCGTCAATTATGTATTCCAGTGGCCGTATCCGGCCACGCCCTGTTTCCTGCTGGATCTGGGCAGGAAGGTCGACGGCACGACGAAGCTGCGTACCGCCGACGGGCAACAGTACGACTGGCCCGGCGGCGTCGGCCGGGCCCAGTCCATCGTCGCCTACTCGGCCATATGCTCGCACAAGCTCACGCATCCGACACGGGACATCAGTTTCATCTCCTACCGTGACGAAGCGACTGCACACAGCCGCCGCGCCCGCGTGATCCACTGCTGTTCCGAGCACAGCCAGTTCGATCCGGCCGCTGGCGCGCGCGTACTCGAAGGCCCGGCGCCGCAGCCACTGGCCGGCATCGTGCTCGAATATGCGGCCGAACGTGACGAACTGGTGGCCGTCGCCACGCTGGGCGCCGACGTGTTTGACCGCTTCTTCCAGAGTTTCGGCTTCCGGCTGGCGCTGGATCACGGCGGCGACCGCGCGATGAAGCCGGTCGGCGCGACCACGCGGGTGGTCGCGATGGACAGCTTCTGCCGTCAGCAGGTGCGCTGCTGACGGTGTCGAAGGTTCAACCGGGTAGCGGTGGCTCGGCATCATCGGAACGGGCGGCATCTCCCGCTTCCAGCTCGAGTTCGACGGTAAACCCGTGCGCCGGAAGCGACGCCGGTATTACGGCCCGCCCGGCCGCTGCCTTGAAGGCGGCCAGCACCGCCGCGTCGACCTCGTCACGGCCGCTGCTGCGCGCGAGATCGACGCCGACCACCCGCCGCGCCAGCACGTGCAACTGCACCGACATCGACGCGGCGCGCCCCTCTGTCGTCCATCCATCGGCAACGACCGCCCGCGCCAGCGCGTAGCGCAACGCCCGCAATGCGTCCTCGCCCGGTGCCGGCAGCGCTGGCTCGGCGACCGGCGGCGGCGTGCGCCCAGCCGCGACGGGGGTTCCCGGGGCCGAGACCGGCGCCGGGCGGGGCTCGGCCGCCACCACGCCCGTCCCCACAGTCGCGCTGTCCTCCGCCGGCGAGGCGCTCTGGCCGACCGGCTTCAGCGCCAGCCGTAACACGCTGTAGCTGGGCTGCGGCGCCGCGGACGGCAGCGGCCAGAAAACAAGCAGGTGCAGCAGGGCCGACAGCGCCAGTGCACAGCCGAGGGAACGATGCGTCGCAAACGATTGACGCGGTTGCAAATTCATCTTCCTTTGCTAAAGTGTCCGAGCACCTTGCGCGGCAACGTTTCCCGCGTCGCCGGGCGGATGCGTGACGACACACGTTTCACTTCGACTGACCGATTTCAGACCGAGGACGCGTAAGACGATCATGCTGGAGCACCCACCCCGGAGCATAGTTTACGAAGTGCGACGCCCGTCGCACCCGTGGATACTGACCCTCGACGCCAACGGCGTTCCGCACCGCTGGGTCAGCTGGCAGCATGCCGTGTTCTATCACTCCAAGGATCTGGTGGCCTGGGTGGCCGGCAGTCACGAGTTCGAAATCCGCGGCGGCATCAATCGCGTCACCGGCGAACAGTCCTTCATCCGCACCAACAGCATCATCGCGATCAAGGGACGCAGCCACGCGCACAAGCTGCAGACGGCCGTGCCGCCGCTGAACAACCGCGAACTGTTCCACCGCGACCGCTCGATCTGCGGCTACTGCGGCGGCGAGTTCTCGTACCAGAAGCTTACGCGCGACCACATCGTGCCGGTGTCGCAGGGTGGCCGCGACCTGTGGATGAACGTGGTGACCTGCTGCCGGCCCTGCAACCAGCGCAAGAGCGGCCGCACGCCCGAGCAGGCGCGGATGCAGCTGATGTACGCGCCCTACGTGCCGAACAAGGCCGAGTACCTCATTCTCAGCAACCGCAACATCCTGGCGGACCAGATGGATTTCCTCGCCCAGCATGTGAACGCCAACAGCCGCTGGAAGGCGGCCTGACGGTCAGAGCGGAACGGCCCCCGCCGCTGCCGGGCGACGGGTAGTGCGCGGCAGCAGCAGCTGGAACACGGTGCCCTGACCGACCGCGCTCTTGCACGACAGCGAACCGCCGAGCGAGCGGGCCAGCGCCAGCGCGTGCGCCGGCGTCGCCCGGTTGCCGCCGCTGCCGTCCGGGGCGAACAGCCCCGCCACCCGTCCGGCGTCCATGCCGCGGCCGAAATCGCGTACCCGGACCTCGACGAACAGCGCGCCATTGAGGTTCAGACCTTCGGCCGTGCTGACCGCAATGCGACCGGAGGTGCCGACCTGTTCGGCGCTGATCGCCAGCAGCGCGTGCAGCAGCTCGCGCAGCACGCCGAGCGGCAGGTGCAGCGGCGGCAGCGCCGCGTCGAGATGCAGTTCGGTCGAGATCGAGCGGGCCCGCAGCACGCGCTCCTCGACCTCGGCCACCGTCTGTTCCATCAGCTGATTGAGGTCGATGCGCTGGGCGTCGGCCGACACGTCGGGCGGACGGCCCTCGAACTGACGCAGCACGGTGTCGATGCGCTCGATCTGGTCGCCGAACACCGTCAGTTCGGAATCGACCATTGAATCGGCGCCCATCTTCAGGCGCATCGACTTGATCTGGTGCCGCATCAGGCCGAGCGGCGTGTGCAGGTCAGCGCGCAACTGGCGGGCATGCACGGCGTACTGCTCGGCCATACCCTGGCGCAGTTCGTCCAGTTCGCGCAGACGCAGCTGCTGCTGGTGCAGGGCCCGCCCAGCCCCGTCGGCCAGCGCACGCAGTTCGTCGCTGCGGCGCATCAGCGCGGGCGCGAAACTGGCCGGGAAGTGGTAGAGCGCGAGCGCCTCGACGCCGGCTTCGCTGCACAGCGGCTGGATCAGGCCGGTCTGCCCGGGCGACACGCGCAGCAGGCGCTGCAGGCTGACCGGCAGCGCAGCGGCTTCGCGCGCGTCGCTGCACAGCCAGGCCGCGCCGGACGACAGCTGATGCCACACGCCTTCCAGCCCCGCCTGCGCGAGGTCGATACGCTGAACGTTATCGCCCTGCTCCGCGATGGGCATGAAGGCGCTGCCACCCTGCCCTGCTCGCAGGATCTGCGGCGCCGGCAGGTCGAGCAGCAAGGCCGACGCCAGCTTCAGCATGGTCCACAGCGCGGACTCGTCGCCCCGCGCATACACCTGGCCGAACAGCCCGGCGCGGGCGAAGCTGGTCAGCGCGGCGCTGTCGTCCGGCTGCGCGTCGGCGATGCCGAAGGTCGGACGATAGGGCGCACCGGCCGGAAGCAGCGTGTCGGCAGCGTCCACCTCGACCAGCCGGCAGCGTTCAAACGCCCGGCTGTGCGCCGCCTGCAGCGCGCTGTCGAGCGCATCGGCCGGCAGCCCGGTCAGGCGTTGTGCGAGCGCCCGTTGCTGCGACGTGTCGGTGGCACCGCCACCCGCCAGTTCCTCGGCGGCACGCGCCAGGCGCAGGTGCTCGGGTGCATCGACGAAGAGCGCGCCGTCGGCGTGTGAGAAGCGCAGCGCATCCGCCAGTCCGGCTGACCATTCGGCAGACAGCAGCGCGGCGCCGACCTCGCCGTGATGTTCGCCGCCATAGGCGGTTTCGAACGCGGCCAGTTCGTGTTCGGTCGGCCGCTGCGCGTGCCGCTCGCCACCACCGGGTGCCGCCGCCAGCAGCGGCAACGCGACGTCGAGCAGCAGGCCGGCGATGAAGCTCTCGTCCGGATCGCAGCGACCGCCCGCAGCAGCCAGTTCGCGGGCGATTTCGGCGCTCAGTATGGAGTGCGCCCAGAACGCGTGGTGTCCGGCAAGATCGACGCCGCTGCGCTTGACGCGCGCGCGGCCGTCGAGCAGCGCCACCTGTATCAGCGCATGTCCACAGGCGTCGATCACCGCGTCGATGCGCCGCCCCGCGCCGCCGTCGCCGGTGGGCGTGGCGATCAGCTGCGACGCGCGCAGCAGGCGCAGCACCCAGGCCGGATCGTGGCGCAACAGCGCATTGAGGGACGGAACGCCGGCCGGCAGCGCACGCAGTCCGAGTGCCACGTCCGCGAGAAGCGGCAGCGAAGGCAGACCGGACAGCATGGCACAGTCGATCGCGCGGGCGGCGGGGGCTGTCATGCGGACTGGACGATGTTATTGGACGCCGGGCCTGAGCCCGGCGCTGACCTCTTTGGTTTATCGGCCGTTCTTGAGACGGTATCTGCGATTGATCATACCGCAGCAAATCGACGGAAACCCGCGCCAATACTGGGATGCGGCGTGGGTCACGCCGTCGTTGCAGAGCAACGTCGCCCATTTCGCCCGCAACTCGAACGCCGGTGCCGGAATCACGTTCCGGGCGTCAACCTTTACAAATGGTTACGCCACTCGAAATCGGGGTTCACAGCAGCGGCACAAGCTGGCTTCGCTGCCGGAGCGTTCCGGCGAACGGAGATACCGAACATGAAAACCCCTGAAAAATCATCTGTCCGCGGCCGCTGGTTTGCCGGTCTTGCCACCGCCGGTGCACTGGCCGGACTGGTTGCCGTCAATCTGCCGGCACAGGCCCATCCGGGCGCCGAGGGCGGTGCCCACCCGGTGAAGCACGGTGAGCGCCACCACGGGCCCGAAGCGATGGGCCAGCGCATGGAACAGATGGTCGAGCGCGTGTTCACGAAGGTCGGCGCCAGCGAGGAACAGAAAGCGCGCGCCCGTGAGATCGTCAAGGCGTCCGGCGAGGAAATGAAGAAGCTGCACGCCGGTCACTCGGACGACCGTCAGCAGATGCTGGCGCTGCTGTCGGCCGACACGATAGACCGCGGCCAGATCGAGCAGCAGCGCGCCGCCCGCCATGCGCAGATGGACGAAGCGTCGAAGGTGATGACGCGCACGATGGCCGATCTGGCCGAAGTGCTGACGCCGGCACAACGCAAGGAAGCGGCAAAGTCGCTGGCCAGCATGGGTGGTCGCCACGGCCACCATGGCAAGCACCGCCACGGCGACGGCCCGCGCGCGCCGGAAGCGACGCGCGGCTGAGTCCGCTCAGGCGATGTCGAACAGGCGCGCCAGCTCGGCCCCCGGGTCGGCGGCGCGCATGAATGCCTCGCCCACCAGGAAGGCATGCACGTCGCGGGCCCGCATGGCCGCGACGTGTTCCGTTGCGAGGATGCCGCTTTCGGTGATGACCACGCGGTCGGCCGGAATGCGCTCGAGCTGCGACAGCGTGAAGTCGAGCGATACCTCGAAGGTGCGCAGGCTGCGGTTGTTGATGCCCATCAGCGGCGTATCCAGCTGCAGCGCGAGGTCCAGCTCGCCGGCGTCGTGGCTTTCCACCAGCACCGCCATGCCCAGTTCCGTCGCCAGCGACTCGAGCGCGCGCATGTCGGCGACCGCGCGGGCCTGCTGCGCCGCGTCGGCTTCGCCCGAAGGCGGCAGGAAGGCGGCGACGATCAGCAGGATGCAGTCCGCGCCCATCGCCCGCGCCTCGACCACCTGATACGGGTCGATGATGAAATCCTTGCGCAGCACCGGCAGGCTGCAGGCGGCGCGCGCCTCGACCAGATAGTCCGGACTGCCCTGGAAGTACTGGCGGTCGGTCAGCACCGACAGGCAGGCCGCGCCCCCGGCCTCGTACGAGCGGGCGATGTCGGCCGGCCGGAAGTCGGCGCGCAGCACGCCCTTGGACGGGCTGGCCTTCTTCACTTCGGCAATCACCGCCGGCTTCTTTGCCGCCACGCGCGTCTTCAGTGCGGCGACGAAATCTCGCGTGGGCGTCTGCGCGTCGGCCCGCGCGCGCAGCGCTGCCATCGTTTCCGCGGCAAGACCGCTGGCGATTTCCTCGCGCTTGGTGGCGAGGATTTTCTGCAGGATGTCGGACATGGGCGGCCTCAGTTCGCGAACGAGCGCGACAGCTCGACCAGCTTGTCGAGACCCTGCCGCGCCGCGCCCGATTCGATGGCTTCGCGCGCCCGGTCGACGCCGTCGCGCAGGCTGTCCGCCACACCAGACACGTAGAGGCTGGCGCCGGCATTGAGCAGCACGATGTCGCGCGCCGGCGGGAGCGTGCCGTCGAGTGCGGCCAGCAGCATGTCGCGCGAGGCCTGCACGTCGGCCACGCGCAGCGTGTCGAGCGCGTGCACCGCCAGCCCGAAGTCGGACGGATGTACGGTGTATTCCTTCACCTCGCCGTCGCGCAGTTCGCCGACGAAGGTGTCGCCGCTGATCGACAGCTCGTCCAGCCCGTCTCGACCATGCACCACCATCACGTTGCGCGAGCCCAGTTCCTTCAGCACGCGCGCCAGGATGCCGACCAGATCGGCGTGGAACACACCCATCACCTGGTTGGCCGCCCCGGCCGGATTGGTCAGCGGGCCGAGGATGTTGAACATGGTGCGCACGCCCAGTTCGCGCCGTACCGGCGCCGCGTGCTTCATCGCGCTGTGGTGATTGGGCGCGAACATGAAACCCACGCCCACCTGTTCGATGCAGGTCGAAACCTGGGCCGGCGTCAGGTTCAGATTGACGCCCAGCGCTTCCAGCACGTCGGCCGAACCGCTCTGCGACGAACTGGCGCGCCCGCCGTGCTTGGCCACGCGCGCGCCGGCCGCCGCGGCGACGAACATCGACGCGGTGGATATATTGAAGGTGTGGGCACCGTCGCCGCCGGTGCCGCAGGTGTCGACCAGGGTCTGGGTGTTGTCCACCGGCACCTTCATCGACAGTTCGCGCATCACCATTGCCGCGGCGGCGATCTCGCCCACTGTTTCCTTCTTTACCCGCAGACCGATCAGGATGGCGGCGATCAGCGTCGGCGACACCTCGCCGGTCATGATCTGACGCATCAGTGCGGTCATTTCGTCGCGGAAGATTTCGCGGTGCTCGATCACGCGTTCGAGCGCCTGTTTCGGGGTGAAGCTCATGCGCCGGCCCTCCACTCGTCGAGGAAGTTCTTCAGCATCTGATGACCGTGCTCGGTCAGGATGGATTCCGGATGAAACTGCACGCCCTCGATGGCCAGCGTCTTGTGCCGCATGCCCATGATTTCGCCGTCGTCGGTCCAGGCAGTCACTTCGAGGCAGTCCGGCAGGGTGTCGCGCGACACCGCCAGCGAGTGGTAGCGGATGGCGGTGAACGGGTTGGGCAGACCGCGGAACATGCCCTTGTCCAGATGGTGGATGGCCGCCGTCTTGCCGTGCATCACCACCTTGGCGTGCACGACGTCGCCGCCGAAGGCCGCGCCGATGCTCTGGTGGCCGAGGCAGACGCCGAGGATGGGGTACTTGCCGGCAAAGGCCTTGATCAGCGGCACCGACACCCCCGCCTCGTTCGGCGAACAGGGGCCGGGCGACACCACGATGTGGTCCGGCTTCAGCGCGTCTATCTGTTCCAGCGTGATCTCGTCATTGCGGAACACGCGCACGTCCTCGCCGAGCTCGCCGAAGTATTGGACGAGGTTGTAGGTGAAGGAGTCGTAATTGTCGATCATCAACAGCATGGTGGCTTCTTCCGATGGCCGTGTTTCGGAGCATTCTCAACCTTCGCGGCATCCGGCGCACGGACAGGCACGGCCGGCGACGACGGGCGGATGGTGAAGGGAGGGCTGGGGCGCACGCAGGGCGTGCAGGGGGGGCGGTTCAGGCGGCAGGCTTGCGCCAGCGCAGGCCGGAATACGGGGCGGGAATGATGATCGTCGGGCGCATGCCGCGGATTATGGCGTGCGGCGTGGCCTTGTACAAGGCGGCACCGCAGCTGTGCGTCAGGCGCCCGCCGCGCTCAGCTGCCTGACCGACGCCACCAGATCGGTGAAGCGCTCGCCCTGCACCTGGATGTGGCCGCGGATGCGGTCGGCCGCCAGATCACCCTCACCCGCGACGATGGCATCGACGATGGACTGGTGTTCGGAGTAGGAAACCTTCATCCGGTTGCGCACGCGCAGCTGCAGCCGGCGGTAGGGACGCAGCCGGCGGTGCAGGCTGATCGCCTGTTCGGCGAGAAAGCCGTTGTGGCTCGCCATATATATCTGCCGGTGGAACAGTTCGTTGAGCCAGTAGTAGGCGTCCGGGTTGTCGGCGTCGCGGGCGGCCTCGCAGGCCTGGTGCGCCGCGCGCAGCGACGCGATCTCGTCCTCGGTGATGCGGCGCGCCGCCAGCCGGGCGCACATCGCTTCCAGTTCGGCCATCACGTCGAACATTTCGCACAGGCGGTGTGGCTCGATCTCGGCCACCACCGCGCCCCGCCTCGGGCGCGTATCGACCAGACCGGCCGACGCCAGCTGGATCAGCGCCTCGCGTATCGGCGTGCGCGACACGCCGAATTCAGCCGCCAGCTCCTGCTCGTCGAGCCGGGCGCCGGGGCGCAGCGCGCCCGTGACGATCTGTTCCTCGATCTTTTCGCACAGCTGTTCGGACAGGCGCAGTGGCGCCGGGGCGTGATCCATGTCGGGCTCCTTGCTCATTACAAAAAAGTATAGACAAAGCTTGACTCTGAATACACCGAATCCTATCGTGTATACACGTTTGACTTTTATACATACATGAACTGATCTGACGTATTCGCCGCGTATCAGCCCCCACCGAACAAAACAAGGGGGCGCGGCACCACCACCATGCATCCAATCGACTGGAGGAGACTTGCATGAAATCCCAGCGCCGTTCCGTCCTGCGCGGCTTTGTCGCGACCACCCTTTCCGCATCCCTGCTGGCCCTCGGCCTGGGCGCCGCCCAGCCGGCGTTTGCCCAGACCACCCTGAAGCTTTCGCACCAGTTCCCTGCCGCCACCACACCCGACGGTGACTTCCGCGACCGCCTCGCCAAGCAGTTTGCCGCCGAAGTCGAGAAGCGCACCCAGGGTCAGGTCAAGATCACCGTCTATCCCGGCAATTCGCTGATGAAGACCAACACCCAGTTCGGCGCGCTGCGCAAGGGTGTGCTGGACATGTCGGTCCTTCCGCTGGCCTACGGCGGCGGCGAGGTGCCGGAAGTGAATCTGACGCTGATGCCGGCGCTGATCACCTCCTACGAGCAGGGCCTGCGCTGGCGTACCTCGCCCATCGGCCAGCGGCTCGAAAAGCATCTGGAAGAAAAGGGCATGAAGATCCTGACCTGGGTGTGGCAAGCCGGCGGCATCGCCTCGGCCGGACAGCCCATGGTCGCCCCGGCCGACGTGAAGGGCAGCAAGTTCCGTGGCGGCAGCCGCGAAATGGACGTGATGCTGAAGGAAGCCGGCGCCGCCATCACCAACGTGCCGTCGAACGAGATCTACAGTGGCATGCAGTCAAAGGTGCTCGACGCCGCACTGACCTCCTCCACCTCGCACATCAGCTTCCGCCTGTACGAAACGTCGAAGTCCTTCACCACCGGTCGCGATCACAGCTTCTGGTACATGTTCGAACCGCTGCTCATTTCGATGAACACCTTCAACAAGCTCACGCCCGAACAGCAGAAGGTGCTGGTCGAGGTCGGCCTGAGCCTGGAGAAGTTCGCGATGGAAGAGGCGAAGAAGGACGACGAGCGCGCCGCCGAAGTGTTCGCCAAGGCCGGCATCAAGGTGGTGGACATGGACGAGGCCGCGTTCAACCAGTGGCGCGCGCTCGCCCAGAAGACCGCGTGGAAGGACTTTGCCGAGAAAGTGAAGGACGGCAAGGCCTGGATGGACATGGCCACTTCGGTCAAGTAACGCGACCGGCCTGGGGAGGGTTCCATCATGTTCTCGCTGATTGCCGGCGCGCTGCGCCGGTTCAACCGGCTTGCCGCCTATCTGTCGGGCGTCGTCATCATCGTGGCGGCCGGCATCCTGGTGTGGCAGGTCGCGGTGCGCTACTGGCTCAAGTGGCCCACCGACTGGGAAATCGAGCTGTGCGTCATGCTGCTCATCATTTCCACCTTCATGAGTGCGGCCCACACCCAGGCCGAACGCGGCCACGTGGCGATCGACCTGCTCGACACCATGCTGCCCGCCGGCATCAACCGGCTGCGGCAGAAGCTGGCCGACGTACTCACCTTCGCCTTCTGCGGCTTCGTTGCCTTCAACGCCTGGGAGTTCTTCCATGAAGCCTGGGCCGACGGCAAGACCAGCTCCTCGCTGTGGGGCCCGAAACTGTGGATTCCGTATCTCTTCGTCGCGCTCGGCATGACCACGCTGACACTCGAACTGGCGCTGCAGACACTGCGCCGCAAGGAGGCCTGACATGGACATGCTCACACTGTCTCTGCTGTTCGCCGTCGCCACCTTCGTCGGCCTGTTCTCGGGCATGCCGATCGCCTTCGCGCTCGGTGGCGTGGCCCTGCTGTTCATGCTGTTCTTCATGCCGCTGTCGTCGCTGGCACTGGTGACCGAAACCATCTACGCCGAACTCGACAACTTCACGCTGCTCACCATCCCGCTGTTCGTGCTGATGGGCGCGGCGATCGGCAAGTCGCGCGCCGGCGAAGACCTCTACGCTTCGCTGAATCGCTGGCTCTACCGCGTGCCGGGCGGCCTCGGTGTCGCCAACACCCTGGCCTGTTCGGTTTTCTCGGCAATGTGCGGCTCCAGCCCGGCCACCTGCTCGGCCATCGGCAGCTCGGGCATTCCGCAGATGCGCAGCCGCGGCTACTCCGATGGCCTGTCCACCGGCCTGATCGCCGCCGGCGGCACGCTGGGCATCCTGATCCCGCCCAGCCTGACGCTCATCCTCTACGGCCTGGCCACTGAACAGTCGATCGGCAAGCTGTTCATGGCCGGTGTCGGTCCGGGGCTGCTGCTGACGCTGCTGTTCGCGCTCTACGTCATGTGGCGCTACAAGAAGGAAAAGGCGCAGGCGCGCGCGTCGGCCGACGCCGGTGGCGACGGTTCGCACGCGCTGCTGCAGGAGGAGCATTACAGCTGGGCGGAACGTCTGGAATCGCTGCCGCGCTTCGCGCCCTTCCTCGCCGTCATCGCCATCGTCATGATCGCGCTGTACGGCGGCTGGGCGACGCCGTCGGAAGTGGCCGGCATCGGCGCCTTCTTCTCGCTGCTGATGGTGATGACCATCTACAAGTGCTACCGCTGGGCCGACCTCAAGGTCATCCTGAACGGCACGGTGAAGGAAAGCTGCATGATCATGATGATCATCGGCATGTCCTTCCTCTACACCTGGGTGATGAGCAACCTCAACATCACGCAGGAAGCGGCGCAATGGCTGGTGACGCTGCCGATCGGCAAGTGGGGCTTCTTCCTCGCGGTGTGCGTGCTGCTGCTGGTGCTCGGCTTCTTCCTGCCGCCGGTGGCCATCATCCTGATGGTGACGCCCATCATCCTGCCGGCGCTGAACACGCACGGCTTCGACCTGATCTGGTTCGGCGTCATCATGACCATCATGCTGGAAGCCGGTCTGGTCACGCCGCCGGTTGGCCTGAATCTGTTCGTCATCAACGGCATCGCACCCGACATTCCGCTCAAGGCCATCATGAAGGGCGTGCTGCCCTTCATCTGGCTCATGCTGCTGGCGGTACTGCTGCTGTGCCTGATGCCGGGCATCGCGATGTGGCTGCCCGACCACTACCAGGGGAGCTGAGTATGGGCGCGCCCTGGAATCAACGTGCGGCGCGCCGGGCGCGCCGGCTCGAACGGCTGGCGCCGCTGACCCGCGGCCGCGAAATCGCCGCGGCCGACATCATCGCCGCGCTGGAAGCGGCGATCGAGCCGGGCGACCGCGTCTGCCTCGAAGGCAACAACCAGAAGCAGGCCGACTTCCTCGCCGAATCGCTGGCCGACTGCTCGCCCGAGCGCCTGCACGATCTGCACATGGTGCAGTCGGTGCTGGCGCTGCCGGCGCACATCGACGTGTTCGAGCGCGGCATCGCGAACCGGCTCGACTTCTCCTTCTCCGGCCCGCAGGCGAACCGGCTGGCGCGACTGGTCGAGGAACGGCGCATCGCCATCGGCGCCATCCACACCTACCTCGAACTGTTCGGCCGCTACTTCGTCGATCTGACGCCCGACGTGTGCCTGATCGCCGCGCAGGCGGCGGACGCCGACGGCAACCTCTACCTCGGCCCGAACACCGAGGACACGCCGGCCATCGTCGAGGCGACCGCCTTCCGCCACGGCATCGTCATCGCCCAGGTCAACGAGAGGCTCGAGCGCCTGCCCCGCGTCGACATCCCGGCCGACTGGACCGACGCCTTCGTCGTCGCCCCCCGCCCCAACTACATCGAACCGCTGTTCACCCGCGACCCGGCGCAGATCACCGAAATCCAGGTGCTGATGGCGATGATGGCGATCAAGGGCATCTACGCCGAGTACGGGGTACAGCGCCTGAACCACGGCATCGGCTTCGACACAGCGGCGATCGAACTGCTGCTGCCCACCTATGCCGAATCGCTGGGCCTGCGCGGCAAGATCTGCAGCCACTGGGCACTGAACCCGCACCCGACGCTGATCCCGGCGATCGAGGCGGGCTTCGTCGAATCGGTGCACAGCTTCGGCTCCGAAGTCGGCATGGAGAACTACGTCGCCGCCCGCTCCGACGTGTTCTTCACTGGCCGTGACGGCAGCATGCGGTCCAACCGCGCCTTCTGCCAGACCGCCGGCCTGTACGCCTGCGACATGTTCATCGGCTCGACGCTGCAGATCGATCTTGCCGGCAACAGTTCGACCGCCACGCTGGGGCGCATCGCCGGCTTCGGCGGTGCGCCGAACATGGGCTCGGACGCGCGCGGGCGGCGCCATGCCAGTCCGGCCTGGCTGCGCGCCGGCCGCGAGCGCGCAGGCGACGCCATCGCTACGCGCGGCCAGAAGCTGGTGGTGCAGACGGTGGAAACCTTCCGCGAACACATGGCGCCGGCCTTCGTCGACAGGCTCGACGCCTGGCAGCTGATGGAGGACATGGGCATGGACCTGCCGCCCATCATGATCCACGGCGACGACGTGACCCACATCGTGACCGAAGAAGGCATCGCCAACCTGCTGCTGTGCCGCAGCGCCGCCGAACGCGAACAGGCGATACGCGGGGTGGCCGGCTACACGCCGGTGGGCCGCGCGCGCGATGCGCGAATGGTCGAGAACCTGCGCGACCGCGGCGTGATCCGCCGCCCGGAAGACATCGGCATCGACAAGCGCGGCGCCACGCGCGATCTGCTCGCCGCGCGCAGCATCAAGGACCTGGTGCGCGCCTCCGGCGGCCTGTACGACCCGCCGCGCCGCTTCCGCAACTGGTGAACGGAGACCCGACATGGAACGCTTCACCCTCTCGCTGCCGAGCACGCCCTGCGCGCGCGCCGACGCGGCCGCCGCGCTGTGCGGCGTCGTGTCCTCCGGCAACCTCGAAATCCTGGTCGACCGCGGCAGCATGGCCGACCGCTGCGACATCGAAGTGAACACTTCGGCACACGGCTTCCGCGACACCTGGGAAGCGGTGCTCGCCGACGCGGTCGCCCGCCACGCCGCCGGCGGCCTCGCCCTCGCGATCAACGACGCCGGCGCCACGCCGGCCGTAGTGAGCCTGCGCCTCGACCAGGCGTTGGAAGCGCTGGAGGACCGCGCATGAGCCGCCTGCACAGACACTCCTGGTTCGAAGCGGATGCCCGCGCCCGCATCGCTGGCCTGGTTGACGCCGGCAGCTTCCGCGAACTGTGCGGTCCGCACGAACGGCTCACCAGCCCGCATCTGGCGGTGCTCGACCTGCCGGTCGCCTTCGACGACGGTGTCGTCGTCGGCGAAGCGACGCTCGACGGCCGCCCGGTACTGGTCGGCGCCCAGCAGGGCGAATTCAATGGCGGTGCCGTCGGCGAAATCCACGGCGCCAAGCTGCGCGGTCTGTTCGAGCGTGCGCGTCGCACACGGCCGGCGGCGGTGCTGCTCGCCATCGACTCCGGCGGCGTGCGGCTGCACGAAGCCAATGCCGGCCTGATCGCGATCTCCGAACTGATGCGCGCACTGCTCGCCGCACGCGCCGAAGGCATCCCGGTGTACGGCCTGATCGGCGGATCGTGCGGTGCCTTCGGCGGCATGGGCATCGTCGCCCGGCTGTGCGACGCACTGGTCATGTCGGAAGAAGGCCGGCTCGGCCTGTCCGGCCCGGAAGTGATCGAGACGGTGAAGGGCGTGGACGAATTCGATTCGAAGGACCGCGCACTGGTGTGGCGGGTGACCGGCGGCAAGCTCCGGCGCAGCCTCGGCGACGCCGCACTGCTGGTGGACGACGACGTCGCCGCCTTCCGCGATGCCGCACGCACCTTGCTGGCAAGGCCAGTCCCTGCGCGCGACCTCGCCGCACTCGCCGCCGACCAGCAGGCGCTGACGCAGCGCGCCGCACGCCACGCCGACGCGCGCGACGGACTGGATATCTGGCGCGCGCTCGGCCTGCCCGACCCCGCCGTCATCCCGATGCTGGACGCGGCCGATTTCAACCGCCTGCTCGCACCTCTTTCGCCGACGGAGGCCGCATGAACGCCCTGCTCGACCGCCTGTTTCCGGCCGGCCACACGGTCGCCTTCGACGGCCACAACCTCGCCGGCCACGCCGTATCGGCCACCGGCCGCGTGCACGTGATCGGCACCCGCGACCGTGCCGCCCTCACCACCGACATGGCACTGAAGCTGTCGCAGGCGGTGCTCGACGCAGTGCGCACCGACCAGGCGGGCGGCGATCCGCGCCCCATCGTGTTCATCGCCTCGACCCAGGGTCAGGCGCTGTCGCGCCATGAGGAATTGCTGGGTCTGAACGGCTATTTCGCCCACATGGCGCGCTGCGTCGACCTCGCCCGCCGCAGCGGACACCGGCTGGTGACGCTGATCCACGGCGAAGCGGTCAGCGGCGGCTTCCTCGCCTTCGGCCTGCTGGCCGATCGCATCTGCGCACTGCCCGACGCCCAGGTGAAGGTGATGGATCTGCGCGCGATGGCGCGCGTGACCAAGATCGCGCCGGAGCGGCTGGAAGCGCTGGCGCAGAGTTCGCCGGTGTTCGCGCCCGGTGCGAGCAACTACGCACGCATGGGCGCCATCCACGCGCTGTGGTCCGACGCCGAAGACTGGCCGCAGGCGCTGCAGCAGGCCATCGCCGAAGCGGGCGGCGAGGACCGTCGCGCCGCACTCGGACGCGAACGCGGCGGCCGCACGCTGGCGCAACCGGTGGCCGAGCGCGTCGCCGGCGTCCCGCTCGGCGCCTGACCATGCGCCGCCTGCGCCGTCACGACCTGGTCTGGCTGCGCGCCGGTGCGGTGGTGGATCTCACCGCCTGCAGCGCAGCCGCTGCCGCCGATGTCGAAGCCTGGCGCAAGGCCGGCAGGCCGCTGGTCAGCGCGCGCAGCGACGGCCTGTCCGCCGACCGCCTGCGGCTCGGGCTCACACTGCCCGGCACCGGCGAGCGCCGCCGCGTATCGCTGACCGCGGCGCGCACCGACGTCGAACGCAGCACGCCGCCACCACCGCTCGACACGCTGGTCGACACGCTGCCGGCCGCGCACCGACCGTCGCTGCATGCGTTCGCCGAGCGCTGCACCGCGCTTGGCATCGCGCCGCGCGTCTACGGTTCGTTGCTGTGGCAGTCGCTCAGCGGCGAGCCCTGTCTGCGCGCCGACAGCGACCTCGATCTGCTGTTCGACCTCGAAGGCCCCGCGCCCCTGCCCTCGCTGCTCGAGCTTCTGCGTGACGCCGACGGCGCGCTGCGCCTCGACGGCGAGATCCGCTGCGGCGCGCACGCGGTGGCCTGGCGCGAACTGGCGGCCGCGTTCGATGGCAGCGGCCCGCGTCGCGTGCTGGCGAAATCGGACGACGGCATCGCGCTGATCGACGTCGCAGCGCTGTGGCCGGCACGGAGCCGCGCGGCATGAACGCACCTGCACGGATCACCGCTGCACGCGCCGCAGTCGACTGCGAGCGCATCGGCCGGCTCGCCGTGCGCAGCCTCTACCGCGAGGTCGCGCTGGCGCCGAAGCCGGGCCTGGTCAGCCCGGTCGACAACGGCAGCCACGACGACATGGACATGTCGACCTTCTTCCGCAGCCTGTTTGCGCTGCGCCACTATTTCCGCGACATCGCGCGCGCCGGTGCCGACGGCGCCGGTTTCGCCACGCTGCAGTCGCTCGGGCAAGCCGCCGAGACGCAGATGCTGGCCGCCACCGGCGGCATCAACACCCACCGCGGCGCCATCTTCAACCTCGGCCTGCTGTGCGCCGCCGCCGGGCACGTCGCTGCGCAGGGCGGAACGACCGACACCAGGCACGTCGCGCACACCGTCGCCCGCTGCTGGGGCGCCGACATCCTCGCCGCGCGGCCGGCCGACGGTACGCCACAGGCCGACAGCCACGGCCTGCGCGTCGCCCGCCGCCACGGCACGACCGGCGCACGCGAACAGGCGGCCGCCGGCTTTCCCGACGTGATCGGCGCTGCGCTGCCTGCGATGCGCGAAGTGCTTGCCACATCGGGTGACGACCGCCAGACCCGCGCGGCGGTGCAGGCGCTGTTCGTGCTGATCGCGCGGCTGGACGACAGCAACCTGCTGTGGCGTGGCGGCCGCATCGGTCTCGACTACGCGCAGGGCGCGGCGCTCGCGTTCATCGAAGCCGGCGGCGTGTTCGCTGACGACTGGGCCGCGCAGGCGCGGGCCACGCACGAGGCCTTCGTATCGCGTCGGCTCAGTCCGGGCGGCGCGGCCGATCTGCTGGCGGTAACGCTGTTCCTGCACGAGCTGGAGTGTGCGGAATGAGGCTGATCGTGCTGTTCAGCGGACAGGGCGGGCAGACGGCAGAGCACCTGTCCGAACTGCGCGCCGACGCGGAAACGCGTGCCCGGCTGCCGGCACTCGACGCGCTGCGCGACAACGATCTGGCCAGCAACGTCACCGCACAGGTCGTGATCAGTGCGCTGCACGCGCTGCGCTGGCGCCGCCTCGCGCAGCGGCTGCCGCGGCCGCTGCTGTTCGCCGGTTACTCGCTGGGCGAACTGAGCGCGTTCGCGGTCGCGCGCGGATTGCCGCTGAAGGACTGGTTCGATCTGGCCGCCCGGCGCGCCGCACTGATGGACGCCGCCACGGCACAGCCGTCTGGCCTGCTCGCCGTGCAGGGCCTGACCGAAGCCGCGTTGCGCGCAGCGCTCGACGGCAGCGGCTGCAGCATCGCCATCCACAACGGCGACGCCCACTTCGTCGTTGGCGGCGCACGCACTGCGCTGATCGAGCTCGAACACACTCTGCCCAGGCACGGCGCCCGGCGCTGCGTGCGCCTCGCGGTTCGCACGCCGTCGCACACCCCGCTGCTCGCCGCCGCACAGGCGCCGCTGGCCGAAGCACTCGCGCCGTGGGCCGACGCCCGCCTGTCCGTTCCGGTCATCGCCGGCATCGACGGCCGCGTACAGCGCGACGCCGCCGATGCGGTGCGCGCGCTGACTGCCCAGGTCGCACAGACCATCGCCTGGTCCACCTGCATGGACACCGTGCTCGAATACGCACCCGGGGCCGTGCTCGAAATCGGCCCCTGCAACGCCCTCGCCCGCATGCTGGCCGAGCGTGCGCCGGAGTTGCCGGTGCGCGCCGTCGACGACTTCAGCAGCGATGCCGCGGTGGTCGATTGGCTGGAGCGGATGGCCGGATAGACGCTGCCCGGCTCGCCACGCGCGAACAAGCGCCGCTGTCGGGGTCAGAAGACCCCTCCCACAGAACCCGGGCCCCGGCCACTGGTCGGGGCCCGCTCCCTGAGAGAGCGGCCCCTGTGGGAGCGGCCCCTGTGGGAGCGGCCTTGGCCGCGACTTGGCTGTCGCTGGCCGCCGGCTTCGATCAAGGCCGCAATCGCGAGCAAGCTCGCTCCCACAGCAAGCTCGGTCCCACTGTTTTCGGCGCAGGCCCGAGCAAAGGCCCCCGTGAGAGTTAGGCATTGCTGCCGACGGGGCCGCAAGCCGGCGCCGCGCGCTGCCCACCGCCGCTGTCGGGGTCAGAAGCCCCCTCCCACGCACCCCCGGCCCCCGCCATCGGACGCGCGCGATTCCTGTGGAAGCGATGTAAGGTTGCTCCATGCCTCCCGGTCTTCAGGGTTGTCAGCGCACACACGGACGATGTCGTGATACTCGGATTCAGTAAACGCAAGAGCTTCGAACAGGCGGTGCGGGCCTTCAGCCCGGATCTGTACCGCTTCGCCTGGTGGCTGTGCCGCGACAAGTTCGTCGCCGAGGACCTGGTGCAGGAAACCTTCGCCCGCGCGTGGAAATCGTGGGACGACATCAAGGATTCCGCCGCCACCAAGAGCTGGCTCATCACCATCGTGCGCCGCGAACACGCGCGGCTGTATGAGCGCAAGCAGTTCGACTACGTCGACGTCGAACTGGAAGACCTGCAGATCGCCGCCGACCACGAACCGATAGAGCTTTTTGAAATGGAAAACCTGCTCGGCAGCCTGCCGCTGACGCTGCGCGAACCGCTGGTGCTGCAGGCGCTGGGCGGCTTTTCGTGCGCCGAAATCGCCGACATGCTGGACACCACCGAAGGTGCGGTGATGACCCGTCTGACCCGCGCCCGTCAGGCGCTGCGCAGCGCACTGACCGGCCAGCCGGCGCGGAGGGCCGAATCGTGAGCAGCTTCGACGACAAGAACATGACTTTCAACTGCATCGACTTCCGCCGCGAAAAGCTGGCCGACCCGCGCCGCCTGACCGAGGCGGCCGAGGAACACCTGATCGCCTGCCCGGCCTGCCAGACCTTCTCGCGCCGCGTGAACGCCGGCGAACGCATGCTGCAGCAGACGGTGGCGCTCGACGTGCCGGACGGTCTGGCCGAGCGCATCCTGGTCGGCAGTCGGGCGCGCACCCGTTCTCCGTTCAAGCTGTGGGCACTGGCCGCCAGCGTCGTGTTCAGCCTCGGACTGGGCGTGCAGTACTGGCACGCCGCGCCTGATCGAGAACATGTCGCGCTGGCGGTCGAGCACGTGATGCACGAGCCGGAGGCGCTGATGAGCACCCGCCTGATCGAACCGCAGCGCGTCGCCCAGGTACTGGAAAGCTTCGGCGCCGAGGTGAAGGTGCCGCTCGCCGCCGTGCGCTACGTGAAGCTCTGCCCGGTTCCCGGTGGCACCGGCTGGCACATCGTGTTCGACACGCCGGACGGTCCGGCCACCGTGCTGCTGATGCCGCAGAAGGACAGTCGCGTGCGCACGCTGACCACGCAATACCGCGGCATGGGGGTGCATGTCGAAGCCGGGGGTCAGGGCGTAGTGGCCGTGGTGGCGCGCGACCCCGATCGGGCGCGCGGCGCCGCCGGCCTGCTGCACCAGCACGTCAGCTGGACACCGACGGCGGCACTGACCGCGCACGACCGGGGCATCCGGCCGCGCAGCTGACACCGCAGTTTCATGGCACGACGGGGCGCAGGGTTTACAATCCTGCGTCCATTTTTTTGGCTGCCGTGCCTCGCCCGCGATGGAACTGACCCGCCTGCTGTCCCAGCTCGACAACCGGATGCTCGGAGAAATGTTCTCCGAAGACACCATCGTGCGCGGCAGCCAGTATGTGACACGGGTCGGCGACATCGACGTGCAGGGGCCGACGTTGCGCGCGCTGGTGCGTGGCACCCGGCCGCAGCCCTACCAGGTGACGGTGCGGCTGGAGCGGCGCGAATACTTCGGCGAGCGGACGCTGGAAATCGCCACCCGCTGTTCCTGCCCGGTCGGCAACCGCTGCAAGCACGCGGTCGGCCTGCTGCTGGCGGCGAAGAAGCAGGGCGAACTGATCGAGCGCCCGCGCGCGGAGGTGCTGCGCTGGGCGCAGACGCTGCAGAAGCGCCTGAGCGAAGAACCGACAGGCGCGTCGCGCAAGCGCGCCACACCCAAGGAATCGATCGCCTATCTGATCACGCCGCGCGGCAGCCAGCCGGCCGACCTGCGCCTGCTCAAGGCCAAACTCACCGACCGCGCCGGCCGCGACAGCACACCGGGCGGCGACAGCCAGCCCTGGTTCAACTTCGAGCAGGCGCTGCTAAAGCCGCCCGCCTTCGTGCAGGACAACGATCTGCCGGTGTTCCGCACGCTGCGCGACGCCATCCGTAAACGCGCGACCAGCGTGTTCGTGCCGTTCGAACTGCGCGGCGCCGACGGCCTCGCCGTGCTGCGCGCCGCACTCGACACCGGCCGCTGCTTCGTGCGCGCCGACGAGGGCAGCGACGACGCGCGTCCGCTGAAGCCGGGCGAAGCGCGCGCCGGTCAGCTCGAATGGCAGACCGAAAAGCTCGGCGTGCGCGCCCTGCTCGCCTGCACGCCGCCGGCCGACTGGACGCTGCCGACCGACCCGCCCTGGTATCTCGACGTCGCCCGCGGACGGGCCGGCGAAATCACCCACCCGGCGCGCGAAGCAGTGCAGGCGGTACTCGAACTTCCGCTGCTCACCACCGCCGAACTGCCGCTGGTGGCCGAGGCGCTGGCCCAGGCCGCGCCCGCGCTGCCGTCGCCGCTGGGCCGCGACGCCGCCAGCCTGCCGCTGATCGAAGAGGCGCTGCGCCCGGTACTGAAGTTCGCCAGCCTGCCGGTATGGCACGTGAAGCCGCACCGCCGCTACGACAAGGCGCTCGGCCACGCGCTGTACGACATCGCCACGGTCGCGCTCAGCTACGGCCAGGCGAAGTTCGCCGCTACCGACAGCTCCGACCTGGCGACGCTGCCCAACGGCCGCGCGGTGCGCGTGAAGCGCGACAGCGCGGCCGAACAGGCGGCGCTGGCCTTGCTCGGCGAAGTCGGCTTCGCGCCGGTGCAGGCGCGCTGGCTGCAGATGTACGAATCGCTGCCGGTCGGCGCGCTCGGCCTGGAGAGCGAAGAGGCCTGGGCGCGCTTCTTCGGCGACGCCGCCGGCCGCCTCACCCGCGCCGGCTGGCAGATCGAGTGCCCGCCCGACTTCCGCCACCGCGTGCTGGTGGTCGATGAGTGGCACGCCGAACTGGACGAGAACGAGAACGGCTGGCTCGAACTGTCGCTCGGCATCGACGTCGGTGGCCGCCGGCTCGACCTTGCGCCGCTGCTGCACGCGCTGTTCAAGCGCGACGGCCGCTGGCTGGACCCGATCGCGCTCGACCGCATGCGCGACGAGGACACGACCGATCTGTTCACCGCCGAAGGCGAACGCATCATCGTGCCAGCCGGCCGCATCAAGCCGCTGGCGCGCACGCTGGTGGACCTGTTCGACAGCCCGGCCGGCGGCGCGCTGCAGGTGTCGCGCATGGACGCGCCGCGGCTGGCCGAAGCGCTCGATGCGAAGTGGACGCGCGAAGGCTTCAAGCCGCTCGAACAGTGGGTCGAACGCCTGCGCGGCATGCACGGCGTAGCGCCGGTCGACGCGCCGGAAGGCTTCGGCATCGAACTGCGCCCCTACCAGCGCGAGGGCTTGGCCTGGCTGCAGCACCTGCGCGCGCACGACCTCGGCGGTATCCTCGCCGACGACATGGGCCTGGGCAAGACCGCGCAGACGCTGGCCCACCTGCTGACCGAGAAACGCGCCGGCCGGCTCGACCGCCCAGCGCTTGTCGTGCTGCCGACCTCGCTGGTGTTCAACTGGCAGCGCGAAGCCGCGCGCTTCGCGCCCGAACTGCGCGTGCTCAAGCTGCACGGCCCGGACCGCGGCGAGCGCTTCGCCCAGGTGCCCGAGCACGACGTCTGCCTCACCACCTACCCGCTGCTGTGGCGCGACCACGAAAAGCTGGCCGCGCACGACTACCACCTGCTCATCCTCGACGAAGCGCAGACGGTGAAGAACGCGGGCAGCCAGGCCGCCCGTGCGGTGCGCCTGCTGCGCGCCCGGCACCGGCTGTGCCTGACCGGCACGCCGCTGGAAAACCACCTCGGCGAGCTGTGGGCGCAGTTCGATTTCCTGCTGCCGGGCTTTCTCGGCGAACAGAAGGACTTCACGCGCACCTGGCGTACGCCGATCGAAAAGCACGGCGACCCCATACGGCGCGAGCTGCTGGCGCGTCGCGTCGCCCCCTTCATCCTGCGCCGGCGCAAGGACGACGTCGCCGCGGACCTGCCGCCGAAAACCGAGGTGCTGCGCACGGTCGAACTGACCGGCCGCCAGCGCGACCTGTACGAAACCGTGCGCGCCGCGATGGACAAGCGCGTGCGCGACGAAATCGCCACCCGCGGTTTCGCCCGCGCACGCATCGTCATCCTCGACGCGCTGCTCAAGCTGCGCCAGGTGTGCTGCGACCCGCGCCTGCTGAAGACCGACAGCGCCGCCCGCGTGAAGGAACGGGCCAAGCTCGACCTGCTGATGGACATGCTGGAGAACCTGCTGGCCGAAGGCCGCAAGGTGCTGGTGTTCTCGCAATTCACCGGCATGCTCGACCTGATTCACGAACAGCTGGTCGAGGCCGGCATCGGCTGCGTCATGCTGACCGGCGACACGCAGAACCGCGAGGCGGTGGTGCGCCGCTTCCAGGAGGGCACGGTGCCGGTTTTCCTGATCAGCCTGAAAGCCGGCGGCGTCGGCCTCAACCTCACCGCCGCCGACACGGTGATCCACTACGACCCCTGGTGGAACCCCGCCGCCGAAAACCAGGCCAGCGACCGCGCCCACCGCATCGGCCAGGACAAGCCGGTGTTCGTCTACAAGCTCATCGTCGCCGGCAGCATCGAAGAACGCATCGTCGCTCTGCAAGAGAAGAAGGCCGCCCTGGCCGAAGGCATCCTCGGCAACGACGAAGCGGCGCTGGAGAAATTCGGCGAGAACGATCTGGCGGCGCTGCTGGAGCCGCTGGCGGACTGAGCGCCTCCGGACGTTCAACTCCGCGACCGCCCGGTCCATGCATACAGAGTACGACTGATGGGGACAGGAGGAGGCGCCCATCCCATGAAGCACAGGAAGCGCGGGCCGGGCTTCCAGGCAGACATGGAGGTCGCACGGGTATCCGCGCTGGACCACACCTGCATCGATGCCTTTAGCATGGTAGCTAGGGCAATTGGCTGATTGCGGCAGCCCTGTCGATAGCCGATTATGCGGCGTGATTCATACGGCATACCTGCCGAACGATCTTTGTGCGGATGCAGGAATCCGGAAGTCCTGATCCGTTCCATCGCACCTTGATGTTCGGGCGCAAGCATCCTCCTGTCACGCCCCAGAAAGGATTGAGAATGAAAAAGGCCCTCTATGCCGCTCTCCTGTTCCTGGCCTCATCCAGCGCGAGCGCAGCACCGGTCAGGTGGGAACTCGTGGATTTCCAGTTCAGTGACGCGGCTACCGCCTACGGGTCGTTCACATACGACAGCGACACGGAAACCTTTCACGACATCGACATCCGTACGACCGATGGCCCGACACAGGCAGGGCGTCACTATGTGTCCACTGCAGGCACCTGGGGCATGCATGCGCCCCAGGGAACCTTGGCTTTCAGCGACAGCACCGGGCCGGATTTCACGGACGCAGGCTGGTTCCGAATGGATATCTACGTTCACTTCAACGCGTCCCCAGGGACCATCGCCACACAGTGGTTTCCAGCCAGCGCCGAGAGCTTCTGCATGAACGAGTCATGCTGGACAGCAGCGAGTGAAGACATTGCTCCGGGCAAATCCCGCAGGCTGACGGCGGGCTACCTGATCGCGGCAGCGCCGGTTCCGGAGCCCGCGCCATTCGTACTCGGAACTGCGGGCCTGTTGGTCATCGCCGCGCGTCTCGCTTCACGCCAGCGCCGGATCTAGCCCCAATCCGGCAAGTGGCCTGCCTGTTCTGGACGAAGCGGTATGCCGCTTCATCTAGAACGGAGGGTGGCCAGCGCTTCCTGGAGCAGCCGTACTCGGGTTCCCCTATTGACTGAAATGGAAGGGGACAGACGGCACTTCGTATGGCTCTACGCAATTTGTAGATATGGGGACGGACCACGCTTTCGTTCCGCGAGATGCGCGTTCCAGGCGTCTCAATCTCTTGTTGCCCCGTGTTTCCCTTCTCGCCCTGAATCCTGGCCGCGCTCACGCGCTCATGCGCGGCCGCTTTCCGGTGATCGAAGCGGCGGCTAGCCTGCTATCAGTCACCCTCTCACAAACCGAACCGGAGTGATGGCGGCCCTGGAACGGCACCGTGTCAGGCGCGTCCTACCCGACGTCTGCGCACCGCCCGTCGCGGCTACACTGGCGCGCATCGACACCCCGAAAGACTGAACACATGAAGTCACTGATCGTCCTGTTTGCGCTCACGTCGTCCCTCGTCGGCTGCGCGGTCTACACGCCGTCGGGTGCCGTCATCGTCGATCCGGGTCGCAGCGGCTCGGGCGGCGGCTTCTGTCCGCCGGGTCAGGCGAAGAAGGGCAACTGCTGACCCGTCGTACCGGCTGCGGCGCGCTCATCGGTGTCGCGGCGGTCCGTCCGTCAGCGCCTCGTGTCCGTTCCGGTCAGTCCGATTTCCAGCAGTGAGGAGGAAATTTGCGATGTGGAGTCTGTTCGTCCGCTTCGTGATGGCCTGCGCCCTGCTCCCGGCCAGCGTCTGGGCTGCGGACACCATCGAATCCATTCCGGTGCGTTTCGCGAAGGGTGCTTCGTCGGCCACGCTGACCGGAACGCTCAAGGGTGACCGCATCGTCGACTACCGCCTGCGGGCCCGCGCCGGACGGACGCTGAGCGTCAGGCTCGAGACCGGCCACACGGCGAACTACTTCAATGTGCTGCCACCCGGTTCGCGCGACGAGGCGATCTTCATCGGCTCCACCCAGGGCACGGAATGGACCGGGCAGCTGGCGTCCGATGGCGAGTACACGGTGCGGGTCTATCTGATGCGCAGTGCCGCGCGCCGCAACGAGACGGCGCGCTACGCGCTGACCGTCAGCATCACCGGCAGCGGACAGAGCGCACCCTCGCTGGGCCGTGCGCCGGCGAGCGATGCCCGGGTCGCCGGCACGCCCTACCATGCCACCGGTCAGGTCCCCTGTTCGATGGGTGCGGCGCCCGCTGCGTCCGCCCGGTGCGACTTCGGCGTGATCCGCGGCGCGCCCGGCAACGCCGAAGTGCACGTGACACCGCCCGGCGGCTTCCGGCGCGTGCTCCGCTTCGTCGGTGGCACGGTGAGCGCCGACGGCGATGCCCCCCGCGTGCAGACCGGCAGGGAGGGCGATGCATGGCTGATCGACGTGAATGACTACGAGCACTACCGGATCCCGGACGCGGTGATCAGCGGCGGCTGAGGCGCGACGTGATGCTTTCCCATGTCATGGTCGGCACGTCCGACTTCGAGCGCGCGATGATCTTCCACCGACCGGTCACCGATGCGCTGCGCCAGGGCAGCCGCGGCGACGTCCCGCCTGGCCTGCGCCCGGAGAAACCCGCTCACCACGACGGCGCGCCTTTCCGTAACCGCGATGGCATCACGTTCCGTATCGTCAGCCATCAGCCCGGGTAAGTCGGGCTCGATGCACCCACCCTCCTCGCGAGACCGGCGGGCGCTCGCGGTCGTCGCCACCTTCGAGGCCCTGAAGGGCGTACTGGCGCTGATCGGCGCGTCGGGCCTGCTGCTGTGGGTCCACGCGAGCCTGCACGACGCCGCCCTCCGTCTTCTGGCGCATCTGCACCTGAATCCGGCCTCCACCTATCCGCACATCTTCGTCGACGCGGCCACCCATCTCGACAACACGAACCTCACGCTGCTTGCGGTCGGTGCGGCGGGCTATGCCGCCCTGCGCTTCGCTGAGGCCTGGGGTCTCTATCGCCACGCGGCGTGGGCCGAAGTGCTGGCCGCCGTCAGCGGGGCGATCTACGTACCGTTCGAGATCGTCGGCCTGTGGCACGGCGTGAATGTGCTCGGTGTCGGCGCGCTGGCGCTCAACCTTGTGGTCGTGGCGATCATGGTGGCGGCGCTGTTGCGCCGCCGGCGTCACGCGGCTGAGAATGCCGGCTGAACCCGATCCGTCTCCGGAGCCCCGCATGCCCCACCTCCTCCACATCGAATCCTCCCCCCGCAAACAGCGCTCGGCCTCCATTGAGGTCGCGCGCGCCTTCATCGACGCCTGGCAGGCGGCGCACCCCGACGGCACGGTGGATGTGCTGGACGTGTGGTCCGAGGCTATGCCCGAATTCGACGGCGCGGCGCTGGATGCGAAGTACGCCGGCCTCACCGGTACGCCGCTGACCGACGAACAGGCAACGGCCTGGGCGCAGATCCGGGCGCTGGCGGCGCGCTTCCAGAAGGCGGACCGGCTGGTCATCAGCGCACCGATGTGGAACTACTCCATTCCGTACAAGCTGAAGCACCTGATCGACGTGGTGTCGCAGAAAGACCTGCTGTTCACCTTCGACGAACGCGGCCAGCTCGGTACGCTCGGCCACTGCAAGGCGATGCTGGTGCTGGCGCGCGGCGTGGAGGTGGGTGATGCGCCGGATGCGTTGAAGTCGTCGGAGTGGGATCTGCAGCGCCAGTATCTCGACCTGTGGCTGCGCATGGTCGGCATCACCGAGGTCGGCCACATCGTCGTGCAGAAGACGCTGTACGGCCCGGAGGTCGACGCCGGTTCGCGCGCCGAGGCAGCAGCACGGGCCCGGGCGATGGCGGCGACCTTCTAGCCACGGCTGCGATCCCCCGGCGGAGCGCGCGATGACCACGGCCACCCCGCATGTCCGCACGACCGGCACCGGTCCGGCGGTGATCTGCCTGCATGCGAACGCGAGCACGTCGTCGCAGTGGCGCGACCTGGGCGACGCGCTGTCCGCCCGTCACCGGGTGCTCGCGCCGGACCTGTATGGCGCCGGCCGCAGTCCGGACTGGCCTTCGGACAGCCGGATCGCGCTGCGCGACGAAGTCGATTTCCTCGCGCCGGTGTTCGATCAGGCGGGCGAATCCTTCGTGCTGGTCGGCCACTCCTACGGCGCCGCGGTGGCGCTGATCGCCGCCCTGACCTGGCCGGAGCGCGTGCGCGCGCTGGCGATCTACGAGCCCACACTGTTCGCGGTGGTCGACGCGCAGCAACCGCAGCCGAACGGCACCGAGGGCATACACGCTGCAGTAGCGGCATCGGTGGCTGCGCTGGAAGCCGGCGACCTGCACGAGGCGGCCCGCCATTTTATCGACTACTGGATGGGCGACGGCAGCCTTGCGGCGATGCCCGAGCAGCGCCAACAGCCGGTCGCGGAATCGATGCGCAATGTGCGGCGCTGGGCGCACGCGCTGACCACCGAGCCGACGCCGCTTGATGCGTTCGCCGCGCTGGATATGCCCGTGCTCTACATGCTCGGCGCGTCGTCGCCCGAGTCGGTGCACGCGGTGGCACGAGCGCTGATCCCGCGGCTGCCGAAGGTGAAGGTGGTCGAATTCGCCGGGCTGGGGCACATGGCGCCGGTGACGCATCCGGACATCGTCAATAAGGAAATCGTGCGCTTCGTTGCGGCGATGGCGCCCTGATAGTTGAGGCCGGCGCGGTTTCTCTGCCGGGTCGCGGTCAGAAGACCGCTCCTACAAGAACCCGCCGACGAGTGATCGAGCGCGACCGAAAGCGCCAACACGCACGTGCAGCCGATGGCGACGTTGGTCGCGTGTCGCAACTCGCACCCCAGTTCAGGCTCTGCCGCCGCCCGCGCCGACGATCAGATTGAACACCTCGCGCGCCAGCAGCAGTTCCACCGGCGTGCCGCCGCGCAGCGCGCTGATCGGCCGGAACACGCCGCCGTGCGGTTCGAGTGCGGCCTTGGGCGCCTCGAAGGTGGTGAAGCGCAGCAGATGCACCCTGACCGGGCCGTCTGCAGTCGACACCCAGTGATTGAAATCGCCGGCCCGCACCACTTCGGCCGGGTTCAGGCCCAGCCGTGCGATGGCCGCTGCTTTCACTGCCTCGCCGTCGTCCGCCGCGTCGGCGGCGGGCGCGGACATCATTTCGGCCGACGGCGGAAGCGGTGCCGGCAGCAGCAGCGTATCGTTCCATTTCGCGAACACGAGCGCGGTGCTGTAGCTGTCGAAATGCACCAGCATCACCCGATTGGCGACCAGTACGTCGTCCTGTGACTCCACGGTTCGCTCCCTTGCGGCAGCCACCGTCGGCTGATCCGGCGCGAGGTCTGCTCACCGGTCCGACGGCAACTGCATGGCTTCCTATCGATGGCCGCACGCCTGCGCATGCAGCGTTCATGCGCCGCCTGCGGAACAATCGCTGCACCACACGGCACTCGCTGGGGAGTATGCCCTCGCGGCGAAGCAGTGCAGCGCCGTCGGCACTCATCCGATCAACCCTGCCCGGCGAAGGAGGATGCATGCTGAAGCGCCCGCCCAACCCGATGCCCGATTTCGTCCGCGCAGCGCTCGATGCGCGCGGACTGTGGGCCGCCTACAGGGCGCGACCGCCCTACCAGCAGAACGACTATCTCGGCTGGATCGCCCGCGCCCGGCTCGACGCGACGAAGCGCAAGCGCCTGGCACAGATGCTGGACGAGCTGGAAGGCGACACGCTGTACATGAATATGGCGTGGGCACCGCGCACAACGAAGCCCTGACCATCCGGAGATGAAGGACCGAGAGGCCGGCCTGTCGATTCGCGCGCGCCTGCTTCGTCGACCCTGCAATGCGGCGGATGCCCCGCCGCCCAATCGAGGAGAAGCACATGCCCCAGCACATCTACGTCAATCTGCCGGTCAAGGATCTCGAACGCTCGAAGGCTTTCTTCGCCGCGCTCGGCTTCAACTTCAATCCGCAGTTCTCGGACGACAAGGCCGCCTGCATGGTGGTGTCGGACACCATCTACGTCATGCTGCTGACCGAGCCCTTCTTCGCCGGCTTCACCGACAAGCCGATCGCCGACGCACACAGGAGCACCGAGGTACTGGTCTGCCTGTCGCGCGATAGCCGGGCGGCGGTCGATGAACTGGTGGCAAAGGCGAAAGCCGCGGGCGGCGCGGTGCGACGTGCGCCGCAGGATCTCGGCTTCATGTACGGCCACGGCTTCGAAGACCCGGACGGCCACATCTGGGAACTGTCGTACATGGACATGAGCGCGATGCCCAGCGACTGAAGGCAGGCCTGCACGACGGGCCGCGCTGCAGGGTGACGGTCGACGCGCAAGGCTGTTAGCATGAACCCGCCTGACCCGGCCTCACGCCGGATGCATCGCCCGCCCCCACGCCCGACACCGGGCGCTCCGCCCGGCTTCACGCGCACCTCCGGGGGCTTCACTCACCTGCATAGAGAGGAATCCGTCATGGGCCTGTTCAACACCATTCTGGAAAAGCTCGGTTTCGGCAAGAAGGAGGCAGCACCCGCTGCCGCCGCGCCCTCTGCGCCCGCACCGGCGCCGACACCTGCCAGCGCACCCGCCGCACCGGTCACCCCTGCACCGGTCGCCATTTCGGCGGTCGATGTGGTGTCCAAGCTCGAAGGACTGGCTGCGGCCAACTCGCAGAAACTGAACTGGAAGGTGTCCATCGTCGATCTGATGAAGCTGCTCGACCTGGACAGCAGCCTGGCCGCACGCAAGACGCTGGCGACCGAACTGGGCTGCCCGCAGGACAAGATGGGCGACTCGGCGCAGATGAATATGTGGCTGCACAAGACCGTGCTGCAGAAGCTCGCCGAGAACGGCGGCAACATCCCGAAGGAATTGCTCTAGGGTCTGCTGACATTGAAGCTCATCGGCCCGACGCTTCGATCGCGAACACCGGGCCGCACTGCAAGGAGTCCTGCATGAACTACACCGGAAGCTGCCACTGCGGGCGGATCGCCTTCGAGATCGATCGCGAGCTCGGCGGTGAACTGACGGGCGTCGTCGCCTGCAACTGTTCGATCTGCCGGCGCAAGGGCGCGCTGATGTGGTTCGTGCCACGCGCGGCGCTGAAACTGAAGACGTCCGAATCCGACATGGCGAGCTACTCGTTCAACAAGCACGTGATCAAGCACCGCTTCTGTCCGCACTGCGGCATCCACCCATTCGGCGAGGGTACGCGGCCGGACGGCGTGCAGAGCGCGGCGATCAATGTGCGCTGTCTCGACGACGTCGACATCGAATCGCTGCCGGTGAAGCACTACGACGGGCGCGCACTTTGAAGCCGCGCATCACGCTGATCACGCTGGGCACCGACGACCTGGTGCGCGCCGTCGCCTTTTACCGCGACGGCCTGGGCTGGTCGACCGAGGGCATCGTCGGCGCCGAGCACGAACACGGCGCGGTGGCCTTCTTCGATCTGCAGCCCGGGCTGAAGCTCGCGCTGTGGCCGCGCACCAGCCTCGCCCACGACGCCGGGATCACCGCCGGCGCGGCCGACCCGGCCGGCTTCTCACTGGCGCACAACGTCGCGTCGAAAGCCGAGGTCGATGCGCTGATGGCGGAAGCAAAGGCCGCCGGTGGCCGCATCGTCAAGCCCGCCCGCGACACCTTCTGGGGTGGCTACGCCGGCTACTTCGCCGATCCCGACGGCCATCTGTGGGAGGTGGCCTGGAATCCGCACTGGGAACTGCCGGAATGACCGCCCCGCTGACCGCGCAGCTGACCACACTCCCCGCCGACCTGCCGGTGCCAACCGACGACGGCGCTGCCACCCACCTCGAAGGCCTGCGCCTGCCGGCGCTCGCGCTGCCGGCGACCGACGGCCGCACGGTGCAGCTGTCGACGCTGCCCGGCCTGCAGGTAATCTACATCTACCCGATGACCGGCCGCCCCGGCGTTCCGCTGCCCGAGGGCTGGGACGCGATACCCGGCGCGCGCGGCTGCACGCCGCAGTCCTGCGCCTTCCGTGATCACCACACCGAACTGGCGGCGCTCGGCGCCGGCGTGTTCGGCCTGAGCACGCAGGACAGCGACTATCAGCGCGAGGCGGCCACGCGTCTGCATCTGCCCTTCCCGCTGCTCAGCGACAGCGACCTCGCGCTGCGCGACGCACTGTCACTGCCGGTGTTCGAGGTCGACGGTCGCCTGCTGTACCGCCGGCTCACGCTGATCGCCGACGCGGCGCGCATCGTCAAGGTGTTCTACCCGGTGTTCCCGCCAGACCGCAATGCGGCCGACGTCGTCGACTGGCTGCGCGCACGAGGACAGCCATGAAGGTCACGCCCGCCCTGGTGTTCGCAATGCTTTCGGCCGCGGCGCTCGCCGCGCCGCCCGCGCTGACCCCCTGCCCCGACAAGCCGAACTGCGTGTCGACCGAGGCCTCCGGCAAGGCGCAGATGGCACCGATACCGTTCGCAGGCACGGTGGCCGAGGCACAGGACGCACTGCGCCGAGCGATCGCCGCACAAGCGCGCAGCACGATCACGCGCGAAGAGCCGGGCTTCATCGCCGCGGAGTTCCGCTCGCGCGTGTTCGGCTTCGTGGACGCCGCGGAATTCGTCATCGATGCCGATGCGCGCGTCATCCGCTTCCGCAGCGGCGCGCGCAGCGGTCATTACGACTTCGGCGTGAACCGGGAACGCATTGACGCGCTGCACGCCGCACTCAGCCCGGCGCACTGAGCGGACGCGGCGCCGGCTCAAGCGCGAAGCGCACGCAGCCCTCGTGGTTGTGGTCCAGCCGCAGCGCGAAGCCGGCCGCCTGCGCCTGCTTGGCCGCCTGGTAGAGCCCGACGCCCAGGCCGGCGGCCGAGCTCACCGGCTCGCGCAGCAGCGAATCGGCGAGCGCCGGCGCAATCACGCTGCCGCTGTCCTCGACCGACAGGCGCTCGCCACCCAGCCGCATCACGATGGCGATGCCCGGCTCGGTCTGCCGCTTGTGCAGCGCGTTGGCGATCAGGTTTTCAGCGACCGTCGTATACAGCGCGCCGGGCAGCCACAGGTCGGGTTCGGTGGCGCCCTCGACCGTCACGCCGTGACCGGCGAAACGGGCGGACATCGACTGCAGCCACTCCGGCGCCGGCATCCATTCGCCGTCGGCCGGCTGCGGCCGACGCAGTTTGTCGAGCGTCGCTTCGAGCCGCGCGGTGATCACCGGCAACTGGCGCGCCAGCAGCGCGTTGGCGCGCTCCGCCGCGTCCGGGCCGTCGGCTTCGCGCGCGGCGTAGCACAGCGTGTTCAGCGACTGCAGCAGGTTCTTCACGTCGTGCGTGAGGCGCGCACCGGTGTCATGGATGGCCGACAGGTAGCTCAGGCGGCGCAGTTCCTCGGCGCGCAGGCGGGCCTGATAGAACTGGCCGAGCAGTTGCACCAGCAGATTGAAATGCCACACCAGCCCACCGGACAGCGGCCGCTGCGTGAAGATGGCCAGTTCGAGCAGCGGGTGCTCGAAGTCGTAGCGCTGGGCACCGCGTCGACCGAACTGACCTTCATGCGCACGGCCGCCGCCGCGCGTGCGCCACTCGCCGCCGGCAACCAGCGGCAGTGCCGACAGGCGATTGGCGGCACGGGCGACGAAATCCTCCGGTCGGCCGTCCTCCTCCGCCAGCGCGGCCAGGCTCTCCAGCCATCGTTCATAGGGCAGCGCCAGCGACAGCACGTAGCGGGTGAAGGCCACGCCCAGGCCGCCGAAACCGCCGCGCGGATTCCACGCCCAGCTGAGCAGCATCAGCATCGCGGCCAGTACGGTCAGCGTGCCGAGCAAGGCGCGCAGATAGTCGACGCCAGCGATCAGCATGGCGGCCAGCGTGCCCAGCGCCAGTACCGCCAACAGCAGCAGCACGAACAGGCCGGACACGAAATCCAGCACTTCGCGGTCGCGGTCGGCGCGTTCGTGGCCGGGCACGGCGAGCATGACGGTCAGCGCCAGCGGCGACAGCCACAGGCCCAGGGTGTCGATGCCGGCGGGCAGTGACAGCCCGGGCGGCAGCGCGCGCGGCAGGGCGACGGTAAACAGCGCGGTGATCAGATAGGCGAGCGCACCGAGGTAATAGATGCGCGGCCCGCGCGAGGTCGAAAAGAACACCTTGCCGCCGACCAGGCCGGCCAGCAGCAGCATCCACAGGCTGAGCACCGCCGGCCCATAGAACACGACCATCGCAAGCACCGCGACGGCGAGCAGGATCAGGGCGCGGGCGTTCAGCCTGCTCTGCGCGCCGACCAGAGGCTGCCATATCAGCAGCAGGCCGATGTGCGACAGCAGTGCAACCCGCGCCACCGTCAAGTCATCGCCGATCCACAGCAGGCCGTGCAGACTGGCCAGCACGCACAGCAGCAGCCAGGGCCGTACGCGCGTCAGCCAGTCGGGCAGGCGTGGCGTCTGCGGCGCCGCGTCGCGCGGGCTCACCGCTGCGCCCTGCCCGCGCGTCGACGCTCGACCGGGCCGCCATGCAAGTGACCGGAACATGACGGACCTGTCGAGATACGGTCAGTTCGCGGCGACCGCGCGGCGCGGGCTGACGCATCTGCGCAGCCCGATCGCCCCGACAAGGAAAAAAACTGTATCGGATTCAGCATGATGCACACCGCCGCTGCAGGAAGGCGGCAATGGGCACGGATCGTGCAGTGGTGTGGCTATCAAGGAGAACTTTCATGAGATCCACGCAAAACGGTTTCACACTGGTCGAAATTGCCATCGTTCTGGTCATTATCGGTCTGCTGCTCGGCGGCGTGCTGAAGGGTCAGGAACTGATCAACAGCGCCAAGGCGAAAAGTCTGGTCAATGATTTCCGCACGATATCGACCGCCGTGTATGCCTACCAGGACCGCTTCCGCTTCATGCCGGGCGACGATCCGGCCGCCACCCAGCACGTTGCCGGCGCGAACGCCAGCAGCCCGTCCGGCGAAGCCCGCGGCAACGGCCGCATCGGCGGCAACTGGAACTCGACCACTGCGACCGACGAATCCTTCCTCGTCTGGCAGCACCTGCGCAGGGCCAATCTGCTGACCGGCACCAGCGACACCAGCGATACCAGTGCCACCAGCAATTACTACCCGAGAAACGCCGACAACGGCCGCATCGGCATCACCGGCGCCGTGCCGATCAGCGTCGGTACCACCTCGGCGACCTCCTCCAGTTCCGCCTCGGTAGTAATGACCGGCGCCTTCTTCATCTGCTCGGACGGCATTTCCGCCCGACTTGCCCGCCAGGTCGACTCGACCATGGACGACGGCGCCACCAACACCGGCAATGTGCGCGCGATGGCCCAGGTCAGTGGCGCTGGGGCGGCCACCGGTACCGCGATCGAAATCACGCCGGACCTCGAACGTAACAGCAGCGATCTGTATACGGTCTGCGTCGCCTATTGACCGTCCCGCCGGGCGGCATCCGCCGCCCGTTTCCTGCCTCGACTAACCCTTCAGTAGCTTCGATTCCGCCCGCGCCAGTTCGGCCGGCTCACCGAGCAGCACCACCACGTCGCCATTCTCGAAGGCCAGGTCGGAACTGGGTTCGAGCGCCCGGATGCCGCGCCGGCGTATCGCGCTGACCTCGACCCGCACGTCCTCGAAATGGAATTCGTCGATGCGGTGGCCGATGGCCCAGGCGCCGGGCGCCAGCGCCACCGAGTGCAGCCGCTTGTGCTGCGCCTCGCTGACCGCCTCCTCAGCCAGATGCTCGGCACCGCGATACAGGCCGCGCAGCAGGTGGTAGCGGTCGCCGCGCAACTGGCGGATGCGCTTGAGCACCCGCGCCAGCGGAACGCCCAGCAGCACCAGCGCGTGCGTCGCCAGCATCAGCGACGATTCCAGCGATTCCGGCACCACTTCGGTCGCGCCGGCGGCCGACAGCTTGTCGTAGTCGCGCTCGTCAAAGGTGCGCACGACCACCGGTATGTCGGCGCGCAGCTCGTTAGCCAGGCGGATCACCCGCATCGCCGCGTCAGTGTCGACAAAGGTGACGACGACGATGGATGCCCGAGCGATGCCGGCGGCAATCAGCGTTTCGCGCCGGCCGGCGTCGCCGAACACCACCGTTTCGCCCGCCGCCGCCGCCTCGCGCACGCGCTCGGGGTCGAGGTCGAGCGCGATGAACGAAATACCCTCGTTTTCGAGGAAGCGGCCGAGGTACTGGCCGTTGCGGCCGTAACCGCAGACGATGGCGTGACCATCGGTCGCCAGCGACTGGGCGGCGATGGAGGTCAGCTGCATCGAGCGCAGCAGCCACTCGGACGGCACCAGCCGCAGCACGATGCGGTCGGCGTAATGAGCCAGTATCGGCGCGACGAGCAGGGTGAGCAGCAGCGAGGCGAGCACGATCTGCAGGATGCGGTCGGGAATCAGGTGAGCCGCGTCGGCCAGCGCCATCAGCACGAAGCCGAATTCGCCGCCGGCGCACAGCCACAGGCCGACGCGCAGCGCATTGCCGGGCGACGAACCGAAGAAACGCGAGGCGGCGGCGGCCACCGCGAACTTGCCGATCAGGATGAACAGCACCGTCACCAGAACGAAGAACAGCTCGGAAAACACCAGCGCGAGGTTGAGCTTCATGCCGATGGTGACGAAGAACAGCCCGAGCAGCACGTCGCGGAAGGGCTTGATGTCCTCTTCCACCTGGTAGCGATACTGCGTCTCCGAAATCAGCATGCCGGCCAGGAAGGCGCCCAGCGCCAGCGACAGGCCGGCCACCTCGGTGGCGAAGGCCATGCCCAGCGTCACCAGCAGCACGTTCAACATGAACAGTTCGGGCGACTTGCGCCTGGCCACGATGTGGAACCAGCGCTGCATCAGCCGCGGGCCGAGATAGAGGATGAGGGTCAGCGCCACCGCCGCCTTCACCGCGGCCAGCCCCAGCGCCTCGACGCTTTCCTCGGCGCCCAGCGCCAGCACCGGGATCACCACCAGGAAGGGCACGACCGCCAGATCCTGGAACAGCAGCACGCCCACCACCTGCCGGCCGTGCGCCGAATCGAGCTCCAGCCGCTCGACCAGCAGCTTGATCAGCACTGCCGTCGACGACATCGCGATGGCGCCGCCGACCGCGATCGCGCCCTTGAATCCGAGACCGAACAGCCAGGCGAAGCTGACCACGCCGAGCACGCTGAACGCGACCTGGGCGGCGCCCAGGCCGAACACCAGCCGCTTCATCGAGAACAGCTTGGGCAGCGAGAATTCAAGCCCGATGGAGAACATCAGGAAAACGATGCCGTATTCGGCAAAGTGGCGCGCTTCGTCGGTATCGGGAATGAAGGCCAGTGCGTGCGGGCCGGCCAGCGCCCCCACCAGCAGATAGCCCAGTATCGGCGGCAGGCCGATACTGCGGAAGAGGCCGACCACCAGCACCGAAGCGGTGAGCAGCAGTAGAACCAGCTCGAGGGCAGACATGGTGACGATGTGTTCGGCCGTCAGCGCTTTCCGGGAGCGGCCGCCTGTCGGAGCAGGTTGTTATAATCCGCGCCGATCATAACCGATCGTTCCTGCGCCCGTAGTACGGGCGATTACACGCCTCCGCACACCCCGCCCCGCGCATGACACAGCCTGCCCCACCGAAGAACGAAGACATCCTGGCCTGCGCCCGCCGCGTGCTCGCCATCGAAGGCAGCGCGCTCGAAGCGCTGTCGGCGCGCCTCGGCGACGAATTCGCAGCGGCGGTGCGGCTGATTCTCGACAGCCCGGGGCGCGTCATCGTCAGCGGGCTGGGCAAGTCTGGCCACATCGCGCGCAAGATCGCCGCCACCATGGCCAGCACCGGCACGCCGGCCTATTTCGTCCATGCGGCGGAAGCGCTGCACGGCGACCTCGGCATGATCCACCGCGACGACGTGCTGATCGCGCTGTCCAATTCCGGCGAAACCGCCGAACTGCTGGCCATCGTGCCGCTGGTGCGCCGCCAGGGTGGCCGCACCATCGCGATGACCGGCAAGCCCGCATCGACGCTGGCCACGCTGGCCGACGTGCATCTGGACGCTGGCGTGGCGATCGAAGCCTGTCCGCTCAACCTCGCCCCGACCGCCAGCACCACCTGCGCGCTGGCGCTGGGTGACGCGCTGGCCGTTGCACTGCTGGAGGCACGCGGCTTCCGCGAGGACGACTTCGCGCGCAGCCACCCGGGTGGTGCACTCGGCCGCCGCCTGCTCACCCACGTGCGCGACGTGATGCGCGCCCGCGACGCGGTGCCCAGTGTCGGCGTCGCCGCCACCGTCACCGAAGCGCTGCTGCAGGTGACCCGCGGCGGCATGGGCATGACCGTGGTGCTCGACGACGCTGGCGCTGTCGCCGGCGTGTTTACCGACGGCGACCTGCGCCGCGCCATCGACCGCCTGGGCGACGTGCGCACCGTGCCGGTGGCCGACGTGATGAGCCGCCACCCGCGCACCATTCCGGCCGGCCGGCTGGCGGCCGAAGCGGCCGACCTGATGGAGACGCAGCGCGTGAACCAGCTGCTGGTGCTCGACGAACACGGCGCGCTGGCCGGCGCGCTGACCATGCACGACCTGATGCAGGCCAAGGTGATATGAGCGAAACCTCCGTACTCGATGCCGCCCGCAACGTTCGCCTGATGGGCTTCGACGTCGACGGCGTGATGACCGACGGCACCATCTGGTTCGGCCCGGACGGCGATTCGCTGAAGGGCTTCAACACGCTGGATGGCCACGGTCTGAAGATGCTGGCCAGCGCCGGCGTCGAGGTGGTCATCATTTCCGGGCGTTCTTCGCCCGCGGTACGTCACCGCGCCGCCAACCTCGGCATCACCACCGCGCTGCTCGGCGTCGAGAACAAGCGTGAGGCGATGCGCGAACTGGCGGCCGAACGCGGTATCGCGATGGAGCACTGCGGCTACATGGGCGACGACATCGTCGACCTGCCGGTGCTGCGCGCCTGCGGCTTCTCGGCCGCGCCGGCCAACGCCCACTTCTTCGTACGCCAGCACGTCTCTTGGGTGGCCGAAGCCGACGGCGGCCGCGGCGCCGTGCGCGAAGTCTGCGAATACCTGCTCGACGCCCGCGGCGCGCTCGACGCGCTGCTGCAGGACTGCCTGCGTTGAACCTTCAGCGCAACGTCCAGCAGGCACTGCCGCTGCTGATCCTGATCCTGCTGGTCGGCCTGACCATGTGGCTGGATCGCGCCACGCGCGTCGACGACCGCCCGTCCTCCGGCAAGCTCAGACACGACCCGGACGTGATCGTCGACAACTTCACCGTGCGCCGCTTCGACCCCACCGGCCAGGTGCAGCACACGCTGACCGCGCAGCAGCTGCGTCACTACCCGGACGACGACACCACCGAACTGGACCAGCCCTTGCTGCTCTACCGCGGCAAGCAGTCGCCGACCCGCATCAGCGCCGACCGTGCCCAGCTGATGAAGGATGGCAAGGAAGCCATCCTGCGCGACAATGTGCGCGTGCTGCGCGAGGCCAGTCCCGGCAATCCCGAGATGACGCTGGAAACCAGCGTGCTGAACGTGTACCCGGACGACGAGATCGCCCGCACCGACAAGCCGGTGAAGCTGACGCAGGGCAAATCGGTCGCCCACGGCGTCGGCATGGTCGCCGACCGCGTCAAACAGACCTACATACTCGAATCGCGCGTCAAAGCCACCCTCGAAAGAACCCGCCGCCCATGACTCTGCGCCCTGCCCTCACCGGCCTGATCCTGCTCAACCTCGTGCTGGCCGCCGGCCTGAGCACGCCCGCCCGCGCCGAGCGCGCCGACCGCGAAAAGCCGGTCAATCTGGAAGCGGACAAGGTGACGGTCGATGACCGCACCCGCACGCACACCTTCGAAGGCAACGTGGTGTTCACCCAGGGCACGCTCACCATCAAGGCCAACCGCGTCGTGGTGACCCAGGACGCCACCGGCTACCAGAAGGGTGTGGCCACCGGCGGCGAAGGCGGCCTCGCCCGCTTCCGCCAGAAGCGCGAGGGCCAGGACCTGTGGATGGAGGGCGAGGCGGAGCGCATCGAGCACGACGCCAAGACCGAAATCACCCGCTTCTTCGTGCGCGCCCACGTAAAGAGCGGCGGCGACGAAGTGCGCGGCCAGTACATCGAGTACAACTCGATCAGCGAGAACTACACGGTCACCAATTCGGGCGACGCCAAGTCGGTGCCGTCGGCTGGAGACCAGTCCAAGCGCGTGCGCGCCATCATCCAGCCGAAGTCGGCGCCGAAGGAGTGAGGCGTCACCGGGTCATGAAAATCATGACCCGGTTTTCAGCGGCGGCTGGAGGTCGCACCTTCGCTCCCTGTCCATACTCTGATCCAGACACGGCAACCGCTGTGTTTTTCAAGAAGTACAACATGACGGAGAGAGATATGAACTGGGAAACCCCGAAGGCCACCGACCTGCGTTTCGGCTTCGAGATCACGATGTACGTTGCCAACCGCTGATACGCGGCTGCAACAGGAAAAACGGCGGTGTCCCCGCCGTTTTTTTTCGTCCGTACATCCCGCACAGGGCGGGAACTGCATCGACCGCAGGTGTTCCGATATCAGCGAACCGTGATTAACATGCCGAAGGCTTAGGGCCTGATCACAGGAGACGATGGTGACGGACGCAGATCAGAGCGCGGGGCGGACGACCAGACAGACCATACTGGTTGCCGACGACACGCCGGAAAACATCGACCTGCTGAGCGCCCTGCTGCGCCAGGACTACCGGGTCAAGGTGGCCACCAGCGGCGAGAAGGCGCTGGCCATCGTCAATTCGACCGAGCCGCCCGACCTCATCCTGCTCGACATCATGATGCCCGGCATGAACGGTTACGACGTCTGCCGTCGCATCAAGGCCAACCCGGACCGGCGCGGCATTCCCATCATCTTCGTCACCGCGATGACCTCGATCGAGGACGAACGCCTCGGGCTGGAGGTGGGCGCCGTCGACTACATCACCAAGCCGATCAGCCCGCCCATCGTCAGTGCGCGCGTGCGCACCCATCTGGCGCTGTACGACCAGACGCGGGCGCTGGAAGACCGCGTACGCGAGCGCACCGCCGAACTGTTCGCGTCACGCCAGCAGATCATCCGCCGGCTCGGCCGCGCCGCCGAATTTCGCGACAACGAGACCGGCAATCACGTCATCCGCATGAGCTATTACGCGCGGCTGATCGCGCAGGCGATCGGCCTCGGACCGGAGGCGACCGAACTGCTGTTCAACACGGCGTCGATGCACGACATCGGCAAGATCGGCATTCCCGACGCCGTGCTGCTGAAACCGGGCCCGCTGAACAAGGCCGAATGGGCGGTGATGCGTCAGCACCCGGAGATCGGCGCCGAAATCATCGGCGAGCACGACGACGAACTGCTGCAGACCGCGCGCACCATCGCCCTCACCCACCACGAGCGCTTCGACGGCAGCGGTTATCCGCGCGGCCTGATCGGTGAGGACATTCCGCTGTTCGGCCGCATCGTCGCGATTGCCGACGTGTTCGACGCACTGATGACCGCGCGCCCCTACAAACCGGCGTTGCCCATCGACGAAACGCTGCAGGTGATGGGTCGCAACACCGGCCTGCACTTCGACCCGGCACTGATGGCGGTGCTGCCGTCGGTGCTGCCGGACATGCTGCGCATCAACGCCACCTACGCCGACACGCACGGCCCGATGACCGACGTCGACGTGCCGGTGGCCGAACCGGGCGACAGCGGCGAAGGCGCCGCCCAACCGGCCTGAGACCTCAGGACTGGACGCCGGAGCGCTCGTACAGCGCGGTCAGCCAGGCGTTCGCCTGGTCGAAGTCGTAGCGCTTCAGCGCGTCGCCGAGCGAGGCGGCCAGCGACTCCAGCGATGATCCAGCCAGCAGGCGCTGCAGCTCGAGCGCGCGTGCCACCGCTTCGGCGTCGCTGTCGGCGATCAGTTGCGCCAGTGCGCGCAAGGGCTCCACCAGCTGGCGGGGGTCGGGCGGTGCACCGTCGGCGACGGCCTCGTCGGCCACCCACGGATGTGGCAGCAGTGAGCCGATCAGCGCATCGAGCTCGCGGGTGAGTGCCGTCGCCGCGGCGTCGATGTCGGCGTCGGCCGATTCGCGCGCCAGCAGCCCTTCCAGTTCCGATGCCAGCCCGTGCAGCGTGTGCGCGCCCACGGTGCCGGCCAGGCCGCGCAGCGTGTGCGCCAGCCGCGCCGCCGCCTGCGTGTCCGGTCCACGGCGCGCCTCGTCGAACTGCGCGGCGAAATCGCGCTGTCCGCGCAGGAAGGCGCGCAGCACGCGCCGGTACAGCTGCGGCTTGCCCATGCAGTGCGCCAGCCCGGCCGCGGTGTCGATGCCGGGCAGCGCGGGCACCGCGTCGTCGGGCGCCGCCGGCGCCGCCGCGCCGGACTGCCTGTCGGCACCGGGCTGCGGATGGACCCAGCGCGCCAGCGTGGCGAACATCTGCGGCACGTCGAGCGGCTTGGGAATGCAGTCGTTCATGCCGCAGTCGTACATGCGCGCGCGGTCCGCCTCCAGCACGCTGGCCGTCATCGCGATCACCGGCAGATTCTGCAGACCGGGCAGGCCGCGCAGCGTGCGGGTGGCGGTATAGCCGTCCATCACCGGCATCTGGCAGTCCATCAGCACCGCATCGAAGCGGCTGCCGCCAGCCAGCAGGTCGACCGCCTGCTGACCGTCGCCGGCGATCACCACCTCGACGCCGGCGCGCTCGAGCAGGTCGTGCGCCAGTTCCTGGTTCAGTTCGTTGTCCTCGACCAGCAGCACGCGGGCACCGGCTACCGCCGCCATGCTGGCTTCCAGCCGTTCGTCGCCGGGCGTCGGGGCGTGTGCGTCGGCACGCCGGCCGTAGGCCTGCGACACCGCGTCGAGCAGCGCCGACGGGGTGACCGGCTTGTGCAGCACCGCCTCGAAATGGCGGCCGGCCGACTGTGTAGCGACGTCGTCGCGGCCCAGCGCAGTGACCAGAATGAGCCGCATGCTGCGCTGCGGCCAGCGTCGCCGCAATTCCTCGGCGAGGCGTACGCCGTCCATGCCCGGCATCTTCCAGTCGATCAGCATGAGACCGTGCCGACCTTCGTCGGCGGCCAGCATGTTCAGCGCCTCGTCGCCACCGCTGGCGACGTCGACTTCGAGGCCGATGCCGCGACAGAGTGCCGCCAGTACATCGCGCGCGCCCGGGTGGTCATCGACCACCAGCACGTGCGAGCCGGGCATGGTGTCGGGCAGGCGCTCGGGTACGGCGTCGGCGCTGGCCTGCAGGCCGAAGCGGGCGGTGAAGTGAAAGGTCGAGCCGCGGCCGGGTTCGCTGTCCACCCAGATGCGGCCGCCCATCAGTTCGACCAGCTGGCGCGAAATGGTGAGCCCGAGGCCGGTGCCGCCGTAACGGCGGGTGATCGAGCTGTCGGCCTGGGTGAAGGGCTGGAACAGGCGCGCGATCTGCGCCTCGTCCATGCCGATGCCGGAATCCCGCACCGTGAAGTGCAGTTCGACCGCACGCTCGTCGCGCGCCTTCAGTTCGACGCCGATGATCACGTCGCCGTGCTCGGTGAACTTGATCGCGTTGCTGCCGAGATTGATCAGCACCTGACCGAGTCGCACCGGGTCGCCGATCAGCGCCGTGGGCAGCCCGGGTTCGGCGCTGAACAGCAGTTCCAGCCCCTTCTCCTCCGCCCTGACGCCGATCACGTCCACCATGTGGTTGATCACCGTGTCGAGCCGGAAGTCGATGTGCTCGATGTCGAGGCGGCCGGACTCGATCTTCGACAGATCGAGGATGTCGTTCAGGATGGCCAGCAGGCCGTGCGCCGAGCGGTGTGCCTTCTCGATGTAATTGCGCTGGCGCGGCGACATCTCGTCGCGCAGCGCCAGATGTGTCATGCCGAGGATGGCATTCATCGGCGTGCGGATTTCGTGCGACATGTTGGCGAGGAAGCTGGACTTCAGCTGCGCCGCCGCCTCGGCGGCATCGCGCGCGCGCAGCATCGCGGCCTCGGCTTCCTTCTTCAGCGTCACGTCGTGCGCGATCAGGCAGTACAGCCGGCGCGCGCCCTGCTGGATGGGGATGACCGCCAGTTCGACCGTGAAGACGCGATCGCCGGCGCCGGCAAACTGCCATTCGCGCATCTGCGGTCGCCCCGCCTCGCTGGCGTCCGACAGCAGACGGCGCGCGGCGACGGCGCTCGATTCGCCGTCGGGCTGGCGCTCCGGCGACAGTGGCGTGTTCCACGGCACGCGGCCACGCAGCGCCTCTTCCGACGGCAGGCCGAACAGCGCAAGCGTGGCCGGGTTGCAGCTGATGACGCCATCGTCCTCGTCGTAGAAAAAATAGCTGTCGAAGGAGTGCTCGAACAGCGCGCGGAACTTGGCTTCGCCGAGCTTGCGTTCGGTGATGTCGAGCCAGTAGCCGTTGTAGATCGTACCGCCGCGGCCGTCGGGCATCGGCGTGCTGTCCACGCGCAGCCAGCGCGGACCGGACGGCGTACGCACCTGCAGTTCACGCGAGCGCACCGGCGGGCTGTCGTCGTCGATGCCGCAGGCGCGCCACAGCGCGCCCGGGTCCTCCGCGACTTTCTCCGCCGTCCGCCCGAACAGTGCCTCGACGCCATGACCGAGGAAGGCGAAGCGTCCGCCGCGGCCGAGCGGGCGGTGATAGCGGAACACGGTGAGCGGCAGCGCATTGGCCAGTTCGAGCAGTTCGCGGCGCGTGCGCTGGGTGTCGATATTCTGCCGTTCGCGCCGGAACCACAGCGCGATCAGCGCCAGTCCGAGCAGGCCGACCACGAGGCCGCCGGCGATGTGACGCCGCCACAGGGCCGCCTCCTCGCGCAGCGGGAGCAGCACCCAGACGGTGTAGGGCGAGTCGTCCATCGCGCGTCCGAGCACCAGATGGCGCAGGCCGTCCACCACCTGCAGATGCACCGTCGTCTCGTCGTCCAGCCGGGTTTCGTCGCCCTGCCACGGCAGCACCGGCGGTACCACGCCATAGCGCGCCTTCAGCGTGGCGTCGTCGATCGGATCGTCGATCGCTGGCGCGAAGCGCTTGAGCACCAGCTCGGGCGGCGACCCCAGCACGATCACGCCGTTGTTGTCGGCCATCAGTGCCAGCTGGTCGTAGCCGCCGAACAGATGGCGCATCGTCTCGGCGTCCTGCTTCAGCACGAGTACGCCGGGCGGGCGCCCGACCACGTCCACGCGCGCCGAGAAGTAGAAGCCGGGCACATTCGTCGTGCGCCCCATCAGGTACTGCAGGCCGATCCCGCCGTCGACCGCCTGACGGAAGTACTCGCGATCGGCGTAATTGAGCCCGAGCACCGCGTACGGCAGGTGGAAACCGCTGTCGGCGATGGCATTGCCGTCGGCGTCCAGCAGATAGACCAGCCCGAGATTGAAATCCTGCGCGACGGCGTTGAGCAGGCTGCTCACGCCGAGCGCGTCGCGCCGTTCCATCAGATGCTGCCGGAGCGCCGGACCGGGCGGCAGCGCGCGGATCGCCTGTTCGCCCGCCTGCGCCGCCAGATACTTCTGCAGCGCATCCTGCCGCGCCAGGGTCACCGGCAATGCGGCCAGCTGACGGAAGGTGGAGGACAGCGATTCGTTCAGGCTGTCCAGGCGCAGCGCGCTGCGCGCCTGCGCGTCGAGCAGGTATTCGTGGCTGGCGCTGCGCGCCGCGAACAGCGTAACCAGCGCACAAAGGACGACCCAGATCGCGACCAGCGCGACGAAGCGACGCTGGAAGGCAACGGTGTCCTGTTCGAACGGTGGTTCTTGCATCGGCTGTATTCTCTTTGGCGCGGGGCATCCGGCATCGGATCCGTCGACAGGACGGGGCCGCCGCGTGCGCACCGGTGACCCCTTGTTATCGGCCGGCGGCCGCACATCTTGACCAAGCTGGAGCCTACCCCTTCGGGGCCGTTACCGGGGCACGATGACCCCCGTGGCACGGCGCAGGGTGACCTAGGTTACGGATCAGGAGACGGCAGAGAGGCTATACATCGTCGCGTACCGCAGCGCCGGACGGCATTCCGGCCGCACACGAGGAAGAACCGACCCATGACCCGAGACAGCCTGCAGATCGAGAGCTTCTTCGACGAAGCAACCAACACGGTGAGCTACATCGTGTTCGACCGCGCCACCCTGGCCTGCGCCGTGGTCGACAGCGTGCTCGACTACGACCCCAAGTCCGGGCGCACCTCGACCGCGTCGGCCGACCGCATCGTCGCCCGCGTACGCGAACTGGGCGCGCGGCTGGAATGGATACTGGAAACCCACGTCCATGCCGACCACCTGTCGGCCGCACCGTGGATCAAGCAGCAACTGGGCGGCCGGCTGGGCATCGGCGAACACATCGTCACCGTGCAGCGGGTGTTCGGCAAGCTGTTCAATGCCGGCACCGAATTCGAACGCGACGGCAGCCAGTTCGACCATCTGTTCCGCGATGGCGAAACCTTCAAGATAGGCAGCCTGCAGGCGCGCGCACTGCATACGCCGGGGCACACGCCGGCCTGCATGTCCTACCTGATCGAGGACGCCGCCTTCGTCGGCGACACGCTGTTCATGCCGGACTATGGCACCGCACGCTGCGACTTCCCGGGCGGGGATGCGCGCACGCTGTATCGCTCCATCCGCACGCTGCTGGCGCTGCCGCCGGAAACCCGGCTGTTCATGTGTCACGACTACATGCCGGACGGCCGCGCGCCGCGCTGGGAAACGACGGTGGCCGACGAACGCGCGCACAACATCCACGTGCATGACGGCATATCGGAGGACGACTTCGTCGCCATGCGCACCGCGCGCGACGCGACGCTGGACATGCCGGTGCTCATCCTGCCGTCGGTGCAGGTGAACATGCGCGCCGGCCATCTGCCGCCGCCCGAGGACAATGGCACGCGTTATCTGAAGATTCCGCTCGATGCGCTCTGACGCGAAGGCCAGCGGGCGCGGCACAATCGACGCCGTGAACACCGGAACTTCGCACTCCGACGGCCAGGCCGCACGGAAGGCCACGCACGCACCGGCCCGCCGCGTGCGCGGTCTGGCGCGCTGGCTGCCGGTGCTCGACTGGGCACCGCGCTACGACCGCCCGGCCTTCGGCGCCGACCTGCTGGCTTCGCTCATCGTGACGCTGATGCTGATCCCGCAGAGCCTGGCCTACGCCCAGCTCGCCGGCCTGCCGCCGCACATCGGTCTGTACGCGAGCATCGCACCGCTGTTCGCCTACGCGCTGTTCGGCAGCAGTCACGCGCTGTCGGTCGGCCCGGTCGCGGTGGTGTCGCTGATGACGGCGGCGGCAGTCGGCGGACTGGGCATCGCCGACGAGGCGGCGCGGCTGCAGGCGGCGCTGACGCTGGCCGCGCTGTCCGGCGCCCTGCTCGTCGTGATGGGCGTGCTCCGACTGGGCTTTCTCGCCAGCTTCCTGAGCCACCCCGTGGTGTCGGGCTTCCTCACCGCGTCGTCGCTGCTGATCACGCTGAGCCAGCTCAAGCACCTGCTGGGCATCCGCGCCGACGGCGACACGCTGCCGGAACTGCTGCCGACGCTGCTCGCCGGGCTGCCCGCCACCCATCTGCCGACCGCGGCGCTCGGCGGCGCCGTACTGGCCTTCCTCTACTGGACGCGCACGCGCCTCAAGCCATTGCTCGTGCGACTCGGCGCCGGGGCGCGCACCGCCGATACCTGTGCCAAGGCCGGGCCGGTGCTGGCCGTGCTCGGCAGCACGCTGCTGATGTGGGCGCTGCAACTGGACGAGGCGGGCGTGCGCAAGGTGGGCGACATTCCGGCCGGGCTGCCACCGCTGACGATGCCCTCACTCGATCCGGCGCTGCTGTCGCAGCTGGCGCTGCCGGCGCTGCTGATCAGCATCATCGGTTTCGTCGAATCGGTGTCGGTGGCACAGACCTTCGCCGCCAAGCGCCGGCTGCGCATCGAGCCGGACCAGGAGCTGATCGGCCTCGGCGCGGCCAATCTGGCGGCGGCGGCAACCGGCGGCTATCCGGTAACCGGCGGGCTGTCGCGTTCGGTGGTCAATTTCGACGCCGGTGCGGCGACGCCGGCGGCCGGCGCGTTCACCGCCGTCGGCATCGCGCTGGCGTCGCTGACGCTGACGCCGGCGCTGCACTATCTGCCGCAGGCCACGCTGGCCGCCACCATCGTCGTGGCCATCCTGACCCTGGTCGATACCGACACGCTGCGCAGGACATGGCGCAGTTCCCCTCCCGACTTCCTGGCCGCCGCCACGACGCTGGTCGTCACCCTGCTGTTCGGCGTGGAAGCCGGCGTCAGCGCCGGCGTCGTGCTGACGCTGCTGAATCACCTGTGGCACGCCAGCCGCCCGCACATGGCGGTGGTCGGCCGGGTACCCGGTACCGAGCACTACCGCAACGTCGAGCGCCACGCGGTCGATACCGATCCGTCGCTGATCGGCCTGCGCGTCGACGAAGGTCTGAACTTCATGAACGCACGCCAGGTGGAGGACCGCATCCTGGCGCTGGTGGCCGCGCAACCGTCAGTGCGCAACGTGGTGCTGATGTGTTCGGCAGTCAACGACATCGACGCCAGCGCGCTCGAAATGCTGGAGAGCGTGGTGCACCGTCTGAAGGACATGGGGGTGCTGCTGCACCTGTCGGAAGTGAAGGGGCCGGTGATGGACAAGCTGGAACGCACCGACCTGCTGCCCCATCTGGGCGGCCGGGTGTTCCTGTCGCATCACGCGGCGGTCACTGCGCTGACTGCCGGAGCTTGTCCACCTCGGTCCTGAAGCGGCGGCGCAGTTCTTCGGTCGGCTGCCCTTTCGCCTGCGCCGCCTGGATGGCGCGCAGGATGTCGACCGCGCCAGCGTCCTCGGCCAGGGTCTGTACTGCCGGCGTAGCCCCGCCGGCGACCAGTTCGGCGCGCTCGGCACCGGCCTTGCCACGTTTCGCCGAGATGACCAGCGCCGACGGCGGCGCCTTCACCGTCTGTTTCGCCGACGCCTTGCGATGGCGATCGACTGCCGCCATGAACTGGCGGCGCAATGCTTCGGTCGGCTTGCCCTGGGCCTCGGCCTGACGCAGCTTGTTCAGCAGTTCGCTCACTTCGGGTGGCGCCGGGATCGATGCCTGCGGCGGCGGCGTCGGTGCGGCCACCGGCGGTGCGCTGACCGCCTCGGCCACGTTCTCCTGCGGTGCCACCAGCGTCGCGATCTTCAACCGGTTGTAGCGCAGCGCCCAGGCCAGCGCGTTCTCGCCACGGTCGGACACCGCGGTGGTGCTGGCGCCGGCGTCGACCAGCGCCTTCACGATGCCCTCGTTGCCCTCGCGCACCGCCATCATCAGCGGCGTCGCCAGATTCGGCGCACGCGCGTCCAGCTTCGCGCCGTGACGCAGCAGCAGATCGACGATGCGCGTCTTGCCGGCGAAGGCGGCGTAATGCAGCGCGCTCCAGGTCTTGTCCGGCGGATTGAGCGACGCACCGCGCTCGATCAGCCACTCGACCGCCCGCTGGTGGCCCTTCCACGCCGCCAGCGCGATCGCCTGCTCACCGATGCGGCTGACGTAGTCGATATTGGCGCCGCGCTCGACGAACAGCTCCATCAGCCGGATATTGCCCTCGGCCGCCGCGATCATCAGTCCGCTGCCGGTGACGTCGGCCTCGAAATCGGGCGGCAGCCCTTCGTCCAGCCAGCGGGAGGCGGAACGGATGTCGCCCATTTCCATCGCCCGTCCGAAGCGTGAAGGATCGGGCAGTTCGGCCTGTGCCGATGCCATGAAGAAGGCTGCGCTGACGGTGATCAGCGCGCGTGCGGCTGCATTCAAATCGTGAGTCCTTGTGAGGGCCACAGCCGCGCCGACGCGGCTGCGGCAAAATGGGAAGGAGTTTACCGACCCCGCCTGACGGTTTGTCCCGCCTGAAACTTCCTTTCGCACTTGCACTGTCCGCACTGCTGCACGCCGCTCTGCTGCTCTGGCCCCGCGCGTCCGACGCGCCGGCGGCGCCGACGGTCGAGCGACTGCAGGCCCGCCTGCTCGCGCCGCGTCCGGCCGAAACGCAGCCGGAGCCGCCTGCGGCCACCCCACTGCTGAAGGACACGCGCAGCGAGCGCGCCGACGAGGCGCCGCCGGCGCCGGCGGTCGTGGCCGCGCCGCGCGCGGCTCCGGTCGCCAGCGCACGGGCGCGCGAACGCGCGCAACGGCAGCTGAACACGCACGTGTTCTATCCGCAGGAAGCGATAGACCGCGGGCTCGAAGGCGAAGTGAGACTGCGTCTGGTGCTCGACGACTCGGGCCGCGTGATCGACGCCGCCGTGCTGGCCGGCAGCGGTCACCCGCTGCTCGACCGCGCCGCCCTCGACGCCGCCCGCCAGATCGGCCGCATCGACGCCGGCGGTGCACGCGAACTGCTGCTGCCGGTCGTGTTCAGGCTCGAGTAGTCGGCCTCGACGGCGGATCGAGCGTGCTTTCGTGGGAGCGGCCTTGGCCGCGACACGGCCGCTGCGGTCCGCCGGCTCTGATGCAGGCTGCTCTCGGGGTCAGAAGACCCCTCCCACAGGACCCTGGCTCAGACCGGGTCGTCGTCCTGCGGCAGCTCGGGCGTGGTGTCGGGGACGCGGTATTCCTCGTTCGCCCAGGCACCGAGGTCGATCTGCTTGCAGCGCATGCTGCAGAAGGGTCGCGCCGGGTTGGAGGGTGCGTACAGCGCGGGTTCGCCACAGCGCGGGCAGACCACCATGCGGCCGGCGGGGGGTGTTGCGGACGTACTCACAGATTGCAGAAGGTCAGTTCGAAGCCGACGTCGGTGTCGGTGACGCGCGGACGGGCGTGGCCGCCGTGCGCGATGAAGCGGATGTTCAGCGCGTACTTGTTGGCGCTGATCTCGGGTGTGAAGGGCTCGTTCAGCGGCACGCGCAGGCGCAGCATCTGCGCCGACTTGCCACCCATCATCATCTGGAACGCGCCATTGCCGGCGATCTGCCGCTCCGGCCGCCCGCTGGCACGCAGCAGGCGCAGCACGATGGTGAGACCGTCACGGATGGGCAGCATCGGGTTAAGCCAGCTGGCCAGATCGGCCTGCCGCGCCGACGCCTCGCGATGCCGCCAGTAGTGGTAGGACGGCAGATCGAATTCGCACAGCCCGCCCGGAATCGCGGCGCGGCTCTTGATGCTCATCAGCCACTCGTTCTCGCGCAGGTACTGGCCGATCTTGCCGGCCATCGCGAGCAGCGCGGCACTGGCCTGCTCGATCTCGTACAGCGCGCCGGACAGCGCCTCTTCGGAAATGTCGGGGTTGTTGCGGAAGGACATCAGCGTCTGACGCTGGCGCTCGAGCTCCTGCACCAGATCGACCTTCAGATCGGCCCGCGACGCGACTTCAAGGATTTCGAACAGACTCACCAGTGCGACATGGTGTTCGTGCGCCCCGTCGCTGCGCATGAAATGCTGCGTGCGCTCGAACAGATCCTCCAGGCGCAACAGCGTGCGTATGCGCTCGTTCAGAGGATATTCGTAAGTGATCACAGGGGCTTGTCCGGCACAAGTTCAAGCAAATTCTGATGATTCTGACCGAAAAGCCGCACAGTCACAACGCTCCGGCGGGCTTTTCTGCTGCAGCCAGTGTCAGATAGCGACGATGCAGCGCGTCGACCCGGGCCGGCAGCGTCTGCGCCGGACCGCTGTTGTCGATCACGTCGTCGGCCGCCGCCAGCCGCTGCGCCCGCGTCGCCTGGGCGGCGATGATGCGGTCCGCCTCGTCAGCCGTCAGGCCGCTGCGCGCCATCGCGCGCACGCGCTGCTGCTCGACCGGGCAATCGACGACCAGTACGCGGTCGCAGCGCTCGCGCCAGTTGCCGGCCTCGACCAGCAGCGGTACGGCCAGCACGACATAAGGTGCATCGCTGGCCTCGACCCGGCGGCGCGATTCGGCGCGGATCAGCGGATGCAGCAGCGCCTCGAGCCGGCTGCGGGCGGAGGGGTCGGCGAATACGTGGGCACGCATGCGGACGCGGTCGAGCGCGCCATCGGCAGCGATGAAGTCGTCGCCGAAGGTCGCGCGCAGCGGCTCGATCGCGGCGCCGCCCGGTGCGGTCAGCGCGTGCGCGATGGCATCGGTATCGACCAGTCCGGCTCCGTGCGCGACGAACAGGTCGGCCACCGTCGACTTGCCGCTGCCGATGCCGCCGGTCAGACCCACCACGAAGGTCATGGGCAGTCCGCCGCCTCGACGCCCTCGACGGTCGCCTGCGGCTCGGCCAGCAATGCCGTCAGTTCGGCGTCGTCGCCGCGCAGTTCCAGGCGCAGGCGTCCGGCCTTGCCCTCGCGCATCGCGATGCGCGCGCTGCGCACCCCCTGCCCGTTCAGGCTGGACATCAGTTCCTTCGCCGCCATTTCGGTCTTGAACAGGCCGAGCGAAATGGCGAACTTCTGACCGTCGGCGTCCGGCATCAGCGCCATCTCGCGCACGCCCAGCGCGCGCAGTTCGGCCTGCTTGCGATCGGCCAGCTGGCGTGTCGCGAGATCGGGGATATGCACCCACCACGACGGGCTGCCCGGCTGCTCGCTTTCAGTGACTTGCACCGCCGGGTAGGCCTCGCGCGCGCGGGCGACGAACGGGTCGGCCTGCTCGCGGGTGAAGCCGGCCAGCACGCGACAGACGGCGGCCGGCGCCGCTTCGGCGTCTGTGGCCGCCGGCTCGCTGGCGACGACCGGCGCAATGGCCGCCACCGGCGCCACTGCACCACCATCGACCGGAACGATGCGGATGCGCTCGGGATCGATCTGGCTGGTCAGGCGCAAGGGCTCGGCGCCGTCATTGCCCAGCACCAGCATGCCGGACGCAAAGGGCCACAGCGCGATATTGATCAGCAGCAGGAGGAGAAAGGCGAGACGCATCGGTATCAGCGCAATGACGGACGCAGCGCGAAGCAGTGATCCGTCATTTCATCACATCCGCCGCGACGCGGGCCAGCCCACGCAGCACCAGATTATCGACGCGGCGATGGGCGCAGACCAGATAGGGCGACAGCGCCTCGGCACCGCCGCCCGACAGCAGGATGGTGGCATCGGCGCCAAGCCGCGCCTGCACGCGCTCTATCAACGCCGCCTGGGCGCCGGCGCAGCCGTTGTGGATGGCATCGTCGGTATTGCGCGGCCACTCGACCGGCGCGCCCTGCGCGTGCGGCAGACCGGCCGTGTTGCGCGCCAGCGATTCGAGCATCAGATGCAGGCCAGGCAGGATGTAGCCCCCGAGAAAGCGGTCGTCGGCGTCGAGCACGTCGACTGTGGTGGCGGTACCCGCGGTCGCCACCACGAGCGGACCGCGCTCCAGCGTGCGCGCGCCGATCAGCGCCGCCCAGCGGTCGGCGCCGAGGCGTGACGGCGCCGCATACATATTGGTGATGCCGCAGGCCGCCGACTGCGACTGCACGCGATGCGCCACACAGCCGGACGGCAGCGCGGCGCGCAGCGCGGCATCGACCGCGTCACCGGCGACGCAGGTATAGACCGCGGCCGTCGCGTTGCGCCAGGCCGAGGCGAGCGGCGCGCCATCGATGTCGGCAACGTCGATGCCCGATTCGGTACCCGGCGCGTCGCCCTGCAGCCACGCCCATTTGATCCGGCTGTTGCCGGCATCGATCAGCAGCACCATGGACTCAGTTCCGGACCGGCGCGCGCAGCGACACGTCACCCGCCAGCACGCGCTCGATGCGGTCACCACAGTCGAGCAGCAGCGCGCCGTCGGCGTCGGCACCGACGCACAGGCCGCCCAGCGCGCGCATTTCACCTTCGACCTCGACCGCACAGCCGGCATGCAGATTGAGTCGGTTCCAGCGCTCGGCGAAGGCAGAGAAACCCTGCGCGGCAAATACCGGCAGCGCTGCGGCCAGCGCGTCGAGTGCGGCGGCGGCGATGCGCAGCCAGTCCTGCTGCGGCGGTGTGCCGTCGAACAGCGCGGCCGGTGGCAGCGCATAGTGGCCGGACGGCGGCGGCGCCAGATTGATTCCGACGCCGATTACCGCGTCGGTGTGTGTTGCCGCCGACGCCAGTTCGATCAGTACGCCGCCCAGCTTGCCGGCGCCCTCCCCGGTGGCGCGCATCAGGTCGTTCGGCCACTTCAGTGCCAGCCCGTCGAAACCCTGCGCCGTCAGCGCCTCGGCCAGCGCGACGCCGACCGCCAAGCTGAGGCCGGACAGCCGGTCGGCGCGGCCGTCGAAGCGAACGCGCAGCGAGAAGGTGAGGCTGTCGCCGGGCTGCGCCGTCCAGCTGCGGCCGCGGCGGCCGCGGCCACCGGTCTGTGCCAGCGCGAACAGTGCGCACGGCACGCCGTCGCGGCGCTCCAGCAGGTCGCTGTTGGTGCTTCCGGTGCGCGCACAGACATCGACGCGCCAGTCGGCAGGTACGGAGGGTGCGCGATCGCGCAGTGCTTCGGCGAAAGTGGAGGCGTCGTCGGCAGTCATGCGGCGGATTGTAGCCGCGCCGCCGGGCCGACGCCCGGCTGCGTCCTCACTCGCTGTCGCCGTCGGCGTCGCGCCCGCCTTCGATGTTCAGCTCCTGGATCTTGCGCGTGATGGTGTTGCGACCGATGCCCAGCAGCTGCGCCGACTCGATGCGGCGGCCGCCGGTACTGGCCAGCGCGCGGCGGATCAGCGTGCGCTCGAACTCCTGCACCAGATGGTCGAACAGCGCCGGCTGCTTCAGCGCGATCAGGCGATCGACCTCGGCAGCGAGCGAAGCGACCCAGTCGCCAGTCACTTCGCGCGCCGGCTGGGCGCGCAGTTCGGCCGGCAGATCCTTCACGTCCACCGTCTGGCCGGGCGCCATGACGGTGAGCCAGTGGCACAGGTTCTCCAGCTGGCGCACGTTGCCGGGGAAATCCAGCCCCTGCAGGTAGCGCATCGCCGGCTCGGACAGGCGCTTGGCATCGACGCCCAGTTCCTGCGCGCTCTTCGTCATGAAGTGCTGGGCCAGCAGCACGATGTCCTCGCGCCGCTCGCGCAGCGGCGGAATGCGCAGCCGGATCACGTTCAGCCGGTGGAACAGATCCTCGCGGAACAGCCCCTGCTTCACCCGGTCTTCGAGGTTCTGGTGGGTAGCCGCAATCACGCGCACATTCGACTTGATCGGCGAATGGCCGCCGACGCGGTAGAAGTGGCCGTCGGACAGCACACGCAGCAGGCGGGTCTGCAGTTCCGGCGGCATGTCGCCGATTTCGTCGAGGAAGAGCGTGCCGCCGTCGGCCTGTTCGAAGCGGCCGCGTCGGGTCGCGGTAGCGCCGGTGAAGGCGCCGCGCTCGTGGCCGAACAGTTCTGATTCGAGCAGGTCGCGCGGAATGGCCGCGGTGTTGATCGCGATGAAGGGCGCTTCGCGGCGCGGACTGTGCCGGTGCAGCGCGCGCGCCACCAGTTCCTTGCCGGTGCCCGATTCGCCGTTGATCAGCACGGTGGCGTGACTCTGCGCGAGCCGTCCGATGGCGCGGAACACGTCCTGCATCGACGCCGCCTTGCCAAGGATTTCCGGCGCCATGTCGGCTTCCGCCGGCGCCCCACCCTGGTGCATGCTTTCTTCGATTGCACGCCGGACGAGTTCGATCGCGTGATCGACGTCGAAAGGCTTGGGCAGGTATTCGAAGGCCCCGCCCTGGAAGGCGGCGACCGCGCTGTCGAGATCCGAATACGCGGTCATGATGATGACCGGCAGACTGGGGTGACGCGCCTTCACTTTCTCCAGCAGAGACAGTCCGGACTCGCCCGGCATGCGGATGTCGGACACCAGCACCTGCGGCTGGCCGCCGGCGTCGAGCGCATCGAGCGCCTCCTGCGCGGTGGAATAGGCTTCAAAGGGAATGGACTCGCGTGCAAGGGCCTTTTCCAGCACCCATCGTATCGAGCGGTCGTCGTCGACGATCCAGACCGGATTCATGGTTTCTCCGTCGTGCCCTGCTTGAAGGGCAGAAGTATTGTGAAAACTGTATGGCCGGGCCGGCTCTGCACCTCGATGGTGCCGTGGTGCTGGTGCACGAAGCTCTGCGCCAGCGTCAGCCCGAGGCCGGTGCCGCCATCGCGGCCGGACACCAGCGGATAGAAGATGCGATCGAGCAGTTCCTCCGGGATGCCGGGGCCGTTGTCGATCACTTGCAATTCGAGTGCCAGCTTGTGGCGCCGCTTCACCAGCGTGGCCTGGCGGTAGGCGCGCGTACGCAGCCGGATCACGCCGTCGCCCTGCATCGCCTGCGCCGCGTTGCGGGCGATATTGAGCACCACTTGGATCAGCTGTTCGCGGTCGGCCACCAGATCGGGCAGGCTGGTGTCATAGTCGCGCTGCACCGCCACCTTCGGGAATTCGGCGCCGATCAGCAGGCGCACGCGCTCCAGCACCTCGTGCACGCTGACCGAACTGACCTGCATCGCGCGGTGCGAATGCAGCAGCCGGTTCATCAGATCCTGCAGGCGGTCCGATTCCTTGATGATGACCTGCGTGTACTCGCGCTGATCGGGCCGCTCCAGTTCGCCCTCCAGCAGCTGTGCGGCCCCGCGGATGCCACCCAGCGGGTTCTTGATTTCATGCGCGAGGTTGCGGATCAGCTCGCGGTTGGCCTGTTGCTGCTGCAGCAACTGTTCCTCGCGCGCAACGCGCAGTTGCTGGTCGATCGGACGGAACTCGAGCAGAATGCGAGCGGCATCGGCATGCACCGGCGACACCGTGCAGTCGAGCTGCAGCGGACCGCCGAGCAGACGCTGCACAGTGAGGTTGTGGCCGGTATAGCTCCAGTCCTTGGCCAGCGCATTGTCCAGTGCGGTGTCCAGGCCGTGATCGGGGCCGATCAGGCGTTCGCAGTGCTTGCCGACCAGCTTTGACGAACTGACCGCGAACAGATTTTCCGCGGCCGGATTCAGATAGACGATGTTGCGTTCCGCGTCGAGCAGCGCGACCGCGCTGGCGAGAAGTTCGAGCCCGTTGAAGCGGTCGGGCCAGACGCGGGTAGGGGTACGGGGCGAAGGCAGGCTCATGGCGCCAGATTACGCAAGAAGCGCGCCAGGGCCGATGCGCCGGAGCGCGGGACGCTCAGGGCAGTTTGGAAATCTCCTTGCGCAGCGCGTCGACGTTGCGTTCGTGCAGAGCGACATTGTCCTTGAGCCCCTGGATGCGATCGAGATACTTCTGGTAGTTGCGTTCATCGCCCAGTCGCACCGCTTCGCCCTCGGTGAGCGCCTTGCGCGCCGCTTCGAGATTCTTCGTTTCGGTGTCGAGTTCGGCTTCGAGTATGCGCCGGCGTTCGCCGTCGCGCGCCTTCTGCTGGTCGCCGCTGACGCTCGGAAAGCCGCCCGACGGGGCGGCCGGCTTGGGCTGCGTCGCCGCCGGCCCGGGCACCGAACTGACCGGCATTTCGCTGGAAAGCAGCTTGCAGCCGCGCGCACGCGACTTGTCGTTGGTATAGGTGACGTGACCATCGGCATCGACGCACTTGTAGACGTCAGCCGATGCCGGCAGCGCCGCAAGCGCGGCAGCGGTGGCAATCAGGATGCGGTTGAAACCTCGGAACATGTGGGTCACCAGAACGGATCGGGTCATTGCCGGGCGAGTGTAGGACGCCCGCCCGCGCAGTGACAATGAAAAAGGACGGCAAGTTGCCGTCCTTTTTCTCGGGCCGGAACGCACATGCCGTCCCGACCTTCAACGCCACGCGTGCGGCTTTCGCCGACACGCGTTCCGGAAAACCGGATCAGAGGCTGTAGTACATCTCGAACTCGACCGGGTGGGTCGTCATGCGGGTGCGGTTGACTTCGCCCATCTTCAGTTCGATGTAGGCAGCGATGAAGTCTTCCGAGAACACGCCACCCTTGGTCAGGAAGGCGTGGTCGGCTTCCAGCGCGGCCAGTGCTTCGTCGAGGCTGGCGCAGACGGTCGGGATGAGCTTGTCCTCTTCCGGCGGCAGGTCGTACAGGTTCTTGTCAGCCGGGTCGCCCGGGTGGATCTTGTTCTGCACGCCGTCCAGACCCGCCATCATCAGTGCGGCGAAGCACAGGTAGGGGTTGGCCAGCGGATCCGGGAAGCGGGTTTCGATGCGACGGGCCTTGTCGCTGGCCACGTGCGGAATGCGGATCGAAGCCGAACGGTTACGCGCCGAGTAGGCCAGCTTGACCGGTGCTTCGTAGTGCGGAACCAGACGCTTGTACGAGTTGGTACCCGGGTTGGTGATCGCGTTCAGCGCCTTGGCGTGCTTGATGATGCCGCCGATGTAGTACAGCGCGAACTCGGACAGGCCGGCGTAGCCGTTGCCCGCGAACAGGTTCTTGCCGTCCTTCCAGATCGACTGGTGAACGTGCATGCCGGAGCCGTTGTCACCGACGATGGGCTTGGGCATGAAGGTCGCAGTCTTGCCGTAGCTGTGGGCGACGTTGTGCACGATGTACTTCAGCGTCTGCGTCCAGTCGGCGCGGCGGACCAGGGTGTTGAACTTGGTGCCGATCTCGTTCTGGCCGGCGGTCGCCACTTCGTGGTGATGCACTTCGACCGGGATGCCGACGGCTTCCAGTGCCAGCACCATGGCGGCACGGATGTCGTTGTGCGAATCGACCGGCGGAACCGGGAAGTAGCCGCCCTTCACTGCCGGACGGTGACCGGTGTTGCCGCTCTCGAACTTCTCGCCCGACGACCAGGCGGCCTCTTCCGAGAAGATCTGCACGCGGCAGCCCGACATGTCGATGTTCCACTCGACGCTGTCGAAGATGAAGAATTCGGGTTCCGGACCGAAGTAGGCGGTGTCGCCCAGGCCGGAGGACTTCAGGTAGGCCTCGGCGCGCTTGGCGATCGAGCGCGGGTCACGGTCGTAGCCCTTGCCGTCCGACGGTTCGACCACGTCGCAGCTGATGACCAGCGTGGTTTCGTCGAAGAACGGGTCGATGAAGGCGGTTTCCGGATCCGGCATCAGCAGCATGTCGGAAGCCTGGATGCCCTTCCAGCCGGCGATCGACGAACCATCAAACGCGTGACCTTCGGTGAACTTGTCTTCGCCGAACGCGCTGATGGGCACGCCGACGTGCTGTTCCTTGCCACGGGTGTCGGTGAAACGGAAGTCGACGAACTTGACTTCCTTTTCCTTGATGATGTCGAGAACCTGCTTCGCGGTGGTCATGAATCTCTCCTACGAGGTATGTATGTGCAACAGTCGGCTTGAAGGGTCACGACGAGCTGTCGCCGGTGTCCGGCGACAGCTCCGGCGCAGCCATGGCGAACGACCCGATCGAGGGTACGCCCCGGCTGCGACTTTTCCTGCTGCGCGGCCTGAAGCAGAACCCGTGCCACGCGATCATTTCAACCTTGTGATTGTGCCACATGCGGGCTTGCGGCCGGTGACATGCACAAAACAGGCGCAGCAACGCACCAACATGGGGATATCGACAAACGCAACGCACCACTTCGGTGCCTTTCTGTCCGCAGGAATGGCGCGCTATATACTTCCGTCCATTCAATAGATGGGCGTACGCCATGGCAACACTCGGACAAATCCTCGGACTCGCGCGCGAGCGCGCGCAACAGCTGCAACTGCCCTATGCCGGCGCGGTCACACCGACCGAAGCACACGAACTGTTGAAACTGGCCCCCGGCGCCCGCATCGTTGACGTGCGCACGTCGGCCGAATGGCAATGGGTCGGCGAGGTGCCGGATTCGGTGCAGATCGAATGGAATATGTCCAACGGTCAGCGCAACCCGGATTTCCTGACCCAGCTGAAGCACCAGGTCGATCCGGAGGCGCTGGTGATGTTCCTGTGCCGCAGTGGCGGACGTTCGCATGGCGCGGCCGCGGCCGCGGCCGAAGCCGGTTACAGCAACGCCTACAACATCCTCGAAGGCTTCGAGGGTGACGCCGACGCCAATGGCCACCGCAATACGGTTGGCGGCTGGCGCAAGGCCGGACTGCCCTGGCACCAGGGCTGAACGCAGTTCAAGGACACCGCATGCAAGTCGCCACCATCAGTTTCGACCGCTTCAACGCACTTGCCGACGAACAGGCGCAGGCGCGCATCCTCGCCGCGCGCGAAAGGCTGGGCCAGCGCGCGGTCATCCTCGGTCACCACTACCAGCGCGAGGACGTCTATCGCCACGCCGATCTGACCGGCGACTCGCTCAAGCTGTCGCGTCTGGCCAGCCAGACCGATGCGGAGTACATCGTGTTCTGCGGCGTGCACTTCATGGCCGAGGTGGCGGACATCATGTCCAAGCCGGAGCAGATCGCCATCCTGCCCGACCTCGCCGCCGGCTGTTCGATGGCCGACATGGCCAACCTCGCCAAGGTCGAGCGCTGCTGGCGCGAACTGCGCGGCCTGCTCGGCGACGACCCGGACAACACCTTCACGCCGGTCACCTACATCAACTCGGCAGCCGATCTGAAGGCCTTCTGCGGCGAGCACGGCGGCATCGTGTGCACCTCGTCGAACTGCGGCAGCATTCTCGAATGGTCGCTGGCGCGGCGCGAGAAGGTGCTGTTCTTCCCCGACCAGCACCTCGGCCGCTGGACCGGCTACAACATGGGCATTCCGCTTGAGGACATGCTGGTGTGGGACCCCGATCTGGAGAACGGCGGCCTCACCGCCGAACAGGTGGCGAAGGCGAAGATCCTGCTGTGGAAGGGTCACTGTTCGGTGCACCAGATGTTCCAGCCCTCGCACATCCTGCGCTGGCGCAACCAGAATCCGGACGGCATCGTCATCTCCCACCCGGAAAGCGCTTTCGAGGTGTGCCGCCAGTCGGACTTCGTCGGCTCGACCGAATACATCCTGAAGACGGTGAAGGCCGGCGCGCCCGGCACCAAGTGGCTGGTGGGCACCGAACTGAATCTGGTGAATCGCCTCGCCGACGAAGTGAAGCACGAGGGCAAGACGGTGCAGTTCATGGCGCCCACCGTCTGCATGTGCTCGACCATGCAGCGCATCGACCCACAGCATCTGGCGTGGACGCTCGAAAATCTGGTCGAGGGCAATGTCGTGAATCGCATCAGCGTGCCCGCGCACGAGGCCGTGCCCGCCAAGCTCGCGATGGACCGCATGCTGGCTGCTTCGCCATAAGGTCTTCCGCTTCATGGACTGGATGCAGGCCTGGGAACTTGCCAGCTATGTCGTGACGACACTGGGCCTGCCGCTTGCCGTCATCACCTTCATCTATCAGCAGCGGCGCGAGCGCGACAACGAGGACGAAGAGGCGTACCAGATGCTGTCGGACGCCTACATCGACTTCCTGAAGATCGTGCTCGCCAACCCCGACCTGCCGCTGCGCGAGAACCATGCGCCGGAACAGCTCAGCGACGAGCAGCGCCGGCGCATGCAGACCATCCACCAGATGCTCATTTCGCTGTTCGAGCGCGCCTATCTGGTCGCCTGGACCGACGAACCCGACGGGCTGGCGGCGCGGCGCTGGGCCTCGTGGGACGACTACATGCGCGAATGGCTGGCGCGCGACGCCTTCCATGCCGAACTGCTGATGCTGCTGCGCGGCGAGGACCCGGCATTCTGCCGCCATATGTTGAAGCTGGCCGACGAAGTGCGCGGCCACCCGCTCACCTCATGACCGAACTGCGCATCTGCACCTGGAACATCCACAAGGGGTTTTCGCAGTTCAATCGCCGCATGGTGATCCACGAACTGCGCGAACGCCTGCACGCATTCGGCGCCGATCTGGTGTTCCTGCAGGAGGTGCAGGGTCAGCACCACGGTCACGCCGAGCGCCACGCCGACTGGCCGACCGAGCCGCAGTACGAATTCCTCGCCGACCAGATGTGGCCGGCCACCGCCTACGGCCGCAATGCGGTCTATGACCACGGCCACCACGGCAACGCCATCCTGTCGCGACACCCGATCTCGCAGAGCGGCAACGTCGACGTGTCGGCGCATCGTTTCGAGCAGCGTGGCCTGCTGCACTGCGTGATCGAACCGGACGGCGCCCACCGCGTGCACGCGCTGTGCGTGCACCTCGGCCTGACCGCGCGCGGGCGACGCCAGCAGTACGCGATGCTGGCCGAGCACATCCGCCGCACCATCCCGGCGGAGGACGGCCTCATCGTCGCTGGCGACTTCAACGACTGGTACAACCGGGCCGAAGAGCAATGGTCGCGCGCACTCGGTCTGCACGAGGCGCACAGCGTCATACACGGCCGCCCCGCGCGCAGCTTTCCCGCCGCCTTTCCGCTGCTGCGGCTGGACCGCATCTACGTGCGCGGCGTCGACGTACGCGAGGTGAAGCTGCACTCCGGGCCGCCCTGGTCGCGCGTGTCGGATCACGCCGCGCTGACCGCACGTCTGGTCCTGCCGACGCGATGACCCGTCTGCTGCCCGGCAACGACATCCAGCTGCTGGTGTGCGGCATGCAGTACTTCCCGGCGCTGGAAGAAGCGATCGACCGTGCGCACAGCGAAATCTTCCTCGAAACCTATATCTTCGACGACGACGACACCGGCCGCCGCATCGCAGCCGCACTGGCGCGCGCCGCGCGACGCGGCGTACGCGTTCGCGTGCTGGTCGATGGATTTGGCGCGCGCGACTTCGAGGTCACGCACCAGAGCGCACTCGAAGCCGCCGGCGTGCATGTGCTGATGTTCCGCCCGGAAGTCGGCCGCATGAGTTTCCGCCGCAACCGTCTGCGCCGCATGCACCGCAAGATGGTGGTGGTCGACGCACAGACCGGTTTCGTTGGCGGCATCAACATCATCGACGACATGCACACGCCCGGCCACACGCCGCCACGCTTCGACTACGCGGTACGCGTGCGCGGGCCGCTGGTGGCGCGCATGCACCTCGAATGCCAGAAGCTGTGGGAGCGCGTCGCCTGGGCGACGCTGCAGTTCCGGCCGCGCCTGCCGCGCACCAGCCGCTACGCCAACCGTCACACCGGGAAGATGCGTGCAGCGCTGCTGGTGCGCGACAACCTGCGGCACCGGCATGACATCGAGAACGCCTACCTGCAGGCGATAGACGGCGCCTTCGAGGAGGTGCTGATCGCCAATGCGTACTTCCTGCCCGGCCGGCGCTTCCGTCAGGCGCTGATCGCCGCCGCCGCGCGCGGCGTCAAGGTGACCCTCATCCTGCAGGGGCGCGTCGAGTACGCGCTGCTTCATTACGCCTCGCAGGCGCTGTACGGCTCGCTGCTGTCGCAGGGCATACGCATCTTCGAATACCGGCGCAGCTTCCTGCACGCCAAGGCGGCGGTGATCGACCAGCACTGGGCCACCGTCGGCTCCAGCAACATCGACCCCTTCAGCCTGATGCTGGCGCGCGAAGCCAATATCGTCGTGCACGACATCGGCTTCGCCAACGAACTGCGCCAGAGCCTGCGCGCCGCCGCCCGCCACGGCGGACGCGAGTTGCGGCACCGCCAGTGGAAGACCCGCCCACTGCACGAACGGCTGCTGCGCTGGATCGCCTACGGCATGGTGCGGCTGATGATCGGCCTGGCCGGCGAACGGGTGAGCCGGCACATGCTGCGCAAGAAATAGCGCGCTTTCAGCGTGATTTCAGCTTCCTTCCCTACACTGGGGGCATGAACCTGAAACGCATCGCACTTTTCGTTTTGCTGCCCGCCGTGCTCGTCGTATCCGCCGCCGGTGTCGTGCTGCTGCACGCGCCCGACACGCTGGCCGGCGACGACCAACAGCAGGCACGCGCACTGAGCCAGCGCGGCGACATCCTGCCGCTGGAGAAGATCGCCGAACGCGCGCGCGCAGAAAAGCCGGGCAAGCTGATCGACATCGAACTCGAACAGAAGAAAGGCATCTGGGTGTATGAAGCCGAGATACTCGACGACGCCGGCCGCGTGTGGGAACTGAAGCTGGATGCACGCACCGGCGCACTGCTGAAGATGGAGCAGGACGACTGACATGCGCCTGTTGCTGGCCGAAGACGACGAAACACTGGTTGCCGGACTGAAGCCGCTGCTCGAACGCGCCGGCTACGCGGTCGACGTCGCGACCGACGGCGTGTTCGCGCAGCTGTCGGCGGAAGCCATCGACTACGACCTCGTGATACTCGATCTCGGTCTGCCGCGGCGCAACGGCGTCGACGTGCTGCGCCAGTGGCGCGACGCGCGGCGCGCGATGCCGGTGGTGGTGCTGACCGCGCGCGACACCTGGCAGGAAAAGGTCGAGGTGCTCAATGCCGGCGCCGACGACTACGTCTGCAAGCCCTTCCACAGCGAGGAACTGCTGGCGCGCATCGCCGCCGTGCTGAAGCGCAGTGCGGCACGCCGCGCGCCGGGCCCGCTGGCACGCGGCCCCTTGAGGCTCGACGAAGCGACGCAGAGCGCGGCACTCGATGGCGGCGCCCCGATAGAACTGAGCAGCATCGAATTCCGCCTGCTGCGCTGCTTCATGCTGCACGCCGGCCAGGTGCTTTCGCAGCAGCGCCTGAACGAACACCTGTATGACCACGCCACCGATCACGACAGCAATGTCATCGAAGCCCACATCACGCGCTTGCGCCGCAAGATAGGGCGCGACTGGATACAGACGCGGCGCGGTCAGGGCTACGTGTTCGACGCCCCGGAGGCGCCGTGAAGTACGCGCTGCGCACCCGTCTTGCCGCCGGCCTGGCGATCAGCTTCGTACTGCTGGCCGGGCTGCAGTGGCTGCTCGCCGGCATCGCCATCGAACGCCTGCTCAAGGCGCAACTGGCCCAGCGACTGGAGCGCGACGCCGAGAACCTGCTGGCGGCGCTCGACGGCGACGCCGGCGCACCGCTGCAGCTCGACGACGCGCGTATCGGCGGCGAATACCGTCAGCCCTTCTCCGGCCATTACTTCCGCATCGTGATCGACGGCGGTGACGACATTTCGTCGCGCTCGCTGTGGGACGGCACGCTGGCCCTGCCATCCGCCGGCAGCGAGCGCATCGCGCAGAGCGAGGCTGCCGGCCCGCAGGGACAGTCGCTGTGGCTGCTGTCGGCGCGCTACGAAAAGCGCGGCCAGTCGGTGCGCATACTGGTTGCCGAGGACCTGTCGGCGCTGCGCGCCGGGCTGCGCGAGTGGCATCTGCTGTATGGCGTGCTGACGCTGGCCGTGGTCGCGCTCGTGCTGGCCGTACAGCAGTGGGTGGTGCGCCGTTCGCTGGCGCCGCTCGATACGCTGCGCGCGCAGATGCAGGCGCTCGAACGCGGCGAACGCGAGCGGCTCGACGTCGCGCTGCCGGACGAGATCGCGCCGCTGGTCGATCAGTTCAACGCGCTGCTCGGCATGCTGCTGCGCCGCTCGCAGCGCTCGCGCGACGCGCTCGGCAACCTGGCGCACGCTCTGAAGACGCGGCTGGCGGTGCTGCTGCAGGTGGCCGAATCGCCGGCGATGGCGGCCCACCCCGAACTGCAGCAGCGCATGACCGACAGTACCGAACTGATGCGCCGCGCCATCGAGCGCGAACTGCGCCGCGCGCGACTGATGGGCGGCACCCACCCGGCGCGGCGCAGCGACCTGCGCGACGCAGCCGAGCGGCTGGCGGCCACGCTGGCCATCCTGCACGGCGAACGCTCGCCGGACATCGCGCTCGACATCGCTGCCGACGTCACGCTGGCAATGGACGCGGAAGACCTGATGGAGCTGCTTGGCAACCTGATGGACAACGCCTGCGCCTGGTGCCGCCGCCGCGTGCGGCTGTCGGTCGAACGTGGCGCGGACCTCAAGCTGCTGATCGAGGACGACGGCCCGGGCTGCGCGCCCGAACAACTCGAATCGCTCAGCGCGCGCGGCTTCCGCGCGGACGAGACGAAACCGGGCCACGGCCTCGGCCTGTCCATCGTGCGCGACCTGGTCGACAGCTATGGCGGCGCACTCGAATTCGGACCGTCACCGGTCCTCGGCGGACTGCGCGTCACCGTGCATCTGCCGTCACGCATGGCGCTCGACGCGCCCTCACCCGAAGGAGTACGGCCATGAAGAACGTCCTGATCGCCACCACGCTGCTCGCTGCCCTGCTCGCACCGCCTGCCTTCGCCGACGACGACGATCTGCCGAAGATGCGCGCCATCGCCGAGGCGATGAAGCTCATCTCGCTGGAAGATGCGACCGCCAAGGCGCTCGCCGCCAAGCCGGGCACGGTGATCGAAGCCGACCTCGAACGCCGCTTCATGAGCGACGACTACGATTACGAGTTCGAACTGATCGACACCACGGGCAAGGAGTGGGACGTGCATATCAACGCGCGCGACGGCTCGGTACGCTCGATGCGACGCGACTGGTTCGACTGAGCGCCGGCGGAAAGGGACGGCTGCGCTGACGCACTGCACGCAGACCGCAGCCGCGCACGGGCGCACAATATCGTCTTTCAACGCAGGCTCCGAAAGACGATGAATACGCCCACCTCCGACACCCTCTCCCACTGGATCGACGGCCAGCGCAGCGCGCTGGACAGCACCCGCAGCGCCGACGTGTTCGATCCGGCGCACGGACAGGTGGCCAGGCAGGTGCTGCTGGCGTCCGATGCGGACGTGAGCCGCGCGGTCGCCAGTGCCGCTGCTGCGCAGCCGGCCTGGGGCGCGCTGGCGCCGCAGCGCCGGGCGCGCGTGCTGTTCCGGATGAAGGAACTGGTCGAGCGGCACAGCGCCGACATCGCGCGACTGATCACGCGCGAACACGGCAAGACCTTCCCGGACGCACAGGGCGAAGTGCAGCGCGGGCTGGAAGTGATCGAATTCGCCTGCGGCATTCCGCAGTTGCTCAAAGGTCAGTATTCCGACCACGTCGGCGGCGGCATCGCCAACTGGAGCCAGCGCATGCCGCTCGGAGTGGTCGCCGGCATCACGCCGTTCAACTTCCCCTTCATGGTCCCGATGTGGATGGCGCCGGTCGCGCTGGCCTGCGGCAACAGCTTCATCCTGAAGCCGTCCGAACGCGACCCGTCGCCGTCGCTGCTGACTGCCGAACTGTTCCGCGACGCCGGCCTGCCGGACGGCGTGTTCAACGTGCTGCAGGGCGACCGCGTCGCGGTCGATGCGCTGCTCGAACACCCGGACGTGCGCGCGGTGAGCTTCGTCGGCTCGACGCCGATCGCCCGTCACATCTACGAGACGGCGGCGAAGCACGGCAAGCGTGCGCAGGCGCTGGGCGGCGCGAAGAACCACATGGTGGTCATGCCGGACGCCGACCTCGACCAGGCGGCCGACGCGCTGATCGGCGCCGCCTACGGTTCGGCCGGCGAGCGCTGCATGGCGATTTCGGTCGCGGTGGCGGTCGGCGACATCGCCGACGCGCTGGTCGAGGCGGTGCGGATGCGCGCGCAGAAGCTGAACATCGGCGACGGCGAAGCCGACGGCACCGACATGGGTCCGGTGGTGACCGCCGCCCACCGCGAACGCATCGTGTCGCTGATCGACGCTGGCGTCGCCGAAGGTGCGCAGCTGGTGCTCGACGGCCGCCGCCACACGGTGGCCGGCCGCGAACAGGGTTTCTTCCTCGGCGCCACGCTGTTCGATCGCGTCACGCCGGCGATGCGCATCTGGAAGGAGGAAATCTTCGGCCCAGTGCTGTGCGTCGTGCGCGCGGCAAACCTCGCGGACGCGATCGCACTGGTGAACAGCCACGAGTACGGCAACGGCGTGTCGCTGTACACCCGCGACGGAGCCGCTGCGCGCGAATTCGGCCAGCGCATCGAAGCGGGCATGGTGGGCATCAACGTCCCGATCCCGGTGCCCATGGCCTGGCATTCCTTCGGCGGCTGGAAGCAGAGCCTGTTCGGTGACCTGCACGCCTACGGCGAAGAGGGGGTGCGCTTCTACACCCGCTACAAGAGCATCATGCAGCGCTGGCCGGACAGCGGTTCGAAGGGGCCGGAGTTCGTGATGCCGGTGAACTGAGCGGTCAGGCGGCGCCGCGCGCCAGCAGCGCGGTCGCCTCGTCCGCCGGCATCGGTTTGCCGAACAGATAGCCCTGACCGATGCGGCAGCCCTGCTCGCGCAGGAAGGCCAGCTGGTCTTCGGTTTCGACGCCCTCGGCGACGGCCTCGATGCGCAGGGAACCGGCCATCGCGAGTATGCAGGCGCAGATGGCGGCGTCATCGGCGTCGTGGCCGATGTCACGCACGAAGGACGCGTCTATCTTCAGCACGTCGATCGGAAAGCGCCTGAGGTAGGCGAGGCTGGAATAGCCGGTGCCGAAATCGTCGATGGCGACCGCGACGCCCAGCCGCTTGAGGTCGCCGAGAAGCTTCACCGTCTGGCCGATGTTGTGCATCAGCATCGATTCGGTCAGTTCCAGTTCGAGATTGCGCGGCGACAGGCCGCTGCGCTCGAGTTCGCGCGACACGGTACGCACGATGTCGCTGCCGACGAACTGCCGCGCCGACACATTGACCGCCACCCGCAGTTCCGGGTCGAAGCGTTCCGCCCACAGCTTGCCCTGCTCGCAGGCTCGGCGCAGCACCCACTGTCCGAGTGGCACGATGAGGCCCGTTTCCTCGGCCAGCGGTATGAAGTCGAGTGGCGATACCAGCCCGCGTTCCGGATGGCGCCAGCGCACCAGGGCCTCGAAGCCGATGACGCGGCGCCCGTTCAGCAGATCGACCTGCGGCTGGAAGTGCAGCTCGAACTGCTCCTGCGCCAGCGCGGTGTGCAGTTCGGCTTCCAGGCGCAGCACACCGGAGGCGGCGTTCTGGTCCGGCTCGTGAAAACGGATCGTGTTCCGCCCCGCCTGCTTGGCGCGGTACATCGCGGCGTCGGCATGGCGCAGCAGCGTCGCCACGTCGCGGCCGTCGCGCGGAAACACCGCCACACCCATGCTGGCGGTGCAGTGGATGTCGTGATTCCGTATCGACACCGGCGGCGCCAGCGCGCCCAGCATCTGTTCGCATACGGCCTGCGCGTCCTGCGCCTGGCGGATCTCCGGCAGCAGCACCACGAACTCGTCGCCGCCCAAGCGCGCTACCGTGTCGCTGGCGCGCACCCGCTGCGACAGGCGACGCGACAGCACGCGCAGCAGTTCGTCGCCGGCGTCGTGCCCCATGCTGTCGTTGACGATCTTGAAACGGTCGAGGTCGATGAACACGACCGCCATCATCGCGTCGGTGTCGATCGCGGCGTCGATCGCCTTCTGCAGCCGCTCGTTCAGCAGGATGCGGTTGGGCAGGCCGGTCAGCACGTCGAAGTGGGCGGCCTGACGCAGCTTGGCTTCGCTGCTGCGCTGCTGCGTCACGTCGCGGGCGATGCCGTCGAGGCGTATGCGCGCACCGTGCTCGTTGAACACCACGCGCGCCCGGTCGAGTATCCAGCGCACTTCGCCATCGGGCCGGACAACGCGGTACTCGGTGGTCAGGCTGCCGCTGGTGGTGGCCTCCTTCAGCGAGCGCAGCATGCGTGCGCGGTCGTCCGGATGCACCATGTCCAGCCAGTCGACCTCACCGTGGAGGAAGGCCTCAGCGCTCACGCCGTAGATGGCTTCGGCCGACGGGTTCAGATAGACCAGCTTCTGCGACGGCAGCTCGATCGACCAGATGATGTCTTCCAGCGTGGCCAGAATGCTGTGCAGCCGCAGTTCGCTCTCGCGCAGCTTCTGCCGTTCGGCACGCAGTGCGCGGGCGGTGGCCGACTTGGTCAGTTCGCGATCAACCACGGCACCGAGGCGCAGCAGGTTCTGCTTGAGCAGGTAGTCCTGTGCACCGGCGCGCATTGCATCGACGGCGACCGCCTCGCCGATGCCGCCCGACACCAGGATGAAGGGCAGATCGGGTTGCATGCGCCGGACCGCGGTCAGCACGTCCAGACCGTCGCAGTCGGGCAGCACGTAGTCGGAAATCACGATGTCCCAGTGCAGCTCGCGCAGCGCCACTTCGAGCGCGGCCACGCTGTCTACGCGGCAGTGTTCGACGGCAAAGCCCGCGGCGCGAAGCTTGGCCAGCACCAGGAGTTCGTCGACCGGATTGTCCTCGACGATGAGCGCGCGCAGCCGTCTCGCGACGACGCCTGCGTCGCGAGACGGTGGATACTCAACATCACGGCCATGCAAGGGGGGCATCGATGCCAGCCTTGGTTCGACAATGGTCCGTTAACGGCGGACAGTGTCCTTGCTTGAACCCTGACTGAACGACGCACGGGTGGGTGGGCTACACCGCCCTACTCGATCAGCAGCGTCGGCAACCAGTGCGACCTCGGGTCACCCGCGCTCAGGTCGGCGTCACGCAGCGGCCGCGTACGCCGTTCCGCCGGCACGCTGTCCGGTGTGATGAAGGGGTCCATATCGACGTCGTGCACCCGACCTTCGATGCGCTCGCCAACCACCTTCATACGATAGTACACACCGTTGAACGGATCGATGTGCAGCGAGGCCGGCGCGGTGCGCATGAACATCAGCGCGTATTCCAGCGGCACCAGATCGCCCGCGCTGACCACCTGCGGCTCACGTTCGACCGGAAAGCTGCACAGGCGCTGTGTCGGCCCGGTCAGACAGCGGAAGGGTCGCATCGCGAGGAAGTACTCTTCCAGCCGCGAGTCCAGCGTCACCTTGAAGGAGGAGCGGCCGTCGCCCAACGGTGCAAACACCACCTGACCGATCACTTCGCGCCCTCCGCTGGCATTGGTGAGCACGATGGATCTAACGCCGGACAAGGGATCGGCCTGCGCCGGCAGCGCACTCATCAGCGCGCACAGCACCGTCGCAATCACCGCTTTGCTCGATTTCATCTTCGCCTCTCGTCGTCAGGAGGTTTCAGTTCGGCTCACCCGTGGTGCCTCGCGGCCGGCCGGAAACTGCCACGAGTATGACCGGTCGACAGCCCAAGTCCTTACTTTGGCTCGCCGCCCATGAACAGACGTCACGCCCTCCAGGCGCTCGGCTGCCTGATGCTGCGACCGGCCGGCTCGCACGCCGGCAACGGAATCGCGCTGGACGCGCTGCGCTCGGGCGGCGCCCTGCTGCTGCGTCATGCGCTGACGGAGCCCGGCATTGGCGATCCGCCGGGCTTTCGCCTCGATGACTGCAGCACTCAGCGCAACCTGTCCGCAGGCGGCCGCGCGCAGGCTCGCGCGGCAGGCGAGGCGCTACGGGCGCGCGACGTGAAGATGGACGCGGTGTACAGCAGCGCCTGGTGCCGCTGCATCGATACCGCGAAGGAGATGTTTCCGGAACTGCAGGTGGAGGTGTTGCCGGCGCTGAATTCCTTCTTCGCGGGCCAGGGCGACCGCGAGCGGCAGACCGCGGCGCTGCGCCAGTGGATCGCGGCGCTCGACGACGGACTGCGGGTTGCGCTGGTGACGCATCAGGTGAACGTGCTGGCGCTGACCGGCGACAACCTCGCGATGGGCGAGGCCGTCGTCGTGCAGCCGGACCGCCGCGGCGGTGTGCGGGCCGCCGGCCGGCTGGCGCTGTGAGGCGCGGGCGACGGATCAGTACTTTCCGGCCTTCACTGCGGCGAAGTGTTCGTCATAGCGGAACACGAAATCCTTGTCCTTCAGTGGCGCATGGCAGCCGCGACAGGCGTCGTACTTCGCGTCGCCGTTCAGCTCGCCATTGCCCTTGAACGCGGAATAGATCCAGTTGCCGTTGCGCTGCGCCTCCGGCACCGCGCCGCCCCAGCCGGCGTTCTTGCCCATGACGAACACGGCGGCCAGCTTGTCCTTCACCAGCTTGCCGTCGGCGCCCTTGACCGCCTTGCCGTCGGCATCGAGCTTGACTGACCAGTTCTCCATCACGAACACCGATCCGTCGGGAAAGCCCTTTTCGGCACTGCCCTTCTTCGCATCCGCGTTCATGTAGATGTCGCGTATCTGTTTGACGTCCTCGCGCTGTACCGCGGTCAGGAAAGCGGGCCAGGACTTGTAGTCGGTCGGCAGCGGCAACTGGCCGTCGTCGAGCCGGGCGACCGGCGTGCTGCCCATCTGGCTGCAGCCGGCGACCAGCGCCCCGAGAACGAGTGCGGACAGCAGATTCTTCTTCATCGGATAACTCCTCGCATGGCACGGGTGGTTGAACGGGTACCAGCGCTGCATCGCGTCTGCAGCGCTGGCACCCTGTGTGCCCTGTCTACGCGCGGGAGGCGTTTCCGGATGCAGTCGAGGTCGGAGAAATCTGCGCACGACGCCGACGCAGGCCTTCGACCGACAGCAGCAGCAGGCCGACGCCGATCAGCAGCATGCCGGTCAGTTCGTTCGCCAGCGGCCGTTCGCCCAGCTGCAGCGCCGCCGCCAGCACGCCGATCACCGGCGTCAGCAGCGACACCATGCTGGTGGTCCCGGCCGACAGCCGGCGCAGCGCGTACAGCCACAGCAGCCAGGCCAGTGCATTCGCCAGCACGATGTTGAAGCCGAGCGCGCCGATCAGCGACGGCGTCCAGTTCGCTTCCCGCGCCGGCCAGAACAGCGCGAAGGCGACCAGCGGCAACGAACCGAACAGCATCTGCCAGGCCGTCATCGACAGCAGATCGATGTCCGGTGCGCGGATCTGCAGACGCTTGGCGACGATGACCGCCAGCGCCCACAGCGCGCCGGCACAGGTGGCCAGCGCCATGCTGGTCAGGTCGCCCCCCAGATGCGCCGGATCGAGGATGAACAGCAGGCCGGCCAGCGTGGCGACCGCCGACGGCCACTGCCAGCCGTGCAGCCGCTCGCCCAATAGCGGCCAGGCAAACACCATGACCCAGAAAGGCATGGTGTAGGTGAGCACCGCCGTCTTGCCGGCGCCGCCGCTGACCAGCGCGAGGATGATCAGTCCGGTGAAGCCGGTGGTCTGCAGCACGCCCATCGTCGCCACCCAGGGCAGGTGCTGTGGCCGGAACGGCCGGCGCAGCACCGCCATCAGCGCGAACAGGCTCAGCGCGCCGCCGAAGGTGCGCCAGGCGCCGAACTGGAAGGCGTCCATATCGACCAGCGCGATCTTCATGACCACCCAGTTGTAGCCCCAGATCACCGCCAGCAGCAGCAGGGCGGCGACCGCGCGCAGCGACGGCGAGCGGGTATTCATGCCGGTGCTCCTCAGTTCCAGGTATGGGTCAGCGCGCGCCAATTGCCATCGGGCTGGCGGCGATAGACCACGGTGATGTGGCCGGAGAAGGTCTGCAGTTCGCCGTCGGCGTTCTTCGCCTGCGCACTCCAGCGGCCGCGCTGGGTGGCGAGCGCGTCGTCGCCGGCGACCGCATGCAGTTCGATGCGGTGGTTGTGGATGCCACTGGCGATGGCACCGGCAAACAGCGCCTGGATGGCCGCCGGGCCAATGGCCGCGTCGCCACCGGCGGGCAGCACGGCCGCTTCGGCGTCGTACAGCGCGGCGACGGCTGCGGCGTCGCCGCGGTTGAAGGCGGCGTCCCAGCGGGTGTTGATGTCGGCAATGGCGGTCTGGAGTGCGCTCTGGGTCATTTCAATATCCTTTCAGTGTGCAGGGTTGATACGGAGGCTAACTATTCAGGCAAATTTTTTTACGGGTCACGTGAATGCATCGAGCCCAGCATGCACGGCTCCCAGCATCGACTGCAGCAGCACGCGCTGGTTCTCGTCCAGCCCGGCCATCAGCGTGCGCACCCGCCGGTAGTAATCCGGCATCACGGTGTCGAGCACGCCCTGCCCCGCCGGGGTCAGCCGCACTGTGGTGCGCCGGCGGTCGGCGGTGTCGAACACCCGCTGCACCAGACCGTCGCGCTCCAGTCCATCGATCAGACCGGTCATCGTCGCCCGCGTCACGCCGGCCTTCTCCGCCAGCACCGACGGTGAGGATTCCAGCGTTTCCTCGCGGAACAGCAGGATGAGCACCCACCACCGCCCCTGCAGCAGACCGTGCCGCGCCAGGAAGGCATCGAGGGCCTGCGACAGCTCGGTCGCCGTACGCAGCAGCGTCAGAAAGCCGGTGACGGCGCTGACATCGGCGTCCGGATAGCGCTGCGCAAAGCGACGCAGGATGTCGGGGGTCGGAAGATCGCGTACCTGGAGCATATACGGAACAATATCATAAGGCACCTAACTATAGCAACAAGTATGAGGCGGGTTGCTCAAGGGCAATGACAGGGCGAGACAAAAGAGTTCACTTCGCGGCAGCATTTCCGAGATAATTAACAAGAATCATTCTCGTACGCATTAAAACAAATAGCCATGACTGCCCCAATCCTGCCGCTGCGCCTTCCGCTTCATCTTCTCGCGGCCTCGATCGCCGCGCTGCTCGCCCCGCTCGCCTCTGCCGAAGACGCGGTCGCAACCCTGCCTGCCGTCCGCGTCGACGCCGCTGGCGACATCGGCTTCACGGCGCGCAAGGCAAGCAGCAGCACCTTGAAGTCCGATCTGCCGCTGAACGAGACCGCACAGTCGGTCACCGTCGTGACCCGCGAACAGATGAATGCGCGCGGCGTGCAGTCGCTGACCGACGCGCTGCAGGGCGTGGCCGGCGTGGTGTCCGGCTACTACGGTCGCCGTGGCTGGGACGACTTCATCATCCGCGGCCAGCGCGCGACCGAATCGGTCTACGTCGATGGCCTCAGGGTAGAGATGGACGCGCGGGTCGCGCAGGAAACCTTTGGCGCCGAGCGCATCGAGGTGCTGAAGGGCCCGGCCTCGGTGAACTTCGGTCTGGTGCAGCCGGGCGGCATGGTCAATATGGTCAGCAAGCGCCCGCGGGCGGAGGCGTTCACCGAGGTCGCCCTCACCGGCGGCAGCGACAACTTCCGCCAGTTCACCTTCGACTTCGGGCGTCCGCTGTCCGACACCGGCCGCAGCGCAGTGCGCATCAACGGCCTGATGCTCAACAGCGACGACCCGACCGACTTCGTCTATTACAAGAACCGCTGGATCGCGCCGTCGATGTCGCTCGACCTCGGCACGCGCACCGACTTCACGATACTGACCAGCTTCCAGACGCGCGAGTACGTCCGGCAACAGGGGCTGCCGGTGCGCGGCTCGGTACTCCCGAACCCGAACGGCCGCGTAGACCGCAGCCTGTTCATCGGCGAACCGGGCTTCGGGCCCTACGAAGCAAGCCAGGCGCGCATCGGCTACGCGCTGGAACATCGATTCGACAGCGGCTGGACACTGCGGCAGAACTTCCGCTGGCAGGACTACGACATGGACGGGCGTCTGGTCGCCGTAGATAACGGTGCTTCGGGCGGCCTGCAGGCGAACAACAGGCAACTGAAGCGCCAGGGCACGCTGCAGGACTTCCGGGGCCACGGCTTCGGGCTGGACACCCATGTGTCCCGTGCGTTCGATACAGGCTCGATACGCCACACCGTGCTTGCAGGCGTCGACGTGAACCGGCACGCCAAGCGTGAAACCACGACTCGTTGCGCGGTCGGAATGCTCGACGTCTTCACGCCCGTGTATGGCTCGACAGTGAGTTGCAACGTCACGCCGCTGACTGATCTGGACGAAACCATCCGCTACACCGGTTTCTACCTGCGTGATCAGGTGCGTCTGACCGATCGGCTGAACGCCTCGGTCACACTGCGCCGTGACTGGGCGTCGATTGACTCGGTCAACATGCGTACCGGCGCCTCGATCACCGACGAGAACTACGCAACCACCACCGGCAGCGCCGGCCTGATCTACGAGGTGATCGACGACGTGTCGCCGTACGTGAGCTATGCGGAGTCCTTTCTGCCCCAGGGCGGATACGCGGCCAGCGGCGAGGCGGTGAAGCCGGAAAGCGGCAAACAGACCGAAGTCGGCGTCAAGTTCAGCTTCGCGCAAGGGCGCATCCAGGCGACCGTCGCCCACTTCGACCTCGAACGGCAGGACGTGCGCGCGAGCGACGGGTCCAACCCGGGCTTCTACATCCTGATCGGCGAGCAGCGCACGCGCGGCTACGAGCTGGAACTGCTGGCCGACCTGCGCAACGGCTGGAACCTGTCGGCCGCCTACGCAAACACCGACAGTGAAGTGGTGAGCGATGACACCGCCGCGAACATCGGCAAGCCGCTGGACAACGTGCCGCGCCACAGCGCCTCGCTGTGGGCGCAGTACCGCGTGCGCAGCGGCGCACTGACCGGTCTCGGCCTCGGTGCCGGGCTGCGCTACGAGAGCGAGAAACAGGGCTACAGCTTCGCCTACACGATTCCCGACTACACCGTGTTCGACGCCAGCGTGAGCTATATCGGCCAGGGTTACCGGCTGAGCCTGATCGCGAAGAACCTGTTCGACCGCGACTACTTCGCCGGCGGCCTCAACAACAACGTCATTCCGCTCGGCGACCCGCGCCGCGTGCTGGCGTCGGTCACGCTGGACTTCTGAGTGTGGCTTCGCAACGCACGCTCACCCTGCTGTTCACGGTGCACTCGTGGGCCGGCATCGTCACCGGCCTGCTGCTGTTCGTGATCTGCATGTCCGGCGCGCTGGCAGTGTTCAAGCACGAGATCGACCTGTGGGGCAATCCGTCGCTGCGCCACCTCGAACATGCGCAATCGCCGGTCGGGCCACAGGCCGTTCTGGCGGCCGTGCAGAGCGCGCTGCCCGGCAGCAAGGTAGAGAACATCGTGCTGCCGACCGACACCAGTCCGGCCTACTTCGCGCAGGTGCGGCATGAGAACGGTCTGCGCAGCAAGATCGCCGTCGACGCCGGCAACGCGGCCGTCATCGGCCCGGTGGACAGCGAACTGGGGCAATTCGTGCGCATGCTGCACGTGTTCCTGTTCTTCGCACCGCGCTGGATCGTCGGCTTTCTCGGTGCCGTCATGCTGGTGCTGGCACTGACCGGCATCGTGATTCACCGCAAGATCATGCGCGAGCTGTTCACGGTGCGCTGGCGCCGCAGCAGCCGGCTGGCCGCGTCCGACCTGCACAAGGCGTCCGCCATCTGGGGCCTCGCCTTCCATCTGCTCATCGCCTTCACCGGATGCTGGCTCGGCCTCGCACCGGTGTTCGAACAGAGCTGGCGTTACCTCAGCGGCGGCGCCGACCCCGCGGTCGCGCTGCCGAAGGACGCGCGCAAACAACCCATGCAGTCGCTGGACGCACTGCTGCTTCAGGCGCGTCGCGACCTGCCCGGACTGGAGCCGGAAACGATCTCGCTGCGCAACGCTCAGCGCGCCGATGCCGTCGTCACCATCTCCGGCGACCTGCCGCAGCAACTGATCAGCAGCGCCCGCGTCAGCTACGCCGGCGCGGATGGCCGCACGCTCGACCTGCGCGACCCGCGCCAACGCGGATTCTGGAGCCGCTTCGACGGCTGGATGGAGCCGCTGCACTTCGGCGATTTCGGCGGCCTCATGCTCAAGGCGCTGTATTGCGTGCTCGGTCTCAGCGCTGCCGGCCTAGCCATCAGCGGTACCGTGATCTGGGCCGACCGACGCCGCCAGCAGCACCGCTCGGGCGACGCCGCTCACAGTTCGGCCATGGCTGGAGGGCGCCTTGTTTGACCGCATCATGGCGGCGCTCCTGACCGCCGCACCGACTGCGCTGCTGCTCTGTGCCGCGACCAGCCTGTGGCTGGGCCGCCGTCTCGAACTGCTGCCGGGCAATCAGGGCCTGGGCCCCTGGCTGTTCATCCTGCTCTGGCTGCTGCTGACGGCGCTGAATGCGCGGGCCACACGGCCCGTTGCGGTCTGGCGGCGCGGCCTGCACGGCAACGCCGTCGGCAGCGCGACGGTCGCACTGAGCGGCCTGCTGCAGCATTCGCCGCAGGCCGGCGCCATGGCCGCCGCCTGTGCCGTCGCAGCACTGGCCTGTTCCGCCGGCGCAATGGCGCTGCCCCGCGCCGGCACTGCACCCGTGCGGGCCCCTGCCAGAGCGCGCCGCCCCACCCTGCTGCGTCGCTGCATGAACGACCTGCCCTGGTGGGTGCTCGCAGCCTGTTTCGTCGAAAGCTTCCGCATCGCCCAGACCGCTGGCGACGGTCGCGGCGCCGGTCACACCGGCATGCTCCTCGCCTTCTTCGTGCTGCTGCCGGCGCTGTCCCTGGTCGCCTGGTTCCGTGGTCCGGCCCGGCTCGCGTGGTTGATCGGCAGCGCCCTGCTCGGCTGGCTCGCACTCGCCGCCGATCGCCCGGTGCTGGCCGCGCTGGCGCTGACGGCGCTGCTATGCGCGCGCCCCTTGGGCGGACGGACACTGCCCTCGACAGGCGCGGCCACATGATCGCCGGCTTGACCGAATGCGGACTCGCGCTGACCGGCGCGGTGCCGGTGGCCGCACTGTTCGCCGCCGGCAACGCACGCGCCGCCGCCGACGCTGCGCCGCCGCGCTGGCTGATCGAACACGGTCGGCAACTGGCGCTGGCGAGCGCACTGGTGCAACTGCTGCTGGCGATGGCGAGCAGTGGCCCGATGGCCGGCAGCGTGCTGGTGCTGACGGCCTGGATGGTCGGCGGCAGCCTGTTCGTCCCCCTGGTGAATGCGTGGCCTGCGGTCACGCTCAGGTCCTCGGCAGCGCTGGCTGCCACCGGCGCGTTGATGGCGCTGACGGGTGCGCTCGCCTGAGGCGGCGCTGTTCGGCCCCGCACGCTTCGGCTAGCATGAATATCGTGTGCCGCATGCCAGTCGGGCATGCGGGCGCGACTTCCGATAACCGAAGCGATGCCCACGCCATGGACCTGACCGAAGCCATTGCCGCCGCCGCCGGCCTCGCCTGGGCCAGCGGCCTGCGGCTGTATGCCGTCATCTTTCTCGCCGGACTGGCGGGGCGGATGGAATGGGTCGAGCTGCCTGGCGAACTGGACGTGCTGGAACACCCGCTGGTACTGGCCGCCGCCGGTTTCATGCTGTGCGTCGAGTTCCTCGCCGACAAGGTGCCGGCGCTGGACAGCCTGTGGGACGGTCTGCACACCTTCATTCGCATTCCGGCCGGTGCGCTGCTTGCCGCCTGGGCACTGGCCGATCAGAGCACGCCGGTGGTGCTGGCCGGCGCGCTGCTCGGCGGCACGCTGACCGGCGCCACTCACCTGACCAAGGCCGGCAGCCGGGTGGCGATCAACGCCTCGCCGGAGCCGGTCAGCAACGTACTCGCCTCGACCAGCGAGGACGGCCTCGCGGTCGGCGGACTGTGGCTGGCCTTCGCCTACCCGGTGTTCTTCCTGGTGCTGCTCGCCTTCTTCGTTCTGCTCATGCTGTGGCTGCTGCCGCGCGTGTGGCGCTTCCTGACCGGATTGCTGTCCTGGGTGGCGGGCAAGCAGGCGCCCGGTTGACCTGCATCAGCCCGTCATGACCCGGCCGGCGCTTCAATGACGAAAACACGTCGAAAGGGAGGGAATCATGAAAGCGCTGTCCGATCTGCTGTCGACCGACTACGGGCTGATGAGCTTGGTGGTGATCGCCATCGTCATCTTCATGAGCATCTGGTTCGGCCGCTTCTTCAAGCGGCACATGGACGAGGATGCGGCCGCGGCGGCCAAGGCCGAACAATCCGGCCGACCGGCGCCGTGAACGCGCCCGCGTTCAGCGGGTAAGCACCTTCCACACGAGGCCGACGCCGGCCACCAGCAGGTCGGCCACGTCCAGGCCGCCGGCATCGCGAGCGCCTTCGATCTGGCGCTGCCGGTCGGCGCGGGCGCGTGTGCGCTCGCTCTCGACAATGGCGTCGGCCATCGACACCGGGTCGCGCGTGGTGCGCTTCACTTCCGCCTGGTGGTAGCCCTTCAGCGCATTTTCGACGGCGTCCGGATCGAGCAGCGAAAAGGCCGAGCGGCAGTGCGGGCAGGCGTGGTCCTTGCGGATGTCGACCGGCGCCCCGCAGCCGGTGCAGTAGATGGCGCCGACCCGCTTCGCCAGGTCGGCGATTTCGGCCGGCGTCATCTGCCGCACGAAGCCCTTCTCGACCATGAAGGACGAAAAGCTGCTGTAGCGGCCGTGCTTCTCGGGGCAGCGGTAGGTCATGTAACGCCCGCTGCGCACCAGATCGTAGCCCTTGTCGAGCTTGCGGCTGCAGCGCGGGCAGGCCATCACGTTGGCGACCGGATGCTGCATTTCGTCGCGGTGCGCGTGCAGCTGCTTGAACAGTTCGTTGACCGAGCCCGGCGACAGCTGCAGGTTCTCGAAAGTGTCGAACCACAACCCCTGGCAGTGCCAGCAGATGTCGAGTTCCATGTCCTCGCCGCCGTGATTCTTGAAGCGGTGCACCTTCATCGGCACGCGGCAGGACGGACAGTGCGGCGCTGAATTCTGCATGATGGTCGGTATGACGTCGGATCGCGATCTATCGGCGCGGGCAATGCCCGCCTGGTCTTGTCAGCGGCATGCGGGCACGCAAGGTTGAGGGCGATCAGCGCGCCGAGCGTGTCACCTTGACGCCTTCCGGCGCGCTGCGGTGAAAGGTGACCGGTACCGCCTGCGCCTTCAGTACGTTCTTGCGGATGCGGCCGACCACGTGCATTTCGCATTTCTTGCAGTCGAAACGCAGCGTGAGCTTGTCGTTGCCGTTCATCAGCGTCATCGGCTCGGCCTTCACCATGCCGCGCAGGTCGTACTCCTTCAGTTCCTTCGGGCACAGGTTGTGGCTGAAACGCAGGCAGTGCTTGGTGATCATCAGCGACACCTCGTCCAGCTCCTGGTTCGCCTCGTAGGCGTCGGCGATCAGTTCCACGCCGTGCTTGCGGTAGAAGGCGCGCGCCTTCTCGTTGTAGACGTTGGCCAGATAGGACAGCTCGGTGTCGGTGAAGCGCACCGGCGGTTCGACTGGCACGCCGGGCTGCGGTCGCTGGTGAGCGGCGATGCGGTTCGCCTCGAGCAGCGCCACCGCGTCGCGACGCAGGCCGTTCAGGGTCGACGCCGGCAGGAAGCGCGCCTCCGGCAGATCGATTGCGATATCGCCTGCTTCGAACAGCGTATTGCCCAGCTTGCCCAGGCTGTCGCGGATGCCGGCCAGCGCCCGCTCGACGTCACGCGCCGGCTGCTTGTCGTGCGCCAGTTCGACGCGGGCGCTGACGCCGTTCTCGTCGGTCATGGTCAGTGCGAAGCCGTCCGCCGTTTCCTCGAAGCGCAGGTCGGCACGGATGCGGCGGTCGGCCGACTTCTTCTCAAGTGCGCGCTCGAAAGCCTGGTCGCGGTTGCGGTACAGCGTCATGCCCGGCTTCAGATCGTCCGGCATCGCGTTCGGGTAGAGCTTGCGGCCCTGCGCGACGTTGATGCGCAGGCCCATCAGTTCGCGGTGGCTGTCGTAGTAGCTCAGGCCGTCGCCGTTGTGGATGTCCACCGCCGCATCGACCTCGATGTGATCGGCCGCCACCTTGCTGATCGTCGCCGCTTCCTCGCCGACAAAGCTCGGCGACTCGAACGCCTCGCTGCCGTGCTGGCGGCCGTTCGCGAAGTAGTCGGTCGAGCCGCGGTTGAAGGTTTTCTCCGGCTGCGGTACGAAGGTATAGGTGCAGCGGCCGCTGGAGGCACGGCGGTAGCCCGGCAGGTCGGCCAGCAGTTCGTTCAGCAGCGTGCTGTAGTGGGCGGTGATGTTCTTCACGTAGCCCAGGTCCTTCAGCCGGCCCTCGATCTTGAACGAGGACACGCCGGCATCGATCAGCGCACGCATATTGGCCGACTGGTCGTTGTCCTTCATCGACAGCAGGTGCTTGTCGTGCGCCACCACCCTGCCCTGGGCGTCGGTCAGCGTGTAGGGCAGACGACAGGCCTGCGAGCATTCGCCGCGGTTGGCGCTGCGGCCGGTATGCGCGTGGCTGATGAAGCACTGGCCGCTGAAGGCGACGCACAGCGCGCCATGCACGAAGTATTCGAGCGTACAGGAGGTGTTCGCCGCCACCTTGCGCACGTCCTCCAGCGTCATTTCGCGTGCCAACACGATCTGCGTGAAGCCGACGTCCTGCAGGAAGCGCGCCTTGGCCGCGTCGCGGATGTCGGTCTGCGTGCTGGCGTGCAGCTGTATCGGCGGCAGATCCATCTCAAGCAGCGCCATGTCCTGCACGATGAGCGCGTCCACACCGGCGTCGTACAGCTGCCAGATGGCGCGGCGGGCCGGTTCCAGCTCGTCGTCGCGCAATATCGTGTTGAAGGCCGTCAGCACGCGCGCGTGGTAGCGGTGCGCGTGCGTACAGAGGCGGGCGATGTCGGCGATGTCGTTGTCGGCGCCCTTGCGCGCACCGAAGGACGGGCCGCCGATGTAGACGGCGTCGGCGCCATGGTTGATCGCCTCGATGCCGAAATCGGCGTTCTTGGCGGGCGCGAGCAGTTCGAGTGTGCGACGGTCGGCGTTCATGATGCAGGGCCTGCGGGAAAGGCGGGATTATCCCTGATCCTGCGCCTCAGGCCATCGCCACGCGATCACGGCCGTCGCCCTTGGCCGCGTACAGCGCGCGGTCGGCACGGTCGACCAGCCGCACCGGCGTATCGTCGTCGGCGAAGGCGGTGACGCCGACACTGACCGTCGCCGTCACTGCCGCGCTACCGATCGGCAGCGGGCTGGCGCCGATCAGCGCACGCAGGGTTTCCGCCCGCTGGCGCGCGTCGTCGGCTGCGCAGTCCTTCAGCACCACCAGGAATTCCTCGCCGCCCCAGCGGCAGGCCATATCGGATGCGCGCAGGCCGCTGCGTATCAGCGCGCCGACGTGCTCGATCATGCGGTCGCCGGCCAGATGACCGTAGCGATCGTTCAAGGATTTGAAGTGATCGATGTCGATCAGCAGCACGGCCGACGGACGGCGGCTGCGCTGCACCTCGGCCACCGCGTGTTCGAGCATGATTTCGAAGGCGTGACGGTTGAGCAGGCCGGTCAGCCGGTCGGTGGTGGCCATCTGCTCCAGCCGGCGCTGGTAGCCACCCAGCGTCAGGCTGGCGAGCCACAGCACCGCCGCCGTCACCAGTGCGCAGATGAGCAGGTTGATGTAGAGCGTGCGGCGGATGTCGGCCAGCGCCTCGTTCTCGACCTTTTCGACGAACAGGTACCAGTCCAGCTCCGGCACGTAGCGCACATTGAGCAGGTAGTCCTTGCCGCCCTCGCGGTACTGGTAGGAACCGCTGTCGCGGGCCAGCACCTCGTGCGCGATGTCGCCCAGGCCTTCGACCTCGCCGATGCGCAGCGTGCCGTGCGAGGGCTGGTCGCCGTACAGCACGATGTTGCCGCTGCGGTCGACGAAATAGACGCCGCGGTGATAGCGCTGCTGGTAGCCGGACAGCAGCCGCCGCACCGTGTCGACGGTGAGGCCGACGCCGGTCACGCCCACCGTCTTGCCGGCGTAGTCGAACACGCGGTAATTGACGAATACGGTCAGCGTGTCGGGCGAAGCGGTGTCGGAATCGACGTTGATTTCGTACGGCGCATCGAGGTCGCGCGAACGGAAATACCAAGCATCGCGTTCGCTGCCCTGCTCCACCCGGCGCAGCACGCCGTCCGGGTGATAGTAGTTGCGGGTCGCTTCCGATACGAAAAAGCTGGTGAAGGTGCCGTAGCGCGTGCGGATTTCGCCGAGAAACTTGGTCATCGCCGGCACGTCGCGTTCGCCCTGCAGCACCCAGTCGCGGACGAAGGTGTCGCCGGCCATCACTGACGACACGAACACCGGCCGGATCAGATCCTTCTGGATCTCCGAATAGATGGTGTCGGAGGTCAGCGGCAGTTCGTTCTCGACGATGGAGCGCTGGATTTCGCGCTTCGACACCGAGTAGCTCAGCAGCGTATTGGCCAGAAAGCCAAGCGCGAGCAGCAGGCCCAGCATCAGCACCAGACGGCGACGGCCGGTCACGCCAGGCGAGGCGCGCACCTCGGCGGCCGGAACGACGGCTGCCGGGTCGCCGCCGGCAGGAACCACCGTGGCCTCTGCCTGGATCTTCATCGTTTCGGACATGCGGCCGCGCACAGGAGATTGACGTCCCCTGTTTTCGGCAATCCTGCGCCGGACTTTACCGCCGTGTGCAGCGGGCGCGCCGCGGCATCAGGCCGCACGGCGTCGGGCGGCCGCGCCCACCAGCAACAGGCCGCCCGCCATCAGGCCCCAGGTGGCCGGCTCGGGTATCGGCGCCGGCACGGTCGCCTGCAGGCTGCCAACCTCCCAGCCGATGTCGCGCAGCGCCGCCCAGTCGAGTTCGGTCATGTACCGGCGCGCCCCGGCGGGAATGACCGGCGACAGCAGCGGCACCTGATCGACGCCGTTCGCGGCCGCCCGCAAGGAGGTATCGAAATGCGCGTCGCTACCGTCGTTGCGCAGCAGCGGCGCGACACCGTCGTTGACCGCGGAGGCGCTGGCGCCGATGAAGCTGCGGTTGCTGACTTGGGCGAACCAGCTGTCGGCGGTGCCTATGCCCAGCACGTGCGCCGTCTCGTGCGCCGCCACCGTGTACAGGTCGAACAGCCCGGCGAAGTTCTCGACGGTGCCGACATCGTCGTCGGCGTACCAGCCGACGTTGGTGCCGAAGGTGATGGTGCCGCCCCAGGGCGCGAAATCGGTGGGCGGCGACGCCAATGCCTCCGGCTCGCCACGCCCGTCGGCCAGCGCAACGAAGTCGCCGCTGCCGCCCGCCACGTGAAAACCGGGCCCGCCCACACCCAGCGTCTGCCCGGAGAAGGCGCGCGCGCCAACGAAGATGCGGATCTCGTCGGCGGCCACCGTCAGCCCGGGCACCAGCACCGTACTGTTCAGCGGATCGACCGGATCGAAGATGCGGGCCTGGAACACGTCGTCGCCGGTGGGCGCGATGGCCGCCAGCGTGTCGTCCAGATTGCTGCCGAACAAGCGTGCAACGTCGTCGAGCACGGCACGTCGGTCGTCGGTGAAGAAGCCACCGCTGTCGTAGCGGTAGTCGAACACCACGTCTACGGCCCGCGCAGGCGCGCTCAGGCACAGGCTGGCTAGCGCGGCCGCGCAGAAGGTTCGCATCATCGTCCTGGCTCCCGGTGGGGCCGCACGGCGCGGCCCGGAAAACGCGAAGCGTACGCCCCCGCTGCCGCAAACTGAAGCCCGCGCAATCCCGGCGGCACACGGGCTCAAGCCCGCCTTTCCGGCAGGTATCGCCGAATCCGGTCCGTCGACAGTCTCGAACAGGCGACCGCGGGTGCGCCGCGTCGAACCGGGGGCAACGCGAAAGCCTACGCCGGAGCGAGCTCCCGGCTGATCCGGCGCAGCGCCCAAGCGGCGAAACTCTTATTCACGGACAGACACCTTTCGACATCCCGAGACTTGACCTCGCGCAGCGACAACGCCGGCCGGCGGCGCTAGTCTGAATCCCGACGCGAATGAAATGCGCACACCGTCTGCCGCAACGCCGCGGCAGGCAGGGCATTCCGGACGAGGAACGAATGGACAAGGAAAACGACGGGCCTCACCCGCAGCGAGACGTGCCCCCGCCCGGGCACACGTCAAGGCGTCTGCTGAGTCTGGTGCTGGACGACGAGCCGCGACAGCGCCTGCGCATATCCCGCGCATTCACGTCCATGCTGGTGTACGTGGTATGCCTTGGTCTGGCCGAATACGCGCTGGCGCACGACATGGCCGACCCGGTCGCGACCCGCCTGCTGCAGGGCGGCCTGATCGTGTGGATGGTGGTCGTCTACGCCACGCTGCGCAGCGGGCTGAACCTGCGGTTTCGCGATCCTTCGCTCACCTTCCTGCAGGTCATGGCGGCGGGCGCCTGGATCACCGCCGCCTACATCGTGTTCACGCCGGTCCGCGGTGCGCTGCTGATGCTGCTCGCGCTCACCCTCGTGTTCAGCATCTTCAATCTCGACCGCAGGGGACGCCGCATCTACAACGGATGCGTCGTCGTCGGCACCGGACTGACCATGTTCACGCTGTCCACGCTGCGCCCGGATGACTACCCGTTCCAGGTGGAGTGGGTGCACTTCGTGCTGACGGCCGTCGTCCTCGCAGTCATGGGCCAGCTGAGCGAACAGTTGCTGGCCATCCGGGCCCGCCTGCGCACCCAGCGCAACGAACTGGAGGCGGCGCTGAGCCGCATCCAGGAACTGGCCACGCGCGACGTGCTGACCGGACTGCCCAACCGCCGTTACGCCACCGACCTGTTCGCGCAACTGGCCCGCGGCGCAGAGCGGAACGGCTCGCCGCTCTCCGTCTGCCTGATCGATCTCGACCACTTCAAGCGCGTCAACGACACCTACGGACACAAGGCGGGTGACATCGTGCTGCAGCGCTTCGCCGACACCGCGACCGGTGCGCTGCGCGAGTCCGATGTGCTGGCGCGCTGGGGCGGCGAGGAGTTCCTCGTGCTGCTACCCGACACGCCGGTAAAGAAGGCCGATCAATCGATGGCGCGCGTGCGCGCGGCGCTGGCGCAGACCCGGCTGGTCACCGCCGCCGACGCGGCCGCGGTCACGTTCTCGGCTGGACTGGCCCAGTTCCGCCCCGGGGAATCGATCGAACACGCGGTGGAACGGGCGGACTTCGCGCTCTATCGCGCGAAGTCCGACGGGCGCAACCGCTGCGTGATCAGCGACTGATCGGCTTGTAGCGGATGCGCTTCGGTTTGGCGCCCTCTTCGCCGAGGCGTTTCTTCTTGTCGGCCTCGTATTCCTGGTAGTTGCCGTTGAAGAAGGTCCATTGCGAATCGCCCTCCGCCGCCAGGATATGGGTGGCGATGCGGTCGAGGAACCAGCGGTCGTGCGAGGTGACGAGCACGCAGCCGGAGAACTCGAGCAGCGCGTCTTCCAGCGCACGCAGCGTTTCCACGTCGAGGTCGTTCGACGGTTCGTCGAGCAGCAGCACGTTGCCGCCGGAAATCAGCGTCTTGGCCAGGTGCAGCCGGCCGCGCTCACCGCCCGACAGGTTGCCGACGATCTTCTGCTGGTCGCCGCCCTTGAAGTTGAAGCGGCCGATATAGGCGCGGCTGGGCATTTCGAAGCGACCGACGGTCAGGATGTCGGCCCCGTCGGACACCGCCTCGAACACCGTCTTCGTGCCATCCAGCCCGTCGCGGGTCTGGTCGACGGCGGCGATCTTGACCGTCGGGCCGACCACGATTTCGCCCGAATCCGGCGTGTCCTTGCCCTGGATCATCCGGAACAGCGTCGATTTGCCGGCGCCGTTCGGGCCGATCACACCGACGATGGCGCCCGGCGGAATGCTGAAGCTCAGGTTGTCGATCAGCAGGCGGTCGCCGAAGCCCTTCGAAACGTTGTGGAACTCGATCACCTTGTCGCCCAGGCGCTCGCCCGGCGGGATGAAGATTTCGTGCGTTTCGTTGCGCTTCTGGTACTCGACGCTGCTCATTTCCTCGTAGCGGGCCAGACGCGCCTTGCTCTTGGCCTGGCGCGCCTTCGGGTTGCCGCGCACCCACTCCAGTTCGGTCGCCAGCGCCTTCTGCCGCGCCGATTCCTGTGACTCTTCCTGGCGCAGCCGCTCACCCTTCTGGTCCAGCCAGCTGGAGTAATTGCCCTTCCACGGAATGCCGTGGCCACGGTCCAGTTCGAGGATCCACTCGGCCGCGTTGTCGAGGAAGTAGCGGTCGTGCGTCACCGCCACCACGGTGCCGGGGAAGCGCACCAGGAACTGCTCCAGCCAGTCCACCGATTCGGCGTCCAGATGGTTGGTCGGCTCATCCAGCAGCAGCATGTCCGGCTTGGACAGCAGCAGCTTGCACAGCGCCACGCGGCGCTTCTCGCCGCCGGACAGCGGGCCGATCTTCGCGTCCCAGGGCGGCAGGCGCAGCGCGTCGGCGGCGATTTCCATCTGCGTCTCGACGTCGGAACCGGCCGCCGCCAGCACGGCCTCGTACTTCGCCTGCTCTTCCGCCAGCTTGTCGAAATCGGCGTCCGGCTCGGCGTAGGCGGCGTAGATCTGCTCAAGCTTCTGGCGTGCCTCGACGATTTCGCCGAGGCCGGACTCGACCTCTTCCTTCACCGTCTTGTCCGGATCGAGTTCAGGCTCCTGCGGCAGATAGCCGATGCGCACGCCCGGCTGGTGCTGGACCTCACCGTCGTACTCGCGGTCGGCATTGGCCATGATGCGCAGCACCGTCGACTTGCCCGAGCCGTTCAGGCCGAGCAGGCCGATCTTGGCGCCGGGGAAGAAGGACAGCGATATGTCCTTGATGATCGTGCGCTTCGGGGGTACCACCTTGCTCACGCGGAGCATGGACATCACGTATTGGGCCATTTTCTGCAACTGCACCGACAGGGAAAGGGCGCAAGTATAAGCCGGGGCACAGGCGCCCAGCGGACCGGAGGGGTCAAGACCGGCCGCCGGCTGTCGATAAGTCCTTGACGCACCAGAAAGGTCACTGCGGCCCTAGGGTCTGTTGCCATTGAATCGCGAACCGCGTTTGCAGCGCGCGAGACACGGGCAAGGCGTGCGACGAAGTCGAGACTGGCCGTCTCGACAAGAAGCGCAACGCAGTCCGTGCCTCGCACGCTGCAAACCCGGAGGGCGCGAGTCCCGATGCGCCCAGCTCTGCGTTGGGCCTCCTGGCCTGACGGCCAGTCAGCCGGCGTCGGCCCGCCTTGATCCGGACGCATCGGAATTCGCGCGCGGCCCGCGATTCAATGGCAACAGACCCTAGCCCGCCGCCCCGACCTTGGTGACACGCCCGGAAAATGCAGGTTCAATACTCGACATGAGCGCAGCGCCCGACACGCGAGCTTCGACGGACCGTTCTGTCTGGCAGATCGGTCTGCCCGTTCTGCTTGCCACGCTCGGCGCGACGCTGGCTGTCTATCTGGTGTGGAACGAGATGGACCGTCGGCACCGCGAGCGCGTCGACGAACGTCTGGCCTTCGAGGCGCGCGACATCACGCAGCAGGTCGAACAACGCATGCGCGCCTACCGTCAGGTACTGCGCGGCGCACGCGCGCTGTTCGACGCATCGGACGAGGTCACGCAAGAGGACTGGAAGACCTATGTCGGCGCACTGTCGCTGCAGGAGGACTTTCCCGGCATACAGGGCGTCGGCTTCTCCGCCTACGTGAAGGCGGAGGATCTGGACACCCACATCGCGTCGATGCGCGCCCGCGGCCTCCGCGATTACGACATCCGTCCGCCGGGCGAACGTCCCGAGTACAGCAGCATCGTCTATCTGGAGCCGCAGGACTGGCGCAACCAGCGCGCCTTTTCGTTCGACATGCTGTCCGAGCCGGTACGCCGCGAGGCGATGCAGCGCGCCCGTCGCACCGGCGAAGCGGCGCTGACCGGCAAGGTCAGGCTGATCCAGGAAGCTGACCGCGACATCCAGACCGGCGTACTGCTCTATCTGCCCGCCTACCGCCGCGGCCTGCCCACCGGCACCGAGGCGGAACGCGCAGCGGCGCTCAGCGGCTGGGTCTACAGCCCCTTCCGCATGCTCGACCTGATGGCCGGCACACTCGGCCGCATGCAACCCTCCTTGCGCCTGCGCATCTACGACGGCGGCGCCGCCGAGCCGGAGGCGCTGCTGTTCGACAGCCATGGGACGGATTCGGTCCGCTTCGACGCGCCGACGCATTCCATCTCGCGCGACATCGACGGGCGACGCTGGTTGCTGGTGTTCGAGCAACGGCGGGAGGCGGCGGCCGACCTTGATCGCTGGCACACCGAACTGGCGCTGGTCGTACTGTTCGGCGCGCTCGTAGTAGCACTCACCGCCAGTCTCGGACTGGCCCGCCGCCGGGCTGCGCGGCTGGCCGAGCTGGGCGCTTCGCTGGCGCGCAGCGAAGCGCTGTACTCGACGCTGGTCAACCTGTCCGGCGAGAGCATCCTCGCGCTCGACGCACGGGGCCATATCGAATACGCCAACCCGGGCCTGCACCGGATGCTCAACCTCGACGCGCGCGACGTCGGCGGCCGCTCGCTCGGCGAACTGGCCTTCGACGGCAACCGGCACGCACTGCAGTCGATGGCGGATGCGCTGCTCGGGGGCGACACCGTACGCATGGAACTGACGCTGCAGAGCCGCGACCGCGGCGAAGTCGCCGTCCTCGCCTCCGGCGTACCGCGCACCGACAGCGCCGGCCGCGTCACCGGCGCCATCATCGTCATGGCCGACATCAGCGAACGCAAGGCGGACGAGGCGAGGATCGCCTGGCTGGCCACGCATGACAGCCTGACCGGCCTGCCCAACCGCTCGCTGCTGGTGGAGCGGCTGAACCGGACGCTGGCGTCCGCCAAGCGTTACCGGCGGCGTTTCTGTCTGCTGTTCATCGACCTCGACCACTTCAAGGAGGTGAACGACCGCATGGGGCATCACGCCGGCGACGAGGTGCTGATCGAAGCGAGCCGCCGCATGCTCGCCTGCCTGCGCGCAGCCGATACGCTGGCCCGCCACGGCGGCGACGAGTTCGTCGCCCTGCTGCCGGAAACCGGTTCGATCGAGGCCGCATGCGCGGTGGCGGATAAAATACGGCTGCGTCTCGGCGAACCGTTCCCGCTCGAACAGGGGCAGGCGCAGATATCCGCCAGCCTGGGCGTCGTGATGTGCCCGGACCACGGCGACGACTTCGACACCCTGGTCGCCCGTGCCGATCAGGCGATGTACGCGGCAAAGGCAGCGGGACGGAATACCATCGCGGTGTGGACCGCCCCGGACAACAAGGACACTCAATGATCGGATCGATCGGCCTCATCGTCATCGGCGCACTGCTGCTGGCGTCCAACCTCAATCTTTTTTCGCTGCGCGAGCTGGCCGAACTGTTCGGCACCTGGTGGCCGGCCCTGCTGATCGCCGCCGGCGTCGCCGGCCTGATCAAGCGCAAGTAGGTCTCGCCACCGCGGCCGTATCGAACCGTAAAGAATTCACGTTTTTTTCCGATATTCAGGCACTTGCCTCTGGAGTGCCCGACATGAACGGACTGAAAACACTGCGCGGCCGCCTGCTGGCCCTCGGCTTCGTCGCCCTCGCCGGGCTGCTTGCGGCCGGCGGCTTCGGCCTGCTGCAGCTCTACCGACTCGACCGCGGCGTCGGCGAGGATCTTGCGCGTCTGCAGCGCACCGTCGCCATCGGCCTCGACGTGCAGAACGCCAGCATCGACTTCAAGACCCAGGTGCAGGAATGGAAGAACATCCTGATCCGCGGCAACGACGTCGAGCAGTTCCAGCGCTACAGCAAGAGTTTCGAAAAGCACGCGCAGGAGGTGTCATCCCGTCTGGGCGACATCTCCGGTCGCCTGCAGGCCGAAGGATCGCCACGTGTCGCGGAAGTGAAGGCTCTGGCTGCCGCCCACGCCGCCATGCATGAGCGCTACGTCGCGGCACTGAAGAATTTCGACGCGGCCGACCCCGAATCCGGCAAGAAGGTCGACCGCGCGGTGAAGGGCATAGACCGCAGCGCGACCGAGGCGATGACCGCGCTGACCCGGCTGATCGAACAGGACGTGAAGGCGCTGGGTGACGACACGCGCGCCCGCACCAGCGCGCTGTACCGCACCGGTCTGATCACGCTCAGCGTCGCCATCGCCGTGCTGTCGCTGCTGCTGATCGTCGGCATCGTGCTGACGCTGCGCCGACTGACCACCAGTCTGTCCTCGCTGCAGGGTGCGCTGGGGCAGGCACGGGCACGGATGGACCTGACCGTGCGTGCGCCTGACAGCCGCGGCGACGAACTGTCGGCGGCCGGCGCGTCGATCAATGCGCTGTTCGCCGAGCTGCAATCGACACTGAAGTCGATGCGCGACAACGCGCAGCAGGTCGCCAGCCATTCATCGTCGCTGCACGGTTCCGTCGATACGCTGGCCGGCGCCGTGGCGCAGCAGAACGACTCGACCTCGAACATGGCGGCGGCAGCCGAACAGCTCGCCGTCAGCGTGGCCCACGTCAGCGAAAGTGCCGGTCACGCGCGCGACGTATCGCGCAGTTCGCTCGAACGCGCCGACTTTGGCGGCAACGTGATCGAAACCACCGCATCGTCGATGCGCGACGCCGCGGTCGACGTTCAGGCGGCCGCCGGCGGCATGGAAGAACTGAGCCGTCAGGTGGAACAGATCGGCGAGATCGCCAGCACCATCAAGGGCATCGCCGACCAGACCAATCTGCTGGCGCTCAACGCCGCGATCGAGGCCGCACGCGCCGGCGAACAGGGCCGCGGTTTCGCGGTGGTGGCCGACGAGGTGCGCAAACTGGCCGAGCGCACGACCGAAGCGACCAAACAGATCGACAGCGTGGTTGGCAACGTGCAGTCGGTGACCGAGCAGACCCGTACCAGCATGCAGGAACTGGTGTCGCAGTTCGATCACATCGGCAGTTCGACGCAGCAGGCGGCGCAGGCGATGGACGATATCAAGAGCGAATCGCGCAATGCTGTCGGTGCCACCGATGAGATTTCACGCGCGCTGCGCGAACAGACCAGCGCCAGCGAAAGCATCGCGCAGCAGGTCGAGCGCATCGCCGGCATGAGCGAGCACAACAGCGCGGCGGTGCGTCAGGTCAGCCACGCGGCCGACGCGATGAACGCGCTGTCGCAGTCGATGCGGCAGCGGCTGGAAACCTTCGTCGTCTGATCCGGCGACACGGCCCGCTCGCGCGGGCCGGCGCCCTCACTTGCGACCGTAGGTGTCCTCGAAGCGGACGATGTCGTCCTCGCCCAGATAGCTGCCGGACTGCACCTCGATCATTTCCAGCGGCAGCTTGCCCGGGTTCTCCAGCCGGTGCGTGGTGCCCAGCGGAATGTAGGTGGACTGGTTCTCCGACAGCAGCAGCACGTTGTCGCCGCAGGTCACGCGCGCGGTGCCGCTGACCACGATCCAGTGTTCGGCGCGGTGGTGGTGCATCTGCAGCGACAGCGAAGCACCCGGATTGACGACGATGCGCTTGACCTGGAAGCGCGGGCCGGCGTCGATCGAATCGTAATAGCCCCACGGGCGATACACCTTGCGGTGGTTTTCCGCCTCCGGCCGCTTGCGCGCCTTCAGTTCGGTCACGATGCGCTTGACGTCCTGGGTGCGGTCCTTGGCCGCCACCATGACAGCGTCGCTGGTTTCGACCACCACCACGTCCTTCAGGCCGAGGCAGCTCACCATGCGCGTTTCGGCGAACACCAGACTGCCGGAGGTGTCCTGCAGCAGCACGTCGCCACGCGCCACGTTGCCGTCGGCGTCCTTGTCGGCAACCTGCCACAGCGCATCCCAGGCGCCAACGTCGGACCAGCCTGCGTCCAGCGGTACGACCACCGCCGGCGCCACGCGCGGTTCGCCAGCGGCCAGCGGTTCCATGATTGCGTAGTCGATCGAATCCGACGGGCAGGCGGCGAAAGCGGCCTTGTCGACGCGATAGAAGTCGCGATCGGCCGCGCCGCCCTCGTAGGCGGCGCGGCTGGCCGCCTCGATGTCCGGGCGGAAACGCTTCAGCAGATCCAGCGCGACGCTGGCCTTCATCATGAAGATGCCGGCGTTCCACAGATAGTTGCCGCTTTCCAGGTAGGACTGCGCGGTCGGCGCGTCCGGCTTCTCGACGAAGCGGTCCAGCGTGCGCGCCGGGCTGCCGGCCAGTGCGGCACCCACCTTGATGTAGCCGTAACCGGTTTCGGCGCGGTCCGGCGTGATGCCGAAAGTGACCACCGCGCCCTGCTGCGCCTGGGCGGCACCGATGGCCACCGCATCGCGGAAGGCAGCGGTGTCGCGGATGACGTGGTCGGACGGCATGACCAGCAGCACGGTATCGGGGCCGGCTGCGGCCAGCGCGGCCAGTGCCAGCGCCGGCGCGGTATTGCGGCCGACCGGTTCGAGCAGCAGCGCGGCCGGATGCACGCCGATCTGACGCAGCTGTTCGGCCGTCAGGAAGCGGTATTCCTCGTTGCACACCACCAGCGGCGGCGCCAGTTCGATGCCGGGCGCGCCGGCGCGCAGCGCGGTGTCCTGCAGCAGCGTGTTGTCACCATCGAGCGGCAGCAGCTGTTTCGGGTAGCGTTCGCGCGAAAGGGGCCACAGGCGGGTGCCGGAACCGCCGCACAGGATGACGGGCTGCAGGGACATGACGGAAACCTGAAAGGATGTCGGAAGCGCCCGAGTTTAAGCGACGCCTGCACGCCGTCTGCGATAAATCCGTTACAGCCGGTGTGCCGGCCCCAGTTCAGGCGAGCCAGCGCTCCATCTGATGGACCGGCGCGTTGCGCAGCAGGTGGAGCTGCGGATTGTCGCGCTGCGCGCTCTGGCCGGATTCGATCACCCTGACCGGCTCGCGCTCGAGGATGCACAACCGGCGACTGATGCAGTCGGCGCGCCACTGCGCATTGGCGGCCCGGCCCCGCTCCTCGACCGCGATCCGGGTCAGCGCGAACTCGTCCTGCGGGTTCTCCCGCTCGATGCGCCGGCGGATGGCGGCGTGCGCCTTGTCCAGGCTGCCCTGCTGCACACAGAGGTCGTACAGCGCGGCCAGGCAGCGGAAATTGCGTATCGGTATCGGCCGCACGCCCTTCAGCCAGGCCAGCGCGACGACCAGTTTTCGGCCGTAGGTATCGTAGGCGTAGTGCAGCCATTCGGCGCGGAAAACGGGCTGTCGGCCAACCGCCTGCAGCGCCCGCGTCCACGCCGGATCGAAACCGGCCTTGCGCGGGCCACGGCTCAGCGCGTCGGCCCAGCGCACCTGGGCGGCGCGCGACGGCAACCGCAGCATGCGCTGCCATTCGTCCCACAGCGCGCCGAAACAGGCGCGCAGCGCGGCCTCGTCGCGCGCGGCGAAACGGCGGAACAGCGCCTGCAGCGTGCCGGTGCCCAGATTGACCTGCAGAGGCCCGAAGGACAGACCGGCGCCGTCGAAATTGCCGGTCACCTGCAGATAGGGATCGCCACGGGTTTCGAACGCGGCCGTCACCGCGATGGCCAGATCGAGCGCACGCTCGGCGGCCAGCGCAGGCAACTTCGACGGGTCGTGCATCTCGACATAGATCAGGTCGCCGCGCAGCTCGACCCGCGCCAGCCAGCCGTCGCGCGCGACACGGCGGGCGGCGTCGGCCAGCGCCACCGGGTCGGCCGCCTTCAGCCAGACGAAAAGCCCTTCGATCCCTGCGCCCAGACCACCGCGGGGCGCAACGCCGGCAATGCTGACACCGGCCCCGAGCTCGTCGCGTACCCGCTGCACGGCCGCCAGCAGTTCGCGATGCACGCGCACCGTGCCGTCGGCGCGCGCGTATTCCGACAACTGGAAGTTGGGCGTGACGCGGGCGCGCGCCGGGCCACCGATCAGATAGTCGTCCGCGTACTTCAGTCCGCTGGCCATGTGTCCTCCTTGAGTCCCGGTCAGGCGCCGAGCGCCTCACGCACCTTTTTCAGGCCGCTGCGCAGCACGCCCAGATCGATCAGGAAATCGACCTGATCGAGCACCGACGCGCGTTCTCGTGCGCTGCCGCCGCGGGCGAAGGCGGCGCGATAGGCGCCGACGATGCCCGCCTGTTCGGCGGCAGCCAGTCGCCCGTCGAGCAAGGCGCACAGCAGTTCGCAGTCGCCGACCACGGCCGTACTCCAGAAGTCCGGATGGGGGTGGGCGGCGGCATCCCGCTGCACGCGCTCGCATCCGTCGCGGACGGTGCGCGCGTCATCCGCCGGCAGTACCGCACCGCTCAGCCGCGCATGCAGCAGTCGCGCCGTCCACAGATTGACGAAGGCATAGCTGTCCACGGTCTGCCCCTCGTTGCGCGCGGCCAGCTCGAATGCCCGCCCGTAGTGCTTCGCCATGTCGGCCAGCGCCGCCAGCCGCGCGTCGCCATCTAGCATCCAGGCCAGCCGCTTGTGCGCACTGCCGAGCAAGGCGCAACGCTTGGCCGATGGCGTCAGCAGTTCGAGGTCGGCGATGGCGCGCCGGATGCCAGCAACCAGGTCGGTTACGTCACCGCGCTTCTCGCGCATCAGCGCCCACTCGTCGTCGGCCGCCCGAACCCTGAAATTGGCCGACTGCTCGAGCACGCGCAGCGGGCAATCACCGTCGTCAGCCTCGCGCGCGCGGTCCAGCCACTGCGCCGCCAGCGCGTAATGGCCGGACTCGCCGAAACAGAGACCGATCGCCGCGGCGACGTCGGCGCGCGCCAGCCAGGCGGCACGGGCGGCGGCCGGCACGCGCGCGGTGTAGCTGTCGAGCCAGGCCGACGGATCGGCATCGCCACCGTTCGCCGCAGCGCCGCCGCTCATCAGCGCGCTGCTGCGGTTGTCGATCTGCACCACCAGTTCGGACGGTGTAGTGAAGGGCGGCGGCGCGCTGTCGCGGCGCGCCGGGCCGGTCGGGTCGAGGCGGTAATCCGGATCGCCGTAACACTGGTAGGCGCCCCAGGTATTCACCTTCGGGTGACGGGTCCAGGTCGCCTCGCGCGCGATGCGCACCGCGTCGCCGAAGCCACGGCCATCAAGCAGGCTGCCGTACAGGGTTTCGGCGAAACAGCGCGCGGCGGCGTCATCGACCGCCCAGCCTGCGGCGACGACGGCGCGCACGCCCATGCGGATGAACTGCGTCGCCAGGTTCGCGGCCAGTCGATTGAGATCGGGGGAGCCGGCGGCATCGTCGCCGCCGGTATTGCCGAGATGGCAGCAGTTGATGAACACCAGTTCCGGCACGTAGCGCATCTGCTCGACGTCGCCGGGCGTCAGAAACCAGCCGTCGCCGATCACCATGCCGGACACCTTGCGCGTGCCGCCGCCGCCGTCCGCTGGCGTGGTGGTGGGCACCACGTACTCGTGAACGCCGTGGCCGGCCAGATGCAGGATGCGCCATGCGTCCTGGTGCAGCGCCGCCATGATGGCGCGACCTTCGGCGTGGATCAGCTCGGTCACCGCGCAACCGCCGGACGACAGTACGCCGGCCACCGCACGCGCCTCGGCGGCGGCATCCGGCAGTGCGGAAAACCCGCGGCCCAGCGGCGCCGGATCGCCGATCACCAGTGCGCTGGCGCGTGTCGCACCCAGCGGTCGCTCGCGATACTGCGACGTGCGCAGCTGGCGCAGCATGCCGGAGGCCACGGCCGGCGGACGCTGACCGGCCTGCCAACGATCCTCGAGCAGTTCCCACGGGAAACGGCCGGACACCTCGTCGACCAGCAGCACCACGCTGCGCCGCTCCGGGGCCAACTGCTTCATCCGGTGCGGCAGCAACATTTCGAACAACGTGCGCGACGTGTCGGCATCGGCGGCGCAGGAGCGGCAGGCCTGGCTGACGAAGGCATCGACCTGCTGCAGCTGGCCGCCGACCAGGCTGATTTCGGCACGCGCGCGGTCGGTCAGCGCGATGAAGCGCAGTTCGTCGCGACGCGCGTCGTGGGAGATCTCCAGGCGGTGCCACCAGCTCGCGTCCTCGTCGAAGCAGACGCGACGACGCCCACCGTGCCCCTGGCCGAGCACCTGTTCCGGCCATACGAAGTCGCCGGCCAGCGGGCCATCGACCACCTCGCGCAATGCGCCAGCGGCCTGGATGGCGATGTCCTCGTACAGCTCAATGAATTCGACCTCGCCGATGACGACGCGACCGGCGAGCGCCCCCTCGCGCAGCGCGCGCTGGGCGTCGCCGGTGCCGCGCAGGATGGACTCGACCGAATCGCGCGTGCGCATGCCGCCGGCACCGGTGCCGACCAGCAGCGTGGACACGCAGATGCTGCGCGTCGCGTCGGCCGGGCCGAAGCGCTCGTCCGGCCACTCGATCACCTGCAGTGCAAGATCGAGCAGCGCGCGGCGCACGCCGTCCTGCAGCAGCCCCGGGCTCAGCTCACCTACCTCGCCCAGGCCGACCACGATGGCGCCCTGCGGGTGCTGGTGCATTTCGCGCGGAATGAAGATGCCGTGAGTGCCTGCCGCACCCGGATAGCGCCCCAGCTGCAGGCTGCGCGACAGCGCACCGTGCATGCGCCGGTCCATGCTCGCCTCGGCACTGACGATGGTATCGCCGGCATAGTGTCCGACCATCACTGGGTGGCGCGCATAGCTCAGTTCGCAGTGGCGCACGCGCACGGTGATCGGCGTGCGCGTGCTGCGCTCGACCCGACGCGGCGGCGTCCCGCCGCCGAAGCCGAAGCTGGCGATGTCGGCCGCCTGCGGAATGCCGTCGGCCGGCGGCAGCGGCTTCAGCACGAACAGCTCCTCGCCGGTGCCGCCCGTGCGCGCGCCGGCCGGCGGCGCCGACGGCAGCCGGGTCGTGCTGCCGGTGGTCAGGATGTCGAGGTAGCCGTCGAAGGCGCGCGTCTGCGCGCACAGGAAGTCGTGCGCGGTGTCTTCGGCGTACCACATCGGCACGCCGGGCAGCGCGCCGGAGGCCCAGCTCACCGTGCCATCGCCACGCGCGGTCGCAACGAAGTCGATGCGCTTGCGGCCAAGCGGCCAGGGGTCATCGACATCGTCGACGCGGTAGTCGATGACGGTGGCCGGCTGGCAACCGGCCACGTAGCGGACAACGCGCGTATCGACCGCGATCGCCTTCAGCTGCGTCCAGGTGTCGCGCGCGGACTTCAGTGTTTTCGCGTCGGCCGGCTTCCAGCGCGCGCCGAGCTGCTTGCGCAGCGCCTCCCAGCGCGCCACGTCGGCGAAGTCCGGATCGCTGTCGGCAAAGGGCAGCAGTTCGAGCAGGCCGGGATAAGTGCGCACCAGATCGATGATGTCGGTGGTGCTCTGCGTGAAGTCGAGCAGCGCAAGACGCGCCTGCGTCGGATTGTGGCCGGTGAGCCAGCGCACCGCCTCGTGCGAGCCGGCGTTCGGTGTACCGAGCATCAGGAATCGGCTGCCCGGCAGCCGGGTGATGCGCGCCCACACGGCCGCACCGCGACCGCCGTCGCTCATCAGCGCGCGCACCACCAGTCCGCCCATCGAGTGGGCGACGATATGCACCGGTTGCTGCTCGGCCTCGGCGCGCGCGACCACCGCCTCCAGCCGCTCGGCCAGCCGCGCTGCGGCAGCGCGCACCGACTGGCGCCAGTCGTAGGCGAAGAATTCGACGCGGTGACTGCGCGCAAGGAATTCGAGCAGCGGCCCGTAGAACTGATCGACCAGTCCGCCCGGCTCGACCTGCGCCGCCGCCATGTGCAGGCGCTTGAGTCCGCCCTTGAACAGCGCGAGATAGTCCAGCCAGACGCGTTCGCCGTCGACGCTCAGCTCGCTGCCCATGGTGCCCGGCAACACCACCGCCAGCGGCCGCGGTTCGGCGGCACTCTGGCTGCGCGCCAGCGCGCTGCGCCAGCGCGGCGGATCGTGCGGCGCCTCGGCGATCGGCTGGAAACCGGCATCGTCACCCTCGACGCGCAGCAGGCCGGCGGCCAGCCAGCGCACGCTCTTCTCGTTGACGAAGTAGCGGAAATGATTGACCTGAGCGCCCGCGTCGCGACCGAAGCGCGCGCCGTTCGCCGGACGGCGCAGCCCGCCGCTCATCGATCCGGTGTTCACCACCAGATCGTGGTCGGCGCCGTAGAACCAGTCGGTGGCAAGCAGCTTGATCTTCTGCCACAGCGATTCGCCCTCGACGTCGCCGGCGATCACCGTGAGGTCGGCAGCGGTCTCGAGTTCTGCGTGATTGAGCAGCCGGGTCAGCGCCGAGCCGGGCATCATCGCCTCGGCACCGGGCAACGTGCGCGGATCCGTGCGTTCCTTCACCACGGCGAGCAGGAAGTCGACGGCGTCGCCGAACAGCGCCTTGCCGGACACGAAGTCGAGCACCGACAGCCAGCGGTCGAGGCGGCCCGACGCCAGCGTGGTACCGCGCGCCGGGCAGGCGACGCGGACGAAGCGGCTGACGCGGAACTGCTTGGCTTTCAGCTCCGCCAGCAGCGCCGCCAGATCCGCACGATCGGCCTGATAGGCGGCGTGGCGCGCCGCCTCGGCGGCATCGTCGAGCGCGCCGAGGCCGATCTGCTCGGCCAGCGTGCGGTCGGCGGCGAACAGTTCATCGAGCCGGCCGACGACCGCGTCCAGCCCGCGACATTCGCCCAGGCACATCAGTTCACCCACCATGCCGCCGCGCGAATGACTGACCAGATGCAGCTCGGCCCCCTTGGGCAGGCGCTTGGCCAGCGCCAGCGCATTGCTGATCGGGCTCTCGGTCAGCGAACGGTGTTCGAGCGCGAACACCCGCTCGCCGTAGCGCGCACCGAGCCGGCGGCGCAGCGCGGCGCCCTCGCGATTGGCGGCATCCCACAGTCCGCCGAAGCTGCCTTCGCAGCTCGAGCCGGTGCCATGAAGGAAAACCAGCAGCGGTCCGGCGTCGGCAGCGATCGCCGCGCGCGCGGCCAGCGGCGTCAGCGCAAAGGCGTCGAGCGCACAAAGGTGCAGGCCAGGCGGGCGGCCAAGCCGCTTCTCCTCGAACCACTTGCCGAGCGCGGCGGCCGACTTCTTCTTCAGATCGATGCCGAAGAAGTCGAGCACGCGAATGCCCAGCCCGAGCACACCGCGCGAGGTCGGCGCCGCTGCGGCGGTGTCGAGCGCGTCAAATTCCCAGGCGCTGTCGCCATCACGCGACACCGAACGACGGCCGTGCTCGCGCACCAGGTCGTCGGTGCGGCTCCACAGCACGAAGCCGTTGTCGAGTTCGATGCGCACGACCTCGTCGGCAGCCACCTCCAGTTCGCCGGTCACACCGTCGCGCGCGCGGCCGGGGATCAGCCGGCGGCCGTGCAGCACCGCGACACCGGCGCCGGCGTCCAGCGTGGCCGCGTCGCTGACGGTGCCGCGTATGCGGTATCGGGCTGCACTCATGTTCCGTCTCCTCGGTTCAGGGTCGGCGCGACAGCACGACCGTATTCTGTTCGCCACTGTTCAGTTCGACCTTGCCGGCCAGCACGCGGCGCTCCGGGCCGATGCGCAGCGTGAGATTGCCGCTGTCGACCAGAAAACTGCCGTCGGCGCTGACGACACGCACGGCCAGATCGGCGAGGTCGCCGAATACGGCGCCCTCGGCGGTAAAGACGATATGGGTGAGCGGCGGTCCCTCCATCGCGGCAAGCGACGCGATGTAGTCGCGCCAGGCCGGATCGTTGTCGACGCGCACCGGCTCGGAACGCAGCGACAACCGATCGTCACGGTGTCGCAGGTGCAGCGGAATGCGCTCGCCGTTCTGCGTGGTGAGCAGCCAGCGGCCTTCGAGCGACGGCCGATCGGCGGCGAGTGCGGCCACCGGCTGCGTTTCGTCCGCCGGCGGCAACGACGTGGTGGTGCCGACGCCGGCCGCGGTGGGCGGCAGCTGCAGTTCGGCGTCGTCCTCGACGGCGAAGCGAACGAGTGCGGTGATCGCCAGCACGCCCGCGGCGGCAAGCGCCCAGCGACGTGCATTGCTGCGCACCGGCCGCACGCTCTCCGCCGCGGTGACGTCGCTGCGCGGCACGCCCAGCCGCTCGATGTCGGCGACGACGCGCGGCAGATCGAGGCGGGTCCAGTCGTCGGTGCGCAGCGGCAGCGCGTGACGCTCGGTGATGAGGCGCAGGGGTTCGGGCAGGCTGCTGGCCGGCGGCATCGGCGTGCCATCGACGCGCAGTGGCATCAGCACTGCGCCGGCGTCGATGGCCGACTGGATTTCCATGCGCACCGGGTCGTCGGCGTCATCGATGCGCAGCCGGCCGTCGGCGTGACGCGCGCCTGCGAAACCGGGCGTGACCAGCAGCAGCACGATGGGCCGGTGGCCGATAGCACGCTCGATCTCCTGCCGCCAGCTGCTGCCGCCGCGCAGATCCTGCCGGTCGAGGAACACATGGTCGGCGCCGAAAACGCGGCCGAGATCGTCGGCCAGCCGGCTGGCGTCCTTGGCCCCATCGGCGCTGCGGTAGCTGATGAAGATGCGGTTCATGGCCCGTACCGGACTGTGACATCAGACTGTCCGCGCTTCAGCCTCGAAGCGGCGGATCCGTCTTCAGTCTATGCCCGATGCAAGACGAGAACCACCCCGACCGATGGACGATGCGCGGGGCCGTTCAGGACCTGCCGGCGCCACTCATCGGGGATGCCCGTGCGCAGATGATCCGCGCACGGTGACCGGATCAGAGCACGCGGCTCAGCCGGGCGAGCACACGCTCGCGGCCGAAGGCTTCGAGCACCGCGTCGATCGACGGCGTCTGCGGCTGGCCGAGCAGCGCCACGCGCAGCGGAATCGCGACCTGCGGCATCTTCAGGCCGCACTCGGTACAGGTTTCCTTGATCGCGGCGGACAGCGCGGCCTTGTCCCAGGCGACCGCTTCGAGGCGGGAGGACAGCTTGCGCAGCGCCTCGCGCGCCGGGTCGGTCAGATGCTGGGCGAGCAGTTCGGGCGCCACGTGCAGGTCGATGTAGAAGGCTTCGAGCGCATCGGCCAGTTCGACCAGCGTGGACACGCGATCCTTGTACAGCGCGATCAGCGGCTCGAGCGAGGGCCCGGTTTCCGGGTCGACACCGCGGCGTGCCAGCCGGCTTGCGACGTCGGCAGCCAGCCATGCGTTGTCCGCCTGCTTCATGTAATGGGCGTTGAGCCAGCGCAGCTTTTCAGTGTTGAACTGGGCCGCCGACGGCGTGATGTGGTCGAGATCGAACCACTGCACGAACTGCTCGCGCGAGAAGATTTCGTCGTCGCCGTGGCTCCAGCCAAGACGCGCCAGATAGTTGATCACCGCCTCCGGCAGGTAGCCGTCTTCGTCGTACTGCATCACGCTGACCGCGCCATGACGCTTGGAAAGCTTCTGACCGTCGTCGCCGAGGATCATCGACAGATGCGCGTATTGCGGCACCGTGGCACCGAGTGCGCGCAGGATGTTGATCTGGCGCGGCGTGTTGTTCACGTGATCGTCGCCGCGGATGACGTGGGTAATGCCCATGTCCCAGTCGTCGACGCAGACGCAGAAGTTATAGGTGGGCGTACCGTCGGCACGGGCGATGATGAGGTCATCCAGCTCCTCGTTGGCGATGGCGATGCGGCCCTTCACCTGATCCTCCCAGGCGACGACGCCATCCAGCGGATTGCAGAAGCGGATGACCGGCTGTACGCCGGCCGGCGGTGCCGGCAGCGTCTTGCCGGGCGCCGGGCGCCAGCGTCCGTCGTAACGCGGCTTCTCGTTGTTGGCGCGCTGACGTTCGCGCAGCGCATCGAGTTCCTCGGGCGTGGTGTAGCAGCGGTAGGCATGCCCCTGCTCCAGCATCTGCGCGATCACCGCCTTGTAACGATCCATGCGCTGCATCTGGTAGAACGGGCCCTCGTCATGGCCCAGATCCAGCCACTTCATCCCATCGAGAATCGCCTGCACGGCCTCCGGGGTCGAGCGCGCGACGTCGGTATCTTCGATGCGCAGGATGAACTGGCCGCCATGCCGGCGTGCATAGGCCCACGAGAACAGCGCGGTGCGGGCGCCGCCGATGTGCAGATAACCAGTGGGGCTGGGGGCGAAACGGGTACGAACGACCTGGGACATGGCAGGAGACACGTAAAAGTGAGCGCGCGATTGTAGCGCGTCGCACAACAGCATTTGACGCGCCGACGTTCACCGGCTAGTATTCGCGCCCTGTCACGAATACAGGGCAGTTAGCTCAGCGGTAGAGCACCGCCTTCACACGGCGGGGGTCAGTGGTTCGATCCCACTACTGCCCACCACATTCAGGGCTCAGACCTCACGGTCTGGGCCCTTTTCTTTTGTCCCGGCGCCATGCCGCGCCAGGCATCGCCGACAGTACGTCGTTTCAAGCTTTTTGCCATGCACGCTGCGATGGCCGCTGTTACGCTGCGCGCCTCGCAGCTTGTTGCACCACTTTGACGCGGGCGCGAAGAAAATATACATTCACGTCTGTTTGTATAAATCCCTTACAGCTCATATGGTCAGACGCACCAAGGAAGAAGCCGAAGCGACGCGCATTCAGTTGCTCGACGCGGCGGAGCGCTGCTTCCGCGAAAAGGGGGTCGCCAGCACTACGCTGGACGACATCGCCAAGAGCGCCGGTCATACGCGCGGCGCCGTGTATTGGCACTTCGAAAACAAGGCGGACATTTTCGAAGCCGTATGCGAACGCGTGAGCACGCCGATGCAGGCCATGCTCAGCGATCTGGCGGCCGACCCCGGCAACGATCCGCTGGGCTATCTGCGCAACGACGCAATCCACGTGCTGCGCATGCTGGCCGAGTGCGAACGCGTGCAGTCGGTGTTCGAGATCAAGTTCTGCAAGCTCGATGGCGGCCCCGACTTTGATCGCCTGCGCTCGCGCGAACTGGAGACGCACACGCGCTGCCTGTCCATGCTGGAAGTGGTCTTCGCGGCGGCCGTGCGCCAGGGCCAGTTGCCGGCGCACCTGCCGCCGAAGGAAACCGCCGAGGCCATGCACGCATTCATCGGCGGGCTGATGCGCAGCTGGATCGAACGCCGCGATTTCGATCTGCGCGCCCGGGCGCCCTGGCTGGTCGACACCTTCCTGACCGGTCTGCGCAACGCGCCCGACCCCACCGCCTACGCCTGAACGTAGGCCGGAACATCGGCCGGAACCTTAGGGACGAAAAAAAGGCCACCCTCGAGGTGGCCTTCTTGTTCAAGCTGCGCGCGCTCAGGGCTGCTTGGCGTTGTCGATCAGTTTGCGATTGACGGTCACCGGATACTCCTTGCGCAGCGAGGCAAGATAGGCGGCGAAATCGTCCTGCGACACGGTCTGTTCGAGTTGCGCCTTGATCGCTTCGACGCGCGCGGGATCGAGCGCTTCCTTCGGCTGCTTGACGGCGGTGATGCGGAAGATCGCAAAACCACCGTTATCCATCGGGAAGCCCAGATAGGCTGGCAGCTTGTTGGCCGGTGCATTGAAGATGGCGCGCACCATAGTGGCGGCCGGACCCTGCGCCTGGGCGCGCGAGATGTCCTGCGGCGGCGACCAGTTCAGCGGCGCCTCCTCGCCGGCACGCAGCTTGGCGAGCGACGCTTCGCCCCGCTCCAGCGCCATCTTGCGGCCCGCTTCGAAGCCCAGCTTCTTCTCGATGTCGGCCTGCACTGTTTCGAAGGGTTTGATCGACGGCGGCAGCTGTTCGATCACGCGCGCCGACACCAGGGTGTTCGACGCGGTCTCGATCGCCTGCGTGTTGCGACGGTTCTTGACCGCATCTTCCGAAAAGATCGCCTCACGCAGCTTCTCGTTGTCGAACGGCGCCGGCATCAGCAGCCCCTTGGGGATCAGCGGGCTGGTCTTCACCTGCAGACCAAGCTTTTCGGCAGCCGGTGCAAGACTGTCGGCCTGCTCATAGACGGTATTGCTGAAGGTTTCCGCCAGTTCGGCAAAGCGCCGACGGGCCGCCTGCTTCTTCAGATCGTCGGTAATCTCCGCGCGTGCCTGCTCGAGCGTTTTGCCCTGACCGCCGCGAACGTCCTCGACCTGGATGATGTGGTAACCGAAATCGGTCTCGACGACACCGCTGACTTCGCCCTTCTTCAACGCGAAAGCGGCCTCCTCGAACGGCTTCACCATGGTGCCGCGGCCGAAGAAGCCCAGATCGCCGCCATTGTCCTTCGAGCCCGGATCTTCGGAGTTGGCCTTGGCCAGTTCGGCGAATTTCGACGGATCGGCCTTGACCGTCTTCTGCAGGGCCTCGGCCTTGGCCTTGACCGCCTTGCGATCTTCGGCGCTGGCGCCCGCGTCCACGGTCAGCAGGATATGACGCGCCTTGCGTTCCTCGCCCTGCATGTAGCGCGACTGGTTGGCTTCGAAGGTCTTGCGCACCTCTTCCTCGCTGACCTCCTGTGCCGCCGCAAGCGCGGCTTCGCTGAGCACGAGATACTCGACCTTGACCTGCTCCGGGACCGAGAACTCCTTCTGGTTGTCGTCGTAGTACTTGCGCACCTGCTCCGGCGTGATCTTGAACTGCTCGATGAACTCGAACGGGGTGATGATGGCTTCGCTGACCTCGCGCTCTTCTTGCTGCATCTGTGCCCAGCGACGGGCAAGCGAGGCCGGCACGAAGGAACTGCCGGCGACACCGGTGTACAGCTGGCGGATCACCAGATCCTGACGGATGCGGGCGAGCAGGCCGTCGCGGCTGTAGCCCTGCGTCTGGGCAACCTGGTCGAAGCGTGCTTCGGAAAACTTGCCGTCGATCTGGAAACCGGGAACGCCGGCGATGATCTGGCTCATGCGCGCATCGGAAACCGTCATGTGCTGACGCTGCGCCTCCTGCAGCAGGATGCGCTGGCTCACCAGGCCGTCGAGCGTCTGCGCACGCGCCTGCGGCGTTTCCATCATTTTCGGGTCGAACTGTTCGCCCGCCATGTCGCGCAGGCGATCGGTCTGATCACGCAGCGCCTGTTCGAACTCTTCCGGAGCGATCTTCAGCTTGCCAACGACCGCCGCGTCCTCGCGCACCGCATCGTTGTTCATGTAGGACTCGACGCCGAAGAAGGCGAAGGGCAACACCATCAGCAACAGGACGGCCTGGACCACGCGCTTGTTGTTGCGGACTGCATCGAACATAGGAACCTTTCGCGGAGCCCGGGCTTTTCGGGCGCAGGAAATGAAAAAGGCGAACAACCGTTCGCCCGCTGTCAGTTTTGGCGGAGTGGACGGGACTCGAACCCGCGACCCCCGGCGTGACAGGCCGGTATTCTAACCAACTGAACTACCACTCCAGTTTTGCGGGGCAACGAGGCAGGGACTGGTGGGTGCTGACGGGCTCGAACCGCCGACATTCGCCTTGTAAGGGCGACGCTCTACCAACTGAGCTAAGCACCCGCTGCCTGAAGGTCGCTGCAAAAAACAGCCCGCGATAATACCTCACAAGAGGCGGTTCGCGGGCTGTTGTCAGGCAGCGATCAGTGCGTAACGACCGAGCCGGCCGCTGCGGGTTCCTCAACCTTGGCGACCACGGTTGCCGGATCGGCCTCGGGCAGTGGATCGGGCTTGCGCTCGAGCGCGCGCTCGAGCACGTCGTCGATCCACTTCACCGCCACGATCTCGATCGAGTTCTTCAGCGTGTCAGGCATGTCCGCGAGGTCCTTCACGTTCTCCTGCGGAATCAGCGCCGTATGGATGCCGCCGCGTACCGCCGCGAGCAGCTTCTCCTTCAAGCCACCAATGCCCAGCACCTCGCCACGCAGCGTGATCTCGCCGGTCATCGCGACGTCCGCACGGACCGGAATGCCGGTCAGCGCAGACACCAGAGCGGTGGTGATCGCGATGCCCGCCGACGGACCGTCCTTGGGCGTCGCGCCTTCCGGGAAGTGCACGTGCAGATCGGACTTCTCGAACACCTCGTCCTTGATGCCCAGGCGACGTGCGCGCGAGCGCACCACCGAGCGCGCAGCCTCGACCGATTCCTTCATCACGTCGCCGAGCGAGCCGGTACGCTGCACCGCGCCCTTGCCGGGCATGGTCGCGACTTCGATGGTCAGCAGTTCGCCGCCGACTTCGGTCCAGGCCAGACCGGTCACCTGTCCGACCTGATTGTCCTTCTCGGCGATGCCGAAGGTGTAGCGACGCACGCCGAGGAACTTGTCAAGGTTCTTCGCGTTGACGATCACCTTGGATGAACGCTTGCGCATCACCAGGCCCTTCACCACCTTGCGGCAGATCTTGGACACTTCACGTTCGAGCGCTCGCACGCCGGCCTCGCGGGTGTAGTAGCGCACGATATCGCGCAGCGCGTCTTCGGTGACCGACAGCTCTTCCTTCTTCAGGCCGTTGTTCTTCATCTGCTTCGGCACGAGATAGCGCTGGCAGATGTTGACCTTCTCTTCTTCGGTGTAGCCCGACAGCCGGATCACTTCCATCCGGTCGAGAAGCGGCGCCGGAATGTTCAGCGAGTTCGCCGTCGCGACGAACATCACGTCCGACAGGTCGTACTCGACCTCGACGTAGTGGTCGACGAAAGTCGAGTTCTGCTCCGGATCGAGCACTTCGAGCAGTGCCGACGACGGGTCGCCGCGGAAGTCCTGCCCCATCTTGTCGACCTCGTCGAGCAGGAAGAGCGGGTTCTTCACCGCGACCTTGGTCATGTTCTGCAGGATCTTGCCCGGCATCGAACCGATGTAGGTGCGACGGTGGCCACGGATTTCAGCTTCGTCGCGCACACCGCCCAGCGCCATCCGCACGAACTTGCGGTTGGTCGCCTTGGCGATCGACTGGCCGAGCGAGGTCTTGCCGACACCCGGAGGGCCGACCAGGCACAGGATGGGCGCCTTCAGCTTGTCGACGCGCTGCTGCACCGCCAGATATTCGAGAATGCGCTCCTTCACCTTCTCCAGACCGTAGTGGTCCTTGTCGAGAATCTTCTCGGCTTCGGCCAGATCCTTCGAAATGCGCGATTTCTTGCGCCACGGCAGGCCGACCAGCGTCTCGATGAAATTGCGCACAACGGTCGCTTCGGCCGACATCGGCGACATCAGCTTGAGCTTCTTCAGCTCGGACTGCGCCTTGGCGATGGCTTCCTTGGTCATGCCAGCGGCCTTGATCTTCTTCTCGATCTCCTCGAGATCGGCGCCGTCCTCGCCCTCGCCCAGTTCCTTCTGGATGGCCTTGACCTGCTCGTTCAGGTAGTACTCGCGCTGGCTCTTCTCCATCTGCCGCTTCACGCGGCCGCGGATGCGCTTTTCGACCTGCAGGATGTCGAGTTCGGTTTCCAGTTGCGACAGCAGGCGCTCGATGCGCTCGGCCGTACCGAACAGCTCAAGGATGTCCTGCTTCTGCTCGAGCTTGAGCGGCAGGTGCGCAGCCACCGTGTCCGCCAGACGGCCCGCTTCCTCGATGCTGGACAGCGAGGTCAGGATTTCCGGCGGAATCTTCTTGTTGAGCTTGACGTACTGATCGAACTGGCTGATCAGCGCACGACGCATCGCCTCAATTTCGTGCGAGGTCTGCTCGACGGCGGGCACCGTGGTGACCTGGGCCATGAACAGCGTCTTGATATCGACGATGTCCTCGACCGTTGCACGCTGCGTGCCTTCGACCAGCACCTTTACGGTGCCGTCCGGCAGCTTGAGCATCTGCAGGATGTTGGCAACGCAGCCAATACGGTAGAGATCTTCGGGATTCGGCTCATCCTTGGCGGCAGACTTCTGTGCCACCAGCAGAATGCTCTTGCCGGCTTCCATGGCCGACTCGAGCGCCTTGATGGATTTCGGGCGACCGACGAACAGCGGGATCACCATGTGCGGGAAGACGACGACGTCCCGCAATGGCAGAAGCGGCAGTTCGAGTTGCTCGGGAACGGTTTGGAGGCTGGACATTGCTATTCCTTAACGCGACAGTGTCAGACAGATTGGGGCGGCACTTCCCGAATCAAGCCGCCCCGGCTCCGGCACCCGCGCAGCGCGCAAACCGACGCGCGGGTATCAGTTCGAACCGGACACCTTGGGCTGATCGGCGAACAGCATGATCGGCTTGGTCTCGCCGTCGATCACGCCCTCGTCAATCACCACCTTTGCGACATTCTCGATGCCCGGCAGTTCGTACATCGTGTCCAGCAGTGCCGACTCGATGATGCTGCGCAGACCACGTGCCCCGGTCTTGCGCTTCAGTGCCTTGCGGGCGATCGCCTGCAGCGCACCCGGGCGCACCTCGAGCTCGACGCCTTCCATCTGGAACAGCTTCTGGTACTGCTTGATCAGCGCGTTTTTCGGCTCGATCAGGATCTGGATCAGCGCTTCCTCGTCCAGCTCCTGCAGCGTCGCAACGACCGGCAGACGGCCAACGAACTCGGGAATCAGGCCGAACTTGATCAGATCCTCAGGTTCGACATTGCGCAGCGCCTCGCCTGTGCTGCGGTTATCGCGGCTCTTCACCTCGGCACCGAAGCCGATGCCAACCTGCTCGGTGCGATTGCGAATGACCTTCTCCAGACCGTCGAACGCGCCGCCGCAGATGAACAGGATGTTGGTCGTATCGACCTGAACGAAGTCCTGGTTCGGGTGCTTGCGACCGCCTTGCGGCGGCACGCTGGCGACCGTGCCCTCGATCAGCTTGAGCAGCGCTTGCTGCACGCCCTCGCCCGATACGTCGCGAGTGATCGACGGGTTGTCGGATTTGCGCGAAATCTTGTCGATTTCGTCGATGTAGACGATGCCCTGCTGCGCGCGCTCGACTTCGTAGTCGCACTTCTGCAGCAGCTTCTGGATGATGTTCTCGACGTCTTCGCCAACGTAGCCCGCTTCGGTCAGCGTCGTGGCGTCAGCCATCACGAAGGGCACATTGAGCAGGCGCGCAAGCGTCTGCGCGAGCAGCGTTTTGCCCGACCCGGTCGGACCGACGAGCAGGATGTTGCTCTTCGACAGTTCGACCTCGTCCTTGCGCGACATGTGGCGCAGGCGCTTGTAATGGTTGTAGACGGCAACCGCGAGAATGCGCTTGGCCGGCGATTGCCCGATCACGTACTGATCGAGAATCTCGCAGATCTCCTTCGGAGACGGCAGATCACCGCGCGCACTCTTGCCCGCCTGCTCGCTGCTGATTTCGTCTCGAATGATGTCGTTGCACAGATCGATGCATTCGTCGCAGATGAAGACCGACGGCCCGGCGATGAGCTTCTTCACTTCATGCTGACTCTTCCCGCAAAACGAGCAGTAGAGCAGCTTTTCGGAACCCGATTTCTTGTCGGTCATGACTCAACTCCAAACTTGACAGGTACACCTGCGTTGCATGCGGACACCCGCACTCAGGCGGCACTCTCCGCCCGCGTTGTCAGTACCTTATCAATAATGCCGTACTCGCGCGCCTGTTCCGCCGAAAGGAAATTGTCGCGATCCGTGTCGCGTTCGATTGTTTCGATCGGCTGACCGGTGTGGTGCGCCATGATGTTGTTCAGCTTGGCGCGCAGCGTCAGGATTTCCCGGGCGTGGATTTCGATGTCCGACGCCTGCCCCTGAAAACCGCCCATCGGTTGATGAATCATCACGCGCGAGTTCGGCAGGCAGAAGCGCTTGCCCTTCGCACCCGCCGACAGCAGGAACGCGCCCATACTGGCGGCCTGACCGATACACAGCGTAGACACGTCCGGCTTGATGAACTGCATCGTGTCGTAGATCGACAAGCCCGCAGTGACCGAGCCGCCCGGCGAGTTGATGTAGAAGAAGATGTCCTTGTCCGGATTCTCGGATTCAAGGAACAGCAACTGCGCAACGATCAGGTTGGCCGTAGTGTCATTCACGGGTCCGACCAGGAACACCACGCGTTCACGCAGCAGACGCGAGTAAATGTCGTAAGCGCGCTCGCCCCGACCACTTTGCTCGATGACCATGGGCACCATGCCCAGACCGACTGTTTCCGACATCATTCGATACTCTCCCGGACGAGGCCGCCGGTGCGGCCTCTCGTATTCATACAAGCAAGCATCGGACCCGACACGTCGTACCGATCAATCAGTTCGTTGCCATCAGGTCGTCAAACTCGACAGCCTTGTCCGACACCTTTGCGACGCCCAGCACCCAGTCGACCACGTTGTCTTCGACAACGAGCGCTTCGACTTGTGCCAGACGTTGCGTATCGCTGTAGTACCAGCGAACGACATCGGCGGGATCTTCATAACTTTGAGCCTGCTCTTCCACCACGGCGCGGATTTGTTCCGGCTTCGCATACAGCTCGTTCTTCTTGACGATCTCGGCAACAACGAGGCCGAGACGGACACGGCGCACAGCTTGTTCGGCAAACCATGCCGGCTCGACCGGAATGTCCTTCACGTTCATGCCGCGTGAGGCAAGATTTGCACGCGCTTCTTCCGCCATGCGCTGCGACTCCTGCTCGACCAGCGCGCTCGGCACGTCAAACTCATGCGTTTCGAGCAGCAGATTCATGACCTCGTTCTTGACGCGTGCCTGCAGGCGCTTCTTGACTTCACGTTCCAGGTTGGACTTGACGTCCGCCTTGAGCTGTTCGACGTCGCCGGACGGAACACCGAGGGACTTCGCGAAATCGGCGGAAAGCTCAGGGAGCACCGGGGCCTCCACCGACTTGATCTTGACCTCGAACTGAACCGTCGTACCGGCCAGATCCTTTGCCTGATAGTCCTCGGGGAAGGTCAGCGAGAACGTCTTGGAATCGCCCGCCTTCAAGCCTTCGACATTCGTCTCGAACTCGGGCAACAGCGCGCCCGCACCAAGAACGACAGGGAAGTCTTCCGCGGTGCCGCCGTCGAAAGCTTCGCCTTCCCGCGTTCCGCGGAAGTCCATGACAATCCGATCATCCTTGGCGGCAGCCTTATCCGCAGCAACGTAGCTGACACGCTGCTTACGCAGAACTTCGAGCGTCTTTTCGACCTCCGCATCTCCGACGGTCAATACCGAGCGCTCGAGCGTCTTGCCGCTGAGGTCCACCGCAACGATCTCCGGGTACACCTCGAAGGTAGCACTGAAGAAAACCTTGCCAGGTTCGGTGGATTCTGCGGGTTCGATCTTCGGAAAACCGGCAACGCGGAGGTTCTGCTCGCGCACTGCGGCGCCGAAAGCTTGCTGAACGGCTTCTGTGAACGCCTCGGAGCGAGCTTGCGCCGAGTATTGCTGCTCGACGATCTTCATCGGCACCTTGCCCGGGCGGAAGCCGGGCATCTTGACCGTGCGCGCCATCCGCGCAAGGCGAACCGCAACGCTCTTTTCGACATCCGCGGCAACCACCGACATGTTGATCTTCCGCTCGAGTGTGTTCACGGGTGAGGTGTTCTGCGCCATTAGCGAATGTCCTTGAATCGTAGGGAAAAATTAGGCGTGATTGTATGAAATTCCGCGATCGCGGATAGCTTTCTAGGATAACACAGCACGCAACGCTCTGAGCCTTACGCCTGGTAATCCGATCGACCAAGTTTGGCGATCATTCGATGCCGCACCTGCGAGCTGGCATCCGCGTTCGTCGCACCGCGGCGACGTTATCGAGGTCGATGATGTTGATGTTGTGGATGCCGTGTCGTGCGAT
>NZ_JADMJL010000037.1 GCF_018780585.1 Methyloversatilis discipulorum | reverse complement strand
GACTATGTCCCGAGACAGCACGAAAGCGCTTGCGCCGGAACATAGAATCTCCCACGAAACGCAGAGGCCAGCGATCGTTCGGACACGCCGCCTGCGTGAGCGCAGCCGTCTTCCGAAAGCGGTCTGAATCAAGGACTACTGTCGCCGTGTCGCGGCCAAGACTGCACAGGACCGCTAACGGAGCCGGAATTCTGTGGGACCGACCCTCTGACCGCGACTGCGGCAATGCGCCGCGCGCGGCGGCTGCGCCTGGACGGGACCCTTGCTCACGGAAACCTGCCTGACCATCTCCGGAGCCGTGGTCCTCGCTGGCGCGCGCTTCCGTCAGTGCCCCTTGGCGTGCACCTCGCGCGCGCGCTCGACCAGGGCGTCGAGGCCAAATTTCTTGAGCTTGAGGTAGAGCGTGCTCTTGGCGATGCCGAGCGAGCGCGCAGCCAGTGCCATATTGCCGTGGCTGCCGTCGATGGCACCGAGGATGGCGTCGCGCTCGGCTTCTTCGAGCCGGCGGTTCTCACGCGTTTCGCCGCCGAAGACCATGCCGTGATCGGTGGCCAGCGGCGCGTCGAACAGCTGGATGCCGCGCGCCGCTTCGGGTGTCATCAGCGCACGCGGACGCTCACCGGTCAGCAGCATCGATTCGAGGATGTTGCGCAGTTCGCGCACATTGCCCGGCCACGAGTAAGAAGACAGCTCGCTGATTTCAGACGCGGTGAGCTGCGGCACCGGCACGCCGTGGTGCGCCGCCAGCTTCTCCATCAGCGCGCGCGACAGCACCGGGATGTCGCCCAGCCGCTCGCGCAGCGGCGGGATGCGCACGCTGGTCACCGCGACCCGGTAATAGAGGTCCATGCGGAAGCGGCCATCGGTGACTTCCTTGCGCAGATCGCGATTGGTCGCCGCGATCAGCCGGAACTTCACCTTGCGCGGCGTGTTCTCGCCGAGGCGGTAGATCTCGCCCTCCTCCAGCACGCGCAGCAGGTGCGGTTGCATGTCGAGCGGCATTTCGCCCAGTTCGTCGAGGAATAGCGTGCCGCCGTTAGCCGCTTCGATCTTGCCCATCATGCCGCCGCGCCGCGCACCGGTGAATGAGCCTTCGGCGTAGCCGAACAGCTCGGTCGCCAGCAGCTCGCGCGACAGTCCGCCGCAATTCACCGCGACAAAGGGTGCCGCCTTCGCGCTGCCGCAGTCATGGATGCCCTTGGCGAACACTTCCTTGCCGACGCCGGTCTCGCCGAGCAGCAGCACCGGCACGTTGGAACGCGACAGGTGACGGGCGCGTTCGACCGCTTCCATCAGTACCGGGTCCTTGCCGACCACGCAGTCGAGCTTGCTCGGCTCGTGCGCTACGCTGGTGGCGCCGACCGGCATCGTCGTGCCCTGCACCGAACGCGGCTTGAAGATCGGAATCGTGAGCAGCGTGCCGATACGCTGTCCGTTGTCCAGAACCGGTTCCAGCCACTCCGGTGCAATCCAGCCCTGCAGGCCGGCGGGCAGACCATCGTCGGTGGCGTGGCCCAGCGTAAGCGATGCGATATCCAGCTTGCGGGAACCGATGCGGCCCTCGGACAGCTGGTTCAGCGCCTGTTCGGCGCGCTCGTTGGCCTTGACCGGATTGCCGCGGCGGTCGAACACGATGACGCCGTCCGAGGTCGAGTGGGTGAGCCGGTGCATGCAGCGCTCGAGCAGGCGGAAGCGGATGCCCATCTCGTGCTTGGCCAGACGACCTTCGATCTTGCTGGCGGTGGCGACCACCAGCGCCAGGCTGTGCTTGTTGTACGTCTGCTGCAGGCCCGACACATCGATCGCGCCGAGCACGCTGTTGTCGTAAGGGTCAAGGATGACGGTGGACGAACAGGTCCAGCGCTTGATGCCGGCACAGTAGTGTTCGGCGGAATGGATCTGCACCGGGTGGCGCACCGCGATGGCGGTGCCGATCGCATTGGTGCCGCAGGCCGTCTCGCTCCAGCTCGCTCCCGGCATCATATTCATCATCGCGCCTTCGTCGCGCGTGGCCGGGTCGCCTTCGAGGCTGAGTATGGTGCCGCTGTGGTCGGTCAGCACCATGATGGTTCCGGTTTCGGCGAGGAAGTCGCGCGCCATCGCCATCACCGGCGTGCTGGCGGTGAGCAGGTCTCCGTGCTTCTGCTGCAGCGAATAGAGCGAGTTCTCGCTCAGTGGCGGCGGCGCCTGGTACTTGCCGGGATCGACGTGGGCGTTGAGGCAGCGGCGCCACGAGTCGTCAATCAGGCGGCGCAGGGCGTCGGAACTGCATTCCTCGCCGTTAAGCAGCCGCTCCCAGTGGTTCATCACGTCCCGGTCTCGCTCCGGGCGCGAAAACATCTGGCTTTGATCGTCGTCCCGCAATTCCATGGCCACCTCCTGTTTGTAGTGGAGGTAGACAGGCTGCGAGGCACCACGGACGTGATGCATGCAGCACCCGACTCCTCCGATACCGGCGTAGCGATCCGCTTCGAGGCGCATCGTCTCGCAGGCTTGTTTGAAAACCATGTTGCACCGGCAGCCGCGGAATGTCAGCCGCCGGGTGAATCTTCAAGGCGCAGGCCGGGCGCCACCCGGCCAATCAAATCAGGTTAGCTCAATTCTCGTACAACTCCAGTGCGATCGCAGTGGCTTCGCCGCCACCGATGCACAGGCTGGCAATGCCGCGCCGGCCGCCGCTGCGGCGCAGCGCGCCGATCAGCGTGACCAGCAGCCGCGCGCCGGTGGCGCCGATCGGGTGACCGAGCGCACAGGCGCCGCCATGGACATTCACCGTATCCGGATCGAGACCGAGGTCACGGATCGCGGCCAGCGTCACGACGGCGAAGGCTTCGTTGATCTCATACAAGTCGACATCGGCTTTCGACCAGCCGGCGCGTTCCAGCACCTTGCGGATCGAATCGACCGGTGCCATCGGAAAGCGCGCGGGTGCACCCGCGTGACCGGCGTGGGCGACTATCGTGGCCAGCGGTGTCAGGCCGCGCGACCTGGCGGTGGATGTACGCATCAGCACCAGCGCCGCGGCACCGTCGGAAATCGAACTCGAGTTGGCGGCCGTGACCGTGCCGTCCTTGCGGAAGGCGGGCTTCAGGGACGGAATCTTCTCCGGCTTCGCCGTCTGCGGCTGCTCGTCGCGCACCACGCTGGCGCGTGAGTCGCCGCGACCGATCACTTCGACCGGCGCGATCTCCCAGTCGAAGGCGCCACTCGCATCGGCTTCCAGCGAGCGGTTCAGCGAGCGCAGCGCCCAGGCGTCCTGGTCGGCGCGGCTGAAACCATATTCCTCGGCGCAGCGCTCGGCGAAAACGCCCATCAGCGTGCCGCGCTCGTCGTAGGCGTCTTCCAGCCCGTCGAGAAACATGTGGTCGATCACGCGGTCGTGACCGAGTCGGTAGCCGGCCCGGGCACGGGCCAGCAGATAGGGGGCGTTGCTCATCGATTCCATGCCGCCGGCGACGACGATGCTGGCCGAGCCTGCAAGCAGCGTGTCGTGCGCCAGCATGACGGCCTTCATACCCGAGCCGCACACCTTGCTCACGGTGGTACAGGCGGTGGATGCCGGCAGGCCGCCGCGGAGTGCTGCCTGGCGGGCCGGCGCCTGACCGATGCCGGCCGGCAGCACGCAGCCCATATAGGCCTCATCGATGTCGTCGGAACGGATGCCGGCACGCTGCACGGCGGCGGCGATGGCCGTTGCGCCGAGCTGAGGCGCGGTCAGCGCCGAAAGGTTGCCGAGAAATCCGCCCAGCGGAGTGCGGCTGACCGACACGACGACTACGGGATCTGACACTTGATTCACTCGATGCTCCTTCGCGGAAGGCGGCAACCGTCGGGCCGCTGCGCGTCCGCGTGTCACGTAGTTGCAATTAACGGGCCAGTTTCCATGAATTGAAAAACGTCGTTTTTTCAATCACCTGACCCAATTTCTTGAGAATCGACGACATGGGGCGTCCGAAAGCCGTACGGCGCGTACTGCGACCGTCCGGCTTTCGGACGTCCGATCGTCCGACCTTCAGACGCGGGCGGCGCGCAGGCCGATCACCTCGTCGATCGAACGCGGGTTCTCCATCGACGACAGGTCGCCCATCGGTCGCCCGATGTAGGCGTTGCGCACGACGCGGCGCAGGATCTTGCCGTTGCGCGTCTTCGGGATCTGCGTCAGCGCGTGGATGCGGGCCGGGCGCAGCGGCTTGCCGAGCAGCCGGGCGACGTGGTCCGACAGCTCGGTTTCCCACACGCTCCAGCCCTCCTGCCCGCTGCGCTTGTCGTGCAGTGTGACGAAGCACACCACCGCCTCGCCCTTGATCGGGTCGGGCACACCGACCGCCACCGCCTCGGCCACCAGCGGGTGCGACACCAGCGCCGACTCGAACTCGGTCGGACCGAGCCGCTTGCCCGCCACCTTGATGGTGTCGTCGCTGCGGCCGTGCACGAACCAGTAGCCGTCGCTGTCTATGCTGGCCCAGTCGCCATGTACCCACAGCCCGGGCAGCGCCGACCAGTAGGTGTCCTCATAACGTTCGGGGTCGTTCCAGAAGCCCTGGGTCATGCCGGGCCACGGCTGGCGCAGCACCAGTTCACCGACGCTGCCGCGCACCGGCTTGCCTTCGGCGTCCACGACGTCCGCCGCCATGCCGGGGATCGGTCCGTTGAAGCCGCAGGCGGTCTGCGGCAGACCGGGGAAACAGGCGAGGATGCCGCCGCCGATCTCGGTCCCCCCCGAGTAATTGACGATGGGACGACGGCTCTGACCGACCGTTTCGAACAGCCACAGCCACGGGGTCTCGTTCCACGCCTCGCCGGTCGAGCCGAACACGCGCACGGTGTCGAGCGATCCGATCTGCGGCACGGCGTCGCGGCTGCCCATCAGCAGGCGCACCAGCGTCGGCGACAGGCCGAGGTGGGTGACGCCGTGCCGCTGCACGATGCGCCACAGCCGGCCGGCGTCCGGGTAGTCGGGCGTACCTTCACACAGCACGATGGTGGCGCCCAGCAACAGCGCGCCAAACACCATCCACGGCCCCATCAGCCAGCCCATGTCGGTCACCCACATCAGGGTGTCGTCCTCGCGCAGATCGAAGGCCATCACCATGTCCTGCGCCGCCTTGAGCGGGAAGCCGCCGTGCGTGTGCACCACACCCTTGGGCTTGCCGGTGGTACCCGAGGTGTACACCAGCATCAGCGGATCGGACGCACCAAAGGACTCGGCTGCGGACGGATCCGCCGGGGTGGCCGCAAGCGTCGCGTAGTCGCACAGATCGTAGTGGCCGCCATGCTCGCTGCCGGCGTACGGTCCGTTGCCCAGGCGGTCGACCACCACCACGTGCTGCACCGATTCGCAGGCATCGGCCGCGGCGAGCGCGTCGGCCAGCATGCGCACCGGTTTGCCGCGGCGGAAGTAGCCGTTAGCGCACACCAGCACGGTGGCTGCGGCGTCCTGCACGCGCTGCACGACCGAGTCGGCCGAGTAGCCGGAGAACATCGGCACCGAAATGGCGCCAATCTTTGCCGCGGCGAGCAGGATGACGGCCGCTTCCGGCACCATTGGCAGATAGATCGCGATGCGGCTGCCCTCGCCTGCGCCGAGCGCACGCAGCCCCGCCGCCACGCCGTCGACTTCGCGTGCCAGCTCCGCGTAGGTGATGCGCCGCTCTTCGCCGGCGTCGCCTTCCCAGCGAACAGCCACCTTGTCCGGGTGGCGGCGTGCGTGCTTGCCGACGATGTTGTCGACCAGATCGAGCCGGCCGCCGACGAACCAGCGCGGCCACATGATGCCGTCGCTCATGTCCAGCGTCTGCGTGTAGGGCGTGCTCCATTCGAGTCCCACCTCGGCCACGACGCGGTCCCAGAAGACCGGCGCATCGCGCTCGGCGTCCTCCTGCAGCTGATCGAGCGAGCCGTAGCCATGACGTTCAATGAAACGGGCAAGCCGCGTGCCCTTCCACTCGTATCCAGATGGCGTGAATACCTTCATGATCGAATCCTGTTCTCTTTATGCCGGCCCGCTCCGCACCCGGTTTCCGCGGCGAAAAAAGCCCGACCCCGCGCTGCACAGGGTCGGGCGAACATGCCGGGAGGAGGTTCCAGCAATGCGTTCAACTGCGCTTACTTGCCCGTACCCGTTGCCACTTCTTCGAGCACGTTCAGCGATACGTCGGTTTCCTTGACGCCCTTCGGGTTGGACTTCATGTTCGACGACCAGTTGGTGGCGTGGCCGCGCTTGACGTCGATGATGTGGCCGATGACAGGCATGACCGCCTTGTAGCCGTCGTCGCCGATGTCAGGCCGGTTCTGGAAGATGAACATCTTCCAGAACTCGCCCTTGCGGTCTTCCGCGTAGCCGAGGTAGGGACGCGGGAAGTCCACTTCCATGTACACCACCTTCTTGCTGTACGGATGCTCGTCCGGCGGAATGCCCTCGACCACGTACACCTCGCGCGGCTCCCAGCCAATGTCCTTGGCCGGGTTGAAGTACGGCGCCTCGCTCATGTTGATGCGCGGGAAGCGCTTCTGCGGCTCGGTATAGGGCTGCGATACATCCACGCTCATTTCCGGGCTGTGCGCGATGGCCAGCACCCAGCGCTTCTCGATCAGCTTGTTCGACTTGTACTTGGTGGGCGCGGCGTCCCAGATGTCCCAGTCGTCGTACAGCTGGTCGGTACCACCGATCGGATCCATCCACGCGCCACCCGACAGACGGCGTACGCGGCGCACCGACTTCAGGTAAGCGTAGGAGTCGTCCGGCTTCTTCGAATCCGCCTGGTTGTAGCGGACCGAGAAGGTGCCGAGACCACGGATGTCCTGCGGGTAGTGCGCGACGAAGTAGGTCTTCTGCGCGATGGTGCCGTCGCCGACCGTGATCGGACCGCCATCCAGACGCCCTTCCATGTAGTAGCGGCGGGACTGGAAGGCCTGCACGCGCTCATAGCCTTTCTTCGCGTCGAGGAAGGCCCAGGCGATGTCGCGCAGGTCCATCGTCGCGCCGTAGGTGGCGGCGCGCAGGTTCCAGATCACCTTGTCGCCGGCGTGCGGATCGTCCATCTTGATCGTTTCCGGCGGGAACATCATGCCGGCCTGCCAGCCCGACACGGTGCGGTCCGCCGGATTGAACTTGACGGTGCCGACGTTCTTCTTCGACCACTCGACGTACTTCGGATCCATCTCGATCTTCTTCGAGTTGGCGAGCTTGATGGTCAGGTTGTAGTTCTTGATCATCCACTCCAGCTTCTCCGGCACCATCGAGGCGATCGTCTTCTTCTCGAAGGTGTCGTTCTTGATGCTGTCGTAGTTGCTCTTGTCGATGATGAAGCCGGCTTCCAGCTCCTTGGCGTTGATCTGACCTGCGGCCAGACCGAGCACCAGTGCGAGCGCACCGGCGACACCCGTGCGTCGCGCGCGACCGGCCGGGATATGTGTGTTGAGCGTATACATCTGTCTTCCTCCTTTGATCAGAACTGCCGGGTCAAGCGAAACACCAGCTGGCTTGCGCGACTGAAGTAGCCGAACAGCTGGGATTCACCATTGCTGAACTGGGTCCTGTTGCTCTTGCCGCCGTCCCAGAAAATGTCCGCTTCGACCTTCGCCAGCCACTTGTCGGAGAAGGTCATCGCCACGCTCGGGATCGCGAAGCCACCACCGTTCGACAGATCGAAGCCCACGGCCAGGCCGGGGTTGATCGTGTCGTTCTTGTAGTTGAGCGTCGTGAACATGGTCAGGATGGTGCTGTGCTCGTTCAGCGGCGTGCCGTAGGCGAACAGGCGAACCAGGTCCTCACGGCCGTCGTAGTCCAGCACCTGGGTGTTGAACAGCTGGACCGACGAGAAGGACGGACGCGACGTGCCGAAGATGCCTTCGAGATTCAGGTCCTTGTCGATGCGGATCATGGTCCGCAGCGTGTCCTTCTTCTTGATGCCGTTCAGGCCGATGCCAGGGTTGACTGCGGCATTGCCCGGATTGAAGGCGCCGCTGCCGACGTTGTACGGCTGGTCCTTGGTGAAGGCGACTTCCGCGCTGATCACGGCGTCCAGCGTTTCGCTGTAGCCACTGACGGTGGCGCCGAGCACGTCGATCTTCGGATGGATCAGGTCGAACACGGCGCCGGTGACCGGTACCCCCTGGTGCGGCCTGAAGACGGAACTGGCCACCGGATCGGCGGCGAAGGTCGTCAGGTAGGCGATCGAGTAGTTCAGGCCGTAGGCTTCACCGGACCAGCGGATACCGCCGGTCACGTCGTCCATGTCGCCGTCCTTGTGATCGCAGTTCTTGTCCGTCACCTGCGTCAGGTCGAAGCCGCGGTAGGGCTGGAAGAACCAGCGGCCGCCGCGGATATCGTAGGTGTTGCCGATGTCCT
>NZ_JADMJL010000011.1 GCF_018780585.1 Methyloversatilis discipulorum | reverse complement strand
CGTCGGTGCCGGCCAGCACCGGCCACAGCCGCGCCAGCAGGAACACGCCGGCCTTCACCATGGTGGCCGAATGCAGGTAGGCCGACACCGGTGTCGGTGCCGCCATCGCATTGGGCAGCCAGAACTGGAAGGGGAACTGCGCGCTCTTGGTGAAGGCGCCGAGCAGCACCAGCACCAGCATCGGCCGGTACAGCGGATGCGCACGCACCGTGTCGCCGGCCGCCAGCACCGCGTCGAGGTCGTAGCTGCCTGCGATGTGGCCGAGCAGCACCACGCCCGCCACCAGGCAGAGGCCGCCGGCGCCGGTCACGGTCAGGGCCATGCGCGCGCCGCGGCGTGCATCCTTGCGGTGGTGCCAGTAGCCGATCAGCAGGAAGGAGAACAGGCTGGTCAATTCCCAGAACAGCACCATCTGGAACAGATTGCCGGACAGCACGACACCGCTCATCGCGCCCATGAAGGCGAGCAGGAAGGAGAAGAAGCGCGGCACCGGGTCGGCCGGCGACATGTAGTAGCGCGCGTACAGCACCACCAGCGCACCGATGCCCAGCACCAGCATCGAGAACATCCAGGCGAAGCCGTCCATGCGCAGCACGAAGTTCAGGCCGAGCGACGGCAGCCAGGAAATTTCCTGACGGATCACCTGCCCGGCCGCGATCTCCGGAAACAGCAGCGCCGCCTGCACCGTGCAGAGCAGCGCGATCAGGCCGGCCAGCGTCGATTCGGCATTGCGCGCATTGGTCGGCAGCAGTGCTGCAATCAGGCTGCCGGCGAAAGGCAGTGCGACGAGGGTGATCAGCGGCAGTTGCATCGGATGACCATCTTCTTGTTCTCGTTTGGAACGGACAGACGAACAGGACGAGTGCGCGGCGGCAGCGCCGCGTCACATCGGCCGTACGAAAAAATCAGAGCGCGCGCAGGCTGGTCAGCGCGGGTGCCTTCAGCGCTCCGCGCAGACCCAGCATGCCGGCGGCAAGCACGGCCAGCACGCTGAATGCGACGCCGGCCAGCGGCAGGCCGGCGGAGGGCAGATACGGGAGCTGAAAGGCCTGGCGGGCCAGCAGCATGGTCAGCACGAGAGCGCCGAATGCGGCGAGCACGCCAGCGAGAGCCCCGAGTATCGCAAATTCCGCGGCCAACGAGGCACGCAATTGCCGGTCGCGTGCGCCGAGGGTGCGCAGCACCGCCAGCTCGAAACGCCGCTCGTCGTGCGTGGACTCGATGGCTGCCAGCAGCACGACCACGCCAGCCAGCAGCGCGAAACCGAACACCACGCTGACTGCCGCCGACAGCTGGTCCATCAGCGCGCGGAACTGGCGCACCACGGCATCGACATCGACCGCGGTCAGATTGGGAAAGCGCGCCACCAGTTCGTTGGTGAAGCCGGCTGCCGTTGCCGGCAGATGGAAGGAGGTGATGTAGCTGGCCGGGAAGTCCTCCAGCACGCCGGGGGTCGCGACGACGAAGAAATTGACGTTCATCGAATCCCACTCCAGCTCGCGCAGGCTGCCGACCACCGCCTCGACCTGGCGGCCGGCGATATCGAAGCGCAAACGGTCACCAGGCGCGATGCCCAATGTGCGCGCCAGTCCGGCCTCGACCGAGAAGGCGGGCTGCGCGGCGTCCCAGTTGCCGGCGACGATGCGGTTGCCAACCTGTACGTGGTCGTCCCAGGACAGGTTGAATTCGCGCTCGACCAGCCGCTTGGCGCGCGCGTCGTCATAGTCGTCCGGCGACACCGCACGGCCGTTCAGCGCCACCAGGCGAGCGCGCGACATCGGCAGCAGCTGCGGCGGCGCCAGGCCGGCATCGGCGAACTGCGCGCGCACCGCGTCGAGCTGGTCGGGCTGGATGTTCAGCACGAAGCGGTTCGGTGCGTCGACCGGCAGCCGATTGCGCCAGGCATCGAGCAGATCGCCGCGCACGATGACCAGCAGCAGCACGGCGGTGAGGCCGAGACCGAGCGCGGCGATCTGCACCGTCGAGGCGACGCGCCGGCGGGTCAGGCTGGCCAGACCGTAGCGCCAGCCGCCGGCAGTGCCGCCGCGCAGCCGCGCCACCAGCGCCAGCGCGCCCCAGGCGACCGCCGCGTAAATGCCGCAGGCGGCCGCGAAGCCACCGACCACGACGGCGCCCAGCGTCAGGTCGCCGGCCATCAGCACGATCAGCGCCGACAGGCAGGCCAGGCCGAAACCGTAGGCGCCCCAGGACACGACGTCGGCATCGTCCCATTCGCGCCGCAACACGCGCAGCGTCGACACCCTGCGCAGGCGCAGCAGCTGCGGCCAGACGAAACCCAGCATCAGGGTCATGCCGACGGCAAAGCCGTACAGCACCGGCGTCGGTCCCGGCTGCGGCAGCGTGGTCGCGAACAGACCGGCCAGCAGCGCCTCGACGCCGAACTGCGTGGCATAGCCGACCACGCAGCCGAGCGCGCAGGCGAGCAGGCCGACCAGCACGAATTCGATCAGGAACAGCCGCGTCAGCCGCGCCTGCGTGGCGCCAAGGCAGCGCATCACGGCGCAGCCGTCGAGATGGCGCTGCATGTAGCGGCGCGCCGCAAGGCCGACCGCCACGGCGGCGAACACGACCGCCAGCATCGCCGCCAGGCGCAGGAATTTCTGCGCCCGGTCGAGCGCGCCGCGCACCTCGGGCTGCGCCTCCTCGACATTCTCGACGCGCTGGCCGCGCGCCAGCTGCGGCTTCAGCCAGGCGGCGTAGGCGCGCACCGCGGCATCCTCGCCGGCCACGTGCAACCGGTAGCTGATGCGGCTGCCTTCCTGTATCAGCCCGCTGGCCGGCAGGTCGGCCGCGTTCAGCATCAACCGCGGCACGATGGCGAAGAAGCTCGCACCGCGATCCGATTCGAAGGTGAGCACCGCGGCCACGCGCAGCTTGAGCTGGCCGACGCTGATCGTATCGCCGCTGCGCACGCGCAGCGCACTGGTCGCGCGTTCGTCCAGCCACACCGTGCCGGGCTCGGGTATCGCCCGCGTGTCGGCGTCCGGCGCATTCAGTTCTGGCGCGATGCGCAGCTTGCCGCGCAGCGGGTAACCGTCGGCCACCGCCTTGACGCCGACCAGCTGCGCGCCGTCGGCGGCCGACGCCATGCTGGTGAAGCTCCAGCTACGGATCGCACGCAGACCGCGCGACTGCGCTTCATCGACGTAGGCGTCGGGCAGCGGGTTGTCGCCGGCCACGCGCAGGTCGCCGCCAAGCAGCTGGTTTGCCTCGCTGACCACCGAGCGCGACACCCGGTCGGTGAAAAAGGACACCGAGGTCAGTGCCGCCACCGCCAGCAGCAGCGCCAGGCCAAGCACGCGCAGTTCGCCGGCGCGGAAGTCGCGCAGCGCCATGCGCGCGGCCAGAATCAGATCGGAGGTCATCGCTTCATTCTCTTTCTTGTCTTGTCCGGCGTCTGTCGACCGCTCCCGGTACGACAGCCAGGTCGGGCACAATGCGCGCCTTGCGTTTCAGCCCGTATGGACACCCGATGTCGAAAAACGATCTCGACAGTTTTGTTTCCGCCGTCGCGGCCGGTGCATTGATTCCCGAGCCCGCCACGATGTTCAACCCCTGGGGCGATCACGACCCGCTGCACGACACCGGTCCGGACGCACCGCGCATCCGCGCCGACCACCTGCAGCGCTATCTGGCCGCCCGGCTCGGGCGCGCTCGCGTGCTGCTGATCGCCGAAGCGCCGAGCTACAGCGGTGCCAAGTTCTCCGGCATGGCGATGACCAGCGAGCGCGACGTGCTGGCCGCCCATGCCGCCGGCCGCGGCAGCGACTATTTCGACGGCGGCTTCCAGCGCACCAGCCGCGTGCTGCCGCAGCTGAAGAACACCGACGGCATGCTGGAGCGGACTGCCAGCATCGTCTGGGCCGCGATGGCCGGCAATGGCTGGGCACCGACCGACTTCGTGCTGTGGAACGCGGTCGCCTACCATCCGCACGACGCCGGCCGGCCGCTGACCAACCGTGCGCCGAGCGTGAGCGAACGGCGCGCGCTGCGCCCGCTGCTGGAACAGTTCCTCGCCCTCTTCCCCGGCGTGCCGCGGCTGGCCATCGGCCGCATCTGCCAGCACAGCCTGGCCGACATGGGCATCGACGCGCTACCGGCGCGGCATCCGAGCTACGGCGGCGCGCCGGAGTTCCGCGCCGCGGTAGCCGACCTGCGCGCCCGGCTTACTGCCTGATCAGCTTGACGAAACTGTCGGGCGGCGACTCGAAATTGCTGCGCCAGGGGTTGATGTCGAGCCCGCCGCGACGGGTGTAACAGGCGCACACGGTCAGCAGTTCGGGCTGGCAGCGCGCCATCACGTCCATGTAGATGCGTTCGACGCAGTGCTCGTGGAAATCGGCGTGATTGCGGAAGGACACGATGTAGCGCAACAGCCCGGCGCGGTCGATCTTCGGTCCGCGGTAGCGCAGTTGCAGCGACGCCCAGTCCGGCTGCAGCGTGACCGGGCAGTTGGACTTCAGCAGGTCGGAGCGCAGCGTTTCCTCGACCGTGTCGCCGCTGGCGGACAGCAGCGCTGCGTCCGGCTGGTAGCGGTCGCAGACGATGTCCAGGCCGTCGATCGACTCGCCCACCATCTGCGTCTGCACCGGCGGCACGCCGTCCGGCGCATACATCTGCACCGTCACGCCGGACTGACAGGCAGCCGACAGATCGGTCTCGATCAGCGCGCGCACCGCTTCCAGCGAACTCATGCGTTCGTTGTTGTAGCCGTTCAGGTAGAGCTTGAGCGACTTCGACTCGACGATATGGCTGCTGTCGGCCGGAATGTCGAAGCGGCCGATCGCGACTTCAGGCTTGCCCTGCGGGTTGAGCCAGGAAATCTCCCAGGCGTGCCAGCGATCGACGCCGCCGAAGGGTAGCGTCTGCGCAGCGATGCCCAGCGCCGCGCGCGACGCCTCGCGCGGCATCGGGAACAGCAGGCCGGCGTCGTAACTGTCCGGATAGTCCGTCGCGTGGCCGAGGCCGGATCCGCTCGCAGGGTGCGTCATCACTGCCCCATCGCCGCGCGTATCAGCGCGGCCGCGTCGGTGTTGCCGGCCTTCATCGCCCAGTCGAGTGCGGTCTCGCCGTCGCGGCCGCGGATGCGCGCGTCGGCGCGTGCGGCCAGCAGCACCCTCACCGATTCGATATTGGCCTTGGCCGCCAGCATCAGCGCGGTGGCGCCATTGGGCGCAGGCGCGTCGACCGGCGCACCGCGCGCGATCAGTGCCTTCAGCACCGCCGTGTGCCCCTGCATCGCCGCGTAGTGCAGCGCCGACCAGCCCTGGGTATTGACCGGATTGGCGCCGGCTGCGAGCAGCTGGTCGACCACCGCCACGTGGCCGTTGAAGGCGGCCACCGCCAGCGCCGTCTCGCCGACCGCATTGACCGCCTCGACCTTGGCGCGGCGCGCCAGCAGCGCCTTTACGAGCTCGGTATAACCGTTGCGTGCGGCGATGATGAGCAGCGTTTCACCGCGCGGATCGACCGAATTCACGTCCAGCCCACGGTCGATGAAACTGGCCACCTTGCCGGTGTCGCCGAGGTTGGCGGCGTTGATCAGGTCGTCGTACGCGGCCGCCGACACGCCACTGGCGCCGGCCAGACCAAGGATGAAACCGAGCAGTGCGATGCGCAGTGCCTTCATGCGGCCACCTCCTCGCGGCCAGCCAGTCGGGCGGCGTCGTGGAACAGGCGGAAGAAATTGTCGGAGGTGACGCGGCCGACCTCCTCCACCGTCATGCCACGCACCTTCGCCAGTTCGGCGGCGACGTGCGGCACGAAGGCTGGCTCGTTCATCTTGCCGCGGTAGGGCACCGGCGCCAGATAGGGCGAATCGGTCTCGATCAGCATCGACGCCAGCGGGATGGCCTTGGCTACGTCGCGCAACTGCTGTGCGTTCTTGAAGGTGACGATGCCAGAGAAGGAAATGCAGAAGCCCATGTCGATCGCCGCTTCGGCCACTTCGAGCGTTTCGGTGAAGCAGTGCATGACGCCGCCTACCTCGTGCGCGCGTTCCTCGCGCATGATGGCCAGCGTGTCCTCGGCCGACGAACGGGTGTGGATGATGAGCGGCTTGCCGCACTCGCGCGCGGCGCGGATGTGCGTGCGGAAGCGCTTGCGCTGCCATTCGAGGTCGCCGGTCAGGCGGAAGTAGTCGAGTCCGGTTTCACCGATGGCGACCACGCGCGGATGGGCGGACATGTCGACCAGCTGCGCCACGTCCGGCTCGGTCACGTCCTCGTAATCGGGGTGCACGCCGAGCGAGGCGAACACGTTGGCGTGTCGCTCGGCCATGCCGGTGACGCGCGGCCACTGTTCGATATTGACCGACACGCAAAGTGCGTGGCTGACCTGCTGCGCCTGCATATTGGCGAGCACTTCGTCCTCGCGCGCGGCGAGGTCAGGGAAATCGATATGGCAGTGTGAGTCGATGAACATGAAAAACCGTTGTGGATCAATACTGAATCAGAGCGTGTGGGTCTGTCGCGACGAACCGAGGTAGCCGCCGACCACCTGTTCGATCTTGGCCCGCGCCGACTTGCTGCTTTCGTCCTCGCCGAAGCGCAGGCCTATGCCCTGCTGCTTGCCGCCCTGCGCGTCGGCCGGCGTCACCCAGGCCACCGTGCCCTGGATGGGCAGCTTGGCCGGATCTTCCATCAGCTGCAGCAGCAGGAACACTTCGTCGCCCAGACGGTAGGCGCGGTTGGTCGGCAGGAAGATGCCGCCGCCCTTCAGGAAAGGCATGTAGGCCGCGTAGAGCACCGATTTCGACGTCACCGCCAGCGACAGCACGCTGCGCCGGTTACCCGGCTGGATATGCGGATCGCTCATGACAGCCTCCCTTTTCGTGCGCTCAACGTTGCGACCGGAACAGACGGGCGTAACGGATGAGCATGTCTTCGAGGAACAGGCGCGCATTCAGCGGGTGATGCGCCAGCGCCCGCACCTTCAGCAATTCATTGTACCCACGCAGGACAGTGCCCACGTCGCTGCGTTCCGCCAGCTGCCCGAGCTGGGCGCGTCGGCCGACAAATACCCGCGGCTCGCCGGCCTGCGCCAGCAGCACGAGGTCGGCCAGCCAGCGCTGCAGCCAGGTGACCAGCGTCGGCAGATCGGTCAGGCCCGGTTCACCCTTCTTGCGCCCCTTGAGCCAGCCGTCCCAGCGCGCGGCGACTTCCAGCGGCGCGCTCAGCGCGTGCTTCGATACATCATCGACAAACTGGGCCTGGATTTGAGCATCCTTCGAACTGGCGAGGTCGCGCGCATGCAGTGGCGAGCCTGCGCACAGCGCCAGGGCATCCCCGGCATCGCGCACGCCCTGGGCTGCGAGCCAGGCCAGCGACTGTTCGATGGGCGGCTGCTGGAAGGACAGCACGCGGGTGCGGCTGCGTATCGTCGGCAGCAGCTTTCGAGGATGGTCTGTTATAAGTAAAAACAATGTCTTGGGTGGCGGCTCTTCAAGTGATTTGAGAAGAGCGTTCGCGGCATCGACGTTCATCGCTTCGGCCGGATACAGCAGCACTACGCGATAGCCGCCCTGGTGCGAGCCAACGCCCAGACGATCGGTCACCGCCCGCACCTGGGCAATGCGGATCAGTTTCGATTTCGCCTTGCCGTCACCGTCGTCGGGCGCCGCCTCGTCGCCCTCGTCGGCCTCGTCGTCGAGCGCCTCCGGCCGCACGACCAGCCAGTCCGGGTGGTTGTCGGTGGCGATCAGCCGGCAGGACGCGCATTCGCCGCAGGCTGCCTGTTCGCCGCGCGCCCGCTCGCACAGCATGCGCGCCGCCAGCGCTTCGGCGAATTCGCGCTTGCCCAGGCCGGCCGGCCCGGCCAGCAGCAGCGCATGCGGCATCCGTTCGGCCAGCGCCATCAACTGCGACCACTGCGGCTTGCACCAGTCGTAAATCATTCAGAAACAGTACCTTGAAAGAATTTCTTCAAGTTGAATGGAAACTTCTTCCGGGGTCCGCGCAGCGTCGAGCACCTGCATGCGTCGCGGGTCGGCCTTGGCGCGCGCGAGGTAGGCGGCACGCACCCGGTTGAAGAAATCCGACTGTTCGCGCTCGAAGCGGTCCGGGTCGCCACCGCTGGCCGCCAGTCTTTGCGCCGCCACCTCGCAGGGCAGATCGAAAAGCAGCGTGAGTCCGGGCTGCAGACCGCGCTGTACCCAGGTTTCGAGCGCTTCGAGCCGCGCCGTGTCCAGCCCGCGACCGCCGCCCTGGTAGGCGAAGCTGGCGTCGGTGAAGCGGTCGCACAGCACCCATTCCCCGCGCGCCAGCGCGGGTTCGATCACCTGCGCAAGGTGTTCGCGGCGGGCGGCAAACATCAGCAGGGCTTCGGTATCCGGGTGCATGGCCTGGTGCAGCAGCAGCGCGCGCAGCGACTCGCCCAGCGGAGTACCGCCCGGTTCGCGGGTCAGCAGCACCGCATGACCGCGTGCGCGCAGCCAGTCGGCGGTGCGGGCGATCTGCGTGCTCTTGCCTGCACCGTCCATGCCTTCGAAGGTGATGAAGCGGGTGTTGTGCATCGGGTTCGGATGAATGGGAATGATGGGTGACAGCCGGCTTCAGTTGCGTGCAGCGCGCGCCGGCCGCCGCTGGTAGCGATCGACCGCGCTGTTGTGCTCGGCCAGCGTCTTCGAGAACACGCTGCTGCCGTCGCCGCGCGCGACGAAGTAATAGTAACGGGTGGGCGCCGGATTCAACGCCGCTTCGATCGATGCGCGCCCGGGCGCGGCAATCGGCGTCGGCGGCAGGCCACGCCGCAGATAGGTGTTGTAGGGGCCGTCGGTCTGCAGGTGCGCGCGCGTCAGATTGCCGTCGAAGCGCTCGCCCAGCCCGTAGATCACGGTGGGGTCGGTCTGCAGCGGCATGCCGGCACGCAGCCGGTTCACGAAGACCGACGCCACCTTGTCGCGATCGGCCGCGGCGCCGGTTTCCTTCTCGACGATGGACGCCATGATCAGCGCGTCCTGCAGCGAGGCGTAGGGCAGATCGGGCGCGCGCGCCGCCCAGGCCTGTTCCAGTTGCGCGCGCATCGCATGATGGGCGCGCTTCAGTATCGACAGGTCACTGTCGCCGGCGGCAAACAGATAGGTGTCCGGAAAGAACCAGCCCTCGACGAACGTTGCGTCGCTGCCGAGCCGGGCCAGCAGTTCGGCGTCGGACAGCGCGGCGGCGTCCTGCTTCAGGTCGGGACTGGCGGCCAGCGCAGTGCGGATCTGCTTCAGGGTCCAGCCCTCGATGAAGCGTACCTCGCGCATGCTCACATCGCCGCGCGTCATCATGCCCAGCAGTTCGAGCGGCGTCACGCCGCTGTTGAAGGCGTAGCTGCCGGCCTGCAGCCGGGTGCCATCGACCGCGACGCGGCCGATCAGGCCGAGCAGGCGGCCATCGACCGGAACGCCCGCCGCCTCGATCTGGCGCGCCGCCTGGCGCAGCGCGGTACCCGGGCGCAGCGTGTATTCGACGGCATCGCCGCTCCAGTGCAGCGGGCGCTGCGCGTACCAGACCAGTGCGGCACCGATCAGCGCGGCGACTACAGCCAGAAGAAGGAACAGACGGACAAGCAGACGGGTCATGCGAAAGAGGCGGGAACGCGCAGGCAGCACGCGCGGCCCCGTATGTTAACCTTTTCGGCAATCTCTCCTGCCTACGGATTTCGCAACATCATGATGCTCAACGACCTGATTCCTTCCGGCGCGTCGGCCGACGACGGCCAGTTCCCCGCCATGCAGGACGCCGCCGCCGAAATGCGCGCCGCGCAGCAGGGCACGGTGCTGGTGCCGCTGACCCATCTCGCCCGGCTGCGCGCCGACGGCGAGGACGCCGCCACCTTCCTGCACAACCTGATGACCAACGACGTCAAGGGCCTGCCGGTCGACGGCGTGCGCAGCGCTGGTTTCTGCACCGCCAAGGGGCGTCTGCTCGCCACCTTCACGATGTGGCGCGACGGCGACGCCACCGTACTGCAGTTGCCGCGTGCGTTGGCAGAGGCGATGCGCAAGAAGCTGTCGATGTACATCCTGCGCTCCAAGGCCACGCTGACCGACGCGACCGGGGCGACGCCCGCGCTCGGACTGGCCGGCCGCGACGCCGAAGCCGCACTGCAGGCGGCCGGTCTGCCGGTTCCGGCGGCGCCGATGACACAGGCAGCGGCCGATGGCGTGCGTGTGCTGCGCCTGGCGAACGACCGCTTTGAGATCGTGCTGCCGGCCGACCGGCTCGAAGCGGTCTGGAGCGCGCTGAGCAGCCGTGCGACGCCGGCCGGCACGCCGGCGTGGCGCTGGTTCGACATCCGCGAAGGTCTGGTCAGCGTATGGCCGGGCACGCAGGAGGAATTCGTGCCGCAGATGGTCAATTTCGAACTGACTGGCGGCGTCAGTTTCAAGAAGGGCTGCTACCCCGGGCAGGAGATCGTCGCCCGCACCCAGTACCTCGGCAAACTCAAGCGCCGCATGTACCGCGCAAGTGCCGACTGCCCGCCCCCGGCGGCGGGCACGCCGGTGCACGGCGTGGACACGAACGGACAGGCCTGCGGACTGGTGGTCGATGCGGTGGCGCTGCCGGACGGCGGCTGCGATCTCCTTGCCGTGGTGCAGATGTCGAGCACCGAGGCGGGCGAGGTGCGCATCGGCGGTCTGGACGGGCCAGTGCTGCGCTTCACTGCCCTGCCCTACGCGCTTGGCGAATGACGGTGCGCATCGACTACTACATCTACTACCGCATCGACACGACCCGCGAGGCGGCCTTGCTGGCCGCGCTGAGCGCCATGCAGGCCTCGCTGCAGGCGGCCACCGGCATTGCCGGCCGGGTGCGTCGCCGGCTGGATGATCCGCAGACCTGGATGGAAGTGTATGAAGGCGTGAACAATCAGCGGCTGTTCGAACTGGAACTGGGCTGCCACGTCCAGAGCCACGGCTTGCACGCATTCCTGGCGCCGGACAGCGTGCGCCATCTCGAACGCTTCCGGACCGCCTGACGGACGCCGCAGCCCATGTGTCTTATCGTGCTCGGCTGGAAGCTGCAGCCGGACTGCCCACTCATCGTCGCCGCCAATCGCGATGAGTTCCACCGTCGCCCGACGGCCGCACTCGACTTCTGGCCGGATGCGCCGCAGGTGCTGGCCGGGCGCGACCTGCAGTCGGGCGGCAGCTGGATGGGCGTGAGTCGCTGCGGCCGTTTCGCAGCCCTGACCAACTACCGCGACCCGTCGACGCAGCGCGACCACACCCGCTCGCGCGGCGAACTGGTCGCCGGCTTCCTGACCGGCCGGCAGACCGCCAGCGACTACGCCCGGCAGGCCTGCGGCGAGGCAGGCGCCTACAACGGTTTCAATCTGCTGCTCTGCGACGGCGACACGCTGGCGTGGGTCGGCCATCGCCACGGTGCAGAGGCGCAGTGGCGCGTGCTCGACGACGGCGTCCATGCGCTGTCCAACCACCTTCCGGGTACGCCCTGGCCCAAGCTGCTGCGCGCCCGCGACGGCTTTGCGCGGGCACTTGCGCAGGAGGACGCCGAAGCGCGTCAGGAGGCACTTTTCGACACGCTGCGTGACGACACGCCGGCCCCTGACGCCGACCTGCCGGACACCGGTGTCGGTCTTGAATGGGAGCGCCGCCTGTCACCGGTCTTCATTGCCGGCGAGGAGTACGGCACCCGGTCGAGCACCGTGCTGACAATGTGCCGCAGCCGTATCGACGTCGAGGAGCGCTGCTACGGCCCGGGCGGACGCGCGGACGACAGACGCCGCATCGCGATCGATCGCTGAACGCTCGCGGACACCGGCGGTCAGTCAAGTTTGAAGGCAGAATGCCGACAACAGGCCGACACTGCCCGCCGTCGCCTCCACCCCCTCCAACCCTGCAGCAGCGGCGGGTGAAATGATGATTGGCAGCACTCCGCTACGGACACGTGCAGCATGACTTCCACGATCGCAGCCCCACTGCCGCCCGACGAACACGAACGCCTGCAGGCGCTGCAGGCCTGCCGGCTGCTCGATACGCCGCCCGAACCAGCGTTCGACGATCTGGCGCGCATTGCTTCGCAACTCTGCGGCACCCCGATCGCGCTGGTCAGCCTGGTCGACCAGGACCGGCAATGGTTCAAGTCGCGCATCGGTCTGGACGCCACCGAAACACCGCGCGAGCAGGCCTTCTGCGCACACGCCATCCTGCAGCACGAGGTGCTGGTGGTGCCGGACGCGACGATGGACGCGCGCTTTCGCGACAACCCGCTGGTCACTGGCGGGCCGGGCATCCGCTTCTACGCCGGGGCGCCGCTCGAAGTCGCCGATGGCCGGCGCATCGGCACGCTGTGCGTCATCGACACCGTGGCACACGAGCTCGGCGCCGCCCAGCGCGAAGCGCTGGCCGCGCTGGCGCGGCAGGTGGTCGCGCAAATCGAACTGCGCCTGCATGTGAGCGAACTGCAGGCCGCACACGCGCGGCAGAACCTGTTCGAACAGCAGTTGCAGCGTTTCAATGCCGAAATGAAGGCGCTGGTCGACCATCGCACCGCCGAACTGAAGGCGGAACGGGACCGCGCCGAGCTTTACTTCGACATTGCCGGCAACATGATGGTGGTTGCGGACAACGACGGGCGCATCGTGCGCGCCAACCGGATGGCGGCCGATGTGCTGGGCCACCCGGGCAACAGCCTGCCTGGACGCGACTGGTTCGAGCTGTGCTTTCCGGAAGACGAGCGTGCCGATGCGCGCGCCTTCTTCGCTCAGCTGGTCAGCGGCGAACGCGACGCGGCGCGCCGCTTCCGCGGCCACGTACTGACGGCCGACGGTCAGTTGCGCGTCGTGTCCTGGCACACCACGCGACTGCACGACGAACAGGGCGCGACCGCCGGCCTGCTCGGTGTCGGCGAGGACATCACGGCGCGGCTGCAGGCGGAGGAACATCTGCAGCGCACGCTCTTCGAACTCGAACGCAGCAACATCGCGTTGCAGCAGTTCGTGCATGTTGCCTCGCACGACCTGCGCGAGCCGATCAACTCCATCCTGAATTTCGCCAAGCTGCTCCGGCGTGACGCCCACGAGGCGGATGCGACGCGACGCGAGCGCTACGTGGACTTCATCGTGCGTGGCGGCGAGCGGCTGCGCGCGCTGGTGGACGATCTGCTTGCCTTCGTACGGCTCGACGCGACCGAAGCACGGATGGACGCCGTAAATCTGGCGGAACTGGTGGAAGAAACGCGCCAGTCGCTGGCCGCCGCCATCGGTCGCAGCAGCGCGACCATCCGCGTCACGCCGCTGCCAGTCATTCGCGGCGACCGCAGCCTGCTCGGCCTGCTGCTGCAGAACGTGATCGACAACGCGCTGAAGTTTCACGCGCCGGGCACGCCGCCGGAAGTCGATATCGCTTACGCCGTGGTCGGCGACGAACTGCACATATCGGTGCGCGACAACGGCATAGGCATCGCACCGGAATTCCAGGAGCGCATCTTCGAGGCTTTCCAGCGGCTGCATGCACAGGCCGAGTACGAGGGCACAGGCCTCGGACTCGCGCTGAGTCGTCGTATCGCCGACATGCACCATGGCCGCATCTTCGTCGAGTCGCAGCCCGGCGCCGGCAGCCGTTTCGTGCTGGCATTACCCGCGAGATGCCGTATCGGCATCGCGTCGCATACGATGCAGCGGACGGAGATAGCGTGATGCCCGCATGCCTGACAGGACGCTCGCCATGCCGATGAAAGCCCATGCTGTCGGAACTGTCGCCGTCAGGATGCAGGCGCCTCGATCCCGCGTGCGCCGCACCGATCAACCGGAGTTTGCACAATGACGACCGCAGCGCTGCGCACCGTGATGCTGATCGACGACAACGACGCCGACAACTTCTTTCACGGCATGATGATCGAGCGCTCCGGCCTGGCGACGGAGCTGCTGGTATTCGAGTGGGCGGAAAAGGCGCTGGAGTGGTTCCACGCGCACCCGGGCCACGCGGTCGACCTCATCCTGCTCGACATCAACATGCCGCGCATGAATGGCTTCGAGTTTCTCGAACAGTTCCACCAGCTGCCTGCGTCGCATCAGGCGGATGCCCGCGTCTGCATGCTCAGTTCGTCACCGCTGGACAGCGACCGCGTCCGCGCCTTCACCTTCCCGCGCGTGACCGACTTCATCGTCAAGCCGCTGGGGGACGGCTTCCTGTCTCAGCTGACCAAGGCCTGCGACATACGCCGGTGAAGGATGCCGGCCTCGTCGAATACCGGTCCGTCGGCAACGAAACCCTGCGCCTCGTAGAAGCCCAGCGCATGCATCTGCGCGTGCAGCACCACCTCACGCATTCCGCGCCGCCGCGCCTCGGCGAGCAAAGCCTGCAGCAGCGCCCGGCCCACACCCGTCGAGCGGAACGGCGCGCGCACGGCCATGCGACCGATGTGGCCGTCGGGCAACAGGCGCCCGCAACCGACCGGGTGACCGTCGAGCAGCGCCAGCGCATGCACGCTGGTAACGTCGTCGGCGTCCCACTCCATCTCTTCCGGAACCTGCTGTTCGACGATGAATACTTCGCGGCGTATCGCTTCGAGCGCCGGCGTCATCGACACCCAGTCACCCAGCTCGACGCGCAGCACGCTCAGTCCGTGATGCGGACCGGGGTGCCCGCCGGCACCAGGTCGAACAGTTCGATGATGTCGCGATTGCGCATGCGCACGCATCCGATCGAGCCGGGCACGCCCATCTCCGCCGTATCCGGGCTGCCGTGCAGATAGATGTAGCGACGCATCGTATCGACCTCACCCAGCCGGTTCACGCCCGGCTCGCAGCCTGACAGCCAGAGAATGCGCGTCAGTATCCAGTCGCGGCCCGGATGTGCGGCCGCCAGCTCGGACGACCACAGTTCGCCGGTCGGGCGCCGGCGCACGAACACCGTGTTCGCCGGCGCACCGGCGCCGATGCGGGCGCGGATGACGTGCCGCCCGCGCGGCGTGCGGAAGCTGCCGCGCTGCTCGCCGGCGCCGTTCTTCGCTGTCGACACACGATAACGACGGATCAGCACGCCGGCCTCGTCGTACAGGCGCAGCCACTGCGAGCGGATATCGATGTCGATATGCATCAGGCGGTTTCGATGCGCCGGCGGCGGGCGGCGAAGAAGTCGCTCAGCAGGCGACCGCATTCCTCGGCCAGCACGCCGGACTCGACTTCAGCATGATGGTTGAGCCTGGGCTCGGCGAACAGGTCGGTCACGCTGCCACAGCACCCGGTCTTCGGGTCGCGCGCGCCGAACACGACACGCGCGATACGCGCGTGCTGGATCGCACCGCTGCACATCGCGCACGGCTCGAGCGTCACGTAGAGCGTGCAGCCGGGCATGCGGTAGTTCGCCAACGCCTGCCCCGCCGCGCGCAAGGCCATCACCTCGGCATGGGCGGTCGGATCGTTGGCCATGATGGGACGATTGAAGCCGCGGCCGACGATCTCGCCGTCGCTGACCACGACGGCGCCCACTGGCACCTCGCCAAGCGATCCCGCCTCACGGGCGAGCGCAAGCGCCTCGTTCATGAAGAGCAGATCGGCGTCGCTGCTCATGACCGGCCCTCAGGCCGCTGCATCGGCCTTGCGCACGCTGGCACTGTGAGAGATCTGTGTCAGCACGATGACGCGGGGCAGTGTGTCCCTGGACGCAGTCGACACGATCAGGGCTCGTTCATCACCGAGCCGACGACGGTCGCGCTGGCGGTGATCAGTTCGTCGGCCAGGCGACGCAGGCGCGAGGCGCGGCTCACGTTCTTGCGCGCAACCATCAGCGCACCGCTCGCGCGTACGGCAATGGTCTGCGCGTCGGCGTACTCGGCGCCTGCAGGCGTGTCGATCAGGATGACGTCGAAGTCCTTCGACAACTGCCCCAGCAACTGGCTGAACACCGGTCGCGACAGCAGTTCCTGCGGGTTCGGCGGCACTGCACCGGCCGGCATCACGCACAGGTCGAGCAGCGCCGGCACGCGCTGCACCGCATCCGGACCACCGCGCCCGGCCAGCGTTTCCGACAGACCGACCCGGTTGCTGACCGAGAACAGCGTGTGCTGACGCGGGTTGCGCATGTCGGCGTCGATCAGCAGCGTGCGCTCGCCCAGCTGGGAGAACACGACGGCCAGATTGGCGGCGATGAAGCTGCGCCCCTCGCCACGCTCCGGACTGACGATGGCCAGCGTCTTGCGCTCGGCTTCGGCGTCGAACCAGCGCAGCATGAGCTGACTGCGCAGCGCGCGCAGTTCTTCGACCTGGTGGGTGAAGGGACGATAGGCCGCGATCACCTCGTCACTGACTGCGCTTTCGCCAGCCTGCAGGAATGGGTAGTCGAACTGGCGCGACAGCGCGAACTGGATGTCGGATTCCTTCAGCAGGCCGAGCGAGATCGCCGCGTCGCCGAAGCGCAGGCCGCGCTCGCGCTGCGCACGCAGGATGCGCTCGGCGCCGTCCGGGCTCAACCGGCCGGCGTCGATCAGGATGGCGCCGATGGCCCGCCCGGACCCGGTGTCGATGGAAGTGGGTGCGTTCATGGTGATGTCCTTCAGGCGGTGGCCGCGCGGGCGCGTTTTGCACCCTTGTTGAACTTGACGGTCGAGATCAGGCCGAGCACCGGCACACCGAGCAGTTGCTGCAGATCGTCGTCACCGCGCACACGCTGATCCAGCAGTTCGAGCAGCAGCACGGTGCCGACTGCCAGCAGCACGCCGAGGAAGACGGCGACCAGCGTGTTCAGCAGCAGGTTGGGACTGGAGTGCTCGACCGGTGCGATCGCCGGCGTCAGCACGACGATATTGGTCTGCGTGGTCTGGCTTTCGAGGCTGGTCTGGGTGAAACGCTGGGCCACGGCATCGTAGGCGCGCTGCGCGCTCTCGACCTCGCGCTGCAGGACGGCCAGGTCGTCGCGCTGCTTCTTCAGTTCGAGCACGCGGTTCTTCTGCGCCGCCAGTGCTGCACGCACCTCGGCCTCGCGCTGCACATTCACGCGGTTGCTGGTGCTCAGCGTGCTGGCCACCTTCTTCATTTCGGCATCGAGCTTGCTGCGCAGGGTATCGACCTCGCCCTGGGCGCGCTGGTACTCCGGGTGGTTGCGACCGAAGCGCTGGCTCATTTCGTTCAGCCTCGACTCACCGCGCGCCAGTTCCGACTTCAGGCCGATGATGAGCGAGTTCTGCTGCACTTCGGGCAGCGTTTCGATCTGCGACTGGCTGACCTGCGCCTGGCGCGACGAGCTGTCGCTGCGCTGCGCCTGGATCGCGGTGTACTGGCTGGAGAGCTCGGCCAGACGCGCGCTCTCGATGTCGAGACGCTCGTCGGTGTTTACGATGCCGGTTTCCTGCTGGAAGGCCGACAGCTTGCTCTGCGCCTGCTCGAGGTTTTCGCGCAACGCCTTGGACTGGCCAGCGAACCAGTTCGCGTACTGCTTGGCCGGTTCGATCTTCAGTTCAAGGTTGGTGTCGATATAAGCCTGCGCGAAGGCGTTCGCGACGGCCGCGGAGAACGCCGGATCCTGGCCGCTGAATGCGATAGACAGCACGTTCGAGTCGCGCGACGGCTTGACGTCGAGCTTCTTCTTCAGCAGATCGGCAAAATAGGCGTCCATCGAGCCCTGACCGTCGGTCGCTTCGCGCCACTGTTCGACCGCCTGGGCGCTCTTTTCGAAACCAAGCATCCGCACCACGCGCTGGGCGACGCGATCCGAGGTAACGATGTCCACCTGGGTGGCCATGTAGCCTGGCGTCACCAGCGCCGGCAACGTGACGCCAAGGATGGGATCGGGCGACTTCACGTCGATCAGCACCGAGGTGGCCGAAGTGTATTGCTTGGGCAGCACCAGACTGACTACCACCGTGGTGGCGACGACGACCAGAAGCACGGCCAGACCGACCAGCCAGCGCGCACGCAGAATGAGCAGGAATTGCTGAAACGTCATGGAATCATCCGATCAGAAAAGGCTTTCGCGCACGTAAACGACATCGTCGCTCTGCAGCGTCATCGACATGTCGGGCTCGATCGCCTCCACCGCACCGGCCGCATTGCGGCGATGCAGCTTGAGGCGCTTGTCGGTGCCGCGCAGCGTGATGCCGCCCCCCTGGGCGAGCGCCTGCATCACGGTCATGCCGCGTTCGAGGCGGTAGGACCCCGGACGATTCACTTCCCCGTAGATGTAGAACACCGGCGCGCGGTGGATGTAGAGGATGTCGCCCCCCATGACGGGTATGTCCGCATTGATCCCTTCCGGCTGGAACAGGGCCGGAATGTCGATCTCGGCGCGGAAGGGCTTGTCGTTGCGGGTACCCACCAGCGTCACGATGTCGGCACCGGTCACTGACGCACCGCCGGCAGTGGCCAGCATGTCGGTGACCCGGGTGTTGGCGATCTCGATCGGATAGCGGCCCGGGCGATTCACCATGCCCAGCACCGAAACCTGGTTGCCGCGGATCTGCAACAGCAGCACGTTCACCTGCGGCTTCAGCACGAAGCCGCCGTCGCGCAGCTTGTCGGCGATCAGCTTCTCGGTTGCCGGCAGCGTCAGACCGCCGACCGCCACGCCGCCGATCAGCGGATAGGTGATGCTGCCGTTTTCGGTCACCCGCGTCTCGACGGTCAGATCCGGGTTCTGGAACACGGTGACGCGGATGACGTCGCCGGAACCGAGCACGTACTCACGCGCATCGGCGGCACTGGCGGCCGGCAGCAGCAGCATCCCGAAACAAAGGCCTAGCAGCAGACGTACGAACTTCGTCATATCGAGGGGTTTCCAGTTGATCAGTCCGATAGGACGGTGCCGTGCGCTGGCGCGGCGCCGCCCCGAGAGAGGCTTACTTGAGCCCCGAAAGTCCCTTGTCCACCGGCGATTCAGCACCGGCGGCAGGCGCTGCGGCCGGCGCGGCAGTTGCAGCAGCCGGTTCAGCAGCGGCCGACGCAGGTGCAGTGAATTCGCCCATGTACTCGATCTTGCCGCTTTCACGCAGCTTCTTCACTTCCGACTGTGCCAGCTCACCCTTGCGCTGGTTCAGCAGGAACTGTTCGATCACCGGCCGTGCGGCGTTCTCGTCAACCGGCACGCTGCGCGAAGCAGCCACCTCGATCACCAGAATGCCGTTCGAGGTGCCGAGCACGCCGATCTGGCCGTCCTTGATCTGGTGCACTCGCTTCACCATTTCGAGCGGCAACTGCTCGGCGGGTTTGGTCACCGCATTGGCGGTGAAGCGCACGTTCTCGCTGCGCAGCCATTCTGCGATCTGCTGCAGATTGCGCGGTTGCGACATGAACTGTTCGAGCTTGGGCGTGAAGTCGGGGCCGGCCGCGATCGCCAGCTCGCGCAGATTGAAGATGCGGCGCTCGGAGAACAGCTCCGGATGCTGGCTGTAGTATTCCTTGATTTCGCTGTCGGTCGGCTTGACCGCAGCGCTGGACACCTGCTCGAGGTAGGCGCGGGCAAGCACCTCGCGACGCGCAGCCTCGATCGCCTGCAGCGTCTTCGGATCGCGGTCCAGCTTCTTCTCGACCGCCTGCTGCACCAGCAGCTCCTGGTCGATCAGGCGCTCGAGAACCTGGCGGCTGGCCGCCTTGGCCTGCTCGGGATTCGCCACATTGGTACGCTGCATGACCTGATTGATCTGATGCACCGAAACTTCACCGCCGTTAACCTTTGCGGCAACCTGAGTTGCCGTCTTCTTTTCGCCGCCCTCGCCGCCGCAGGCAGTCAGGATGGCTGCAGCGATGACGGTCAAGGCGATGGAACGGCGTGCGTGATGTGGCATGTTTTCCCCGAATGATTATTGCTGATTTGTGACATGAGGCCGTCGGCCAAGATAGCCCAACTGACCAAGGCTGAACAGTATCGGGCGCGTGTTACAGCGCCGTTGCGTGAAATGTTTCCGTAATGCAGCATGCCTGCCACGCGGCGATGGCAGCTTGCCATGCCTTGCTCCGCGGCCGGCGGCAGACAAAGCGGGCCGCGCCGTCCAACCCCCGACCAACCCTCTTGCACACGATAGAATCGGGCACGCTTCCCGGTTCATATCGTCTTACATATGTCTTTCTCTCCCGACGCCTTTGCCGAGGCCTTGTCCGTCTTCGCGACCCACGAACGGATGGATCCGCTGATGCTGCTGTGCAAGCTGACCGAGGAATCCGGCGAACTGGCCGAGGCCGTACTGGTCCAGCGCGGCTACAAACCGCACAAGACGCTGCCCGCCGACGCGTCGATCGACGAAGCCGCCGACGTGTTGCTGTGCCTGCTGCTGGTGCTGTCCCGCCTGTATCCTGAGCGCAGCCCTGCGCAGCTGGCGGCGCAGCTGGCCGAGCGCATCGACGGCAAGCTGGGACGTTATGTCGCGCGCCAGCCGATGGCGCAACCGGAGCGCTGACATGCCGACCTTCGAACTCGTGTCGCTGCTGCTGATCGCCGGCCTGATCTGGTTCTGGCTCGACAGCCTGAATGCGCGTGAAGCGGGCATGGAAGCCAGCCGTGCCGCCTGCAATGCGGAAGGCACCCAGCTGCTCGATGATACCGTAGCCATCCGCTCGACCTCGCTCGCCCGCGACGAAGGAGGTCAGATGCGCATCAAGCGGACCTATGCCTTCGAATACAGCGACACCGGGAACAACCGCCGCCACGGCTCTGTCACGTTGCTCGGCCGACGCGTGATCGCGCTCTACATCGCACCGCACGTCGTCTGAACACTGCTCACGCCAGCACCGGCCCGCTGCCGGCAACACCATGAAATTCATACTCGATTTCTCGACCCCGGACAGACTGCCACGCCGCCTCGTGTTCGGCGAACCGCTTGAAGTGGTTCGCGCCGACAGCGTGGATGCCGTCCGCCCTGCCCTGCGTCGCGTGGCCGAGGCCACGCAGCGCGGTCTGCATGCGGTCGGCTACGTCGCCTACGAGGCGGCGCCCGCCTTCGATCGCGCGGCGCGCGTGCGCAGCGGATGCAGCGTGCCGCTGGTGTGGTTCGGCCTGCACCACGCGCCGGTCGACTGCGGCCCCGACGCACCGGCCCCGTTCGAGGTGCCGGCGTGGGAACTGGACACCGGGCGGGACGAATACGGACAGGCGATCGACGCGATCCACGCCGCCATCCGTCGCGGCGACGCCTACCAGATGAACTACACGGTGCGCGCCCACGCACACTTCTCCGGCGACGCTCAGTCCTACTACGAGCAATTGCGACAGGCGCAGCAGGCCGAGTTCTGCGCCTATGCGGACATCGGCACCCACCGCATCCTGTCGGCGTCGCCGGAGCTGTTCTTCGCGTGGCAGGACGGCGTATTGACGACGCGACCGATGAAAGGCACCGCACGTCGCGGCCAGCTGCCGGAAGAGGACGCCGAACTCGCGCGCTGGCTGCGTGATTCGGAAAAGAACCGTGCCGAGAACCTGATGATCGTCGACCTGCTGCGCAATGACCTGTCGCGGCTGTCCATGCCGGGTGGCGTGCAGGTGCCGCACCTGTTCTCGATCGAGAACTACCCGACCGTGCTGCAGATGACCTCGACCATCACCGCGCGCACCCGCCCCGAAGTGACGCTGGACGACGTGTTTGCCGCGCTGTTCCCGTGCGGCTCGATCACCGGCGCCCCCAAGCTGAAGTCGATGGACATCATCGCCGACCTCGAGAAATCGCCGCGCGCGGTCTACTGTGGCGCGATCGGCCATGTGGCACCGGGCGGTGCGGCGCGCTTCAACGTCGCCATCCGCACGGTCACGCTCGACGCAGCGAGCGGACGGATGGAGTGCGGCCTGGGTGGCGGCATCACCTGGGATTCGGTCGCCGCCGACGAGTACGCCGAAGTGCAGACCAAGAGCCGCTTCCTGACGCGCGCCGGCAACGGCTTCGAACTGTTCGAGACGCTGTTGCTGGTCGATGGCCGCTACGAACTGCTCGACCGCCACCTCGCCAGGCTGACCGCGTCGGCGCGTCATTTCGGCTTCGCCACCCCGCAGGACGCGGCGGCGGTGCTGGCGGCGCATGCGGCGGCACATCCACAGGGTCGTCTGCGCGTGCGCCTGCTGTGCGCCGCCGACGGCCACCTGCGCGTCGAGAGCGGCGCCGCTGGCGAGCCCGACAACAGCCCGCGCAAGGTCAGGCTGGCGTCGGCACCGGTGTCCCGCGCCGAACCGCTGCTCTACCACAAGACCACACGCCGGGGCATCTACGACGCCCACCTGTCGCAGGTCGCCGGCAGCGCCTTCGACGTGCTGCTGTGGAACGACGCCGGCGAACTGACCGAATTCACGCGCGGCAATCTTGTGCTGGACATCGACGGCAGCCTTTACACGCCACCGGTATCCAGTGGCCTGCTCGATGGCACGCTCAGGCGCGAACTGGTGGAGCGCGGCGAACTGATGGAACGCGTCCTCACCCGAGAGGACCTCGGCCGCGCCCAGTCCGTCTGGTTCATCAACAGTGTACGCGGCTGGATACCGGTCACCATCGACAACGCGCCGCTGGACACGGCCCCCGCCGTCGTTCCCGCCTACGCCGACCCCTATGCCGGACACCGCGACGCGGGCTGAGCGGCGCCGGCACCGCGGCCTCGTCGTCGGTCTGGCGCTGCTGCTCGGCGGCTGCAACGGCAGCTTCTCGCCACGCTACTACTGGCAGGCGGCACACGGCCAGTTCGAGCTCTGGCGGCTGGCGCGTCCGCTGGCCGCAGTCGATGCCGACCCGTCGAGCACGCAGACGCTGCGCCACAAGCTCGCGCTGGCGGCAGAGATCCGCGACTGGGCCAGCAGCGAGATGGCGCTGCCGGACAATGGCAGCTATCGCCGCTACGCCGACCTCGGGCGCCCTTTCGTCGTCTGGAACGTGTTCGCGACCGAGCCGCTGTCTATCAAGCCGCGCCAGTCCTGCTTCCCGATCGCTGGCTGCGTCAGCTATCGCGGCTTCTTCGCCGAGGTCGATGCCCGCAGGCACGCCGACGCACTGGCGGGCGAGGGGCTGGACGTGCATGTGAGCGGCGTGCCGGCCTATTCGACACTGGGCTGGTTCGACGACCCGCTGCTGAACACCTTCATCCACTACCCGGAAACCGAGCTGGTGCGTCTCATCGTGCATGAACTGGCGCACCAGATCGTCTATGTGCGCGACGACACCGAATTCAATGAGTCCTTCGCCAGCGCGGTGGAAGAGGAAGGCGTGCGCCGCTGGCTGGCGCGCCCCGGCAAGGAAAGACTGCGCGACGGGTTCGAGCGGGCGCAGCGGCTGCGCAGCGATTTCTCCGCGCTGGTGATCCGCTATCGCGACGCACTGGATGCGCTCTACCGCAGCGATCTGGCAGATTCCGAAAAACACGCCGACAAAGCGCGCCTGCTCGAAGAACTGGGCACGGATTATCGCGCTCTGCGCGACACGCGCTGGGCCGGCTTCCGCGGCTACGATCGCTGGTTCGCGCAGGACATCAACAACGCGACGCTGGCGTCGATCGGCCTCTACACTGCAGCCAGACCGGCCTTCACGCGACTGATAGCCGCCTCGCCCGACATGCCCGCCGTATGGGCGACCATGCGCGAGCTGGCTGCACTGCCGCGCGACGAACGACGCGCCCGGCTCGGCCTGCCCGCCTTCCAGGAAACGCCATGACACATCCGGCCGACCTTGCGCCGCTGCGCTCGCTGATCCGCACCATTCCCGATTTTCCCGAGCCGGGCATACAGTTCCGCGACATCACGCCGCTGCTGGCCGACGCGCGCGGCCTGACGCAGGCACTGGACGCACTCGAACGCAGCATCGAGCCCGCCAGCGTCGACATCGTCGCTGCCATCGAGGCACGCGGCTTCCTGCTCGCAGGTGCGCTGGCGCAGCGACTGGGCGCTGGTCTGGTGCCGGTTCGCAAGCCCGGCAAGCTGCCGGGCCCGACGCTGGGCGTCGACTACGCGCTCGAGTACGGCAGCGACCGGCTGGAAATGCACGTCGGCGCTTTCGCCAGCGGAGCACGGGTGCTGGTGCTCGATGACCTGATCGCCACCGGCGGCACCGCCGTGGCCTGCGGCGAACTGGTCGAACGCGCCGGCGGCCGGCTCGTCGGTTTCCGCTTCCTGATCGACCTGCCGGCACTCGGCGGTTCGGCCCTGCTGGCTGCGCGCGGCTGGAACAGCCACGCGCTGCTGCAGTACTGACTCAGAACAGGTACTGCAGCGACATCGATACACTGTCGGTGCGGTACTGAAAGAAATTGACGTTGGAATCGCGACGATCATGGCGCCACTGCGCGTTGGCGCTCAGGTTGCGTTGGATGGACCACGTGGCGCCGACACTGTAAGTGTAGAGGTCCTCGGTACGCTGAGCCGCGCGATCACCCAACAATGCCAACACCGCCGGATCGATAAAATCGCTGTTACCACGACCCTGCCCATCGCGGGCGCGATACTGCACGAGTCCATCGACCCGCAGCTTTCCGGTGACATACCAGACCGGGGTCAGGCTATAAGTTTCGGTCTCGAAATAGGTGGTGAAGTTGTCGTCCAGCCCGCTGATCTGGCGCTGTGCGTCGAAGGTCAGGCCCAAATGGCCGGTCGGTCGCCATTCCCACGAAAACCTCCCGTACACGTCGTCGTAATTGCGCGTCGGTGCCCGCTCGTGCTCGCGTTTGGACACCCCGACCGAGGCCGACAGTTTCGAATGCCCGAATGGCTGCCAGCGCACCCGAAATTCCGCGTCCTTCTGCTTGTAAGCATTGTCGCGAAGGACGCTTGCAGCGCGGTTTGGAAAGTCCCCTCGGCTCTCGCGTCCCAGCAGCTCGAATGCGGTACCACCTCGCGTCGTGTAGCGTGCTCCCGCCTCGAGGCGATCGATGTCGTAATCACTCGGACGACGTATCGCCGCATCATTGCGTTGAGTATCTCGGTTCAGGCTGCCAAACAGCGCCCAATAAGCGTCAAGCATATAGCTTCCATCGAAGCGCCAGGTTTCCGCATCGACAAGATTTTTAGTCGGCTCCGCCGGCCGAAAATCGCCGAAACCGAGCATGTAGCGTCGCTTGGTGTAGCTCAAGTTGCCGCTCAGGTCGCTGCCGACGGTCCAGCGCCAGCCAGCAGCGAGGTTATAACCATCGTTATCGAGCAGGCTGAGGTCGTTGTACCGCGTACGGTTGAATGTGGTGTTCGCGGTAAGCACCTGCCGACCCAGACGCTTCTCGCCAACGATGCCGGCGCTGAGTATTGTGCTGTGGTCACCGCGAGGTGCGTTCGGCCCAAAGGACGTCGGTTCACTGCCATCGGGCAGATAGAACACGTTGTCGACATATTGCCAGTTCGCCGAGGTGACCAAGCTGAACACATCGTCCTCGTCCGCGCGGGCGCTGTCCGCAATCGGCAGGGTCAGTAACAACAGCACAACGGGCAAACATTTTGAAATGTTATTGTTCATTGAAGAGAGTATGAATGCGGGCCGTGACGCTTTTCTTTCCAGCACGCAAATCGTGAAAATACGCAAAAACGCTTCCGGTATTCTAGCCGGCACGTCGTCTGCAGGTCTCCAGATCCATTGAATTCACCGGTTTCATTCCCGATGCTCGCCAAGTTTGAGCGTAACACTTCCGTATTGCGGGCACCGTTGAGCCTATCCGGCATGGTCGAAATGTTCCTCGACCCGCTGTCGCTCATCCTGTCCCTGATCGCCTGCGCGCTCTATTACGGCGATACCGTCGACGCGCGCTATGTCGTGCTGTCGCTCGTCGTCTTTTCCCTGTCCTTCCCTGGCTCGTCGCTGCTCAGCATGCGGCCGCGTCGGGTGATCCGGCAGACCGTCATCAGCTGGCTGCTGATCGCCTTCATCCTGCTGTTCTTCGGTTACGCCAGCCAGTACATCGAGAACTTCCCCTACGAGGTCGTGGTGTCCTGGCTGGTTGCGGCACCGCTGACACAGCTGGTCGCCCACTTCGTTGCCCGCGGCTATCTGCAGCGCGCCGCCGCGCAGGAAGCGAACCAGACCCGCGTCATCATCGTCGGCTGCAACGATATCGGTGTGTCGCTCGCCGAACAGTTCGAAACCAATCCTTACCTGGGTGTGCGCTGCGTCGGCTACTTCGACGACCGCGCCCCCGAGCGCATCACCCAGCTCAACGGCCTTCCGCTGCTCGGTCGTCTGCGCGATCTCGCCGCCTACGTGAAGGCGAACCGCATCGACCAGATCTACCTGGCGCTGCCGATGGCCAGCCAGCCGCGCATCCTGTCGCTGCTGGACGATCTCAAAGATACGACGGTGAGCATCTTCTTCGCACCGGACATTTTCCTGACCGACCTGATCCAGGGGCGCATGGACTACGTGGCCGGCGTACCGGTGGTGGCCGTCTGCGACACGCCGTTCACCGGCATCAACGGTCTGGTCAAGCGCGCGAGCGACATCGTGCTGTCCATCATCATCCTGCTGCTGATATCGCCGCTGCTGCTGGCGATCGCGATAGGCGTGAAGATGAGTTCGCCCGGTCCGGCACTGTTCCGCCAGCGCCGCTACGGCCTCGACGGCAAGGAAATCGTCGTCTACAAGTTCCGCTCGATGACCGTGCAGGAGGACGGCGGCGTGGTGAAGCAGGCCACCCGCAACGATCAGCGCATCACCCGCTTCGGCGGATTCCTGCGTCGCACCTCGCTCGACGAACTGCCGCAGTTCATCAACGTGCTGCAGGGGCGCATGAGCATCGTCGGCCCGCGGCCGCACGCGGTGTCGCACAACGAAACCTACCGCAAGCTGATCAAGGGCTACATGGTGCGTCACAAGGTCAAGCCGGGCATCACCGGCTGGGCGCAGGTGAATGGCTATCGCGGCGAAACCGAAACTGTGGACAAGATGCAGAAGCGCATCGAATACGACCTCGAGTACCTTCGCACCTGGTCGCTCGGACTGGACCTCTGGATCATCGTCAAGACGGTTGCCGTCGTGTTCAGCGACCGCAATGCCTACTGAGGTCATGCGTCTGGAACCTTATCTGCAGTGGGCGGCCGGGCTGTTCGCGCTGACGATGATCGCCAGCCTGATCCGCCTCGGCGAAACCTCGCTGGCGGTCGGCCTGATTCCGTCGCCCTGGGACAAGCTCGCCCACGCCGGCACCTTCGGCGCGATCGCGCTGTCGCTGTGGCTGGCGGCCGGCCGGCGCTGGCTGTACGCGTGCGCAGGACTGGCGCTGGCGCTGGCTTGCTATGACGAGTGGCGGCAGCTCATGTTGCCGGGGCGCGAAGCCGATCTTTACGATCTGCTCGCCAACACCGTCGGCATCGCGCTGGCGGTCTGGTTCGCCACCCGACTGACTCCGAAGGAAGGCTGATGCGTACGCCCGTCATGCTGCTCGCGACACTGCTGATGCCCGTTGCCCACGCCGGCGATTCCGCGGACTATCAATTGCGGCTGCCGGGCGGCGCCGACTACCGCCTCCATCAACCCGAATCGCCGCGCATTTCCGAGGCCGAACGCAAGCAGGCACGCCGCGAAGCGCTGGGCAAGCTGCCGTTCTCCGCACAGATCGAGGCGGCGGCCGAGGCCGGCGGCATCGAACCCGAACTGCTGCACGCCGTCGTCCACGCCGAGTCGGCCTACAACCCGCGCGCCGTGTCGCCCAAGGGGGCGCTCGGTCTGGCCCAGCTGATGCCGTCCACCGCCCGCATGTACGGCGTGTCCGACGCGTTGAAGCCCGCTGACAATCTGCGCGCCAGCGCACGCCACCTGCGCGACCTGCTGGACGATTTCGGCGACATCGAACTGGTGCTGTCCGCCTACAACGCAGGCGCCGGCGCGGTCAGAAAGTACGGCGGTGTGCCGCCCTACGCGGAAACACGCGCCTATGTGCCCAAGGTTGCCGGCCGCTACGAGGCGCTGAAGAAGCGCGCAGAAGTACCCGAACCGCTGCTTCCACCGAGCCCCTACCGCCTGCGCAGCGACGACAGCGCGCTGCGGCTGGTGCAGACGCCGGACTGATGCCCCTGCCTCACACCGCCGTTCAGGTCGCCATCGTCGGCGGCGGACCGGCCGGGCTGATGGCGGCCGAAGTGCTGTCGGCGCGCGGCCTCGCGGTCGATCTGTACGACGCCAAAGCGTCGGTCGGCCGCAAGTTCCTGCTCGCCGGCAAGGGCGGCCTCAATCTGACGCACGCCGAAGCCGCCGATCAGTTCGTTACGCGTTACCGCGAACGCCGCGCCGAAGTCGGCCACTGGCTGGCCGAATTTGATGCGGCCGCGCTGCGTGACTGGTGCGCGGGTCTCGGCATCGACACCTTCGTCGGCAGTTCCGGGCGGGTATTTCCGACCGACATGAAGGCGGCGCCACTGCTGCGCGCATGGCTGGCGCGGCTGCGTGCGGCCGGCGTGCGCTTTCACATGCGCCAGCGCTGGACCGGATGGAACGTCGCCGGCGCGCTCACCTTCGACACGCCGGACGGCGAGCGGCTGGTCGGCGCGCGCGCGACGCTGCTCGCCCTCGGCGGCGCCAGCTGGCCGCAGCTTGGCTCCGACGGGGCCTGGATGCCGCTGCTCGACGCGCGCGGCGTCGCGCTCGCGCCACTGCGTGCCGCCAACTGTGGCTTCGACATCGACTGGAGCACGCACTTCGCCGAGCGCCACGCCGGCGCACCGCTGAAGAACGTCGCCATCCGCTTCGACGGAATGGACGGGACGCCGATCGAACGACGCGGCGAGTGCCTGGTCAGCGCGCACGGCCTCGAAGGCAGCCTGATCTATGCGCTGTCCGCCGCGCTGCGCGAACGGCTCGAACGCGACGGCCACTGCGACATCGCGCTCGACCTGCTGCCGGCGCACGACGCGACACGCGTGCTCGACGAAATCCGCCGCCCGCGCGGCTCGCGTTCGCTCAGCTCGCATCTCGCCAGCCGGCTCGGCTTGGGCGGCGTCAAGCTGGGGCTGGTGCACGAGGTGCTGGACAAGGCTGCGATGGCCGACCCGTCACGCCTGGCGGCGACGCTAAAGGCGCTGCCGCTGCGCCTGCAGCGCACACGGCCGGTGGCTGAGGCCATCAGCACGGCGGGTGGCGTGCGGCTGGAGGCGCTGGACGACGGACTGATGCTGAAGGCGCTGCCCGGCGTGTTCTGCGCTGGCGAGATGCTGGACTGGGAGGCGCCGACCGGTGGCTACCTGCTCACCGCCAGCATGGCCAGTGGCCGCGTCGCGGCCGCTGGCATCGCGCGCTTCCTTCAGACGGCGTGATAGCCGGTCACGCGCTCCACTTCGTTCTTCGACCCGAGGATGACCGGCACACGCTGGTGCAGCTTTTCAGGCTGGACGTCCAGGATGCGCTGGTAACCCGTGGTCGCCGCGCCGCCCGCCTGCTCGATCAGCATCGCCATCGGATTGGCCTCGTACATCAGGCGCAGCTTGCCCGGCTTGGTCGGGTCTTTGGTGTCCTTCGGATACATGAAGATGCCGCCGCGGGTCAGGATGCGGTGCACATCCGCCACCATTGAACCGACCCAGCGCATGTTGAAATCCTTGCCGCGCGGACCGCTCTTGCCCGCCAGTAGCTCGTCGATATAGCGCTTGACCGGCGCTTCCCACCAGCGCGCGTTCGACGCGTTGATCGCATATTCCTTGGTGTCTTCCGGCACGCGCATGTTTTCGGTGGTCATGACGAAACTGCCGGTCTCTCGGTCCAGCGTGAACGCGTGCACGCCGTTGCCCACGGTCAGCACCAGCTGGGTGGCCGCGCCATACACCGCGTAGCCGGCTACCAGTTGCTGGGTGCCGGGCTGCAGGAAGGCCTTCTCGTCGACCGGCTCGACGCTGCCATTCAGCTCAGGGCAGCGCAGCACCGAAAAGATGGTCCCGACCGAAATGTTCACGTCGATGTTGGACGAGCCGTCCAGCGGATCGAACAGCAGCAGGAATTCGCCCTTCGGGTAACGGTTCGGAATCTGGTGCGGAAGATCCATTTCTTCCGACGCCATCGCCGCAAGATGGCCGCCCCACTCGTTCGCTTCGAGCAGGATTTCGTTGGCGATCACGTCCAGCTTCTTCTGCACCTCGCCCTGCACGTTCTCGCCACCGGCCTCGCCGAGCGAATTGGTCAGGCCGCCCTTGCCGACTGCGTTGCCGATCGCCTTGACCGCGCGGGCGACGACTTCGACCAGGAAGCGCAGCTCGGCGCAGATGCGCTCGCCGTCGCGCTGTTGCTGGATCAGGAACTGGCTCAGGGTGATGCGGGACATGTGTCGCGACTCCGGAATGGCAGGAAATGCATTATCGTGCACAGCACCATGATCCGGGTCGCACGATTTCACGTCCGACCGATTTGAAAGCCGGCAGCGCGCCCAGCGCACGGAACCGGCAGCGGTCGCACCCGGTCATCCACAGCGTCGTCCATAACTAGAACCGCATGCACATCCTCGTTCTGGGTGCCGGCGTCGTCGGCATCACCACCGCCTGGTACCTGCGCCAGGCCGGTCACACCGTGTCGGTCATCGACCGGCAGGCTGATCCCGCAATGGAAACCAGTTTCGCCAACGGCGGCCAGATTTCGGTCAGCCACGCCGCGCCCTGGGCCTCACCGCAGGCACCGATGATCGGGCTGCGCGGACTGCTCGATTCGAATGCCCCGGTGCGCTTTTCGCCGACCGCCAACCACCGTCAGTGGCGCTGGATGGGCGCCTTCCTGTACGAGTGCCTGCCCGGCCGCATGCGTCGCAACACCGATGCACTGGCGCGACTGGCCGTCAGCAGTCAGGCCGAGCTGCAGTCGCTGCGTCACGCGCTGAAGCTGGAGTATGAGCAGTCGGCAAGCGGCATCCTGCACGTGTTTTCCGAGCGTCGCGAATTCGAGCGCGCCCGTGCGCGCGCGGAATGGCTGGCGCCGCACGGCATACGCATCGACAGCTGCGACGCCGCGCGCTGCATCGACATCGAACCGGCGCTGGCGAACAGTCAGCGCACGCTGGTAGGTGGCCTGCACGCACCGAACGACGAGACCGGCGACGCGCACCGCTTCACGCGGGCGCTGGCCGCCGCCTGCGTCGACGCCGGTGTGACCTTCCACTACGAAATCACGGTCGAGGCGCTGGACATCCACGAGAACACGGTACGCGGCGTCGCCGTGCGCGACGCGCGCGGCGTGCGCGGCCTGCTGCGCGGCGAACAGGTGGTGTGCGCGCTCGGCACGCACACCCGCCAGCTGGTCGAGCAGCACGGCCCGCGACCGGCGCTGTACCCGATCAAGGGCTACTCGATCACCTTCCCGGCCGGACCGAATGCGCCGCGCACCAGCCTGACCGACGAGGAACACCGCATCGTGCTGTCGCGCCTCGGCGACCGCGTGCGCGTCGCCGGCATGGCGGAACTGGGCGGACTGACGGTGACGATAGAACCGGAGCGCGTGCAGTTGCTGACCCGGCTGGCGCGCGAACTGTGCCCGGACGCCGGCGATTTCGACGCGGCCGAGGCCTGGGCCGGCCTGCGTCCCTGTACGCCGGGCAATGTGCCGCTGATCGGCCGCAGCCGGATCGATGGCCTCTGGTACAACACCGGCCACGGCTCACTCGGCTGGACCCTGGCCTGCGGTTCGGCCAGGCTGCTTTCAAGGCTGATGGACGGTCAGAGCCCGGCCTTCGACTTCCCCTGCCTGACCGGCCGGCGACACTGATCAGGCGCTGCCCGGCCCCTCGAGCACGGTGAGCAGGGCCGAGGTATCCAGCGTACCGCCGCCCTGCGCCATCAGGGCATTGAGTTGCTGCCACACCGCAGCCGACAGCGGCATCGCCAGCCCCAGTTCGACCGCCTCGCCGAGCACGATGCCCATGTCCTTGTGATGCAGGCGCGACTGCACGCCGGCCGAAAAATCGCGCGTCGCCATCTTGCCGCCGAACAGTTCGAGTGCACGCGACGAAGCCGAGCCGTGCAGCATCGCCTCGCGCACCTTGCCGAAATCGACGCCACTGGCCGCAGCCAGTCGTGCCGCCTCGGCCGCTGCCTCGATGAAGGCGCACAGGACGAGCTGGTTGCAGGCCTTGGTGACCTGCCCCGCACCGTTCGGCCCGACATGCACCTGGGTGCGGCCGACCGCCGCCAGCAGCGGCTTCATGCGCTCGAACACCGCCGCCTCGCCGCCAACCATGATGGCCAGCGTCGCGTCGATGGCGCCGCGCTCGCCGCCCGACACCGGCGCGTCCAGCATGTCGATGCCGCGCGCCCTGAGTGCCGTGGCGATGTCACGCGCCACCGACGGCGGAATGGTGCTGTGGTCGATGAAGACGCAGCCTGGCGCCGCCCCTTCGATGACGCCTTGCGGCCCCAGCGCCACCTCGCGCACGTCGGCGCCGGTGGTGACGATGCAGCACACCGCGTCCATGCCGCGTGCGCAATCCGCCGGCGACGCCGACGGTCGTGCGCCCTGGTCGAGCAAGGGCTGCATCGATTCGGCGCGACGCGCCCACACGGTCACGTCGTGCCCGGCGCGCAGCAGATTGGCCGCCATCGCGCGGCCCATCGCGCCCAGACCGATGAAGCCGATCTTCATCGCGAGCCCCTCAGCGCTCGACGCCGCCAAGACCTTCGAGCACCTTCAGCACGGCGATCGAATCCTCCTCGCCCAGCCCCTGCCCGACCATCGCGTTCAGCATCTGCGCCGCGGCGGCGGCCGACGGCAGCGCCAGGCCCATGCGGTGCGCCTCGTTCATGACGATGCGCAGATCCTTCTGGTGCATCCACGACTTGAAGCCCGGCTTGAAATTGCGATCCAGCATGCGCTGACCGTGGTTCTCCAGGATGCGGCTGTAGGCGAAACCGCCGAGCAGCGCCTCGCGCACGCGCGCCGAATCGACGCCGCTCTTCTCGGCGAAGGCGAAGGCCTCGGCCAGCGCCAGCACGCCGACGCCGGTCAGTATCTGGTTGCAGGCCTTGGCCACCTGGCCGGCGCCGCTGTCGCCGACGCGGGTGACGTTCTTGCCCATCAGCTGGAACAGCGGCAGCACGCGGTCGAACGCCTCCTGCGTGCCACCGGCCATGATGGTCAGTGCGGCGTTGATGGCGCCAACCTCACCACCGGATACCGGCGCATCGATCATTGACACACCCTTGGCAGCCAACTGGGCGGCGATGGTGCGTGCCGAATCCGGCGCGATGGTGCTCATATCGACGAAGATCAGGTCGGTGCGACCGGCCGCGCCTTCGGCAATGCCCTGCGGGCCGAGTGCCACCTGTTCGACGTCCGGCGCGTCGGCCACCATCGAGAACACGACATCGGCTTCGCGCGCGACGTCGGCAATGGTCGAGTGAAAGGTCGCACCGCTGTCGCGGAAGGGTTCGAGCGATTCGGGGCGACGGGCCCACAGGTGAAGACTGTGACCGCCCTTGGCCAGATGACCCGCCATCGGGCGGCCCATCAATCCGAGTCCGATGAAACCTACTTTCATGTCCGTCTCCTTATATGTATGCGTCGCTGTGCGCGGAGCGGCTCTGACCCCGCGGCAGGCGCCGGTGTTCCGGCGCGACGAATCCGAATATAACGCAGGCCGGCACAGGGTTCCGGCGCGGGCATAATCCTGTACCCATGAACTACACGAAACAGATCAAGGAAATCGGCCGCGGCGCCAAGGGCTCACGCTCGTTGTCGCGCGACGACGCGCAGGCACTGTTTGCCGACATGCTGGACGGGCGCGTGCCGCCGCTGCAGCTGGGCGCCATCGTGCTGGCGATGCGTATCAAGAGCGAGTCGCTGGACGAACTGCTCGGCTTCAAGGCGGCGATCGATGCGCGCATCGCCCACATCGTCGCTCCGGCCGGCCCGCGCACGGTGGTGCTGCCGACCTACAACGGCGCCCGTCGCCGCCCGAATCTGATGCCCTTGCTGGCGATGCTGCTGGTACGTGAGGGCATTCCGGTGCTGATCCACGGCCGCTTCGATTTCGACACCCGCGCCGACCCGTTCGCGCTGCTGCGTGCGCTCGATCTGCCGATGGCGGACAGTCCGGCACACGCCGGCGAGCTGCTGGCGGCGCAGCGCATCGCCTGCATCGGCGTCGACAGGCTGCTGCCTGGCCTGGATGCCCTGCTGTCGCTGCGCCCGCAACTGGGCGTGCGCAACTCGGGCCATTCAATGACCAAGATGATCGATCCGATGCCCGGACGCAGCGTACGCGTGGTACCGGTGACGCATCCGGAATACCTGGAGAAGATGACGCAGTTCCTGCGTCTGGACGGTGGCCGCTCGATGCTGATGCGCGGCACCGAGGGCGAGGCCTATGCCAATCCCGCGCGCCGACCGCAGATCATCGGCTTCGTCGATGGCGTCGAATCGGTGCTGTGCGAAGCGGAAGAAGGCAGCGCGCTGACGCAGCCCGAACCCGGCATCGAGGCGGAGGCGAACGCGCGCCTGATACGCGACATGCTGGAAGGACGCAGCGCGGTGCCCGCGCCGCTGCTCGCCCACCTCGACGCCTGCCGGCAGCTCGCCTGTATCTGAGCGCGGTGCGGCAGCAGGTCGACCGCTTCAGCTCACCCTGAACTGGCTGCCTGCGTCGACCAGCGACTGCGCCATCGCATTCAGCTGCGCCGCCGTCGCGCGGTCCTCGGCCGCCATCGCGGCCGTGCTGTCGGCCAGCGCCGCGACCTGCTCGACCCCGGTTGCGATCTCGGTCGCCGCCTGCGACTGTTCCTTCATCGAATCCGATATACCGACGATGATGGTCATCATCGCCGCGATGTCCGCGGACACCGCGGCGATCGACTGACTGACTTCACCGACGCGATCGACGCCGCGCTGCGCGGTGGCGACCGTGCTGGCGACGCTGTGCAGCGCCTCGTCCTTGCTCGCCTGCATGGCTTCAACGGTTCGGGCGATGTCCTCGGTCGCGTTGCGGGTGCGTTCGGCAAGCTTGCGCACCTCGTCCGCCACGACCGCAAAGCCGCGCCCCTGCTCGCCCGCACGTGCCGCTTCGATGGCCGCGTTCAGGGCCAGCAGATTGGTCTGGTCGGCGATCTCCTTGATCAGCGCGACGATGGATTTCACGCTTTCGAACTGCGCGCCGATCCGCTGCATGCCGTTCTCGACCTCATGGATGGACGCGCCGGTATGGCGGATCTCGTCGGCCAGCGTGTGCATCACCGCCACCCCTTCGTCCGCCGACACGCCGCCGCGGCGCACGCGGAGGCTGGCCTCCTCTGCGTTCTGCGCAATCTGCTGGATGGACGCCGTCAGTTGCTGCACGGCCGAGGCCATGCGCTGGGTTGCTTCGCTCTGCTGACCGGTCGAGGCGGTCACCTGCTCGGCATTGGCCACCATCGTGTCGGCCACGCGCTGCGCGCTGGCGGACTCGGCCACCAGCAAGCTCACGGTGCGCGACAGCCGCGCCCGCATCTGCTCCATCGCGGCGAGCAGCGACATGCCCGCCTGCTGCGGAATCGCCGACGCGAGATCGCCGGCACCGATGCGCTCGGCCGCTTCGCCGACGCGCGCCGCCTGCAGCGCCTCGCGCGACAGGCCCAGCGCCATGTAGCACAGCAGCCCGGCCTCGGCCACGACGAATGCTGCGTGCACCAGAACCATGTTGAAGTTGGCGCCGCCATTGAAGATGAACACGCCAAGGCCGGCTGCCTGCATGAAGTTGAACGCCAGGTGGTGCACGGCGATCAAGCCGGCGGCCACCAGCACCGGCCGCCAGTCACGGTAATAGAGCAGGAAGGCGAGCAGCACGAAGATGCTGAAGTGCGCCTCGATCAGGCCACCGGTCAGCTGGATCAGCAGCGCGGCCAGCACCATGAAGGCACTGGCGAAGCCGGTGCGCGACACCAGCGAGCCCGGTGCCATCCGGAACAGCGCGTAAGGCACCAGACAGGCCGGCACGCCGACCAGCAGGGCGGTGGTCAGACCGCCTGAAATGGCTGCAAGGACGATGCACACCGCGGACAGAACGGTCGCGGTGCCGAGCATGACCCGGTCTGCGCTGACGTAATAGGCGTGAAGCGCGTGGTCGTTCATCGTGAAGGTCTCCAGAGGATGTTCTTGTCCGGTCAGTCGCGGGTCACGCAGACACCGACCGGATTGTTTTTCATGTGCGCAAGCAGCACGCCACCGCTGGCGACGAGCCAGCTTGCGAGCAGGCACCAGGCGAGCGCGGTGCGGCCTGTTCCGGTGCGGCGCTTGGAGTGGTCAGGACCTCGATCGTTCATGACGTGTTTAACGGCCCCGCCAGGACTTACTGGAGCGCACCGGCGTGAAGAGCGGCTGCACCACATCCGTGCGAAGACGGCCCGACCGGCGACGGCCAAGCACTCCAAACAGACCTCGAAATCCAGGCAACAACTCATATGAATCAGCAGGTTGATCCCTTCTGAGCGATGGCTCCGAACGGGTGAAACGGACCTGGCAAAACTTTTGCTTTGTCGACACCCGTGAGAGGGTTGGCCGCGCGTGCGGGCATCTCTGCACCAGGCTTGGTTCACATCGGCACCATCGAAGTTCGCCTCACGGCACAGCCGGCACGGCGGACTTGGATAGAAAAGCCCGGGCACACACGACGCAACGATGCGTCGTGCCCCGGCTGGTCGCCCGGTCACTGAAGCAGGTCGACGACACAAAGCGGGCGCAAGCCTGCGACACACCGGCACCGCGTCCAGGATGGATCGGCTGTCGTCAACGCTGCGGGACGCATCGACTGCGCCGCGCAGCCCGGTTTTATCGGCTTCGTCTCCCAATGGCGGGACACGACCGACCAAGCGCGTCATTTGCCGACCGGCACGATCCGGTCACGAAAGGTTTTGCCCTACAGGCGCCAGCGATGCTGCAGGCGCAGGTCCGTGCTCGTCCCTGCGAACCGTCACCGGTCCGCGACAGCACAGCCGGGTAAGGGATGTCGGCCGCACCCGCTGCGGCCTGTTATTGCAGCAATCGGTAGAGGGAACGGGTCATGGAAAAGAAGCGTCTGGTCATGGTCGGCAACGGGATGGCGGGCTGTCGCACGCTGGAAGAGCTGCTCAAGATCGCACCGGAGATGTACGACATCACCGTGTTCGGTGCGGAGCCGCATCCGAATTACAACCGCATCCTGCTGTCGCCGGTGCTGGCCGGCGAAATGACGGTGCAGGACATCATCCTGAACGACTGGGACTGGTACCGCGACAACAACATCACGCTGCACACCGGCAAGAAGATCGTCAAGATCGACCGCAAGGCGCGCAAGGTATTCGCCGATGACGGCACCGAAGCGGAATACGACCGCCTGCTGCTCGCCACCGGTTCCAACCCCTTCATCCTGCCGGTGCCGGGCAAGGACCTGCCGGGCGTGATCGCCTACCGCGACATCGCCGACACCGACGCGATGATCGAAGCCGCCGCCACGCGCAAGCACGCGGTGGTCATCGGCGCCGGTCTGCTCGGACTGGAAGCGGCCAACGGCCTGGCGCTGCGCGGCATGCAGGTGACCGTGGTGCATCTGGCGCCGTGGATCATGGAACGCCAGCTCGACAAGCCCTCGGCCGACATGCTGCAGGCCTCGCTGGAAAAGAAGGGCCTCGCCTTCCTGCTGGAGAAGCAGACCGAATCGCTGATCGCCGGCGCCGATGGCCGGGTGTCCGCAGTGCGTTTCAAGAGCGGCGAAACCATTCCGGCCGACCTCGTCGTGATGGCCGCCGGCATCCGCCCCAACACCACGCTGGCCGAATCGGCGGGCATCCACTGCAACCGCGGCATCGTCGTCAATGACACGCTGCAGACCTACGACCCGAAGATCTACGCGGTCGGCGAATGCGTGAACCACCGCGGCATCGCCTACGGTCTGGTCGCGCCGCTGTTCGAACAGGCCAAGGTGTGCGCCAACCACCTTGCCCAGTACGGCATCGGCACCTACAAGGGCTCCGTCACCTCGACCAAGCTGAAGGTGACCGGCATCGACGTGTTCTCCGCCGGCAACTTCATGGGCGGCCCAGGCTGCGACGACATCGTGCTGCACGACCCGGCGGGCGGCGTCTATAAGCGTCTGGTGCTGGAAGGCGAGCGCCTGGTCGGCGCCTGTCTGTATGGCGACACCGCCGACGGCAGCTGGTACTTCCAGCTGATCAAGGACGGCCAGGACATCCACGCCGTGCGCGACCATCTGATGTTCGGCCAGAACCACCTCGGCGACGTCGGCCACAAGGGCCAGACCCAGGCCGCCTCGATGCCTGACAGCGCAGAGGTCTGCGGCTGCAACGGCGTGTGCAAGGGCACCATCGTCAAGGCGATCAAGGAGAAAGGGCTGTTCTCGCTGGACGACGTGCGCAAGCACACCAAGGCCTCCAGCTCCTGCGGCTCCTGCACCGGCCTGGTCGAACAGATCCTCGCCTCCTGCGTCGGCGGCGCCTACACGCCGGCCGATTCGAGTTCGAAGCCGATGTGCGGCTGCACCGACATGAACCACGGTGACGTGCGTGCGGCGATCCGCGACCGCCACATGATCGACATCCCGACCGTGATGCGCGAGCTGAAGTGGAAGACGCCCAACGGCTGCGCCTCCTGCCGCCCCGCGCTGAACTACTACCTGATCTCGACCTGGCCGCACGAGGCGAAGGACGACGCGCAGAGCCGCTTCATCAACGAGCGCGCGCACGCCAACATCCAGAAGGACGGCACCTATTCGGTGGTGCCGCGCATGTGGGGCGGCCTGACCACGCCGGGCGAACTGCGCGCCATCGCCGACGCCGCCGAGAAGTACAAGGTGCCCACCGTCAAGGTGACCGGCGGCCAGCGCATCGACCTGCTGGGCGTGAAGAAGGACGATCTGCCGGCGATGTGGGCCGACTTCGCCAAGGCCGGCATGGTGTCCGGCCACGCCTACGGCAAGAGCCTGCGCACGGTGAAGACCTGCGTCGGCGCCGAGCACTGCCGCTTCGGCACCCAGCTGTCCATGGGTATGGGCGTGAAGCTGGAAAAGATGCTGTTCGGCATGTACAGCCCGCACAAGGTAAAGCTCGCCGTGTCCGGCTGCCCGCGAAACTGCGCCGAAGCCGGCATCAAGGACGTGGGCGTGATCGGCGTCGAATCCGGCTACGAAATCTATGTCGCCGGCAACGGCGGCATCAAGACCGAGGTGGCGCAGTTCTTCTGCAAGGTGGCCAGCGACGACGAGGTGATGGAGTACTCCGGCGCCTTCCTGCAGCTCTACCGCGAAGAGGGCTGGTACCTCGAACGTACGGTGCACTACATCGAGCGCGTCGGTCTCGACTATGTGAAGGGCAAGGTGGTCGATGACGCCGAGAACCGCAAGGCGCTGTACGAACGCCTGCTGTTCGCGCTGCAGGACTACAAGGACCCGTGGCTGGAGCGCGCCGAAGCCGACGCGAAATCCGAGCTCGGCCGTGAGTTCCGCACCATCGCCATCAAGCAGGCGATGAAGGCCTGATCTTGGGATGAGGGACTAGGGGTCAGGGGCTAGCGACAAGCCCACTTCGCGCGGCACAGCCGCGCCTGTTCCCTAGCCCCTAGCCCCTCACCTCCAGCCCCTCCAGACACACATACAGGAATCCTCATGAGCACCGAAACCTCCACCTGGGCGCACGTCTGCGCACTCGAAGACATCCCCCTGCTCGGCTCGCGCGTGGTGAGCGCCGATGCCGGCGACATTGCCATCTTCCGCACCGACGGCGACCGCGTGTTCGCTGTGCATGACAAGTGCCCGCACAAGGGCGGCCCGCTGTCGCAGGGCATCGTGCATGGCGACACGGTCACCTGTCCGCTGCACAGCTGGAAGATCAAGCTCGAATCGGGCGAGGCGGTGGCACCCGATGTCGGCTGCACGCGCGGCTTCGACGTGAAGGTCGAAAACGGCCAGGTACTGCTGAAGGCCTGAAGCCTTCGCGCGGCGGACACGGCACCCACCGGCCGCCGCAACTTCGTTCAACACAGATCCCGAAGAACGGCTGTGCGCAACGCTGCGCGCAGGCCGGACTGATAACGGGGAGGTCATCCGCCGATGGACAGGAAAGCATTTCTCAAGGCCGGCCACACGCCCACGCTGTTTGCCGCCTTTCTCTACTTCGATCTCGCCTTCATGGTGTGGGTGCTGCTCGGCCCGCTCGGCGTGCAGATCGCCCAGGACCTGCAGCTCACGCACGCACAGAAGGGCTTCATGGTGGCGGTGCCGGTGCTGGCCGGCGCGCTGCTGCGCATGCTGATGGGCGTGCTGGTGGACCATCTGCAGCCGAAGAAGGCCGGCGCCATCGGTCAGGTCATCGTCATCGCGGCGATGTTCGTCGCCTGGCAGTTCGGCATCCACAGCTACGAACAGGCGCTGCTGCTCGGCTGCTTCCTCGGCTTCGCCGGCGCCGCCTTCGCGGTTGCGCTGCCGCTGGCCTCGCGCTGGTATCCGCCGGAACACCAGGGCACGGCGCTGGGCATTGCCGGCGCCGGCAACTCGGGCACCGCACTGGCCGCGCTGTTCGCACCGGGTCTGGCCGCGGCCTTCGGCTGGATCAACGTGTTCGGCCTGGCGCTGATTCCGCTGGTGGCCGTATTCATCTTCTACCTGCTGGTGGCGAAGGACGCGCCCGAATGCCCGCCGCCGAAGACGCTGGCCGAATACCTGAAGGTGCTGAAGGACCGCGACGCATGGTGGTTCATGTTCTTCTACAGCGTCACCTTCGGCGGCTTCGTCGGTCTCGCCTCCTCGCTCACCATCTACTTCAACACCCAGTACGGGCTGGACGCGAAGATGGCCGGCTACTTCACCGCCGCCTGCGTGTTCGCCGGCTCGCTGGTGCGGCCGATCGGCGGCAACCTGGCCGACCGCATCGGCGGCATCCGCACGCTGAGCATGATGTACGTGATCGCCGCCGCCTTCCTGTTCGGCGTGAGCTTCGGCCTGCCGCAGGCGTGGATGGCGGTGGTCGTATTCGTAGGTGCCATGCTGGCGCTGGGCATGGGCAACGGCGCCGTGTTCCAGCTGGTGCCGCAGCGCTTCCGCCGCGAGATCGGCGTGATGACCGGTCTGGTCGGCATGGCCGGCGGCATCGGCGGCTTCTACCTTGCCTCCTCGCTCGGCTATTCGCGCGAAGTCACCGGCAGCTACCAGACCGGTTTCGTCGTGTTCGCCGTGCTGGCGGTCGCCGCGCTGGTCGGCCTGACCCGCGTGAAGACGCGCTGGCGTACCACCTGGGGTGCGGCACACCTGACGTCCGCCCGCATCTGAGCCGGCCGGCGTCATGACACTCGCAGTGTCCATCGGCCAGTGCTCGATCACCGGGCCGCGACCGCGCAACGAGGACTTCGTCGGCGCGGTCACGCCGACCGGCGAAACACTGGACGCCAAAGGCGTGCTGCTGGCGGTCGCCGACGGCGTCGGTGGTCACGCCAAGGGACGTGAAGCGGCCGAGTTCACCGTGCGCGGCCTGCTCAACGACTATTACGCGACGCCCGACACCTGGCGCATCGCGCAGGCGATCGACCAAGTGCTGGGCGCGCTGAACCGCTGGCTGGTCGCGCATGCCGCGCGTACCCGCGAATCGGCCGGCATGGCTACCACGCTGTCGGCGCTGGTACTGCGCGGCACCCGCTGGCATCTCGCCCACGTCGGCGATTCACGCATCTACCTGTATCGCGACGGCAGGCTGACCCAGCTGACCGAGGACCACACCTGGGCACACCCGGAGCTGTCCAACGTGCTGCACCGTGCGGTCGGCCTCGATGCGCGCCTGGCGGTCGACCATGCCGACGGCGAGCTGGAGATTGGCGACACTTTCGTGCTGATGAGCGACGGCGTCTGGAACACGCTGCGCGACGACGGCATCGCCGCCGTGCTGGCGCGTGGCGGCGACGCCGAGTCGCTGGCGTCGACGCTGGTGCTGCAGGCCGAAGCGCGCGGCGCCAACGACAACTGCACCGCGCTGGTCGCGCGCGTCGACGCGCTGCCGCAGGCCGCACTGCGTGACCGGCTGGCCGAGGCGGCCGGTCTGTCGCTGCCACCCCGGCTGGCAATCGGCGAAGAACTGGACGGTCTGCGCGTCGAGGCGGTGCTGCACGAGTCGCGCGTCACCCTGCTCTACCGCGTCACCGATCTGGCCAGTGGCGAGGCGCGCGTACTGAAAACGCTGCGCGAGGACGCCGATCCGGACGCCGTCGCCGCACTGGTGCACGAGGAATGGCTGGCACGTCGCGTCGTGTCGCCGCAGTTCCCGCAGGTGATCGGCCATCCGCGCAGCCGTCTCTATTACCTGATGAGCTGGCACGAAGGCGCCAGCCTGCGCGCGCGCCTCGATGCCGGCCACCACTTCGGCAGCGAACAGGTGGTCAAGCTGGGCTGCAGCGTGCTGCGTGCGCTCGGCACGCTGCACCGTCTGGGCATCGTCCATCGCGACATCAAGCCGGACAACCTGCACCTCGACAGCCAGGGCACGCTGCGCGTGCTCGATCTGGGCGTCGCGGCGTCCGACGGCGAGGACTTCAAGGAGATCAACAACCCGGGCACGCCCAGCTATATGGCGCCGGAGCTGTTCGCCGGACAGAGCGCCAGCGAATCCAGCGATCTGTTCGCGCTCGGTGTCACCCTCTACCAATTGCTGACCCGCCACTACCCGTGGGGCGAGATCGAACCCTTCCAGCGCCCGCGTTTCGGCGAGCCGGTGCCGCCCACGCGCTATCGCCCGGACCTGCCGGAGTGGCTGGAGGCGGTGCTGCTGAAGGCCATCGCCCGGGCGCCAGAAGCGCGCTTCGAAACCGCCGAGGAATTCCTGCTCGCACTCGAACGCGGTGCCCACCGCCCGCTCGCGCTGCCTCGCCGCGCGCCGCTGGTCGAGCGCATGTCGGTGCGCCTGCTGCGCGTGCTGCTGGTGGTGTCGCTGCTGATCAACATCCTGCTGCTGTGCGTGCTGCTGCGTTAGCCCTTCCCGGAAAGCATGGCGCACCAGTCGCATGCATTCACAGGTCATTGCGCCCCGGCGCGGAGCGCTGAAAGCCCGAACCGCACCGGTTCGCACGCGAATCGCCCCTCAGTGACGTGGCATACCCCTTGCTAAAAGTCTCGCGGAGACAAAGAACATGACCCAGAGCCAACACGAAACCCGCTCGACCTGCTGCTACTGCGGTGTCGGGTGCGGCGTGATCATCGAACACGACGGCAGCCGCATCACCGGCGTGAAGGGCGACCCGGACCACCCGGCCAACTTCGGCCGTCTGTGCACCAAGGGAGCGACCCTGCACCTGAGCGCCCGCCCGGACACGCGCGCGCTCCACCCCGAGCTGCGCACCGCGCGCGACATGCCACGCAGCCGCGTGAGCTGGGACGCCGCACTGGCGCACGCCGCCGACCGCTTCGCCGCCATCATCGACGAGCACGGTCCGGACGCGGTCGCCTTCTACATTTCCGGCCAGCTGCTGACCGAGGACTACTACGTCTTCAACAAGCTTGCCAAAGGACTGATCGGCACCAATAACGTCGACACCAATTCGCGGCTCTGCATGAGTTCGGCGGTGTCCGCCTACAAGCAGACGCTGGGTGCCGACGCCCCGCCCTGCAGCTACGAAGACATCGACCACACCGACTGCCTGCTGATCGCCGGCGGCAACCCGGCCTACGCTCACCCCATCGTCTATCGCCGCATCGAGGACGCGCGCCGTGCCAATCCGGCGATGAAGATGATCGTGGTCGACCCGCGACGCACCGATACCGCCTCCGACGCCGACCTGCACCTGCCGCTGCTACCGGGCACCGACATCTGGCTGTACAACGCGATGCTGCACGTGCTGCTGTGGGAAGGTCACGTCGACGACACGTTCATCGCCGCGCACACCGAAGGCTTCGCCGAGTTGCGCAAGCACGTGCGCGACATCACGCCGGCGGTCGCCGCCGAGGTGTGCGGCCTGCGCGCCGAGGACATCGTCACCGCCGCCAAGTGGTTCGGCGAATCGAAGGCTGCAATGTCGATGTGGTGTCAGGGCCTGAACCAGTCGCATCACGGCACGCACAACGGCACGGCGCTGATCGCGCTGCACCTGGCCACCGGCCAGATCGGTCGCCCCGGCGCCGGCCCGTTCTCGCTGACCGGCCAGCCCAATGCGATGGGCGGTCGCGAAGTGGGCGGCATGGCCAACCTGCTGTCGGCCCACCGCGACATGGCCAACGCCGAACACCGCGCCGAAGTGGCCGCGCTGTGGGGCCTGCCGGACGTGCCGTCGCAGCCCGGGCTGACCGCGGTCGAGCTGTTCGATGCGGTGCGCGACGGCAAGGTGAAGGCGGTGTGGATCGCCTGTACCAACCCGGCGCACTCGATGCCCGATCAGACGCGCATCGTCGAAGCGCTGAAGGCGGCCGAATTCGTCGTCGTGCAGGACGCCTACCGCGGCACCGAAAGCGCCGCCTTCGCCGACCTGCTGCTGCCGGCCACCACCTGGGGCGAGAAGGAAGGCACGGTCACCAATTCCGAGCGGCGCATCACGCACGTCAATGCCGCGCTGCCTGCCGCCGGCGAAGCGCGCGCCGACTGGGTGATCGCGCGCGACTTCGCACGCGCGCTCGGCGCCCGCCTGGGTCGCGACGCGGAGGCACTCTTCCCCTACGAAACAGCCGAGCAGGTGTTTGCCGAACATGTCGAGAGCACGCGCGGCCGCGACCTCGACATCACGGGCCTGTCCTACGCGGTGCTCGACCGACTGGGTCCGCAGCAATGGCCCTTCCCGGCCGGCGCCGAAGGCGGTACCGCCACCCTTTACACCGATCGCCGCTTCGCCACGGCAAACGGTCGCGCCCGCTTCGTCGTGCCGTCGGCCGCAACCACCGCGGAGAAGATCGACGCCCGCTACCCGCTGCACCTGAATACCGGCCGTCTGCGCGATCAGTGGCACTGCATGAGCCGCACCGGCCAGGTGGCGCGCCTGTACAGCCACGTCGACGAGCCGCGAGTCGAGGTGCATGCCGACGACCTGGCCCGGCGCGGACTGAAGGACGGCGATCTGGTGCGCATCAAGAGCCGTCGAGGCGAAATCGTGCTGCGTGCGTACGCGAGCAACGCCCAGCGCCCGGGCAGCACCTTCGTCGCCATGCACTGGGGCCGCAACGCGCTGTCGAACAGTGGCGCCAATGCGCTCACCGCCGGCCGCGTCGACCCCTACTCGAAACAGCCCGAACTGAAGCATGCAGCGGTACAGATGAGCCGCGCCGACCTGCCCTTCCAGGCGTTGCTGCTGCGCACGGAAACGAGCGACGAGTCGGCACAGCGCAACACGCTGACGCGGATGGAAGCGCTCGCCCCCTTGCTCGCCCGCTTCGCCTACGCCTCGCTGTCGATGGCCGGACGCGACCGCCCGGCGCTGGTGCTGCGCATCGCGCACGACCAGCCGATTCCCGAAGACTGGCTGGCCGAACTCGACCGCCTGTGCGGCCTCGACAACCCGGCCTGTCTGGCCTACCGAGACGCACGACGCGACATCACCAAACGCGCGCTGATCGAGGACGGGCTGCTGACCGGCATCCGCCTGACCGGCGAAACCGCCGCCGCCGCCTGGCTGCGCGAGGTGATGGTCGAGCGCCAGCCGACTGCGGAACTGCGGCGCTGGCTGTTCGCACCGCTGGCGACGCCACCGGTCGCCGCGAAGAGCCGCGGCCGCATCGTCTGCAACTGCCTCGATGTTGCGGAACCCGACATCGTCGAAGCGATCGCAGGCGGAGCGGACCTCGACACCCTGCAGGCGACGCTGCGTTGCGGCACCTCCTGCGGTTCCTGCGTACCCGAACTGAAAGGCATGCTCGACGCCCGACGGCAGGCGGCATGACAAGAAACTGAACTGGATGGAGCGCCGTACGCGATGCTGAGCCCACAGAGCCTGACTGAAATGCTGTCCGCGATCGGACGCGGCGACGACGCGCGTGACCTCGCCGAGACCGAGGCGCACGGCCTGTTCGCCGACATGCTGGACGGCCGCATACCGGCGCTCGAACTGGGTGCGGTGCTGGCCAGTCTGCGCTGGAAGCACGAGTCGGCCGACGAGCTCGCCGGCTTTGCACGCGCACTGAACGAGCGCGTGCCGACGCTGGAACTGCCGCCGCATCTGCCGCGCATGGTGGTCATTCCGAGCTACGCCCGGGCCGGCCGCGCGCCCAATCTGATGCCGCTGCTGGCGCTGATGCTGGCGCGGCTGGACGTGCCGGTGCTGGTGCATGGCCTGAGCGGCGGCAACGCGCGGCCCGGCAGTCTCGACGTGCTGGAGCGGCTCGGCCACCTGCCGTGCAGCACCGTGACCGAGGCGCTGAACACGCTGCACGCCGGCCACTGCGCCATCCTGCCGACCGAAGTGCTGAACCCGTCGCTGGACAGCCTGATCCGGCTGCGCGAGCGCATGGGCCATCGCAATACCGCGCACGTCGTGGCAAAGCTGCTCGATCCGGCGCCGCTGCACAGCCTGCGCGTCATCTGCGTCGCCGACGCGCAGTTGCTGTCACGCCTGCACGACATGTTCCTGCGTACGCCCGAAAGAGCGCTGCTGATGCGGGCGCCGGACGACGACTCGTTCGCCGACCCGCTGCGCCGGCCGCGCATCGAACTGTTCGAGCGCGGCAGCGCGCGCATGCTGTTCGAGGCGGAAAGCGGCGCGCTGCCGCTGACCAATCCACTGCCGCCGGGCGAGGACATCGATGGCACCGCCGACTGCATACGGGACATGCTCGAAGGTCATCGCGCGATTCCGCAGCCGCTGCTGAACCAGCTTGCCGCCTGCCTGTTCGGCAGTGGCGCGGCGCGCGACCTCACGCACGCCAAGGCCACCGTGTCGCTCGGCCTCGCACACACCGCACACTGAGGCCTGCACGACCGGACGCACGCGCCCTGCGCGGGCGCGAACGCTTACTGGCCGTTGGCCGCCATCCAGGCGAGACAGCGCTTCCAGGCGTCGGCCGCGTCGCCGGCGCGGTAACTCGGGCGGTAGTCGGCGTGAAAAGCGTGCGGCGCGTCCGGGTAAAGCACGATGTCCGACTTGCGCGCCGCCGCCGACGTCGACTTCTTCAGCGCCGCGCGCATGGCGTCGACATCGCTGTTCGGAATGCCCTGGTCCTGACCGCCGTAGAGCCCGAGCACCGGCGCGTGAATGCTGTCGACCACGTCGAGCGGATGCAGCGGTGTCAGTTCGCTCGGCACCCCGTCGAGGCGTCCGTACCAGGCGACGCCGGAACGCAGCGCGGGCTGATGCGAGGCATACAGCCAGGTCACGCGTCCGCCCCAGCAGAAGCCGGTCGCGTGCAGGCGCTTCACGTCGCCGCCCTGCTCGCGGGCCCAGTCGACGCAGGCATCCAGGTCGGCCATCACCTGAGCGTCAGCCACCTTCGACACGACGCGCTCGATGATTTCCTGCACGCTGCCGATCGCCGCCGGATCGCCGTGACGGAAGAACATTTCCGGCGCGACGGCCAGATAGCCTTCGTGCGCGAAGCGACGGCAGACGTCGCGGATGTGCTCATGCACACCGAAGATTTCCGACACCACCAGCACCACCGGCGGCTTGCCCGGCTTGTCCGGCCGCGCGCTGTAAAGCGGCAGCGCGCGGCCGTCGCTGGCGCGCGTCGACGACATGCCGGTCACCAGACCGCTGTCCGGCGTCGTGATCACCTGCTGCGCGATGACCGGTTGCACCGCGATGGCAAAGCCGGCTGCGCCGGCTCCGAGCAGGAAATCACGCCGGTGGGGATTGTCGGGCTGGGTCACGTCGGCACTCCTCTTGCGGTTCGGAAAGGGTTCAGCTTTCGAGGGTTCAGCGTTCGATGAAGCGCGGTTCGGGTGCCGGCGCCGCGTGTGCATAGGCGTCGAGCTGGCGCGCCAGTTCGACGCGTCCGGCAGCGGCCGCCTGCGGCACGTAATTGCGGAACAGCTCCGCCACGGCGGCGCGCTCCCCACCCTGGAACTTGTCGGCCATCGGCATCAGCCGCTCGATCGCCTGCAGCCCCTCCGGCCACTTGCCCTGCGCGGCCAGCGCGATCGACAGCTCGGCCAGACGGCGCGCCAGCGGCAGGTCCGGCGTACTGCCTGCGCGCTGTTCTTCGAGCGCCAGCGTCTCGCGCAGCAGTTCCTCGGCGCCTTCCCAGTTGCCCAGCATGCGCTTGAGCTGCGCGTAGTTATATATGCGCTGCGAGCGCGCCTCGGCCGGCACGTTCTTGAAATCCGGATGGACCAGCGCCTTGTAGCACAGCTCGTCGGCGAGGCCGATATTGTTGTCGGCCCTGGCGGCCAGGCATTCGCGGAACAGTCGATCCGACGCGTTCTCCTGTGCCTGCGCGCCTCCTGCACAGGCCAGTGCGACGGCCAGCGCAAGCGCGCCACGGACGATGCGGAACTGCTTCATGGCTTGCTTCTCCTCGGTGTAGTTATGTGTCTCAGTCGAGACGTCTTCTGAATATCCATTCGGTGGCCGTCGACGCCGCGGCGTCGAGCGCATAGCCCTCGACCGCGAAATCGCGCAGCGCGTCGGCATCGTCGATCCGCTTCTCCGCCGCATAGCGTGCCATCAGGCCGCGTGCGCGTTTGGCAAAGAAACTGATCACCTTGTAGTTGCCGCCCTTCCAGTCCTGGAACACGGGCTGGATCACCTGCGCCTTCAGTACCTTGCGTCGCACGGACTTGAAGTACTCATCGCTGGCGAGGTTGACCAGCACCGGGTGCGCATCGTTCTCGAACAGTGCATTGAGCGCCTGCGCGGGCAGGTCACCCCAGAACGCATACAGATCCTTGCCGCGCGCGTTCGGCAGCCGGGTGCCCATTTCGAGCCGGTAGGGCAGCATCAGGTCGAGCGGTCGCAGCACGCCGTACAGGCCGGACAGGATGCGCACGTGCTGCTGCAGCCAGTCCAGTGCAGCGGGCGGCAGAGTCGGTGCATCGAGGCCCTCGTAGACATCGCCGTTGAAGGCGAGCACCGCCTGACGTCCCTGCGGCGCCGTGTAGTCGCGCGTCCAGTCGGCGTAGCGGGCGACATTGAGCGCCGCCAGCGGATCGGAGATCGACATCAGCGACGCGATGTCCGCCGGGCTCTTGCGGCGCAGGATGTCTATCAGTTCGGCGGAATGGTCGAGGAAATCCGGGCGGGTGGACTTTTTCGTGGCAAGCGGCGATTCGTAGTCGAGTGACTTGGCGGGCGACAGGACGATGATCATGGGGCTGGCTTGGCGAGCGATGAGACGTGGTGCGCGGATGGTAACGTGAGCCGACGGCGCTGCGCAGCAGCTTGCGGACGCACAAAAAGAAAACGGGAGTGTCGTCACTCGACACTCCCGCTTTCCCTGGCCGCACCGTCGGCATGGACCGCCGGTACGCCATCCGCAGGCCCTGTGAGGACACCTGCGGAACGAATCCGTTGCTTACTTCTTGTTGATCGACTTCTTCAGCGCTGCGCCTGCAGTGAACTTGGCAGTCTTGGCGGCCGGGATCTTGATCGTTGCGCCGGTGCGCGGATTGCGGCCGGTACGGGCAGCGCGCTTGCCGGTTGCGAAGGTACCGAAGCCCACGAGCGTGACCTTGCCGCCCTTCTTCAGTTCGGTGGTGACGGACTCGAGGAAACCATCGAGCATGCGGCCGGCGGCGGCCTTGGAAACATCGGCTTTCTTGGCGAGTGCTTCGATCAGTTCTGCTTTGTTCATCTAAGTCTCCTACTTGGTTGTACGCAAGGGCGCGCGGGAAAACCTGACGGGATGATAGTGAGGCCGGGCGCGCTTCACAAGCGGGTATGCGGACTTTCTTCATGAATTCTCGCGCCCTCCCGCAACATTTTCATCGCCAAGCCAGTTCCATGCCGGATTTCGGTGTTACCGGATGTGTGTGTTGGACACTGTTGCGAACGACCGGGCATAATCCGCGACCATGAAATTCCTGTTCGACCTGCTGCCGGTCCTGCTTTTCTTCGCAGCCTACAAGTTCGCCGGCGCGTCGCCCGAGGCCTCGCATGCGCTGGCGACCCAGCTGCTGGGTCAGGGCATCGTCGCCAGCCAGGCCCCCATACTGATCGCCACCGGGGTGGCCATCGTCGCGACCATCGGTCAGGTGCTGTGGCTGATGGCACGTGGCCGCAAGGTCGACACCATGCTGTGGGTGAGCCTGGCCATCATCGTCGTGTTCGGCGGCGCCACGCTGTTCTTCCACGACGCGACCTTCATCAAGTGGAAGCCGACCGTGCTCTACTGGCTGTTCGCGCTGACGCTGACGGTGTCTGTTCTCTTCCTCAAGCGCAATCTGATTCGCGCACTGATGCAGGAACAGGTGGAACTGCCCGAACCCGTATGGTCGCGGCTCAACGCGTCGTGGATCGCCTTCTTCACGGTGATGGGTGTACTCAACCTCTATGTGGCCTACAGCTACAGCGAGGAAGCGTGGGTGAACTTCAAGCTTTACGGCGGCATGGGTCTGATGTTCCTGTTCGTGCTCGCGCAAGGTTTCATGCTGTCGCGTCACATCGAAGAAAAGAATTCCTGATCCAATAGAGGACTGCATGTACTACGCATTGATGGGCGAAGACGTCCCCAACAGTCTCGATAAGCGGATGGCGGCCCGACCCGGTCACCTGGCCCGGCTGCAGGCACTGCAGGACGAAGGCCGGCTGCTGATCGCCGGTCCGCTGCCTGCCGTGGACGCCGTCGATCCGGGTGCTGCTGGTTACACCGGCAGCCTCATCGTCGCCGAGTTCGAATCGCTGGAAGCGGCGCAGGAGTGGGCGGAAGAAGACCCCTACACGGTCGAGGGCGTGTTCGCCCGCATGACCGTGAAGCCCTTCCGCAAGGTGTTCCCGGCGTGAGCGACGCCGCTGCACTCGAAGCGACGATACGCGAGCGCCTCGCAACGCTCGCGCCATCGGCGCTCGAACTGATCGACGAGTCGCACCTGCACGCCGGTCACGCCGGCGCGCGTTCGGGCGGCCGGCACTATCGTCTGTCCATCGTGTCCGAGCAGTTCGACGGTCGGCGCACGATGGAACGTCACCGCATCATCTACGCTGCACTGGGCGACCTGATGCAGCGCGACATCCACGCCCTGTCCATCGTCGCACGCGCACCCGGCGAAAACGCCGCGCCGTGACGGACAGGCACAACGCAATCCGCAACCGGATTCCACCCGAAAGGTAAATCGATGAAACACACGCTTTCCGTCCTGACCCTCGCCGTGATGACCGCATTCGCCGCACCCGCCATGGCGCAGAAGGCCAAGGAGAAGGCTGCAGCGCCCGCCGCCGCGCCGGCCGAAGGCGTGCTCGCTACGGTCAATGGCAAGGCGATCCCGCAGGGCCGCGCCGACATCATGATCCGCAACCAGGTGGCCCAGGGCCAGCAGGACGGCGACCAGCTGCGCAACGCCGTGCGCGAGGAACTGATCCGCCGCGAAGTGCTGACCCAGGCCGCTGCCGCCAAGGGCATGGACAAGAACGCCGCGCTGATGCACCAGGCCGAACTGGCCAAGCAGGCGGTGCTGATCCAGGCCTATCTGCAGGATTACGTGCGCAGCCACCCGGTCACCGAAGACACGATCAAGGCCGAGTACGAGAAGATCAAGACCGGTCTGGGCAACAAGGAATACAAGGCGCGCCACATCCTGGTGAAGACCGAGGACAAGGCGAAGGAAATCATCGGCAAGCTGCAGGCCGGCGAGAAGTTCGAGGACCTGGCCAAGGATTCGGAAGATCCGGGCTCGAAGGACCGCGGCGGCGACCTCGGCTGGAGCGCGCCGGCGCAGTACGTGAAGCCCTTCTCGGAAGCGCTGGTCAAGCTCGAGAAGGGCAAGTTCACGCCGCAACCGGTGCGCAGCGACTTCGGCTACCACATCATCAAGCTGGAAGACGTGCGCGACCTGAAGCTGCCGTCCTATGATGAAGCAAAGCCGCAGATCGCCCAGCGTCTGGAGCAGCAGACCATCGCCGCCCACGTGAACGAACTGCGTCAGAAGGCCGCGATCAAGTAATCACCCGGCGCCGCCCGCCTCACGGCGCGTCGCCTCAACCCCGCGTCCACCCGGCCGTAAATCCGGTCGGATGGACCGAGGAAGGAAGGACGCGACATGGGACAGCACGCAACCGAGCAGGGCCTGGAACCGGCGCACGAGCCGGAGTCGATGCTGCGCCTGTGGTGGCGCTACATCTGGCCCTTCCTCTACTTCCGCGATTGCACGCGCGGTTCCTGGATGGAGCGCGTGCAGAGCTACCGTCACAACCGCTCGATGCGGCGCCACCTGCCCGGCTTCATCGTGAAGTGGCTGCTGTTCACCGCCTTCTGGTTCGCCTTCGGCATGATGTTCGACGAGTTTGCCGGTCTGGTGATTCCAGCCGCCTGCTGCTTCGTCACCGGCACCTGGACCGGCATCGTCGCCATCGTTCTCGCCGTGGCGTGGACCTGGCTGGAGCGCTTCCCCGAGCTGTACTGACCTTCGGGGAAACGCCCTGCCTTCCCGGGCCCCGCCCGCTCAGCGTGCGGCCAGTCGCGCCGCTTGCTGCGCAACGCGTGCGCCGAACAGTCGTGCGGTCTTCAGATCGCCTTCGACCATTTCATCGACCGACGCATCCGACGGCGTAGCCGCCATCGCACCGGCGAAGGACGCCACGTAGTTGATATCTTCGCGCGTCGCCGCCTTGCTGTTGCTCGGCATCAGGCCGGTGCCGACCCACAGCATGCTGTGCTGCATCGCCAGCGTCATGAAGTAATGCAGCGTCGAGTGCTTGTCGCCGTTCATCGACGCCGAGTTGGTGAAGCCGGCAGCCAGCTTGTCCTTCCACTGCTGCGTGAACCACGGCTTCGAGGTCGCGTCGGCGAATTTCTTGAACTGCCACGACACGCTGCCCATATAGGTCGGGCTGCCGAACACGATGGCGTCTGCCGCCAGCAGCGTCGCCCAAGCCGACTCCGGCACATTGCCCTCGGCGTCGATTTCGATCTGCTGCACCTGCGCGCCCTCTGCTGCGCCGTCGGCAACGGCTTGCGCCATGCGGCGGGTGTGGCCGTAGCCGCTGTGATAAACGATGGCAACTTGCGTCATGCTGATCTCCCTTCAGTAGTGGAATGACTGCCCAGATCGAACAGCAGCGCATGTGCGGCACGCCCCTGTTCAAGTACAACTTCGTCCTCGTGCTCGATGCGCAGCGCATCGCCGGTTTCGAGGCGCTGCCCGTTCACCGTCAGTTCGCCGTCGATCAGGTGCACATAGGCCTTGCGGCCGGCGGCGAGATGGTGGGTGAGCGGCGCGTGACCGCTGTCGAGGCGGCTCGCGTACAGCGCAACGTCGGCGTGGATGGTGAGTGCGCCGTCGCGCCCCTCTGCATTCACCAGCGGCAGCAGACGACCTCGCCGCGCGCTGTCGGCAAAGTGCTGCTGTGCGTAGCCGGGGGCGATGCCGCGCGATTCCGGCAGCAGCCAGATCTGCAGCATGCGCACCGGTGTCGTCGCGGCGTGGTTGAACTCGCTGTGCTTGACGCCAGTGCCCGCACTCATGCGCTGCACGTCGCCAGCGCGCAGCACGCCGGTATTGCCGAGTGAATCGCGGTGCGTCAGTTCGCCCGCCAGCACCACGGTGACGATTTCCATGTCGCGGTGCGGATGGGTGCCGAAGCCGCCTGACGGCTCTATCGTGTCTTCCATCAGCGCGCGCAGCGTGCCAAAACCCATCTGTGCCGGGTCGTAGTAGTCGGCGAAGGAGAAGCTGAAATGCGACTGGCCCCAGCCGTGGTCGTCGAAGCCGCGTTCGGAAGATTTGCGCAGACTGATCATTGCCCATCTCCTTGATGTGTTGGTTGATGGGTGAATTGTGGCGACGGGTCGATCGACGATGTCGGCATGTCGCTGATATCATCATTCAAATTATTTGAACGACTACATCTCCACCACCGTGTCCGAACGCGACCATCCGCTGACGCCCGAAGCGATCCGTCTGATCGCCACCATCGACGAAGCCGGCAGCTTCGCCGCCGCCGCGCGCGTGCTCGGCAAGGTGCCGTCGGCTCTCAGCTACAGCGTGCGCCAGCTCGAAGATGCGCTCGACGTGCTGCTGTTCGACCGCGCCAGCCGCACCGCCGTGCTGACGCCGGCCGGCCGCGAACTGCTGGTCGAAGGCCGACGCCTGCTGCTGGAGATGGACGCCGTCGCGAGCCGCGTCAAGCGCGTCGCCAGCGGCTGGGAGGGTCAGCTGGCCATCGCCGCCAACGCGCTGATGTGCCCGCACACGCTGCTCGATCTGGTCGACGCCTTCTACGCCCAGCGCGACACCGCGCGCCTGCCGCCGCCGACGCGCATACGCCTGCGCCAGGAGGTGCTGTCCGGCACCTGGGAAGCCTTGCTGTCGGGCGCGGCCGACCTCGCCATCGGCGTCGACGCCGACGACACGCGGGTCAGCGGCGTGCAGGTCGAGGCGCTCGGTGACATCCCCTTCGTATTCGTCGTGGCGCCGCATCACCCGCTGGCGCGCGTCGCCGAACCGCTGGACCCGGCGATGATCCGCATGCACCGCGCGGTCGCCATCGCCGACAGCGCAATGAAACTGTCGCCGGTGTCGCGCAATCTGCTGCCCGGACAGGACGTCCTCACGGTGCCGACGCTGGACATGAAGATCGACGCGCAGCTGCGCGGCCTCGGCTGCGGTTTCCTGCCCGAGGCGCGCGTGCGCGCCCACATCGAAGCGGGACGACTGGTGGCGAAAGCGACTGGCGAGGACAAGGTCGCCCGCTTCGCCATCGCCTGGCGCAGCGCCGGCCAGCGCGGCCGCGCACTCGACTGGTGGCTGCAGCAACTGGCCAGCCCGCGCACCCGCCGGGCTCTGCTCGAAGGCGTGCCGGCATGAGCGCGCAACGCCTGCCGGTGGTGCTGCTGACCGGCTTTCTCGGCGCCGGCAAGACCACGCTGTTGAACCGCCTGCTTGCGCGTGCCGACATGGCCGACACGCTGGTCATCGTGAACGAGTTCGGCGAGGCCTCGCTCGATCACCGGCTGGTCACGCACACCGCCGACCAGACCGTGGTCGAACTGGCCAGCGGCTGCGTCTGCTGCACGCTGCGTGGCGACCTCGCGCAGACCTTGCGCGACGCGCACTGGCGCTTCGCACGCGCCGGCCGCCGCCAGTTCGAACGCATCGTGATCGAAACCACCGGCCTGGCCGATCCGGCACCGGTGTTGCGCACGCTGGCCGCCGATGCGCGCGTGGTCGAACGCTACCGGCTGAGCTGCACGCTCACCGTGGTCGATGCCACGCACGCGGCGGCGACGCTGGCCATGCGCCCGGAAGCGGTGCGCCAGGTCGCCGCCGCCGACCGCCTGCTGATTAGCAAGACCGATCTCGCCGACGCCGCCGCGGTCGTCACGCTGCGGCAGACGCTGGCCGCGCTGAACCCGTTCGCGCCTCAGCTCGACCTGCAGACCGCGAGCCTCGGGCCGGCACTGTTCGACCCGCCAGCCGTCATGCGCTACCGCGCCGCACCGCCGACCATCGCCGCGCCGCATGCCGTGCGGGCAGACAGCACCCTGATCGAGCAACCGCTGCAGCGCGCGCAGATCGACGCCTGGCTCGCCGCCTGGCCAGACATCGCCGGCCCCGGCCTGTTGCGCATGAAGGCACTGTTCGACGTCGCCGGCGAGTCGCGCCCGCTGGTCGTGCAGGGCGTACAGCATGCGCTCTACCCGCCGACACTCCTGCCCGCCTGGCCCGACGCCGCGCGCGGCTCGACCGTGGTGTGCATCACCCAGGGCATAGCCGACACCCGTCTGCAGGTCTGGCTGTCCGCGCTTCATCACGATTGAACCCGCGCGCCGTCGCTTCGCTCACAATGCAGTCTTCCGCACGTACCAGCGCATCCATGTCAGCCGCACACAAACGACTCGACGAGATCGAGTTCGACAACCTGTTCGTACGCAGCCTGCCGGCGGATCCATCGGACCTCATCCGCTCCCGCCAGGTGCGCAACGCGTCGTATACCTTCACGCCGCCGACGCCGGTGGCCGCGCCCGCACTGCTGGCCTGGTCCGACGTGCTCGGCGCCCAGCTCGGCCTCGCCCGCCCGGCGCGGGTCGACGCGGCGGTCGAGGCACTGGCCGGCAACCGCGTGCTGCCCGGCATGCAGCCCTACTCCGCGCGCTACGGCGGCCACCAGTTCGGCAACTGGGCCGGCCAGCTCGGCGACGGCCGCGCCATCACGCTGGGCGAAATGTTCGACATCCACGGTCAGCGGCAGGAACTGCAACTGAAGGGCGCCGGACCGACCCCCTACTCGCGCCGCGCCGATGGCCGCGCAGTACTGCGTTCGTCGGTGCGCGAATTCCTGTGCAGCGAAGAGATGTTCCACCTCGGCATTCCGACCACGCGCGCGCTGAGTCTGGTCGCCACCGGCGACCAGGTGGTGCGGGACATGTTCTACGACGGGCGTCCGGAGTACGAGCCCGGCGCCATCGTCTGCCGCGTCGCGCCGAGCTTCGTGCGCTTCGGCCACTTCGAAATCCTGACCTCGGAGCAGGAACTGCCGCTGCTGCGCCAGCTCGCCGACTGGGTGATGACGCATCACTACCCGGGCATCGGCTCATACGCCGAGTGGTTCTCGGAAATCTGCCGCCGCACCGCGACGCTGATGGTGGATTGGATGCGCGTCGGCTTCGTGCATGGCGTCATGAACACCGACAACATGTCCATCCTCGGCCTGACCATCGACTACGGCCCCTACGGCTGGCTCGAAGGCGTGGACATGATGTGGACGCCGAACACCACCGACGCCCAGGGTCGTCGCTACTGCTACGGCCGCCAGCCGCAGATCGGCTACTGGAACCTCACCCGCCTGGCCGCCGCGCTGGCGCCGCTGATCGACGACCGCGACGCCATCGACGCCGCGCTCGAACGCTACGAACAGACCTTCGCCGACGGCTGGACCGCGATGCTGGCCAACAAGCTCGGCCTGCCGCTGCCGGCACCCGGTGACGACGCCGAGCAGGACATGCGCAGCCGTCTGTTCCAGCTGCTGCAGCACGAAGAGTGCGACTTCACGATCTTCTTCCGTCGCCTCGCCGACGTGCCGCTCGCTGCCGCGGCGGCGGGCGACGCGGCAGCGCTCGCTCCGCTGCACGAAGCCTTCTACAGTGGCGAAGGGCCGTCGCCCGAGCATGGCCGCGAGCTGCTCGGCTGGCTGCAGCAGTGGGCGCAACGCGTCACCGCGGGCGGCGAGCCGGATGCCGCACGCATCGCCCGCATGAACGCGACCAATCCGAAGTACATCGTCCGCAACTGGCTCGCCCAGCGTGCGATCGACGATGCCACCGCCGGTGACACCGGCATGATCGAGCGCCTGCTGAAGATGATGCAGCGCCCCTACGACGAACAGCCGGAATTCGACGACCTCGCCGGCCGCCGCCCGGAATGGGCGCGCAACAAGCCCGGCTGTTCCGCACTGTCCTGCAGCTCATGAACCTGACCAGCCTGCGCACCCACTGCTACCACGGCCTCGAAGCCGGCCCGAAACTGATCGTGCTCGGCGCCGTGCACGGCAACGAAACCTGCGGCACCCAGGGCATCGCCCGCGTCCTTGGCGAACTCGACCGCGGCGAGCTGCGCATCCTGCGCGGCTCGGTCACCTTCGTGCCGGTCACCAACCCGCTCGCCTATCTGCGCGGTCAGCGGGCGGGCGACCGCAACCTGAACCGCAATCTCGGCCCGAAGGAGGCTCCGCAGGACTACGAGGACCGCATCGCCAACGCACTGTGTCCGCTGCTGGCGGCGCACGAGGTGCTGCTCGACCTGCATTCCTTCCACACCGGCGGCGAGCCCTTCGCCATGCTGGGCCCGCAGGACAACACCGGCCCGCTCGAACCCTTCGCCCACGCCGCAGCCGAAGAGGCGGTGGCGCTGCGCCTCGGTGCGCGTCGCCTGGTCGAGGGCTGGCTGGACACCTATGCAACCGGCGTGCGCACCCGGCTCGCGCGCACCGCGCCGACCGAGCGCGCGCAACTGCTCAGCACGGACCCCGACTACGGCGTCGGCACCACCGAATACATGCGCCGCATGGGCGGTTACGCGATCACGCTCGAATGCGGCCAGCACGAAGACCCGTCCGCGCCCGATTTCGCCTGGCGTGCGATCCGCAACACGCTCGCCCACCTCGGCCTCACCGACGACACACCGCCGCCCGCGCGCTCCGACTGCGAACTGCTGAAGCTGGTCGAAGTGATCGACCGGCTGCACGCCGGCGACACCTTCGCGCGCCCCTGGGCCAGCTTCGATCCGGTGTCGGCCGGTGACCTGATCGGCACGCGAGAGGACGGCAGCGAAGTGCGCGCCCGACGCGACGGCTTCATCGTCTTCCCGAATCCGGGCGCCACACCGGGCAACGAGTGGTTCTATTTCGCCCAGCGCAGCGAGCGCGTCCTGCACGGCTGACGCGAGCGTGGTCCCGCGCCGCAACAGGATCAGCTACTGTCAGCCCGATACACGGTCGCAGCCGCAGTCCGAGAACCGCTTGTATCTGCTCAGATCGACAGCGTGCCGAAAACCTACATCTTCCAGCTCACCGCCACCCAGGCCGCTCGCTCGGGCATGGGGTAGTAGGTATTGCTGTAGGCAAGCGTCGAATACACCTTGTCGAACAGGTTGTTGATGCCGGCCGACCAGGTCGCGGCGCCGGCGCGGGTGCTGAATGCGAGGTCGAACACGGTGTAGGACGGCAGCGGAGCGAAGCTGCGGTTGTCGAGGTCGTTGCCGTCGAAGCGGCGGCCGGCGTGGCGGGCGCTCAGGGTGAAGCGCTGCGCATCGGCCGGCGTCCATTCGACGCGGGCGTTGGCGGTGCGGCGCGGCACCAGCGGCACGTCGGCGTCGCTGCCTTCGAAGCGCGGCTGCACGTAGCCGGCGTTGGTGGCAAACAGCACACCGGGCCGGATGCGCCAGCGCAGATCGATCTCGACGCCGGTGCGCACCGTGGGCAGTTCGTAGTTGCGATTCACGCTCAGGCCGCTGGCGCTGTCAAAGTAGATTTCGTCCTCGATTCGCATGCGATAGACCGTGGCGCCGAACTCGACCGTTTTCCCACGCACGCGCAAACCCGCTTCGCGCGTGCGGCCGCTCTGCGGGCGCAGGTCGGCCGCCGCGAGTGCGAGTTCATCGACGTTCGGGTTGCGGAAGTGACGGCTGTCCGCGGCGAACACGGTCAGTGCCGGCGACAGCTGCCAGCTCGCCCCCAGTTCGCTCGCCCGGTTGCGCCAGTCCGATGCGGTGGCGTCGGTGGCGCGGAATGCGTTCACGCAGCTGCCGGGCACTTCGACCGGAAACGGAATGAAGATGTACTGGCACTCGCGCGTGTAGCGGCTGCCCGCGGTGCGACTCTCGGCGCGGTCGTGGCGCAGGCCGGCGTTGACGCTGACGCCCTGCCCCAGCCTGAACACACCTTCGGCCCAGCCCGCGTGGCCATTCAGTTCACCGCTGCGCCGGGTCGAGTTTCCGACCACGAAGTCGCCGTTCTCGCGCCGCAGGTAGTCGGACGACTGGCTGACGTAGCCGAATGCCAGGTCGTGCCGCTGACCGAAGGCGTCGATGCCCAGTTCGTGCGTCAGGCGCAGATCGCGCCGGGTGGCGTCGATCACGTTGCGCTGGTCGGCCAGCGAGGTGCCGCCTTGCGCACCGATGAAGTAAGGGTTCTCGCGGTCGCGGTGGTCGAACTGCACGGTGAACAGCCCGGCGTCGCCGAAATCGGCACGCAGCCGGGCGCCCAGCGTGCGGTCGTCGGTGCTGCCGCCATCGAGCGGTGAGGCGCTGCTGCCCCGTCTTCGCGCACTGCTACCGCGGAAGGCTTCGGCGCTGACTGGCCCCGGCAGGCCGTACTCGTCGATGTGGCGCGCCGCGCGCAGGCTGAGGTCGATGAAGGACCACGCGCCCTCAGGCAGCAGACTTAGCTCGACCGCGCTGTCGCGCGCGGCGTAGCGATCGTTGTCACGGTAGCCGTCGCTGTCCTGCCGGCTCAATGTGACACTGGCTGCCAGCGGCCCAGTGCCGCCGGCTGCGCGCAGCCGCGCTTCGCGGGTGCCCCAGGCGCCAGCGCGCAGATCGAGCTGACCGGTGAGCGGCCCGGGCCGCGGGCGCCGGGTCTGGATGTGCACGATGCCGCCGACCGCACCGTCGCCATGGCGCACCGCCCCGGCGCCGCGCAGCACTTCGATGCGCTCGACCTGCGACAGCGAAACCGAAGACAGGTCCGCGCCCGACAGATCGTCGGCATTAAGGCGCACGCCGTCGACCAGCACCAGCACATTGCTCACCGCGGTCGCGCCCAGGCCGCGCATGTCGACGGTGGCGCCCTTGTCGCGGCCGAAATAGCTCTGCAGGTTGAGGCCGGCTTCACGGCTGAGCAGTTCGCCCATGCCCTGCGCACCGGCACGCTCGATGTCGTCCGCGGTGATGACCGACACGCCGTGCGGCACCGCGCGCAGCGTGTCATCGGCCGACGGCGCGCTGATGACGATTTCGTCGAGCCGGAAGGGCTCGTCGGCGTGAGCCTGCATGGCGGGTAGACACGCGAGGGCCGCCAGCGCTTGCCGGAAGAAGATGTTCATGAAAATGGCCTCAGCACCGGCTTCGCCCACAGGGCGAAGCCGGGCATGACTCAAGGTATGACTCAGGCCATGCGGCGGCGGGCGACGGCACCGACCAGCGCCAGGCCGGCAAGCAGCAGCGCCGCCTGTTCGGGTTCCGGCACGGCGGCGACCGCGAGGTTATCCATCGCGAAATAGGCCGGCGTGTTCATGCCGAAGGCGCCGTTGTCGCTGGATGCGAGCGCGAACTGCAGACTGCTCACCGTGCCCAGCGCGCTCAGGTCGACCCAGCGCCAGTCGGTGACGATGTAGTCGTCGGCGCTGTCGGCAAAGCGGTAGTCGGCAAGCATGAAGTCCACGCTGCCGGTGCTCTGGCCGAAGCTGTCGAGGCCGGTGACGGTGAGCATGAACCAGTCGGCATCACTGCCGGCCGCCCCGCCGAACTGCTTGGCGAAGCCGTCGCCGTTGAGCATCGACAGCGCGGCATAGGTGCTGTTGGTGAACCATGCGCCCAGCACATTCACCGGCGCGGCGAAGCTCGCCACTGGCGCGCCGATATTGGCCACCGCGTAGTTGGCCGAGCCTTCGGCGCCGCCGCCGGCGATGGCGCTGTGCTGGTTCAGATAGCCCTCGGTGGTGGTGTCGGTCTGGTTGGAATAGACCCAGTCGGTGTGGCAGCAGTCGCCACCCCAGTCGTTGAAGCTGTGGTTGAAGGTGGCGGCACCACTGGTGAAGGTGGTGCTGGTCTTCGGGAAGAAGACGCTGTCGGGGGTCAGCGTCAAGTCGTCGAAGGTCGATACGCTGACCGCGGCGGCCGGTTGGCTCAGGGCGAGTGCGCAGAGCGAGAGTGCAAGCGTGCGGATATTCATGTGTGGTGTTCCTGGTGCGGCGCCGTTCAGGCGCGGTTGCGACGGACGATGACGGACAGCAGGCCGAGCGCGGCGGCATACATCGCCCACTGCGAAGGCTCCGGCACCGGCGGTGTCTGCGCGTCGAAAGCGGCGTAGTGGATGACGCCCACCGCGTCGAGGTCGAAGCCGCTGCTGCCGCTGGTCGGGTACGGGTCGTAGATCGGGTGCGGGCCGCCGTAGGCCGCCGGGTAGCTGTCGAAAGTCGAGCCATTGCCGACCACGTCGATCAGGCGCACGTACTGCACCTTGTTCACGTCCAGGCCGGCGATGCCGCTCAGCAGGTCGAGATCGAACGGCGTGCCGTAGCCGGCGCGGTACTTGCCGGCCAGGCCGTCGATATTGGTCGGGTCGATGGTGCCGAAGCCGGATACGGGGCTGGGTGTGAAGGAGTAGTTCGGGAAGCGGAAGAAGTCGGTGCCGTTGGACGACACCTCGACGAAGGCCAGTTCGAGGAAGGTATTGCTGAAGCTGTTCTCGAACACCGCGAAATCGGCGCCGGCGCCATTCGTGATGTAGCCGTCGAACGTCAGCGTGATGCGGCCGCCGTCGCCCAGCACGACGACGTCAGTCGAGGTGCCTTCGGCCTTGCCCAGGCCTTCGGCCGGGTTCTTCCAGGCGGCGTCGACGTTCGGGCCGGGCTGGTAGTCCGAGTAGCCGGTGGCCCACTGGACGAAGGCAGCGCTGTCCTTGTGGATGGCGATGGAGCCGGCGCTGCCGGCCGCCGGCGCGAACGGCCCGGCGTGTGCGGAACCCGCCAGCGCGAAGCCGGACAGGGCGATGAGGGTGGAAAGTGTGGTGCGCATGCAGACCTCCGTGCAGTGCCGGCATCACCCGCCGGCGAAGTGCAGAAAATCCGATGGCGCACGGCAGGCCGCGCGAGAAACGCACAGGAACGGATAGGACGGCCGCAACACGGCCGAGCGAACGCATGCGCCCCAGGCCGCCCACCGCAGCCATCGGTCGTCGGGTCGAAAGACCCATTGCGCCAGGCCGGTCTCCGGGCTCACGAGGGGATATGTGCGATCCGCCTTCCCGTGCCGAAGGCACAGTGGCTGAATGGATCGCTACGACTCGCTTACCGTTGCGGGGGCAGCGCCGGAATAGCAGACCGCGAATGCGGCTGCGCACCGGACTTCCCGTTTCACCCCTTGCAGCGGACGCTGTGCGGGGCACCTGAGGCGAGCGCAGGGTATGCGAAATGCGGAGCGCGGGTCAAGGCAGGCGAGGACGCCAGCGCCGCGGTCGGGGTCAGAAGACCCCTCCCACAGAACCCCAGCCAAGCTCCGGCCGTGGGTCGAGCGCAGCTTCCGTGGGAGCGGCCTTGGCCGCGACAGGGCCGATGCCGGCCGCACAGCCTTCGATCCCGGCCGCTGTCGGGGTCAGAAGACTCCTCCCACAGAACCCCAGCCAAGCTCCGGCCGTGGGTCGAGCGCAGCTTCCGTGGGAGCGGCCTTGGCCGCGACAGGGCCGATGCCGGCCGCACAGCCTTCGATCCCGGCCGCTGTCGGGGTCAGAAGACTCCTCCCACAGAACCCCAGCCAAGCTCCGGCCGTGGGTCGAGCGCAGCTTCCGTGGGAGCGGCCTTGGCCGCGACAGGGCCGATGCCGGTTGCACAGCCTTCGATACTGGCCGCTGTCGGGGTCAGAAGACCCCTCCTACAGGAGCGCTCGCCGACGCATGACCAAAAAAAACCGGGGCTCAAGGCCCCGGTCTTCACTGCTGCAGCTTGCGCTTACGCCGTCACCGGCTTCGCCTGTCCACCGCCGTAAGTCGACAGCTGGGTCGGCGTGCCGCCCTTCTTCAGACGCACGGCGCAGTACTTGAACTCCGGAATCTTGCCGAACGGGTCGAGTGCCGGGTTGGTCAGCATGTTCGCTGCCGCTTCGTAGTACGCGAACGGAATGAACACGGAACCGACCGGCACGTGCGGATCGATGCGCACGTACAGTGCGATCTTGCCGCGGCGGGATTCGACGGTGACCACATCGCCTGCCTTCACCTTCAGCTTCGCGACGTCGTCCGGATGCACGGTGACGGTAGCGATCGGCTCGATGCTGTCGAGCACCGACGCGCGACGGGTCATCGAGCCGGTGTGCCAGTGCTCCAGCTGACGGCCGGTGATGAGCACCATCGGGTACTCGGCGTCCGGCTTCTCGTTGGCGGTGATGAGCTTGGCCGGTACCAGCTTGGCGCGGCCGTTGGGCGTCGGGAACTTGTCGATGAACACCACTTCGTCGCCCGGGTCGCCCTCGTTCTCGCACGGGTAGGTGACCGAATGCTCGGCCTCCAGACGTTCCCAGGTGATGCCGGCGATCGAATGCATCGCCTTGCGCATTTCGTTGAACACGTCCTTCGAACCGCCGTAGTTCCAGTCCAGACCCAGGCCACGGGCCATTTCCTGGATGATCCACAGATCCTGACGGGCGTCGCCCGGCGGGTTGATGGCGGCGCGGCCCAGCTGCACCTGGCGGTCGGTGTTGGTGAAGGTCGCGGTCTTCTCGGGGAAGGCCGAGGCCGGCAGCACCACGTCGGCGAAGTAGGCGGTTTCGGTCAGGAAGATGTCCTGCACGACCAGCCAGTCGAGCTTGGCCAGCGCGTCGCGGGCGTGGTCGACGTCCGGGTCGGACATCGCCGGGTTCTCGCCCATGATGTAGCAGCCGTGCAGCTTGCCGGCGTGGATGGCGTCCATGATCTCGACCACGGTCAGGCCCGGATTCGGGTCCAGCGTCGTGCCCCACAGTTCTTCGAACTTCTGGCGGATGGTCTGGTTGCCGACCGCCTGGTAGTCCGGGAACACCATCGGGATCAGACCGGCGTCGGACGCGCCCTGCACGTTGTTCTGGCCGCGCAGCGGATGCAGGCCGGTGCCGCGGCGACCGATCTGGCCGGTCATCATGACCAGCGAAATCAGGCAGCGCGCGTTGTCGGTGCCGTGCACGTGCTGCGACACGCCCATGCCCCAAAGGATCATCGAGGCCTTGGAGGTGGCGAACATGCGCGCGACCTCGCGCAGCGTTTCCGCCGGGATGCCGCAGATCTTGGCCATCTTCTCGGGCGAGAAGTCGGCCACGTTCTTCTTCAGTTCCTCGAAGCCGGAGGTGCGGTCATTGACGAAGGCTTCGTCGACCAGGCCCTCTTCGATGATGGTGTGCATCATCGCGTTCAGCATGGCCACGTCGGTGTCCGGCTTGAACTGCAGGAAGTGGGTTGCGTAGCGCTGCAGGTCGTTGCGACGCGGGTCGCACACGATGAGCTTCGCGCCGTTGCGCACTGCGTTCTTCATCCAGGTCGCGCCGACCGGGTGATTCACCAGCGGGTTCGAGCCGATCAGGAAGATCACTTCCGAATGCAGCACGTCGCGCACCGGGTTGGACACTGCGCCGGAACCGACCGCTTCAAGCAGTGCGGCGACCGACGAGGCGTGGCACAGGCGGGTGCAGTGGTCGACGTTGTTGGTGCCGAAGCCGGTACGCACCAGCTTCTGGAACAGGTAGGCCTCTTCGTTCGATCCCTTGGCCGAGCCGAAGCCGGCCAGCGCGTTCGGCCCCTTGCTGTCGCGGATTTCGCGCAGCTTGCCCGAGGCCAGCGCCAGCGCCTCTTCCCACGTGGCTTCGCGGAAGGCGGTCAGCGGATTGGCCGGATCGACCACGAAGTCCTTGTGCTTGGGCGCGTCGGCGCGGCGGATCAGCGGCTTGGTCAGACGCTGCGGGTGGCGCGCGTAGTCGAAGCCGAAACGGCCTTTAACGCACAGGCGTTCCTCGTTGGCCGGGCCGTCACGGCCGGTCACCATCAGGATCTTGTCGTCCTTGACGTGATAGGTCAGCTGGCAGCCGATGCCGCAATACGGGCAGACCGAATCGACCTTCTTGTCGGCCTTCACCATGCCGACACCGCCGGCTGGCATCAGCGCGCCGGTCGGGCAGGCCTGCACGCATTCGCCGCAGGCGACGCAGGTCGAGGCGCCCATCGGGTCGTCCTGGTCGAACACGATCTTCGAGTCCGAACCGCGGAAGGCATAGCCGATCACGTCGTTGCCCTGCTCTTCGCGGCAGGCGCGCACGCAGCGGTTGCACTGGATGCAGGCGTCGAGGTTCACGCTCATCGCCGGGTGCGATTCGTCGCAGGGCGGCTGTTCGCGCGCTTCGAAGCGCGAGTCGGTCACGCCGAGCTTGCCGGCCCAGTAGGCCAGTTCCGAATCCGGCTTGTAGGTCTTCTCGGGCATGTCGGACAGCAGCAGCTCGACCACCATCTTCTGCGCCTTCACGGCGCGCTCGGATTCGGCCTTCACCTTCATGCCGGGCGTCGGCGCGCGGCAGCAGCTGGGGGCGAGCACGCGCTCGCCTTCGATCTCGACGACGCAGGCGCGGCAGTTGCCGTCCGGGCGATAGCCGTCCTTGTAGCAGAGGTGCGGGATGTCCACACCCTGGCGGGCAGCCGCCTGGATGATGGTTTCGCCCACACGGGCCTTCATCGTCTGCCCGTCGAGCGTGAATTCAATACTTTCCGCGGCGACCGCGGGATCAAGAGGTGCGTTCATATGGGTTGCCGTCCCTTCACTTGATTTCGTCAGGGAAATACTTGATCACGCAGCGCACCGGGTTCGGTGCCGCCTGCCCGAGACCGCAGATCGACGCATCGACCATGGTCTGCGACAGTTCCTCGACCAGCGCGGTGTCCCACACCGGCTTGTCGATCAGCGTGTTCATCTTCGAGGTGCCGACGCGGCAGGGCGTGCACTGGCCGCAGGACTCGTGCTCGAAGAAGTGCATCATGCTGCGCGCGGCGTCGGTCGCCGTGTCCTTGTCGGACAGGATGATCACCGCGGCCGAACCGATGAAGCAGCCGTGCGGCTGCAGCGTGTCGAAGTCGAGCGGGATGTCGCCCATCGAGGCCGGCAGGATGCCGCCCGAAGCGCCACCCGGCAGGTAGCCGTAGAAGGTGTGGCCGTCGAGCATGCCGCCGCAGTACTCGGCGATCAGCTCCTTGACCGAGATGCCGGCCGGCGCCAGATGCACGCCCGGCTTCTTCACCCGGCCGGACACCGAGAACGAGCGCAGGCCCTTGCGGCCGTTGCGGCCCTGGCTGGAGAACCACTCCGGGCCCTTCTCGACGATGTCGCGCACCCAGAACACGGTTTCCATATTGTGTTCGAGGGTCGGATAGTTGAAGAGGCCGACCTGGGCCACGTACGGCGGACGCAGGCGCGGCATGCCGCGCTTGCCTTCGATCGACTCGATCATCGCCGACTCTTCGCCGCAGATGTAGGCGCCCGCGCCGCGGCGCAGGTGGATGGGCGGCAGCGCACAGGGCGGATCGGCCAGCAGCTTCTTCAGTTCCTTCTGCAGCAGTTCGCGCACATGGGCGTACTCGTCGCGCAGGTAGATATAGACCTCGCCGATGCCGACGCAGTAGGCGGCGATCAGCATGCCTTCGAGGAAGCGGTGCGGGTCGCGTTCGAGGTACCAGCGGTCCTTGAAGGTGCCGGGTTCGCCTTCGTCGATATTCACAGCCATCAGGCGCGGCGCGGCTTCGCTGCGCACGATGCGCCACTTGCGGCCGGCCGGGAAACCAGCGCCGCCGAGACCGCGCAGGCCGGAGTGCTCCATCGCGGTGATCACGGTTTCCGGATCGCGACGACCTTCCACCAGATCACGGAACAGCTGGTAGCCGCCCGCCTTCAGATAGGCCTTGTAGCCGATGTACTTCGGTGCCGGCGCGGTCGTTTCCTTCGCCTTCACCGCCGCCTTGACCGCCGCCTCGGTGGCGCCACCGAGCGCGTTCTGGCCGACCACGACCACCGGTGCCTGTTCGCAGCGACCGACACAGGGCGCCGGAATGACGCGCACCTTGGTGCCGAGGATGCCCGGCAGCTTGTGCAGCAGTTCGTCGGCACCGGCCATCGCGCACGACAGCGTTTCGCAGACGCGCACCGTCAGTTCCGGCGGCGCGGCTTCGCCTTCGCGGACCACGTCGAAGTGGTGATAGAAGGTCGCGACCTCGTACACCTCGGCCTGCGACATCTTCAGCTCCGCCGCCAGGGCAGCCAGATGGCGGGCGTGGACGGCACCGATATTGTCCTGCAGCAGGTGCAGGCACTCGATCAGCAGGTCGCGGCGGCGCGGCATCCTGCCGAGCAGCGCACGGACCTCGTCCACCGCCTGCTGATCAAGCGCGCGCCCCTTGGGCGTCGGCTTGACCATGCGGCGCATCTGTTCCAGCGGGATGGAAAACGGTTCCGACATTTACGGTGATCCTCTTCAGTCAGTTCGTTGTGCGTGACTTCTTCGCTTTTGTCCGCGATGTAGTTTTCGGGGCGCCTGTACCGACGCCCTCGCATTGTTCAGTGCTGTCCTTCTTCCGGTCCTGCGCCCTTGTCCGTCAGTGCGCCGAACTCGCCCTGCTCCCGGTGCAGGTAGGCGAAATGCACGTTCCGCCGGTGCCACACCGAGTACCCGTACCAGTCATTGAAGCCGACGGCCTCGACCTTCTCCAGCGATTCAAGCAGCGACACGCCCTGCTCGAACAGCGTATCGACCTGCGCGATCAGCGTATCGAGGTAGCGACGTGGCGCCTCCAGCACCTCGCGGCCACCCGGTGCACCGTGCGCCGGCACCACCTGCTTCACGTCCATCCGGCCCAGCTGCGCCAGCGCGTCGCGCCAGCCGCGCTCCTGCGCGTTGTACAGATCGGGCAGATAGCGCGCGGCGCCCAGCTCGCCGGCAAAAAGCGTTCCCGTCGCCTCGTCGAGCAGCGCCGTCGCACCGGGCTGGAAGGTGTGGCCGAAATGAAGCAGCTTCAGCCTGCGCGAAACGCCGGGCAGATGGCCCGTGCTTTCAAACACTACCGTCGCCGGTGTCGGTTCGGTACTCGACATCATATTTTCGCCCAGTGCCGCGGTCAGGCGCTCGACACAGGTGTGGCAACTGGCCCGGATGAAGCGGTCTGTTTCAATCTGCGCCGCAACCGGCACACCCCGTGACACAAAAAAACCGTTGCCCAGCACGTGGTCGCCGCCGCCGTACAGATTGACCGCAGCGATCACCGGTTTGCCGAATCGCGATTCGACAAAGGTCTTCAGGTGCTGCGCGAAGCGGTGGCTAGTGCCGGTGCCGATCAGCACCAGACCGCGCGCGTCCTCGATCACGCCGATATTGGTGACGAAGCCGGCGTTTTCGGCCGTCACTTCGAAGGACGGCGCCGGCAGCACGTGCACGCCGTCGGCCAGCGTGCGCACGGTCAGCGCTGGCAAGGTCTGCGCCTGCAGCACCGCCGCGGGCAGGAACCAGAAAATCGCGATGACCGCGCCGCGCAACAAGGAAAGAATCCCGCGAAACTTGGGCATACCGACGGTGGTCTTCAGCGCTGTGCTAGCCTTTTCTGCACCCGACGAGGCCGAGCCACCGAGGTTCGCAGATAACAAGTCCGTCGATAACAATTGAGGAGAACCGGTTTGAACGTCCATCGTTTCCAGATCACTGTCGCCACGCTCGCCGCCCTGCTCGCGCCGGGGCTGGCTTCTGCAGCGAACGACTACCCGACGTCGTCGCGCGTCGAATTCGCGCTCGAATGCCTGCAGACCTATGGCAACAACCACGAATACATCTACAAGTGTTCGTGCCTTATCGACGAGATCGCCGAAAAGCTGAACTACGACGAATACGTCGAACTGTCGAGCTTCAGCCGCTCGTCGGGCATGAGCGGTGAGCGCGGCGGCATGTTCCGCGGCACCGACCAGACCAAGGATGCGGTCAAGAAATACATGGGCATCGTGTCCGAGTCAAAGAAGCGCTGCTTCATCAAGTAATGCCCGTTGCGGCCGGCGTCGCCGGCCGTACACTGCCTGTCCGCGGCGCTCAGCTGCCGCCCTTCATGCCTGGCCGGATGGCCACCGCGCTCTCGAACTTCAGGTCCTTCGAATCGACGATGACCGCCTTCAGTTCGCCCTCGCCCTTGGGCACGAACCAGAAGCGGAAGTTGGGGTTTTCGCTGATCGAGAAATCGACGTCGGCGGTCATCACCGGCTCACCGGCGTAGCTCACCTCGACCCGGCGCACGAAGTGCGGCGGCACGTAGAGGCGCGTCAGCTGGTCCATCGCCAGACCGGAACTGTTCGGGTGACTGATCATCAGCTGTGCCGCGCTCGGCTGACCGGCGACGGCGTCGTCGTCGAGCTTGAGCTTCATCTTGCCCAGGCGCGCCATCGCCTCTTCCTGATCCTTGCCGGCCGGCGCCGAACAGCCGCCCGACGCCTTCACGTAGCGGCGCGCCATATAGACCTTGCCGTCACTGGTTTCGGCCAGCGCGCGCACCCAGCTGTAAGCCTCGATGCGCACCCGCGTCTCGATGTCGGCGCGCCCTGCAATGGGCGAAAAGGTGAAGGTGCCACCGATCGGCGACGGGTTCTCGTCGATCACGAGGTGCACCTTGCTGACATGTACGCCGCCCGGCTGCTGCTTCGTGCGTACCGCCAGCGGCACCACCGCTGCGTCCTCGGCGCGGACTGGTGCCTCCAGTTCGATCACGCTGCCGGCCGTGTCGTCGATCACCGGGCGATCACCGACCAGCAGCGTCTTCACCTTGCCCCAGATCGCCGTGTCGGACCCGTCGTCGGCCGCCTGGACACCGGCGACCCACAGAAAGCCGGCCAGCAGAAAGGCAAGCCTGCGCGAAATACTCATGTTCTTCTCCTCCAGATGGACTGCTCTGCGACGATCAGTCTGACGCCGATCGCTCGATTGTTCTGTAACCCAGGTCGCCTGGCCGCCGTGCACCGACACACGCCGCAGTCGCGGTCAGAAGACCGCTCCTACAGCTTCGATCCTGCGCAGGCGCACAGCGCTCCACCTGCCTCAATCTTCCCACTCCAGTTCGGCGTACGCCGCGGTGACGTTGCGCTTGTGGAACAGGTCGGCCAGCTCCCAATCGCCGACCTGGTCGCGCGCCACCTCGTCTGCCGCCTGCGCCAGTTTGCGGCCGGCCTTGATTGCCGCTCTCGTTTGATCGGCGAGGGCCTGCAGGTAGTTCCCCTGTTTCGCAAACGCATCCCGCCACGCCGGGCCCGCGTCACCGTGACCGGACACGACGCGCTTCACGTCGAGTGCGGCGAGTTGCGCGTTCACCTTGATCCAGCCCAGCAGCTTGCCGTCGACCACCGGCATGTGACCGACAAACAGCAGGTCGCCGGCGAACAGCGTGCCGCTCGTTTCGTCGAGCACGGTGAGGTCGTTGTCGGTGTGCGCGGTCGGCCAGGCGCGCAGACGCAGCACGCGTCCGCCGAGGTCCAGCGTGTCCTCGCCGCTGACCGTGCGCGTCGGGGCGACCAGCTCCAGCCCGCGCCCGGCTTCGCCCATCAGCCGCTCGGCCGAAGCGATGTAGTTGCGACCGCGCGCCGCCAGGGCCGCCGGCAGCTTGGCGTGGCCGACGAATTCCGGCTTGTCGGCGACGAAGGCCTGATTGCCCAGCAGGTGATCCGGGTGCACGTGCGTGTTGATGACGTAGCACACCGGCAGCGCCGTCTTCTGTCGCACGGTCTCGCGCAGCGCGGCACCGACCGCCGGCGATCCGCCGGTGTCGATCACCGCGACGCAGCGACTGCCGACGACGAAACCGAGGTTCGAAATCGCACCGCGGTTGTGAGCATCCTGCTCGGCGGTAACCCCATTGAACACGAACACGCCCGGCGCGAGCTCCTTCATCGGCAGCGTCTCCGCCGCCATCGAAGCGCTCACCGTCAGCGCGATTAGCCCACCCATCATCGACCGCCACAGGCGCCCGGCAACGGCGCTTGCGGATTTGCACTCAACTGTCAGCATCGTTAGCATTCGGCGTCCATACGCGGCCCAGAATAACAAATCAGGATGCAGCGCCTCACCTCACCTCTTCCACTGCTGCTGACGCTTCTGGCCCTGTCCGGTTGTGCCATGCACCACGTGGAGCCGGCGCCGCTGCAGCCCGAAGCGTCGCAATCGGCATTCCGCCAACGCCAGCTGACCGATGCGCAGACGCGCGACTTCCTGGCGCAGCGCAATATGGATGTCGCGCAATGGCCGCCGGCGAAATGGGCGCCCGAGCAACTGGTGCTGGCCGCCCTCGACCGTCACCCGGCCACCGCGCAAGCACGTGCCCGCGCCCAGCTCGCCCGCGCCGAGCTGCAGACCGCCGGCCTGAAGCCGCGCATGTCGCTGGCGCCGGACATCGAACGCACCAACGAACGCGACCCCGGCCAGTCAGCCTGGAGCGTCGGGCTGGCGCTCGACCTCGCCATCACCGGGCAGTCGGTGCGCGAGGCGCGCATAGAACGCGCCCGCCTGCTGGCCGACAGCGCACTGCTCGACGAAGCCGATGCCGCGTGGACGATACGCAGCAACGCGCGCCGCGCACTGCTCGAACTGTGGTCTGCCAGCGAAGAACTGAAACTGCTGGACCGCCTGGTCGTGAGCTGGCTGGACGCGCAGGCGGCGATGCAGAAGCGCTACGAGCTCGGCGCCGCCGACGCGCTCGACCTGACGACGACGCGCACCGCCGCCGCGCAGGCCGAGTCGCGCTACGTGCTGACCGAGCAGCGGCAGATCCGCGCCCGCGGCGAACTGGCGCAGGCGCTCGCCTTGCCGCTGTCGGCGATCGACGCCTTGACGCTCGATTTCGACGAGTTCGAACAGCCGCCGCCGTTGCCCGCCGACGACGCGCTGCGCAGCGCGGTGACGCTGGACCGCATCGATCTGCGCCGCGCGCTGGCTCGCCACGCCGCCGCCGAAGCCGGCCTGCAGGTGGAACTGCGCGCGCAATACCCGGAGATCCGTTTGCAGCCCGGTCTGCTGTGGGACCAGGGCGCGACCGTCTGGAAACTCGGCGCCTCGCTGCCGCTGTTCGCCGCGCAGCGCCAGGCCGGCCCGATCGCCGAAGCCGTCGCACGTCGCGAAATCGCGGCCCAGGACTTCCTGCTGCTGCAATCGCAGGCACTCGCCGCGCTCGACCTCGCGCGCGCCCGGGTCAAGGCCGCCACGCTCGATACCGATGGCGCCGAAGCGGAACACGACGAGGCGCGGCTGCAGTTCACCCGTACCGAACAGCGCTTCACCCGCGGCGACGCCGACCGGCTCGACCGCGTGCTCGCCCTCACCCGCCTGCTCGAAGCCGACATCCGGCTGTTGCAGGCGCGCACCCGCACACTGGCTTCGCGCCTCGCGCTCGAAGACGCCATGCAGCGCCCGCTTGCCACCGGCGCCGCCACGGAAGGACAGCCATGAAAGCACTGACACCGCATCGCGCGATGTTCCTGATGGGTCTGCTCATCATTGCCCTGGTCTGGGCGCTCATCTATTACGCACGCGACGAATGGAAGCTCTACGAAGCGCCGGCCGACGACGACATCGCCGTGCCCTCGCTGGTCGAACGCGACGAGAGCGGCATGAGCAGCGTCAAGCTGACGGCCGCGGCGCAGAAGGCGAGCGGCATCGAAGTCGGCCAGCCGCTGACCGTGCGCGCCGGCACCGAGCGCGAGGCGCAGGCAGCCGTACTCGATGTCGAACCGCTGTTCGCGCTGCGCGCGCAACTGCAGGAAGCGCGTGCCGACATCGCCCGCCTGGCTTCGCAACTGGCCCGCTCGGAGGCGGAGCGCGACCGCATCCAGGCGCTGTACAGCGACGACCGTAACGCGTCGGAGCGCGCATTGCAGACCGCACGCAGCCAGGCCGAACAGGACCGTGGCGCACTGGCCGCTGCGCGCGCCCGCGCCGACGGTCTGCACGCGCGACTGGTGCAGGGCTGGGGTGCACTCGGCGGCACCGCCTCCGGCGAAGCGCCGCGTGAACTGGACAAGCTGGCCGACCGCCGCGCCTCGCTGGTGGCGATCGCCTTGCGCGGCGCCGGCGACGCGCCGCCGACCATGCAGCTGCGCCTGCCCGACGGCGAAGAATCGATCGAGGCGCGGCGCATCGGTCTGGCGCCGCGCAGCCTGGCGCACGCGGCCGGCGAAACCTGGCTGTACAAGACCGAGCGCGTGCTGCCCACCGGCACCCGCCTCGCCGCCCGCGGCGTGACCGGCACCGCGGTGCTGCATCTGGTGCCGAACAGCGCCGTGGTCTGGTACGCCGGCCTGCCGTGGATCTATGTGCGCGACGACGACGAGCCGGAGGAATTCATCCGCCAGGCCCTGCCCGCCGAATCGCAGCGCCCGGACGGCTGGCTCGCGCCGGCACTGGAAGACGACGCACGTGTCGTCACCCGCGGTGCACAGCTGCTGCTGTCGGAAGAGCTGAAGCACACGCTGGCGGACGAGAACGATGACTGAGCGCAGCAGCAGGTCAGAGGACATCCCCGCTCCGGCGCAGCGCCTGTGGGAACGGCCTTGGCCGCGACACGGCCTCGGAATGCCGCACGCGTCGATTCGGGCCGCTGTCGGGGTCAGACGACCCCTCCTGCAGGAGCACGGCTCAGGCGAAGCACAACCGGCAGGGGCGCGCGATGATTGAAGCCATCGTCCGCTTCTCCGTCCGTCGGCCGGGCATCGTGCTGGCGCTCGCGCTGGTGCTGACGATCTACGCGGTCAGCCGCATGGTCGACGCGCGGCTGGATGTGTTCCCGGAGTTCGCGCCGGCGCAGGTGGTGATCCAGACCGAAGCGCCCGGACTGCCGGCCGATCTGGTCGAAACCCGCGTCACCACACCGATCGAGGCGGCGGTGTCCGGCACGCGCGGACTGAAGGAACTGCGTTCGCAGTCCATTCCCGGCCTGTCGGTGGTGACCGTCATCTTCGACGAGAAGTCCGACCTGTTCCGCAACCGCCAGCTGGTCGCTGAACGACTGGGGACGCTGGGCGCACTGCTGCCCGCCGGTGTCACACCGGTCATCACGCCGCTGACCTCGTCGGCGTCGACACTGCTCGGCGTCGGCCTCACGTCGGACAAGCGCAACCTGATGGACATGCGCTATCTGGTCGATTCCGTCGTGCGCCCTCACCTGCTGGCGGTGCAGGGCGTGGCCGACGTGAATGTGTTCGGCGGCGATGTACGGCAATGGCAGATACAGCTCGACCCGGCCCGCCTGCGCGCGCTCGGCGTCACGCTGGCCGACGTCGAGACGGCGGCGCGCAGCGCCGCGACAGTCGCCGGTGCCGGCTTCGTCGAGAACGACAATCAGCGCCTGCTGATCGCCATCGACGCCACCCCCTCGACCGCGCGCAGCCTGGAACAGCTGACCGTGACGCTGCCCGACGGCCGTTCGCTGGCGCTGGGCGACATCGGACGCGTGCGCGAGGCGCCCGGTCCGGCCATCAGTGCGGCGCAGATCAATGGCACGCCGGGCGTGTTCATGATGGTGCAGGGTCAGCTCGGCGCCGACACGCTGGGTGTGACGCTCGAACTTGAGAAGGCACTGGCCGATCTGGCGCCGCTGCTCGAACGCGAACAGCTGGTACTGCACCCGGCGCTGTTCCGGCCGGCCAACTTCATTCAGACCGCACTCGGCAACGTGCGCGCGGACGTGATCATCGGCGCCTCGCTGGTCATCGTCGTACTCTTCCTCTTCCTCTACAACCTGCGCACCGCCTTCATCTCGGCGGTGGCGATTCCGCTGTCGCTGCTGGCGGCCGTGCTGGTGATGCTGGAAACCGGTGCCAGTCTGAACATCATGGTGCTGGGCGGGCTGGCGATCGCGCTCGGTGAGGTGGTGGACGACGCCATCATCGATTGCGAGAACATTTACCGCCGCCTGCGCGAGAACCGGCACAAGGGCTCGCCGGTGCCGACCTGGAAGGTGGTGTTCGACGCGTCGATGGAGGTGCGCAGCTCGGTGGTCTACGCCACCTTCATCGTGGCGCTGGTGTTCGTGCCGCTGCTCACGCTGTCGGGCGTTGCGGGCAAGCTGTTCGCACCGCTGGGCACCGCCTACATCCTGGCCATCCTCGCCTCGCTGGTGGTGGCGCTGACCGTGACGCCGGCGATGAGCTGGCTCATGCTCGGTCAGCGCGAACTGCCGGACGACGACCCGCCGCTGATCCGCTGGCTGCGCCCGCGCTACGAGCGCACGCTGCGCGCGATCGAACGCCGGCCGCACGGCCTGGTCGCGGGCGTCATGTTCATGCTGGCCGGCGGCATCGGCGTGCTGCCGCTGTTCGGTGGCGAATTCATCCCGCCGCTGCGCGAAGGTCACTACATCGTGCACCTGTCGACCATCCCGGGCACTGCGCCGGGCGAGGTTTTGCGCGTAGGTCAGCGGGTGACCGAGAAGATTCTCGAGATCGACGGCGTGAAGTCGGTCGCGCAGTGGGTGGGCCGCGCACAGAACGGCGCCGATCCTTTCGGTCCGCACTACAGCGAAGTCGAGATCGAGATCGGTCCGCTGCCGGCGAAGGAGCAGGAGCGCATCCTGGCCGACATCCGGCGCACCGTCACCGGCGACGATGGCGACGAGGACCGCTCGGACGAGGAAGCGCAGAACACCGTCGGCTTCCCCGGCCTCGCCTTTTCGGTGAACACCTTCCTGACCGAACGCATCGGCGAGACCGAATCCGGTTTCCCGGCGACGCTCGTGGTGCAGGTGTTCGGCACCAATCTCGACCGGCTGGACGCCGATGCCAGCGCCGTCGCGGCTGCGCTGTCGCGGGTCAAGGGCGCGACCGACGTGCAGGTGCTGGCGCCGCCGGGTACGCCGGAAATCGTCGTGCGGCCGCGGCTGGACAAGCTCGCGGTGTGGCGCCTGTCGCCGGAGGATGTGCTGGCGGCGGCGCAGACCGCCTTTGCCGGACGCCGGGTGAGCGAGGTCTATCGCGGCACGCTGGCGACACCGCTGGTGGTGACATTGGATCCCGACCACCGCCGCTCGCCGACCGAAGTCGGCCGCCTGCCGCTGCGCACGCCCGACGGTCGGCTGATCGAACTGCGCGACGTGGCCGACATCGCGATCGAGAACGGGCGCTACAAGATCCTGCACTCCGGCGGCAAGCGCGTGCAGACCATCACCGCCAACCTCGCCGCCGGGCACGATCTGGGCCGCTTCAGCGACGACGTGCAGCGGGCGCTGCGCGAGGACGTGAAGCTGAATCCGGGCAGCTATTACAAGGTGACCGGTGCGGCCGAGGCACAGGCCCAGGCCCGGCGCGAGCTGGTCACCCACTCGCTGCTCGCCGCCGCCGCCATCGCCGTGCTGCTGATGCTGGCCTTCACCAGCCTGCGCAACCTGATGATCACCTTCGTGAACCTGCCGTTCGCGCTGATCGGCGGCATCCTCGCCGCGCTGGCCGGTGGCGGCTGGCTGTCGCTTGGCTCGGTGGTCGGCTTCGTCACGCTGTTCGGCATCACGTTGCGCAACTCCATCATGCTGGCGTCGCACTACCAGCATCTGGTCGAGCAGGAAGGCCACCGCTGGAACGTCGATACCGCCATCCTCGGCGCCACCGAGCGCCTGCCGTCCATCCTGATGACGGCACTGGTGACCGGTCTCGGCCTGATGCCGCTGGTGATCGGCTCGGGCGAGCCCGGCCGCGAGATCGAGGGCCCGATGGCCGCCATCATCGTCGGCGGTCTGGCCACCTCGACCATCCTGAACCTGTTGGTGCTGCCGACGCTGCTGCTGCACTATGGGCGTTTCGAGCCCAAGGACGAGGACCGCAGCGAGGCGAAGTCTCGGTAGGCCACTCCTGTCGCCACGGCCCTGTCGCGGCCAAGGCCGCTCCCACAATGGAACTGCGCCTGCTCCGCGACCTGAGCCTGAGTCAGGGTTCTGTGGAAGGGGTCCTCTGACCCCGACAGCGGCCTGTATCAACGCCCGCGAACCTCAGCAGCAGCGTCGCGGCCAAGGCCTCTCCCACAAGGGGAACGCATTAGCGCCGAGACCCGAGCGTGAGCAAGGGTTCGGTGGGAGGGAGCTTGCTCGCGATTGCAACCTCGATCGAAGCCGTACCGATCGCGCTACTTCACGATCAGCGGATCGATCATGATGTCGCGCGTGAAGAAGGTGTTCTGCTCGCCCGCACAGCTCATGAAGCCGAGCGCCTCGCCGAAGCGCAGGAACTGCCCCTCGCGCTTCAGGTAGGCGTTCTGCGCCTGGTAGGCCTCGGTTTCGGTCTTCAGCGTGGTCGGGCAGTCAGCGAAGATGGCGTCGCCGCGGGCCTTGTGCTGCAGCACATGCACCAGTTCATGCAGCAGGAAGGAATTGTCGGCGGCGTTCTCGAGGTCGAGCGTATCGCGCAGGTAGATGACGTAGTGCTCGGTCTCGAAGGTGGCCGCGATATTGGTGCAGCCGGCCGCTGCCTCGGGACAGACCGCCTTCGCCAGTTCGGCTTCCGTCAGCACCTGCACCGGCGGCAGCGCGTCGACCGGAATGGGCGGATAGCCGGACAGCTTGGCTGCGAGGTCGACCAGAAAGGCCAGCAGTTCCTGCGAAACCATGACGCACCTCCTTCCGCCGATGCGCAACAGACCGCGCGCCGGGCGGAAACGTTCGCCGCGGCGACGCTGAAGCCCTACACTGCGCGCCGATCATGAAGGACATCGTGAAGCACATCGTTCTCGACACCAACGCGGTACTCGACCTGCTGCTGTGGCACAACGCCGAACTGGACTGCGTGGCACAGGCGCTGGCCGACGGCCGCGCGCGGCTGTCGTGCGACGAAGCCTGCCTGCGCGAACTGCGCACCGTGCTGCGCTACGACAAGTTCGGCCTCGACGACGAGGCCGCCGCCCGCCTGTACGCCGACTACCTCGCACGGATCGAACTGCATCCGCTGCCTGAGCAGCCCGATACATCGCTGCCGCGCTGCCGGGATCGCGAGGACCAGAAGTTTTTCGACCTCGCCGTGCGCAGTGGCGCCGACCTGCTGGTATCGCGCGACCGCGCCGTGCTGCGCCTTGGCCGGCACCGGCTGTGCCCGTCGACGTTGAAGGTGGTGGCACCGCCCGCGCTCGCCGTCCTGCTGGCGCGCTGAACCTGGCGTCGGCACCCGGCCAGCCGGTTCAAGTTTTTCGTGAGGCTTTGTAAGCAGCGGCTGCCTATACTCGCGCCCGTTCGATCAGGCGCGCACAGACGCGCCGCGCATCCGAGACAGCAGGCCCGCGCAATTGCGCCCGGCCGTAGACACCCAGAGAGAGACCTCCAATGACAACCGTGCTCCGCCACACCCCGATTGCCCTCGCCCTTGCGCTGATGGGTCACACCGCGCTGGCCGCTCCGCCCATCCTCGCCCCGACGGTGGTCATCACCGGTACCCGGGTCGAGCAGAATTCCTTCGACCTGCCGATGGCCATCGATTCGATCGATGCAGCAACCATCCAGGAGCAGCGCGCGACGGTGAACCTGTCCGAAGTGATCAACCGCGTACCCGGCGTGGCCGCTGCCGGCAAGGAGAACTACACCCAGGAACAGTCGCTCACCATCCGCGGCTTCGGTGCGCGCTCAGCCTTCGGTGTGCGCGGCGTGAAGCTGTTCGCCGACGGCATTCCGGCCAGCACGCCGGACGGCCAGGGCGGTACCGGCCTTTTCGACCTCGCCTCGGCCAACCGCATCGAAGTGCTGCGCGGCCCTTTCTCGGCGCTGTACGGCAACCACTCGGGTGGCGTGGTGCAGGTGTTTACCGAGGACGGCCCGGAGCGCTTTACGATGACGCCCAGCTTCCAGTTCGGCAGCTACGACACGGCCCGCTATGGACTGAAATTCGGCGACACCATCGGCATTTTCAACTACACCGCCAGCGTGTCGCACTTCCGCACCGACGGCTACCGCGCCTACAGCGAGTCCGACAAGGACCAGGCGAACTTCAAGGCGAAGTGGCGTCTGAGCGACAACGCGACGTTAACCGTGGTGGGCAACTACATGCACCAGCAGGGCCAGGACCCGCTCGGCCTGACCTTCGCCCAACTTAACGACAATCGTCGTCAGCAGGGCACGTCCAACCGCAATCTGGCCGGCAATCCGGGAACCGCTTCCTTCTACGGCACCCGCCGCACGCTTGAGAACACCCAGGGTGGTGCCGTGTTCGAGGCGCAGCTGACCGAACGCGATTCGCTGCGCGCGATGTTCTACCTCGGCAACCGGAACAACGAGCAGTACCTTGCACTAAACGCCGGCACACAGGACAACGTGACTGCTTCGGGCGGCGTGTCAGCGTTCGATCGCGATTACTGGGGTACCAACCTGCGCTGGACCCGCAAGTACGAGAAGGTCACCTTCAGTCTCGGCGCCGAGTACGAGCGCGCCGACGAACACCGTCGTGGCTATCGCAACGGCGAAACGAAGAGTGGGGCACAGGCGCTGAGCACCGTGTTCGGCTTCCGCGGCGATCTGAAGCGTGACGAGAACAACGTGGCCGAGCAGTCAGGCGCCTTCTTCCAGGGCGAATGGGCGGCCACCGACACCGTCCTGCTGTCCGGTGGCCTGCGCTACACCAAGCTCGACTTCAAGTCGCGCGACCACTTCGTCTGCAACGGCGGCTGCTCCGGCACGACGAACGCCGCCGGCGTGAACCCGGATGACAGCGGTTCGGTCTCCTACAGCGACTGGACCTCGGCCCTCGGCGCGGTGTGGAAAGTCACCCAGACCACCAACCTTTACGCCAACGCCGGCCGCAGCTTCGAGGCGCCGACGCTGATCGAACTGGCATATCGTCCGGATGGCGGCAGCGGTCTGAACTTCGATCTCAAGCCGTCGACCAGCAACCAGTATGAGGTCGGCGTGAAGACTTTCCTGAACGATTCGACTCGCCTTGACGCCGCTGCCTTTTACATCGATTCGTCCGACGAGATCGTCATCCGCAGCAACGAGAACGGCCGTGCGGTGTACCAGAACGCCGGTGACACCTCGCGTCGTGGCATCGAGTTAGCGCTCGATTCGCGGCTCACCCGTGACGTTGGCGCATACGCCTCGCTAACCTTCATCAAGGCCGAGTTCGACGATGCTTTCCGCACCTGTCTCGCCACCCCCTGCGCACCGGGACAGGCAGTCACCGTGAGCGACGGCAACCGCATCGCCGGCATTGCCAACAAGTCCTTCTACGGCGAAGTGACCTACAAGCACGATCCGTGGGGCTTCAAGAGCGCACTGGAGTACCGCGCCAGCGGACGCATGTTCGGTGACGACACCAACGACGTTCGTGTCGGTGGTTATGGCGTTGCGGCGATTCGCGCCGGCTTCACGCAGAAGGTGAAGGGCTGGACGCTGAACGAGTTCGCGCGCATCGACAACCTGTTCGACAAGGACTACGTAGGCTCGGTGTACATCAACGCAGGTAACGCGCTGACCGGCCGCTACTACGCCCCGGCCGCAGAACGCACCTGGCTGATCGGCCTGTCCGCGTCCTACTCGATGTAAGCGCTCGCCAGCCGGGGCAGCACGCGCAGCGCGTTGGCCCCGGTGGCGGCAACCAGTTCGTCGGTCGCAATGCCCCGGATGCCGGCGATCACCTGCGCGATGCGCGGGAGATGGGCCGGCTCGTTGCGTTCACCGGCGGCGAATTCCGGCGGGATGTCCGGTGCATCGGTTTCGAGCACGATGGATTCAAGCGGCAGTTCGGTCACCAGACGGCGCAGATTCAGTGCGCGCTGCCAGGTCACCGCTCCGCCGAAGCCGAGCGCGAAGCCCAGCTTGATGAATTCGTCGGCCTGCTGACGGCTGCCGTTGAAGGCATGGGCGATGCCGCCCGGCCCGTTGCGGCCGAACACGGCGCGCAGGTGCTTGAGTATCCGGTCCTGACTGCGCCGCACATGCAACAGCACCGGCAGGCCGCGTTCGCGCGCGAGCTTCAGCTGGGCGACGAAGTACCACTCCTGCAGTTCGGGATCGATGTCGGTGACGAAGAAATCGAGACCGATCTCGCCTACGGCGAGGACGTCATGAGCATCCAGTTCCATCGCCAGCCGGTCCAGATCGTCGGGTCGCGCGGCCGGCACGAAGAGCGGATGGATGCCCAATGCAAAGCGCAGATCCGCCTGCCCGTCACACAGTGCCCTCACCCGGCCGAAACCGTCACGGTCGACGGCCGGCAGCACCATGCAGCCGACGCCGGCAGCGCGCGCGCGCGCGATCATCGCGCTGCGGTCAGCGTCGAATTCAAAGGCATCGAGGTGGCAGTGGGTATCGATCAGCATGATCGGTCGTGGTAAGCGGATCCGGTCAGCATAGCGCTGCTCAGCCCAGCCAGGAAACGACAAGGGCCGGCGGCGCACCTGTGCACCACCGGCCCCGGAGCGGGACTGACTTTCGCCTCGCTCGTTCAGCGCTTCTTCTTGCCCATCTCGTTACCGATGGCGCCACCAACGATGGCACCACCCACGGTACCGACAGTGCTGCCGCCGGTCAGCACGGAGCCGGCGACACCACCGGCCGCGGCACCTATCATCGCGTTGCTTTCGCTGCGGCTCATACCGGCACAGCCAGTCGTCAGGGCAGCCAGCACGGCCACGATGGATACGGTCTTGAGGGTATGGATCGGCGTTTTCATCGCGTTTCTCCGCAGTCATTGATCGGTCAGCACGCGATGTCGATCGCTCGCGGCTTGATCTGAAGTCTAGGGAGCGATGCGCTGTCGCGCGGTAGGCCGGCAACGAAGCGATCTGTCGGCGGAATCCGACGGCTGGCGGGCGTTGCGCGCGGAAGCCGAGCCGGCTGATCGCCCGCACACGCGGATGCGGTGGGAGGGACCTTCTGACCGCGACAGCAGCCTGAACCGAAGCCGGCGGACCGCGGCGACCCAGTCGCGGCCAAGGCCGCGCCCACAGGGAAATGCGCCAGTTCGGCGAACTGAGCCTGAGGCGACTGGTCCTGCATTGGTGCCCGGAACGGGACTTGAACCCGTAAGCCTTGCGGCGGCGGATTTTAAGTCCGCTGTGTTTACCAGTTTCACCATCCGGGCGGACGGAACGGCGGCGAGTATGCCACCGATGAGACGTGAATCAGCCGGCGCGCACGACCGGCGCTGCGCTGCGATCACCGACGCGACCGATCACGGTGGCCGCATCGAAGCCGTGACGGCGGAAGGTGGCGATCACCGCATCCAGCGCGTCCGGCGTGCAGGACACGAGCAGGCCGCCGCTGGTCTGTGGATCGGTGAGCAGTGCGCGATCTTCCGCCGCGAAGCCGTCGGCCAGCACGACGCGCTCGCCGTAGCCGGCCCAGTTGCGGTTCGATGCGCCGGTGACGAAGCCCTGCGCTGCGAGTTCGCGCGTGCCGGCATGCAGCGGCACTGCCGACCAGTCGATCGACACGTCGCAGCCTGAACCGCGCGCCAGCTCGAGCGCGTGGCCGGCAAGTCCGAACCCCGTCACGTCGGTCAGCGCATGCACGCCGGGCAACGCCGCCAGATCCGGCCCCGGTGTGTTCAGCTTGGTGGTGCTGGCGATCATGCGCGCGTAGCCGGCCTCGTCCAGCGCACCCTTTTTCAGCGCGGCCGACATGACGCCGACGCCGAGCGGCTTGCCCAACACCAGCACATCGCCCGGCTGCGCGTCGGCATTGCGGCGGATGCGATCCGGGTGGGCGATGCCGAGCGCCACCAGACCGTAGATCGCCTCGACCGAATCGATGGTGTGGCCTCCGGCGACGACGATGCCGGCCTCGCGGCAGACCGACGCCCCACCTTCCAGGATGCGGCCTATGGTCGTCGTCGACAGTACGTTGATCGGCATGCCGACCAGCGCCAGCGCGAGGATGGGCCGGCCGCCCATCGCATAGACGTCGCTGATCGCGTTGGTGGCGGCGATGCGGCCGAAGTCGAACGGGTCGTCGACGATGGGCATGAAGAAATCGGTGGTCGCGATCAGCGCCTGTTCGTCGTTGAGGCGATACACCGCCGCATCGTCCGACGTTTCGATGCCCACCATCAGTTCCGGCGGCACCGGCATCGCCGCAGTGTGCTTCAGTATCTCGGACAGCACGCCGGGCGCGATCTTGCAGCCACAGCCGCCGCCATGCGAGAGGGAAGTCAGTCGGGGTTCGGTGCTCGCTGCCTGCGCTTCGTTCATCTGTCCATCCAGTTCTTGCGGGGTTGTCATGCGGTCGCGACGCCATGTCGCGGGCCGAAGGATGCCAGACATCCGTCGACCAGCGCGACCAGTGCCGCACGCTCTCGTTCGGGTGCGAACAGCGGCGCGCGCGCGGCGCACTGCCGGTCGAGCCGGGCCAGCCAGCCGGCATCGTCGCGTGCGCGGGCGATGCATGCGGCCAGCGCCGCCGCGTCGCCCACCTCGAAACAGCCATCGTAGTCCTCGCCGAGCAGGCCGACGTTGCCGTCGATGCGCGACGCGATCACCGGCACGCCGCAGCGCACTGCCTCGATCACTGTATGTGCGCCGCCCTCCATGCGGCTCGGATGCACCAGCACGCTGGCGCGCGCCAGCCGACGCAGCGTGTCGCCGTGCGTCAACCCGCCCAGCCAGCGATAGTGCGGGCATTCGTGCATCAGCGTGCGCGCCCGCTCGCCCAGCGCGGGATCCAGCGCCCCGCCGATGTGGTCGATGCGGATATCGGTGCGCATGCGCAGCCGGCGCACCGCATCGAACAGCGTGTCCGGCGCCTTCTCGATGCGCAGGTGGCCTATCATCAGCGCGCGCAGATGGCGCGTCGGCGGTGCAACGCGTGCGCGCACCGGCGTCGATTGCAGCAGCACGCTGCAGCGTGCGCGCAGCGCCGGCGGCAGCGCACGCGCGCCGAGCGTGTTCAGCGTGATCAGGCGATCGGCAATGGCGAGCGAATGCCGGGCCGAGGCGTCGCAGTCGATGTCGCGGTACAGATCGGTGCCGGTCAGCGCGAGCAGCAGCGGACGCGACGGGTGTGCCTTCCGCCACGCAGTGGCGGCTGCGGCGGAACGGCGGGCGTGCAGTGCGATCATCAATACCTCGTCGCCGCCCTGCCAGTCGGATACCAGCCGCACGTCAAAACGCGGCCGCAGCATGGCGGCCCAGCGACGTGCGGTGCGCCAGTTGCCGTTGTTGGCGTCGGCCAGCGCCGGCGTGACGATGACGATGGATGGACGGGACATGGACGTGTGTTCGATGGAGGCCTCAGATCAATCGGCGGTCGCGCGTCGCGGAGACCGCACGGCTCTCGCGGCAGCGCTGCGCGCGAGCCGCGATGACACGCTGGCCCGTTTCGCCGACTATCGGCGCGCCCGCCCGACACTGCGCATTCCGGTCCACGAAACGCTGAATCCGCCGCTGTGGGAGCTGGGTCACATCGGATGGTTCCAGGCGTGGTGGACGCTGCGCAATCCGCTTTATCTGAAGGGCGTGCGTGCCGACCCCGACGTCGCGCGCACGCCGCCGCTGCGGGCCAACGCCGACGCGCTGTACGACTCCAGCCGCGTGCCCCACGCGAGCCGCCCCACCCTGCCGCTGCCGGACGCCGATACGACGCTGGACGATCTCGCCCGGCAACTGGACGGTGTCCTTTCGCTGCTGGCAGGCGTGCCGGACGATGGCGACGACGCGCTCTACTTCTTCCGCCTGTCGTTGCTGCACGAGGACATGCACCACGAAGCCGCGCTGTACATGGCGCAGCAGCTTGACATCGCGGTGGACGACCCGCGCTGGCAGCCGACAGCGGCCGGCGCACGCGACACGCTGTCGGTGCCCGCAGCCCGCCACCTGCTCGGCAGCAGCGAAGACGGCTTCGCCTTCGACAACGAACTGTGCGCGCACACGGTGAACGTGCCGGCGCTGGACATCGACAGCGCCGCAGTGAGCTGGCGCGACTACCTGCCCTTCGTCGATGCCGGCGGCTACGAAGACCCGCGCTGGTGGAGCGCCGACGGCTGGCGCTGGCGCATGGCGCAGGGGCGCACGCAGCCGCGCTACCTGAGACGCACCGGCAGCTGCTGGGAGCGCTGCACATACGGTCGCTGGCAGGTGCTGGGCGCGGACACCGCAGCCTGCCACCTGAGCGCCTACGAAGCCGAAGCGTGGTGTCGCTGGGCCGGCCGCCGGCTGCCGACCGAAGCGGAGTGGGAGTGTGCTGCACTGAGCGCGCCGGATCGCTTCCGCTGGGGCGCCGTATGGGAATGGACGGCCAGCGACTTCCTGCCCTACCCCGGCTTCGCGCCGCATCCCTATCGCGACTATTCGGCGCCGTGGTTCGGTGACCGCCGCGTGCTGCGCGGCGCCTCCTTCATGACGCAGCCGCGCATGCGCGACCCGCGCTACCGCAACTTCTTCCGGCCCGAGCGCGACGACGTGCCGGCCGGCTTCCGCAGCTGCGCGATCCGCTGACACGGCACGTCTCAGGCGCATGCGAGGAACACGCCGAACCGGTCGCACGCGTCGGTCCAGCAGCTCATGTCGCGGAAACCGGCTTCGCGCAGCAGCGCGTCGAAGCGCTCGCGCGTCCATTTCCATGAGTGTTCGGTGAGGATGCGCTCGCCAGCGGCGAAACGGCGCTCGCCGCCCGGCCAGTGCACGGTGAGCGACTGGCGCGCCTCCAGGTGCATTTCGATGCGCGAACACGCCGGATCGAAGAAGGCGACGTGGCGCCAGTCGGCGATGCGGAAATCGGTGCCGGCGATGCGGTTCAGATGGCGCAGCACATTCAGGTTGAATGCGGCGGTCACCCCGAGCGCGTCGTCGTAGGCGGCGTCGAGCACGGCCTTGTCCTTGACCAGATCGACGCCGATCAGCAGCGCGCCGCCGCGGGCCACCGTGCGCGCTTCGCGCAGCAGGCGCAGCGCCTCGTCCGGCGCAAAGTTGCCGATGCTGGAGCCAGGGTAGAACACCAGCGCCGGCCCGTCGTACACCGCGGCTGGCAGTGCGAGGGCGGCGGAGAAGTCGAGGCCGACACCCACCATGTCCATGTCCGGATGGGCGCGCTGCAGGCACTCGAGCGAGTGCTTCAGGAAGTCGACCGAGATGTCGACCGCGACGTAGCGGTGCGGCGCGAACAGCGGAAACAGCTTCGCCGCCTTGGCACAGCTGCCGGCACCGAGGTCGATCAGATCGTGCGCCGGGCCCGCGTGCGCGCGCAGCCGCGCTGCCATGTCGGCGGCGTGGGCGTCGAAGATGGCGGCCTCGGTGCGCGTCGGGTAGTACTCGTCCAGTTCGGTGATCGCCTCGAACAGCCGCGAACCCAGTGCGTCGTAGAAATACTTCGGCGACACCCGCGCCACCGGCGCCTGCAGACCGCCCCACAGCGCCGGCATCTGCCCCGCGTCGTCGACCGGCTGCAGCTGGATGAAACGCGGCGTGCGCACCATGGTCCATTCCCCTCGTATTCTGTGCACTGCGCGGGCGGCCGATTGCCCGCAGTGGATCCCGCCGGCGCGACCGGCCACTCGCCAAGGATGATACGTGCCCTCCAGACCGCGCGCCGGCCTGCTGTTCGCCTACGACTGGGATCGCATCGGCTTCGCGCGCTCAGGCGCGGGCCACGACTTCGACCACGCGGGCTTCGATCTGTTTTCGTTCCCGTCCAGTCTGCGGTTGATCGGTTTCGACCTCGAACGCTTCGCCGAGCGCACCGCGGCGCGCGCACGACGGCGCGGCTGGTCGGCAGTGCTGTCGCACCAGGAGGCCTTCGGTGCACTGGCAGCCGCGCTGGTCGCAGAAAGGCTGGACCTGCCCTGCGCGCCGCCCGAAGCCATCCTGGCGGCGCAGCACAAGCTGCACGCGCGGCGCGTGCTGCAAGCCGTCGCGCCAGAGGCCTGCCTGCGTTTCGCCGCGCTGGACATGGCGTGTGGCGACGACGTGCCGACAGGGCTGCCGGCCGGCTTTGCCTACCCGGTCTACGCGAAGCCGATCAAGGCGGCCTTTTCCGTGCTGGCGCGCGAAGTCGGCAGCCGCGAGGTGCTGCAGGCGCACACCCGCTTCGACGTGGCCGAGCGCTGGATCATCCGACGTTTGATCGAACCTTTCGACCGCGTCTGCCGCGCGCGTCTGTCCGCGGCCGGCAGCGCGCACCGCATGCTGCTGGAGGAGCCGATCGATCCGGCGACGCCGCAGTTCAATCTCGACGGCTGGGTGTTTGACGGACAGGTGCATGCGCTGGGCGTGGTCGACGCCATCATGCACCCGGGCACCCAGGCCTTCATGCGCTGGGAACTGCCCAGCCGGCTGCCCGCCTCGGTGCAGGTGCGCGCGCTCGACGTGGCACGCCGCTTCCTTGGCGCGATCGGCTACGACCACGGTTTCTTCAACCTGGAGTTCTTCTACGACGATGCGCGCGACCGGCTTACCGTGATCGAGTGCAATCCGCGTCTGGCGTCGCAGTTTTCCGACCTCTACCTGCGCGTGCACGGCATCGACGCCCACGCCTGGTCGCTCGCACTGGCGCACGGCGAGGACCCGCGCCTGCTGCGTCGTGAGACGCCACGTGCCCGTGTCGCGGCCAGCCTGGTCTATCGCGCCTTCGACACGGCCACCGTGCCGCCGATGCCCGACACGGCGCGGCGTGCGCGCTTCGCCGAGGCCTTTCCGGACGGCCTGCTGTTCGCTTTCGGCCGCCGCGGCCGGGCGCTGCGGCGCGACCTGAAATGGACCGGCAGCCACCGCTACGGCATCGTCCATCTGGACGGCGCCGACGCGGCCGAACTGCGCGCACGGGCGGAAACGGCCAGTGACCTGCTCGGCTGGCGCGCGCCCTATCGCGACGACGCAGTGGAAGCAACACCGGCCGCGCTCGACGTCGCCTGAGCGGTCAGCGCCGAAGACTGCGAGGCGAGGCCGAGCCGCGCGATCGGCAGATCGCCGGACGCGCGCAGCAGCAGGGTCGTCAGGTCGTGCAGACCGCCGACGGCTGCGCGCGGCGGCGTCAGCCCGGGCTGGAAGCCCTGTGCGACGAAGCGCGCGAGCAATTCGGGGTCGCGCGACACGATGTGCACCGGCACGTCCCACGACGCGCCTTCGCCGCTGACGCCGGCCACCGGCTGGTGATCGCCGGCCAGCACGTAGAGCGTGTCGCGCGGTGGCGCCCGTCGCAGGTGGTCGCCCAGCCAGCGGTAGGTGTACTCGATGGTTCCGATGTAGTCCGGGAACATGTTCAGCCAGTCTGGCTTCTTCGCCAGCGCGCGTGCCGCATCGACCGGATCGAAGGGCGTGTCGCCGAGCAGGCGGTCGATGTCGGGCTGGAAGGGCGGCACCGGCGAGAACGGCAGATGGCTGGTGATGGTCGGGAAGAACACGAAGCGCGGCGGCGCGTCGGCCTCACGCGGGTGCAGCTGTTCGAATCGCTCGGCCGAATACTGGTCAGGAATCTTCCAGTAGCCTATTTCGGGACCCGGGTAGCGCAGGTCGCGGCCGTCGATGAACACGTCGTAACCGTAGAACACGCGTTCCGGCCACTCCCAGAACAGCGCCGGATAGAAGCCGTACGTGCGGTAGCCGTTGCGCCGGAACAGGGTGATCAGCGTCGGTCGCTCGGTCGTGACCAGCAGGTCGTGTCGCCGCGGGTCACTCAGATCGAGGCCGGAGAGCATGCCGAGCTGTGCAAGATCGGACGCGCCGCCGAAGGTGGGCGAGCGCATGAAAGCCGACACCACCTGCCAGCCGCCGGCAGCCAGGTCCTGCGCAAGACGGTCGCGCGCCGGCTGCAGCAGACGCGCCGCCTGCGCATCGTCGTAGACCACGGCGCCGTAGGACTCGAGCGGCATCAGATAGACGTCGCGACCGCGCAGCGCGCTCAGCGCACGGCCCGGCGGCTGCGCCAGCGCGTCGTTCAGCGCCGGCACCTGCGGCAGCGCGCGCGCCACCGCCTCCGGCGACATCAGCGTGGCAAGCAAAGTGGCCTGCCGCCAGTAGGTCGGCGTGATCGGCCGCGACACCACCGGCCAGGTTGCCTCGACGCCGGCCAGATTGGCGGCCACCAGCAGCATCGCCAGCGCGGTCGCGACGCGCGACCAGCGGTGACGCAGCGCATACGGAACCGCCCGGTGCGCGATCTGCCCGACCAGCGCACGCGCGCCGCGCCACAGTGCCCAGCTGAGCAGCGAAATCGCTGCCAGCGCACCGACGCTCACCCACCAGGGCAGGCCCTGCGCCGTCACCCAGAGAAAGCGTGGAATCTGCTGGCCATCCCAGAACAGATTGACCGGCCGGCCAAACAGGCCGGGCACGGTCACGTCGGCATAGCGACCGAGCGCGAACAGCAGGAACAGCGCAGTAAAGACCGTAAGTGCGCGAGCCGGCAGGCGGCCATAGCGGGCAACTACCACCATCAGTGCCAGCCACAGGCCGACGAACTCCGGCGACAGCCGGTGATCCGGCACGATGAAGGGCGTGGGCCACAGATTGTTGGCGCTGAGCAGCGCGTTGCCGAGCAGCAGCGCGGCCAGCGCGACGATGGCCTGCTGCGGGCCCGACGCGCGTCTGTCGGTCATTCCGGCACGCGGCCGCGGGCCAGATAGCCCATGCCGTACTGCGTGATCGTGATCGACCAATCGACCAGGCGCGGTGCGATGCGATCCCACGGCGCACGCAGCTCGCCCGGCGCGCCGTTGTAGCCGTGGTTCTTCAGATAGACCCAGAGGTTGAGCGGCGCCAGCCAGCGCGGGAAATACTTGATGCCGGCGATTGCCACCACGGTGCCCGGTCGCGCGCAGGCCAGCAGGCTGTCGATCGCGCTATGCGAGCGCAGGATGTCGTGGGTGTAGTGGAACAGCAGCGCATCGACCCGGTCCGGCAAGCGCAGGCCCTGCGCCGCGGTTTCGAACAGTTCGACGTTGTCCCAGCCGGCCTCTGCCACGCGGCGGCACGCCTGCGCCAGCATGTCCGGGCTCTGGTCGAAGCCATAGACCCGCCCGGTATCGCCGACGGCAGCCCGCAGCAACGGCAGGCTGAGCCCGGTGCCGCAGCCGACGTCGAGCACCGACTGACCGGCTTGCAGGCCGAGCAGTGCAATCGCGCGTTCGCGGATCGGCCAGGTCGGTCCGCAGGTGGCGTCATAGCCGGCGGCACGCCTGCGGTACTTCTCGATCGACGCGGCGCGGACCGCGTCCTCGTCTGCGGGAGGTTGGGCGCTCATCGCGGCTCCGGCGTCGGTGGGAGGGAGGGCCGGGCGCGCAGCGCGCGTCCGGCCTGTCGCTCAACTCAGACGTCCGGCGCGGCGCAGGGTTTCGACGATCTGTTCGACCACTTCTTCCGCCGCGCCGGCAGCCAGCACGAGACGCTGGCCGCTGGCGTCCAGCGCGGCCTGCGCGGCGCCGGCGTCGATCTTCAGTTCGACGTGCTCGCCAGACGGCAGTGCGGCAACCAGGCTGTCCGGCTGCGCCGAGTCGGCGTCGATCACCACCACCAGACCGGCATCGAGCAGGATGCCGGCGATGCGCGGCAGATCTGCGGTGGCAGCCGGCAGCGTGATGGTGTGGCGGCCGAGCGACATGAGTTTCTGTTCAAGCTTGTCGGCGGCGATGCCTTCGCCTGCCCACAGCAGCAGCGGCGACTGCTGCTTCAGTGCAGCGCGTGCAGCGCGACCGGTTTCCAGGCGCGTCCAGCTCAGGTCGCGCGGTCGGCTGCGAGCGCCATGCAGCAGGCCGGCGCCGACCGTGTTGTTGGTCAGGCGATCGATCAGGATGAAGCTGCCGGTATCACGCACCGACTCGTACGGATCGAAGGCAAGCAGTCGGTCCGTGAGCAGCGACACGCGGCCGATCTCGTTCAGTGCAAGCGCGGCGGTGGCGGAGCGCTCCATCGTATTCACGTTCACACGGTATTCGATCGCATTGACGGTGGCGCCGACCGTACGGGTGCCGCACTTCATCAGATAGCTGCGACCGGTGGCCATGGCTTCATCGCTCATCCACACCAGCGTGGCGTCGAAGCTGTCGCCGATCAGTGCCGGCGTATCAGCGGCGACGATCACGTCGCCGCGCGAACAGTCGATCTCGTCGGCGAAGGTAACGGTGACCGACTGGCCAGCCACCGCTTCGCTCAGATCGTGCGTCGACAGCACGATGCGCTCGACCGTGGTGTCGCGGCCGGACGGCTGCACGCGCACGCGGTCGCCGGGACGCACGGTGCCGGAAGCGATCTGGCCGGAGAAACCGCGGAAGTCGAGATTCGGGCGATTGACCCACTGCACCGGCAGACGGAACGGACGCGCCTGCAGGTCGTCCTCGATCTGCACGGTTTCCAGGTGGTCCATCAGCGCCGGACCGGCGTACCACGGCGTGGCAGCGCTCTTCTCGATGATGTTGTCGCCCTTCAGCGCGGACATCGGGATGCACAGGATGTCGGAGAGGCCGATCTGCGCAGCGAAATCCCGGTAGTCCTTCTCGATGCGCTCGTACACGTCCTTCGAGTAACTGACCAGGTCCATCTTGTTGATGGCGACGACGACGCGCTTGATGCCGATCAGCGACACCAGGAAGCTGTGGCGGCGGGTCTGCGTCTGCACGCCGTGACGGGCGTCGACCAGGATGATGGCCAGATCGGCGGTCGAGGCGCCGGTGACCATGTTACGCGTGTACTGCTCGTGGCCCGGCGTGTCGGCGACGATGAACTTGCGCCGGTCGGTCGAGAAGAAGCGGTAGGCGACGTCGATCGTGATGCCCTGTTCGCGCTCCGCGGCCAGGCCGTCGACCAGCAGCGCGAAGTCGAGGTCGCCGCCCTGTGTGCCCACCTTCTTCGAGTCGGCTTCGAGCGCGGCCAGCTGGTCCTCGAACAGCATTTTCGATTCGTACAGCAGGCGACCGATCAGCGTGCTCTTGCCGTCGTCGACACTGCCGCAGGTGATGAAGCGCAGCAGGCTCTTGTGCTCGTGCTGGCGCAGGTAGGCCTCGATGTCCTGCGAAATGAGGTCGGAAACGTGTGCCATTTAGAAATAACCCTCTTGCTTCTTCTTTTCCATCGAACCGGAGGAATCGTGGTCGATCACGCGGCCCTGGCGCTCCGACGTCGTGGTCAGCAGCATTTCCTGGATGATGTCGGTCAGCGTGGCAGCGGTCGATTCGACCGCGCCGGTCAGCGGATAGCAGCCCAGCGTGCGGAAGCGCACGCTCTTCATCTGCGGCGTCTCGCCCGGACGCAGCGGCATGCGCTCGTCGTCGACCATGATGAGCGTGCCGTCGCGCTCGACCACCGGCCGTTCGGCCGCGAAGTACAGCGGGACGATGGGAATGTTCTCGAGGTGGATGTACTGCCAGATGTCCAGTTCGGTCCAGTTCGAGATCGGGAACACGCGGATCGATTCACCCGGATGCTTGCGCGCGTTGTACAGCTTCCACAGCTCCGGGCGCTGGCTCTTCGGGTCCCAGCGGTGCTGCGCGGTGCGGAAGGAGAAGATGCGCTCCTTGGCGCGCGACTTTTCCTCGTCGCGACGGGCGCCGCCGAAAGCGGCGTCGAACTTGTACTTGTCCAGCGCCTGCTTCAGGCCCTCGGTCTTCCACATGTCGGTGTGCAGCGCCGAACCGTGGTCGAACGGGTTGATGTTGCGTGCCTTGGCGTCCGGATTGATGTGCACCAGCAGGTCCATGCCGAGCTTGCGCGCCATTGCGTCGCGAAACTCGTACATCGCCTTGAACTTCCAGGTGGTGTCGACGTGCAGCAGCGGAAAGGGCGGGACCGACGGATAGAAGGCCTTGGCGGCGAGGTGCAGCATGACGGCGCTGTCCTTGCCGACCGAATAGAGCATGACCGGGTTTTCGGCCTCGGCCACCACTTCGCGCATGATGTGGATGCTCTCGGCTTCCAGCCGTTGCAGGTGCGTCAATGTACTCATCGTGTTGGGGAACCGGAAGGTGCGGAAATAGCGGGCCGCACGGCGTCGGACAGGCCGCCCGTGCGAAAGGGTCAGGATTTTACCGCGGCGCGGGGGTTCCCGGCGAATGCCGTGCAGGTCGCCACCGACAACCGCCGGAACGCATCGAACGGCGCCGCTCGGCGCCTCGGTCAGGCGCTCTGCGAGCGGCTGCGCGCAATCATGCCGCGGCGGTCGGGAAAGTTGATCACCACCGACCGGTGACGCCGGTCGGCAAACAGCACGTTGCCGCTGCTCAATGCCTCGGTCAGCGCCGGCGCCTGCTGCACCACCGAATCGCAAGCCAGGTCGACCAGCTCGTTCTGCACCTGCGACATGATGTGATAGGACTGCCGCGCGTGCTCGGCCATCTCTTCGAGCAAGGCACCGTAAAGCTGCGGCAACTGCCACAGCGCAGACATCGCCTCGGCGACTGTCTGCGGCGGCTCGATGGCCCGCATCTGGGTGGTCAGCGCGGAACTGACCGACTCGGCCTGCAGCTTGAGCAAGCGTTCACCGCCGTCGGCAAGGATGCTGACCAGACGCTTCGGCACGTCTGCAGTCACGGTCTCCTGAGCGTCGTACGCAATCTTCACTGTAACCCCCTGATTCGATCCGCCGTGCTGCCATGAAAAGGGACTTCCCCCGGCAGCACCCACTGCGCACATCATAGGCCGCTCGCGTCCGGATGCATAACCTCGCGCTGGGGTACCGCGACCTTACACAGGTATCCCTCGGGTGATGACGACAAATGCGCCACGACGGATCGCCCCGCAAGGCAAGCCAGCAGACGGTGAGTTCCGATCAGGACAACCAGTAGAGCTGCCACGGGCTGGAAAGGCATCCTTAAGTTGCAACCGTTGCGGCCGAGCATGAGCTGCCGCGGTGACTTCCGCGACTAGGTCATGGCCGAGAGCTTCTTCCAGTTCCGCAAGCGCGAACACGCGATCCGCCTGGGATACTCCGCCCAGCCATTCCCGGCAGACATCGAACGCCAGTGCCTCTTTGATCAACGGGAACCGTCGAGAAAGCCGGGGACGATGCGGACTGCCCCTCCGTCTCACCGAGGCATGATCCGATCGCCGCTACCCGACCCACCAATCGTTCTGAGGATGTAAGTGAAGTAAGACGTCAAATTCATCTCCCTCAGCATAAGTGCATCGGTTTCTGCAAGCAGTCTGGGCGTGGACATATCTATTCCCTTGATCTGAGCCAGGCCGGTGATGCCTGGCCGCGCATCGAAAACCCCTCGCGATGCGCGTTCGGTAATCAACTCGGTCTGATTGAACAAGCATGGCCTCGGGCCCACCAGACTCATTTCGCCCTTGAGTACGTTCCACAACTGTGGCAATTCATCCAGCTTGGTGCGACGCAAGATACGCCCCAACCTGGTCACGGCCGACGCATCCGCCAAATGAGAGGCTACGGATGCCGTACCTGGCCGCATGGTCCGGAACTTCACCAGAATAAATGGAGTTTGATGACGCCCCACGCGCTCCTGCCGGAATAGCGGGGACCCGGTGTCAAACAACCCCAACAGCCACAAAGGCACCAGAACAGGTACCCCCAGAATCAGTCCTGCCAGGGAAAGAACAACATCAAACAAACGAGTCATGCGTCGCCATCTTCTCTAATTGCTGATCCATCGAAACGACTGGCCCCCACCCGAGCAGCTCTCGCGCCTTAGAACTATCGACCACCAAGGACCCCAATAACCGGTCGGCCACCGCGCTCTTGCCCAGCGCGCAGGCAACTACCCGCATCAAGCGCCTCGGCACCGGTATCAATCTCGGACGTACGCCGTATGCCTTCGCAACCTTGCGCAAGAGTTCGACTGTCGAAACATCCTCACCATCTGAAAGCAAGAACACCTCATTCGCAGCGCGAGGAGATCGCTCGGGATCTGCGCACAGGGCGATGAAATCGGTCAGATTGTCCAGCGCCAGCAGCGAGCGCAGATTGCAGACGGCCCCCAGCGGCAAGGGAATGCCCCTGCGCAGCCAACGCGCCATGGAGGCGAAGTTGCCTTTGACGCGCGGACCATAGACCAGGGGAGGTCGGATAATCACAACTTCAATTCCGGTTTCATGGGCCAGAGCCATCAAGCCTTGCTCGGCTTCAAGCTTTGACTGTCCATAAGCATCTTCGGGCGCAGGTTCATCGCTTTCCCGAAACGGCCGATCTGGTGTCGAACGCTCACCGTTTACCTTGATCGAACTGATGAAAACGAAACGTCGCACACCCACCTGCGCGGCCTGCCGAGCCAAGGCCAGCGTGCCCCGCACATTGACCTTGCGGAACTCCTCCAGTGGATTCGGAAATTCTTCATTCATTACATGTACCCGCGCCGCGAGATGAATAACCGCGTTGCAGCCAGAGAGAACCTCCATCCATTCGGATTGGCCATCAATCTCGGGAATAATCACCTCGCCGCTCATTCCGGCACTGCGCCTGACCACTGGAACCATCTGATGGCCGCGTGCGCTCACCACCTCACACAATGAACGACCCACAAATCCAGCGGCCCCGGTAATCAGCACTTTCACGGATTACCGCCACGGCCAACCGAAACAATGTCCATGGCCAGTTCCCGCATGATTGCCCGTCTTTGATATTTACGGACGAAATCCTTGCGACCGACCAGCCTCATCTGCAGTCGGGCTAAAGCCTGAATAGCTCCATCCACGTCGCACGGCGGAAAAACTTGCGCATTTTCAACTTCTTCACTGATGAATTTGGCGGCATATCCCGCCACACCTGCGCAGATCGGCTTCCCGGTCGCCGCATATTCGAAAATTTTGGAGGGCAGAACCTTACGGAATGCATTGTGATCGTTCAGATGAAGAAAAAGCACATCAGCATTTTGATAGGCCACAATCAGCTCATCGCGATTGACCGGATCCAGCAAGGTTACGTTATCGGCCTCATGTTCTTCCAGCGCCTTTTTCAACTGGTTCTTGCGACCACCATCTCCTATGACCGTGAAGTTCGCACGTTCCCGCAACGCTCGTGCCAATCCGGGCAATATTGAATGCAGCCCCTGCCCCTCCCCTAGATTGCCCGCATACAGCACTGAAAGCGGCCGATCCAACGACGAAATTCCGTCTGTAGGCGCCAGTGTAGACACGATGAACTCATCGTCAATTCCATTGGGAAAGAACGAAAACTGCTGCCTGGAATATCGCTGTGAAAAGTAGGGTTCGAATCCGCGCGACACCAGATTCACCTTGGCTGCAGTACCAATGGCATAACGTTCCAGAAACGAAAAAAGCCCTCCGAGCGGAAGGGCCAACCACCGCGGCAGTATGTCCCGGATCGTATCGACAAAGATGTCACGAATGTCCAGATACAGCGGCGCCTTCTGACTGCGGGCGATACGGGCGCCAAGCACGGCGGTCATCAGTCTGGATGACGTAGCGAAGACCAGATCGTATTCGTGATTGCTCACATACGCGTGCACCCTGCGCGCATAGGTCAGAAAGACCTTCGATTGATCCCGCATTCCGCTCTTGTGCGATGGCAGAAGAATCCGGCGAACGGAGATCCCCTCAGCGTCTTCGATCTCTGGGGCCTCTGCACTGTAGCTGGAGTAGCGATTCGGCATGGTGGTGATGACGTCGATCTGGGAGCCAGCCGGAAGCTGCGCCCGCAGGGCCCGGATCAGTGCCGCCGCACGGAACGAGCCCGCGCACAGGTCCGGCGTGTAATAGAAGCTCAGGAAAAGGATGCGCATGTGTCAGGCCGGCCAGGTGAGTCTGGTCAAGAACTGCGTTGGCAATGGTCCCTCATAGACTCCCGAGAGGCAGACGTTAGCCTCTGAAACGCCGAAACGTGGGTGCCAGGATCCGCACTTCACTGACCAGCGCAGCCGGTCGTCACCTACGAAGTCAAGCGCGAACACGCCCCTGTTGCACAGGACCACGAAAACATTGGGGCCGGCTGCTTGAAGGTGGATGCTCGGGTGAAAGTGAAAAAAGACCTCAACCAGATGGTGGCCGTCCCCCTCAACGACGTCCTTCACTTCAAAACCTTGATCGCCCAATGCCCAGTACCGTCGGTGAATGGGATGGCCGCAAATTCGCCGGTATCCGTCGTGCGCAGCCTGCAACTGGCATTCTGGCAACGCATCAAATCGCTCCACTGTAACGCGGGCCCTGCGTGCGACCCGAAAACCGGACCAGACCTCGGATGAATCGACGCCGTCCAGCCGCAGGGTATTGTGAGCCGCGGTTCCTCGCTGCCGCAGGCGCTCCGTCCCGAGGCCATAGACGGACGTTCCCGAATTGACCAGAACACGCCGTCCATGGAGCGAAAACTCGAAACTCAGGCTGTCGGCATGCGCGTGACCGGGCAAATAGTCAGGCCCAATCGCCGCGACGTCCGCGAGCACAACGGCGCCGTTTCTCTCCAGTCGGGCATAGCCGCTCGCCTCAAGCAAGCGGGAGCCGGCCCCTTCCGGTCTCTGCACAAAACCGAGGCCAGCCGCATAGTGCTCCAAGTCTTCGAGACGAGGTGCCACGCCGAAGGCTGCGTCATTAAAAAAGGAGATTCCTCCATCTGGATGGCACATCACTCTGAGCCAATCGAACATACGCGCCGTAGCATCCTGCCAGGCGTCAGGAGGTTGCATTTGGAACGCCGAATGGAGATTCATGAGGTCCAGAAGGCCTTCGAGGATCAGGCCGTGATACATGGGACTCAGTTCGAAATGCCCCCCGTCGGGCAATATCTGCTCCTGAATCTGCCGATCAAGCAGCTTTCTCCCGAGTGAGAACCACTCCAGAGCCTCCTTTCCTGAAAAAAACAGCCCCGCAAAAACCAGTGCTTTGGCGTTTTCGAACAGGTGATTGCCCAACAGGTGGAATTCAAGCCTCCGGCGCAAGTGCCGGACCTGAACTGCGAGGCTGTGAGCCGCCTGCGAGCTCAGGTCATGCCCCGCCAGCGCCCACTTGATCCAGTTCACGATGCGCAGGGAAAGTGGGTAAGGCTCCCAGCCATTTCCATGTACTGGAGGATTCTCGCAAATCCAGCGTTGGATCACGCCGTCATGCCAGGCTCTCCGCTCTTCGGCGTCCCTCGCATTCAGGTCATCGAAGTAATGCAGGTTATAGAGCCAGAGCTTGTCGAGATCGGTGCCATTCCAAGCATCGGGAAATGTGAGCGCTCTTTCGTCATTCAGAAAACGAAAGCGCGTCGGCCCCAGCATTGCGGGCTCCCGCCAACGATGCACGTGCCAATGTCCCCCAACAAGTCGCCGTGGAGGTGGAACGCGCAGATCCGGTCGCGGCCGATGCAGACGGTGACGGATACGGCCAGCGATCTGCGCCGGCCTGAGATGCTTCAGCGTATGGTAGTAACGAAACAACATCAAAGCATCGCAGCGTCCATCACCTCAAGACTCACCCGCGCAACTTCAAGCAGTTCGTCGAACGGGATAGGCGCCTCCCCTCCGTTGCGAACGGCCTCGACGAAAGCGCGGACACACGCCGCATTCCCCTTATCCTGGCGCCAAAGATTCATTTTTCTGAACGCAGGCCAACCCCAGCCCGTCAACTTCCGGAAATTGTCCAGCTGGAGTATCCGCCCTCCGCAGAATGCCTCGATGCGCTCCTTCGGGAAGGACTTGTTCCCATTGGCGAGATAATGCACGGTGCCGAAAGAGCCATCAGCAAAACGCAGCGTAAAGCTCATCTTGTCCTCATGCACAGCAACGGCTTCGCCTCCCCCGATCATCGTGGCCTGACATCCCGTCACCGGATGACCCACGAGATGGCGCAGGAGGTCGATGAAGTGACAGGCTTCTCCGACGATGCGCCCGCCTCCGACGTCGGGATCCTGGGTCCAGTGCTCCGGCGGAATTGCGCCTGCATTCACCGTCACGATGAAGGACTTCGGCTCCTTGACGGAGTCAAGCAGTTCCTTCATGCGCACAACTTGAGGCGCAAATCGACGGTTGAAACCTACGGCCAGGATTTTCCTCTCCTGAGCATCTGCACGCTGGTAGGCGTCCGTAATCTCGTTCAACTGTTGGCGGCTGAGCGCGAGCGGCTTTTCCACGAACACGTGCTTGCCCGCCCTCAGCGCAGCGCACACCTGGCGAGCGTGTGCATCATGGCGAGTGGCAATGGCAACGACATTCACCTCCGGATCGGCAAAGATGGCATCGAGGTCTGTGGTCGCGCTCTCGAAACCGTTTCTGCGTCCAACGTGAACCCCGCTGACGCCCCCCGCTGAGGCCACCCGCTTCAATCTTGCCCCGGCATCGCGGAAAGAGGGCACCAGCACTTGCCCAGCATAGTTTCCCGCACCGATGAAACCCACTACAGGCCCATCGCCTTTTGGCACTGTATCCGACAGGGCAACCGTGCGAGCGATCACCTTCCGCGTCGGTCTTTCCGCTTCGGCCGGGTAATCCAGAACGATGCCCAGCGACGGCCCTGCGCCGCCCACCAGTGCATAAGCCTCCTGGAAGTCGGCCAAGGCGAATCGATGCGAAATCAGAGGGGTCACATCAATGCGCCCTTCGGCGAGCATGTCCAGCACCGCTTCGAAGTTGCGCTGTTCCGTCCAGCGCACGAAGCCCAGCGGATAGTCCTGGCCCTTCTCCTCATATTCCGGGTCATATCGCCCCGGCCCATATGAGCAGGACACCTGGAAGCTCAGTTCCTTCTCGTAAAAATCAGCACGCGACAACTCAAGGCCCGTCACTCCCACCAGCACGATGCGACCACGCTTGCGGCACATCTGCGCCGCTTGGTGAACCGGCTCATTGCTCTTGGTCGATGCCGTGATGAGCACCCCGTCCACACCACGACCGCGCGAGAAGACCTGCGCTGCAGCAAGAACATCCTCGCCGCGCGAAGGATTGACCGTAGTTGCACCGCATCGCCGGGCAAGGGCCAGCTTCGAGTCGTCGAGATCGACGCCCAGAACCCTGCAACCATGCGCTCGCAACAACTGCACCGTGACCAGACCGATCAGTCCCAGCCCGATCACGACGAAGCCCTCACCCAGAGTGGGTCGGGCCAGTCGGATACCCTGAAGGGCGATCGCACCGATCACGGTAAAGGCCGCCGCTTCGTCGGTCACGGCTTCCGGTATCCGCGCCGCAAGTATCGCCGGAACGCTCACCACTTCGGCATGCTTTCCGTTGGACGCCACGCGGTCGCCGATCGCAAAACCTTGCACGCCTGGCCCGACATCAATAACAACACCGGCGTTGCAGTAGCCCAGTGCAAGCGGCTGGTCCAGCTTGTTCTGCACAGCCGTTAGCGTCGGCATCAGACCATCTGTCCTGATCTTGTCCAGCACCATACGCACTTTGTCCGGCTGCTGACGCGCCTTGTCCAGCATATTGGCCTTTCCGAAGTCCACCAGCATGCGCTCGGTGCCTCCGGATATGAGACTGGATCGGGTGCGGATCAGCAACTGGCCGGGGCCTGCCTTCGGGCACGGTATATCCGCCAATTCAACCGAGCCATTCTTAAGGCTTTGGAGAATCTGTTTCAATTTTGATATCTGTCAGCTCAGTTCATCAGGCGGGTTTGAATTGCTGCCTGGACCCGAGCAGTCGGCCGATGAGGAAAGAAATTATGATGAATGCCCAGGCCCAAATGAGGCCATAGCTGGCCAGTAGTCCGCCTCGAATGGAATCGATTGCGAGATAGATGCCGTAAAGCACAAGCACCGCCCCCATCAGGCTGCGCCATATGCGGCTGATGCCATCGGTCAGTACCGCCTGCCACATCACCCCCAGCGCGAGGCCGACGGTGACGCACAGCAACAGGGTCCAGATCACACCGACCTGACTGTACAGAGCGAACTGATAGGGCGCCCCGGCACTTCCGCCAGGCAGATCCGGATACATGTGCTTCCAGATCACGATATTGTCATCGGGCATCCCGCCAAACCCAAGGATGTCCTGACCGAAATCAAGGCCATAGTAATCGTGATGTTCCGGAAAAACGATCGGATAGTACATCGCTGGCAGTGATGTCCTCGTCATTGGCGCCAGCAGCACGTAGGACATCACGTGAGCACTTCTTTCGGTTCCGATGTACGAAACGACCTCCCTGCATACCTGTCTTGTCTTTTCTGGGGTACCTGTCTTCTCACAGGGCTTATGGCGAGCATCGTTGCTCCCGCTCTGCTCAACCAGAGCTTCGTTGGCGGTTCGCGATGTTTCCGAATAAATGGGCAACACGACCAACACGAAATACACCATGGCAAGCAGACCTGCGGTGGTAATAAGCAACCACGTCAGGCGCCTTGTCCATGCTCCGGCAAGGACACGGTGTAGCAGCACCGCGCCGAAAATGAGAATGAGGGAAACGATCAGCGCTTTCTTCTGGAACAGGAAAAGAGTCAGTGCAACGACAATAGCCAGAGGAAGCAGGCGCATCACCAAGACTTTCCACCCTCGCCCCGGAATAGCCAGAATCAGCCATGTGGTCGAAACCGGGAGAATCAGATAAAGATTAACGAAGCTGAAATAGCCCAGGGTAGCGAAGAGCATCCAGCGTCCCTCAACCCATGCACCGTAGTCACTCCACGCGCCCAACCGAGCAAAGGCTCCTGCGCGAGTCAGGTCATGTGCGCCAACGCCCGCTGCTGCTGCAAAAAGCAGAAACGGAATCCAGACCGGAATCTCCTTGTCACTGCTTCCGACAAGCCGTCGCAGCAAGCTGGAAACGCCCTCCAGCCTGATTCGCATGGCCGCAACGAATCCGAGTGAGAGCAAGGCAGGAGCCCCGAGCAAAAGCGCCCACAGAACCGCCGCCTGTCGGAGCGAATACTCCGTCGGCACGATCGCCCCGGAAAAATACTCGACAAGGGCCAACGCCGGCCTGTGACCGGAGTAGAAGAAGATCGCCGCAATCAGGCAGGTCACCGCGTAGACGGACAGATGAGCCCAGAGTGGCGCGTATCCCACGAGAACACCCAATGATCCCGCGTGATTCCTATGGTCCATCAGGACTGCTCCGCCCGATTCAAACCATCCAGGATCGCCTGGACATGATGACCCCATGTGTACCTGTCCAATGTGCGCCGCCGCGCATTCTTACCCAGAGCCCCCCGCCAGTCCGGGCGCTCGACCAGGAATCTGATGCCCTTGATCAACTCCTCCAGATTCCCCGGTTCGCAAAGGACGGCCAGTTCCCGACAGTCGGCACCGGCCTCACCGGTGGGCAGTGCACCAGCATCGAGTCCCGGCGAGAGGACCTCTCCGATCTGGTCCAGGTTCGACGCGACGATGCCCTTCTCCATGGCCATGTACTCGAAAAGTTTGGTCGGCGAACCGAAGAACCGGGTCCCGTCTGGATTGGGCACATGAGGTGAAACGAGAATGTCCGCTGTCGCCAGATGCACGGCGGCCTGATCCTGGGGCACCAGCCCGGTCAATGTGCACACGTCCTGTGCGCCCGCTTGCTCGATAATGGCGCGCACTTGCGGCATCTTCAGACCGTCTCCGACGAGCAGGAAATGCACCTTGTGGTCTGCGAGCCACTGACGTTCCCGGAAATGAAGATAGGCGATCGCCTCCGCCAGCATCTCTGCACCGTGCCACTGTCCGAAAGTGCCAATAAAAGCGAGCACGGTTGAATCAGACGCAATGCCATAGCGCAACCGAAGCGACGCCCGCTCACCCGGTGAGAAACGCTGGGGATCGAACACCCTTGGATCAATGCAATTGGGATAGCAGACGATGCGCGCGGGTTCGATCCCCCGCTCTATCAGTTCATCGCGCAGAACTTCCGAAATGGTCACCACCAGATGCGCGTGTCGCAGCATCGACTCCTCGGCCATTTCCGCGAGCTTCTGAAACTTCATGCCCCGACCCCAGTGCTTGGCCACCCAAACCTCGGAACCGTTATATTCGACCACTAGCGGCAGACGATGACGACGTGACAGCGTAACGCCCAGGTAGTTGGCGGCGGAGAGGCGCTGATAGATCAGATCAGCCGAGGTTACTGCCGCACCGGCTTCCAGCGTGCGCTCGAAGCCATGCTGAAAACGGTAGTTGTTGAGTTCATAGGGCAAGCCAAATGCTCTGGGCGGCTGTACCGCCAGGACGTTCACGCCGTCATCGATCATCACTGGTGGCTCAGCAGACGCGAAGGTCAGCGGATGACCCAGGCGCCTAAGCCCATTGACCACGCCGGCGATATGGCCGACAGACCCGCCAGCCTTGATGCCGAACCATAGATTGGTTTTCAGATAGAGCACCGCCCCCTGCACGGTCAGGGCGCGAGGCGTAATACGGGGCTGCGCCAGCAAGGCAGACAGCTCGCGCCGAGAACGATACGCCGCCCACAGACATGCCAGGCTCGCGGCCGCAAAACGCAGGCCGTCTCGGGCGATATGCCATCGGCTTATCGTCTCGCGACGGAGATCGGGATGTACGACGCATATCGAACGCGATCGCGTACAAGCCGCGAGCAGCTTGAGCACCGGCAACAGCGCGGCACTGTTCTCCTCCTCTATGGGCATCACGATCGGGTCACCACGCATGCTCCAAAGCTGGCGCAACAGCCCCACCATGCCCTCAGAGCGCAATTGAGCAATAGTGATTGTCTTGGTGTCCTGGCTGAAGAGTCCGCGTACAGCGCGCTCGAAAGAGGCTGACAGGGGATACGCCGTCAGGATCAGCGAAACGTGAGTATCGAAAGTCATTGTCATTTGAAAGCCGCATGCGGCTTGAATCCTTGGTAAGTGACGTACCAGCCCATGCGTGGCTCGAGCCGTTTAAGATGGTTTCGCGCCAGTCGCCCCACGAAGGATGGCCAGAAGTGGTCCTCGTGCAGCTGATGGATCGACAGGTCATGCTGCTCGAAAACCTTCATGAGACGACATACCTCGGCCTTGCTATATAGCCGCACGTAAGGTTTCGTGGTGATGCCGTCGGCGCCCATCTCAATGGTGGCCAGCAGTCCATCGTAGCCTCTTGTAAACAGCCATCCGTTACGAAGGCCGTTAGCCAGCAGCTTCCAAAACAGATGGAAGGCCGACCACTTGTAGTACAGCGCGATCATCACGCGCCCGCCTGGTTTCAGCACTCGATAGATTTCGCTGACGACCTGATCAATCTCCGGAATGTGATGCAGCACGCCGAACGAGTAGACGCAGTCCATCGAGTTGTCCGGAAACGGCAGGCGGGTCGCGTCCTGTTCGTGCAGATCGACCGTGATGCCGCGCAACGTCGCATTCAGTGCGGTCAGCTTTAGATGATTCGCGGTGATGTCCACGCCGTGGCAGACAGCACCCGCCTGCGCGAACTGCATCATGTCAGTGCCCTGTCCGATACCGATCTCCAGCACGTGCTTCCCGGTGAAGCGCTCGTACCTGAAATAGTCGTGCATCCAAGGCTGCTGAAGATATCTGTCGCGCGCAACAGCATCAAAGTAGTCGATGGACTGTTTATCCCCCGGAAGTTCGCCGCACGCGCGCGCGTTCCACTGCTTCTGGGCCTCGACCCGGGCGTCTTCATGCATTTCTGTTTTCCCTGTGTGCGCTGCGATGACGGGCAGCCAAAGTCCAGACCATCCCAAGAATGGTCAGATAGGCAGCCGAAAGTGACACCATCGCTCCCACACCGCCGCTCATGGGGATCAGCCACATGGCCATAGCCAGTTCCACCACCAGTCCCGCAAGCCAGATCCAGATCAGGGCGAGCGGGATGCCCACCGACGCAAGATACTGGGAAAGTATGCTCGTCAAGCCAAGAGCCCAAGCACCCGGGAGCCCCCACAACAACATCGTGGAAGCCCCTGCGAAATGTTCTCCATAGACGATTGTGATCGCGCCATGTCCCAGCCAAGCGGCAATGGCACACACCAGGGCGAGGGCAAGGGCCACCAGACGAAGCTGAGACTGCATCAAATCGTATGGCTGCTCCGACCGCATGATCCGGGGCAACAGAACCAGGGCAATCGTGCTCGGAATGACAATGATGACATCAAGGAGCTGTGCGGCAATGGACCAGATGCCCAGCGCCTCAGCATCCATGTATTGCCCAAGCAGCAGGGCGTTCAGTCGCAAGACTGCAAATCCGATCGCTGTCGCCAGATAGGCACGCATGGCGTAGCCAAAGCCGTCCTTTATCAGACGAAAGCTGGCCTGCCCCTCTCCGCCCAGTACCCGCAATCGGTAATACAGCGGCAGACAGATCAGCGCAGCAACAATGCTCATGCCAACAAGCAGCGCCTGTGGCGTACGCCAGTACCACGCCGCAAAGGACAATGTCGCAAGTCCCAGATACCGGCTGGCCAGTTCAAAACCGTTGTATTCGCCGATGCGGCTATCCGCCACCAGCAGATTCGTGCCCAGCAGGAAATACAGCCCCGACGAAATCATCAGCAAGGCCGGCAGAAGCAGCGGCCATGTGTCTCGCAGAAGTCCGCCGGTCAGCCAGAGGAACAAGGTCAGCAGGCCGCCGAGGACGACGCCCCCGAAAAGTGAAGTCCAGAAGGAATTCGCGGCCAATGTAGACAGGCGCACATGCCCCTTGGCCAAGTAGTAAGTGTTGCTCGAGTGAAGGCCAAGGTTACCGAACTGTATTGCAAGCGCAGCAAGCGTCGTCCAGTAAAAGAAAACCCCACGTCCCTCCGGCCCGAGAAACCGTGCCGTGATGATGCTCGAAATGAAACCTGCGGCAATCAGCAATGCACGGACGACCAACGTCCATAACACTTCACGGGTCACGACATCAATCCTTGGCCTCGGTCTTCCTGCATTCGAAATACCAGGCACTCGCCAGCCAATGCGGCAAACGACTCGCGGAACGCACATTCCATCTGCAGAAGGCCTGCGATGGCGACAGAAGGTAGTTGGTAAAGGGTCCGGCAAGAAAAGACAAACTCTTTGATCCCGCCACCTCCAACCCCGCGCCACGGATCAGACTGATCATTTCGGGTCGTGAAAAGAACTGTACATGCCCGGAATCGGCGTTGTAAGGCAGATCGACCGGGGTCGAGTCCGTCATCCGACTCCATGCCCCCTTCATAATGAACTTGTTGAGCACCGCAACAGACAGGTCGGTCAGCCTGAGAAGCACAGGACCCAGAACCGGAACTCTGGACAAGGCGCTCTCGATCTCGAATGGCCCTCGTCCATTCGGGACGGACGCGAGCAACAGCCCACCCGGCACGAGCCGAGCTGCTGCAGCCGACAACACGGCAAGCGGATCGTCGATGTGTTCGAGTACGTCGGCGAGTACAACCACGTCGTACTGGCCTTCGCTGTATGGCAAAGTCGCAAGATCTGCGCACACGAAACGTAGTTCCTCACCGCCGAAGTTACGTTGCCCGTAGTCGATGGACGGCGCGTACAGATCGATTCCGACCACTCTGTCGCCTCGACGTGGCAGGAATCGCGTCACCGCATATCCGCTGCCACAGCCTGCGTCGAGAACGCGGAGATGGGGGCGTTGCGGCGCACGCAGCCCATCCATTGACGCGCGCAAGCACTCGACCTTGTGCCGGTGACCGAACACGTTTTCCGGCAAGAGGTCCGGATATACAAACGGGGCGAGGTTCATTCTGCCTCCAGCATTGCAGCGACCTGCGACAGGAGGCCCTCCGCCTCGTTCTCCTCGCCCAGAGGTGAAAGCATTACGTACATGCCAACCGGCAGCCGCGCACGGGTGCGCCAGACCAGTCGCGACGTTGCCCTTACGCGCCCGTAGCTGGGCGACATCCTGGCTGGTTCGAGCAGGGGTTCCTCCCCTCCTAATCCTTGCCAAGTCAAAAGGAAGCGCCGGCCATTGGATGCAAGCACTGCATTCCCGGAATCCAGTGACTCGACGCACACATCGGCGTGCAGATGTAGCGGAATCTGGATGTCGTGCTCGCCGTCCCCCAACAGCCGATCAGCCACCAGAAGCGTGTGCGAGGCTTTGTCCAGTACCCAGGCACGGCGAGGCGTGACCGGGCTCGTGAGGCGGTGGTAACCACTATGCTCGCCGCAGAACCAGCTCCGTTCTGCGTCGTCGTGCCAGCCCAGCGCACGCGGCAGGGCATCGTTGTGCAGGTTCCAGAGATAATCCGGACGGATGAAACGGTTGATCTCCTCCTCGTCGATGCGTGGGGTGTTGTGCAGGTCGGTCGAACGAAAACGGTTGCGTTCCTCGAAAGACGCCGTATACAGGTAGGCACCGCAGTCGCTCACGAGCGGTACGCCATCCAGAACGGCTTCGAACGACAGACAGTCGTTGTGCCCGTGCCCGCCTCTGCCTGCGAGGCCGAGCGGCCCGCAATCGATGAAAACGTGGTCCCGCGCACTGCGCATGACATAGAAGCCTCCATCTGGAAAGTCCCGCGACTCCGGGGGAGGTGGCGGGTTGGCGAGCCAGCGGCGTACCGCTTCGGCGCCAAACGTCCACACCACTTCGCCGACTGCAGCCGAGGCATCGTGACACAGGCCCGGCTGCTGCGCATACAGACCGATGAGGGTGTGCAGGTAACGGTGATCATTGATGTCCTGCATGCCGAAAGACAATGCACGCGCGTCGTCTGCATCGCCCCACAGCGGCACGCTGCCGTCTGGACGGCAGTAGGTGCGCGAGAATCGTGCCATGGCGCACAGCCGCTCGATATAGCTTGATTCCACCGCCAGCCCTTGCGCGGTACGGTACATCGCAGGCCACAGGAACAGTTCGGTCACCAACCGGTGGTACGGTACTGAGGCCTCGAAATCCACACCATCAGCGAACACCTGCCGCGGCATTTCCTCACAGAGGATCCGCCAGCCTTCGTTCTGCCAACGTTGCGGCCCGTGGCCTTCGCCGAAGAAAAGGCCACCCACAACGAGCGCGGCCGCGTCGGCGGTGTAATGGTTGCCGTTGACGTCGGAACGTTCGATATGGCGGTCGGTGAACTCCACGTGAAGGTAGAGGGCACGCAGGAAGCGAAAACGGAAATCAGCATCTCGCCAGGACGGCGCATCATGGAAAACATGGAAGAACCAAGTCCAACTGAGGACGCGCAGCGCCGCTTCCATGGTGCAGGACCAGTTGACCGAGGCTCCGCAGGGATTGGCACCTATCCATTGGTCAAGTACATCGCGCACGGCGGAGGCATAGCGATCCTCCCCTGTTAGAAGGAAGGCTTGCCCCACAGGCATGAGCCATTGTAGACGCGACAATTCCCAAGGCACCTTCACGTCGCTAGGACGGTCAGGATTGTTGTACTCGATATCGGCAAAATAGGCCGGAGGCCAGACACATCCCGTCTTGAAGTCGGTGTGCCAATCAATCCGACTGCCCAGTTCGACGGGGCCTGACCCCAACAAATCGACCCGGTGAGCCAACGCATCTTCCGCACGAGACAACAAGGTAAGGCGTTCGCTCGCGCCGCAAAACGTGTCGATGTCGATGGGATCGAGCGGCCTGCACCAAGCAGGAAACGGTCGCAGGGTCAGCCGCTGCCACAGCGCGTCAAGCGAGGAAGACCGCAGTTCCCGAAGCAGCAGACTCTGTGACATTCCAACGCGTCCAGGCAAACGCAAGCGCTCGGTCTGCGTACGCGCCATAGCCCGTACGCGAGCCACTATGACGCGCGGCGGCTTGCGCAGGCCACGGCGGATCTTGCCGATCAGATCAGCCATGGCCTTCCGTCCCTGCCCTACTGTTTGCAGACGGCGCCAGCACAACGGCCAGACACTCACGCATGTGAGGCCGCATCGACATCAACGTCAGCAGCGGATCGGATACGAAACGCTTGATCCACGGGCCCACGAAGGAGTAATTGAACTGCTCCTCGTCTACAACCGACAGACCGGCCAGATCTGCGAGCCGGTACAATTCATTCATTGTGTACTCGTGGTGATGTCCTAGGAAGGGCACTTCCGACTGGAAGATGTCTTCAATGGGAGGCAGTGGGGTACGGCCCTTCAATAAAGCGAGGCGGCGCGGCCAGAAGGCGATATTGGGCACCTCGACGTACAGACGACCGCTCGGCGCCATCATGGATTTCATGAATTCCAGAAAGCGTCGCTGAGAATGTGGGTAGTGTTCGAGCACCGCCATGGCGCTCACCACGTCGAAAAGGCGACCGCCCAATGGCCCCTGTTCGAAAGGATCGTGATCGATGATCTCCACGCCTTCGCCACGCAGGTAGGCGAACAGCGGCGAGAAGGAATCGCTGTAATAGCCTAGGGCTTCGGTCATCACCACGTCTATGCCGAGGCGCCGCAACGTGAGCGGGTAAGCACCGAAGAAGCCACCGACGTCGCAATAGGACATGAACGGTCCGGTCCGCCGCACCACATCGAAGGCGATCCAGTAACGCAATTCGGACAGGCGCAGGTAGCCGCCGATATCCGTCCTCTCCTCGCGCCAGCCTACGTTGTGACGCGACATTTCAGTCTGCATCGACGACGTCCAGAAGCGCAACACGTCGTTGACGCTGCTGAGATACATTCTGCGGAACTGCTCCCGGTCAACGAGTGCCACTTGCTTGGTCATCGTAATCGGCCTCAGTGGGTTCGTCGATCAATCCAGTAGTCATACCAGGACGTGAGGTTGAACAGCGTCCACAGGTACAGGCTGGTGTCGCGTCGCCCGCTGCGGTGATCGTTGAACAATTGCTTCACATGTCCGACGTCAAGGTGCCCCCTGCGCAGCAACGCACTGCTGAGTACTGCCTGTTCGGCCTGGCGGCCGAAATCGCCACGCAGCCAATCAGCCATGGGAGCACCGAAGCCCATCTTCTTGCGGTAAATGATGTTATCCGGAATCAGGCCTTCGACCGCCTTCTTGAGCAGATACTTGGCTTCGCCGTTGCGGGTTTTCCACGCTTCCGGAATGTCCATGGTGAACTCGACGAGTTCGTGGTCAAGAAAGGGCACTCGCGCTTCAAGCGACTCGGACATGGTGATCTTGTCCACGCGCATCAGAAGCAGTTCAGGCAAGCGCAGCTTGAACTCGTTGTAGATCATGCGCGTGAGCGCATCCTGACCTGGATGTGCCTCGTCGAACGGTCCGAGGAAGGAGGAGATCACGTTGAAGGTGTCGGTTTCGAGATAGCCCGGCGGCAGTAAACCGCTGTTGCGCACGGACTCGGGAACCTCCGCAGACCAGTCCGCGTTCGCATTGACCAGATCGCGCTTGAGAGTGTCCCAGAACACCGTGGCTCCGCTCCAGAAATGCTCGCGGTTACGTGCGGCGCGATCGATGATGTCGGCGTACAGCGCCAACCCCGGCTTGAGTTTCGCCGCCGCCTTGGCCGCACCGGCAGCCATGCGCTGCAACGGTTCGGGCACATAGCGCCTGAAAGGGGACCAGTACTGGTGATACAGCTTGAGATAACCCATGTAACTGGCATAGCCGCTGAATTGCTCATCCGACCCCTCGCCCACCTGGATAACGGTGACGCCGTTGTCGCGCGTGAGCTTGGAAACGAAGTACAAGGGTATGCACACCCAGTCCGCGATGGGCTCGTCTTGATGATGGATGAGCTGATCGAGATATCCGACCATGTCATTTTCGTCGATCAGTATCTGGTGATGGTTAGTCTTGAACTCCCGCGCCACCTGATCGGCATACTCCAGCTCATTCAGATGGGCGTAGTCCTTGAAACCCACCGTGAACGAATCCACCGGACGATCCATAAGGCGACTCATCAGCGCCACGTTGGTCGAGGAATCCACCCCTCCCGAGAGGAACACGCCAAACGGCACGTCAGACATCATGCGGCGCTCGACGGCCTTCTCCAGACGATGACGGATGCCGCTTACGTAAAAGTCCTCGGTGGCCGCCTCAGACAGCCCACGCACCTCCTCAGCAACGATCCCCTGACCGGGCACCGCGTCCCAGTATCGCCAAGCCTTGATCACGCCTTGACGATCCACCGTCATGGCATGGCCCGCAGGCAGCTTGTAGATGCCACGGAACATGGTCAGTGGCGCGGGAGTGGTGAGGAAGCTCAGGTAGTGGTACATCGCCACCGGCTCCACATCGCGGGGCACATCCGGGTGGGCGAGAATGGCCTTGATCTCGGATCCGAACAGAAACTGTTCCTGACCTGCGCGAAAATACAGTGGCTTTACACCGATGCGATCTCGCGCTAATGACAAAAGTTGTGCGCCCTCGTCCCAGATCGCAAAGGCGTAATCGCCTGCTACGCGTCTCAGAAGCCCGTCCAGCCCCCATTCCTCATAGCCGTGGACCAGCACCTCGGTATCGGAGTGATCGGTACGGAAACGATGTCCTGCGGTCTGAAGATCCCTGCGCAATGCCGCGTGGTTGTATATCTCGCCATTGAAGGTGATCCAGACACGTCCGTCCTCGTTCGACATCGGCTGCGTTGCCGCTTCGGACAAATCGATGATGGAGAGCCTGCGGTGCGCAAGACCGACCTGGCCGTCGGGCGAAACCCAATTGCTGCCGCCATTCGGACCACGATGGAACATCGTGTCCCGCATCGATGAAAGCACACCCTCGTCAAAACGTCCGGCTTCGCCCAAGCCCAGAATTCCCGCAATGCCGCACATTATTCAACCCACATTTCGTTGCCGCCAATCAGCCGCTCAATCTCGAAACTGATGCGACTCACCTGCAGTTGCTCTTCCAGACTGATCGGCCAGGGAGCGCCTTTAAGCAGGGTCGCAGACAACGCCTCGAGTTCCTCCATCTGCCCCTTCTGCACTGCGGTCGCCGACCAGCCCTTGTGTTTGCTGCCGTGCACCGAGACGGACTTGTAGTCGTCCATCATCAGCACCTTGCCATCAGCGAATACCTCCATCCTCTCCTTCGGATAGGACTTGTCACCGAGCGCTGTATAGGTAAGGGTGCAGACTGAACCATCCACATACTTAAGCGTCGCAACAAAATTGTCGTTGCGACGCCATTGCGGCGTACGGGGAGCAATCGAGTGGGCAGTGACGGCTTCAACCTCGGACGTACCGGTCAGGGCATTGAAGAGGTCGTAGATATGACAGGCTTCACCGATATTGCGACCGCCGCCTTCCGGACCATGAACCCAGTGATCCAAAGGAATGTAGCCGGCATTCATCCGATAGTTGGCGATGATCGGGGTTGTCCGGTCCGCGAGAATACGGCGCATGGTCTGCGTGGCGGGAGAGAAACGGCGGTTGAAACCCACCATGAGCAGCGGACCATCGGGGTGCTCGGTGTAGAAACGCTCGATCTCGGCGACCTCCGCTTCCTTCAGGGCAAGAGGTTTTTCCACGAACACGTGCTTTCCTGCGCGTAGTGCCTGCAGCACCATGGGGCCATGTAGATCATGTCGGGTGGCCACCATGACCAGATCGACGTCATCGTCCCCGAGGATGTCCTCGTAGGCGGAGGTGCAGTAGGCCGCCTCATACTGCGTGGCCACGGCACGGGCGTTAGCGCCGGTACGGCTCATCACTGCCTGCAAGGCAAAGCGATCCCTGAGCTTGACCATATTGGGCAGATGCATGCCTTGGGCAAAACTCGAGGCTCCCGCCAGAGCGACACGGATCCTGTCTGATCTGGCCCCGGGCTTACTCAACGCCACCCGTGTGACGCGAAGCCCTTCCCTCTCGGGGTACTCCAGCAGCACCAGCAGCGGCTTCTCGCCATCGCCCTTGAGCGCATCGTAGGCCTCGCCCGCCTTGTCTATGGGATAAGGCGGATGATAGAGATTGCCCAGTCTGACCCTACCCTTGGCAAGAAGGTCGATGTACGCCTGCATGTTGCGGTTTTCGGTCCAGCGCACATAGGCAATCGGATAGTCCTGCCCGCCCTCCTCGTAGAAGGGGTCGTAGCGCCCCGGCCCGTAGGAAGTGGAGATCAGGAAATCCAACTCCTTCTTATAGAAATCGCCCCGATTCAGGTCCAGCCCCACGTCGCCGACAAGTACAACGCGGCCCTTCTTGCGGCAGGACTGCATGGCCTCGCTGATCACCTGATTGCTTGCCGTGGCGGCCGTGACGATCACCGCATCCGCACCAAGGCCATCGGTATGCTTGCGGACACGCTCGACGTAGTTGTCGATAGCGGGGTTGATGCCGACATCCATTCCGTTGTCGAGTGCGAGCTGCACCCGTTTGGCATCAAGATCCACGCCGATAACCCGACAACCGTTAGCCGAGAGCATCTGGGCAGTAATCTGCCCCAGGATGCCCAGCCCGACGACGACGAAGGTTTCACCCAGCGTCGGTTGGGCTCGGCGGATGCCTTGCATGGCGATCGCGCCCAAAGTAACCGTCGAAGCGAGGCCCGAATCGAGCCCATCGGGAATCCTAACGGCCAAGTTGACCGGCACATCTATCACCTCGGCATGATTGGCAACACCGGCACCTGCGCACGCAACGCGATCGCCGACTGCGAAGCCTTCCACGTCATCGCCCAGTTCAATGACAATCCCTGCCGCGGAGTAGCCTGTCGCGCTGCCAGCAGAGAGCTTGCCTGTCACCCGATCCATGGTGCGCTTGACGCCCTGGTCGCGCATCATTTCGAGGACCCGCTTTACGTTTTCGGGCTGCTTCAATGCGCGCTGATAGAGCGGCAAGCCGGACATTTTCACGCCGGCCATTTCCGTGCCGACACTGATACACGAGTGCGTAACCCGGACCAGAATGTTCTTCCGGCTGACCTGCGGAGCCGGCACGTTCTCGACAACTGCTGAGCCGCTCTTTATGAGTACCTGCTTCATTGCCACACTCCGCGCGTATCGATTAGCTGTTTGTCCTGCAGCATGGTCCTGTCTATCTCATAGAAGGAACGATGGCTGACAAGCATGACGACGATGTTTGCACGTCGAATCGCGTCCTCCGGAGAGGTCAACTCGATGTTGCCGAACCCAGCCAGTGATGCCGGCACTTCTGCTATGTGAGGCTCCACAGCAAGAATCCGTCCGATCTTGCGCGCGGCCAGCAAGTGAACCACTTCCATCGCCGGACTTTCCCGCAGGTCGTCGATATCTGGCTTGAAGGACAGTCCGAGACAGGCAATGACCGGGGCGTCCACCGAGGCCGCGGCGGCCACCACTTGATCCACTACGTAATGCGGTTTGCCGTCATTGACCTGTCGCGCCGTGTGAATGAGACGAGCGGCATCCGGGGTCTTGCTCACGATAAACCAAGGATCAACAGCGATGCAGTGCCCGCCCACCCCAGGCCCCGGCTGAAGGATATTGACGCGCGGGTGGTGGTTGGCCAGCTTGATAAGTTCCCAGACGTTAATGCCGAGCTTGTCGCAGATGATCGACAGCTCGTTGGCAAAAGCGATGTTCAGATCCCGGAAGGAGTTCTCCGTCAGCTTGCACATCTCGGCTGTTCGTGCTGTGGTCGGGATGCATTCGGCCTCGACAAAGTTCTTGTAGAGCTCCGTGGCGCGCCGCGAACAGCGTGCCGTCATCCCGCCAATGACCCTATCGTTGCTGACAAGCTCATGCACAACCCTGCCCGGAAGTACCCGCTCCGGGCAGTAGGCGACACTTATATCCGCCTGCTCGCCTCGCTGATGGGGGAAAGATAAATCTGCCCTTGCTTGCGCAAGCCAAACCGCCATCTGCTCGGTAGTGCCGACAGGCGACGTTGACTCCAGAATTACGAGATCACCTCTCTTGAGAACGGGTGCGATGGATTTCGCGGCAGCTTCGACATAACTCAGATCCGGTTCGTGATCGCCCTTAAATGGCGTTGGCACCGCGATCAAGAAAGCGTCCGCGGGCTCCGGACGAGTGGTAGCGCGCAGGTAGCCTTGGGTGACGGCTGCTTGAACGACAATATCCAATTCAGGCTCGACGATATGTATTTCACCGCGATTGATGGTATCCACAGCAAGCTGGTTGACATCCACACCAACGACCTTGATTTTCCTGGAGGCCAGCATGGCTGCAGTGGGCAAGCCGATGTAACCTAGACCTATAACGGACACACAGCGAAACTCATTTTTCATTATTTCGACTCAGAATATTAACGATTCTCTTCGCAGCCTGCCCATCGCCGTATGGATTATGGGCATGACTCATACGGTCGTATTCGGCAGGATTGTCCAACAGCCTCTGCGTTTCCATCACGATGGTCTTTGGGTCAGTACCGACCAGTCTTACAGTCCCGGCCAGCACGGCCTCAGGACGTTCGGTAGTATTCCTCATAACAAGTACGGGCTTGCCGAGGGACGGCGCTTCTTCCTGAATCCCGCCTGAATCAGTCAGCAGGATATCGGCGCGATCCATCAAATAAACAAAGGGGAGATAATCCAGAGGCTCTATGAGGTAAATATTCCTGCAATTTCCGAGCAAACGCTTCACCGGCTCCTGGACATTGGGATTGAGGTGAACCGGATATACAATCTCGACGTCATTCCGCTCACTAATCCTGCTCAGTGCTGTACAAATGTTATCGAAACCCGCTCCGAAATTCTCGCGGCGATGTCCGGTAACCAAAACCAAGCGCTTCCGTGAGTCCAGAAAACGAAAACGCTCATCCATGCCGCCCCGCAGCTCCGCGTCGGCACGAAGACGCTGCACCACCTTAAGCAGTGCATCAATGACTGTATTCCCGGTGACATGAATGGCGAAGTCATCAACGCCCTCACGCAAAAGATTCGATTTTGCGGTTTCTGTGGGCGCAAAATGAACTTGTGAAACCGACCCAGCGATACGTCGATTCATTTCCTCCGGCCATGGCGAGTAGATGTTCCCAGTTCGCAGCCCGGCCTCAACATGACCCACAGGAATTTTTTCATAATACGCAGCGAGGCTGGTCGCGAGTGTGGTAGTTGTATCGCCGTGCACCAGTACGTAGTCTGGCCGCCATTTCCTAAAAACACTGCGCATCCCCAACAGCACGTTGGATGTAATATCCGTCAGATCCTGCCCCGGCTTCATCAAGTCGAGATCGAAGTCCGGAACAATATCAAAGAGGCTCAGCACCTGATCCAACATTTGCCGATGCTGCGCGGTAACGCACACTCTCGCTTCAATGGATCTGATATCGGCCAGAGCCTTGACAACCGGAGCCATTTTTATGGCCTCTGGTCGAGTACCAAAAACAGAAAGCACTCTCAAAGTTAACCTCTTCGATTTCTCGCAAGCCCCGACGAAAAGACACCCGTCAGCATGACAGCGAAGTACCGCATCGCGATCTAGCAATGTTCCACAATTGCATCAGGGTGAACGCAAAGCCCAGCGGGTGGCCCCTGACTCTCGCCCCAGCAGACATGCACCGACGTTTATCATGCCGAGGGATAGCGCAGGACTTCAAACTGGATCTATTCCCGGAACAAAGGTGAGCACCTCATGCCGTGACTCTTGCTTATCTTGTCGTTCTACCCAATTCGGCAGGAAGTTGGTCAATAACAGATAGCCTAGGGAAGAGTGTCGGTCGGCGCACCCGGTTGCGGAACCTCACACCGAGCCGGGACGGGTCGCTCGCAGAGTTCAGGCGAGTCGGCGGGTTCGCGTGGCATCCCTCGACAGGAAAGTGACGTTTCCGAAGCGACTTGCGATCGCACTTCATCCTTGTACGATCCTAGGTGAGACGTAAGTCGGCGCGCGTCGTCTCAGACCAGCCTCGTCAGACGGGCGCCTCCGCCTATTAACAGAGTTTCCCGCAGGACGGATAAAAGGAGTAAGAATCTGCCCCACATCTAATCGACGCCAGGCATTTTTCAGTGCAGAAAAACATGCCACTAAAACTTGTCGTGGTGTCCACTTCCATCTCGAACGGTACGATCGGGACACGCCACCGAAAATACTGCGCCCCTCGATCGGCAACGATTCGCTGACTTCGTCTGGATTCAGTGAAAACGGCTTCGTCGCCCTTACCATGCTGCGGAGTTCGTAGCTGACCGCGCTTGGATGTTGAACGATCATGGCCGTGCAGCCGAACTGGCCAACTTGCGTGACGGCCATTGTCTCAAACCCGACCGCGCTCGCCTCCCCCGAAACCCGCATTACGCCGTTCTTCCTGCTGCAGCATCGAACTTACGGCGACTACGCTGGACGACGGAATTCATGGACCAACTCAATCGGCATTTCCTTTGCTCGCATCCCGGTACCATGGCCGGCATTTCCAGCCAGCTTCCCGAGACGATGCCGAAAGCTTTGCAGGATGAAGACCCGATATTCATCGGATCCTTGCAACAATAAGGTTGGTGGAGAGGAGGAGGATCGAACTCCCGACCTTCGCATTGCGAACGCGACGCTCTCCCAGCTGAGCTACCCCCCCAACGGCTGCGGATTATAGGGCCTCGGATGCCGGTTGTGAAGGAACATCGAACAGAATCACACGGTCGCAGCATCATCACCGGTACGGACTTCAGACACGATGAAACAAGAAATCGACGGAATGGATCGCAGGCGCTTCATCGGCGGCAGCGCAGCGGGCGCGCTGCTGGTGGCGTCGCCGCTCTGGCTGGCCGGCTGCGCGACGGCGCGGCAGTACGAGCAGGCCGAGCACATGGCGGCGCAGCTCGCCATCGGCGACGAGTGGGTGTACGAAGAACTGAATGGCTACAACCGCGAGCGGCAAGCCGGGATCCGCTACGTCGTCGAGCAGGCGGACCCGCCGCGTCTGCGCGTGGAAGTCGATGGCAAGCCGCTGAGCAGTCTGCGCAGCGGCCAGTTCGAGGAGTACGCGGCGCCCTGGGTGGTCAGCCGTGACACCGTCTATGACCGCGACAACCGTTACGACGCGCCGCTACCGGTGCTTCCGGCGCTGCTGGAACCCGGCGTGCGCGAGGCGTGGCAGTCGATGGTGACCACCGATCCGAAGGAGCGGCCGCGCCGCTGGCACGTGCAGATCGACACGCTCGGCTACGAGCGCGTGACCGTGCCGGCGGGTGAGTTCGAAGCCTTGCGCGTGCGTCGGCTGATCAAGTTCGAACATCCGGATTTCTTCCGCACGCAGTCGGAACGCGTCGAACACCTGTGGTTCGTACCCGAGGTGAAACGCTGGGTGAAGCGCGAGTGGCGTGGCCAGTACATGCCCAAGCTGCGCAGCCGCCATCCGCTGCTGCGTGAGGACTGGATCGTGTGGGAGCTGACCCGCTTTACTGTGGCGTGATGCCGGCGCCGGCGAGCGCGCGTCCGAGGCGGTCGTTCACCGCGGCCCACTCAGGCGTTTCCGGAATGGCTTCGATCACGATCATCGAACCTCCGACCGCATCCGCCTCGCGCATCGCGGCATAAAGACCCCGCGCGTAACCGGCCGGTTCGGCCGGCAGCATGAACCAGCGATGCGGGCAGTCGGACAGCGGCGGCTGACTGTGTGCAATCACCGCACAATGGCGACCGCTGTGGCGGAAGGCATTCAGGAAATCGCGCAGCCGGGCCGGCGCGATCTTGCGCATCGCGCTGCGCGGCGCGTAATGCGCAGCCAGCGCACCGGACACCCGCGGTGAATTCTCATCGCCCTTGCCTGCCGGCACGCGACCGATCACGGCAGCAATCTGACCGGCGCTGATGGCGCCCGGCCTGAGGATGCGCGGTGTGTCTCCGGACAGATCGAGTATGGTCGATTCGATGCCGACCTCACACGCGCCGCCGTCGAGCACGGTGACCGAGTCACCGAACTCATCGCGCACATGCTGCGCCGTGGTCGGGCTGATGCGACCGAAGCGGTTGGCCGATGGTGCAGCGACGCCGCCGCCGAAGGCGCGCAGCAGCTTCAGCGCGACCGGATGCCCCGGCACGCGCAGCCCCACCGTGTCCTGACCGCCGGTCACCTCGAGCGGTACGTCTTCCTCCCGCTTCAGGATGAGGGTGAGCGGCCCCGGCCAGAAGGCCTGCGCCAGCGCGATCGCCTCGCGTGGAATGTCGCGCGCCCAGACGGTCATCTGTTCGGCGTCCGGCAGATGCACGATGAGCGGATGGTCGGCCGGCCGCCCCTTTGCCTCGAATATGCGGCGCACCGCCGCCGGGTTCATCGCGTCGGCACCCAGCCCATAGACGGTCTCTGTCGGCAGCGCGACCAGTTCGCCGGCGCGCAGCCGGCGCGCTGCGTCGGCGATGTCGGCATCCGACGCGCTCATTGCGTCAGCCGGCAATGCCGATGGCGCCGCGCGCATTCATCGCGGTGTCGATGACCGGATCGCCGCTCTCGCCCAGCACGGTGAAGTGGCCCATCTTGCGGCCGGGGCGTGCGTGATGCTTCTGGTAGAGATGCAGCTTCAGACCGGGGTGGCGCAACAGGCGCGACCAGTCCGGCTCATGGGCGTGATGAGCGTCCTGCTGGTACCACAGGTCGCCGAGCAGATTCACCATCACCGCGCGCGAATGCTGGCGTGCGTCGCCCAGCGGCAGGCCACACAGGATGCGCACCTGTTGTTCGAACTGGTTGGTGACGCAGGCATCGATCGTGTAATGGCCGCTGTTGTGCGGCCGCGGCGCCATTTCATTGACCATCAGACGGCCGCCGGCGATGAAGAACTCGACACCGAGCACACCGACGTAGCCCAGTTCGGCGGCGATACCGGACGCCATTTCGGTCGCCTCGGCCGCCAGTGCGCCGCTGATGCGCGCCGGCGCGATGGTCACGTCGAGAATGCCGTTGCTGTGGCTGTTCTCGGCCACCGGAAACGGTGCGACACGGCCGGCTGCGTCGCGGGCCAGCACCACCGACACTTCCAGTTCGAGCGCCAGCATCTTCTCCAGCACGCAGGCTTCGCGATTGAAGCTCTCGAACGCCGCCTTCGCTTCGGCGACATTGGCCACCCTCGCCTGCCCCTTGCCGTCGTAGCCGAAACGCGCCACTTTCAACACGGCCGGAAAAAGGGACGGATCGGCCGCCTCGATGTCCGCCACGCTGCGGATCGCGGCAAACGGACCCACCGAAAAGCCGCGGTCGGACAGGAAGGTCTTTTCCGCGATGCGGTTCTGCGCCACCGCGACACAGGCGGCGTTGGGACGGGTCGGGATGAATTTGGACAGGTGATCCAGCGTGTCCGCCGGCACATTCTCGAACTCGGTGGTCACCGCAGCGCAAGTCTGCGCCAGTCGTTCCAGCGCCTGCATGTCGTCGTAGGCGGCGCACAGGTGCTCGTCCGCTGCCTTGCCGGCCGGGCTGTTGCGGTCCGGGTCGAGCACGACGACGCGATAGCCCATTTCGTGCGCAGCCAGCACGAAGAAGCGGCCGAGCTGACCGCCGCCGAGCATGCCGAGGGTTGCGGGAGGAAGAATCATCTGCAATGGCTCCGAAAGATCCGGCTCAACTTCTCGTGACCGCGGACGGATGCGGATGTGGCGGATGAACGCGGATTAAAACCTGAAAATGGATGCAGCGGACGGCAGACGCAGCGACGGCTGTCAGCCGTCGAGCTTCATGTCCAGCACGGTCTGCGCCTGCCGGGCGCGGAAGTCCTCGAGCGCCTGCGCAAGCGATGCATCTTCGCCCGCGAGCAAGGCCACCGCAAACAGTCCGGCGTTGGCTGCACCGGCCTCGCCGATGGCGAAGGTCGCGACCGGAATGCCCTTGGGCATCTGCACGATGGACAGCAGCGAATCCATGCCGTTGAGCGCCCGCGACTGCACCGGCACGCCGAGTACCGGCACCGTGGTCTTGGCCGCCAGCATGCCCGGCAGATGGGCAGCACCACCGGCACCGGCGATGATGGCGCGCAGGCCGCGACTGCGTGCCTCCTCGGCGTAGGAGAACAGCAGGTCCGGCGTACGGTGCGCCGATACGACGCGCGCCTCGAACGGCACGCCGAACTGTTCCAGCATGGCGCAGGCGGCGCGCATGGTGTCCCAGTCGGAGTTCGATCCCATCACGACGCCAACCAGCGGCGTGCGGGCGTGGTCTTCAGCACTCATCGGCTTCATCCTTCGCCGGCCTCGTCGGCCCGGAAAAAGGCGCGGATTCTACACCCGCGCGACAGCGAATCGACAAACATGGAAAAAACGAAAGGGGCACCGATTGCCCGGTGCCCCTCTGGGGTCTGGTCGACCCTCTGTGCTTCAGCCTGCGACAGCGATCAGTCCGCTCGACGCGCGCGGTCGCTGCGGCCGGAACTGTTGCCACGCCAGCCGCCCTCGCTGCGCGGCGCACCGCCACCCGGACGACGCGGGCCGTTGCCCGGCTTGTTGCCCCAGCTGCCCGGACGACCGGTGCCGGTGCGCGGGCCGCGCGGAGCGGACGTACGCGGCTGCACACGCGGCTCCAGACCCGGAATGGTGTGCACCGGGATGGTGTGACGGATGAAGCGTTCGATCGTCTTGACGCGACGCACGTCGTCGCCGGAAGCCAGGCTGACCGCAATGCCGCTGCGGCCGGCACGACCGGTACGGCCGATGCGGTGCACATAGTCTTCCGCCGACTTCGGCAGATCGAAGTTGATTACGTGGCTGATGCCGGCCACGTCGATGCCGCGGGCGGCAACGTCGGTGGCGACCAGCACGCGCAGCGCGCCGCGGCGCAGGTGACCCAGCGTGCGATTGCGTTCGCCCTGGTGCATGTCACCGTGCAGTGCCGCAGCCAGGAAGCCGTTCTCGCCGAGCTGCTCGGCGATCTGGTCGGCGTCGCGCTTGGTGGCGGTGAACACGATGGCTTGTTCGACGCCCTCGTCACGCAGCAGGTGGTCGAGCAGGCGCTGCTTGTGGCCCATGCCGTCGGCGAACAGCAGACGCTGTTCAATGTTCTCGTGCTGGGCGGCGGTTGCCTGGATTTCGATGCGCTGTGCGTCCTTGGTCAGGCGCTCGGCCAGACGGCAGACGCGCGGCTCGAAGGTGGCCGAGAACAGCAGGGTCTGACGGCTCTGCGGCAGGCGGTCGACGATGGCTTCGATGTCCTCGATGAAACCCATGTCCAGCATGCGGTCGGCTTCGTCGAGCACCAGCATTTCCAGACGGCCGAAATCGATGCGACCGCTGTCCATCTGGTCGATCAGACGACCCGGCGTGGCGACCAGCACTTCATAGGGCTGGGCCAGCAGCTTGTTCTGCATGACGTAGGAGGTACCACCGACCACGCTGACTGCCTTGGCGTAGCGCAGGCCACGGCCATACTTGCGGCAGGCGTCGGTGACCTGGATGGCCAGTTCGCGCGTCGGCGTCAGCACCAGGATGCGCGGGCCGCGGGCCTTGACGGCCGAGTCCTGCGTCAGGCGGTTCAGCGCCGGCCACATGAAGGCGGCGGTCTTGCCCGAACCGGTCTGCGAGGACACCATCAGGTCACGACCAGCCAGAGCGGCGGGGACGGCCTTTTCCTGCACGGCGGTGGGATTGGGGTAACCGGCCTCGACGATTGCGCCAAGAAGGGATTCGTTAAGACCGAGTTCTGAGAATTCCATGTATTTTTTCCACACAATGGCTACCCGCCGCGCTGCGAGAAGCAGTGCGGAAGGAGCGGGTTGGTCGGGCGAAATCCCGACGTTCTATCGGCACTAACCGATCAACCACGCTTGACCAAACAGGCGGGAGAAAAAGACAGGCCAGGGACGATAACTTTCTCGTGCCAGCGCCGGACCAAACCGGGAATGCGTCGCCAGGAGCAGACGCGGGGAAAGCACGAAGGCGCGAACTTTACAGACGGGCATGTATGTTTGCAAGCTCTTTTTCGCATTGCAACAATCGACCGCCAACCCGGCATCGAAAAAAATCGCGTCCGACTGCATCCGTGTAGGCGACTCGCGGGTAAGCCGTGAGAAGCTGGCGCCGGCTCACGGCAGCGGTGCTCGGCGATCCTCCACCCGTTCAAGGCAGAACCATGACAAGCACCACGGACGATTTCGATTTCGAGGCGGCGCTCGGCGCCTGTGCCGCCGGCGAGCGCAGCGCCCTGCGCCGCATATACGAGCGTGAGGGCGGCCGCCTGATGGGCGTGGCCCTGCGCATCGTGCGCCGTCGCGACGTCGCCGAGGACGTCGTGCACGATGCCTTCGTGCGCATCTGGGAAAAGGCGTCCAGTTTCGACGCCAGTCGCGGCAGCGCGCGCGGCTGGATCTACAGCATCGTGCGCCACGGCGCGCTGAACCACATTCGCGACCACGCGCGCGAGGTGCCGGCCGACGAATCGCTGACCGACAGCTTCGAGCACGAAACCTCCTCCAGCGTGCCGGACCCTTATCAGCAGGTACTGCTGTCCTCGGAGGCCGGCATGCTTTACGACTGCCTTGGACGGCTCGACGCCGCGAAGCGCTCCAGCATCCTGCTCGCCTACCTCGAAGGCTGCACCCATACCGAAATCGCCGACCGGCTGGCCACGCCGCTCGGCACGATCAAAGCCTGGATACGCCGCGGCCTGCAGGCACTGAAGGAGTGCCTCGCATGATCCAGACCCCCGAAGACATCGCCGGCCTCTATGTACTGGGCCTGCTCGACGCCGCCCGCCGCAATGAAGTCGAGCGCGACATGGAGAACGACGCGGCGCTGCAGGCACGCGTCGCCGACTGGGAGGAGCGGCTTCTGCCGCTGACACGCATGGTCGAACCGGAACCGCTGCCGCCCGGGCTGTGGTCGCGCATCGAACGCAGCCTGTGGCCTGCGCCGCGCGCGGGCGCGGCATCGGTGCCCTCCTCTCTTTTCAGCCGGCTGTGGGACAGCCTCGCGTTCTGGCGCTCGCTGGCCGCCACCGGTTTCGCTGCCGCCATGCTGCTCGCCGTCGTGGGTCTGCCCGGCACGCAGCCGGCCGGCGAGCCCAAGTTCATGGTGGTGCTGGTGGCACCGGACGACAAGGCACCGGGCTGGGTGGTGCAGGCCAGCACCGAACAGTCGCTCAAGCTCATCCCGCTTGGCGTGACCGACGTGCCGCAGGCCAAGGCGCTGCAGTTCTGGACCAAGGGCGACAAGTGGAAGGGGCCAGTCTCGCTGGGCCTGGTGCAGCCGGGCCGCCCGCTCGACGTGCAGATGAAGGAACTGCCGCCGCTGGAGCCCAATCAGCTGTTCGAAATCACGCTTGAACCCGAATACGGTTCGCCGATTGGTCGCCCGACTGGCCCCATCCTGTACATCGGGCGCGCGGTGAAGGTGATGTGACCTCTTGGGCCCGACCGCCCCACGTCACCGGGACGGACTCAGCGGGTGACGACGACGCGGCGCAGACGGGGACGAACGCCGAGATCGAGACCAACGCATCTTAGCGAGCCAACCGCGTCTCATCGTAAGTGCGACCACGCCTATGTTGTGGCGGCTCGTTGCAGAACGTCCGCTCCACTGCCCCGGCATTGAGCCAAGAACTCGATGACGTTCACCTATTGTGCACTCCGCGTATGCTTCGTCACCGCCGCCCGTATCTCCCGCAGCTTCGCCTTCACCCGAGCCGCGTTGTCCGGACCCATGCGCAGCATGATCTTCTGGCCTTCCGACAGCTTTTCCAGCTCGGGGTCGGCGAAGGTGTAGAGCACCTTGGGCTGGGCAAGGCGCAGCGGCCCGGCAAGTTCTGGGGCGGCCAGCAGGTGGTCGATCACCTCGACCAGGCGGTTGTTGAAATAGCCGTCCGGGTAGCCCAGTTCGACGTAACGCTGCTGGAACGCCGGGTAGTTGCGCACATAGGCGTCGACGACGGCCGCGGTCGGTACGGTGTCGACCAGATGAATATATGTGCGGTAGCGGGCGGCATTGGATTCGTCCAGCACCAGCGCGTCGCCGCTACCGGCGGTCGCCATCGGGCCCGGCACCGGTTTCACCGGCATCAGGCGGCGCGCCACCTTCTCGCGCGGCAGGTTGTCCACGGTGACGACGATGCGCCGCACGATGTCGGTCGTGATGAACAGCGTGTCGACCGAGGCACCGAACAGCGCGCGCAGCGCGGCCAACAGCTTCGCGTCCGGATCGACCTCGGCACCTGCAGCCTCGGGCACTTCTGGCGCGGCGATCGGGTAGTGCGGCGCCGGCTCCGGCGCAGGCGCCGGAACCTCGGGTGCCGCGGCGACGGGCGCCTCGACCGGGGCCGGCGCATCGGCCGGCGCCGCCTCGCGCTGCTGCCAGTAAAGGTAGCCGCCCACGCCCGCCACAGCCAGCACCACTGCCGAAACTGCCGCCGTTGATTTCTTCATGTCTGTCTCCTCCCCGGTTGCGGTTCAGCAGGATGGACAGACTGGGGGCGGCGAATATCCGGATAAAGCTTTTCGGGATGTGGCAGACCGCCGTCCAGCCACGCCTCGGCATCGGCCGCAGCCCCCTTCTCGCCATATTTTTCCCGACGGATCAATACCTTGACGATGATTCGAGAATCGACCCGTCGTGCTCGCCTGCCGCGTATTCATCGCTCTCCGGCCGTCTCACCCCGGTCCCGGACGGTGACTTTTCGTCGCATGTCTCGCCATGTACCGGCTGTTCGGGCATGCTGGCGCGCCTTGAGCACCCGACGCCCCCGAGACGCTGTGGCCCTCACCGCTCCGCCTTCCGCTACGGTTCCGTCGCGCCCCGACTGGCGCGTGTTCCTGCTGCTGCCCTTGCTGCACTTCGCCAGCGTGAAGCTGACGATGTCGCTCGCGATGTCGCCGGAGAACGAGGTCGTGGTGTGGCTGCCGAACGCCGTGCTGCTGGCCGCGCTGCTGCACTGGCAGGGCGCGCGCGGTGGCTGGATGGCGGCGCTGGTGCTGGCTTCCGACATCTACGCGAACATCCCCGCCTTCCCGCCTTTGCAGGCGACGCTCGTCAGCCTGTGCAATCTGTCCGAGGTGGCCTTCACCTATCTGCTGATGCGCCGGCTCGGTGTTTCACCGGGACTGGAGCGCATCCACGATTTCGGCCGCTTCCTGCTGGCCGGGCCGCTGCTCGGGTCGCTCGGCGCCTCGCTGCTGGCCGGTGTCGTGCTGCTGACGCTGGACCGGGTCAGCGCACCCTACTCGACGCTGACCCTGCTGTGGTGGTTCGGCGACGCGCTCGGCCTCCTGATCTACACGCCTTTGCTGCTGGCCTTCCTGCGCCCCGACCCGGAGGGCGCGCGCGGGGGCCCGGCAGGTATCGCGATGGTGGCGCTGACGCTGGCCTTCGCCGCCCTGCTGTTCACCCAGCCGGTCAATGCCGGCGCCGCCTTCCACGTCGCGCTGACGCCGCACCTGCTGCTGCTGCCGCTGCTGTGGGTGGCGGTGCGCTGCGGCACGCGCTGCACCGCGCTGACGGTGGCGCTGATCGCGCTCGGCGCCGCATGGTCGGTCACCACCGGACACCAGCCCTTCGGCGCGGCGTCGCCGCACGACACCATACTGCGCGCTCAGGAGTACATCCTGACGCTGAGCATCATCGGCATGGGGCTGTCCATCCTGCTGCGCGAGCAGCGCGCGCTGGCACACGAGCTTGAGGACAAGGTGCGCGAGCGCACGGTCGAGCTCGAAGCGTCGAACCGCCGTCTGGCCGAGCTGAGTGCCACGGACAGCCTGACCGGCATCGCCAACCGCCGCCGCTTCGACGAAACGATGGACGCCGAGTGGGCCCGCGCGCGTCGCAGCGGCGAACCGCTGGCGCTGTGCCTGCTCGACGTCGACCTGTTCAAGCCCTACAACGACCACTACGGCCACCTGGCCGGCGACGACTGCCTGCGCCTGGTGGCCGAGGTGATCAACGCGCACGTACGCCGCGCCAGTGATCTGGTGGCGCGCTACGGCGGCGAGGAATTCGCCTTCATCATTCCCGGTGTCGATGCCGACGGCGCGCTCGCCACCGCGCACGCCGTCTGCGCCGCGCTGCAGGCGCGCGGCCAGCCGCACGTGCGCTCGCCCTTCGGCGTGCTGACGGCCAGCATCGGCGTGGCCGTCATGGTGCCGACCGACGACGACACGCCGGACCAGCTGGTGCGGCTGGCCGATCAGGCGCTGTACGAAGCCAAGCGCGCCGGCCGCAACCGCGTGGTGCGGGTGGCCAGCGAAGACGTCGAGGTATTGCGCGCGGTGCGCCGCGGCTGACACGGCACCGCGCGCGCGGCAACGCTCAGGCAGCGGCGCACACCACGCGATTGCGCCCCTGCCGCTTGGCCCGGTACAGGCACTCGTCGGCGGCGGCGATGGCGGCGTCGAGCGAATCGTCGTCCGGCCGGCAGGCGGCGACACCAAAACTGGCGGTGATGCGCAGTTCGCCGCCGTCATCGAGCGGAATGCGCAGCGCCTCGATCGCGCTGCGCAGGCGCTCGGCGTGCTGGATGGCGCTGGCGACGTCGGTGTGCGGCATCAGCACGACGAACTCCTCACCGCCGTAGCGCGCCGCCACGTCACCGCGCCGGCTCTGCTCGCCGCACAGCCGCGCCACCTCGACCAGCACCGCGTCGCCCACGACGTGGCCGTAGCCGTCGTTCACCTGCTTGAAGTGGTCGATGTCGAACAGCGCGACCGCCACCGGGTAGCCGTGGCGCTGCTGGTTCGGAATGTGCCGCTCGGCCAGCGTGAAGAAGCCACGCCGGTTCGGCAGCCCGGTCAGGAAGTCGGTGTTGGACTGGTCGCGCAGCTGCTCGACCAGACGCTGGCGCTCATCCTCCAGCGCGACGCGCGCGATGCTGTTGGCGCGCAGCACGCTGATCGCCTGCAGCACGTCGGCCACTTCGTCGCGGTAGCGCGGGCTGGGCACCGTGCGCTGCAGATTGCCCTGGGCGATCGCCACGAGCAGATCGGCGGTTTCTTCGAGCGGCCGCACCACACGGTGATGCACCACCCACAGTGTCAGGCCGAGCAGGCCCAGCGTGAGCAGGCCGCCGGCGCCGATCCAGATCAGCGCAGTGCGCGCCTCGGCGTGACCGCTGCGCGCCTGATCGAGCGCTTCGTCCATCAGCACGTCGCGCAGCGTGACGATGGAATCCATGTCCGGCACGTAGCGCGCGGCGAAGCCGGCGGCGTCCATGCCGTACTGTGCGTCGTCCAGACCGTGTGCGGTCAGCGCCTCGACGAAGGGGATGGCGGATTCGAAGTAGCGCAGCTGCATCGTCGCGGTGGCGGTCTGTACCGGCACGCGGTCGGGTGCCGCTTCGGTGCGCTGCACCAGCAGCTTGCGCAATTGCTCGACCCGGCCGCGAAGCCGTTCGATTTCGACATGTTCGGCGTCGCGCAGCGGCTGCCGCGAGGTCAGCGCCACCGTGAACTGCGAACCGAGCTGACCGGCGTATTCGCGCAGGTCGGCGGCGATGCGGGCGCCGATCAGCGCATCGGCAGCGCGCGGGTAGGCCGCCACCGCTTCGTTGGTCAGCCGCATCAGCGCCGGCGACAGGTCGTCGATCACGGCGAACATCTTGCCGATCGCCTCGCTGATGTCGGCCGGGCTGCGACGCGCTCGCGGCAGGGCGGCGGTGCGGTCTATCGCTTCGCGCGCGTGGGCGAGTTGCAGCGCGGCGCGCGCAATCAGTGCGCGCACCTCGTTGCGCGGCGCCGCCGGCGTACCCACGGTGCGTTCCAGCACGGCGAAGGCGGCGTCGGTGCGCGCCCGCGCCTGAGCCAGACGCTCGCGCTTCGCCGGGTCACCGGGCAGGTCGTCGCCGAGCACGCCGTTGGCCGGCCCGCGCTCGCGCGACGCCATCTCGGCGGCCAGCAGCAGATGGCGCAGATGCTCCATCGCCTCCAGGCCACTGCGCGCCTGCGCCGCCCGAGACCATTCGACCACGACGATGCGCAGCGACAGGCCGAGAACGGCGCAGGCGAGCAGGAGGCTGACCAGCCAGAAAAGTCGGTGGAGGCGCATTCGGGACGGAGAACGCCATGCAAGGACTGCACGGCGCGGATATCAGGTCGGTTCTTCTTGTGCTTGTCGGAAAAGGAGGATCGGGTTCCGGGCACTGCGGAGGGTGCCCGGAAGGGCGCCCAGTGTAGCCCGGCCGGCTGCGCCTGCAACGACCTGGATCAAACACCGGGCACGCGACCGGACCCGGCCGGCGTCGCCGAAGCAACGCCGGCCAACTCGGTCAGAGGCGCTTTTCCCACTCGCGAACCTGCCGTTCGGCTTCGTCCTTGGCGATGCCGTAGCGCTCCTGGATCTTGCCGGCGAGCTGTTCGCGGCGGCCGGCGATGACGTCGAAGTCATCGTCGGTGAGCTTGCCCCACTGTTCCTGCACCTTGCCCTTGATCTGCTTCCAGTTTCCCTCGATACGATCGGTATTCATGGCGATTCCTTTCATGGATGGACGGAAGGTTCCGGTCGGCGCGGCGTGCGCGCCGGCGGATCGGTAGACCGGTCAGCGTTCGAGCAGACCGGCCAGTTCGTCGGCATGCTCTTCCTCATCAACGAGGATGTCTTCGAGCAGACGCCGGGTGGTCGGGTCCTTGTCGGCAACGAGCGCGATCATCTGGCGGTAGGCTTCGACCGCCACCCGCTCGGCGAGAAGGTTGGCGCGCAGCATGGACTTCAGGTCGAGCGCCGCGTCATAGGCGGCATGGCTGCGGTCAAGCAGACCCTCGGGACTGAAATCGGGCTCGCCACCGAGTTGCACGATGCGCGCGGCAAGACGGTCGGCGTGCCCTGCCTCTTCGTTCGCGTGCACCATGAATTCGGCGGCCACTGCCGGCGCATTGAGTCCGGTCGCGGTGAAGTGGTGGCGCTTGTAGCGCAACACACAGACCAGTTCGGTGGCCAGCGCCCCGTTGAGCAGCCGCACAATGTCGGCCGCCCAGGGGCTCATGGCCGGCGTGACGGCGCCATCCTGCATCTGCTGGTGGACGCGCTGCAATGCCGCGTGGTCAAGCTCGAGCGGCCGCGTCACGGGCGCCGGATCGGATAGCGGAAGGCTTGCGATGTTCATGAGATTCTCCTTGGCGTTTCAACGTGCCGGGCTCAGTCGAGTGCCTTGAGGCCCAGCAGACCGAGCACGAGCAGTACGACGAAAATGGCGACGAACACGAAGAACAGAATCTTCGCGATACCGGCGGCGCCGGCAGCGATGCCGGTGAAGCCGAACAGACCGGCGACGATGGATACGATCGCGAAAATGAGTGCCCACTTCAGCATGACGATCTCCTTGCGTGAGGAAAGTCGGTACCGGAGCGGAGGCTGTGGCGCCGCCGCTGCATGACCGAATCATGGGCGTACGGCGCCTTGAAGCGTATAGGTGATCGGGCAGCGCCCTGTAGGCGCATCCCCGTGTCGTGTCGGTGTGGTCCGACGCGGGCAGTTGAGCGGTGGCGGCGGTGTGAGCGGTGTGGGCGGCTGCGGACGCCCTACTCCGGCACGTAGACGAGCGAGCCGTCCTCCATCCGGTAGGCGGTGCCGGCCTTGACGCCGCGGCCTGCCCCCGCCTCGCCCTCGCCGCGGAAGCGGCTGAGCTGGTCGCCCTTCTTCACGACGATTTCCATGTCCGGCTGGCCGGCGTTTCGGATCACCGTCAGGTCGCCGGCGGCGAAGGGATTCAGCGGGTGGCGCGCCACGGCGATCAGCAGCGCGGCGATGATGACCAGGAACACGTCGATCAGATTGACCACCGACAGGATGGGGTCGTCGTCCTCGGTGTCGTCGAGCAGGCGCGTCCTCATCGTGCCGCCTCCGCCTGCAGCATCGGCACACGATGCTCGGCCAACGCGTCACCGGCGCGCTCGCGCTCGATGCGCAGCAGGTCGGCGGCGTACCAGCGGCGCCGCACCTGGGCCACGGCATAGGTGATGGCCGAAGCAATCAGCGCCAGGATGACCGCCGAGAACGCCACACCGAGCCCGCCGGACACCGCCGCCAGATCGCCGTCGCCGAGCGCGGCCAGCGCCGGGCCCATCGGAATCATGGTGGCGACCAGACCGAGCAGTGGCGCCACGCGGGTGGCGATGCGCACGCATTCCAGGCGCTGCGCTGCGATCACTTCGAGTTCGCCGCTGCCGATGCGCGGGTCGGTGCGCACCACCTGGCTCAGTTCGAATCCGGCCGCCTGGCCGGCACGCCGCTGCAGCGCCTGCACGACGAAGGCGCCGAGCGCAAAGAAGGCGTACAGGAACAGCGCGGCGATCGCGAGCAGCACCGGGGTCAGGAAGAACTGGCTTACGCCGTACAGCGCGCTTTCAATGGAGGGCGTCATGTCTGCTCTATATATATGCGGAAGGAATTCAGGCGGCGCGGCGCAGCGGCAGCGCGCGGTGTTGCGGTTCCGGCGCCCGCGCGGGCGCCGGGCGTTGCCGCAGGCGGGCAAGCGCGCCTGCGACGAAGGCTGCCAGCAGGGGCAGCAGCCATGCGCCGTCCGGCCCGGGCGTTGCCGGCGGCTGTGCCGTGACCTCGACCAGCCGGCGGCCGGCGGGCTGCGCGATTTCGGGGGCAGAGACCGGCGCGGGCAGCGGCGTCACGGCCGGTGCAGGCGCGGCGGTGTCGGCGCCCCCCATGCGTCGCGCGCGCACCGGTGGCGCCAGCGCCGCGTCGGTGCGGGCGACCGCCAGCTGAAAATCGGCCGCCGCGAGGTCGGCGCTTGCCTCGGCCGTCATGGCCGGTTCCGGCGCCTCACCCACGCCCTGCCCGCTGCCGTCGCGCACCGCGGTGTGGTGGCCGGTGCGCAGGAACTCCTGCGCCGATTCGTCGCCCTCGGCCGCCGCCTCGCGGAACCAGCGCATCGCCTCTTCGACGTTGCGCTCGACGCCCCGCCCCTGATAAAGCGCGGTGGCGTAGTGCATCTTGCCCAGCGGCCCGTAATACGGGTCGCCGCTGTTCGCCGCGCGCAGCAGCATTTCGGTGGCCTTGACCGGATCCTGCGGCACACCGTGCCCGTTCTCGTACATCAGCGCCTTCCAGATCAGTGCGCCGGTGTAGCCGGCGGCGATGCACTTGTCGAACACCCTGTTCGCCGTTTCGTGGTCGCCGCATTTCGACAGCAGGTAGCCGGCCGCGCAGCTGACCGGCCCGGCCGGCTGCGACGCCACATACTGCAGCGACAGTTCGCCGACCGCGTTGTCGAGATCGTCCGGCGACGCCGGCTGCATCGCGCCACCGCAGAAACGATTGCCCTCGTCGGCACTCAGCAGTGGTGCGGCAAGCTGCGCGAAGAACGCGACGAAGACGGGCAGCAGGCGGCTGCATCCGCGCTGCCTGGGTGATGCACTCATACAGAAACTCCCGGAACGGACCGGGACAGAATCTAGGCTTCGCGACGCTCGGGGTCGTGCGCAATATCAATCCGGAATGACGGGCAAAGTCCACGGCGGGCACTGCGGTCACCGACGGCAACGAAACGCGGCACACTTGCGGCTTGTCTTCCGCGGAGATCCGCCATGCTGGTCAACAAGGCCGCCACCCGCAGCTGGGCCGCCACCGATTTTCCGGGCATCGAACGCAGCCTGTTCCGCAACACCGAGCACGGCGGTCGGGCTTCCTTCGTGCGGCTGGCGGTCGGCAGCCGCTTTCCGCGGCACACGCATCAGGGGGGCGAGGAGGTGGTGGTGATTGCCGGTCGCGTCGCCATCGGCGGCGTCGAGCTGGAGGCCGGCGACTATCTCCACACCGAAGCCGGTGAGGAACACGACGTCGTGGCGCTGAGCGACGCCGTCATCTTCGTGTCGTCGCAGAAGCCGACGCCGCTGGTCGAGTGATGAGCGCGGCTTGCCGCCGGCGCACTTCGATGCTACGGTCCATCCCTTCGCACGATCCCACCCCTCGCCCGCTCCCGTGAACGTATTGCGCACCTCTGTCCAGCCGAATCCGACCGCAGCCCTGCTGCGCGCCGGCACTCGTCTGTCGTGCGCGGCGCTCGCGCACCGACTGCATGAGGTGAGCGCCTGCGAGGCTGACCCGGCGACCGTCTGTAGCTGAAGCTGTACCAGACCGTCGCCGCCTGACGGGCGCGCGTGCCCGACACCGGCCACTTCCGGCCACTTTCCCGAATTTCCGCCGCGCTGCGCAATGATGCGTCACGCGGCTGCTCGTCCTTGCGACGAGCCCCGCATGAGGACCGAATACATGACCAAGAAGCCGAACATCAAGCCCAATATCACGCTGACCGAACTGGACGCCGATCGCCTCGACGCGCTGCTGTCGACCTTGCCGGCGCGCAACATGCCCGGACGCGACGCGCTGGCCGCCGAACTGCTGCGCGCCGACATCGTGCCCTCGCGTGAAGTGCCGCCGGACGTGGTGACCATGCACTCGACCGTGCGCTTCAGCATCGCACCGGCGAACGAAACACAGAGCCTGACGCTGGTGTTTCCGCGTGAAGTGGGCGACGGCAACGGCACGGTGTCGGTGCTGGCTCCGGTCGGCAGCGCGCTGCTCGGGCTCAGCGAAGGCGACGAGATCGACTGGCCGGGACCGAGTGGCGGCACGCTGCGCGTGCGCATAGACAAGGTGGTGTACCAGCCCGAACGGGCCGGCGATTTCGCGCGATGAGCAGCGCAGGCGCCCGCACGGCGGGCGCCTCGCGCGTCAGGCCGCTTCGGCCGCCGGTGCGGCGACCGTGGCGAGAAAGCGGGCGCGCAGTGCTTCTGCCGGCAGATGGCGGCCAATCAGCACGACGCGGCTCATGCGCGCCTCCCCCGCCTCCCACGGCCGGCCGTAGTCGAAACCGGCAATGCGGTGCACACCCTGGAAGATGAGACGGCGGTTCTCGCCCTCGATCGACAGGATGCCCTTGTAGCGCAGCAGATCGACCGAGTGCTCGTTGATCAGCGTATCGACGAAGGCCGACACGCGCTCCAGATCGAGCGGCGCCTCGCATTCGAGCAGCAGCGAGCCGACCGCGTCGTCCCACGACTTGCGCGCCATGCCGGCGATGCCGGAAATCGCGCGCGGCGACACCGGGTGCCAGCCACGCACCGGCAGACCGCGTTCGTCCAGCGAAAAGCCCTTGATCGAGAACAGATCGCGCCAGCTCTCGTCGGCGCTGCCGGCGACGATGAGCGGTGCGCGCGCATTGACGCGCTGCAGCCGCGTACAGAGTTCGTACAGCGCTTCCGGCGTCACCAGATCGGCGTGCGAAATGAGCAGCCGGTCGGCGAAGGCGACCTGCGAGGCGGCGACCCGCTCGCGCCGGAACTGGCCGTCGAAATGCACCGCGTCGACCACGGTGACGACGCCGTCCAGACGGTAGCGCTCGCGCAGCCGCGCGTCGTTGAAAAAGGTCTGCACCACCGGCGCCGGGTCAGCCAGACCGGTGGTTTCGACGATGAGCCGGTCGAAAGCCAGGTCGTCTGCATCGCGCCGGGACAGCAGGCCGGCCAGCGCGTCACCCAGCTCGCCCTGCACGGTGCAGCAGATGCAGCCATTGGACAATTCGACCACCGACACCGCGGCACGGTCGAGCAACGCGCCGTCGATGCCGGCGGCGCCGAACTCGTTCTCGACCACGGCGATGCGCTGGCCGTGATTGGCAGCCAGCAGGCGATTCAGCAGCGTCGTCTTGCCGGCGCCGAGGAAACCGGTCAGCAGGGTGACCGGGATGGATTCATGAGGGGTCATCGAGACTCTCTCCAAAAAAGATGCCGGGGAAGGCTTGCGCCGACCCCGGCCAATAGGAGGAGGGTGGTACATCGGTGAAAGCCGTCGTCGTCGTCGTCGACGCCGGCCTAGCAACATTTGCCGGAGGCACCGCCGAAGCGCGCCTCCTGGCGTTCACGGAAAAATTCCTCATACGTCATGGGCACCTGGTCCGGGTGCTTCATGCGCATGTGCTGGACATAGGTATCGTAGTCCGGCAGCCCGACCATGAGGCGGGCAGCTTGCCCGAGGTATTCGCCCATGCGCGCGAGGTCCTTGAACATGGCGGCGCCCTCAGTGCATGCCCTGCCCGCCGCGCGCCCGCAGGATAAGCAGGCGCGCGGCAGACACGACGGCCAGCCCTTGTGAGGCAGACCATCGACCGGAGGACATGTTCATGCGCATCACGAAGGACCTCAGGCCTTGACGGTCTCGCCGTGCACGCCGTGATGCGTCTCGCGCACCGTCGGGTGCTCGTGGCGCAGCGCCTGCAGCACCTTGCGGATGCCAAAGAAGGTGATGGACAGCACGACCAGCACGAACATCGACGCGAGCGCGGCATCGACGTAGTCGTTGAAGATGACCTGCTGCATCTGCTGGATGCTCTTGGCCGGCGCCAGCACTTCGCCGTTCTCGGCGGCGGCGCTGAACTTGGCGGCGTGCGCGAGGAAACCGATCTTCGGGTTGTCGCTGAAGACCTTCTGCCAGCCGGCGGTCAGCGTGCAGGCGAGCAGCCACACGGTGGGCATCACCGTCACCCACATGTAGCGCTGCTTCTTCATCTTCACCAGCACGACGGTGGCGAGCACCAGTGCCACGGCGGCCAGCATCTGGTTGGCGACGCCGAACAGCGGCCATAGCGTGTTGATGCCGCCCAGCGGATCGACCACCCCCTGGTACAGGAAGTAACCCCAGGCGGCGACGCACAGGCCGGTGGCGACCAGGTTCGGCACCAGTGCCTCGGTGCGCTTGAAGGCCGGTACGAAGGTGCCCATCAGGTCCTGCAGCATGAAGCGGCCCGCCCGCGTGCCCGCGTCGACCGCGGTCAGGATGAACAGCGCTTCGAACAGGATGGCGAAGTGGTACCAGAAGGCCATCATGCCCTGCCCGCCTATCACCTGATGCAGGATGTGGGCCATGCCGACGGCCAGCGTCGGTGCGCCACCGGCGCGCGAAATGATGGTCGATTCGCCGACGTCGGCCGCGGTCTGCGTCAGCACTTCCGGCGTCACCACGAAGCCCCACTGCGAAATCACGGTGGCCGCTTCCTGCGCGGTCTTGCCGATCAGCGCTGCCGGGCTGTTCATCGCGAAATAGACGCCCGGATCGATGACCGAGGCAGCGACCAGCGCCATGATGGCGACGAAGGACTCCATCAGCATGCCGCCGTAACCGATCAGCGGTGCGTCGGTTTCGCGGTCCAGCAGCTTGGGCGTGGTGCCCGACGAAATCAGCGCGTGGAAGCCCGACACCGCGCCGCAGGCGATGGTGATGAAGAGGAAGGGGAACAGGTTGCCCGACCACACTGGACCGCTGCCGTCGATGAACTTGGTGATCGCCGGCATCTGCAGTTGCGGTGCAACGATGAAGATGCCCAGTGCCAGACCGACGATGGTGCCGATCTTCAGGAAGGTGGACAGGTAGTCGCGCGGCGCCAGCAGCAGCCACACCGGCAGCACCGAGGCGACGAAGCCGTAACCGATCAGCATCCAGGTCAGTTCGGTGCCGTCGAAGGTGAACATCGGACCCCATATCGGATCGGCCGCGACCCAGCCGCCAACCACGATGGCCGCCATCAGCAGCAGGAAGCCGACGATGGAGATCTCGCCGATCCTGCCCGGACGGATGTAGCGCATGTACACGCCCATCAGGATGGCGATCGGGATGGTCGCCGCCACCGTGAAGGTGCCCCACGGCGAATGCGCCAGCGCCTTGACGACGATGAGCGCCAGCACCGCGAGAATGATGACCATGATCATGAAGGCGCCGAACAGCGCGATCACGCCCGGTACCTCGCCCAGTTCCGACTTGATCAGGTCGCCCAGCGAGCGGCCGTCGCGACGGGTCGAGATGAACAGCACGATGAAGTCCTGCACCGCGCCGGCGAACACGACGCCGGCCAGAATCCACAGCATGCCCGGCAGATAGCCCATCTGCGCCGCGAGCACCGGCCCGACCAGCGGTCCGGCGCCGGCGATGGCGGCGAAGTGGTGGCCGAACAGGATGTTGCGGTTGGTCGGCACGTAGTCGAGGCCGTCGTTCTTGGCCCAGGCCGGGGTGATGCGATTGCCGTCGACTTCGAGCACGCGGTAGGCGATGAAGCGGGCGTAGAAGCGGTAGGCGATGAAATAGACCGAAATCGCAGCCAGCACGATCCACAACGCGCTGATCGTTTCACCGCGCGACAGTGCGACCACGCCGAGCGACGCGGCGCCAAGCAGCGAGAGTGCCGCCCAGCCCAGTTTGGGAAGAAGGTTGTTCATGTGTCTCCTCTCGGGTGCGACCGGTGAACCCGGCCTGCCGACCGCCTCTTTGCGGCCTGCCCGGAGTATGGTTTTCATACAAGACCTGCCGCATCGGGGGCACTACGCAGGCGAGATCCGTGCAAACACGTAGGGGAAAACCCTGGGGCGGGTGCGTTGTGGGGGTGGTTCTGTTGTCGAAGCAGGGGTATCTGAGGGAGGGGTCTTGACCCCGACAGCGGCCCGTATCGAGGCATTCGGACTGCAGCGGCCGCGTCGCGGCCAAGGCCGCTACCACAGGGATCGCGCCCGACCCGCGGCCGGAGCCCGGGTTCTGTGGGAGGGGTCTTCTGACCCCGACAGTGGCTTGGATCGAAGCCCGCGGAACGCAGCAGCCGCGTCGCGGCCAAGGCCGCTGCCACAGCGATCGCACCCGACCTGTGACCGGAGCCGGGATTCTGTAGGACGGGTCTTCTGACCCCGACAGCGGCGGTGATCGGAGATACCGTCGGCCCCCTCTCCGGCACCAACGCAATCAGCGGACCGCTCATTTCAGGCGCTGCGCAGGCCTTATCATTCCGCTTCCGCCATCCGCCCTGCCCCATGCAACTTCGCCTCAAATTCGTGCTGCTGGCCATCGTGCCGCTGCTGCTCGCCATCGCGGCGGTGGCGGCGGTGGTGAAGCTGCAGTCGCAGGCGCTGACCGATGCCGAGCACGCCATCGTCGAACCGGCGCTGATGGATTCGCGCCGGCATGAACTGCAGAACTACGTGACGCTGGCGCTGGCCAGCATCGCCCACCTGACGGCCCGCGACGAACCGGCGGCACGCGACGAGGCGCTGCGCGTGCTGCGTCAGCTGGAGTTCGGCAACGACGGCTACTTCTTCGTCTATGACCTGTCGGGCCAGGTGCTGATGCATCCGCGCCAGCCCGATCTGGTCGGGCAGAACCTGTGGGAACTGCGCGACCCGCAGGGCCGGCCGACCATACAGAACCTCGTTTCGCGCGCGCGCGACGGCGGCGGCTTCGTGGACTTCATCTGGCGACGCCCCTCCACCGGTCGCATCGAGAACAAGTTGGGCTATGTCGCCACCGTGCCGCAGTGGGGATGGATGGTCGGCACCGGTCTCTACACCGACGACATCGTCGCCGCGCGCGAGCGCATCGACCGCCAGGCGCGCGTCGCCATACGCAATACGATGGGCGTGATCGCCGGCATTGCGGTGGTGGCGACGCTGCTGGTCGCACTGGCCGGGCTGGCCCTGAACGTGTCCGACCGCCGCGATGCCGAGCTGAAGATGCGCGAACTGGCGCGCCAGGTCGTGCGCTCGCAGGAGAACGAGCGGGCGCGGGTCGCCGGCGAACTGCACGACGGCGTCAGCCAGAGCCTGGTGTCGGTGAAGTTCCTGCTCGAATCGGCGCAGGCGCGGCTCGAACAGCCGGCCGCCGACGCGCTCGACGCGGCCCGCCGCACCCTCGCCCGCGGCGTGGCCGGCGTCGAGGAGGTACTGGGCGACGTGCGGCGCATCTCGCACGGGCTGCGCCCGACCATGCTCGACACACTCGGACTGGTGCCGGCGATGAAGCAGGTGGTGGACGAATTCGCGCAGCGCAGCGGCGTCGTCGTCGACATGCAGGCCGACGCCGACATCGTCGCCCCCGGTGACGCCGGCACCGCGCTGTTCCGGCTGCTGCAGGAGGCGCTGAACAATATCGAGCGTCACGCGCGTGCCAGCCGGGTCGAACTGCGGCTCGGCCGCGAGCCGGGCGCCATTGCGCTGAGCATCCGCGACGACGGCCGCGGCTTCGACGTCGAGGCAGTCTCCGCGTCGCCACAGCGCGGCCTCGGCCTGAGCAGCATGCGCGAGCGCGTCGAAGCGCTCGGTGGCCGCTTCGACCTTTCTTCCGGCAGCTCCGGTACGCTGCTGTCCGCCCGCCTGCCCGTTGCCTGACCCGATCCGCCCGATGACCGCCCACTTCCGCCTGCTGCTCGTCGATGACCACCCGCTGGTGCGCGACGGCCTGCGCGCACGACTGGAAGCCGTTGCCCGCTTCGCCGTCGTCGCCGAAGCCGGCAACGCGACCGAAGCGCTCGACGCGGTGCGCCGGCATACGCCGGATTGCGTGCTGATGGACATTTCGATGCGCGACATCCACGGCATCGAACTGACGCGCCAGCTGCATCAGAGTGCGCCCGATCTGAAGGTGATCATGCTCACCATGCACGACGAACCGCAGTACGTGATCGAGGCCTTCCGCGCCGGTGCGCGCGGCTATGTGCTGAAGGACAGCCCGTCGGCCGAGATCATCGCCGCGATCGATGCGGTCTGTGCCGGCCAGCGCTGGTTCAGCGCCCGCGTCGCCGACGCACTGGTCAGCGCCAGCCTGCCGGAGTCGGGACTGACGCCGCGCGAACGCGACGTGCTGGACCTGATCGCCGACGGCCTGGGCAACAAGGAGATCGCCACCCGGCTCGACCTGTCCGTCCGCACGGTCGAAAGCCACCGCATCAATATCAAGCGCAAATTCGAACTGGACAGCAGCGCCGCGCTGATGAAGTTCGCGATGGAGCGCCGCCGCGAGCGCGGCTGAACGCCGACCACTCTGCCCTCCGACTCATGCTGCGTCGCTTCGCCCACCGCATCACCCGCAACCCGCTGCTGGCGCGCCAGCTGCGCAACCATCACGCACTGAGCGGCTTCGGCTGCTCGCTCGGCGTCGCACTGGTGGCCCTGCTCGCCTGGGCGGTGGCCGACACGCGGACGGCCATTGCCATGGCCGCGGGCGCACTGGTGGTGAGCCTGACCGACATTCCCGCTCCGCGCCGCAACAAGCTGCCGCTGCTGCTCGCCAACCTGATTCAGATGCCGGTGGTCGCGCTGCTGGTGCTGGCCACCCATGACACGCTGCCCGTGTTCGCCGCTGCAATCCTGCTGATCGCCTTCGCCTCGGGCATGGCCACGGCCTGGGGCAAGCCCGGCCTGCCACTGGGCTACGGCATGATGATGACGATGGCGTTCACGATGGCCCAGCCGGATCTGCCGCCGCGCGAACAGGCGGCTCACCTGGCGCTGCAGTTCGCCGGCGGCCTGAGCTATCTGCTTTACGCGCTGCTGATGGCGCGTCTGACCGACACCGCGATGCGCCGCCGCGCTGTCGTCGACGCGCTGTACGCCTTTGCCGACTATGTACGCGGCAAGGCGGCGCTGTTCAACCCGGCCAACGACCTCGATGCGGTATATGCCGAACTGGTGCGCCGGCAGGCCGCGTTCGCCGAGCGGCTGCAGACCGCACGCGACTTCGTGTTCGTCGACCGCTGCTCGCCGGAACAGCAGGCGCTGACCAACGGCCTGCTGGCGCTGATCGACGCCCACGAAGCGGTGCTGGCCAGCCAGGGCGACTACGCACCGCTGCGCGAGGCCTTCGGCGATCACCGCGTCATGCGCCTGCTGGCGGCGATGACGCACGCCGCGGCCGACGACGTGCTGCGTCTCGCCCACGGCGGCCTGTCGGGCAGCCGTCCGGTACTCGACGACACGCCCTATCGCAACACGCGCCCTGCGCTGGAGCGGGAGGTCGCCGCGCTGTCGGCCGATCCGGCGCTGGACCACAGCGCCGCCATCGCGGTACTCGAAGCCGGGCGACGCAAGCTGCTCGGCGCCATCGACGGCCTGCGTCGCGTCGATCGCGCGCTGCGCGAGCCCGCGCAGGTCGACGACGAGGACATGAGCCGCTTCCTGTCGCGCTCGAGCTTCACGCCGCGTGCGCTGCGCGACGAGTTCAGACTGGATTCGCCGGTACTGCGCTACGCGCTGCGGCTCACGCTGGCGATGGCCGCCGCCTTGGCGCTGTCGCGGTGGCTACCCTGGGCCGGCCATGGCTACTGGATACTGCTGACGGTATCGCTGGTCATGCGCGCCAGCTTCAGCCAGACGCGCCAGCGTCAGACCGACCGGATGATCGGCAATGCGCTCGGCTGCCTGTTCGTGGCCGTGATACTGCATCTGGTGTCGGCACCGGCGGTGCTGCTGGGCATCGTGTTCGTGTGCATCGGCATCGCGCACGCCTTCATCACCGTGCGCTACCGCGTCACCGTCACCGCCGCCTGCGTGATGGCGCTGCTGCAGCTGCACCTGATCGCCCCTGGCAGCTTCCACATTTCCGAACGCTTCTTCGACACCGTCGTCGGTGTCGCCATCGCCTGGCTGTTCAGCCGCGTGCTGCCAAGCTGGGAGCGCGACAGCGTCACCGCACTGGCCGCCCGCCTGCTCGGCGCGCTGCGTGAATACGTCGAACTGGCGCTGACGCCGGACACCCGCGACATGCACTACCGGCTCGCCCGCCGCCATGTGCAGGAAGCGCTCGGCACGCTGTCCGACGCGGTCGTCCGCATGCGCGACGAGCCGGCTTCGCAGCAGCAGCCTCTGGCTACGTTGAACGTGCTCACCACGCGTGGCTATTTGCTGCTTGCCCACATCGCCGCGGCGCGCCGACTGAGCGCGCGGCCGGACGCATCGAATGTCGAAGCGCGGCTCGCCGCCGGGCGCCGCGAACTGGCAGCGCTGCTCGCCAGCGATGCAAGCGGCACATCCGCATCGCCGCCCTCCGACCCCTTGTCGCGCCGCCTCGAAGCCGCGCGCACCGACGCGCAGGCAGTCGTGACCGCCGCCCGGACGCTGGGGGTGCTTTCCCCGAAATCGGCGATCTCGATCGAGGCTACTGACTCGGGTTAAGGCCGCCATCGCGAGCAAGCTCGCTTGTATGTTCTGCCCTGGCAAGCGTAGGAA
>NZ_JADMJL010000039.1 GCF_018780585.1 Methyloversatilis discipulorum | reverse complement strand
CGGCGCACCAGCGCCGGCCCTTTCCGATTCGAGAGGCTTCCCATGTTGAGCAAATCCCTGATCGCGGCCGCACTGTTCGCGGCCGCACCGGCGTTCGCCGCGACCTATACCTTCCAGCAGGGCGCCGGCGGCTACGACGGCACGATGGACGTGACGCTGTACAGCAGCGACCCCGATGCAAGCAGCGGCTACGAGCAGGAAGTGAGCATCGACGCGTCGGACAACGGTTCGCCGAACCACGTACTGCTGCGCTTCGACAATCTGTTCGGCAGCGCCGCCAACCAGATCAAGACCGGCGAAACCGTGGTGTCGGCCACGCTGACGCTGCAGATCACCAGCGCCGGCAGCGGCATCCGCTTCTACGACATGCTGAGCGACTGGAACTCGGCATCGGCCACCTGGAACACGATGGGCGACGGCATCCAGACCGACGGACTGGAAGCGGCCATGCTGCCCTTCCTGACCGTCGGCGCGGACAGCGGCGATGCCAACATCGAATCCGGCACGCTGGTGCTGGACTTCACCGATGCGCTGCGCCGCATGCAGGACGGCGGCGTGCCGGGCTACGGCTGGGCGCTGCTGCCCTTCATGCCGAACGGCACCAATGGCGTCGACTTCTACAGCGCCGAGGGCTTCATGGTCAGCGATCGTCCGCTGCTGACGGTCGAGGTCGCGCCGGTGCCGGAACCGGAGACCTACGCGCTGCTGCTGGCCGGGCTGGGCCTGATCGGTCTGCGCGCCCGTCGCCGCGGCTGAAACGAGCGGGGCTGACGTAGAGAGAACGCGGGGCTCACGGGCCCCGCGTTTTTCTATTTCAGCGCACCGACGTCGCGCAGGAAGGCATCGACCTGCCGCGTGTAGTCGCCGGGCAGGCCCAGCTGTTCGTTGATGTCGCCGTGCGAAAGATTGAGCGGCAGCTCGTCGATGCGGCCGCCGGTTTCGCGCACCCGCTGGGCGAACACCTTCACCTGGTCGCAGGCCTGGCGGCGCCGGCTTGAGCACACCGCCAGCCACGGCGCGGTCGGCGCGGCGAGCTGGTGCAGCGGCGAGGTCGCGGGCCAGAAGGCGGGGTCCTTGCCGAAAGCGTCGTCGAACAGGCCGGCATGGCGTTCCTTCATCAGGCGTTCGACGTCGAGCGCACCGCTGTCGAGCAGCACGCTAACCAGCCATCTCAGATCGCCACGTGGCGCGGCGGCCAGCAAGGCCACCAGATGCGCACCGGCCGAATGCCCCATCAGCACGAAGCGCGACGGATCGCCGCCCCAGGAGGGCGCCAGCGATTGCGCCCTGGCCAGTGCGGCCGCTACGTCGTCGCGCTGTGTCAGCACGTCGGCGTCGGGCAGCATGCGGTAATTGACCGACACGACGATGACGCCAGCCGGCAGCCAGTGCGCCAGCTTGTTGCCGATCAGCCGGCCGTGCGCCTTGTCGCCGCGACGCCAGCCACCGCCGTGCACGAGGAAGAGCACCGGCGCGTCGCGGGCGCCGTCGGGAATGTAGACGTCCATGCGCTGGTCGGCATGCTCGCCGTAGGCGATATTGCGTTGCGCGCGGCTGCCGGCGGGCAGGCGGACCTCGGCTCCGCTGTCGGCGCGCCGCTCCGCCAAACGCTCGCGCAGCGGCCCCGCCTGCGCGTCGAAGATGCACAGCAGTGCGGCCGCAGCAAGACCCACGGCGCTCATCCTCTTCATGTCGCTCTCCTGTTGCCGGGCCGGACGCGCCCCGTCCAGGTAGACGCGGGTCGGCGGCCCGCCTTACGCCGCCGCGTCAACGCAAGGCGTAGTCGGCGACGATGCCGGCGAACACCGCGGCGCCCAGCCAGTTGTTGTGCAGGAAGGCGCGGAAGCAGCGCGCGCGGTCGCGGTCGCGGATCAGCGTCCAGTGATAGACGGCGATGCCGGCCGCAATCGCCAGCCCGACGTAGTAGGGCCCGCGCAGCCCTTCGAGCCGGCCGTAGAGCGCCAGCAGCGCCAGCGTGATCGCATAGCAGGCCATCACTGCCGCGACGTCGAAGCGGCCAAAGGTGATGGCCGAGGTGCGGATGCCGATCTTCAGATCGTCCTCGCGATCGACCATTGCGTACTCGGTGTCGTAGGCGACCGCCCAGAACACATTCGCCGCCAGCAGCAGCCAGGCTTCCATCGGCACCGTGTACAGCTGCGCCGCATAGGCCATCGGGATACCAAAGCCGAAAGCAATGCCGAGATAGGCCTGCGGAATGGCGAAGAAGCGCTTGGTGAAGGGGTAGCTGGCGGCCAGGAAGAGCGCGGCGAAGGACAGCAGGATGACCAGCCGGTGCAGCGGCAGGATGAGGATGAAGGCGAACAGCGCCAGCCCGGCCGCCAGCAGCAGCGCCTCGCGCGTGCCGACCTCGCCAGTGGCCAGCGGGCGGTTCTTCGTGCGCTCGACGTGACCATCGAAATTGCGGTCGGCATAGTCGTTGATGACGCAGCCGGCGCTGCGCATCAGCACCGTGCCGAGCATGAATATCCAGACGATGAAGGCGGACGGTTTGCCGCCGCCGGACACCCACAGTGCCCACAGTGTGGGCCAGGCGAGCAGCAGGATGCCGATCGGCTTGTCCAGCCGCATCAGGCGTTCCCAGGCATTCAGGCGGGCAAGCAGGTTCATGGCGCGAGTTCCGAAATGGCCGGCAGGAAAACTTCGGTCACCAGCAGCGGCCGGCCCCTGCGTACGAACAGCGAACGGCGCGCCCACAGCGGGCCGCTCACCGCGATGCCTTCGGCCAGCACACGCCGGTACAGCGGGTGGCGGGCGTCGAGCCGTCGCGCGGCCAACGGCGAGCGGGCGATGCGCGCATCGGCGAACAGCAGCGCGCCGAGCGGCCGCGTGCCGACGCCGGCGAACATGTGCCAGACGCCGCGCACATCACGCATGTTGACCACGCTGTGCGCGAACACCACTGGCACGCCGTCGGCGTGCAGCAGCACCTCGCGCGACAGCGCCGGCGCCCGGCCGCTGCCGAGCAGACAGGCCTCGTCGGCCGCCAGCGCGGCGCGACCGGTGCGCAGCGGCTGCACCGCGAAGTGCCGGCAGCGCGCCCTGATGCGTGAGGTCAGCGAATGAGGATCGGTCAGCCAGCCGCGCAGTGCCGCCGGCATGAATAGCGCCGGCGAACGCCACGCGTCGCCGGCTCGATGAAAGGACATTTATTGCGACGCAGTCTTCGGGCCCGGCCTGCATGATAGCCGCGGCAGGCTGCGCCGGCGCGTCAGGCGATCTGCAGCGGACCGTGGTCGTCGCAGTGATCGCCGTGCGGATGGTGCAGATGACCGTCGACCAGGTAATCGACGTGGTCGCCGTGCGGCACCGCTTCGTGGCCGCAGCCGGGCCCATGCACATGACCTGCGCCATGGCCGGCACAGTGATGCTGCGGTGTGCAGCCGTCCGGGTTGGCAGCGCTGACGGCGATCACGTGCTCGTCGACATGGTCGCCATGCACGTGATGCAGGTGGCCGTCATGCAGGAAATCGACGTGGCCTTCGTGGCGCACCGCGGTGTGACCGCATTGCGGGCCGTGCTGGTGCTCGTGATGGGCGTGCTGGGTGCAACGGGTCATCGGCGCTCTCCGGTCGGTGGGTGCATCCGCACTATAGACAGGAAATGACGCCTCGACCGCCTCGGGCGTCACACCTTGCGGTCGTCCTTGCCGGCCGCCGGTGTATCGTCGATGGTCTGCGCGCGGTCGTCGTCCATCAACATGCGGTGCGCCGGCCCTTCGAGGTCGTCGAACTGGCCGCTGCGCGCCGACCAGATGAACACAGCGCCGATGCCCAGCGCGATCAGTACCGACATCGGCACCAGCAACCACAGGATGTCCATCAGTTCCGCTCCTTTGCCCGCCGCTGCAGACGCAGTGCGTTGAGCACCACCATCAGCGAACTGAGCGACATGCCGATGCCGGCCATCCACGGCGTGATCCAGCCCAGCATCGCCGGCGGGATTGCCAGCAGATTGTAGGCAAAGGCCCAGCGCAGGTTCTGCCGCACGATGGCCAGCGTGGCCTGGGCGGTGTCGAGCCCGCGGATGAGCGCGTCGAAACGTTCGGACAGCAGCACCAGATCGCCCTGGGCGCGCGCCAGCTCGGTGCCGCCGCCCATCGCGACCGACACCTGGGCCTGCGCCAGCACCGGCGCGTCATTGACGCCGTCGCCCAGCATGGCGACGACGGCACCGCGCTGCTGCAACGCTTCTATATAGGCGCGCTTGCCCTCCGGCGTCATCCGCGCGTGTGCGTCGGCGATGCCCAGTTCCTGCGCCAGCGCCTCGACCGGTGCGTGTGCGTCGCCCGACAGCAGGCTGACCGCGATGCCGCGCTCGCGCAGGTGCGCCAGCAATTCGGGTGCCCCGGATCGCACGGCATCGCTGAGATCGAAGCGCGCCAGCAGACCGCGTTCGTCGCCCAGCCACACCGGCGTCGCGATGCCCGACGGCGAGTCCGGAAGCGGCGCCCCGGACAGCGCGCAAACGTAGTCCGCGCTGCCCAGCCGCAGACGGCGGCCGGCAATGACGCCCTGCACGCCCTGTCCGGTCACCGCCGACAGCTCGTCGACGGCCGGTCGCACCTGCTCACCGGCCGCGGCGCGCAGCGCACGCGCGATCGGGTGAGTGGACGGCCCTTCCAGCGCCGCGGCCAGCGCGGTGGCCTGCATGGCGTCGATGTCGCCCATCAGTTCGACCGTCTGCAAGGCCATGACGCCGGTGGTGAGCGTGCCGGTCTTGTCGAACACGACGTGGGTGACGCGCGCCAGCGTTTCGATCGCGTGCGCGCGGGTCACCAGCAGTCCGCTGCGCGACAGCACGCCGGTGCCGACGGTCAGCGCCGCCGGTGTGGCCAGCGACAGCGCGCACGGGCAACTGACGACCAGCACCGCGACGAAGACGGAAAGCGCCTGCGACGGGTCCAGCCACAGCCAGACGCCGGCGGTCAGCACGGCCAGCACGATGAGCGCCTTGACGAAATGAACGGCGATGCGATCGGCGAACTGCACCACCTCGGGCCGGCTGGCCGAAGCACGGCCGATCAGCCGGCGGATCGCCGCCAGCCGCGTCGCCTCGCCGACCTGCTCCACCGCCAGCACCACCGGCGAGCCGATGTTTACGCTGCCGCCGACCACGCGGTCGCCGGGGCCGCGGCCCTGCGGTTTCGACTCGCCGGTGAGCAGGCTTTCATCGACCTCGCTGCGGCCATCGACCAGACGGCCGTCGGCCGGAAACACCTCGCCGGCGGCGACCACGACGTGGTCGCCCGCCAGCAGTCGCGCCACCGGCACCGCCTCGGTCGCCGTTCCCGGCCACGCGGTGAAACGGTGCGCCAGCGCCGGCATCACGCGCGCCAGTTCCTCGACGCCGCGCACCGCACGCTGGCGCGCCAGCATTTCGAGATAGCGCCCGCCCAGCAACAGGAACACGAACATCGTGACCGAATCGAAATACACCTCACCCGAATGCGTCACCGTTGCCCACAGGCTGGCGATGAAGGCGGCGCCGATGCCGAGCGCGACCGGCAGGTCCATACCGACGCGCTTCGCCGCCAGATCGCGCAGCGCGCGCGAGAAGAAGGGGGCGGCCGAGTAGCACACGACGGGGGCCGTCAGCACCAGACTGGCCCAGCGCATCAGCGCGGCGATGCTGCCCGGCAGTTCGGCGTCGCCGGCGGTGTATTCCGGCCACGCGTACATCATCACCTGCATCATGCCCAGCCCGGCCACCGCCAGGCGCCACAGCGCGTCGCGTCGCTCGCTGCGGGCGACCGACTCGGCGTGTGCGCGGTCGTTCGGCCACGCTTCGTAGCCGATCTCGGTCACCGCCCGCAGGATGGCCGACAGCTGCACCCGGGCCGGGTCCCAGACGACGCGCGCACGGCGCGTCGCGTAATTGATTTCGAGCACCAGCACACCTGGCAGGCGGCCGACGTGCTGCTCGTTCAGCCACACGCAGGCGGCACAGCGTATGCCCTCGATGATGAGCAGCGCCTCGCGCGCGTCGGCGCAGTCCGCGTGGGCGACGGTGCGGACGAAATCGGCCTGCACTTCCGGCAGGTCGTATACCGCCAGGTCACGCGCACCGCCGTCGGGTGCCGCTTCGGGCAAGGCGTCGCGGTGGGCGTAGAAAGCGTCCAGACCGCCGCCGGAGATGGCTTCGGCGACCGCCGCACAGCCGGCGCAGCACATCGGCCTGTCCTCACCGGCGACGCGGACGCGGTAGCGCACCGGGCCGTCGACCGGCAGCCCGCAGTGATAACAGGCCGTCGTCGCAGCGGCCGCATCCGGGCTCAGGTTCAGCGGTGATTCCGGCGCGTTCATCACGGGGACAGGGTTCGAATCATGGGCTCACATTCTAGGCGGCTGCGCACCGGCCGCCCATGACGTGAGTCAAGCGCGCGCCGGCACGCCATTTCAGGGTTTTCACGCCGGGCAACCGGACGAAAGCTTGACCTGGGACATTGCGAAGACGCTTACCTTGGACTACGTCTAAATTTTCAGGCGGCAACGCCGGCTGCCTGCTTACGGTCACTTTTTTCCTGCCTTCGCCCCGACGAGGAAGACCACGGATGAAAAGAGAAGCGTTCGAACAACCGGCCGCCGCGCCCGCGCCGGCCCCCTCGCCGCGCCTGCGGCTGCTGACCAGCCTGCTCGCCGACGCCGGCATCACGCTCGACGGCGAAGCGCCCTGCGACCTGCAGATGCACCACCCTCGCCTGCCCGAGCGCGTGTTCGCATACGGCAGCCTCGGTCTGGGCGAAGCCTATATGGATGGCGACTGGGACGCCGGCCGGCTCGACGAATTCTTCGCCCGCCTGCTGCGCGCCCGGCTGGACACGCGGGTCAAGCCGGCATCGCTGCTGATGCACGCCTTCAGCGCCCGCCTGCTGAACCGGCAGACGCCGCGTCGCGCCTGGCAGGTCGGCGAACGCCACTACGACCTCGGCAACGATTTCTACGCGGCGATGCTGGACCCGCGCATGACCTACACCTGCGGCTACTGGCAGGACGCCGCCGACCTCGCGTCGGCGCAGGAGGCCAAGCTCGAACTGATCTGCCGGAAGCTGGACCTGCGCCCCGGCATGCACCTGCTGGACATCGGTTGCGGCTGGGGCAGCCTGCTCGGCTACGCCGCCGAGCACCACGGCGTGCGCGGCACCGGCGTCACCGTATCGCGCGAACAGGCCGAGTGGGCACAGCAACGCTACGCCGGACTGCCGGTCGAGTTCCGGCTGCAGGACTATCGCGAACTCAACGGCAGCGAAACCTTCGACCGGGTAGCCAGCGTCGGCATGTTCGAGCACGTCGGCCGGCGCAACTTCCGCACCTTCATGCAGGTGGTGCGGCGCGCACTGGCGCCTGACGGGCTGGCGCTGCTGCATACGATAGGCAAGAACACGCGGCGCGGCGTCACGGACCCCTGGATAGACCGCTACATCTTCCCCAACGGCGAGCTGCCGTCGATCGGCCAGATCGGCGACGCGGTCGATGATGTATTCGTGGTGGAGGACCTGCACAACTTCGGCGCCGACTACGACCGCACGCTGATGGCCTGGCACGCGAACTTCGAAGCCGCCTGGCCGCAGTTCGCCGAGCGCCTCGGCGAACGCTTCCGCCGCATGTGGCGCTACTACCTGCTGTCCTGCGCCGGCGCTTTCCGCGCGCGCGACATCCAGCTGTGGCAGTGGGTGCTGTCGCCGAGAGGCGTGGCAGGCGGCTACCGCAGCGTGCGCTGAATGCCGCCGGCCGCTTACAGCGACGCCAGCCGCGACTTGGCCATCGGCGGATTCTTTGCCAGATAGCGGCGGATGCCACGCAGGATGGCGTCGGCCAGCTTGTCCTGGTAGGCGTCGTCGGTCAGCCGCTTCTCTTCTTCCGGGTTGGAAATGAAGGCGGTCTCGACCAGGATGGACGGGATGTCCGGCGCCTTCAGCACGGCGAAACCGGCCTGCTCGACATGCGGCTTGTGCAGCGTGTTCACACCGCCCAGTTCGCCCAGCACGGCGCGGCCCAGCTTCATCGAATCGTTCATCGTCGCCGTCTGCGACAGGTCGAGCAGCGTGCGCGCGAGATAGGGGTCCTTGACGTCGAGATTGACGCCGCCGATCAGGTCGGCCGAGTTCTCGCGCTGCGCCAGCCAGCGCGCGGCCGAACTGGTGGCGCCACGGTCGGACAGCACGAACACCGAACTGCCGCGCGCGTCCGGCCGCACGAAGGCGTCGGCGTGGATGGACACGAACAGGTCGGCGCGCACGCGGCGCGCCTTGGCGACGCGCGTGCCCAGCGGCACGAAGAAATCGGCGTCGCGCGTCAGCACCGCGCGCATCGTCGGGTCGGCGTCTATCTTCTTCTGCAGGCGCTGTGCCACTTCCAGCGTCACGTTCTTCTCGTAGCTGCCGCCACGGCCAACCGCACCGGGGTCTTCGCCGCCATGGCCGGGGTCGAGCACGATGGTGACGAGGCGACTCACGTCGACCTCCGTCTTCTTGCTGCCCGCATCGCGCGACGCGGTCTGATTCGCTGGTTCGGGTGCCGGCTCGGCCGCCTGCGACTGTGCAGGCGCGTCGGGCTGGTCGGGTGCGACGTCGCCCTGGTACTGGATGTCGCCCTGACGCGCGAGCTGCATCAGCGGGTCGATGGGCTGCGACGGATAGATGTCCATCACCAGCCGGTGACCGTACTGACCGACCGGCGCCAGCGTGAATACCTGCGGCTTCACCTCGGTCTTCAGCTCCATCACCAGCCGCACCACGCCCGGCTTGTTGCGGCCGGCGCGGATGAGCTTGATGTAGGGATCGGTATCGGAAATCTTGCCCGGCAGGCTGCCGAGCACGTTGTTCAGCTCCACGCCCTCGATGTCGATCACCAGGCGTTCCGGGTTCTGCACGGTGAAGTGCGCGAACTTCAGCGCGTCGCGGGATTCCAGCGTGATGCGGGTATATTCCAGCGACGGCCAGACGCGGACGGCCAGCAGCGAGGTGGCGGCAGCGCGCCCGACCGGGCTCACCGACAGCAGCAGCGCAGCGCCGGAAAACCCGAGAAAATCGCGCCGGCTCAGGTCGCGGGCGGAAGTCCTTCCGCGGCGACGGACAAACGGCTTAAACATGCCCGACCTCCTTCGCTGCCGGCGGACAGCCGCGCACGGCGCGCTTCGCCGACCACGGCGAGCGCGATGCGCAGATCGGGCTGCGGCAGATGCGCGCCCGCCTTGTCCGGCCATTCGACCAGACAGACGCCCGCGCTTTCGCCGGTTTGCCCGAAGTATTCGTCCAGACCTGCTTCGATGAATTCATCCGGATGCGTGAAGCGATAAAAATCAAAGTGATACAACGGGAAGTTTAAGCTAGAAATAGCATACGATTCAAGCAAAGTGAAGGTCGGACTTTTTACCTTTCCCGTATGGCCCAGTGCCCTGAGCAGCCCGCGCACCAGCGTGGTCTTGCCGGCGCCCAGGTCGCCGTCCAGAAACACGCACAGGCCGGGCGCCAGCGCGCGCGCCAGTCGCGCGCCCAGCGCCTCGGTGGCGGCGGTGTCGGCGAGGTCCATCGTCAGGGTCGAATCATTCATGGCGGTCTGCGTGAAATCGGATTGGCCGCCATTATCCGCCCGGGTGGCGGCGCAATGAGTGGCGCGCTGCCCTGCAGCCCAGACGAGCTGGTGGCACGCATCCGCGATTGGGGGCGCGAACTGGGCTTTGCGTCGATCGGCATTTCCGGTGTCGATCTGGGCGAGGCGGAAACCCGGCTGCTTGACTGGCTGGCCGCCGGCCGCCACGGCGAACTGGACTACATGGAACGTCACGGCGCAATGCGTGCCCGCCCGGCCGAACTGGTGCCCGGCACGCTGTCGGTCATCAGCGCGCGCATGCCTTACTGGCCGGACGACGCCGAGGACGCGCAGGGCGTGCTGGACGATGGCGACCTCGGCTACGTGTCGCGTTACGCGCTCGGCCGCGATTACCACAAGGTGCTGCGCAACCGGCTGCAGAAGCTGGCGGAACGCATCGCGGGGGTGGTCGGCCCGTTCGGCCACCGTGCATTCACCGATTCCGCGCCGGTGCTCGAAGTGGAGATCGCCCGGCGCGCCGCGCTGGGCTGGCGCGGCAAGCACACGCTGCTGATCCACCGCGACGCCGGCTCGATGTTCTTTCTCGGCGAACTGTTTACCACGCTGCCGCTGCCGCCGGACGCGCCCCAGGCCGACCACTGCGGCACCTGCACCCGCTGCATCGACGTCTGCCCGACCGGCGCCATCGTCGCGCCCTACCAGCTGGACGCGCGGCTGTGCGTGTCCTACCTGACGATAGAACTGGATGGCCCGATCCCCGAACCACTGCGTCCCTTGATCGGCAACCGCATCTACGGCTGCGACGACTGCCAGCTGGTGTGCCCGTGGAACCGCCACGCGGTCAAGGCGGTCGAGCCCGACTTCGCGGTGCGCAACGGCCTGGACCGGGCTTCGCTGAGCGAGCTGTTCGCCTGGTCGGAGGACGAATTCAACCGCCGCCTCGAAGGCAGCGCGATCCGGCGCATCGGCCACGAACGCTGGCTGCGCAATATCGCAGTCGCGCTCGGCAACGCGCCGTCCTCCGCCGCCCACATCGCCGCGCTGCAGGCGCGCGCCGACCACGCCTCACCGGTCGTGCGCGAACACGTCGCCTGGGCGCTGGCCCGACAACATTCTCCGGACACACCGACATGACCGACCGCCTGAACGATCTCGAAGCCCGCATCGCGCTGATGGACGACATGCTGGACGCGCTGAACCGCACCGTGTTCGAGCAGCAGCGCGCGATCGAGTCACTGCAGCTGCAGCTCAAGCACGTCTATGCGCAGGTGCAGGGCATGCAGCCGGCCGAGCGCGCCGACGCGCAGCAGGACATTCCGCCGCACTACTGAGTCCGCCTGCTACGTCGCCCTGGACAGCGCGACCAGCGTCCACCGCTGCACCGCCCACGCGAGCAGATCCTCACGGCCCGAGGCCACAACGTCGGTTGGCGGCGGGTGGCGCAGAAAGGCGAGCGCCTCCGCCAGGTCGGTCAGCGCGTCGGCCGGTTCCAGCGCCGGCGCGCGTGTCTGCTTGGACAGCTTTTCGCCCTGCGCATCGAGCACCACCGGCACGTGTGCGTAGCGCGGCTGCGTCAGGCCGAGCGCGCGCTGCACCAGGATCTGCCGCGGCGTCGAGGTGAGCAGATCGGCGCCGCGCACGATGTCGGTCACGCCCTGGTCGGCGTCGTCCACCACCACCGCCAGCTGATAGGCGCAGTAGCCGTCGGCGCGCCACAGCACGAAATCGCCGGAATCCGCCGCGACGTCGATGGCGACGCGACCGCACAGCGCGTCGTCGAAGGCGACCTCGCCGACCGGCACGCGCAGCCGCCAGGCGCGCGGCAGCACATCGGCGCGGTCACGGCAGGTGCCGGGGTATCGCCGTGCGCCATCGGAAGCCAGCGGCTGCGACTCCAGATCACGGCGGGTGCAGGCGCAGCCATAGGCATCGCCCTGCGCCACCAGACGCTCCAGCGCGGCGCGGTACAGCGCGGTACGCCGGCTCTGCCACACGACCTCGCCGTCCCAGTGCAGGCCCAGCGCGTCGAGCTGGCGCAGGACGGTGTCGGCAGCCTCGGGCGAACAGCGCGGCTCGTCCACGTCCTCGATGCGCAACAGCCAGCGGCCGCCGACGGCGCGCGCGTCCAGCCAGCTGGCCAGCGCCGCCACCAGCGAACCCTTGTGCAGCGGACCGGTCGGACTGGGTGCAAAACGGCCGACATACAGCCGGTGCTCGGCTACCATGCCGGCTCGCCCCCGAGCGATTCACACCCAAGGACCCCCATGGCCACCATCGAACTTACCGAAGACAGCTTCAACAGCACGGTCGAGAACAACCCTTTCGTCATCATCGATTTCTGGGCCCCCTGGTGCGGCCCCTGCCGCAATTTTGCCCCGGTCTATGAAGCGGCGTCGGAAAAGTATCCGGACATCGTGTTCGCCAAGGTGAATACCGAAGAGGAACAGGGCATCGCCGCCGCCTTCGGCATCCGCTCGATTCCGACCCTGATGGTGTTCCGCGACCAGATCGTGCTGTACGGACAGCCGGGTGCGCTGCCCGCCGGTCAGTTCGAACAGCTGATCGAACAGGCCAAGGCGCTGGACATGGACAAGGTGCGCGCCGAAGTGGCCGCCCAGCAGAGCGACGGCGCGACTTCCTGATCGCGGCGGGTTGCCGGCGGAGCCGCCGGCTCAGCGATAGCCTTCTTCAGCCAGCACGCGCCGCACCACCGGCCGCTCGCGCATGCGCCGGTAGAACGCGAGACAGCGTGGCGGCAGCGGCAGGCCGATGCGGTCGGCCCAGAAGGTGACGTAGAACAGCGCCGCGTCGGCGACCGTCAGGTCGTCGCCGAACAGCCGGCCGTCGTCGTCAATGCGCGCATCGATCAGTGTGAAGGCCTCGTCCACCAGGGCCCGGCCCTGCGCCTTGACCGCCTCCAGCCACTGCGCCTCCGTCCCCTCGTGATCGCCCGCCGGCAGGTAGCGCTCGGGCGTGAAGATGCGGGTGTAGCCGGCGCCATGCACGGTGCCCACGGCACAGGTCATCAGATCGACGGCGCGCGCGGCGTCGAACGGCGACGCCGGCAGCAGCCGTGCGCGCGGGAACTGCCAGGCCAGCCACAGTGCGATGGACTGGAATTCGGTCAGCGCCGGGTCTTCGTCGATCTGCAGCGCCGGAATCGTGCCCTTCGGATTGATCGCCAGATACTCCGGGCGACGGTGATCGCCGGCAGGCAGGTTCACGACATACGCCTCGAACGGCAGCTCCAGATGTTCGAGCAGGATATGGATGCCGGTCGAGCATGAACCCGGCGTCATGTGGAAGCGCAATCGCATGGTCTGCCTCTGTCGGTGTGTGGCCGGCGTGCACCGCGCACGCCGCATTTCTCAAGTACCGCAAAGCAAGATGCATGCAGCGCATGCACGGATCTTGCTGAGCGACCCTCATCCGCCGGCCAGCGCGGATGCATAAGCCCGCTCGCCCGTCTGAATGTGGACTTTGGCGTACGCGGCTGTCCTCATTGTCGCGTTCGCGCCGGCCGTACCTGCCGCCCGCGAAGGACATCCGATGAGCACCGACACCGCACTCGCACCGCACAACCGACTGGCCGGTGAATCGTCCCCCTATCTGCAGCAGCACGCTGGCGATCCGGTGCACTGGTTTCCGTGGTGCGAGGCCGCCTTCGCCGAGGCGCGCCGGCTCGACTGCCCCATCCTGCTGTCGGTCGGCTACGCCTCCTGTCACTGGTGCCACGTGATGGCGCGAGAATCCTTTGCCGATCCGGCCACGGCTGCCGCAGTTAACGAGGGCTTCGTCGCCATCAAGGTGGACCGTGAGGAGCGACCGGACATCGACGGTCTCTACCAGCAGGCGCTGCAGCTGCTGCGTCGCGGCAACGGCGGCTGGCCGCTCACCGTCTTCCTGTCGCCGCAGGGCGTGCCCTTCTACGGCGGCACCTATTTCCCGCGCGAGGCGTCCGGTGGGCAGAGTGCGCTGCGCGACGTCCTGGCGTCGGTCAGCACCGTGTGGACCGAAAGGCGCGCCGATCTGGCGCGCCAGGACGAAGCGCTGATTGCGGCGCTGAGCGCCGCCCTGCCGCAGCCGACCGGCGCGCCGCTGGACCCGTCGGTGCAGGAGGAGGCGATACAGCAGCTGGCGGTGGCCTTCGACGCCCGGCACGGCGGCTTCGGCGGCGCGCCGAAGTTTCCGCATCCGACCGACCTCGACTTCCTGCTGCAGCTGGACAGCGACATCGGCACGCCGTCGCCGCGCGCGATGGCGCTGGAATCATTGCGTCACATCGCCGAGGGCGGTCTGTTCGATCAGCTCGGCGGCGGCTTCTTCCGCTACAGCGTCGACCCGGCCTGGCACATCCCGCACTTCGAGAAGATGCTGTGCGACAGCGCCATGCTGCTGCCGCTCTTCGCTGACGCCTGGAAGGCGACCGGCGACGGGCTGTTCCGGCGCGCAGCCGAAATGACGGTCGACTGGGCCATGCGAGAAATGCGCAGCGACGACGGACTGTTCTGCAGCGCGCAGGCGGCGGACGACGCTGCGGGTCGGGAAGGCGGCGTCTATGTGTGGGAGAACGCGGCACTACGTGAAGTGCTCTCGCCGGTCGAATGGGATCTGTGCGCCGCGCACTGGGGTCTGATCGACCCGCCCGGCTTCGAAGGAAAGTCTTGGCATCTGCGCGTCGCGCGCAGCGCCGAAAAGCTGGCCGACACCTTCGATCAACCGCTGGCGGCGGTGCAGGCGGTGATCGACGGCGCCCGGGGCCGCCTGCTGAACAGACGCGACGACCGTGAGCGCGCTGCGCGCGACAGCAAGACACCGACCGCCTGGAACGCGCTCATGGTGAAAGCTCTCGCGCATGCCGGCGCCGTATTCGGCCGCAGCGACTGGCTGGAGGCCGCGCGCACGAGCTTCGACGCGCTGCGCGCGGCACGCTGGCGCGACGACGTGGGCGGCGCCGACCGCCTGCAGTCGCTGCCCGGCATCGACGGCTTTCTCGACGACCACGCCTTCCTGCTGGATGCCGCACTGACGCTGCACGAAGCGATGCCGCACGACGGCGACCTCGCCTTCGCCACACAGCTGGCCGAGGTGATGCTGCTGCGTTTCGAAGACGACGACAGGGGCGGTTTCTTCTTCACCGCCCACGATGCGCTGCCGCTGTTCCACCGCAGCAAACCCGCGCTCGACGCCGCCACGCCCGGTGGCAACGGCGTCGCCGCGCTGGCCTTGATCAGGCTGGCACGGCGTACCGGCAACACGCGCTACGTGAACGCGGCCGAACGCTGCGTGCGCCTGTTCGCCGCCACCGTGCGGGCCGACCCGGCCAGCCATACCCGCCTGCTCATGGCCGCGCGCTGGCTGGACGAGGGACGTTGAGCGACGGCGCGGGCGCGTCGCTCACGCACCCTGCTGCCGGCGGTAACGGATGCGCATGATGGGCACCCAGTTGCCGGCGGCGTCCTCCATGTGCGAAGACAGCGTGCGTTCGTCCGGACCTACGACCTCTATCGTGTCACGGTAGCGCGCGGTGCCGCTGCCCGAGAAGGCCGGCCCTTCGCTGTACAGGGACAGCACGCGGCCGGCTGCGTCCAGTTCGCCCTCGTACTGCCACAGCGTCGTCATCATCGACCCTGCCCAGTTGCCGACGAAGCGGCCTCCGTTTCCGCGTGCGGGGTCGAAGCCCAGGGTCATCAGGGTGTAGGCCGCGCTGCCGTCCGGCATGTCACCGCGCCCCTCGAACAGCACCCACAGTTCGCCGAGCGCGCGCACCGTTTCGCTACCGCTCCAGCACGCGTCGTCCGCGGCCCCGTCGGCCACCGGTTCGCTCACTCCGCGCCATTCGCCCTCGAACTGCCTCAGCCATCGATGCTGATCCTGCGGCTCTGTATTCATCATGTTCCGACCCTCCTGTCTGTCGTGACGCTCATGCCCGTGATGCGGGTACACGAGGTAGACGGACCAGACCCGGAAGATTCGACAGTGGACGAAAAAAAGCCCCGGCGACCACGGGTCGCCAGGGCTTTTGCCAGAACGGCACTGCGCTCAGACGTTGAACAGGAAGTTCAGCACGTCGCCGTCCTTGACCACGTATTCCTTGCCTTCGGCGCGCATCTTGCCGGCTTCCTTCGCGCCCTGTTCGCCCTTGAAGGCGATGAAGTCGTCGAAGGCGATGGTCTGGGCGCGGATGAAACCGCGCTCGAAGTCGGTGTGGATGACGCCTGCCGCCTGCGGTGCGGTATCGCCCTTGTGGATGGTCCAAGCGCGCACTTCCTTCACGCCGGCGGTGAAGTAGGTCTGCAGGCCCAGCAGGTCGTAGCCGGCGCGGATGAGGCGGTTCAGGCCCGGCTCTTCGAGGCCGAGGTCGGCCAGGAAAGCCTTCTTGTCCTCGTCGTCGAGGTCGGCCAGTTCGGCTTCGATCTTCGCGCACACGGCCACCACCGGCGCGCCTTCCTTTCCCGCGAATTCACGCAGGCGGTCGAGATAGGGATTGTTCTCGAAACCGTCCTCGAGCACGTTGCCGACATACATGGCCGGCTTGATCGTCAGCAGGCACATCGGTTTGACGATGGCCTTGTCGTCGTCCGACAGGTTCAGCGTGCGCGCCGGCTTGCCTTCGTTCAGGTGCGGCAGCAGCTTTTCCAGCACGGCGACCAGCTTGGCGGCTTCCTTGTCGCCGGCGCGCGCCTTCTTGGTGTCGCGCGCGATGGTGCGCTCGACGGCGGCGAGGTCGGCCAGCGCCAGTTCGGTCACGATGGTTTCGATGTCGGCGATCGGGTCGACGCGGCCATTCACGTGCACCACGTTCTCGTCGTCGAAGCAGCGCACGACGTTCACGATGGCGTCGGTTTCACGGATGTTGGCGAGGAACTGGTTGCCCAGGCCTTCGCCCTTGCTGGCGCCAGCGACCAGACCGGCGATGTCGACGAATTCGACGATGGCCGGCTGTATCTTCTGCGGCTTCACGATTTCGGAAAGCTGCGCCAGACGCGGGTCCGGCACCTCGACGATGCCGACGTTGGGCTCGATCGTGCAGAACGGGTAGTTCTCGGCGGCGATACCGGCCTTGGTGAGCGCATTGAAAAGCGTGGACTTGCCGACGTTGGGCAGGCCGACGATGCCGCATTTGAGGCTCATGTCTGGATTCCTTGATTAGGCACTCTTGGGCGCCTTGCCGGCGCCGGGCTTCGCATTGAGCAGGGTGGACACACGCGTCCAGTCGCCGGCGGCAATCATCGGCCAGGCGTCGAGCGCGCGCTCGATGGCGGCGTCGATGTCGCGCTGTTCCTCGATGCGCGGACGGTTCAGTACATAGTCGGCCACTTCCGACCCCGGCGCCAGCTGACGCGGATGTCCGATGCCGATGCGCAGCCGCCAGTAGTCGTGCGTGGCCAGATGGGCGCTGATGTCTTTCAGTCCGTTGTGACCGCCGAGGCCACCGCCGAATTTCAGGCGCAGTTCGCCCGGCTGGATGTCGAGCTCATCGTGCACCACCAGTATTTCAGCCGGTGCGATGCGGAAGAAGCGGGCGAGCGCGCCGACCGACTGGCCGGAGCGGTTCATGAAGGTCTGCGGCAGCAGTATCGTGATGCCATCGGCACGCGACGAACCGGTGAAGCCGTTGAATCGCGCTTCACGGTTGAGCGTAACGCCCAGCTTGCGTGCCAGCCCCTCACAAAACCAAAACCCGGCGTTGTGCCGGGTTTCGGAATAGTCCGGACCGGGGTTGCCCAGTCCGACGACGAGCCGGGGCACGGCTTTGGAACCGTTCCCGGACATCGCCTGTGCTTACTTCTCTTCGCCGCCTTCGGCCGCGGCTTCGTCAGCCTTGGCGCCGCGCGGCAGCGTCAGCGTGACGATCACCGGGTCGGTGCCGTGGGTCAGCGCCTCGACGCCGGCCGGCAGCTTGATCTGCGACACGTGGATCGACTGGCCGACCGACAGGCCGGACAGGTCGACTTCGATGAATTCCGGCAGCTGGCTCGGCAGGCACTGCACGTCCAGTTCGTTCATCACGTGCGACACGATGCCACCCTGCAGCTTGACGCCCGGGGCCGCGTCGGCATTGACGAAGTGGAACGGCACCTTGGTGTGCAGCTTGTGCGTGGCATCGACGCGCTGGAAGTCGACGTGCAGCACCTGCAGCTTGTAGGCGTGCATCTGGGTGTCGCGCAGCAGCACGGTTTCCTTCGTGCCTTCGACGTTCAGCGTCAGCACGGATGCATGGAAAGCTTCCTTGCGCAGGGCGTGGAAGATTTCGTTGTGGTCGAGCGTGATCGGCGTGGCGGGCTTGTCGCCGCCGTAGATGATGGCCGGGACCTGGTCGGCGCGACGCAGGCGGCGGCTCGCTCCGGTGCCCTGCGCATCGCGCTTCTTGACGTTCATTTCGATGGACATGATGACTCCTGGTGGATGAAGGGTCGCCCGCGACCAGGCGACCCGGGGTGTCCCGCTTCAATTACTCCATGAAGAGGGACGAAACGGATTCCTCGTTGCTGATTCGCAGCAGGGTTTCGGCCAGCAGTTCGGCGATGGACACGACACGGATGCGGCCGCAGGCCTGGGCGGCCGGCGACAGCGGGATGGTGTCGGTCACGACCAGCTGGTCGAGGTCGGAATTCTGGATGCGATTGACGGCCTCGCCGGACAGCACGGCGTGGGTACAGTAGGCGAGCACGCGGGCGGCGCCGTGTTCCTTCAGCGCCTGCGCCGCCTTGCACAGCGTGCCGGCGGTGTCGACCATGTCGTCCATGATGACGCAGGTGCGGCCGGTGACGTCGCCGATGATGTTCATCACTTCCGACACGTTCGCCTTCGGGCGACGCTTGTCGATGATGGCCAGGTCGCATTCGAGGCGCTTGGCGAATGCGCGCGCGCGCACCACACCGCCGACGTCGGGCGAAACGGCCATCAGGTTCGGATATTCCTGCTTCCAGATGTCACCGAGCAGGATGGGCGTGGCGTAGATGTTGTCGACCGGGATGTCGAAGAAGCCCTGGATCTGGTCGGCGTGGAGGTCCACCGTCAGCAGGCGCTGCACGCCCACGGCCTGCAGCATGTTGGCCACCACCTTGGCGGTGATCGGCACGCGCGCGCTGCGCGGGCGGCGATCCTGGCGGGCGTAGCCGAAATAGGGCATCGCCGCGGTGATGCGGCCGGCCGAGGCGCGCTTCAGCGCATCGACCAGGATGACCAGTTCCATCAGGCTGTCGTTGGTCGGCGCACAGGTCGATTGCAGCACGAACACGTCCTTGCCGCGGACGTTCTCGAGGATTTCGACGTTGACTTCGCCGTCGGAGAAACGGCCCACCTGCGCGCGGCCGAGCGACATGTTGAGCCGCTTGGCAACATCCGCCGCCAGTTTGGGGTTGGCGTTGCCGGTAAAGATCATCAGGCTGTCGTAAGCCATGCTGCCTCGCGAAACTCGGTGATTGCTGAATTGAAACCGGGAGAACCGGTCCTGCTCTTTCCAGGCGGATGACCGGTTTCAACCCGTCGGCATGCCTGCTGCCCTGAAAACACATCGGGCAGGCCCGCACTCCCTGCGGGCCCGCCCGATCAAATTTGGCTGAGGAGGAAGGATTCGAACCTTCGAATGCCGGAATCAAAATCCGGTGCCTTGACCAACTTGGCGACTCCCCAAACTCTGCATCGACCGCGTCGCGCTCTTGCGCCACACGGTGTCAAACCTGTGCAGACATCCGGTACAGCGGGTGCTCGTCCAGCCCCTGTGCAACGAATCCCTGCCAGCCCGCCGGCCACGATGCCGACGACGCCTTCATCAAATCCTGTGCTGCCTGCAGATCGGCGCATTGTACAAACACGCACGCGCCCGAACCGCTCATTCTTACCGCGCCGCGCCCGGCCAGTGCCGCCAGCATGTCGATGGCCTGTCTGACTTCCGGGTACAGCCTCGCTGCGACCGGCTCAAGATCGTTGCGCCCGAAAAGCGCCGCCGAATCGGCCGCTGCAGCAAAGTCCGCTATTGTGCAAGCTTCGGTATTTCGTGTCAATTCCGGGTCGGCAAAAATCCGTGGCGTCGGTACCGACACGCCCGGCGCCACCACCAGATAGGCCGCCGGCGGCAGTTCGAGCGGCTGCAGCACCTCGCCGACGCCTTCGGCAAACGCGGCGCGACCGAACACGAACACCGGCACATCGGCGCCCAGCCGCAACCCCAGCGCCTGCAGCCGCGCGCGCGGCAGATCCAGTTCCCACAGTCGGTTCAACGCGAGCAGCACGGTCGCAGCGTCAGAACTGCCGCCGCCGACGCCACCGCCCATCGGCAGACGCTTGTCCAGTTCGATGTCGACGCCACGCCGGCAGCCCGTCTCCGCCTGCAGCAGGCGGGCGGCACGCACACACAGGTCGTCGGCCTCGGGCACGCCGGGCAGCGGGTTGACGCGCCTCACCTCGCCATCGTCCCGCGGAGAAAAGCGCAGGCGGTCGCCGAAATCGACGAAGCGGAAGGCGGTCTGCAGCAGATGGTAGCCATCCGCGCGGCGGCCGGCCACGTGCAGGAACAGATTGATCTTGGCCGGCGCGTCGAGCCAGACCTGCCAGTCGATACGCGCAGTCACGGCAACGGGTACCAGGCGTCGATACGCAGACGGAAGCTGTGTTCGCCGTCGCTGGCGTCGATCTGCCGCGGCAGCGCATCCGGGCCGTCGCCGTCGTACTCGGTGAATTCGACCCGCCACGACTGTTCGGTCAGCACGGCGACACGCCCGGCTGCGTCACGCGCGCGCACGTCGGCGCTCCCCGGCCGACCGGTCACCCAGTAGGCGGCCCGCGACAGCGGCAGTTCGGCGCCGAACACCGCACGCGACAATTCGTCGAGCGTCGCCGCTTCGGTGACGCGCTGGCGCTCGTCGATCAGGCGCACGCCCTGCGCGTCGCGCACCAGCTGCGCCAGCACCTTGCCGAGCGGTCCGTTGATCTGCAGTTCGTCACGATCCTTCGCGTGCTGCCAGTCCAGCGCCGCCGAGGCGGTCTGTTCGGGCCCTTTGACAACGAAGCGCCCGCTCAGCGAAAAAGCGGGATTGGCCGCGTCACGCGCACGCTCGCGCAGCGCGAGCACCTGCGGATCGTCGACAGCCGGCGGCGGCAGGGCAGCACAACCGGCCAGCGCCAGCGCGCCGGCACACAGCAGCACCCGCATCACGGAATGTAGCGCTTGATGGTCGATTCCAGCGCGGCGTTGTCCGGGTGCTGTGCAGCAACCGTGCGCCACAGCTTCTCGGCGTCCTCGCGACGACCGAGCAGCCACTGCACTTCGCCGAGGTGAGCGGCGATTTCCGGATCGGGGCGGATCGCGAAAGCGCGCTCCAGATAGGTCAAGGCGCCGTTCAGATCGCCGCGCCGGAACAGCACCCAACCCATGCTGTCGAGAATGAAGGGGTCATCCGGCGCCAGTTCAAGCCCCTTGGCGATCAGCGCCTGCGCCTCGTCGAGGCGGATGTTGCGATCGGCGAGCGAATAGCCGAGCGCGTTATACGCATGGGCATGATCCGGTTTCACCTCGATCACCCGGCGCAGCCGCTGTTCGGCGACCTCGATGCGGTTCTGCCGCTCGGCGATCATCGCCGTCTCATACAGCAGTTCCGCATTGTCGGGCTGCGCCACCAGCGCCTCCTCGAGTACGGCGTAACCTTCTTCGACCCGGTTCGCATCGCGCAGCAGCTGGAATTCCATCAGCGCCGAACGCGCCTTGTCGCCGCCCGGCCGTGCGGCCAGATCGCGCAGGTGAGCGCGCGCTTCGTCGAGTCGCCCGGTGCGGCTGAGCAGCAGAACGTAACGCCCCTGCGCGCCGAGGTAGTGATCGCCCTGCCCGACCTGGCGATACCAGTCGAGCGCTTCGTCCGGCTGCTTCAGCTCCTCGGCCAGCTGCCCGAGATAGAGCTTGATCAGGTTCATGTCCTGATAGCGCAGCGTCAGCAGCCGCTTGAAATAGGTCTGCGCGCCGGCGTAGTCCTGCATCTGCATCGCCAGCACACCGACCGCGAACACGACGTCCGGATTGTTCGGCGCACCGCCGAGGATGTTCTCGAACTGCTTACGCGCCTCGGGGAAATTGCGTTCGGCCACCAACGAACGTGCATATTGCAGCCGCACGTCGCGCGCCTGCGGATACTTCTTCAGGTAGTCACCCATCAGCCGGGTTGCCGCGTGCGGATCACTTTCGGCTGTGGCCTGCGCCTTCAGCAGCAGGCCGGGCTCCCATTCCGGGCGCATGTCGTGGGCCTTGGTCGCATCGGCCAGCGCACGCTTCGGCTCGCGCGCCTGCATCGCCGCCTGCGAGCGCGCGAACCACGCTTCCGGGTACTGCAGATAGGGCTCGGTCAGGCGATCGACCATGGCCAGCACCTCGGCCTTGTCCGACAGGCGCCCCAGCACACGGTTTAGCCGCAGCAGGCTTTCGCCGATCTGGTTGCCCTCCTGCGCGAGCAGGCTGGCGAGTTGCGGTTCGAGTTCCTGCGGCCGGTTCGCATTGACCAGCAGACCGGTCAGCATCTGCCGCGCCTGTACCGATTCGGGATCGAGTTCCAGCCAGAGCTGGGTGGCCTGCAGCGCGATGTCGTTCTGCCGGCTGAAGGCAGATATTTCGGCCGCGCGTTTGGCGATGCGGGGGTCGCGGGTCGACTGCGCCAGATCCATATAGGCGGATGCCGACAGACCCAGTTCGCCGCGCTGTGCCGCCACCTCGCCGAGCAGCAGCTGATAGGTGATCTGGCGCGTCAGTTCGATTTCGGGCAGCTGCGGTGCGCGTGGCGGCGCGGCCTCTGCCGGAGACTCGGTCGGCGCAGCCGCCACCGGCGGCCTCTTGGCGGTCTGCGCGCAGGCGCCGAGCACGAGAGGAAGAAGGACAGCGAGCAGGAGGGGTCGGGTCGTCATGGGCATGATCGCCAGTGGCCAGGGTGATTTCGCAACGGACTGAAGCGCTTACGGCCTTTGAGTGTGACGGCTAGAATTCGTTGCAGCGCCCCCGGCGCACCGCCCTATGCGGCGCCAATGCCGGAAACGGCTCCGATCTTATTCCAAAACACGTCCCCGCCGCCGTGCCGCGGCTCACCTTTCCGATGCCCGAACTGCCCGAAGTCGAAGTGACACGCCGTGGCATTGCCGCGCCCTTGACCGGGCGCGTGGCGACCGCGGTCACCCTCCGCAATGCGCGACTGCGCTGGCCGGTACCCGCCGACCTGCCCGCCACGCTGCCCGGCCAGACGCTGCGCGACATCGACCGGCGTGCCAAATACCTGCTGCTGCGCTTCGACCGCGGCACGCTCATCCTGCACCTCGGCATGTCCGGCAGTCTGCGCGTGCTCGACCGCGACGTGCCGGCGGGCACGCACGACCATGTCGACATCGTCTTCGGCGACCGCGTGCTGCGGCTGCGCGACCCACGCCGCTTCGGCGCCGTGCTGTGGCACGAGGGTGCCGACGCGACCCACCCGCTGCTCGCCGGCCTCGGTCCCGAACCGCTGGGCGAGGACTTCAGCGCCGCCGGGCTGCACGCCGCACTGACGCGGCGGCAGTGCGCAATCAAGCTGGCCATCATGGACAGCGCGGTGGTGGTCGGCGTCGGCAACATCTACGCCTCGGAAAGCCTGTTCCGCGCACGCCTGCGTCCGGGCATGGCAGCCCGCCGCCTGACCCGGCCACAGTGCGCGCGCCTGCACGACGAGATCCGCGCCACGCTGCGCGACGCGCTCGACGCCGGCGGCAGCACGCTGCGCGACTTCATGCATGCCGACGGCGAACCCGGCTATTTCCAGCAGTCCTATTTCGTCTACGGACGGGATGGCCAGCCCTGCCGCGTATGCGGCACGGCGGTGCGCAACCGCCGAATGGGCGGACGTTCGACCTTCTTCTGCCCGACCTGCCAGCGATAGCGCGCAGCGCCTGTGCTAGATTGACATTTGCGTGGAGGAGACGGCGATGGGCATGCAGGAGGAATTGTCGGCATATGGCGCCTGGCGTACGCGGGTCGAACAGACCATCGTGCGTCTGCGCGGCTGGCTGTTCGAAAGCAACCTGAACGACAGCCACAACGATCTGTGCATCGAACAGCTGCTGCAGAAGCTGCGCGACGACCGCCTGGTCGTGGCCTTCGTCGCCGAGTTCTCGCGCGGCAAGTCCGAACTGATCAATGCCATCTTCTTCGGCGACCAGGGCGCGCGCGTGCTGCCGTCCAGCTCGGGCCGCACCACGATGTGCCCGACCGAACTGATGTACGACGGGTCTCGCCCGGCCTGCATAGACTTGCTGCCGATCGACACCCGGCGTGGCACCACCACGGTGTCCGACCTGAAATCACAACCCGGCGCCTGGAAGCGCATCGAACTCGACACCACCTCGACGGCCGCGATGCAGCAGGCGCTCGGACGCGTCAGCGAACAGCGCAAGGTGGCCATCGGCGAAGCTGAAGCACTGGGCTTCCGCATCGACCTGAGCGGCGAAAACGGCCTGCAGCCCGATTCGCAGGGCATGGTCGAGGTGCCGGCGTGGCGCCACGCCATCATCAATCTGCCGCACCCGCTGCTGCGCCAGGGGCTGGTCATCCTCGACACGCCGGGTCTGAACGCGATCGGCGCCGAACCCGAGCTGACGCTGTCGCTGCTGCCGTCGGCGCACGCCGTGCTGTTCGTGCTCGGCATGGACACCGGCGTCACGCAGAGCGATCTCGGCGTCTGGAAGACGCACGTGACCGCGGCCGGTGGCTCGCGACAGGGCCGTATCGCCGTGCTGAACAAGATGGACAGCCTGTGGGATGGTCTGCGCACTGAAACCCAGATCGAATCGGAAATCAGCCGGCAGATCGCCTCCTGTGCGGCCACGCTGGACATCCCGGAGTCGCGCGTGTTTCCGGTGTCGGCGCAGAAGGGGCTGCTTGCCCGCATCCAGCATGACGGCGCGCTGCTTGCGCGCAGCCGTCTGCCGCAGCTCGAACGCGCACTGGTCGAGGATCTGCTGCCGGCCAAGCGCGACATCGTCGGCGCCGCCGTCGACAAGGACGCACGCGAGCTGATCGCCCGCACGCGCGAAGTGCTGGCCGGCCGCCGGCGCAGCATCGACGACCAGCTGGCCGAATTTTCCGACCTGCGCGGCAAGAACCGGGGCGTCATCCAGTACATGCTGAAGCGGGTGCGGGCGGAAAAGGAGGAATTCGAACGCGGCCTCGAACGCTTCTATGCCACGCGCAACGTGTTCTCGTCGCAGACCAACGTGCTGTTCGCCCACCTCGGCATGGACGCGCTGCGCGCGCGCACCAACCACACGCGCGAACAGATGGAGGCAGCCAACTTCTCGCTGCAGCTGCGCGACGCGATGAACGCCTTCTTCGACGACGTGCGCGACAGCCTGACGCGCTCGGCCGCCAGCGTGGATGAAATCTTCCGCATGATGGAAGCGATGTACCAGCGCTTCTCGACCGAGCACGACCTGCGTCTGGGCGTGCCGGTGCCGTTCTCGGTCCATCGTTACGAGAAGGACATCACCCGGCTCGAAAAGGCCTTCCACCAGCAGTTCAACACCTGGCTGAACATGCTCACCACCGAAAAGCGCCAGCTCACGCAGCGCTTCTTCGAAACCGTCGCCGTGCAGGTGCGCAAGCACATGGAAGTGGTGAACCGCGACGTCGAGCACTGGCTGCGCGCCATCATGGCGCCGCTCGAGAACCAGGTGCGCGAACACCAGAAGCAGCTCAAGCGCAGGCTCGAAAGCGTTAAGCGCATCCACGAGGCGACCGACACGCTGGAAGAGCGGATCGAGGAACTGCGCCAGAACGGCGCGGCGATCGATCAGCAGCTGGAGGAACTGGCGCGTCTCGACAGCGCGCTCGATTCGGCGCTCAAGGCGCCGGTACTGCGGGTCATCTCGGCCGCGGCGGCCTGAGCACGCCGGGGCCGGCGAGCGTCAGGCCTTGGCGGTGAGGTGGTTGTACTTCTCCAGCAGCTGTTCGCGGGTTTCCTTGTGGTTCGGATCCAGCGGAATACAGTCGACCGGGCAGACCTGCTGGCACTGCGGCTCGTCGAAATGGCCGACGCACTCGGTGCACTTGGACGGATCGATCACATAGATTTCCGGTCCCTGCGAAATCGCCCCGTTCGGGCATTCCGGCTCGCACACATCGCAGTTGATGCATTCGTCGGTGATTATCAAAGACACTTCATTTGCCTCCACGCATTGCTTCAACCTTGTCGCTTATCCGCGCCAGCACCGACGGCTGCACGAACTTGCTGACGTCACCGCCCAGCGAGGCGATTTCCCGGACCATCGTGGCCGAAATGAACATGTATTGATCGGCCGGCGTCAGGAACACTGTTTCGACGTCCGGACGCAGCGCCCGGTTCATGCCGGCCATCTGAAATTCATACTCGAAGTCGGACACCGCGCGCAGGCCACGCACGATGATCCGCGCCTTGCACTCGCTCAGGAAGTCCATCAGCAGGCAGGAAAACCCGCGCACCTCGACGTTAGGATAGGCCGCGAGTATTTCGCGCGCCATGTCGACCCGTTCTTCGGTAGTGAAGAACGGCCGTTTGGAACGGCTTTCGGCGACGCCGACGATGACGCGGTCGAACATCGCCGCTGCGCGCCGCACAAGGTCTTCGTGGCCGCGCGTAATCGGGTCGAAAGTGCCCGGATAGACCGCAATGGTGCCGTTCATGATCGTTCCAGCAGCTGGTAATGGACTTGCCCCGCCCGCCCCTCGCGCGTCGCCCGGTAATCGCCGAGCGCCGGCACCGGCTGCTCGGCCTCGCAGTAGATCACCGCGTCGTCGGTCAGCAGATGCGGCAGGTGCGGTACCACGCGATCAAGCAGACCCTTGCCGTAAGGCGGGTCGAGAAAGAGTACATCGAAGCGCCGCGGTGGCTGGGCGGCGAATTCTAGCGCATCGCCCCTGACCAGCCTGACCTGCGGCGCCGGCAGCAGTTCGACCGCTTCGCGAAGCTTGCCGAAGGCGCGGGCATCGCGCTCGACCAGCGTGACCGAGGCGGCGCCGCGGGACGCGGCCTCGAAGCCGAGCACGCCGGTGCCGGCAAAGAGATCGAGGCAATGCAGCCCGTTCAGGTCCTGGCCCAGCCAGTTGAACAGGCGCTCGCGCACCGAATCCGGAGTGGGGCGCAGCCCCGGCACCGCCGCGACCGGAAGGAGGCGGCTGCGCCACTGGCCGCCGATGATGCGTATGCGGGACATGGCCGCGATTCTACCTGCGCGCCCGCATGCACTTGTGGCGGCTTGTTTCGTGGTGCCGGGCGCCGCCGGCAGCGACCAACCCTCAGTCGCCGGCGACGATGACCCGCACCATGTGGTCGGCGGACAGGCGGCGCTGGAAAGCCTCCTTCACCTGTGCCGCCGTCACCGCCTCGACCCGCTCCTGGAATTTGCTGAGCCAGTCCAGCGGCAGGCCGTAGAAACCGATGGTCGCGAGGCTGTCGAGCAGCTTGCGGTTGCTGTCCAGGCGCAACGAGAAGCCATCGACCAGATTGCGCTTCGCCGCCTTCAGCTCGTCGGTGGTCGGACCGTTGGCGATGAAGGACGCCAGCGTTTCATCGACCACCTTCAGCGCGTCCGCCGCCTGGGCGCGCTGCGTCTGCAGACCGATCTGGAACGGGCCGGGCTGGCGCTGCGGGCTGAAGTAGCTGTAGACGCTGTAGGCGTAACCGCGCTTCTCGCGCACCTCCTTGGTCAGTCGCGACACGAAGCCACCACCGCCGAGGATGTAGTTGCCGACCTGCAGCGGGAAGAAGTCCGGGTCGCCGCGGCGGGTCACCGGCTGACCGACGAAGATGTGGCTCTGGTTGGCCGGATGCGCGATGCGTTCGGTCGCCGCCTTGGGCATCGTCACGTCGGCGATCGGCGGCAGCGGCTCGCCGGCCGGCAGGTCGCCGGTCAGCTGCAGCGCGATCGCTTCCGCCTGTTCGCGCGTCACGTCGCCGACGATGGACACCACCGCCCGCGAGGCGACGTAATGGCGGCGGTAGTGCGCCAGCACATCGTCGCGGGTGATCGCGGCAATCGACTCGACGGTGGCGCTGCGGCCGTAGGGGTGGTCGCCGTAGAGCGCTTTCGCGAAGCGCTTGGCGCCGATCTGGTCCGGCTTGGTGTCGGCTTCGCGCAGGCTGGCGATGGCGCGCGCCTTCTCGCGTTCGAGCACGGTGGCCGGGAATTCGGGTGCGGTCAGCACGGTGCGCATCAGCGCCAGCGCGCCCTCGCGCTCGCGCGCACTGGCCAGCGTGCGCAGCGACAGGCCGGCGCGGTCGTTGTCGGCCGAGCCGGACAGGCGCGCCCCCAGATCACTGAGCTTTTCGGCCAGCGCGTCCTCGTCCAGCCCGCCGGCGCCCGAATCGAGCAGGCCGTGGGTCATGCCCGCCAGACCGCTGCGGCCCTCGGGATCGCGCGCCGAGCCGGCATCGAAATCGACCTGCACGTCGAGTATCGGCAGCACATGGCTTTCGACGAAATAGACGCGCACGCCGTTGGCGGCGGTCCAGTGCTGGATATCGACATTGGCGAGCGCCGGTGTTGCGAACGCCAGCACGGATACTGCGCGCAGCAGCGCGCTGCGAAGGAATCGGATCATCGGCATCACCTGCAGGAAATCGTTGTGCGTGCGCATCAATGACGCAGACCGGCCGGCTTGGCGCGCGGCTTCGCGTCCGGATCGAGCGGCTGCGGATCGAGTACGGCGACGGTCAGCGTGTCGTCGCCAAAATACTTGCGCGCAACCGCCTGCACCTCGTCGGCGGTGACCGAACGCAACTTTTCCAGCATGCGGTCGGCGTCCTGCCAGCGGTAGCCGGACGCTTCCAGCCGCCCGATCTCCATCGCCTGCACGTAGGTGGAATCGAGCTTGTAGATCTGCGAAGCGACGGTCAGCGTCTTGATGCGCTCGAGTTCGGCTGCCGACACGCCTTCGTCGGCGATGCGCTTTACTTCTGCCCGCAGCGCGGTCTCCAGTTCCGCCACCGTGTGCCCCTTGGCTGGCGTCCCGCCGAGCATGAAGGTGACCTCGCCGCGCGCGGTCGAGTCGTAATAGGCACCCACCTCGACGGCGATCTGACTGCTGCGCACCAGTGCGCGTGGCAGGCGCGACGCCGCGTGGCCGTCGAGAATGCCGGCCAGCACCTCCAGCGCATAGGGCTCGCGGTCGTTCTCTACGTCGCTCAGCTTCGGCACCTTCCAGGCCAGCGCCAACTGCGGCAGTTCGGCCGGCGCCTTGACGACGATGCGGCGCTCACCGGTCTGCGGCGGCTCGGAGGTGACCTTGCGTACCGGCTGTGCCACCGGCTTCATGTGTCCGTAGTGCTTCTTCACCAGTTCGAACACCTTCTTGTGATCGACGTCGCCGACCACCACCACGTAGGCATTGTTCGGCGCGTACCATCGGCGGTACCAGTCGCGCGCGTCGTCCGGACGCATGTTCTCCAGATCGTTCATCCAGCCGATGACCGGGCGGCGATAGGGGTGGGCGATGAAGGCGCTTGCCATCAGCTGCTCGTGCATCTGCGACTGCGGCTGGTCGTCGGTGCGCAACCGACGCTCTTCCATCACCACCTTCAGCTCGCGCGCGAACTCATCGTCGTCGATGACCAGATTGCGCATGCGGTCGGCTTCGAGCTCGATCATCTTCGGCAGGGCCGCCGCCGGCACGCGCTGGAAGTACGCGGTGTAGTCGTGGCTGGTGAAGGCGTTGTCGTTGCCGCCGGCACGGGCGACGATGTCGTTGAACTCGCCCGGCTTCAGTTTCTTCGTGCCCTTGAACATCATGTGTTCGAGCAGGTGGGCGATGCCTGTGGTGCCGTCCTTCTCGTCCATCGCACCGACGCGGTACCACACCATGTGCATCGCCACCGGCGCCCGGCGGTCTTCCTTGACGATGACACGCAGGCCGTTGCTCAAGGTGGTTTCGAAGGGGTTGGCGCGGGCCGGTGACGCCACTGCAAGCGTCAGGGCCAGTGCGCCACACAGTACGATGCCATTGGAAAAACGGCGCAAATCCATCTGATACACTCTCCGCCAAAGTACGCGATCCGGGCCAAACCCTTGATCGCGCCTGTATTTTCAAGCCGTGCGGCTGTCTGCACGGTGCTTCACTGACCGTCCCCCACATGTTTGGTTTCTTCAAGAAGGACAAGCCGGCCGCACCCGAAGCGGTCGCGCAGCCGGAAACTGTGCCGACTGCGGTCGCGCAGGATAGCGCGCCCGAGGCGGCCGCGCCGAAACTGTCCTGGGCGCAGCGCCTGCGTGCCGGGCTGTCGAAGACCCGTGCTCAGCTCGGCGGCCAGCTCAGCGCGCTGTTTTCGCGCACCAAGGTCGACGACGAACTGCTGGAAGAGCTGGAAACCCTGCTCATCACCTCCGACGTCGGTCTGGACGCCACCACCCACCTGCTGGACGTGCTGCGCGAGCGGGTGCGCCGCGAGCGGATCGAGGATCCGGCCCGACTGCGCGACGTGCTGAAGGAAGAACTGACGAAGCTGATCGCGCCGCTGGAAAAGCCGCTCGACCTCGACGCGCACAAGCCCTTCATCATCATGATCGCCGGCGTGAATGGCGCCGGAAAGACCACTTCGATCGGCAAGCTGGCCAAGCATTTCCAGGCCCAGGGCAAGAGCGTGCTGCTGGCCGCCGGCGACACCTTCCGCGCCGCCGCGCGCGAACAGCTGGAAACCTGGGGCGCCCGCAACAACGTGGCGGTGATCGCTCAGGATTCCGGCGATCCGGCGGCGGTGGTGTTCGACGCGGTCAATGCCGCCCGCGCCCGCAATATCGATGTCGTGCTGGCCGACACCGCCGGCCGGCTGCCCACCCAGCTGCACCTGATGGACGAGATCGCCAAGGTGAAGCGGGTGATCGCCAAGGCCGACCCGACCGGCCCGCACGAAGTGCTGCTGGTGCTGGACGGCAATATCGGCCAGAACGCACTGGCCCAGGTGAAGGCCTTCGACGCCGCCATCGGTGTGACCGGTCTGGTCATGACCAAGCTGGACGGCACCGCGCGCGGCGGCGTCATCGCCGCCATCGCCAAGCAGCACGCGCCGTCGCGCCCGATCGCGCTGCGCTACATCGGCGTCGGCGAAGGCGTGGACGACCTGCAGCCCTTCCGCGCCGCCGAATTCGTCGACGCACTGTTCGACTCCCCGCAAGGCGCCTGATCAACGCATGATCCGCTTCGAACAGGTCACCAAGCGTTACCCCGGCGGCCACACCGCGCTCGACCGCGTCGATATCGACATCGCACGCGGTGAAATGGTGGTGGTCACCGGTCACTCCGGCGCCGGCAAAAGCACGCTGCTCAAGCTGCTGGCGGTGCTCGAACGCCCGACCGAAGGCCAGGTGCTGGTCGGCGGAGAGAATGTGTCGGCGCTCAAGCGCGCCGCCCTGCCCTACTGGCGGCGCTCGATCGGGTTGATCATGCAGGACCAGCGCCTGCTGTTCGACCGCAGCGCTTTCGACAACGTGATGCTGCCGCTGGCCATCAGCAGCCACCCGCCGCGCGAGGCGACGAAGCGCGTCAGCGCCGCACTTGAGCGTGTGGGCCTGGCTGGCCGCGACAAGGCAATGCCGGTCGAACTGTCCGGCGGCGAGCAGCAGCGCCTCACCATCGCCCGCGCCATCGTGAACCGGCCGCAGATCCTGCTCGCCGACGAACCGACCGCCCATCTCGACGACGCCTACGCGCGCGACATCGCCGACCTGTTCCGCTCCTTCAACGAGGCGGGGGTGACCGTGCTGCTGACCACGCACGACGGCGGACTGTTCGAACGCTACGCACCGCGCCGGCTGTCGCTGGCGCACGGGAAGCTGCAATGAACTGGCTGCGTCTGCAGATGCGCGCAGGGCTGCGCGCCGCCCGACAGATGGTCCGCCAGCCCTTCAACACGCTGCTGGCCGCACTGGTGGTCGGCATCGCTGCCGCACTGCCGGCCACCGGCTACATGCTGCTCGGGAATCTGCAGCGGCTGGCCGGCACGGTCAGCGCAGCGCCGGAAATATCGGTATTCATGCAGCCGGGTGCGAGTGCCGACGTGGTGAAGGACAGCGAGAAGAAGATCCGCGCCCTTGCCAAGGAGGGTCGCGTCGAACTGATTTCGCGCGACGCGGCGCTGAAGCGCTTCCGCGACAACGATGCGCTGGCGGAAATCCTCGACGCGCTGCCGGACAATCCCTTCGCCGACGCCTTCGTCGTGCGGCTGAAGGACGCCGACGCCGAGCGCCTCGAAGCGCTGCGCGCCGATCTGGCGAAGCTGCCCGAAGTCGAACACGTACAGCTCGATTCCGACTGGGCCAAGCGGCTGGACGCGCTGATCGCGCTCGGCCGGCAGGCGCTGTCCATGCTGGCCGGCGTGCTCGGCCTGGGTCTGGTCGCGGTGACCTTCAACACGATACGGCTGCAGTTGCTCACCCAGCGCGACGAGATCGAAGTGAGCCGCCTGCTCGGCGCCACCGACGCCTGGATACGCCGCCCCTTCCACTGGTTCGGCGCACTGCAGGGCCTGCTGGGCGGCGCGCTGGCCGGCCTGCTGACGCTGGTCGCCACGCGCATGCTGGCGCAGCCGATGAGCGAACTGGCCGGCCTCTACAGTCTGGAATTCGTGCTGCGTCCGCTGGCCGTCCTCGACTGGGCGGTGCTGCTGGCCCTCTGCGCACTGCTCGGCTGGCTGGGCGCCAGTGCTTCGGTGCGCCGCCACCTGTCGCGCATCGCCTGAGCCGATGCGCCTGCTGCTCGGTGCGCTGCTGACCCTGCTGTCGCCGCTCGCGCTGGCGGTGCTGCCGGCGCCGGTACTGGAGGCGCTGCGCGCGGCCGACATCCCGCCGTCGGCGATATCGGTGGTGGTGCAGTCGGTCGAAGGCGGCCCGGCACGGATCAGCCACCGCGCGAAGCAGCCGATGAATCCGGCGTCGGTGATGAAGCTGGTCACCACCTACGCCGCGCTCGACACGCTGGGCCCGGCCTACAGTTGGCGCACCGAACTGCTCGCCACGGTGGCGCCGCGCGATGGCGTGCTCGACGGCGATCTCTACATCCGCGGCAGCGGCGACCCGGCGCTGTCGATGGAACAGTTCTGGCTGCTGCTGCGCGAATTGCGCAGCCGCGGCATCCGTGACATCCGCGGCGACGTGATCGCCGATCGCAGCCGCTACGCACTGCTCGCGCACGACCCGGGCGCCTTCGATAACGAACCGCTGGCGCCCTACAACGTCGGCCCGGACGCGCTGCTGCTGGCGCACAACGCACTGCGTGTCCGGCTGCAGCCCACCGACGGTGGCGCGCCCGCGCTGTGGTCGGAGCCGCCGCTGGACGGCGTGCAGATTGACAACCGGGTACAGCTGGTGGCGGGCGACTGCGGCGACTGGAAGGACACGCTGTTCGCCGCCGTCCAGCCAGCCGGCAACGGGGCACTGAGCTTGCAGATCAGCGGCCGCTACGCGCGCGACTGCGGCGAGCGCATCTGGAACGTCGCACCGCTGCCGCACGCCGACTTCTTTGCCCGCGCGCTGCGCGCGATGTGGGCGGAACTGGGCGGGCATATCAACGGCCGGGTGCGCGAAGGCGTTGCGCCGATCCACGCAGCGGTGCTCGGCGGCATCGATTCGCCACCGCTGGCCGAGGTGATCCGCGACATCAACAAGTACAGTAACAACGTAATGGCGCGCCAGCTCTTCCTCGCGCTGTCTCCGTCCGGTGCGCCGGCGGACACGCTCGGCGCGGCCGCCGGCGTGCGTGCCTGGGCGGCGCGGCGCAACCTGCCGCTACCCAGCCTGGTGATGGACAACGGCTCCGGTCTGTCACGGGTGGAGCGCCTGTCGGCCTATGACCTCGCCGCGCTGCTGCGCCGCGCCTGGGCCAGCCCGGTCATGCCCGAATTCGTATCGTCGATGCCGGTGCTGGCGGTCGACGGCACGCTGCGCCGTCGCCTGAAAACCTCTCCGCTGGCCGGCCAGGCGCACCTGAAGACCGGTTCGCTGGCCGACACGCGATCCATTGCCGGCTATGTGCTGGACCGCAACGGTCAGCGCGTGCTGATGGTCGCCTGGCTCAACCACCCGAACGCCAAACGCGCCCAGCCGGTGCTGGAGGCGCTGCTCGAATGGGTGTGGAACGGCAATCCGCAGCCGTTGCCGGCAACGGACTGAAGCGACCTTCCACGAGCGACGGTGTGCGCGGAAGCGGACAGTCCCCGCGTCCGCGCACGACGGACGCCGATCAGAGGCCTTCCAGTTCCTTCTTCAGTTCGCCCGACTGGAACATCTCTTTCATGATGTCGCAGCCGCCGATGAATTCGCCGCGGATGTAGAGCTGCGGAATGGTCGGCCAGTTGGCGTAGTCCTTGATGCCCTGGCGGATCTCAGCGTCTTCCAGCACGTTCACGGTGTGCAGGTTCTGCACGCCGAGGTGCTTCAGAATCTGGATGGCGGTGGCGGAAAAGCCGCACTGCGGGAACTGCGGCGTGCCCTTCATGTACAGCACGACCGGATTGCCGGTGACGGTTTCCTTGATGCGTTCCTGGGCGCTCATGTCTCTTTCCTTTGCGGATGTTTGAAAGTCAGCTGCCTGACCGCGCCTGCGCACGGACAGTGTGTAGGGACGCAAACGGGGCGAATACGCCCCATCCACGTCGAATCATTCCGGGGCCAGCCGTCCTCCGCTGACCCGTTCGATGCCGGCAATATCGCGCCACGATGCGACGTCGGCAAGCCCGGCGCAACGCATCAGCGCGCGCACTGCCGGCGCCTGATCGTAACCGTGTTCGCACAGCAGCCAGCCGCCCCCGACCAGTCGCTGCGGCGCCTGCCGGCACAGCGTGCGCAAGGCATCCAGCCCGTCCTCACCGCTGGCCAGCGCGGCCGGCGGCTCGAAACGCAGGTCGCCCTGCGCCAGATGCGGATCGTCCGCCCGAATATACGGCGGATTGGACACGATGCAATCGAAGCCTTCGTCGACGATGGCTTCCAGCCAGTTTGAGGCGACGAAGCGGACTTCAAGTCCGAGCCGCTGCGCGTTGCCACGGGCGATCGCCAGCGCCGCGTCGGAGCGGTCAAGCGCCGTCAGCTGCGCATGCGGACACTGCTTCTTGATCGCCAGCGCGATGGCACCGGAACCGGTGCCGGCGTCGAGCACGCGCGGCGACGGCAGATCGCCGATACGCGCCAGCGCCAGTTCGACCAGCCCCTCGGTTTCTGGCCGCGGAATCAGCACGCCGGGCGCGACCGCCAGATCCAGCCCGAAAAATTCACGCCGGCCGACCAGATAGGCCACCGGTTCGCCGGCCGCGCGCCGTTCAAGCAGGGCATCGAGAGCGGCGAGCGCGGCCTCGTCCAGCGCGTCGCGCCCGCGCGCGATCAGTCCGGCGCGGTCGCGGCCCAGCGCGTGCGCGGCCAGCACCTGCGCATCGCGGCTGTCGATGCGGGCGCGCGCGGCACGCAGCCAGTCGTCGAGCGTCATGCGCGGGCGCCGGTCAGGCGCCTTCCTCCGCCAGCTGCGCGAGCTGTTCGGCCTGGTGCTCGTGCGCCAGCGCATCCATCAGTTCGCCCAGGTCGCCGTCCATGATGGCATCCAGCTTGTACAGCGTCAGGTTGATGCGGTGATCGGTCATCCGGCCCTGCGGGAAGTTGTAGGTGCGGATGCGCTCCGAGCGGTCGCCGCTGCCGACCAGACTTTTGCGGGTCGAGGCGATCTGGCTGTCGCGCGCGCGCACCTGCGCGTCGCGGATGCGCGCCGCCAGCACCGACATCGCCTGCGCCTTGTTGCGGTGCTGACTGCGGTCGTCCTGACACTCGACCACGATGCCTGTCGGAATGTGCGTGATGCGCACCGCCGAATCGGTCTTGTTGATGTGCTGACCGCCCGCGCCGGAGGCGCGGAAGGTGTCGATGCGCAGATCGGCAGGATTGATGTCGATCTCGGCCACCTCGTCGACCTCGGCCATCACCGCGACGGTGCACGCCGAGGTGTGGATGCGGCCCTGGGTTTCGGTCACCGGCACGCGCTGCACGCGGTGGCCGCCGGATTCGAACTTGAGCCGCTGATAGACGCCGTCACCGCTCACGCGGGCGATGATTTCGCGGTAGCCGCCGAGGTCGGATTCGCTCGCCGACACCACCTCGACCTTCCAGCGATTGCGCTCGGCGTAGCGCGAGTACATGCGGAACAGGTCGGCGGCGAACAGCGCCGATTCGTCGCCGCCGGTACCGGCGCGGATTTCCAGGAACACGTTGCGGCCGTCGTCCGGGTCCTTCGGCAGCAGCGCGCGCTGCAACTCGCCTTCGAGTCGCTCCATGTCGGCGGCCGACTGCTCGATTTCGAGCTGGGCCAGTTCCTTCATGTCGGCGTCGGTCAGCAGGCCGCGCGCCGCCTCACCGTCGTCGCGCGCCCGGCACCAGGCCTGGTAGAGCGCGATGACCGGCGTCAGCTCGGCGTGTTCGCGCGTGAGCCGGCGATAGTGATCGATGTCGGCCGTCACGCCGGGGTCGGCCAGCGCCGCGTCGAGATCGGCCAGACGGGTCGACAGCTGTTCGAGTTTTTCGGCGATGCGCGGCTTCATGCGGAGGGAATCGGGGAGAGGAACGATCGCCGGACGGGCCGGCACGGCGGACGGACAGGCGCGCCGCTAGGCGTCGCGGTCGTGCTGCGGGAACAGGCGCTGCACCAGGCCTTCGATCTGCTCGCGCGCCTCCGGCGGCGCTTCGTTGAGCAGCCGTGTCGGACCGTGCAGCAGCTTGTTGGTCAGATTGCGCGACAGCGTGTCGAGCACGCGGTCCGGCGCTTCGCCACGGGCGATAGCGCGCAGCGCGCGTTCGAGTTCGGCGGCGCGCATGTCCTCGGCGTGACCGCGCAACGCGCGAATGGCTGGCACCGCCTCGCGCGCCTGCACCCACTGCAGGAAGTTGGCGACCCGCGCGTCGATGATGGCCTGCGCCTCGACCACCGCCGCCTGCCGTGATTCGAGGCCGGAATCGACGATCTGTGCCAGATCATCGACGGTATAGAGGAATACGTCGCCCAGCTTGTCGACTTCCGCTTCGATGTCGCGCGGCACGGCGAGATCGACCATCACCATCGGTCGATGCCGGCGCTGCTTCAGCGCCCGCTCGACCATGCCCAGACCGATGATGGGCAGCGGACTGGCCGTACAGGACAGCACGATGTCGAAATCGGCCAGACGCTCGCCCAGTTCGTCGAGGCGGATCGCACCGACCTTGAGGTCGCTGCGCGCGAAGCGCTCGGCCAGCACCTGCGCCCGGTCGAGCGTGCGGTTGGCGATCACCATGTCGCGCGGCGTACAGCCGGCGAAGTGCGCCGCACAGAGCTCCATCATTTCGCCGGCGCCGACACAGAGCACGCGCTGGCCGGAAATGCTGCCGAAGATGCGCTCCGACAGGTGTACCGCCGCCGCTGCCATCGACACGATGTTGGCGCCGATCGCGGTGGTCGAACGCACTTCCTTGGCAACGGCGAAGCTGCGCTGGAACAGCGTGTGCAGCAACGCGCCCAGCGTGCCTGCACCCTCGGCGAGACGCACCGCCTGCTTCATCTGGCCGAGGATCTGCGGCTCGCCCAGCACCATCGAATCGAGACCGCTGGCCACGCGGAACACGTGGCGCACCGCCTGCTGGTGCTCCAGCCGGTATATATAGGGGGCGATCTCGGACGGGCCGATGCGGTGGTACTCGGCCATCCAGTCCAGTGCGCTGTCCGGGTCGTTGGTCGCACAGTACAGCTCAGTGCGATTACAGGTGGACAGGATGGCCGCTTCCTGCACCGGTCGCACGCGCGTCAACTGGCCGAGCGCGTCGGGCAGGGCTTCCGGCAGGAAGGTCATGCGTTCGCGCACGGCAAGCGGGGCCGTGTGGTGGTTGAGGCCGAGCGCAAACAGGGACATGGACGGGCGTTGGGGCAGCAGGTTCGGCAGGATTGATCGGCAGAATAAGCCGAAAGTGCCGCGAATTATAGCAGCCGCGGTTTTCGCCCCCGTGCCGCCTCAGCGCACGGTGGCGAGCAGGGCCGACAGATGGCTGGCCGGTATCGCGTAGCTGATGCCGCTGGGCTGCGACAGCACGCTTTCCTTGCCCGCCTTGACCAGCACCATATTGATCACGCCGATTACCTCACCACTGTCCGGATCGAACAGCGGACTGCCACTGTTGCCCGGGTAGGCGGTGGCATCGAGCTGGAACACGGTGAAGGTGCCCCGCGCCAGGCGGTTGCGGTTGGCCGCGTTGAGCTGGCTCACGTTATCGACCGGAATCACCATCGGGGTAATGGCCGACACGATGCCGCGGTGGGTCACCGGGGTGAAACCCAGCACGCTGCCGATCGGGAAACCGGTGAAGGCCACCGACTGGCCTTCACGCACGTTGGACGAGTCGCCGAGCTTCAGCGCCGGCAACGCGGCGCCCTGGATCTTCAGGATCGCCAGATCATTCTCCGTGCTCGAGGCGACGATACGCGCCTCGCGCAGCTGCTGACGGCCGTCGACGCTGGCGATCACCGCCAGCGTTTCGAAACGGTCGGCATCGAGCGGCACGCTGGCCACGTGCGCATTGGTCGCGACCAGCGTGCCGTCACCGATGACGAAGCCGCTGCCCTTCAGTTCGAAGCTGGGCGCGCGCGATCGCATATTGGTGCCGACGATGACGATGGACGGCTTGATGCGGACGATGGTGTCGCTCAGCGCGGCACGCGCCAGCAGCGGCGACGACAGCAACGCTGCGCAGACGAGGCGGCGCCGGCGATCGTACCGTGCGCGCTCAGCCACGACGGGACACGAGCGTGCGCAGCACCGGCGACGGCGTGGTCACGTTCTGGTCGTAGCGATGCTCGGTCTTGCGGAACAGGGTCTGGATGCGCTTCACGTATTCGCGCGTCTCACGGTAGGGCGGCACGCCCTTGTAGCGGTCAACCGCCCCCTCGCCGGCGTTGTAGCCGGCCGTCGCCAGCACCACGTCGCCCTCGAAATAGGCGAGCAGCCAACGCAGGTAGGCCATGCCGCCGCGGATGTTCTGCACCGGATCGAAGGTGTCGCGGACGTTGAAACGCTGCGCGGTTTCCGGAATCAGCTGCATCAGGCCCTGCGCGTTCTTCGGCGAGCGCGCCTTGGGATTGAAATTCGACTCGGTGCCGATCACGGCCAGCACCAGTTGCGGGTCGATGTCGAAGTGTGGCGCCAGTTCGCGCACGATTTCGATCACGCGCTTGCGGTCGGCGGTGGTGCCGAAGGCCGCTTCCAGATCGGGATCGATGTCGGCGGTCATCACCGGTTCGGGCTCGGGCGGATCCTGCATGCACAGCGGCAGTTCACGCGTCGGCGCACCGGTGAAGCGCAGCATGCGCTGCGCGTGTTCGTGGCCCTGACGGGCCGCCAGATCGAAGAAGGTCGCGGCCAGCGCATCGTCGCGCTCGACACCGCGGCCGTTGGCGTACATCCAGGCCAGATTGAACTGCGCCTCGGCGTCACCGAGCTTGGCCGCCTGGCAGTAGAGCGCCGCCGCGCGGGCGGTGTCGCGCCGCACGCCTTCGCCGTGCTCGAACGATCGCGCCTCGGCGAGCAGGCTGCGCGCAGCCGCTTCGGGCTCGAGCGCCAGCACCGGCGCGCTGGCGCAGCAGGCAATCAACAGGGCGAGTCGTACAGGCTTCATCGTCAGGCAAGCGTCGCCGGCGCAAAACGCGCCACATACCAGTTCATCGCCTCGGCCAGACCGCGCGACACGTCGTGTGTCGGCGCGTAGCCGAGCAGCGTTTGCGCGCGGGTGATGTCGGCCAGCGAGTGGCGCACGTCACCTGCACGGAAGTCGCGATAGTGCGCCTGGGCGCCGGCGATGTCCGGGAATCGTTTCACGAGTTCGTCACGCATCGCTGCAAACAATTGATTCAGCGAGGTCTGGCGGTGGGCGGCGACGTTGTAGACGGTGTTCACCGCGTCGGCACGCTCGGTCAGACCAGCCAGCAGATTGGCCTGCACCGCGTTGTCGACATAACAGAAATCGCGGCTGGTTTCGCCATCGCCGTTGATCTGCACCGTATCGCCGAGCAGCAGCGCGCGCGCCCAGCGCGGAATCACCGCGGCGTAGGCGCCTTCCGGGTCCTGGCGCGCGCCGAACACGTTGAAGTAACGCAGGCCGACACAGGACAGGCCGTAACAGCGACCGAACACGTCGGCGTACAGCTCGTTGATGTACTTGGTCACTGCATAGGGCGACAGTGGCTTGCCGATCACGTCCTCGACCTTGGGCAGGTTGGGCGAATCGCCGTAGGTCGAACTCGACGCGGCATAGACGAAGCGACCGACGCCGGCGTCGCGCGCGGCGACCAGCATGTTCAGGAAGCCATTTACGTTCGAATCGTGCGAGGTGATCGGGTCGGCCAGCGAACGCGGCACCGAGCCGAGCGCCGCCTGGTGCAGCACCACGTCGACGCCGCTGCACACCCGGGCGCAGGTCGCCAGATCGCGGATGTCGCCCTCGACGAATTCAAGGCGCGCCGCAGCCTGCGACGGCAGGCCGCCCAGCACTTCGTCGAGATTGCGCTGATGGCCGGTCGAGAAGTTGTCCAGCGCGACCACGTTCTGGCCGGCATGCAGCAGCACTTCGACCAGATGCGAACCGATGAAGCCGGCGGCACCGGTCACCAGCCAGCGGCGCGGGCGCGCGGCCAGCGCAGCAGACAGGGACTCGGGCAGGGTTGCAGGCAGTGTCACGTGGGTCTCACAGACGCCAGACGCCGACGCCCTGCGCTTCCAGCGCGGCCGCGTCGAACTGGTACTTGATGTCGGCCAGCACGCCGCCGGCCTTCAGCTTGCCGACGTAGTCGGACAGCGGACGGGCGGCGAATTCCTTGTGCGACACGGCAGCCACGATGGCCTCGACCTTGGGAATGGCGTCCCAGTCGGTCAGCGACACGCCGTATTCATGCTCGGCTTCCTTCGACTCGGCCACCGGGTCATGCACGATGACCTCGACGCCGTAGCTCTGCAGTTCGCGGATGACGTCGATCACGCGCGAATTGCGCAGGTCGGGACAGTTCTCCTTGAAGGTGAGGCCAAGCACCAGCGCCTTCGCGCCCTTGACCGAGGCGCCGCTCTGGATGAGCTTCTTCACCGTCTGCTCGGCGACATACTTGCCCATGCCGTCGTTGATGCGGCGACCGGCCAGGATGACCTGCGGGTGATAGCCCAGCATGTCGGCCTTGTGGGTGAGGTAGTACGGATCGACGCCGATGCAGTGGCCGCCGACCAGGCCCGGACGGAAGGGCAGGAAGT
>NZ_JADMJL010000026.1 GCF_018780585.1 Methyloversatilis discipulorum | reverse complement strand
AGGCGGTGATCAGCCAGGTCCAGCAGAACAGCGGCATCTTCATCAGCGTCATGCCCGGCGCGCGCATGTTCAGGATCGTGGTGACGATGTTGATCGAACCCATGATCGAGGAGATGCCGAGGATGTGGACCGCGAAGATCGCCATGTCCATGCCGATGCCCATCTGGATGGTCAGCGGCGGGTACAGCGTCCAGCCCGACGCGGCGGCACCGCCCGGAACCAGCAGCGAGGTCGTCAGCAGGATGGCGGCCGGCGGCAGCAGCCAGAACGACCAGTTGTTCATGCGCGCGAACGCCATGTCGGATGCGCCGATCATCAGCGGGATCATCCAGTTCGCGAAGCCGACGAAGGCCGGCATGATGGCGCCGAACACCATGATGAGACCGTGCAGCGTCGTCATCTGGTTGAAGCGGTCGGGATCGACCACCTGCAGGCCCGGCTGGAACAGCTCGGCACGGATCACCAGCGCCATGATGCCGCCGACGATGAACATTGCGAACGAGAACCACAGGTACATCGAGCCGATGTCCTTGTGATTGGTGGTGGTCACCCAGCGCATCAGTCCGCTGGGGTGGTGATCATGCGAATGATCGTGCGAGTGGTCGGCACCGCCCGGAATCGCAGCCATGTGTATCTCCTGGAAATCTAGAAAGTGACTGAACGTTCAGAGAGCCGCTTACTCTTCGCGGGCCATCTTGATGTCCGACGGTTGGATGACCTCGCCCGTCGCATTGCTCCAGCTGTTGCGCGTGTAGGTCAGCACGGCAGCCAGATCGGTATCGCTCAGGTGCTTGAACGCGGCCATCGCAGTACCCGACTTGCCGTTCATCACGAGATTGATCTGCGCGTCCTGCGAGCCAAGCACCACCTTCGAGCCGTCGAGCGCGGGGAAGGCCGGCGGCAGGCCCTGGCCATTGGCCTGGTGACAGGCGGCGCAATTGGCGGCGAACACCTTGGCACCACGCGGGCTCAGTTCCTCGACGGTGTACATCTTGTTCGGGTCGTCAGCCGCAGCGGCGAGCTCGGCCTTCTTCTTGTCGACCCATGCCGCGTATTCGTCTTCGGTCACCACCTTGACGACGATGGGCATGTAGCCGTGGTCCTTGCCGCACAGTTCGGCACACTGACCGCGGAACGTACCGGTCTTCTCGGCACGGAACCAGGTATCACGGATGAAGCCGGGAATCGCGTCCTGCTTGACCGCCAGCGCCGGCACCCACCATGCGTGGATCACGTCGTTCGCCGTCGTCAGGATGCGCACCTTCTTGCCGACCGGCACGACCAGCTCGTTGTCGACTTCGAGCAGGTAATCGGTGCCCTTAGCCGCCTCGTTGCGGATCTGCGGCTGCGGCGTCGACAGGTTGCTGGTGAAGCTGATGCCTTCGCCGTCGCCCTTCAGGTAGTCATAGCCCCACTTCCACTGGTACCCGGTGGCCTTGATCGTGATGTCGGGATTGCTGGTGTCGCGCATCGCGAGGATGGTCTTCGTGGCAGGCCAGGCCATGCCGAGCAGGATGAAGACCGGAACGATGGTCCACAGGATTTCTACCGTGGTGCTTTCGTGGAAGGTTGCGGCCTTGTGACCGGCGGACTTGCGGTGCACGAATACCGACCAGAACATCACGCCGAAGACGGCCACGAAAATGACGCCACAGACAATGGTCATCAGCAGGTGGAGGTCATACACCTTCTGACCCAGTTCGGTGATCGGCTCCTGCAGATTGAGCTTCATTTCCGCCTGGGCAAGCCCAGCAAGCAGAAACAACCCCATCCCGGCCCACGCCCTGCGGGCGATGGACGAGCCACCTCTTGTTAGCGCCATATTGCAACCCCAGATATATGTTGTGATTGATTCTGAAACCGCGGTCTTAAAACCGTCTTTCCCGCAATCTAGCCGACAGCTCCCGCACCAGCAACTCGCGGCCGCCCTCGTCCAGATACCGCCCCACCACGACCTGCTGGTCGCGGCACCGCACGACTACCTCGGAACCCAGGCCGACCCTGCGCGTTTCGACCTTTGCCCATGCGGGCACAAACTCATGTCTGCAGACACGATCCCGTTCGCAGACCTCCACGACCAACCTGCTGTCGTCGAGATGGATGCGTTCGAAATCACCTACACGTCTGCCGAAAGCGATGAAGGCAATGCCCAGCGCCCCGATTTCGACGCCCGCGAACGGGAGTACCCACCAGACACCAGCCATGGCCCACGCCATCGCGATCAGTAGAGACAACACAGCCGTGACCAGGAAGAAGGCCAGAAGTGCGCGCGGCGACATCGAACAGTTGCGGCGCGCAACGATGCTGAACTCGTTGGATTGGCTGAGCACTGCGGACACTGAACTGCCCCGGAAGTGTTATCTCCCCCTGACACGGCTTCTGCAGGCCGCTTAACAGGCATAAGCTAGCACGGGTATTGATCCTTATCAATATTGCCCCGCACCAAGCGGGTGCCTTCAGACCCTGCCGGCAAGGCGATCAAGCAGGCGACGATGCACGCCGCCAAAGCCGCCGTTGCTCATCACCAGCACGTGGTCGCCAGCTTTCACGCCGCCGGCGAGCGCATCAAGCAGATCCTCCACCGACGACGCGACACGGGCCCGTTCGCCCAGCGGCGCCAGCGCCTCGGCCGCGTCCCAGCCCAGCGCAGGGCCGCCGAGGCAGTAGCACACATCCGCCTCTGCGAGCGCATCGGGCAGACGCGCCTTCATGACGCCGAGCTTCATCGTGTTGGAGCGCGGCTCGATCACCGCAACGATGCGCGCGTCGCCCACCACCGAACGCAGCGCGCGTATCGTTTCGTCGATGGCCGTCGGATGATGGGCGAAGTCGTCGTAGACGGTGACGCCACCGGCCTCGCCGACGCGCTCGAGCCGGCGCCGGATGCCGACGAATTCACCGAGCGACGCCAGCGCCTGCTCCGGTCGCACACCGGCATGCCGCGCCGCCAGCATGGCGGCCAGCGCATTGTTCGCGTTGTGCATGCCGGGCATCGCAAGACGCCCCGCCGCGCGTTCGCCCGCCGGCCCGACCACCGCCAGCGCCTCGCCGGTCGACTCGACGCGCCAGCCGGCGGCGTCGTTGAACCACTCGACCTCGCTCCATGCACCGCGCGCCAGCACACGCTTCAGCGACGCCTCGCCGCCATTGGCCACAATGCGGCCAAGACGCGGCATGGTGCGCACGAGATGATGAAACTGCGTCTCGATCGCGGCCAGATCCGGGAAGATGTCCGCGTGATCGAACTCCAAGTTGTTCAGGATCGCGGTCCGCGGGCGGTAGTGCACGAACTTCGACCGCTTGTCGCAGAAGGCGGTGTCGTATTCATCGGCCTCGATGACGAAGAACGGCGCATCACCCAGACGCGCCGAAACGCCGAAGTTCTGCGGCACGCCGCCGATCAGGAAGCCGGGTTTCAGGCCGGCCGCTTCCAGCATCCAGGCCAGCATCGAAGTGGTCGTCGTCTTGCCGTGCGTACCGGCCACCGCCAGCACCCAGCGGCCGGCCAGCACGTTCTCCGCCAGCCATTGCGGCCCGGACACATATGGCAGGCCGCGGTCGAGGATTTCCTCGAGCAGCGGGTTGCCGCGCGACACCGCGTTGCCCACCACGAACACATCGGGCGCCAGCGCTGTCTGAGCAGGATCGTAGCCCTCGATCAACTCGATGCCGAGCTGTTCGAGCTGCGTGCTCATCGGCGGATAGACGTTCGCGTCGCAGCCGGTGACGCGGTGACCCGCTTCGCGCGCCAGCGCGGCGATGCCGCCCATGAAGGTGCCGCAGATGCCGAGGATGTGAATGTGCATGGTGGGTCGATGTGACAGAATGGTCGCGGATTCTATCAACCCGCCCCTCCTTTCCCTGCAGCACCCGACATGCGCCCCAGCAACATCAGACGCCAGATCGCCAGTGCCGCGGCGCGACTGATCGCGGAAGAAGGCATCCGCGACTACGGCCTGGCCAAACGCAAGGCCGCCCGCCAGCTCGGCGTCGGCCCGAACGAGGAATTGCCCACCAATGCCGAGATCGAAGAGGCGGTGCGCGACTACCAGTCCATCTATTTCGCCGACGAGCAGCCCGAACAGTTGCGCACGCTGCGCAACGCCACGCTTGAGCTGATGGTCGAACTGGACCGCTTCAAGCCTTACGCGACCGGCGGCGTGGTCGACGGCACGGCCGGGCGCTTCACCGCAATCGAGCTGCAGGTATTCGCCGACAGCGCCAAGGAAGTCGAGCTCTTCCTGCTCAACAACGGCGTCGACTTCGACTCGCGCGACCCACGTCGCCCGGACCGCAACAGCCCGGAAACCACGCTGCTGTTCGACTGGGACGACCTGCCGGTTGAACTCGCGGTCTATCCGGCCGGTCTTGAACGCTCTCGCGGACGCGAAAGGCTGCGCGCGGAGTCACTGCGCGCATTGCTGGACAAGGAAGAGGAAACGGAATGAATGCTTGGATGCGCCGCGGCCTGATCGCCGCGGTGGTCGTCGCGGCCGGCGTGGCCGGGGTGTGGTTCGGCCAGAGCCGGCAACCGCAGCTGACCGAGGCTGCGACGACCGATGCAGCGCGCCTCGAAGCGCTCAATCTGGCCGACGCGAACGGCCAGCCCATGCCCTTCTCCGCCTGGCGTGGAAAGCTGCAGGTGGTGAATTTCTGGGCCACCTGGTGCCCGCCCTGCCGCGAAGAAATGCCGGCCTTTTCCCGCCTGGCCGAGAAGTACCGCGACCGCGGCGTGCAGTTTGTCGGCATCAGCATCGATAACGCCGACAACGTGCGCCGTTACCTGCAGGAAGAGAACATCGCCTATCCGTTGCTGATCGGCGGCTCGGACGCCATCCAGCTGTCGGCCGATCTCGGCAATGCGGCGCAGGCCATGCCCTTTACCGTCATCTTCTCGCCGGACGGAAAGATCGTCGAACGCAAGCTCGGTACCTACAAGGAAGAGGAGCTGGAGGCCATCCTGCTCGCCCGCTTGCGCTGAGCGCCCGGACCGGGCGCAGCTGGACAATCTGACGCGAATTCCGGCAAACTTGCCGCCATGCAGCCAACAACGCGCCGCAAGGCGACCAAACCTGCCACGCAGCCGGCGGCGCAGGATGCGACCCCCAATACCCGTCGCATCCTCGTGCTGCACGGGCCCAACCTGAATCTTCTGGGCACGCGGGAACCCGAAATCTACGGTCATCTGACGCTCGCCGACATCGACGCGAAGCTGAAGGTGAATGCGCTTGCTGCCGGCGTATCGCTCGAATGTTTCCAGAGCAATCACGAAGGCGATCTGGTCGGTCGCATCCAGGCTGCCCGGAGCGAGAGCGTCGATTTCATCCTGATCAACCCGGCCGCCTACACGCACACCAGTGTGGCCATACGCGACGCGCTGGCTGCGGTCGCCATTCCGTTCGTCGAGGTGCACCTGTCCAACGTGCATGCGCGCGAAGCATTCCGGCACCACTCCTATCTGTCGGACATCGCAGTCGGTGTGGTGTGTGGTCTGGGCGCCTACGGTTACGAAGCCGCGCTCGAATTCGCGCTGCGGCGGCTCGACACCAGAAAATAAACACTCGCCGGCACAACGAAGGCCGGCTTACGCGGGGATACACCATGGATTTGCGCAAACTCAAGAAGCTGATCGACCTCGTCCAGGAATCGGGCATTTCCGAGCTGGAAGTGACCGAGGGCGAGGAAAAGGTGCGGATCGCCAAGCATCTGCCGGCACCGGCCGCCCAGGCCACCTATGTTGCTGCGCCGGCGCCGGTCGCCGCCGCAGCCGCGCCGGCCGCCGCCGCGCCCGCCGCACCGGCCGAAGCCGCACTGCCGGAAGGCCATGTCGTGAAGTCGCCGATGGTCGGCAGCTTCTACCGCTCGTCATCGCCGGGCGGCAAGGCCTTCGTCGATGTCGGCCAGTCGGTGGCGATCGGCGAAACGCTGTGCATCATCGAGGCGATGAAGCTGATGAACGAAATCGAGTCCGACGCCGCCGGCGTCGTGAAGGCCATCCTGGTCGAGAACGGCCAGCCGGTCGAATACGGCCAGCCGCTGTTCATCATCGGCTGAGCGACCTCCCCATGTTCGGAAAAATTCTGATCGCGAACCGTGGCGAGATTGCGCTGCGCATCCTGCGCGCCTGCCGCGAGCTGGGCATCCGCACCGTGGCGGTGCACTCCGAAGCCGATACCGAGGCGAAGTACGTCAGACTGGCCGACGAGTCGGTCTGTATCGGCCCGGCGCCGTCCGGCCAGTCCTACCTGAATATCCCCGCCATCATTTCGGCCGCCGAAGTGACCGATGCCGAAGCCATCCACCCCGGTTACGGCTTCCTGTCCGAGAACGCGGATTTCGCCGAACGCGTCGAGCGCAGCGGCTTCGTGTTCATCGGTCCGCGCCCGGAAACCATCACGCTGATGGGTGACAAGGTGTCGGCCAAGGACGCGATGAAGGCGGCCGGCGTACCCTGCGTACCCGGCTCCGAAGGCGCGCTCGGCGACGACCCGAAGGAAATCGTCCGCATCGCGCGTGGCATAGGCTACCCGGTCATCATCAAGGCGGCCGGCGGCGGCGGCGGACGCGGCATGCGTACCGTGCACACCGAGGCGGCGCTGATCAACGCGGTGCAGATGACCCGTGCCGAAGCCGGCGCGGCGTTCAACAACCCCGCCGTGTACATGGAGAAGTTCCTCGAGAACCCGCGCCATATCGAAATCCAGGTACTGGCCGACGCACATGGCAACGCCGTCTATCTGGGCGAACGCGACTGCTCCATGCAGCGCCGCCACCAGAAGATCATCGAGGAAGCACCGGCACCGGGTGTTCCGGCACGGCTGATCGCCCGCGTCGGCGAGCGCTGTGCCGAGGCCTGCCGCCGCATCAACTACCGCGGCGCCGGCACCTTCGAGTTCCTGTACGAGAACGGCGAGTTCTATTTCATCGAAATGAACACCCGCATCCAGGTCGAGCACCCGGTGACCGAACTGATCACCGGCATCGACCTGGTGCAGGAGCAGATCCGCGTCGCCGCCGGCGAAAAGCTGCGCTTCAAGCAGCGCGACATCAAGCTTACCGGCCACGCGCTGGAATGCCGCATCAACGCCGAAGACCCGTACAAGTTCACGCCCAGCCCGGGCAAGATCACCGGCTATCACCCGCCGGGCGGCCCGGGCGTGCGCGTCGATTCACACGTGTATCAGGGCTACACCGTGCCGCCACACTACGACTCGATGATAGGCAAGGTGATCACCTACGGCGACACGCGCGACCAGGCGATCCGCCGCATGCGCATCGCGCTGTCGGAAATGATCGTCAGCGGCATCAAGACCAATATCCCGCTGCACCAGGAACTGATGCACGACACCCGCTTCATGGACGGCGGCACCAGCATCCACTACCTCGAGCAGAAGCTCGCGGCGCAGGAAGCGGCCAAAGTCAAATGAGCGAATCGCGCGAACAGCCGGGCGAGCAGCAGGCGGGCGGCTGGATCACCGTCACGCTGCTGGCCGACTCGGCCAACGCCGAGGCACTGTCGGACGCGCTGCTCGAAGCGGGCGCATTGTCGGTCGACATCGAGGACGCCGACGCCGGCACGCCGGACGAAAAGCCGCAGTTCGGCGAACCCGGCATGCCGGTCGCCGTCGAGCTGTGGCCGCATTCGCGCATCCACGCGCTGTTCGACCGCGACGCCGACTACGCGACCGCGATGGCGGAAGCGGCCGAACAGGCCGGCCTGACAGCACCGCCCCCTTACACGACCTCGCCGCTGGACGAGCAGAACTGGGTGCGCATCACGCAGGCCCAGTTCGAGCCCATCCCGGTATCGAAGCGTCTGTGGATCGTGCCGTCCTGGCATGACCAGCCCGATCCTGCGGCGATCAACATCACGCTCGACCCGGGCATGGCCTTCGGCACCGGCTCGCACCCGACCACCCGGCTCTGCCTCGAATGGCTGGATTCAGTCATCCGCGGCGGCGAAACGGTGATCGACTACGGCTGCGGCTCCGGCATCCTCGCGCTCGCCGCCGCCAAGCTCGGTGCCGCGCGCGTGACCGGCACCGACATCGACCCGCACGCGATGGACGCCGCCCGCTACAACGCCGAGCGCAACGGCGCCACGCTGGAACTGCTGCATTCGCGCGAAAACATCGACCACACGGCCGACGTCGTGGTGGCCAACATCCTGGCCAACCCGCTCACCGTGCTGGCGCCGCTGCTGTGCGGTCTCACGCGCAGCGGTGGACGCATCGCGCTGTCCGGCATCCTCGCCGCGCAGACCGACATGGTGCGCGCCGCCTACCGCCCGGCCTTCGAACTGGAGGTTGCCGGCGAGCGGGAAGGCTGGGTGCTGCTGACCGGGACGCGCGTCTGATGCTGTCCCGCTGCCCGGCCTGCGCCACCGTCTTCCGCGTCGACACGGTGCAGCTCCGGGCACGCGAGGGCCGCGTGCGCTGCGGCCGCTGCCACACGGTGTTCGACGCTGTCGACGCAATGGTGGACGTGCCGCTCCCGAAAAGCGGTGACACGCCGGCACCCGCCGCCGCAGACCTCGCATCACCGTCCGCCGCCACCGACATCGAGAACGCGGCGCCGGTCGCGGACGAACCCGAACACAGCCATGCCACGCTGACCTTCGCGGCAGAGCCGGACATCGAACTGGTGGCGGACGACCCGGCCGCTGTCACCACCGAACGGCTGGACCTCGACGTCGGCAGCGCCGACGCGCCGCCCTCGCCACTGCCCGGCGACAGCATGGAAGCGCTGGTCGAGCGCACCACCGACTACTGGCAGACGCGCGCCGACGACACGGCGCCGGCAGAAGCCGCCGAGGCCACCACCGAAAACGAAGCCCCCGTCGACGACCATCCCGGCGCGACCGCTGCAGGCGAGGCGGCGCCCGAGCCCGATCCGGACGTCACGCAGCCGCTGGACATCGTCGAACTCGAAGCCGCGCCGGCACCCGACGACGACATCGTCGCCGCGCCCGCGACGTCCGCGCGCGATCCCCTGCTCGACCCGCCGCCGGCGCTCGAACCGGTGCGCGACCCGGCGGTACAGCGCATCCGCCGCGAACTGTATGGCGAAGACCAGACGCCTCGCCGCGGCGCGCTGAAGACGACGCTGTGGAGCGCAGGCATCCTGCTGCTCTCGCTGCTGGCCGCCGCCCAGCTTGCCTATCTGTTCCGCACCGAACTGGTGATCGCGCAACCGGCACTGAAGCCGCTGTTCGAACAGGTCTGCGCCCGCCTCGGCTGCACGCTGCCTGCGCCGCGTCGCGCCGATCTGATCAGCATCGAGTCGTCGGAACTGAATCCGGACAGCGAACGGGCGCCGCTGCTGCGTCTGAACGCGCTGCTGCGCAACGGCGCCACGCACGCGCAGGACTGGCCGCATCTCGAACTGAGCCTGACCGACACCAGCGACCGACCCATCGTGCGCCGCGTGCTCGCACCTGCCGACTACCTGCCGGCCGACCGTCAGGGCAGCGAATTCGCAGCCGCATCGGAACAGGCGGTCAGCGTGCTGGTCGACCCGACCGACACCAACGCCGGCGGCTACCGCCTCTACGTCTTCTATCCCTGATCAACCGATCGGGCCCCTCGCAGCGCCACGCACCAGGAGGAACACCCCATGACCCAGACCGTCACGCTCGCCGGCAACCCCATTCACCTCGCCGGTCACTTCCCTGCCAAGGGCACCAAGGCGCCCGCCTTCACGCTGGTCGGCACCGACCTGGCCGACGTGTCGCTGGCCGCTCTGGCCGGCAAGCGCAAGGTGCTCAACATCGTACCCAGCCTGGACACCCCCGTGTGCCAGACCTCGACCCGCAAGTTCAACGAACAGGCCGGCAGCATCGCCAACACCGTCGTGCTGGTCATTTCCGCCGACCTGCCGTTCGCGATGAAGCGCTTCTGCGAAACCGAAGGTCTGCAGAACGTGCAGTCGCTGTCCACGCTGCGCGGCCGCGAGTTCATGGCCAATTACGGCGTCGAAATCATCGACGGCCCGCTGGCGGGCCTGACCGCGCGCGCAGTGCTGGTGCTCGACGCCGACGACACTGTGCTGCACGCTGAACTGGTGCCGGAGATCAAGCAGGAACCCGACTACGCTGCCGCACTGGCCGCGCTGAAGTAAGTACTTCCGCAGGGCGCCGACCGGCGCCCTGCAACATTTCCGCCCTACGCTGAGCCGATGCAAGAAAGTCCGTTCAAGGGCAAGACCGGCCTGCGCCGCTTGCTCAATGCCACCCGTTACTCGGCCGAAGGTCTGGGTGCGGCCTTCCGCCACGAAGACGCCTTCCGCCAGGAGGTGATCGCCGCCGTACTGCTGCTGCCGCTCGCGCTGTGGCTCGGCAACAGCGGTGTCGAACGCGCGCTGATGGTGTTCTCGGTGCTGTTGGTGCTGATCGTCGAATTGCTCAATTCCGCCGTCGAAGCCACCGTCGACCGCATTTCGCTGGAGAACCACGCGCTGGCCAAGCGCGCCAAGGACATCGGCTCGGCCGCCGTCATGGTTACTCTGCTCAACCTGCTCCTGGTGTGGGCCCTGGTGCTGAGCGCCCGATTCTGGAGCGCCTGACCAGGCGACGCTCTGGCTCTTTTCGCGGGCGGCCCCGACTGCTTTCAGTCTTGGGGGCACGCACACCGCCATCAGCGTGCTCCGGCGATCGCTTCCGGTCGCTGTCGCCGCCATCGCCAGCCGAGGCAGATCGATTTCCCCTCCCCTCCGTAATGCGATCGTTACAAATGGCCGCAGCAAAGCATTTCGTGGCCCGAATCCGCCGCCGTGCTTGCGCTAAACTTGAATCGAGAGAGTTGCCACGCATCAGGTGGCAGCAGATTTGCGTACGCTCAGCGCCCGGCCCCAGCGCGAAGCTTTCGAGTACGGCACTACAGGCGCAGCCAGGGGGGCGCACCACGATGGTTCGCGAATTTGCATTCCCAGCAGTACCCGCACCGGGCCTTCCGGGCGGAGAGGTCGCAGGCACGCGACTGGGGAAGAGTGAGCGCGAAGCCGATGCCATAGGCATCCCCGCCTTCCCTGAACTGTTCGAGGGCATCGCCGACGCGCTGCTTCTGATGACGCCGCGCGGCGTCATCATGCACATGAACGGCGCAGCGAGCGAACTGCTGGGCTACCGCCCCGCCGAAGTCGCCGGCAAGCACGTATCCATGCTCTACCCGACGTCCGAAGAGACGCGCATCCAGGCCTGTTTCGACGAACTGGCGATCAGGCGCAGCACGCGTTACCTCGATGGCATTGCACTCACCCGCGACGGTGAAACGGTCGCGGTCGACGTCGTCGGCTCGCGCATCGAGTTCGCCGGTGGCCCCGCGGTCATCGCGGTCGTGCGCGACATCCGCGAACGCAAGAAGGCCGAAGCCGCACTGCGTGCAGCGCAGGAGCGGTTCTATCTGCTGGCCGAGCACATCCGCGAAATCTTCTGGGTCAGCGATCCGCACACGCGTGCGCTTTACTACGCCAGCCCGGCCTTTTCGGACATCAGTACACTGCCGGACGGCGAGCAGCCCGGCGATCTGAATGGCTGGGCAAAGGCGGTGGCACCGCCCGACCGATCGCGCTTCGAAGCCTTTCTCGCTGCTCAGGCGCAAGGCGAGGCAGCGCAAGTCGAGGTCCGCGTCGCCGATCGCAATGGCGGTCTGCGCTGGCTGCACTGCCGCGCCTTTCCGTGGCAGGCGCAGGACGGCCATGCACGCGTGGCCGGTGTCGCCGAGGACATCACTGCGCGCAAGGAAGCCGAGGCGCACCGGCTGGCGCAGGCCGAACGGCAGCGCGAAACGCTGGTGCGTGAGGCGCACCACCGCATCAAGAACAGCCTGCAGGGCGTGGTCGGCCTGCTGCGCCGCTGCGCCGGGCAGCACCCGGCGCTCGCCCAGGCGCTGACCGGCGCCATCAGTCAGGTTCGATCGATCGCTGTCATCCACGAACTGCAGGGCAGTCAAGCCGGCGCACCGGTCCAGCTCGGTGAATTCCTGCGCATGATTGCCGGCAGCATCGAAGGCCTGTTCGACGCCCGGGTGAAGCTCGACGTGCGCGATCTCAGCGCCTTCGAACTGCGTCTGGCCGACAGCGAAGCCGTGCCGCTGGCCATCGTGCTCAACGAACTGCTGATGAATGCGGTCAAGCACCGGCAGATCGACCGCGATGCCCGCGTGGACATCGAGCTGTCAACGGACGACGACGGCGCACTCATCGTCATCGGCAACGGTGGCGAGCTGCCGCCCGGCTTCGATTTCGCCGCGCGCCGCGGCCTCGGCCAGGGCCTCGAACTGCTGGCCGCGCTGCTGCCGACCGAGCACGCCACACTGGATTTTCGCCAGCAGCCGGGACGCGTACTGACGCGCCTCGCACTGCGGCCACCCATCATTATGTTTGACGAGACCAGCGACCATGCACACATACGACGACACCAGCCCGCAACTGCTGCTGGTTGAGGACGACCGGCTGAACGCAGCCACGCTGGGCGACGGGCTGCGCGCTCACGGCTACGGCGTCCATGTCGCGCGCTCGGCCGAAGAGGCGCTGGCGCTGCTCGGGACGACGCGCATCGATCTGGTCATCCTCGACGAGAAGCTGCCGGGCATGACCGGGCTCGAGTTCGCGGCGGTGCTGCGCGAGCACCACAGCCTGCCGCTGATCTTCCTGACCGCCTTTGGCGACCCGGGTCGGGTGCGCAGCGCCATCGAGCGCGGTGCGCTGGCCTATCTGGTCAAACCGCTCGACGTCGAACAGCTGCTGCCCACGCTGCGCACCGCACTGGCGCGCTCGGAAGAGCTGCGCCAGCTGCGCAGTACCGGCCAGCACCTGCAGCGCGCCCTCGACGAGCGGCGCGAGATCAGCATCGCCGTCGGCATCCTGATGGAGCGCCTGCGCATCGATCGCCAGCCCGCCTTCGAAATGCTGCGCAAGACCGCCCGCGCTCAGCGCCGGCGCATCGAGGACGTGGCCAAGGACATGATGCAGCCGCTCGGCGGCGGCACGCCGAGGGCCGGCGCCGGCCAGTAGCATCCAGTCCCGAGGGCGCCGGCGTGACAGGCGCCCTCAAGACCGCACCTGCGCGAACCGTAAGCAGCAGAAGAAGGCGCGCCGCAGAGCGCGCACGAGGGCCCGAACCCCGCCCGACACTCAACGCAGCCTGATCCGGACATCCGGCTACAGGACGCTGCCATGAAGACCGGGGGATGCACGATGGCCGTCGTTTCCGCACTGTTCAGCTGCAGCGCCATGGATATGCCATGCACGCAGCACGTTTCCTTCCCGGACGCCTTCGCCGCGGCGGTCGGCGACGCGCCGCAATCGGCGCCGGTCGCACTGCTGCGGCTTGCCGGTGACGGCCGCGTCCTGCACCAGATCGGCTGGCCCGACACACTGCCCCCTGTCCAGGGCCGGGCGGTACACACCCTGTTCCGCGAACTCGACGACGACGGTTGCTCGCACTGGCCATCTTTCTGCGCCGACAGCGGCGGCGACGTGAGCCGCCACGTCTGGCATCTGTGCGACAACGGACAAGCCGTCTGTGTCGAGTGCGCCCGCCTGCCCGGCGACGCGGCCGGCGACTGGCTGCTGCGCGTGAGCCACGGCACGCCTGAGGACGCCGCGCAGCGCGAGCTTCGCCTGCTGGCGCGCGCGGCGCACCAGGCCGGCGATGCGGTGCTGATCACCTGTGCCGGCGGCCTGATCGAGTACGTCAATCCAGCTTTCGAGCGCAGTACCGGCTACTCCGCCGAAGAAGTGCTGGGGCGCTCGCCCGGCCTGCTGAAATCGGGCCTGCATGGCCCCGACGTCTATGCCCGGCTGTGGCGTGCACTGCGCAGCGGCGAGGTGTTCCGCATGGTGTTCACCAACCGGCGCAAGAACGGCGAGCTCTATCACGAAGAGAAGACGATCAGCCCGATCCGCGACGCGCAGCAACGGATCAGTCACTACGTTGCCACCTCGCGCGACGTCAGCGAACGCATCCGCGCGCAGGACCAGCTGGAGTATCTGGCTGGCATGGACGCCCTGACCGACCTGCCCAACCGCCGGCTGTTCACCGACCGGCTGCGCCAGGCCATGCGCCGCGCCATGCGTACCGAGTGCCCGCTGGCCGTGCTGTTCATCGACCTCGACCGCTTCAAGGTGATCAACGACACCTTGGGTCACAGCGTCGGCGACGCACTGCTGACCGAAGTGGCGGCACGATTGCGCGGTTGCGTGCGCGCCTCGGACACGGTGGCGCGACTGGGTGGCGACGAGTTCACCGTGCTGCTGGAAGAGACCGGTGACCGCACCGCCGTCACCGAGATCGCGGAAAAGATACTGGCGGCGCTTGCCGAAGGCGTGCGCGTGCAGGGGCGCGAGTTCTTCGTCAGCGCCAGCGTCGGCATCGCGCTGTTTCCGGAGAACGGACACTCGGTCGACGAATTGCTCAGCCGGGCCGACCTGTCGATGTACCGCGCCAAAGCTGCGGGCCGCAACACGCTGCGCTTCTACGACCAGAGCATGGATGCCCACGCGCACACCGAGCTGTCGGCGGAGATCGCGCTGCACGGCGCGCTCGAACGGCGCGAGTTCTTCCTCGTCTATCAGCCCATCATCGACACCCGCACCGGCCGCGTGGCGACGGTCGAGGCGCTGCTGCGCTGGAACAGCCCGACCGAAGGCGTGGTGCCACCCGACCGCTTCATTCCGCTGCTGGAAGAAACCGGACTCATCGTGCCGGTCAGCCGCTGGTCGCTGCGCGAAGCACTGCGCGACCTGCGCATGCTGCAGGCGACACAGCCGCAGTTGCACCTCGCCTTCAACCTGTCGGGCCGGCAGCTGCGCGACGACGACCTGGTGAGCGACATCACCAGCGCGCTGCAGGAAGCCGGTGTCGATCCGCGCATGCTGGAGCTGGAGATCACCGAAAGCACGCTGATGGAGGACATCCCGCGCACCACCGACATTCTCGGCGCGCTCGACACCATGGGCATCAGCCTCGCCATCGACGATTTCGGCACCGGCTACTCGTCGCTCGCCTATCTGATGCGCTTTGCGGTGCGCACGCTGAAGATCGATCGCAGCTTCGTGAGCCAGCTGCGCAGCAGTTCCGACGCCGTCACCATCGTGCGTGCCATCACCTCGCTGGCCGACAGCATGGGGCTGGAAGTCGTCGCCGAGGGCGTGGAAACGCTGGGGCAGCTGGCGCAGCTGACCGAACTCGGCTGCCACCGCCTGCAGGGCTATCTGTTCAGCCGACCGGTGCGGCCCGAAGAGCTGCTGCGCCTGAGCTGTTTCAGCCCGGCCACGTCGCAAACCTGAGCGCAGACCTGAGCGCAGCCCTTAACGCAGACCTGAAAAAAGAAACCGGCAGGTGCTCGCCAGGAGGAGCTGGCTGCACGTGCCGGTGAAGGTGAGGAGAGTTGGTTGTCGCGGCGCTCGCACCGCGACTTGCGCATCCGGCGGGAATGCACCCCGCATTCCCGCTTGCTCCGCCTGAGTACGTCATTCGCCGATTCAGGCAAGGCAGAGCGATTATCAGCAAGCGCCACCGGCCGGGCAATTCTCAAGAGGGAGTAAGCCATTCTGGGTAGGCATGCGCGGACAGCCTGGGACCGCGACGCCAAAAGAAAACCGGCATCGACAACCCCCGCAGGAGTGGCCGATGCCGGCAAGTGCGGACATTGTTCCGCGGCCGTCACGCGAGCGCGCGACGGCCCAGCTGCATCAATACACGGCCATGTTGTGCGCGATGATCACCACCGCGACGCCAGCAGCCAGCGTGACATAGGGCAGGATGCCGGCACGCTTGCCGCCTTCCGCCAGCTGGTCGTTCAGGTGCATGTCCTCCAGCATCGCATCAGGGAACTTGCCCTTGTCCTGCACGTAGTGGCGGTACAGGAAGACCGGGATGATCAGCGAGGCGAACACCAGACCGGCGGTCAGCGTACCGGCGCCGTAGATGTCGGCGCCGAGGCCCATCAGCGCGAGGTTGACGAAGCCCAGCACGACACCGATGCCGAGGATGATCTTCGGCGCCTTGAACGGACGCTCCCAGTCCGGACGGTCGATGCGGTGGATCCAGCCGGAATTCAGGTTCAGGAAGTTGAACATGATGTAGCCGACGTTGGAGCAGGCCAGCACGAACACGTAGTCCGACATCAGCAGCAGGATCAGGTTGAAGCCCAGATCCGTCCACATCGCGCGCGTCGGTGCGCCGTGTTCATTGACGTGCGACAGGTAGCGCGGCAGCCAGCCATCAACCGAAGCCTGGTACAGCGTGCGCGACGAACCGGCCATCGAAGTCATGATGGACAGCAGCACCGCCAGCACCAGCATGACCACCAGAACATTGGCCACCACTTCGCCGCCGCCGACCATGTGCGACATCACGTTGGCCACGCCCATGCCGCTGTAGACCTCCGGCGCCAGCATGCCGCTGTAGACCGCCGGCGTGCTCACCGTGCCGTCCGCCTCGACCACCGGCGGCGTCATCACCTCACCCAGGCCGAGATGGCCCTGGAAGGCGAGCGGCACCAGCGTGAACACCACGATGCACAGCAGACCCGAGTAGAAGATGGCCTTGAAGGTGTCCTTCTTCGGATCCTTGAACTCGCGGGTGTAGCAGACAGCGGTCTCGAAGCCGTAGGTCGACCACGCGGCGATGAACAGGCCGCCTGCCATCAGCGTGACGCCGGCCATGTTCCAGGAGCCATCGACCACCAGCCCGTTCTCGTAGGCGATGGGCACCATCGGCGAGAAGTGGGTCGACGGCATGTCGCCGGACAGCAGCGGCACCAGCGCGATCAGCATCAGCGGAATCAGTGCGGTGACGCCGAGCACCATGGTCGTGCGCGCCGAACGCAGGATGCCGCCGTGCTGGATGCCGAACACCGCCAGCAGCAGCACGACACCGACCAGGAAGGTCGCGTTGATGCGCAGTTCGAGCCCGGACTTGATGAAGCTCAGGTCGACCAGCGTCAGCTGCCAGGTGTTGATCGCCGCATCGGCCGGGAACAGCGCACCGAGGATGTAGCCGGCCGCCAGACCGGAACCGATGGCGAGCACCGGCGACCAGGCGAACCAGTTACACCACACCGACACCGGCGCGATGATCTTGCTGTAACGCACCCAGGCGACCGCGCCATACACCGAAGCGCCACCCGACTTGTGCGGGAACAGGCCGGCGATTTCGGCATAAGTGAAGGCCTGTATGAAGCCGAAGCCGATCGACAGTGCCCACACCATCCACGACGGCTTGCCGACGGTGGCGGCGATGGCGCCGATGGAAAACAGCACCAGCGCCGGCACGCCGCTGGCCACCCAGAACGCACCGGTCCAGTCGATCTTCCGGTGCAGTGAAGCACTTTCGGCGCGGCTGGCCGACCGTACCGGCGCCGCTCCGATCACATCCGCATTGCTGCTCATGTCATATCCCCCTTGTGCGCAAGGGGCCGCATCGCTGCGGCCCCCTGGTCATCAGAACGTGCGCTTCACGTAGATCAGCCACTTGCTGTCGCCGGTGTCCTTGCAGCGCGTAGACACCCCGCCGGCCGTATCGCAGATCGTGTAGAAGTTCTTGTCGGCATTGGTGTCGACATACGCCACTGCCGCCTGCCAGCCGCCCTCGAAGTTCTTCGTCACGCCCACCTTCCAGTCCGTGAAGTCGTAATCGTCGTAGTTCTTCACCTTCTGGTGACCGACGTGAACGTTGGCGATCCACGACGGCATGAACTCGTAGTTCGCGTTCAGCTCGATGTAGTCCGAACCGTCCGAATCCGCGCCGAAGGCCTTCTTGCTGAAACCGAAGTAATCGGTCACCGCGTACGAGTACTTCAGCTGGATGAACTTCCACGTCACCGCCGCGTTCAGTTCCAGCGTGTTCAGGCTCTCGCCCGACGGATCGTACTTGCCGCCCGGGAAAATGAACTGCAGGAAGCCGACGTCGAAGGTCCAGTCGTCGATGGTCTTGGCGAAGCCACCGTACACGTCGATCTCGCCGGTCGCGTTCGACAGTGCCAGATCACTCACATTGGTACCCCAGATGCCCAGGTAGGCGCCGCTCGAGTGCGCGAGGTCGAAACCGCCCTGCACCGCCGGATTCTCCTGCGTATAGCTGATGCCGCGGAAGATGTACTGCGAGAACAGGCCCACGTTGGCGCTGATCGTGTAGGCCGGTGCGGCGGCTTCTTCTGCCTGGGCACAGAACGGTACGGCGAGCAGGCCCAGCAATACGGCGCTCAGGGTGTTGCGGTGACGTCGGTGGTTAAGCACGGTGTTCTCCCTCTGTTGATCCACGGTTTCGGGCGATCTGAAAAAGCGGACGGCCTGCCCATAGCTGTCCGGTTGTGAGTCGGCGCGCGACCTGGCGTCGTTGCCGGATGCGACCCTGATACTCGGAAACGGGTGTGGCGAAGAATCTGCACCGGCCGCAGCGTTGCGACTGGCGGGAGTGCTGAAGGAAGAAGTGCGGAAGGGGTCCGGAGAGGCGTGTCCGTGATCGGCGTCAAAACGGCAGCTGCACTGCGTCACCCTGATCTCCCCGCACTTCGCGACCGGCTGACGTTGCGCGGTCGTCTCGATGTGGGTCCGATTATTGGAAGCGGGCCGCCGTCGGAACAATTCTCACAAGGGATTACCTCTTTGGGGGTAAGGAGCGGGTGAGTCGAGGGGCTAGGGAACAGGTGTGGCTGCGCCACACGAGGTCAGGGCGCGGCCCCTCTAGCCCCCAGCCCCTGACCCCTGGTCCCTGCTTACCCCTTAAGAGGTAATCCCTCTTGAGAATTGTGGGCATTGGTCCGCCTTCGCATCATTCGCCGCACCTGAGACGCGGCGAATGCACGACGTCCAGCGACCGACCGGGCGGCCGAGAGCATGCCGCGGTCGTATCCAGAACGGACCACACAAGAGGGATACAGATCATGAAGAAGCGCGTTGCCATCATCGGCGCCGGCCCCAGCGGCCTGGCCCAGCTCCGGGCCTTCCAGTCCGCCCAGGCCAAGGGCGCCGACATTCCGGAAATCGTGTGCTACGAGAAGCAGTCGGACTGGGGCGGCATGTGGAACTACACCTGGCGCACCGGCCTGGACGAGCACGGCGAGCCGGTGCACGGCAGCATGTACCGCTATCTCTGGTCGAACGGCCCGAAGGAGTGTCTGGAGTTCGCTGACTACACCTTCGACGAGCACTTCGGTCGCCCGATGGGTTCCTACCCTCCGCGTGAAGTGCTGTGGGACTACATCAAGGGCCGCGTCGAGAAAGCCGGCGTGCGCAAGTACATCCGCTTCAACACCGCCGCCCGCAACGTCACCTTTGACGATAAGACCAAGAAGTTCACGGTCACCGTGCACAACTACGACCAGGACGTGACCTACTCGGAAGAGTTCGACTACGTCATCGTCGCCAGCGGCCACTTCTCGACGCCGAACGTGCCCTACTTCCCGGGCTTCGAAACCTTCGGCGGCCGCGTGCTGCACGCGCACGACTTCCGTGACGCGCTCGAATTCAAGGGCAAGGACGTGCTCATCGTCGGCGCCAGCTACTCGGCGGAAGACATCGGCTCGCAGTGCTACAAGTACGGCGCCCGTTCGATCACCAGCTGCTACCGCACCAACCCGATGGGCTACAAGTGGCCCGACAACTGGGAAGAGAAGCCGCAGCTGCTGCGCGTCGAGGGCAAGACCGCCCACTTCGCCGACGGCACCAGCAAGCACATCGACGCCGTCATCCTGTGCACCGGCTACAAGCACCACTTCCCCTTCCTGTCGGAAGAACTACGCCTGAAGACCGACAACCGCCTGTGGCCGCTCAATCTGTACAAGGGCATCATGTGGGAGGACAACCCGCAGCTGATGTACCTCGGCATGCAGGACCAGTGGTACAGCTTCAACATGTTCGACGCCCAGGCCTGGTACGCGCGCGACGTCATCCTCGGCCGCCTGCCGGTGCCGTCGTACGAAGAGATGCACGCCGAGGACATGAAGTGGCGCGAAGAGGAACTGACGCTGGAAGACGCCCAGCAGATGTTCGAATTCCAGGGCAAGTACATCCAGCACCTGATCGACGCCACCGACTACCCGAGCTTCCCGATTCCCGAGGTCAACCAGACCTTCCTCGAATGGAAGAAGGACAAGTACGAAGACATCATGGGCTATCGCAACAAGTGCTACCGCTCGCTGATGACCGGCACCATGGCCACGCCGCACCACACCTCGTGGCTGGAGGCACTGGACGACTCGCTCGAGGCCTACCTGAACGAGCCGGCCTCGACCGAGCAGGCCTGACGGCCCGGGGCCCACGGGTGACACGCCCGTGACCGACCAACCCTGATGCGACCTGACCTGCCCGGCCACAACCGGGCACGTCGGGTCGCGGGTGCTTCCATGACATGAACACGATCGTCGAACCTTCGCTGAATCCGGCGACTGCCGCGCGAACGCGTGCACGCCACGTCCGTCACGTCGCCCCAGGCGGCGCGGCGGTGTCCTTCGACCTCGCCGCCGGCGACCGCCTCACGCTGACCGACCCCGAAGGCCTGCAGCCGGGGCTGCTCTACGTCGCCGGCCCGGCCGGCATCGCCGCAGCCATGCTGCCCGGCCTACCCGTCACCACGCCGGCCGATGTGCCGGCTTTCGCCCGCGCGCTGCTCAGCGGTGCGCCGGCCGGCTGGAGCCTGGTCTGTGCCGAAGTGTTCGGCAGCGACGGGCTGCCGGGCAGCCAGCGCGTCGTCACCGCACCCGGCGCCGTGCGCTGCGCGCTGCACGCGCCGGGCGAGGACATGCAACCGGACGCGCAGAACGCGCCGACCGAACTGATCGCCGACATCGAGTGCGCCGAACCGGTGGCCGGCATCGCGCCGCCGCCGCTGGCACCGCCGGTGCTCGACCTGCGCATCGGCGCCGGCACCGCCCAGGCCTACCGCGTGAAGGCCGGCGACTACATCCAGGTGATCGACGTCGACGGCCGACAGTGCTCCGACTTCCTCGCCTTCGACGCCGCCGCGCTGGCGCAGGGTCAGGAATACGACCTCGACCCGACCACCACGCGCACGCTGATGGGGTCGGCCAGCCCCGGCCCCGGTCTGCTGAACAAGTACTACGACGAACGCCAGGTGCCGCTGGTCGAGGTGATCCGCGACACCGTCGGCCGCCACGACACTTTCATGCTGGCGTGCAGTGCGAAGTACTACGACGACATGGGTTACCCCGGTCACGCCAACTGCAGCGACAACTTCAACAACGCGCTCGAACCGCACGGTGTCGCCCGCCGCGCCGGTTGGCCGGCGATCAACTTCTTCTACAACACCATCGTCAATCACGACGACAGCATCAGCCTGGACGAGCCGTGGTCGCGCGCCGGCGACTACGTGCTGCTGCGCGCGATGACCGACCTGGTCTGCGCCTCCTCGTCCTGCACCGACGACATCGACCCGGCCAACGGCTGGAACCCGACGGATATCCACGTGCGGGTCTATGACGCCTCGAACAACTTCTCCAAAGGGATCGCACACCGCATGACGCCCGACGCCGCCCCCAAGCTCACGCGCGAAACCGGCTTCCACGCCCGCACCTCCGCGCTCACCCGCCGCATGGTCGAGTACCGCGGCTTCTGGCTGCAGGACTCGTTCTCGTCCAACGGCCCAATCGACGAATACTGGGCCTGCCGCGAACGCGCGGTGATGATCGATCTGTCCGCGCTGCGCAAGTTCGAAATCACCGGCCCGGACGCAGAAGCCCTGCTGCAGCTGGCCACCACGCGCAACATCCGCAAGCTGGCGGTCGGCCAGATCGTCTACACCGCACTCTGCTACGAGCACGGCGGCATGATCGACGACGGCACCGTGTTCCGCCTGTGCCAGAACAATTTCCGTCTGGTGTGCGGCGACGACTACTGCGGCGTGTGGCTGCGCGAACTGGCGGCCAAGCACAATCTGCGCGTGTGGGTGAAGTCCTCCACCGACCAGCTGCACAACCTGTCGGTGCAGGGCCCGAAGTCGCGCGACATCCTGCGCGAAATCGTCGTCACGCCGCCGGGCAATGCGTCGATGGACGAACTGAAGTGGTTCCGCCTGACCGTGGGCAAGATCGACGGCCTGCCGGTCGTCGTATCGCGCACGGGTTACACCGGCGAACTGGGCTACGAAGTCTGGTGCCACCCGAAGCACGCAGTGCAGGTGTGGGACGCCATCGCGAAGGCGGGCGAACCGCACGGCATCGCGCCGATGGGCCTGGCCGCACTCGACATGCTGCGCATCGAAGCCGCGCTCATCTTTGCCGAGTACGACTTCTGCGATCAGACCGACCCGTTCGAAGCCGGCATCGGTTTCGCAGTGGCGGCCGACAAGGAGGATGACTACGTCGGCAAGGCCGCGCTAGAGCGGCGCAAGGCCCACCCGGCGCGCGTCATGGTCGGCCTGGACATCGAAGGCACCGAACTGGTGGCGCACGGCGACCCGATCTTCAACGGTCGCGCGCAGATCGGCCAGATCACCAGCACCACCCGTTCGCCCATCCTCGGCAAGACCATCGCGCTGGCGCGGCTGGACGTGTCGGCGGTCGAGCTGGGTGCCACGGTGGAGATCGGCAAGCTGGACGGCCACCAGAAGCGCATCAAGGCCACCCAGGTGAAAACCTCGCACTACGACCCGACTAAGGCCCGCGTGCGCGCCTGATCGCAGTACGCCGGCAGCAGGGCGCGGAATGGCGAAAGCCGTTCCGCGCCTTTTTCATTCCCGCGATGGAAATCCGCGGCGCCTGCGCCGGCGCGGTGACCGTTCGCCCCTACCAGGCGTCGCTGCGCGGCAGGTCGTCGTCGATGTCGTAGTAGTCGGCGCGCGAGCCGGCGAAGATGTGGGCCGACAGCTTCAGCCCGGTCGGGCGGTTCAGCGTACCGGCGGTCACATAGGTGACGTCGGATGCGGCGTCCTTCCAGAACAGATTGCCGCCGCAGTGTGCGCAGAAGCCGCGCTTCACGGAGGCCGACGAGGCGTACCAGCGCAGCGGGTCGCCGGCCATGATTTCGAGGTCGGCGTCGGCGCAGCTCGCCATCACCGCATGGTGGCCGCTGGTGCGCGCGCACTGGCGGCAATGACACGCCACCGGTGCGCTCAGTGCTCCGCGCACGCTGTAGCGCACGGCACCGCACAGACACGCACCTTCACCTCCACCGGCCTTCGCCATCGCTCGCCTCCCCTGTTCGTGATGCGCGCAGCGTACGCAGCAGGCGCCCCCGCGCACATACCACCTAGGGGGTAACCCCTCTTGAGAATTGTCCCGACCTCCCCCGGACAACAGAATCAGTCCCAGATCGACCGCGCAGCGCGGCGACGCCCACGACAAGGAGATCCGGGAATGCAGAGGAATTCGGTACTGAACGAGCGGCACCGCCAGCTCGGTTCTAAGCTCGACGGCGATACGTGGAACAACATGCCGATCCCGTGGAGCTACAACAGCTGCCCGCACGACGAAGTCGTCGCCACGCGCACCCGCGCCGGCCTGTACGACGTGTCGGCGCTGAACATCGTCAACGTGACCGGCCCGGACGCCGAGGCCGTGATCGACCGCCTGGTCACCATCGACATCACCAAGCTGAAGCCGGGCACCGCCCGCCTCGGCGGGGAAGTGAACGAAGCCGGTGCGCTGGTCGACGACATCATGATCATCCGTGACGCCGCCGACAAATTCCGCATTTCGCACGGCAGCGGCGCCACGCCGAAGACGCTGGCCGCACTGGCTGCCGGCAAGAACGTGAAGATCGAGGCCGATCTCGACGTGCACATCCTGTCGCTACAGGGCCCGGTTTCGCTCGACGTGCTGGCCCCGCACACGCCGGCCGATCTGGCTGCACTGCCCTACTTCAACCACGTCGAAACCACGCTGTTCGGCAAGAAGGTGACGCTGGGCCGCGGCGGCTACTCCGGCGAGCGTGGCTACGAGGTGTACTGCAGCGCGGCCGACGCCGTGTTCCTGTGGGACACCATCCTCGAAGCCGGCAAGCCGCAAGGCGTCATCCCCTGCTCGTGGACCGCGCTCGACCTGACCCGCGTCGAAGGCGCGCTGCTGTTCTTCCCGTTCGAAATGCCGGAAGGCGACACCACGCCGTGGGAAGTGAACATGGACTGGGCGGTCGACCTCGACAAGAAGGGCGACTACATCGGCAAGGCTGCCGTGCTCGCACTGAAGGGCCGCGAACGTGCCAAGCAGGCCGGCATGACCGTGCTGCACCACGAAGCGGTCGAAGCCGGCGCCAAGGTCTATGACGGCGAGAAGGAAGTCGGCGTGGTCACCTCGGCCTCGTACAGCCGCCTGCTGATGCAGTCGCTGGCCATGGTGCACCTGAAGCCGTCGCATTCGAACATCGGCACCCGCCTGACCATTGCCAGCAAGGCCGGCAAGCTCGCCGCGCTGGTGGTGCCGACGCCGTTCTACGACCCGCTGCGCCAGCGTACCCATCCGGACAAGAAGCGCTGATCGCGCATCGAATCCGACCCGCCGCGCGCTCCGGCGCGCGGCATGTCTGCAACTCGCATCGAGACGCCGCATGAGCACCCCAGCCATCAAAAGCCAGCCGGTTTACGCAGAGCTCGAATGGGATCGCGCCGGTACGCATCACATCCTGTTCGTTGCCGCCGAGGACGCCGCTCTGGCGCAGCGCCTGCTCTCCAACCCGCCCGCCGGCACCATCACGCTGATCCATCTGGGCAGCGCGTCCGCGGAAGCGCGCAGCTGCTGGTCGCAGGGCCTGCCCGACAGTGCGCTCTACCTCGAGACGCACTCGCTGGCCGAGGCGCTGGAAGTGCTGCGCGACGCGCTCTACGTCGCGCAGATGGGCACGCGCATCTATCTCGCTGGCCCCGAAGACGCGGTGTGGCAGGCGTCGCGCGTGGCCGACGGCTTCGGCGTCGGACGCGACGAAGTTCGCTACGCACAACTGGGCAGCAAGGCACGCCCGGTGTTCTGCGTGCATTGCCGCACCATCACGCGCGGCGTGCACACCAACATCGTTTCATGCAGCGGCTGCGGACGATCGCTGTTCGTGCGCGACCACTTCTCGCGCCGGCTGGGTGCCTACATGGGCTTCCAGATCGACGCCGAAGTGCCGGGCGAGGTCCCCGCTGCGGAGGTGGTCTACCCATGAGCAGTGCATCCCTCAACGTAGAAATCCGCCGCATCCGCGAACTGGCGCCGGGCATCCGCGAGTTCAGCCTGTCGCGCACCGACGGCGAAGATTTTCCGGTCTATTCCGGCGGCAGCCACATCGTGCTGTCGCTGCCGCTTGGTGAGCGTCCGCACCGCAATCCGTACTCGCTGCTGGGCGACCCGACCGTGCGCGACACCTGGCGCGTGGCGGTGCGCAAGCAGGAAGAGTCGCGCGGCGGTTCGCGCTGGCTGCACGAGCAGGCGCGCGAAGGCATGCGCATCGACATTTCGGCGCCGGTGAACCTGTTCCCGCTGATCCGCACCGGCCGCCGCCACATCCTGGTCGCCGGCGGCATCGGCATCACGCCCATCCTGTCGCAGGCGCGCGAACTGGCCCGCCTCGGTGCCGACTTCGAAGTGCATTACGCCTACCGCGGCCCCGAATACGGCGTGTTCTCCGACGAGCTGGAGGCGCTGGCGCCGGGCCGCGTGCATCACTACGTGCAGTCGCGCCGCGAACAGATCGAATTCGGCTCGCTGCTGGCCGGCCGTCCGCTGGGCACCCACTTCTACATCTGCGGTCCGGCCGGCATGGTGGCCGCCAGCATGAACGCCGGCAAGTCGCTGGGCTGGCCGGAAAGCCATCTGCACAGCGAACAGTTCCTCGCGCCGACCGGCGGTGAGCCGTTCGACGTGAAGCTGGCACTGAGCGGCAAGGCCTTCACCGTGCCGAGCGACCTGTCGCTGCTGGAAGCGATCGAGCAGCAGGGCGTCGACGCGCCCTACCTCTGTCGCGGCGGCGCCTGCGGCCAGTGCGAACTGGAAGTGCTCGGCGCCGAAGGCGAGCTGATCCATCACGACCTGTATCTGAGCGCCGACGAGCGCGCGTCGGGCAAGAAGATCATGCCCTGCGTGTCGCGCCTGAAGGGCGGTTGCCTGACCCTGAACCTGTGAGGAAGACGACATGAGCATCGCATTCAAGCCGGACGAAACCTTCCGCGGCGACTACACCTACCGCAACTCGCCGGCGGCCATCCGCCGCTTCCCCTTCCCCTTCCATCAGGACCAGTACATGTACTCGGTCAACATGGAGCCGCACACCAAGGGGCCTGCAGGTTCGGTGTTCGAGAACGCCTTCGACATCGATGAGCACTACATCGCAGAAATGCGCGACCGCGCCATCACGCTGGAGCGCGACCCGGGCCGCTGCGTGTCGCTGCCGCACATGATGGACGCCGAGTGGGACACGCTGGAACTGATCATGGAATCGCTGTCGCGCGACTATCCGGACATGTTCACGCTGGCCAAGGACGGCGCGCGCTGGAGCTGGATCAACAGACCGCTGGGCATCGAGCAGACCTTCACCTTCGGCGACGCCGCCACCCTCCCCTGCCCGCCCTTCGAGTACATCACGCGGCAGTGCCAGGGTGACTTCGTCATCATGGACCAGCGCGACAACGACCTGTTCGCCGACGCCGGCATGATCACCTCGCAGGCCGACTGGTCGCTGATGTTCGACGCCGGCATGAGCTTCATGGAATGGCACGGTCCGGTGCCGCTGGCGCATGAGCTGGGCGTGTTCGAGCGCGCGCTGAAGTACCTGCTGATGCTGCAGCAGGGCCGACCGGTGCGCCGCCTGAACTGGACCATGACCATCAACCCGCGTCTCGACACCTCGCCGGAAACCTACCCCGAGTGGGGCCCGGACCGCGCCAGCGTCACGCCGGACAACGTCGGCGACAAGGTGCACCTGCGCGTCGAACTGCAGGCCCTGTTCCGCCTGCCACGCAGCAATGGCATGCTGTTCTCGATCCGCGGCTATCTGGCCAGCATGAACGAACTGGCCACCTACCCGCGCTGGGCCAAGCGTCTGCACCGTGTGCTGAGCACGCTGCCGAACGAGCTGGCCGAGTACAAGGGTCTGGTGCGCTACAAGCCGACCACGCTGGAATGGCTGTCGAAGTTCGACGACGGCGAAGTGCTGCCGGCCGGCACGCAACCCGAGTAAGCAGCGCCGCAGCGCGCTCGCGGCGGACATGGGGGGTGCCCGTGTCCGCCGTTTTCGTTGACGGGCCACGGCGTCGCCTGAATGCGTGCAGCAGCGCGTCGCCCCGCAGAATCGCGAGCAAGCTCGCTCCCACAAAACCCGTTGCAGCGAATCGGGCGTGCTTTTGTGGGAGCGGCCTTGGCCGCGATGCGGCTTGGACATGCCGCCATCTCCGATCCACGCCGACATCACGCCTCGAAGAGTCACGGCAGCCGGTGATCTGAGGCCCCGTCGCGGTCAGAAGACCGCTCCCACACTGTCATCGTGCGCCGCGCCCCCCCCCTATTTGAGGGTGTCGACACGCCATACAGCACTCCGGCCGTACACTTCCGTTCGCACGCAAATGATTGATTTGAATGCGAACAGTTCTCGGCTGGTGCGCATCTTGCTGCGGGGCGGGACTCATCCCTCAACCGCCCCAGGAGGTCACCATGCCGCGCGCCCTTGCCCGTCTTCCCGTGCTCACCCTGTTCGCCGCGCTGTCGTTCCAGGCCCATGCACTGACCCAGGTGCAATGGGTGACGCCATCGGAAAGCCAGATTGTCAGCGGTGGCGGTCTGCAGTCGGTGAACCTCGATGAAACGCCTTACGTGTCGGCGGGTGGCGTCACCTTCGTCGGCAAGGCGCAGGGCGACGATGCGACCGGCACGGTGCGTGTGTTCAGCGAAATCGACAGCCGCGGCGTCGGCGGCGTACCCGACCTGCTCATCGGCTCGGCTTTCGCCCAGAACACGAGCAGCGGCGTGCTCGTCGGCAGCCCGGGCAGCGGCCCGGTGGACGTCACCTTCGTATTCACCTTCGACGGCAGCTTCCACACCTACAGCGGCAACGTGTTCCACCAGCTTGTCGGCACGCTGACGCTGGGCGTGCCGTCGAGCACGGTGGCCTTCACCAACGTGAACTACCAGTCGCAACTGGTGTTCCGCACCGACCTGCTGGACGACACGGCCGTGCGCACCGAAAGCAAGGGCAACGTCACCTATTTCGAACCGGGTTTCGTCTACGTCGATGAGCCCTACGCCGGCGCCACGAGTACCGTCATCAACGACGACATGGACGACCTGATCGGCGAAATCCGGCTCACCGTCACGATGGACCCGGGTCAGAGCTTCGTGCTGGTGAACAACCTCAGCACCCAGGTCACGCCCGAACCGATCCATCCCGAAGCCGGCCCGCCGTTCGACTACAGCCAGTCCTGGGGCGCAGTCGATGGTTTCAACACCGGCCGGCTGAGCATCCTGCTGCCGCAGGGCTACACGCTCGAAGGCAATACCGGCCTGCTGACCGCCGCCGTTGCACCGCCGGTGCCCGAACCCGCCACCTGGGGGCTGATGGTCGCCGGTCTGGCAGTGCTCGGCGCGATCGCGCGCCGCCGCAGCGCCTGATCGACATCCTGCAACCTCCGCCGGTGAGGAAGAACCGGCCAGGTCGCGTCATGCCGGGGTGATGCGCAGCCGATGCAATATGGCTAACATGCGCATCGCCAGCGCGCCGTGACCGACATCCGGCGCTCCTTTCACACGCGATCCGGACCATCCCACTTTGCGCACCACACTCACTCTGCGGGAGGCAGGGATCGTTTCCCTTCTCTGCTTCGGCCTGCCGATCACCCTGTCGCTGCAATCCGCAGCCAGAGATTTTCCGGTGGAGGGCTTCAGCGACACGAGCATGCTCTGGACATGCATGTTCGAAGTTTCGGCCGCAATCGCCGCGTTCACCTACCTCCGATGGCAACAGCAGGATCTGCAGCCGGCGCTGCCCCGACCGACCCTGCGCGGCAGCCTCACCGGCGTTCTGCTGGCCCTCGTGGCATGGCTTGTGGTCGTGTTCGCCACCGAGCCCTTTGCCGGAAGCTCAGGCGCGGGTCACGTGCAGCAGATGATGTTCGCGTCGCAACCGTCGTCGGCTGTCATCGTGCTGACCGCCATGGTCAACGGCACCTTTGAAGAGGTGTTCCTGCTCGGCGTACTGACGCGCGGCCTGCGCGGATTCGGCCTGTCAGTCGCGATCGGCCTTCCGCTCCTGCTGCGCACGTCGTATCACCTTTACCAGGGTCCGGTCGGCATGCTGGCCGTCGCCCTCATCGGCCTGGCCTTCGCGCTGCACTTCGTACGCAGCGGCCAGCTGTGGCCGCCGGTGTTCGCGCACATGCTCTGGGACGTATTGCCCTTCTGCAACACCGACGTCTGACCGGCCCGCAGCGCTTACTGATCGGCCTTGCGCGGCAGCACCCAGTTCGGTCGCGGGAAGTGGCAGGTGTAGCCGTTCGGGAAATGCTCCAGATAGTCCTGGTGCTCCGGTTCGGCCTCCCAGAAATCGCCGACCGGTTCGACCTCGGTCACCACCTTGCCCGGCCAGATGCCGGACGCATCGACGTCGGCGATGGTATTCAGCGCCTCGTCGCGCTGCGCTTCGCTGGTCCAGTAGATGGCCGAGCGGTAGGACGGCCCGCGGTCGTTGCCCTGGCGGTTCGGCGTGCTCGGGTCGTGGATCTGGAAGAAGAACTCCAGCAGCCGGCGGTAACTCAGCACCGCCGGGTCGAACAGGATCTCGATCGCCTCGGCGTGCGTGCCATGATTGCGATAGGTCGCGTTGGGCACGTCGCCGCCGCTGTAACCGACGCGCGTCGAGACCACGCCAGGGATGCGGCGGATCAGCTGCTGCATGCCCCAGAAACAGCCGCCGGCAAGCACAGCGCGTTCGGTGCTCATCGCACGTCCTCCACCTGATCCAGATAGTCGCCATAACCTTCGGCCACCATGTTGTCGCGATGCACGAAGCGTAGCGACGCCGAATTGATGCAGTAGCGCAGCCCGCCGCGGTCGCGCGGGCCGTCCGGGAAGACGTGGCCGAGGTGGCTGTCGCCATGCGCCGAGCGCACTTCGGTACGGATCATGCCGAGCGAAGCATCGCGCAACTCGGTCACGTGCGCCGGCTCGATCGGCTTGGTGAAGCTGGGCCAGCCGCAACCGGACTCGAACTTGTCGCTCGAGGCGAACAGCGGCTCGCCGGACACGATGTCGACGTAGATGCCCGGTTCGTGGTTGTGCAGGTATTCGCCGGTGCCCGGATACTCGGTGCCGTTCTGCTGCGTAACGCGGTACTGCTCGGGCGTGAGGCGGGCGATCGCCTCGGGTGATTTCGTATAGGTCTTCATGCGTCCTCCTGTGGCGTCGTAGACCGCGCTCCCGCGGGCGCGTTCTGCGTTTCTTGTCATCGCCGAGGATAGCGCGAACGGCTCCGCTCATCGTGGGCCGGCATTCAGGGTCCGACGCCGTTCTGCCGCACCCGGTACAGACCGCTTCAAGGCGCCGTCGGAACATGCGGAGATGGCAGTGCGCCCTCCATGCGGAAGCGGCGCAAAGCCTCGCCCTGACGCAGCACGACCTCCTCGGCAACGACCGCCAGCCCCTGGCGCTCGAAGAATGGGCGCGCCGCCAGACTGGCCTCGGCAAAGACGCGCTCGGCGCCAGCGCGGCGGAGGTCCGCGCACGCCGCGCGGAAGAGTGCGGACGCCACGCCCCGGCGCGCATGCTGCGGCGCCGTGAACAGCAGATCGACGTGACCCTGATGCGTGTAGCCGATGAAACCGGCCACCTCATCACCGTCGCACGCGAGCCGGGCATGCAGACGCGACAGGCGGGCGCGCCAGGCATCCGGATCGGGCGGCAGCGGTGCCCAGGCGCAACACTGTTCGCGGGTATAGGCACGGCCCGCAAGATCGTGAACCGCCGCGGCAAACACCGCCATCAGCGCATCGAGGTCGGATTCAAGCGCTTCACGTATCCGCATTTCAAAAAGACTGATTCAGTTGGACCGTGCGGTCGGGCGGATCATGCATGACAGCCCCCTTCACGAAACGGCGGCGCAGGCGACCCGCGCAGCATCGCAGACTATTCGCGGCGCCCCTGCGCCGGCCACTCCGCAAAGGCGAACACCCACAACGCGATCACGTTGACGAAGGGGACGAGCAGCAGCAGTGAGAACGCGCCGTTGTACCCGGCCTTGCTGACGATGCGCCAGGCCGGAATGACGAAGATCACCAGAAAGGGCAGGAAGAACAGCCCGTGATTCATGCCAGGAAATCCCATGGAATGCTCCTCTCAAACGGCTGCTGCGTGCCCGCAGCGTGGCCGGCCAAGCATACGCCAGGCTCAGCGCTCACACTCGAGCGCCGCATGCAGCCAGCGGCCACCCCTGTCGACACAGGCATCGATCATGATTTCGCGTGCGACGAAGGGGGCGAGCGCCAGACCGGCCGCCACCGCGAGCAGAAGCCAGGCCAGCGTACCGATGCGCGGAAGGCGACCCAGCGCCCGGAACAGGCCGACCGCCGCCACAAAGGCGGCGAGCGACCAGAGGAACGAAGCGAGGGAACGTCGCTCCCAGCCCAGCTTGTGAGGTCCCGGCGGTCCGCCTGCGACCCAGGCGCTGAAGAAGGCGTCGTTCAGATACAGCAGGCCAACCACACCAAGGCCAAGCAGCGCTGCGCACCGCGCAATGCCGAGCATCACGCCCGTTGCAGACACGATCGAACGGTCTGCACCGTGCTCAGGACTCGGTGCGCTCATGTGCCGTGTTCGCCATCGAAACGGTGCTGAAAGTGCCCACGACAACACAAGCGATGGCATAGCCGATGCCGAGGCTCGCACTCGCCCTCACGGCAACACCGAGAGACGCCGCAGCGCCCTCGGCCACCGGCATCGCCATCCGGAGCGGGATATCCGCGAGCGACCAAAGCCCGATGGTCGCAAGCCAGGGCCAGAACGTCGTCGCGGCGAAATCGGAGCCACACGAGGGGCAACGGAAAGCGCGCTTCAGGCTCAGCCAGGACAGTCGTGCATTGCAGTGTGGGCAGCGCGCAGACATGAATGATCTCAACGTGGGACGGGCGGAAACCGTGCTGCCTCACCGCGCGACGGTCAGGCGCAACAGGAGCAACCGAGTGATCACGCTTTCATGCTTCCTCGTTCAATCCGTGTTCGGTCCCCATTGACTGCATGGGCTCTGTCCGGCCCCCTCTTTACGGATTCGGAGGACGTCCCGACGCCACGCAAGCGCGGAGTGCAGTCAACTTCAATCTCGCTGACCGTGGCACTCGCTGCCTCGGGCGCGGCCTGCTGAACTCCGCCGCCCAAAGGCGTTTGCGGGCACACCGGGACAGAGCGTCCGCTATTCGAGTCCAAGAATCGCCCCCACCAACTTTTCAATCAGCTCGACCAACCCGGCATCCATGTACCGGTACTCGTCCGGAATATCCAGGACGTGAATCGGCTTGTTTTCGAGAACTCGCCTGTACTCAGTCATTAGCCGGGACTTGTGCTTCTCTTCCATGACGAAGACCACATGAGCCCATGAAAGGTCGGCAGCGGTGACGGGGTGCCTCGCATTCGGGCTTGTTCCTCCAGACCTGACGGAGAGCGATGGATGCTTACGCCACACCTGCTCCGCCGTCGGACTTCGCCACTGGTTTCGGCTGCAAACAAACAGGACATTTGTTCGGACCGAAGCTTTCACGCTTGCTTCATGCGCTTGTTTCAAAGCTGAACCTCGATGACCCGCGGGTAGTCGATCCCAAGCTGCTTTGATCGGGCAAGCTTGGTTGACAGTTTCCGGTTCCTTGCACGCTTGAAGTCTTCGGGCATGGCTTGAAACGCCTGAGGTTTGAATTCACCGGCCGCCGGAGGCGGTCCGGTGGAATGAATTGTTAGGTGTCGGTGGTAACTTCATCCCACGGTAAGCCGTCATAGCCGATGACCCAGTTGATCGCATGATGCCTCTCTTGAATTATTCCGATATCGAGGTTTGCAGGCATAGGTTTTTTATTAATGCGAGCATCGCGCGCTTCCCAATGAGAATCCAGCAATTCGTTCGCCATTTCGAACAACTCATCATCTGAGCGGCGCTGTGCAGATGAAATGAACTCATTGACAGTCACATCCGCGAAGGGTGGCAAGACCCTCTGGAAGTTTCCCGCATCGCACTGCTCTGCCAGGCCCGGAAGTTCTTTAACGACACCGATCGACCAAAGGAGCATGAGCAATGCCTCGCTTCGCCAAGATGCGTTAATCCGCTGCCGCTCGGTCGGTTCCAAAGCAGAGACGAACTTCAGTTCTTCGGGTGAAAGCTCATCCCACAGCGATTCGCCACGTAACCACGTGAGAGTTGTCTCCTTGGGCGCGCCTAACGCGAGGCCAACAACTGCGAATAACGCGAGCGCGCGTCTGGCGATCTCAGACGCTTCGCGTACCTCGTCTTCGGGCAGTATTTCTTCGCTCTCCATGTGCATCGCGAAACCTAACGTTGAAGCTGAGCCGCGAGCGGCGGCTTGCCGACGCGAGTCGGCTCGAGCGACAGGTTAGGCGTCTCGTAGTTTTCCAAGAACTCTCACCAGGACTTGAATCTGCGCATCAATCACAGTCGTAGGTAGGGTGGTCAAAGCCTTCTTGGCTTCGGCTCTATGAAGCAACTCAGCAATAAAGGACTCTGCTTCGTTCTGGTGTTTTCGCAGCCCCGCGATTTGAGCGAGCGAGCTGTCTAGCTGACTGGACAACTGCCCGATTATGAGAAGCAGATCTTCCGACAAGTAAGCCGAACGTACCCAGGCAGCAGATTGCCCGCAGATCGCTGAAGGAACATCGTCGTACTCGGCCCATAGCTCAATCTTCTGAGGCGATACCTCAAGGTCCACCAATGGCTCCTCGACAAAGCGCCCCAGAAACTTCTCCGCTTCAGAAGCATTGGCTGGCCCATCTACACTGAGGGTAACGACTGGGTCAACGATCCCGGCGTGGAAGTAGTCTGGGACAAATCGGGCCTCCACGCGACCTTCAGCAACCTTGAGATCGCGAAGGATGTACCAAGTCTCGAGGGAAACTTTCATGGCAAACCGCCAGACGCCTAACGTGATGTAGACATCAAAATTGATGGATATTCCAGAAGCCTGCGTGATATTCCAGCGGACACCGCAGCTGATTCCTTACTGTTTTCATCGCGTTACTGCCGCAGTCCGTTTATCGGAGCCTCTCATCTGCGGTGTTACACGGCAATCGACCTTTCGACCGACGCAGATCGCTGTACGCCATCGCCCCAGCGACCCGCGATAATGGTGGGCTCGCCCTCGCCGCCCCGCCATGTCCGCCCCACCCGCCTTCCGTCTGACCGACGTCCCGCGCGCGATCGCCTTCTTTCTTGAAGCCGACCGCCGCCGCTACCTGTTCTTCATCTGCGTGCTGGGCGTGGTGCAGTTCTACCCGATGCTGCCGCCCTACCTGATCGGGCGGGTGGCGGATTTCCTGCTCGGCTGGCAGCGCGGTGACAGCCTCACGCCGCTGTACACGCTGGTGGCCACGCTGGGCGTGGCGCATGCCTGCGTGGCGCTGGTGCGGCTGTCGACCAAGCGGGTGATCGGGCGCATGGCCATCGATGCGCGCATGCGCGCCAAGGTGTGGGGTTTCGAGCGGCTGCTCGATTTTTCGCTGTCCTGGCACCAGAAGGAAAGCACCGGCAACAAGGCGCAGCGGGTGATCACTGGAGCAGACGCGGTGCGCGACTGGACCAGCGAACTGGTTAATGCGCTGCTCACCGCCAGCGGCGCCTTCTTCGGCGCGCTGATCGCCTGCATGCTGCTGCATCCGGCGACGGTGTTCTTCTTCCTCTACTACTGCGGCGTGCTCGGCTTCATCGAGTGGTATTTCTACCGCCGCATCGCGCGGCTGTCGGACCAGATCAACGCGTCGATGGAGAACGCCAGCGGCAGCTTCGTCGAAAGCGCGGCCAACATCCTGTCGGTGAAGGCGATGAACGCAGGCGCCGACATGACGGCCCGCGTGGCCGACCGCGAACGCGCGGCGCGCGACTTCGCCTACCGCCGGCTGCGCCTCACCAATACGAAGTGGATGCTGTTCCAGCTGCACACCGCGCTGGCCTGGGCGATCTACATCTTCGGCGTGGCCTGGGGCGTGATGGAGGGCGGGCTGTCGGTCGGCCTGGTGCTCACCTACAGCGCCTACTTCAACACGCTGCGCGAAGCGTCGATGGACATGACCGACCGCGTGCAGACGATGATCGAACGCACCTCGAACCTCGGCCGCATGATGCCGCTCTTCGCGCCGCAGCCCAGCCAGCACGGCACGCAGGACTGGCCGGCCGACTGGCGCGCGCTGCAGGCGGAAGCACTCACCTTCGCGCACGACGGCCGTCGCGTGCTCGGGCCGCTGGACTTCCGCATCGCGCGCGGCGAGCACGTCGGCATCGCCGGGCGCTCGGGTTCGGGCAAGAGCACGCTGGTGAAGCTGCTGCTGGCGCTCTACCCGCCGGAATCGGGCCGCCTCACTGTCGATGGCGTGCCGCTGGCTGACATCCGGCACGAGGCGCTGCTGCACCAGATCGCGGTGGTGCCGCAGGAAACCGAACTGTTCAGCCTGTCGCTGCTGGAGAACCTGACGCTGGGCCGCGAGGTGAGCATGGTGGACGTGCTGCGCGCCTGCCGCATCGCCCAGCTCGACGACGTGATCGCGCTGCTGCCCGAGGGCCTGGACAGCCCGGTCGGCGAGAAGGGGCACAGCCTGTCCGGCGGCCAGCGACAGCGCGTCGGCATCGCGCGCGCGGTGCTGCGCGACGCACCGGTGCTGCTGCTGGACGAGGCGACGTCGGCACTCGACGCCGACACCGAGGCGCGCGTGATCGACGCGCTGATGAGCGAGCACGCGCCCGGACGCACCGTCATCCTGATCGCGCACCGCCCGCGCGCCTTCGAGCGCATGGGCCGCGTGCTGACGATGGACGCTGGCCGCCTGACCGGTGACGGTGCATTCCATGCGCATGCTCCGGCGCCGGCATAGTTCCTGTGGACAGCGCCGACTACCCCCTATGCGGTATTGCGCCGGCACCGCCGCGGCGCAATCCTTCGGTCCGTGGGCGCGGTGTTCCGACTGTGCCGTCAGAGGGAAAACTGCACTGACCTCCATGCGGCAACGCGGTGCTTCGCGACGCTGCGCCCACGACCCGCAACAACATCCGTACATGGGAAGAAGATGAACGCCCCGTCGATGAAGCCGCCGAGCATGTTCCAGCAGATCGGCGGCGAAGAGCCGCTGCGCCGGCTGGTCAATGCCTTCTACGACATCGTCGAAACCCACCCGGACGGTGAGCCGGTACACAAGCTGCACCAGGAAGGTTTCGGCGTCGCCCACCTGCGCGAGGCGCAGTTCGAGTTCCTGTGCGGCTTCCTCGGCGGCCCACGCTACTACGCCGAACGCATGGGCCACTCGAATCTGCGGCAGATGCATGCGCACGTCGCCATCGGCCAGGCGGAAGTCGTGTCCTGGCTGCGCTGCATGGTGCATGCGATCGAGGCAACGGGCATCCCGACCGACGTCGGTGTGCGGCTGATGCAGCACTTCACCCGCGCCGCCGAGGCGCTGAAGAACCGCGACTGACCGCGCAGCGGACCCTGCTCCGGGGGCCCGAAGCCCGCGGTAGGAGCGGTCTTCCGACCGCGACACGGCCGCCGCAGTCCGCCGGCTCCGATACAAGCCGCTGTCGGGGTCAGAAGACCCCTCCCACAAAGCTCCGGCTCTAGCTCGGGCCGCGGGTCAGACGCAACCTCTGTGGGAGCGGCTTTGGCCGCGACACGGCCGCTGCAGATCGCTGGCTTCGATACAAGCCGCGGTCGGGGTCAGAAGACCCCTCCCACAGAACCCGCGTTCCGGCCCCGCCGGCGGAGGTCTGGCGCACATCTCCCTGCGAGAGCGACACGAGCACCGAGATCGCGCCGCCTCGAATCGCCCGCCAAAGCCGGAATCAGGACACCGCCCTTGCTGCGCCGCGGCCCGTGCGTGAACGAAAAAGGGGCTGCCTCGGCAGCCCCCTGAAGCGAGCGCCGGAGCGCTCAGGTGTTGCGACGGCGCGCGAACGCCAGACCGGCCAGGCCAAGGCCCAGCAGGCCGAGCACGCCCGGCTCCGGGATGGCCGTCGCTTCTTGGAAGGTGGTCGACAGCCGCAGGTTGTCGATCAGGATGCGGTCGCCGCTGTCGAGGTTGGCGAGACGGATGCCCACGCGATCGATCGCCGAAATGCCGGCGTTGCCGGTGAAGCTCGCGTCCGGCGACAGGAAGTCGTCGACGGTCGGGTTCAGCCACAGGTCGAAGTTCGTGTAGTTGCCAGCCGCATTGCGGTACAGGTGGCCGACGACGAGATAGGTGTCGAGCACGTCGAGATTGCTGTCCGGCGCATAGCTGCCATTGGTGCCCGTGGTGCGGGCGAAGATGTCGTTGGTGGCGCTGCTGCTGTCCTGATTGCCCTTGATGCCGATGTTCGGGCGATTGCTGCCGCCGTTGTTGGTGCCCAGATCCAGCCACAGGCCCATGAAGTCGTTGCGGTCGATCGAGCTGCCGCGGTCGGCCTGCAGCAGGAAGCTCACGAACAGGCTGTCGCCGCTGAAGGACGAAGCCAGCGTGCGCACGGCGGCGTTGCTTGCATTGCCGGTCAGGGCCAGCGCACGATTGCCGGACAGGTTGGCGGCCGGATCGACGACGTTGGCGTTGCCGGTCGCGCTCCACGCGCCGCCCCAGCCCGAGCCGCCGTTGGCGCCGTTCAGCGCGCCGGTCGAGTAGGACTGGAAGCCGTCCTGGGCAATCACGGCTGCGCCGGCATGCGACGCAACAAGCGCCAGTGACAGAGCCGCGGCACCGCGTGCGATCAGATTCAGGAAATGAGTCGGGAAGGTCATCGCTTGTCTCGTTTAATGTTGTCGTGTCGGCAGGCAGATGCGCTCGGGCGTTTCCGGCCTGCATGGGCGCCGTTCGGCGCGTGACGGCGCTTTCAGCAACCGCTGTGCCAGAAACCCGGAAATGCTTTCGCGTCAATGTCTTGTGATTGTCACAATGTGTGCGCGAACGATTCGCACCCATGCTGTAAAGCGCACCGACAGCCACCTCAACCGATACACTGCACGCCGTTTCCGGCGCCCGGCCGCTCTGCACACCGGCAGTCGGTGGCCGCCGGAACGCCCACACCACGATGAACCAGACCACCCCACTGCCGCTCTCTTCCGCGCGTGTCACGCCGCCCACGCTCAGCGTCGTGGTGCCGGCCTATAACGAGGCCGGCGCGCTCGCCAGCACGCTGGACATGATTTCGCGCCACCTGGCCGCGCTGGTGCCGCACTATGAAATCGTCGTCGTCGACGACGGCAGCCGCGACGCCACCGCGCAGATCGCCGCCGACTGCACACAGCGTCTGCCGGTGACGCTGGTGCGCTTCTCGCGCAATTTCGGCAAGGAGGCCGCGATCTCGGCCGGCCTGCAGCACGCGCGCGGCGACGTGGTGGTGTGCATGGACGCCGACGGCCAGCACTCGGCCGACCTGCTCGGAACCATGCTGACGCACTGGCGCGAGGGCTGGGACATGGTCTATGCGGTGCGCGCCGACCGCGCGCAGCAAGGGCTGTTCAACCAGATCGGTTCAAAACTGTTCTACCGCATGATGAATATGGGTGGCCGGCTGGACATTCCGCCGAATGCCGGCGACTTCCGGCTGATGGACCGCCGCGTGGTCGACGCCCTGCTCGCGCTGCCCGAACGCCAGCGCTTCATGAAGGGCATGTACGCCTGGGTCGGTTTCCGCTCGATCGGCATTCCCTACACGCCGCTGCCGCGCGCCGCCGGCGAAACCTCCTTCAACCGGCTCAACCTGATGCGTCTGGCGTGGACCGGGCTGACCAGCTTTTCCGTGCTGCCGCTGCGCATGGCCAGCCTGATCGGGCTGCTGCTGTCGTCGATCGCGTTCGCCTACGGCCTGTACATCGTGGTCGAGAAGATGCTGCTCGGCGTCGACGTGCCGGGCTGGCCGACCGTGGTGGTGAGCATCATGTTCTTCTCCGGCGTGCAGTTGCTGTTCATCGGCGTCCTCGGCGAATACCTCGCCCGCGTGTACGAGGAGGTGAAAGGCCGGCCCCCCTATGTGGTTGCCGAGATCGTGCGCAGCGGGGACGAGCGCTGATGCGGGCGTCGGTACTGCTGTTCCTAATCGTTGGCGGCTGCGCGGCGGCGACACACTATCTGGTCACGCTGGGCGTGGACTGGGCGACCGGCATCGACCCCGCCTGGTCCAATCTGGTCGGCTTCGTGTGCGCCTTCCCGGTGAGCTACCTCGGCCACCGCAATCTGTCCTTCGCCGGCACGCAGGCGCCGCACCGGCAGGCGCTGCCGCGGTTGCTGGCGGTGTCCTGTACCGCCTTCGTCGGCAACCAGCTGATGCTCGCCGCACTGCTGCGCTTCACGCCGCTGCCGCTGTGGGTCGCGCTGGCCATCGTGCTGGTGTTCGTCGCGCTGAGCACCTGGCTGCTCGGCCGCTACTGGGCGTTCGCGCACTCCCCGGCGTGAAAACGGTGTTTCTCACCGCCGACGACTACGGCTACAACGCCGCGGTCGACGACGCCATCCTGGCGCTGATGGCGGACGGCCGGCTGTCCGGTGCCGGCTGCATGACGCGCGCGCCGGGCTGGCCGGCGGCGGCGTCGCGCATCGGTGCCGCGGGCAGCTTCGGCCTGCACCTCGACTTCACCGAATTCAGCCCGCTGCGCCGCGGCCTGTGGCCGCTGATCGGCGCCAGCCTCGCGCACCGGCTCGATGCGTCCGCACTGCGCGACGAAATCGCCACCCAGTGCGCACTGTTCGAGGACGCCACCGGCCGTGCGCCGGCCTATGTGGACGGCCACCAGCACGTGCACCAGCTGCCGCAGATCCGCGACGCGCTGATCGAGGTGCTGGTCGCGCGCTACGCCGGCCGCCTGCCCTGGCTGCGCATCAGCGGCGCGCGCATCGGCGACGGCGCCAAGCCGTTGTTCATCGCCGCACTCGGCGCCGCCGCACTGGAGCGCCTCGCCTTCACCGCGCGCATCCGTGCGATGCCGCGCCTGCTCGGCGCCTATGGTTTCGACGGCGACGCCACCGGCTACCGTCAGCGACTTTCCGGCTGGCTGGGCAACGCCGCCGACGGCGACGCGGTAATGGTGCACCCGGCCACGCAAGCGCTCGCGGGCGACCCGATCGGCGCCGCGCGGGTGCGCGAATACGGCGTGCTCGCCTCCGACACGCTACCGGCCCTGCTTGCCGCCAACGCCGTGGAGCTGGGCGCGCTGGGCGGCTGAAACCCGGGACGGCGCCTGACGCGTAGTCGGAGCGACGAATCTGTGGGAGGGGCCTTCTGACCCCGACAGCAGCCTCGATCGAAGCCGGCGGACGACGACGGCCGCGTCGCGGCCAAGGCCGCTCCTACAGGATGAGCGCCCGACCCACGGCCGGGGCCCGGATTCTGTGGGAGGGGTCTTCTGACCCCGACGGCAGCCTCGATCGAAGCCGGCAGACCGCGACGGCCGCGTCGCGGCCAAGGCTGCTCCTACAGGGTGAGCGCCCGATCCACGGCCGGCGCCCGGATTCTGTGGGAGGGGTCTTCTGACCCCGACGGCCACCTGTATCGAAGCCTGCGGACCGCGACGGCCGCGTCGCGGCCAAGGCTGCTCCTACAGGGTGAGCGCCCGATCCACGGCCGGCGCCCGGATTCTGTGGGAGGGGTCTTCTGACCCCGACAGCCACCTGTATCGAAGCCTGCGGACCGCGACGGCCGCGTCGCGGCCAAGGCCGCTCCTTGTATTGTCTTTACCTCCCGAGGGGCACCTCGGG
>NZ_JADMJL010000031.1 GCF_018780585.1 Methyloversatilis discipulorum | reverse complement strand
AGCTATTCCTACGCTTGCCAGGGCAGAACATACAAGCGAGCTTGCTCGCGATTACGGCCTGAAACGAAGTCTGCGGCGAGCCAAAGCCGCATCGCGAGCAAGCTCGCTCCCACACAAGCACTTCCGGCTTGCGGCGACGGACGCGCCCTAGCCGGACAGGGGCGGAAGATCGGCCCCGGTGCCGGCCGCACACACCTGCATCGCCAGTCCCGGTGCGCGGCTGAGCTGATCCTGCACGTGCTGCTGGCCGTGATCGATCAGGAAACGTTCGAATTCCTCGCCGATGCGGGTGAGCTGGCGCGACGCCAGCCTGATCACATACCACTCCCGCTCGATCGGATTGCCGGCCACCGGCAGCAGCGCCAGTTCGCCGGACTCGAGCTCGTGCCGGCAGATGTGCTGCGACATGAAGGCGAGGCCGAAACCGGCGGCGCACATCTGCTTGATCGCCTCGTTGCTCGACAGCTCGGAACCGATGCGCAGCGACAGGTCCGCCTCGCGGAACAGCTGTTCCAGCGTGGTGCGGGTGCCGGAGCCGCGTTCGCGCACCAGCAGGTCCTCCTTCGCCAAGTCACGCAGCACCAGCCGCTTGCGCGCCATCAGCGGATGCGTCGGTGCGGCGACGAAGGCCATGGTGTGACGGGCAAAGGGCGTGGCCACCGTCTTCAGATCTTTCGGCGGCCGGCCCATGATGACCAGATCCACCTCCTGCGTAGTCAGCAGGCGCACGATCTCGTCGCGGTTGCCCACCTTGAGCTTCACCTCGACATTCGGCTGTTCGCGTGCGAACACCACCAGCATGCGCGGCACCAGATACTCGGCGGTGGTGACCACGCCGATGCGCAGCCGGCGCGACACGACGCCGCGATAGGCGGCCATTTCGTCGCCCACTTCGCGCCACAGGTCGAGAATGCGCGCCGCGTAATCGGCCATCAGCTCGCCGGCGCCGGTCAGGCGGATGCCGCGGCCCTCGCGTTCCAGCAGCGGCGTGCCGGCGGATTCTTCCAGCAGCTTGAGCTGTATCGAAACCGCCGGCTGGGTCAGGTGGATTTCACTGGCCGCGCGCGACACGCTGCCCAGACGGGCGACCGCGTGCAGCGCTGAGAGCTGGCGTAGCGTGGCGTTCTTGAGCATGGGCAATCTCCTGCGGGCCGGAAAGGGACACCCGGACCATTACAAGTTGCGCGCCAGCCTGGTCACGAGGCCGCGGGAACGCGCCTCATGAATGCCAAGTCATTGATAAACAAAAGCTGATGTATGCAGTGACGCGCCGCCGCAGCGCTCCCGCCCGACAGCGCGCATTGCAGCCGGAGCGCCGCACCGCAAGCGGCGCTTGCAGCGCGCACGACCGATGCGGCAACGCAGCATCCACTGCGGCACCCCCACCGAACATAAGCCTAACTTAATCGAACAAGGAAAAAAACAAACTTTTCTTATCCATGGTGCTTCCCCAGACTGGATTCAAAGCCGGGCTCCCACCGGCCAACGACCGCATCCAACAGGAGGAAGACATGGGCGACATGAACACGCCGCAGCAGATCACCGACGCCAAGAAGCGCTACTCGGCCGGCGTCCTGAAATACGCGCAGATGGGCTACTGGGACGGCGACTACGTGCCGAAGGACACCGACATCCTGGCGCTGTTCCGCATCACGCCACAGGAAGGCGTGGACCCGATCGAGGCTGCCGCCGCGGTGGCCGGCGAGTCGAGCACCGCCACGTGGACCGTGGTGTGGACCGACCGTCTGACCGCCTGCGACATGTATCGCGCCAAGGCTTACCGCGTCGATCCGGTGCCGAATACGCCGGGCCAGTATTTCTGCTACGTCGCCTACGACCTGTCGCTGTTCGAGGAAGGCTCGATCGCCAACGTGACCGCCTCCATCATCGGCAACGTGTTCTCGTTCAAGCCGCTGAAGGCGGCCCGCCTCGAGGACATGAAATTCCCGGTGTCCTACGTGAAGACCTTCGCCGGCCCGCCGACCGGCATCGTGGTCGAGCGCGAGCGCCTGGACAAGTTCGGCCGCCCGCTGCTGGGCGCCACGACCAAGCCCAAGCTGGGTCTCAGCGGCCGCAACTACGGTCGCGTGGTCTACGAAGGCCTGAAGGGCGGCCTCGATTTCATGAAGGACGACGAGAACATCAACTCGCAGCCTTTCATGCACTGGCGCGACCGCTTCCTGTTCGTGATGGACGCGGTGAACAAGGCCTCGGCCGCCACCGGCGAGGTGAAGGGCAGCTACCTCAACGTCACCGCCGGCACGATGGAAGAGATGTACCGCCGCGCCGAATTCGCGAAGGAACTGGGCTCGGTCATCATCATGATCGACCTCGTGGTGGGCTGGACCGCCATCCAGTCGATGTCGAACTGGTGCCGCCAGAACGACATGGTGCTGCACATGCACCGCGCCGGTCACGGCACCTATACGCGGCAGAAGAACCACGGCGTGAGCTTCCGCGTGATCGCCAAGTGGCTGCGCCTGGCCGGCGTCGACCACCTGCACACCGGCACCGCCGTCGGCAAGCTGGAAGGCGACCCGCTCACCGTGCAGGGCTACTACAACGTGTGCCGCGACACCCACACGAAGGTCGACCTGCCGCGCGGCATCTTCTTCGATCAGGACTGGGGCGCGCTGCGCAAGGTGATGCCGGTGGCGTCCGGCGGCATCCACGCCGGCCAGATGCACCAGCTGCTGGACCTGTTCGGCGATGACGTCGTGCTGCAGTTCGGCGGCGGCACCATCGGCCATCCGCAGGGCATCCAGGCCGGCGCCACCGCCAACCGCGTGGCGCTGGAAGCGATGGTGCTGGCGCGCAACGAAGGCCGCGACATCAAGGCCGAAGGCCCGCAGATCCTGCGCGACGCCGCCAAGTGGTGCACGCCGCTGGCGGCCGCCCTCGATACCTGGGGCGACATCACCTTCAACTACACCTCGACCGACACCTCGGACTTCGTGCCGACGCCGTCCGTCGTCTGATCCGCCCTCCGCTGTGGGAGCGGGCTTGCTCGCGATGGCTGCCTCGAACTGGCACCGGCGGATGCATGCCGGCCGCATCGCGCGCAGCGCCCGCTCCCGCCGGGGCAACACGTCACCGCATTCAGGAGAACCACCATGCGCATCACCCAAGGCACCTTTTCCTACCTGCCCGACCTGACCGACGCGCAGATCCGCGCCCAGGTCGAGTACTGCCTGGCCAATGGCTGGGCGATCGGCATCGAGTACACCGACGATCCGCACCCGCGCAACACCTTCTGGGACATGTTCGGCAATCCCATGTTCGACGTGCATGACGCGGCCGCGATCATGATGGAGGTGAAGGCCTGCCGCGACACCTTCCCGCAGCGCTACATCCGCGTCACCGCCTTCGACTCGACGCACGGCACCGAATCGGTCGTGCTGTCCTTCATCGTCAATCGCCCGGACGCCGAGCCGGGCTTCCGCCTCATCCGTACCGAAGAACCGGGCCGCACCGTGCGCTACTCGATCGAGAGCTACGCCGTGCAGGCACACCCGGAAGGCGCGCGCTACTGAGCCCCGACCGCGCCCGGTGCGGCCCTGCGCCCGCCCGGGCCGGTTCTTCGTTCTGATCAGTTGAGAGGCAGACACCATGGACACCGCCACCCTCGCCCCCGCCGGCGACGAGCTCGAAACGGCCAGCTCGCCGCGTTCGATGTTCGCCTCGTCCGGCGTGCAGGCGCTGCTCGAACAGCTCGACGCCGAGCTGGTCGGGCTGGCGCCGGTCAAGGGCCGCATCCGCGATATCGCGGCGCTGCTGCTGATCGACCGGCTGCGCGCGCAGCAGGGCCTGCAGTCGCAGCCGCCCTCGCTGCACATGTGTTTCACCGGCAATCCGGGCACCGGCAAGACCACGGTCGCGCTGCGCATGGCCGAGGTGCTGCGACAGCTCGGCTACGTGCGCAAGGGGCATCTGGTGGCGGTGACGCGCGACGACCTGGTCGGCCAGTTCATCGGCCACACCGCGCCGAAGACCAAGGAAGTGATCAAGAAGGCGATGGGCGGCGTGCTGTTCATCGACGAGGCCTACTACCTGTACCGGCCGGAGAACGAGCGCGACTACGGTCAGGAAGCGATCGAAATCCTGCTGCAGGTGATGGAGAACCACCGCGACGACCTGGTGGTGATCCTCGCCGGCTACCGCGACCGCATGGACACCTTCTTCTCCAGCAATCCCGGCATGGCCTCGCGCATCGCGCACCACATCGACTTCCCGGACTACAGCGAGGACGAGCTGATGCGCATCGCCGAGCTGATGCTGTCCGGCCTGAACTACCGCTTCGACGGCGAGGCGCACGAGGCCTTCGCGCGCTACGTGCGGCTGCGCCGCCAGCAGCCCCACTTCGCGAATGCGCGCTCGGTGCGCAACGCGCTCGACCGCATCCGCCTGCGCCACGCCACCCGGCTGTTCGACCTCGACGCGGCCCCGACGCGCGACGCGCTGTGCACGCTGGAAGCCGGCGACGTGCTGGCCAGCCGCGTGTTCGCCGCCAACGGAAAGGACGACCTCCATGCGTCTTGATGCCCTCATCTTCGACGTCGACGGAACGCTGGCCGACACCGAAGAAGCCCACCGCACCGCCTTCAACCTCGCCTTCGAACAGCTCGGTGTCGGCTGGAAGTGGTCGCGCACCGATTACCGCCGCCTGCTGTCGACCACCGGCGGCAAGGAACGCATCGCGCGCCACATCGCCTCGCTCGACCTGACCGACGGCGAGCGCGCCGAGCTCGTCGCGCGCATTCCGCAGATGCACGCGGCCAAGACCCGCTTCTACAGTTCGGTGGTGCGCGACGGCGCGGTGCCGCTGCGCCCGGGCATCGCACGGCTGCTCGACGAAGCGGCGGCTGCCGGCTGCCGGCTGGCCATCGCCAGCACCACCACCGCGGTGAACATCGACGCGCTGCTGCACGCCACGCTGGGGCCGCGCGCGCTCGACCTGTTCGGCGTCATCGCCTGCGGCGACCAGGTGGCCGCGAAGAAGCCGGCGCCCGACATCTACCTGCTGGCGCTGCAACACCTCGGCGTGCGCACCGACCACGCCATCGCCTTCGAGGACTCCGCCAACGGCCTGCGCGCCGCGACGGCGGCCGGTCTGTGGACCGTGGTCACGCCCACCTTCTGGACCGAGGATCACAACTTCGACGACGCCGGACTGCTGCTGCCGCAGCTGGGCGACCCGCAGGCGCCCCTGGCCGGCGAACCCGGCACGCGGCTGCGCGAACGCGCCTGGCTTACCTTCGGCGAACTGAACGGCCTGCGCGAAGGCGCCCTGTCATGAGCGGACTGCGCATCGCCCCCAGCCTGCTGTCGGCCGATTTCGCGCGGCTGGGCGAAGAGGTCACGGCCGTCATCGAAGCCGGTGCCGACCTCATCCATTTCGACGTGATGGACAACCACTACGTGCCCAACCTGACGGTCGGGCCGCTGGTCTGTCAGGCGATCCGTACTTATGCCACGGTGCCGATCGACGTACACCTGATGGTGAAGCCGGTCGATGCGCTGATCCCGATGTTCGCCAACGCCGGCGCCTCCATCATTTCCTTTCACCCGGAAGCGAGCGAGCACATCGACCGCACGCTGCAGCTCATCCGCAGCCACGGCGTGAAGGCCGGGCTGGTGCTGAACCCGGCGACGCCGCTCAACGTGCTCGACCACGTGCTGGAGCAGCTCGATCTGGTGCTGCTGATGTCGGTCAATCCGGGCTTCGGCGGCCAGCGCTTCATCGAGTCCGTACTGCCCAAGATCGAAGCGGTGCGCCGTCGCATCGACGCCAGCGGCCGCGAGATCTGGCTCGAGGTCGATGGCGGCGTCAATGCCGACAACGCCGACCGCGTGGCCGCCGCTGGCGCCGACACGCTGGTCGCCGGCTCCGCCGTGTTCACCGGCGGCCGCTATGCCGATTCCATCCGCACGCTGCGCGAACGCGCCCTCGCCGGCGGCGCGCAGATCTCCGCACACGAGTCCTCCCATGCCTGATCAGAACATCCCCGACCTGAGCCGCATTCACGCCATCGCCTTCGACCTCGACGGCACCCTGGTCGACAGTGCCGCCGACATCTGGCACGCGCTGAACTTCGGTCTGTCGCAGGCCGGCCTGCCCAATGTCGACCTCGTCACCGTACGCGGCTGGATAGGCGGCGGACCGGACAAGCTGATTTCGCGCGCAATCGACCACCTCGGCCTCGCACACAGCGACGGCACGCTGCACGCACGGCTGCGCGCCGACTTCGACCGCGCCACGCTGGAGGCGCCGCTCGATCACGGCATGGTCTATGACGGCATCGAGGAAATGGTCGAAGGCCTGTATGCGATCTGCCCGCTGGTGGTGGTGACCAACAAGCCGACGCCGCTGGCGCGCGCGGTGCTCGCCGCCGCCGGCCTGCTGCCTTTCATGTCTTCGGTCTACGGCGGCGACCGCAGCGAACTGCTCAAGCCCTCGCCGGCCATGCTCGACGCCGCTGCCGCACGTCTCGCGGTGAAACCGGCGCAGCTGCTGATGGTCGGCGACAGCTCGGCCGACCTGCTGGCCGCACAGGCCGCCGGCTGCCCGGTCGCGCTGGTCGGCTGGGGCTACGGCACGGCGGGCGGTCACCACGCCAGCGCACCCGGCGTCACCCCATGGCCTGTCGGCTCACCGTCGCAGCTGCTCGCGCAGATGAGCGCGCGCTTCGAGGAAGAGACCGAATAGCGCCCGATACGCACCCGGCATACCGGCGCAGCGCCGCACAGACGGCGCGCGCATCCACGCATTCACATCAAGGGAGGAGAGTCTCATGCCCACAGGCGGACGCACCACGCTGGTCCAGTACCTGATCGAAGAACGCCGCCGTCACCCGGAGGCGACCGGCGACCTCAACGCGCTCATCACCGACGTCGCGCTCGCCTGCAAGGCGATCTCGCGCAAGGTGGCCTTCGGCGGCCTGGCCGGCGTTCTTGGCTCGGCCGGCAGCGGCAATGTGCAGGGCGAGGAACAGAAGACGCTGGACGTGCTCAGCAACCAGATCTTCCTGCGCGCCAACGAATGGGGCGGCCACGTCGCCGCGATGGCATCGGAGGAGCTGGACGACATATCGCTGCCGCCGGGCCAGTACCCGCGGGGCAAGTACCTGCTCGCCTTCGATCCGCTGGACGGTTCGTCCAACATCGACGTGAACGTGTCGGTCGGCAGCATCTTCTCGATCACCCGTGCGCCCGACCCGGCGCGCGAGGCGACCGCCGCCGACTTCCTGCAGCCGGGCCGCGAACAGGTGTGCGCCGGCTACGCGATCTACGGCCCGTCCACCATGCTGGTGCTCACATTGGGCAGCGGCACGCACGCCTTCACGCTGGACCCGGTGCTCGGCGAATGGGTGCTCAGCCACCCGAACCTGTCGGTGCCGCGCAGCACGCGCGAGTTCGCGATCAACGCGTCAAACAGCCGCTTCTGGGAGCCGGCGGTGCGCCGTTACGTCGACGAATGCCTGGCCGGCCGCACCGGCCCGCGCGAGGCCGACTTCAACATGCGCTGGATCGCCTCGCTGGTGGCCGAGACGCACCGCATCCTGATGCGCGGCGGCGTCTTCCTGTACCCGAAAGACAACAAGGATCCGGCCAAGCCCGGCCGCCTGCGCCTGCTCTACGAAGCCAGCCCGATCGCCTTCCTGATCGAACAGGCCGGCGGCATGGCCAGCACCGGCCGCAGCCGGCTGATGGACGTGCAGCCGGACGCGCTGCACCAGCGCATCGGCTTCGTGTTCGGCTCGGCCGACGAGGTCGAGCGCATCGAGGCCTACCACCGCGAGCCGCCGGCCGACACCTTCCAGTCGCCGCTGTTCGGCAAGCGTGGCCTGTTCGCCGACGCGCTCTGAGTCCACCCGATTCCGCATCCTTCCGCGAGGTCTTCCATGTCCGCGAAACACCCCATCGTCGCCATCACCGGTTCGTCCGGTGCCGGCACCTCGTCGGTCACCCGCACCTTCGAGAACATCTTCCGCCGCGAGAACGTGTCGGCCGCCATCATCGAGGGCGACAGCTACCACCGCTACGACCGCGCCGAAATGAAGAAGGCCATGGCCGAGGCAGAGGCCGGCGGCCGTCCGCACTTCAGCCATTTCGGCGAGGACGCCAACCTGTTCACCGAGCTGGAGCAGCTGTTCCGCGACTACTCGGAAAGCGGCAGCGGCCGCAGCCGCAAATACCTGCACAACGACGAGGAAGCCGCGCCCTACCAGCAGCCGGCCGGCACCTTCACGCCGTGGGAGCCGCTGCCCGACAGCGAACTGCTGTTCTACGAGGGCCTGCACGGCGGCGTGAAGACAGAACATGTTGATGTATCCCGGTACGCCGATCTGCTGATCGGCGTGGTGCCTGTCATCAACCTCGAGTGGATCCAGAAGATCCACCGGGACCGCAGCACCCGCGGCTATTCCACCGAAGCCGTGACCGACGTCATCCTGCGCCGCATGCACGACTACGTGCATTACATCTGTCCGCAGTTCACGCGCACCCACATCAACTTCCAGCGCGTGCCGGTGGTGGATACCAGCGACCCCTTCATCGCGCGGACGATTCCGACCGCCGACGAAAGCCTGGTGGTGATCCGCTTCGCCAATCCGCGCGGCTTCGACTTCCCCTACCTGCTGAGCATGCTGCACGACTCCTTCATGT
>NZ_JADMJL010000001.1 GCF_018780585.1 Methyloversatilis discipulorum | reverse complement strand
ACAAGCTATTCCTACGCTTGCCAGGGCAGAACATACAAGCGAGCTTGCTCGCGATCCGGCCTAAAACAAGGACGCCACGGCGCCACCCGCCCCATCGCGGCCAAGGCCGCGCCCACCAAAGCCTTCCCGATCCATCGTCGGAGCCAGATTTCTGTGGGAGCGAGCTTGCTCGCGAGCTCGCCGGCAAATAACGAGCCTAGGCTTCGCGAAATGCGTTCCGTTGAACTAGCATTCCAAAGTCATGAACAAGCTACCCTCCTCGCACCGGCTTCGTCGCGGCCGGGTCTCCGAGCCTGGACGCGCCTACCTGGTGACGACGGTTACCCGGGCGCGTGAACCGGTGTTTGAGGATCTGCGGTCAGCGAGAATCCTGATTGGCGTATTGATGGAGGCTGATCGCGTCGGAATGAGCCGAACCCTTGCGTTCGTCGTGATGCCCGACCACCTGCACTGGCTGTTCAGGCTCGACGCGGCGGCCACGCTGTCGCAAGTCGTGCAGCGGGTGAAGTCGGTGAGTGCGCACAGGATCCGGCGAGCACTCTGGCAGGCCGGATTCCATGACCGCGGCGCGCGTGAGGGCGAGGATGTACGCAATCAAGCGCGCTACATCGTTGCAAACCCACTGCGAGCGGGTCTCGTTGAAACGGTCGGCGATTATCCGCATTCGGATGCAATCTGGATCTGAATGGGTTGCGAGGGTCGCAGGGCAGCGGTGAGCCAGTGCTGCATCGCGACCAGAGGTCGCTCCCACCTACCCGCGCCGCCCCACCTGGTGGGAGCGAGCTTGCTCGCGATCCCGACCGGAACATGGGCACCACGGCTTCACCTGCCGCATCGCGGCCAAGGCCGCTCCCACAAAAGCACGCCCGATCCATCGTCTGGGCCAGATTTCCGTGGGTGCGAGCTTGCTCGCGATAGGCTCAACGATCGCCGCCTGCGGTCGCCCTTTCACGCTCACGCCGCAAGCACTGCCACAGCGATTCTTCCCGCTCGCCCGGTCGATTACCCCACAGTGCGCCCGATCGCTCATGACAACGTTCAGTACGCGCTGGCGGGATCAGGCCTTCCGAAATCAGCGCTTCGGCCCGGCAACGGAACAGACGGACGCGATCCGGCGCATCGTCGGCCATGGCTGCAGGCGGACACTCCACGCTGCCCTGCTCCGCCTGCGCTGGCGCACACAGCAGGGCGATGCAGCACAGAAAACGCTCAGCGCTTTGCCGCGGGAACATCGATAACGTCCAGCATCGCGCCGCGTTCACCGACGATGCGCAGTTCCGGCCGGTACATGTCCTCGACGAAGGTGCCGGGCACGGTGTAACGGCCGGGGGTGACCACCCGCACCATATAGACGAGGTTCATCGGCGCCGAATCGAGCTTCACCGCGGCGACGAAGCGGTCGTCGCGGTATTCGCGGTGTTTCACCCGGTTGTCCATCAGCGTGTCCATCACCCGCAGCGACTGGCCGTTCGGCAGCTGCAGCGTGAATTCAGTCGCCTGCGGCCCCTGCGACAGATTCTGGTTCTCGATTTCCAGACCGGCCGGCAGGCGGTCGACGACCAGTGCGTCATCGGCACGCCGGGTCGGCCTGACCTCGACCCGCACCAGCATCAGTTCGCCCACTTTCAGCGCGCGACCGCCCCACGGACGCCCGTCGGCTTCGAACAGCGTGCGCTGCGCCGTGCCCAGTCCGTTATCCACCGGCGGCGCAACCTTCGGGTAACCCGCGCCCTCGATTTCGACGTAGAGCGGCGCGTCGCCGGTGTTGCTGATCGCTGCGCCCTTGCGCGCCGCGGCCGCGTCGACGGGGAGCAACGCCGGTTTGTCGCCCTTGAAGTCAGCACCGCCTTCCAGCGTGAGCGCCCACGGCTTGCCAGCGCCCAGACCGGCGGCGCGGCCGGCCATCACCAGCGAGATCTGTTCCTGCGTCGACAGCCAGCGTCGCTTCGCCGTGTCATTCGACAACTCGAACAACAGGTTGGCGGCGCGGTCGAGCTTGACCTCGTGACGGGCGAGCAGCGCGTACAGCGTGGCGCGGTCGCGCAGCGGACTGCCATAATCGCCCAGCCATTCGTATTCGCTGTCGTTGCCGCGCAGTCCGTAGGGCTTGGCCAGCGCCTCATCGAGCGCGACGCGCGAACGCGCCTCGTCGCCCATCAGCTTCAGCGCCAGCCCGAGGTGGGCCAGCGCCAGCGGCGACTTCGCCAGCTGCCGGTGCTCGTCATGCAGCAGGCGCAGCGTGGCCAGTGGCGCGCGCTGCTCGCGCGCCAGCACATAGCCGAGGTGGGCAGCGTTGGCAAAACGCAGGTGGGCACCGCGCACGAGGTCCATCTGGCCGGGCTGGTTGCCGGCTTGCGCCGGCAGCCGCGGCATCTGCGACGGCGCGAGCTGGAACTCCTTCAGCATCCAGTCGCCCAGCTTCTTCTGGAAGGCTTCGGGCACGGTGAAACCGCCCGCCTTGGCGTCGATCAGGAAACCGGCGACATAGGCACTGATCCAGTATTCGTACTCGCCGCCGCCCCACATCGTCATGCCGCCGGACGCGCCCTGCATGCCGGCCAGCCGGCCGATGGCGCCCTCGACCATGGTTGCGCGTTCCGCACGCGAGTACTGCTTCAGACCCAGTTCCTTCGCGTAGGTCTCGTCGATGATGACGTGCGGCCAGGCGGAGCTGACCGTCTGCTCAGCGCAGCCATAGGGATAGCGCAGCAGGCCGCGCACGCTTTCGCGGATGTTCAGCGGCGGGCTGGACGAGGCGCTGACGTTCAGCGTGGCCGAGGCCGGCCAGAATTTATCCAGCAGCGCGGCGTCGATGGCCTGGCGCGCGCCCGGCTCGACCTTCAGGCGCAGCACGCTGCGTTCGAGCGCGACCGGCGGCGTCACCTGCAGCGCGGCTTCGCGCTCGATGTGGATGGGCTTCGCGCCGCCACTGGCGTCGAGCACCAGCTTCAGCCGCGCCAGCCCTTCCGCCTCGACCGCCTCGGCGTCGAAGCGCAGCGTTTCGCGCTGCTTCGGCGCCAGCGTCAGCGTGCGCGCGCCGTCGGCGATGCGCGCCGGCGACTCGGCCGACAGCGTGAGCCGGATCTGCTGCGGTGACTCGGTCAGATTGGTTACCTCCAGCGCCACCTTCGCGCTGTCGCCCGGCGCGATGAAGCGCGGCGTCGACAGCTCGGCGACGATGGGTGCCGCCACCGTCAGTTCGCGCTCGCCGTGGCCGTAACGCTCGGGCGTCGAGGCGACCGCCATCAGGCGCAGGCTGCCGTTGAAGTCGGGCAGCGTCAGCGTGATCGCCGCCTCGCCCTTGTCGTCGAGCTTCACCGGCCCGGAGAACAGATCGACCAGCTTCACCTTCTTCGGCATGCTCTGCGAGTCGCGCATGCCGGCGTCGCCGCCCCACTTGAGCTTGCCGCGCGAGCCGTCCATCTTCTCGATCAGCCGGCCGTAGATGTCGAGCAGGTCGGGCGCGTAACGCTGCTTGCCGAAGAAGTAGCCGTGCGGGTCGGGGGTGGCGAACTTCGTGATGTTGAGGATGCCCTGGTCCACCGCCGACAGCGTCACCCAGGCGGCCTGCCCGGTCGCGCCATCGACCTTCACCTTCACCGTGGTTTTCGTCTCCGGTTCGACCTTGGCCGGCGCGTCCAGCGCCACCTTGAGCCGGCGGTCCTCACGCGCGAGCGGGATGTGCGCCAGTCCGAGCGCGCGCGCCGGCGTGACGCGACTGCCTTCGCTGCCCGGCCGGAAGGCCAGCACCGACACGTAGAGATCGTGGCGGTTCCAGCTCTTGTCCAGCGGCAGATCGATGGCGGTACCGGATGCGCTCACCTTGACGCGCTTCGCCCACAGCACGCGATCGCCCTCGATCAGCACCAGCGCCTCGCCGTCGTGCGGCGGCGTCAGGTGTGCCTTCACCGTGTCGCCCGCCCTGTAGGGCGCGCCTTCGAGCCGCACCTGCACGCGGTCCGGCCGGTTGCCGAGCGCCTCGTTGTCCTGCGCGCCCCAGCCGGCGTAGAAGCGGTAGCGCATCGTGAGCTTGGTCTGCGGATCATCGATCTCCAGCCGGTAGCGACCCCAGGTGACCGGGAAACCGAGCTTGGTCTGCGCCTTCAGCGCGACGCTGCGGCTGTCGACCAGTTCGTCGTTCTCGCTGAAACCTGAATGCCAGCCGCGCTGGTCGTCGAAGCGCCAGTAGTACTGACGCTCTTCCCTGAACAGCCGCACATTGGCCTTGTCGATCGGCGCGAAGGCGGCGTCGGGCAGGAAACGGCCGACCTCGAATTCGGCCAGCGCCGATTCGCGCGCGACGTCACCGTCGAACAGCGGACGCACGGCGATCAGCGCCGGCGCCGGCCACCACGCGCGTTCGATCGAACGCACGACCGGGCGGCCGGCGGATTCGAGCAGGCTCAGGCTGACCCGAAGCTGCAGCGGCGAGCGTGCGGTACCCGGGTCGTAAGTCACCTCGATGGTCGCGGCGCCGCTGTCGTCGAGCGCCGTTTCCTCCAGTTCGCGCCGCCCCTTCAGCGCATCGTCGGCGAAGTCGCCGAAGATGAAGCCCGGTTTCTTCTGCGCCAGCGCGAAGCGCAGCCGCTCGGTGGCGAGCGCGCCGAGCAGGCGGTTGCCGGAGGCCGGCGCGCCGAACAGGTAGTCGCCCTGCACACCGATGTCGAAGGGTGCGCCTTCGGCGAGCACGCGCTCGTCGCTCTTCATCGCAAGCTTCATGCGCTCGGGAAGGAATTCTTCGATCTTGAAACGCATGACCGCATCCGGCCGCTTCGCTGCCGGGTCAGCACGCAGTTCCAGTGTCCAGGCGCCGGTCTGCGCGTCGGCCGGTATGGCCAGCGGCTGACGGTAGTAACCCGGTTGTTCGCCCGAGCTTTTCCAGACGCGCTGGCTCACGGTGCGGCCATCCGGCCGCTTCAGCACCGCGGTGAGCGGCAGCGGCTCGATCGCGCGGCCGTCGGCGTCGCGCGCCAGCACCGACACGTCGAAGGTTTCGCCCGGCCGGTAGAGGTCGCGACCGCTGTACGCGAACAGCTTGGTGCTGGTCGGCAGCAGTCCCGACGTGTCGAATTCCGACAGGTCCAGCGCCGCCTCGGCCAGCGACACGACCGACAGTTCACGCCCGCGCCGCGCGATCACCAGCCGCGCATCGGCCGGTGCCGCCTCGAAGCTGGCGCGACCGTCGCCGTCGCCCTTCACCGTGCCGACCCGCTTGCCGTCGCCGTCGAGCAGTTCGAATTCGACGCCGTCGAGGGCCGTACCCGACTTCAGCGACGTGGCGAAGGCGTCGATGCGGCCACCGTTGCGGTGCAGGTGCAGACCGATGTCGCTGACGTAGAAATAGGTGGTCTGGTAGTCGCCGGCGAAACTGCCGGGCGCGCTCATCACCGCGATGTAGACGCCGGGCTCCTTCAGCTCCTTGATGTTCTCGACCGGCAGGAAGCTCACGTGCCGGCGGTCCTTCTTGTCGTCGGTCAGGAAGCGGCCGAGATAGACGCTGGTCGACAGGTCCTTCAGCCGGTCGAGATACCAGCCCGAGGTGCGGCCGCGCAGATCGACCGTTCCGCCGTCGTAGTAGTCCTCGTCGTAGACCTCGCCTTCGCCGTCTGCGCCCTCCTCGGCCTGGGTGCGGCGGATGCCGTACACCTTGTCGAGGAAAGCCGGCAGCTGTGCCGGCTCGACGCGCAGGAACTGCACGTCGACCTCCGGCGTGTTGACGGTGACCACCGGCAGGCCGCCGTTCTGGCCGGCGGGCAGCACGGTGCCGCGGCTGGCAAAGAAGTGCGCCGGCGGCATGTCCTCGACCAGGGTTTCGCACTGGTGGGCGCCGGCCAGCTGATCACCGGATCGCGCCGCCACGCCGGTCGCGATGTCGATGCGGTAGCGACGCTTGGGCAGCACGCCGGAAAAGAAGGCAACGCGCGGGTTGTCGCCGACGCGCCAGTGACCGGCCACCTTGTCGGCGGCATCGCGCCCGGCGTCGGCTTCGCCGAGGTCGGTCACTTTCATCAGGTCGTTCAGTGTCTGCCGTGCGGCCAGCGGCCGGCTGAAGGTCACCGCCAGCACAGGCCCCTCGTCGCGGCTGCGCGCAGTGCAGTTCATGACCGCAAACGGCGTTGACGGGTCGTCACCGATCGCCGCCACGTCGGCTCCGGGCGTGCGCCCGAACTGCCACCATGCGCCGGCCGATGCGGCCACCACGACCGCTGCCGCCAACCATCCGACCACCTTCCCGTTCGCCATCGCGGACCGCCCGTATGTCATGACGCGACGGATTATCCTCGCTGCCGGGGCGTAATGGCGGACGAATGCACGAGGCCGGCGTCGTTCTCCACACTGCGACGGAGTTGGCTTCCCGCACCACTGCGGCAATCGCCAGCCCCTCATCCGGCGATATGGGCCGGCGTGCATGAGTCCATGCGTGGACGTGCCCGGTGCTCGCCGCTATGCTGCGCGGCCTGACGAATCAACGCCTTACCGCCATGCCCACGATAGAACTCCGCGGCGACCGCCTCGCTGGCGCGGCCACGCTGCGCAGCACGCTCGCCGACCTGCTCGACCGCCTTTACGCGCGCGACGGCGCGCTCGATGCATCACGCCTGACGGCGCTGGTGGTGACCGACGACGTCGCCGTGCCGGCGCAGGGCCAGGCCGAAGCGCCGCCGCTGGTGCGCGAGGACCATGCCGACGGCTGCACGATCACGCTGGCGGCGCCCTATGTCGAACAGGCGCTGGGCGGCGACACCGACCAGTTGCTGCAGCTGGTGCACCTGCTGCACCGCGAAATGTGGCGCGGCCAGCTGACGCTCGACCCGGTCGCCGCGGCACCGGCGGACGCGCTGGCGGCGCAGTTCGCGCCCATCGTCGCGCGCATGTTCGACGAATACCGCGCCAACCGCGCCAGCGCGTGGTCGCTGCCGGCCAAGGCCGACCTGCTGCTGCCCCACCTGCTCGGCCTGCTGGAGGAACTGCCGGCTGCCTGCGAACGGGCGCTGGCCGACTACCGGCTCGATGGCAATCTCGACGCGCTGGCCGGCATTTCGATGGCGCGTCTGGCGCTGCTGATGCAGACCACCGCCTTCAGCCTCGGCTACCTGGCCGGTCTCGGCCGTACCGTTGCCGATATCGCACCCGAACTGAAGGCGGGCATCGACGCCTCGCTGCTCGGTCGGGAATGGCCGCGTATCGCCGCGCTGCTGGCCGGCGCCACTGCCAGCGAGGGGGAGGCGCGCGCGCTGCAGCTGGACATGCTGCGCACGCGCGTGATCGCCGTGCTGGGCGCAATGGGCCTTGCCTCTCGCCTGGGCGAGGACGGCGCGGTCTGGATGGACGTGGCCGACGCGTCAGCCGAAGCCACCGCCGCCGCGGTGAAGCGCATGGGCACGATGCACTGATCGTTGGCGCTGCGCTCTCCCGCAGCAGGGTCACAGCCCCCGAGCCCGTATCGCTGCGGAAAGCCGCAATGCTGCGGACGGCATCTCCAGCCCTCGCCGCGCACCATCCACCGCTGCCGTCGCGGTCGGAAGACCGCTCCTGCGGCTGTTCGAGCGCACACGCGGTGGGAGCGGCCTCATTCGCGATACCGCTCACACACGCGGTCCAGCGCTGCGGATCATCGCCGGACCATCTGTCGGCGACATGAAAATGTCAAGTCCGCATCAACTCGTTGCAACCGGCATCGATCAGGCTGCGCAGGCGGCAAGGAAGCAGATCACGGCACAGGATCTCTTTGCCGAAGTTTGCATACCGGTCACCGATACACGAGGCGCCTCCCCATGTCTCCCCGCACTTTGCACGACGCCGCGAACGACGCACTCTTCCGGCCCTTCCCGCTGCTGCGCCCGCGACCGCGGCTGCGCGCGGTCGCTCCGGCGGCGCTGCAACATGCGGCGGCGCTGCCAGCCGCCATCGAATTCACGATTGCCGCCGATGCGGCAGACCTGGCGGCAGCAGAGGCGCTCGTCGTGCGCTGCTATGGCTGGCGTGGCTATGGCGTCGAGCAGCGCGCCGCACGGCAGGGTGAAACGACCTTGCTCGCGCGGCTGGAGGGCGAAGTGGTCGGCACGCTGACCGTGCGCTGCGGCACACGGCTGCGTCTGCAGGCGGAAGCAGGCTATGCCGAACACGTCGGCGAACTGCGCCGGCAGGGGCGCCGGCTGGTCGAATACACCCGTTTCGCCATCGACCGCGAGCGGGCGCTGCCGGACGATCTCGCGCCGCAACTGATGCGCCGCGCACTGCTGCTGGGGCACGTCGCGCTCGGCGCCACCGACTGCGTGATCGAGGTCAACCCGCGCCATGCGCGCTACTACCGGCGCGAGTTCGGGTTTCGCGAGTTCGGGCCCGAACGCACCTGTGAACGCGTCGGCGCGCCCGCCCGCCTGCTGCATCTGGACATGGTCGTGCCGCCGGCCTGCCTCGCGCACGACCCGCGGACACCGCTGCACTGAATGAGACGGCCCGCCGCTCAGCGGCCGCTGCTGCCCGGAGCCGGCACCTGTTCGGCCGACACCGCTTCGCCCTGCACCGCACGGATGCCCAGCGCGTACAGCCCGGCCAGCGTCTCCGCGTGTTCGACCGCCACCGCCATCGGCGTGATCGACAGCGCCGACGCAATGCCGGCCAGCGAGCTCACGTAAGCACCGGAGTCCGGGTTCAGCAGCGCTTCGCGCGTCAGCGTGACCGAGAACTTCACGTGCGCCGGACGCAGGCGGCGCAGCAGCGTCAGCGCGTTTGCATGAAGGCCGAAATGCTTGATGCCCAGCGCCAGACCGTTGGCCTGTGCCTGATGGGCAAAGGCCTCGGCGGCGTCCGGGTCGCCGAGCAGTGCCGACTCGGGGAACTCGAGCACCAGCGTGCCGACGCGCGGGTCGTGACGGTAACCGCGCAGCCAGCGCTGGATGTCGGGGTCGGTCAGCGTCGCCGCACCGACATTGACCACGGTAGCAATGCCGTCGCGACGCGCCTTCGCGTGTTCCAGCGCGCGCATCAGGCAGGCGCCGTCGAGCGCGGCCGACACGCGGGTTTCGCTCGCGTAGGCGATGTACTCGGCGGCGCGGATCAGGCGCTGGCCGTCGTCCAGCGTGGCACGCAGCTCGACGTGCAGCGGCGCTCCGATGTGTTCGCCATCGAGTGCCCGCGTGGTCTGTTCGGCAAAGGCGATGCGCCCGGCCCCGATCAGCTCGCGCACGCGGGTACGCAGACTGCCGCCGCCCGCTTCCGCCAAACGCGCGTGTGCCAGCACCGGCGCCGCGCCACTTTCGATGCGCCACTGATGCAGCGCGCGATCGGCCGCTGCAAGCCAGTGCGCTGCGTCGCCGTCGCCGGCGCAGTCGGCCGCACCGGCCCGCCAGGCGTAGGCCTGACCTGCCCCGGCGGCGGCGGCGAGGCTGTTGAGCCGCGCGAGCAATGCCGTCAGCGCGTCGTGCGTCGTGTACTCGTCGGCATCGAACAGCAGCGCGAAGCAGGCACCCTCGACGCGGCCGCTCAGTTCAACCGTATCGATGGCCGCCATGAAACCGGCCGATTCGGTCAGCAGATCGTCGACCGCTTCGCGACCATACAGATGGTTCAGGTCCTCCAGCCCCTCGACGCGCAACAAGGCCAGCCAGCCGCTGCGCGTACCGGCTTCGATGCGCGCTTCGAGCGCGGCGCGGAAGCCGCGACGGTTCGGCAGGCCGGTCAGTTCATCCACCAGCGCCTGGTCGCGGAACTGCGCAGCGCGCCCGGCTTCGCTTTCGAGCGCGCCGGCCATGGCGGTGAGCATGCGGTTGAAGGCACCGACCAGTGGCTGCAGTTCGATCGGCATGCGCGTTTCGTCGATGGGCACGAACTTGCGCGATGCCGCCGCCACCGCCGAACGCTGCACGCGGCGCAGCGGGCGCAGACCCCAGCGCAAGGCCATCAGGCCGAGCACACTGGCGACCGCCAGACCGCCGCCCATCCACAGCGCCAGTGTCTCGGCTATCGCCCACAGCTGCAGCTGGGCCCAGTGCGGATGCGGCTCGACCACCACGCTGCCGGCAATGCGCCAGCCATGCATGATGTCGGCACTCTGCGCGCCGGCCGCCAGCGGCAGCAGGTCGATGAACCATTGCGGCGCACCGCCGGCCAGCCGCGCCGGTGCCTGCCGCGCGGCGATCACCGCACCCTTGGCATCGCGCACCTCGATGCGGCGAAGGTAGCTCTGATCGAACACAGGCTCGACCAGGCTTTCGGCATTCTGCAGCGCCGGTTCGCCGCCGGCGGTCAGCGCCACCGTCAGCGACAGCGCGATCGACTGCGCCTGGCTGGCCATCTGCGCCTCGACCCGGTCGCGCGACACCCAAAGCGCGGTGGCCAGCGCCGCCGCGAAGGCGACGACACCGACGCCGAGCAGCGCTGCCAGCAGACGCAGGCGCAGGCTGTTCATCCGCGCACCTCGGCCTCGACCCGATCGAGCAGTTCGCGCCACTTGCGCAACTGCTGCGGCGAGCCCAGCTCGCGGTCGCCGCCGCTCTGCACCTTCCACACGCGGTCGTCATTGAAGCTGTAGACCGGCGTCAGGTCGGGCCGGTCGCGCGCCAGCATGAAACGCTTTTCGAGATTGTCGAGCACCCAGGGCTCGGCGCCGGGCTCCGGGTAATAGGCGAGCACCATGTGGTTTTCCAGGCGCCCCTGGCGGAGCAGCCGCACGTAGGTGATGCGCAGCTTGTCGGCTGGCATGCCCAGTTCGCGCAGCGCGAAGTACTTGGCCAGCGAGTAATCCTCGCAGTCGCCGGCAGACAGCGCGGCGAATTCCACCGGCGTCGCCCAATAGTCTTCCGACTGCCAGAGCTGCGGATCGGTCACGTAACGCGCGCGATTGGCGATCTGGTTGATCCGCTCGACGCGAACCGCTTCGTCGGCGATGCGGCCGGCGGCATTCAGCGCCTCGGCCAGCTCGGCCATGCGCGGTCCGGCCTTGTCGCCGAAACGCGCCGTCATATTCTGCTGCAGCTCAGTGCGCACGGTGAGCAGATAACCCTGGTAGGTGAACGCAGTCGCCTGTGCCGCCATGAACACCAGCAGCAGGCAGGCGATCAGGCGCGGACGGGACAGCACGACAGTCAGGGCGGGCAACGGTGTCATGGCGACGGGGCAAAGGACAGTTCTCCTTTAACGGTCGTACCGTGCTTCGCCTTGATGCGGAGCGGGCGCTACCAGAACTGCCATTGTGCCGTGTGCACCACCCACAGGCCCAGCAGCAGATTGGTCAGCGCGTGCGAAACGATGGGCAACCACAGGCGCCCACTCGCCCGGTACAACTGACCGTAGGCCAGCCCGGCGACGATGCCTGCCGCCCACTGGCCATGCTCGAAGCCGAATGCGATCGAGCAGAACAGCATGCTGCGCAGCGTGACCGAGCGCGCGGCCACCGCAAGGAAATTCGGGGAATCGAGCCAGCGCTGGATGAAGGAGCGCCAGAACAGCTCTTCCATGACAGGCACGACGACGGCGGCACCGAAGATGCGTACGACGACCACGGGAAGGATGAGCGCACCGGCCTCGTCCAGTGGCTGGTAGCCCTTGCCCGGCGCGAAGGCGAAGGGCGAGAAGTCGAGCCATATCCAGATCGCCCAGACGACCGCGCCGGACACCAGCGCCGCGACCCAGCCGGCGGCACCGGCCAACGGCCCGGATGGCGGCGCTTCGCGCAGTTCCACGTAGTCGCGCTGAAAGTACAGCAGAGCGGCAATGACGCTGGCGATCTGCACCGCATACATCCAGCGCACGTCGACACCGGCCAGCTCGGCCAGCGGCGCGGAGATGACAAGGAAGACGATGTAGAGGGCGAACGGAAGTACGCGTGCGAGCACTGCACGCCTGGATGCTGCGGTGGTCGGGCTCATCAGGGCCGTGGCGGGAAGGTCCGGAATGGCCGGATCATACGGCCGCCATGCGACATGGAAATGTCACCAACCGTTACAACGTCACCCGGGTGTCGACTGCGCCACGACCGGCGTCCACACGGGCAGCCATCCCGGTTCGCCCGGCGCGGCCTGCCAGGGTGGCGCCGGCTCGCAGCCGGGCATCCACAGCGCCTCGCGGCCGACCGCAAGGATGGGAGCGCGATCGCGCAGCCAGGGCGGCAGGCCACATTCCTGCGCGATCTGCTTGACGCCGGCACGCGGTCGCCCGGGACCGCGGCAGACGCGGTCCTTGGGCTGGCGGGCACGTATCGTGAGCGAGCCCGTGGGCAGTGCGGATGGCGCAAACCCGCGCCCGATCACGGCGTCGAAACGCAGGCATCCCGGACCCCAGGCGATGTCGGTTTCGCCCTGCCAGACGACAGCTGCGGGCGGTGGCTGATCGGGCATCAGCCACAGCAGGCCGCGATGACAGAAGCCGGCGACGCCGGCGTGTGTCACCGGGCATTCGGCGCCCGGCTGCCAAGCGCGGATCTGGCGCAACCATTCGTCCAGCCACGCTTCGGTCGGTGCCGTGCGAGCGCCATGTACGCGCAGCAGGCGACGCAGCAGGTTGCGGCTGCGCGCGTCGTCGAGCGCACGCAGCCCGTCGATGGACCAGGCGATGCCCCATTCGGTCGCCATGGACAGTGCGGCCGCATCGGCGTCGGCCAGGCCGTCGAGCAAGGTCTGCGCCTCCGCCAGCCGGCGGGCGACGCCGGACATGGTTTCGGCGGTGCGCGGCCAGCGAGCGGCCAGCCGCGGCATCACCTCGCGGCGCAGGTAATTGCGTGCGTAACGGATGTCGGCATTGGATTCGTCCTCCATCCACACGAGTCCGTGCGCGCGTGCGCACATCTCCAGCGAGACGCGGGACAGGCCGAGCAGCGGCCGCAACTGGGCCGGACGCGACGGGGTGGGCGGGCGCCAGACGGGCATGCCGGCCAGGCCGAGCAGCCCGGCGCCGCGCACCATGTTGTGCAGCAGCGTTTCCGCCTGGTCGTCGGCGTGGTGGGCGGTCAGCAGTGCGTCGGCACCCAGGGCCTGCGCCTGCGCGTTGAGGGCCCGGTAACGGGCGTCGCGGGCGGCGCATTCAAGCCCGTCCGGGCTGGCCGTGTCGACCTGCACGCGATGCAGCGAGAACGGAATGCCGAGCGCGGCCGCCTGCACCGCGCAGTGATCGGCCCAGGCATCGGCGTTCGGGCTCAGCCCGTGGTGGACGTGCGCGCACGCCAACCGCCAGCGATGGACATCGCGGGCCGCGGCCAGTGCGTGCAGCAATACGGTTGAATCAAGCCCGCCGCTGAGGCCGATCAGCAGCTGGGCGCCGTCGGCCAGATGCGCCGCCGCGCTGGCGGCGATGCGGGCGTACAGATCAGGCGACCGCCTGCTCCTTGAACTTTCCATAGGACATGAGGCGCTCGAAACGGCGCTCGACCAGCTGGGTGGGGGTCAGGTCGGCCAGCTGGCGCAGCGATTCGGCCAGCGCGCGCTTCAGCGAAGCCGCCACTGCGGCATGGTCGCGGTGCGCGCCACCGGCAGGTTCGTTCACGACCTTGTCGATCAGGCCCAACGTCTTCAGTCGCGACGCTGTGATGCCCATGATCTCGGCGGCGTCGGCGGCCTTGTCCGCGCTCTTCCACAGGATGGACGCACAGCCTTCGGGCGAAATGACCGAGTAGGTGGAGTACTGCAGCATCATCAGCGTATCCGCGACGGCGATCGCCAGCGCGCCACCGGAACCGCCCTCACCGATGATGGTGGATACGATGGGTACCCGCAGTTCGGCCATCGCGTAAAGATTGTGGCCGATCGCCTCGGACTGGCCGCGTTCCTCGGCATCGATGCCCGGATAGGCACCCGGTGTATCGACGAAGGTGAATACCGGAATGCCGAACTTCTCGGCCAGCTTCATCAGGCGCAGCGCCTTGCGATAGCCCTCCGGGCGCGGCATGCCGAAATTTCGGAGGATCTTCTCCTTGGTGTCGCGGCCCTTCTGGTGACCGATCACCATGCAGGACTGGCCATTGAAACGGGCGATACCGCCGACGATGGCATGGTCGTCGGCGAAAGCGCGATCACCGTGCAGTTCCTGAAAATCGGAGAACATCAGGCGCAGGTAATCGAGCGTGTAGGGGCGCTGTGGGTGGCGCGCCACCTGGGCGATCTGCCACGGCGTGAGCTTGGCGTAGATGTCCTTGGTCAGCGCCTGGCTCTTGCCCTCGAGTCGCGTGATTTCCTCGGATATATCGACAGCGGAGTCATCCTGGACAAAGCGGAGCTCTTCGATCTTGGCTTCGAGCTCGGCGATCGGCTGTTCGAAATCGAGAAAGGTTGTTTTCATCAGGCTGACCACAAACAAAGGTGCGCAATTCTAGCGCGTCGAGGGCGCGACGGCTCGTGCCGCGTGCAAGCGGCCGCAGCAGCCGGATTACCTCTGTAAATCAATGGGATGGAAAGAAAAAACCGGCTTGCGCCGGTTTTCTTCCTACTTGATTCGCCGCAGATGCGGTCGCGCCGCCGGCTTTTCCGGTGTCGTCAGCACCGGATGCTCGACCCGGTCGGTGACCGGGTTGGGCGCCAGATCGGCACGGACCGGCTGGCCCGGCGTCACTTCGAACGCCATGCCGTGGCCGTTTTCGCGCGCGTAGATCGCGGCGACGCACTCGACCGGAATCGTCAGTTCCTGCGCCACGCCGCCGAAGCGGGCGGAACAGGTGATGAGCTCATTGCCCATCACCAGCTGGTGCACCGCCTCGCGGCCGATGTTCAGGATGATCTGGCCATCCTTCACATACTGGCGAGGCACGCCGGCGCGGTCGTCAACAACGACCGCGATGTACGGCGTCAGCCCCTGATCGGCGCACCAGTCGAACAGTGCGCGCAACAGGTAGGGCTTGGTGGAAACGGAACTCATGACGTCCATGAAGACTTTCGCGCAGAGCCGACGCGGGTCAGCGACGCATCACCTTTTCGGACGGCGTGAGCGCATCAATGAACCCTTGACGGGAGAAGATGCGCTCAGCGTACTTCATCAGCGGTGCAGCCGACTTCGGCAGCTCGATACCGTAGTGGTCAAGGCGCCATAGTAACGGAGCGATGGCCACGTCAAGCATGGAAAATTCCTCGCCCAGCATGTACTTCTGCTTGGCGAAGATCGCGGTCAGCTCGGTCAGGCGGTCGCGCAGGTGGGTGCGCGACTTGTCGGCCGTGCGTGCGTTCTTCTCGAGCGCCTCGATGTGCGAGAACAGCTCGTTTTCGACCGTATGCAGCAACTGGCGTGCCCGCGCGCGCATGATCGGATCCGGCGGCATCAGCTGCGGATGCGGAAAGCGCTCGTCGATGTACTCGTTGATGATGTTCGAGTCATACAGGATGAGATCGCGATCGACCAGAACCGGCACGCGGTTGTAGGGATTGATGACCGCGATATCTTCCGGCTTGTTATAGAGGTCGACATCGATGACCTGGAAATCCATGCCCTTTTCGTAGAGCACGATCCGGCAACGATGGGAAAAGGGATCGGTAGTCCCCGAGTACAGATTCATCATGGTGTTAACACCCCAGGAGTACTCGGCATCCCTCACCACGCGTCTGACGCGTGATGAGGTCGCTTCGCGATGACCGAGAGCTTGCATGACTTTCGGGCGTATTGATTAGTGAATGTCTTTCCAGAATTCGCGCTTGAGCAGGTAGCTCAGAACGAGAAGAACGGAAAGACCGATGATGACCAGAAGACCGGTCTGACGGCGCTTTTCAGCGCCCGGTTCGCCCATGTAGACCAGATAGGCGACGAGATCGCCGACCATCGAGTCGTATTCGGACTTGCTCATCTTGCCCGGCTTGGTGAGCTCGAGCTGAATGACTTCCTTCTCGCCGCCGTGACCGTCAGCCACCTTGACGTGCTTGGCCGTCTGCTCGCCCTGCAGTTCGTACAGGACGTGCGGCATGCCGACATTGGCGAAGGTGGTGTTGTTCCAGCCGGTCGGACGGTTCTCGTCGCGATAGAAGTTGCGCAGATAGGTGTAGAGCCAGTCTGCGCCACTGCCATCGGCCGAAGCACGCGAACGCGCGATCACCGTAAGGTCGGGCGGCGCGGCGCCGAACCATGCCTGACCGTCGCTGCGGGTCAGGGCCACCTTCATCGTTTCACCGACCTTGTCGGCGGTGAACATGAGGTTGTCCTTGATCTGCTCGTCGGTCAGACCGACATCCTTCAGGCGGTTGTAGCGCATGTAGGACGCCGAATGGCAGTTCAGGCAGTAATTGACGAAAACCTGGGCGCCGCGCTGGATGGCGATGGCGTCGCGGAATTTCTCGGTCGGCGCACGATCGAGCTGCACCGGTTCGGAACTGGCAATCGCCAGCAGGGGCGCGCACAGCGCGCCGAGAAACAGTTTTTTGAGTTGTTTCATGGTTCTCTGGCTCTCAGTGACCGGTCACGCGCGCGGGTTCGGGCTTGCACTTGTCGATCGCGGTGTACCAGGGCATCAGCGCGAAGAACAGGAAGTAGATGACCGTGCAGATCTGCGAAACCAGCGTGCCCATCGGCGTCGGCGCCTGCATGCCGAGGTAGCCCAGGATCAGGAAGGCGATCACGAACACCACCAGAGCCGACTTGAAGATCGGGCCCTTGTAGCGGATCGACTTCACCGGCGAGCGGTCCAGCCACGGCAGCGCGAAGAAGACCATGACCGACAGGCCCATGAAGATGACGCCCCACAGCTTCGCATCGACCCAGAAGAAGTTGATCGTGTTGGCACGCAGGATCGAGTAGAACGGCGTGAAGTACCAGACCGGCGCGATGTGCGGCGGCGTCTTCATCGGGTCAGCCGGGATGAAGTTGTTGTACTCCAGGAAGTAGCCGCCGAACTCGGGACCGAAGAACACCACGGCCGAGAAGCAGATCAGGAAGACGACGACGCCGACGATGTCCTTCACCGTGTAGTACGGATGGAACGGGATGCCGTCCAGCGGGATGCCGGTCTTCGGGTCCTTGTTCTTCTTGATCTCGACGCCGTCCGGGTTGTTCGACCCGACTTCGTGCAGCGCGATGATGTGGGCGGCGACGAGGCCGATCAGCACCAGCGGCACGGCGATGACGTGGAAGGAGAAGAAGCGGTTCAGCGTCGCATCACCGATCACGAAGTCACCACGCAGCCAGGTCGACAGGTCGTTGCCGATCAGCGGGATGGCCGAGAACAGGTTGATGATGACCTGGGCGCCCCAGTACGACATCTGGCCCCACGGCAGCAGGTAGCCCATGAAGGCTTCGGCCATCAGGCACAGGAAGATCAGGCAGCCGAAGATCCACACCAGCTCGCGCGGCTTGCGGTAGGAACCGTAAAGCAGGCCGCGGAACATGTGCATGTACACGACGACGAAGAACGCCGAAGCGCCGGTCGAGTGCATGTAGCGGATGAGCCAGCCCCACGGCACGTCGCGCATGATGTATTCGACGCTGGCGAAGGCCACCGGCACGCCCGAGGCGTTCAGCGACGCGTCCGGCTTGAAGTGCATGACCAGGAAGATGCCGGTCACGATCTGGATCACCAGCACCAGCAGCGCCAGCGAGCCGAAGAAATACCAGAAGTTGAAGTTCTTCGGTGCGTAGTACTCCGAAAGGTGTTCCTTCCAGAGCGAGGTGAGCGGGAAACGCTCGTCGATCCAGCCGAGCAGGCCGGTCGTGGTCACTACCTTTTCGCCAGCCATCGATCAACCCTCCTTGGAATCCTGGCCGACCAGGATGCGCGAGTCAGACAGGAACATGTACGGCGGAACCTTCAGGTTGTCCGGGGCCGGCATGGCCTTGAACACACGACCGGACAGGTCGAAGGTCGAACCGTGGCACGGACACACGAAGCCGGCGACATCGCCGAGCTGTGCGTTGGAGCCCGACTCGAAGGGGCCCGACGGCGAACAGCCGAGGTGGGTACAGATCGCGACGACGACCAGCACATCGGCGTGGTCTTCACGCGAGCGCTGAACGTTGCGTGCGTATTCGGGAGTGAACTCGGAAGGATTGCGCTCCGACTTCGGGTCGGCCAGCTTGTCCTCGATCTTGGCCAGCGCTTCGAGCTGGGTCGGCGTACGGCGCATGATCCACACCGGCTTGCCTTGCCACTCGACGGTGGTCATTTCACCGGGACCGAGTTTGGAGATGTCCACCTCGACCGGAGCGCCGGCCGCTTTCGCGCGCTCCGAAGGGGAGAGACTGGTGAGAAAAGGCACTGCCACCGCAAGCCCGGCCACACCGCCAGCACAGGCTGTTGCCACGAGCAGATTGCGCCGGCCGCAATCCGCTTTCCGTTCATTGCCACTCATGCTTTATCCCGTCTAGACAATTGATTCTGCACAACCTGCGATTATACCCTCAAGCGGTGCCCCGTTTAAAGCCCTGCTGCACTGCAAACAACGCGGAAGCGGCGAGAGAAGCCGATTTCCGATGATTTCAAAGCGCGCCCCGGGCATGCAGCGCGGCGATGTCGCCGGCGCCGTATCCGAGCCCAGCCAGCACTTCGTCCGTGTGCTCACCCAGCGCCGGCCCGATCCAGTCGGTGCGCCCGGGTGTTTCCGACAGCCGCGGCATCGGGGCCGGCGCCTTGAACGTGCGACCGTCAGGAAGGCGCGCGGTTTCGAACACCGCCCGCGCCAGATACTGCGGATCCGAGGCGATGTCCTCGATCGAGTAGACGCGGCTCACCGGCACGTCGGCCTCGCCGAGCAGGTGCAGCACCTCGTCGCCGTCGCGCGCGGCGACCCAGGCGTCGATCAGGCCGTAGATCTCGTCGCGGCGCGCGTCGCGCCCGGCGTTGTCGGCCAGCGTGGGATCGTCGGCCAGATCCGGCCGCCCCATCGCGGTCATCAGCCGACGGAAGATGGCGTCGCCGTTGCCGCCGATGATGATGTGACGGCCGTCGCGCGCGGTGTGCGTGTTCGACGGCGTGATGCCGGGCATGATGTTGCCGGTGCGGCCGCGGATGAAACCGAACACGTCGAACTCCGGCAACATGCTCTCCATCATCGCGAACACCGCCTCGTACAGCGCGACATCGACGGTCTGGCCCTGCCCTGCCCCGCGCCCGCCGGTGGCGTCGCGATGGCGCAAGGCCATCAGCGCACCGATCACCCCCCACAGCGCGGCGATCGAATCGCCGATCGAAATGCCCACCTTTACCGGCGGGCGATCGGGAAAACCGGTGATGTAGCGCAGCCCGCCCATCGATTCGCCGATGGCACCGAAACCCGGCTGCTGCGCCATCGGTCCGGTCTGGCCAAAACCGGACAGTCGCACGATGACCAGCGACGGATTGATGTCCTTCAGCACCGCTTCCGGCAAACCGAGCTTGTCGAGCACGCCCGGGCGGAAGTTCTCAACCAGCACGTCGGCGTCCGCCAGCAGCTTCTTCAGCACCGCGATCGCGTCCGGATGCTTCAGGTTCAGTGTGACCGACTTCTTGTTGCGTGCCTGCACGAACCACCACAGCGAGGTGCCTTCGTACAGCAGGCGCCACTTGCGCAAGGGGTCGCCACCGTCGGGTGATTCGATCTTGATCACCTCGGCGCCGAACTCGGCCAGGATGCGCGAGGCAAACGGGCCGGCGATCAGCGTACCCAGTTCGACCACCTTCAGGCCATCGAGCGGACGTGCCTGCGTGCTCACGCCGGCCGCCTTTCCGACAGCGCCTGGGCGATGGTTCCAATATCGGTGTGTTCCAGTTCGCCACCGACCGGCAGACCGCGGGCGATGCGGCTGACCGCGAGGCCGCGCGCGCGCAGCATTTCGCCGAGGTAATGTGCGGTCGCCTCGCCCTCGTTGGTGAAATTGGTCGCCAGAATGACCTCGCGCACGGCGGGATCCGCCGCACGCTCCAGCAGGCGATCCAGCCGCAGCTCCTTCGGACCGACGCCTTCGAGTGGCGCGATGCGCCCCATCAGGCAGAAATAGAGTCCGGCGTAGCTGTGCGTCTGCTCCATCATGAGCATGTCGGCCGGTGTTTCGACCACGCACAGCAGACTGGCGTCGCGACGCGGCGAACTGCAGCGCTCGCACACCTCGAGTTCGGTGAAGGTGTTGCAGCGCGCGCAGTTGTGCAGCCGCGTCAGTGCATTGCCGAGCGCGCGCGCCAGCTTCTCGGCGCCGCCGCGGTCGCGCTGCAGCAGATGGAAGGCCATGCGCTGCGCGCTTTTCGGGCCGACCGAGGGCAGGCAGCGCAGCGCGCTGACCAGCTCGTCCAGCACACCTGTACTCATGACGGGCGCAGGACCGGACTCAGAACGGCAGCTTGAAGCCCGGCGGCAGGTTCAGGCCCGACGTGAAGCCGGCCATCTTTTCCTGGGTGGTCGCCTCGACGCGGCGCACCGCGTCATTGACGGCGGCCGCGAGCAGGTCCTCCAGCATTTCGCGGTCGTCCATCACCGACGGGTCGATGGACACGCGGCGCACGTCGTGCTTGCAGGTCATGAGCACCTTGACCATGCCGGCACCGGACTGGCCCTCGACCTCGACGCTGGCCAGCTGCTCCTGCATCTTCTTCATGTTTTCCTGCATCTGCTGGGCCTGCTTCATCAGGCCACCGATGCCACCTTTCATCATGGTGCTGTCCTCAAAGGGGTTTGATCGAGTCTTCGATCAGCCGGGCGCCGAACTGTTCAATCACCTGCTGTACGAAGGGGTCATTCTTCATCGACGCGCACGCCTGTTCATGGCGCGCGCGCTGTTCTGCGTTCAGTCGCTGGGCAACGGTCTGTCCGACCGGGTCACCCTGTTCGAAATGCAGCCGGACATTGACGCCGAGGCGGGTCTGCAGCGCAGCGCGCAACTTGTCCTGTCCGGAGGTGATCAGGTGCGCCATGTCACGCGACAGGCGCAGGCGAATCGCCTCGCCTTCGCTGGCCAGCCACTCGCTCTGGTGCGCCAGCTGCTTGCTCAGCGCGGCAACCTCCAGCGTATCCACGAGCGCATGCCAGTCGGCGTTGGTACGCGGCATCGCTCCCGCGGCCGCGGCGGGCGGCGCGACATTGACCGGCTCGTCGTCTTCCCACGGCGGCGGCGCGGGATTCGCGTCGACCGCTTGCGCCTGCGCGGCAGGCGACGGCGTTTCACGCGGCAACGACGCGGCGACCGGTGCCGCCGCAACGGGGGGCGGCACCGGCGCGCTGGTGCGCGCGACACGGTTGGGCGCCTGCAGCGCAGCGCTCTGGCCGCGCGGGGTGGTGCCCAGCGCCGGCGGCGTCTCCGGGCGGAAGGCCAGCAGACGCAGCAGGGTCATCGAGAACCCGGTGACTTCGTCCGGCGCCAGCGCCAGATCGTTGCAGCCCTGGACGACGATCTGGTACGCCAGCTGCACCGATTCGGCGTCCATCGCTGCAGCGTAGGGTTCAAGCCGCGCCTTTTCACCTTCGTCGGTGATCGCGTCCGGCACCTTCTGCGCCACTGCGACGCGGTGCAGCAGCACCGCCAGTTCACGCAACGCCTGGTCGAAATCGACACTGCGCGCGCGCATCTGCGCGGTCAGGGTCATCAGTGCTGCGCCGTCTCCGGCGAGCAGCGCATCGAGAATGAGGTAGAGGTGTTCGTCGCCCACCGTGCCCAGCATGTCGAGCACATCCTGTTCGACCAGCCGGCCGGCACCATGCGCAATGGCCTGATCGAGCAGCGACAGCGCATCGCGCATCGAACCGGCGGCGCCCTTCGCGATCGGCCGCAGTGCGGCCGGCTCGTACTCGACACCTTCGGCGTCGAGCACGCCCGACAGATGACGCACGATGGCGTCCGGCGGCATCTGCTTCAGGTTGAACTGCAGGCAGCGGCTCAGTACGGTGACCGGAATCTTCTGCGGATCGGTGGTCGCGAGGATGAACTTCACGTGCTCCGGCGGCTCTTCGAGCGTTTTAAGCATCGCGTTGAAGGCGTGCCCGGTCAGCATGTGGACTTCGTCGATCATGTAGACCTTGTATCGCCCGCGCGCCGGCGCGTAGGCCGCCTTTTCGAGCAGCGCGGCCATGTCGTCCACGCTGCGGTTCGACGCGGCGTCCATTTCGACGTAGTCGACGAAACGGCCGGCATCGATTTCGGTGCAGGCGGCGCAGGTGCCACACGGCTTTGCCGTAATGCCAGTTTCACAGTTCAGGCTCTTGGCCAGGATGCGCGAGATCGTCGTCTTGCCGACGCCGCGGGTGCCGGTAAACAGATAGGCGTGATGCAGGCGCTGCTGTTCGAGCGCGTGCGTCAACGCACGCACGACGTGATCCTGACCGACCAGGGTTTCGAAGCTGCGGGGACGCCACTTGCGCGCAAGAACCTGATAAGTCATCTGGACGCTGGCGTAAGAGGACGGCTGTGCGGACTGCAGAAAAGGGAGGGGTGGCGAGCCTGACCCCCGGCACTCGTGGTGAGCAGCTGTGGCTGCTTCCTTCCGGACCTGACCAGGTTCACCGCGCCACGATGCGGGGAGACCCGCCACGCCGAATATTAACCCGGGAGCCCCCCTCTCGACCAGCCCGACCTGAAATTCTGGCTGGACTCAGCCGCCGCCGCGCTGGAAATGACGGTCGAAGCGCGCCATGAAGGCGGCCATGAAATCGACATCGCGAACCGTGAAGTCGATCTGTACCCGCAGGCGAGGCAGACTCAGCAGCGCGATGTGAAGCGCCGGCAACACCTCTGCGGACACCGTCCAGCCGCGGCCGCTGACGCTGTCACCGCGATGGACGATGGGCAGTTCGACCGCGCCGGGCAGCATCTGGAAGAACTCTTCGCGCCCTATGCTCATCACGCGCACGACCTGACCGGAGGCAAGTTCCTCGGGCTTCAGCGGAAAGGCGGCGCTCATCCCCCCGCCACCGGCGGCCAGATGGCGAGTACGTCGTTATCGACCAGCGCGCGCGCATCGCGGCTGACGGGAGGAATGAAATGACCGTTCACGAGAACCAGATGGACGAGCCGCGCAGGAAGTTGATGGCGCGCGATCATATCGCCAACCGTCGTTCCTTCGGGCACGTCCATCGGCCACTCGTTGGTGCGCTTCGCCTCGTCCGGCAGGAAATCGGACAGCGAGGCGTACAGCTTCAGCGTCACCCGCATCTTCAGTGCAGCGCTTCGGTCAGCGGCGGCGCGCTCTGCGCCTGGGCCATCGACAGATAGGCCTCCATCACGCGCAGCGGGTCGTGCATCAGGCGCTGCTTCCAGCTGCCCAGCGGCGTACGGGTCTGGATCAGGCCGCGCAGCACGCCGACGTGGTCAGTCAGGCCGATCGAGGTCGCACCCACCAGCACGTCGTCCTTGAACTGCAGACTGATGTAGCGGAAGCGCTCTTCGTCGATCAGCTCGACCGAATCGCCGCCGTCGGCACCCCACCACTGCCCGAAGGAGGCTGAAATCAGGCCCAGCGTGTCGAGCACGTTGATCGCCATCGTGCCTTGCGAGCGCGTGTTGCGCCCCACCATGTTCATCGCCGCGACTCGGCCCTGATCGACCGCATTCGGCTGAATCGCATTGACCAGACGCTCGCCGGTCGAGAAATCGACTGCTTCTGCCACGTCACCCGCCGCAAACACGCCGGGGATGTTGGTCTCGCAGCGTTCGTCAATCAGGATGCCGGTCGCGCAGGCAATGCCGCTGCCCTGCAGGAAGGCGACATTGGGCTTCACGCCCGCCGACGCGATGATGAGATCGGCCACCACTTCGGTGCCGTCACCCAGCGTGGCAATCAGCTCATCGCCGTTCGGGCGGATCGAGGTGACGCGGGCGCTGGTGTGCACATTGACACCCTTCTGTTTCACCCAGCGCGCGATCATGCTGCCGGCCTTGGACGTCATCATGCGCGGCACCATGCGGTCGCCCATTTCGACGATGTCCAGCTTCACGCCTCGCGAGGCGAGCGCTTCCATGATGATGCAGCCGATGAAGCCGGCGCCGATCTGCAGCACGCGCGCGCCCTTCTTTGCCTTGGCGGCGATGTGGCGGGCGTCGTCCAGCGTCCAGCAGCTGTGCACGTTCGGCGAATCGATGCCCGGCACCGGCAGCTTGAGCGGATGCGAACCGGTACAGATGAGCAGGCGATCGTAGGCGAAGGAGGCGCCGTCCTCCATATGGACGACGCGACCGGCGGTGTCCACCGACTTCGCGCGCCCGAGCACTTCCTTGATGTTCAGCGACGCGAAATGACCGTCGGTCTTGCGCAGCCAGGTGCCCTTTTCCTGGATGTTGCCGACCAGCAGGTAGGGAATGGCCATGCGCGAATACGGCGGCTCGGGTTCGTCGCCGATCATGACGATTTCGGCATTGCGATCCGCACGGCGGATCGCTTCGGCGGCGACCACGCCGGCCGGACCGTTGCCGATGATGACGTGCTTCATGAGTGATGCTCCTGAAATGCAGCGCGCCCCGGAGGGCGCGCTGTGTTCATGCGACGACTTCGATCAGAGACCCAGGCGGGCAACCGTCTCCGCCGTCGGACGGCCTTCGGTGTCCCAGCCGCGCAGTTCGTAGTACTCGGGAATCATCTTGTCGATGCCCGACACCAGACCCTTGGCCGGACCGGCCTTGGCGGCTTCGTTCTTCAGACGTGGCGGCAGATCGTCGTCCTTGCGTGTAAAGCCGGCTGCGTTGTTGAACTGACGCTCCATGTTCCAGATGCGCTCGCCCATCAGGTCCAGCTTCTCCATCGACCAGTCGCCTTCGCAGGCAGCCTGCAGTTGCGGCTGGATGTCCGACAGCGCCCAGGCGAAGGTCGTGAACACGCACAGGCCGGACGAATCGACCACCGCAGTCGCGTCCTGGAAGGCCTTGACCAGTGCAGGCTTGCCTTCGGTGGTCAGCGGATCGGTCTTGACCGGGATGCCGAGCACTTCGGACGAAATCGTGTACGAACGCAGGTGGCAGGCACCGCGGTTCGACGTGGCGTAGGTCAGACCCATGCCCTGCACGCCCCGCGCGTCATAGGCCGGGAATTCCTGGCCCTTGACCGACATCGACAGCTCGGGATGACCGTACTTCTCGCACAGGCGCTTGGAGCCGAGACCGACGATCTTGCCGAAGCCTTCGCCACGGGCCGTCTGTTCGGCCAGGAAGGTGAGCGCGCGGGCCGAGCCAAACGGCGCCTCGATGCCGATCTCTTCCTTGGTCAGCACGCCCATTTCGTACAGTTCCATCACCGCACCGATGGTGGCGCCGAAGGAAATCGGGTCGAAACCATCTTCGTTGCACAGCATGTTGGCGTACTGCAGCGCCTCGATGTCGTCGACACCGTTGGCACAACCGAGCGACCACGCCGCTTCGTACTCGAGACCGCCGGAGGCGCCCCAGTACTTCGGGCTGTTCACCACGGTGTAGTGGGTCTGGTCGATCTTCGAAATGCGGCCACAGGCGATGGTGCAGCCGAAGCAGCCCTGGTTGTTCACCAGCTGCGCCTTGCCGTCGGATTCGCGCGGCTCGTGCATCGCTTCGGCCGAGATCTTGCGCGCGCCCTCGAACTGCACGTCCTTGTGGTTGCGCGTCGGCATGGCGCCGATCTCGTTGATCACGTTCATCAGCACCTGGGTGCCGTAGGTCGGCAGGCCCTGACCGGTGACCGCATTCTCCTTGAGGATCTTCTTCTTCTCGTAGGTAACCTTCATGAACTCCTTCGGGTTGGCCAGATTGCCGACGCCGAGGGTGCCACGCACCACGAGTGCCTTCAGGTTCTTCGAGCCGGCGACCGCGCCGACGCCGGAACGGCCGGCTGCGCGGTGCAGGTCATTGACGATCGCGGCATACAGCACGCCGGCTTCGCCGGTACGGCCGATACAGGACACGCGTACCTGCGGATCCTGATGGGCCGCCTTGATCGCCTCTTCGGTTTCCCAGACGGTCTTGCCCCACAGATGGGACGCGTCGCGGATTTCGACCTTGTCGTTCTCGATCGACAGATAGACCGGGCTCGACGCACGGCCTTCGATGATGACCATGTCCCAGCCGGCGAACTTCAGCTCGGCGCCGAAGTAACCACCGGAATTCGAACAGGCGATGGCGCCGGTCAGCGGGCCCTTGGTGACGACCGAGTAGCGGCCGCCGGTCGAGGCCATGGTGCCGGTCAGCGGACCGGTCGCCCAGATGATCTTGTTGTCCGGCGACAGCGGATCGACCTTGGGATCGATCTCCGACACCAGATACTTCGTTGCCAGACCACGCTGGCCGAGATAGTCCTGAGCCCACTGCATGTTCAGGGGCTCGCTCTTGCAGGTGCGGTCGGTCAGGTTAACGCGCAGGATTTTGCGGGTCCATGCCATTTTGTGTTCCTCCGAAAATCAGGCGGGCTGGTTGCCGAGCTTGTCGGCCCACTGGCGCATGCGGTCCAGACCGGTCCAGTTGGCGTCCACATAGGTGATGGCGCCGGTCGGACAGGCTTCTGCACAGGCCGGGTTGCCGCCGCACAGATCGCACTTCTGCACCTTGCCGGTCTCGGCCACGTAGTTCACGGTGCCGAACGGACAGGCGATCGTGCACACCTTGCAGCCCACGCACACATCCTCGAACACGACCTTGGCGCCGTTGGTCTTGTCGAGCTTGATCGCCTCTACCGGACAGGCGTGCATGCACCAGGCTTCATCGCACTGCGTACAGGTATAGGGAACCTTGGCGCCCGTATGGTGGAAGTCGAACACCTTGATGCGCGACAGCGAGTTGTTGAATACACCGTAGTTCTCGAACGAACAGGCCATTTCGCATTGCAGGCAGCTGGTGCATTTCGAGGGATCGATGTGTAGGGACTTCTGCATATTGATTCGCTCCTCCACGTTCTGGGCGTGACACGGTTCGCAGGGTTATTTTGGCGGGAAAGTCGCCCCGCTATGAAAAACGCTTCATATTTTAGCGCTCGGAATTTGGCGCCTGTGCGCTTCCGCTGTCTCAAAAAATCCTTATTTGCGAGACAGGTGTTCAGGTGTCCATAAACTGGACACCTGAACACTCAGGGTGCACGCCACTTGATATTGTGCCGCGCCATGATGCGCTCGATTTCGCCGTCGGCGACCAGCGCATTCATCGCCTCCATGATGGCGCGACCGAGCAGCTGCTCACCCTTGCGGATGGCGATGCCGACCGGCCACTGGCGAGTATTGAGCAATGCGATCGGAGCCGGGCCGACCGGGAAGTTCGCGTCACCAGCGACCGCTCCTTCCAGTTCGCCCTGCAGCGCCATCACTCCTGCAACCTCGCCGGAGCGCAGTGCAGCCATCGCCTCGGTCAGCGTCTTGTAATGCTTGAGCTGACTGCGATAGCGCCCGCCGTCGGCCGACAGCATCAGCGAGTCGGGCAGCGTATCGACCACCACGCCACAGGGCAGCTTTTCGAACGGCGCCATCGTTTCGAGGCTATCCACGCGGCGTCTGTCGTAGGCGACGGCATAGCGCTCGCGGTGATACGGCGCGATGAATTCCACCTTGTCCTGACGGGCCATGTACTCGCGGTCGACCGGCGCGTGCATCATCATGTCGGCCGGGCCGTAGCCCATGTAGTGGCCCTTCCAGACCATATTGCGCAGGTCATCGCCCATGTTCTCGTCGGCGTCGAAGAACATCGGTGACATCTTCAGTCCCATGCGTGCCGCCAGCGCGGCGGCGATGTCGACGTCGGAGCCCTTGCCCTCGTTCGAGAACGGCGCAAAGTCCTTGTAGAAGGCGACGCGCAGCAGACCGGATTTCTTCACGCCGGCCCACACCTCGTCGCCCTCCGCCCACGCGGGCAGCCCGGTCAATGCCAGGCCGGCGCCGGCGAGCAGCAGGCGGCGGCGCTGAGCCCCAATATCAGTCTTCATGACGGGTTTCGATGTAGGCACGGATGGCCCACATGGCTTCCTGCGACAGCGCTTCCTCGAACGGCGGCATGTAGACGGCGCCGTTGCGCACGCGGCCGCGGCGCACGGTGTTGATGAAATAGTCGTCGGTTTCGGCGTCGATCGGGAGCATGCGCAGATCCGGGGCAATGCCGCCGCTGACGGCTTCCAGACCGTGGCAGCGCGCACAGTTCTGGTTGTAGGCGGAGCTGCCGACGCGGACCGCTTCCTTGTCGCCGCGGTAGGGATTCTCTTTGCGCCACTCGGCGCCCAGCGCCTTCAGCGTGCTGACATCGACGGCCTGCGGCACGACGTCGCCGTGAGCTTCGACACGCATCGTGGTCATGCTGCCCAGTGCGATCAGCGCGGTGACGATGGCCGTCGTCTTCAAAGTTGCGGCTCCTGCTTTCATAACTCCTCCGTGGATGTTCACATGCTGCAAGTCAGCTTGCGGGTGTGCCTGTTTGCACGAATCGTGCCAAGTTCAGCTTCACTTTGAGACAGGTGTAGCGCGGCGAAGCGAATCACGTTATAAAGCTTCGACAGTCCGGTGGGACGATGGCGCAGGCACGAGCTGCCGCCAACCTGCCGGAGGCGAGAGCCGGTACAACCGGCCGTGCATCCCGGAAACGGGCTCGGAGGAGACCATGGAATCAAGCCCCGCCGACATCGCGCGCAGCGAGCAGGCACACGAAATCATGCGCAGCGCCGGTGAAGTGCCGGCAGGCGTCCTGCCGGCGCTGATCGAAACGTCGTGGAGCCGCTGCATCAGCCGCGGCCTCGACGCCGACAAGAACAGTCGCGAAGTCGAAAGAGCCCGGCGCGACCTGCTGCTGACCGAACGTGAGCGCAACGAGTCGCTGCTCAAGCACGCGGCGCCGGTGATGAACGGCCTGTACGCGCAGATCGCACGCTCGGGCAGCATGATCGTGCTGACCAACGCCTCGGGCTTCATCATCCATTCGGTTGGCGACCAGACCTTCCTCGACCGCGCCTCCAAGGTCGCGCTGTCGCCCGGCGTCGAATGGTCGGAGGAAAGCAAGGGCACCAACGCCATCGGCACGGCGCTGGTGGAAAAGGTCCCGGTGTCGGTGCACGGTTCGCAGCACTTCTTCTCGGCCAACCACTTCCTCACCTGTTCGGCCTCGCCCATCTTCGACCCTTGCAGCCGCATGCTCGGCGTGCTTGACGTCACGGGCGACTCGCGCAATCCGTCGCATCACAGCCTCGCGCTGATCAATCTGGCGGTGCAGACCATCGAGAACCAGATGTTCGCGCACGCCTTCCCGGACGGTTTCCTGCTGCACTGTCATGTCCAGCAGGAACTGATCGGCACCGTGTTCGAGGCCCTGCTCGCCTTCGACCAGGATGGTCGCGTGCTGTCCGCCAACCGCAGCGCCTGTCGGCTGATCGGCCGCAGCCACGCCGAACTGCTGACGCACTCCTTCAGTTCCATGTTCGACAAGCCGCTGGGCGCACTGTACGACCCGCTGCTGCGCGGCACCGACATGCTCGAACTGCGCCTGTTCGGCGGGCGCACGCTGTTCGGTCGCCCGCAAGCCGGCAATCAGAGCCGTCCGCCGGCCCGTGTGATCAGCATGGACGTTCAGCGTCCGGAATCCGGTCAGTCGGTCAGTCGGGTGCAGATCGCCAAGGACCGCGGACTGGCTCGGCTGAGCACCGGCGACGCGCAGATGGATGCGGTCGTAGAAAAGGTTCGTCGCGTGCTCGGGCGGGACATCCCGGTGCTGATCCAGGGGGAGACCGGCACCGGCAAGGAACTGCTCGCGCGCGCCATTCACGACGAAGGCCCGCGCCGCGACCAGACCTTCGTAGCCGTGAACTGCGCCGCCATCCCCGATGGCCTGATCGAGTCGGAGCTGTTCGGCTACGAGGAAGGTGCTTTCACCGGTGCGCGTCGCAAAGGCTACCCGGGCCGCATCATGCAGGCGGACGGTGGCACCCTCTTCCTCGACGAAATCGGCGACATGCCGCTGGCACTGCAGGCGCGCCTGCTGCGCGTGCTGCAGGAGCGCACCGTGGTTCCGCTGGGCAGCGGCCGCGCAACACCGGTCGATCTGTCCATCATCTGCGCGACCCACCGTAAGCTGCGCGACCTGGTCGCCCAGGGCAGCTTCCGCGCCGACCTCTACTATCGCCTGAACGGTCTGACCGTGATGCTGCCGCCGCTGCGCGAACGCAGCGATCTGCGCGCGCTGGTGCATCGCATTCTCGCCAGCGAGGAATCCATTCCGCAGGGGCTGCGCATCGACGACGAAGTGGTCGCGCTGTTCGAGCGGCATCCGTGGCCGGGCAATATGCGCCAGCTGGCGAATCTTTTGCGCACCGCCGGCGTGATGGCCGCCGACGATGGCTGCATCCGCAAGACCCACCTCCCGGACGACTTCATCGATGAACTGGGCGGAGCGCCGACGTTCGCACCAAGCGAACCGGAGTTCCGTGCGGTCGCTGCCCAGGCACCCTGTGACCTCGACAGCCTCACGCTGCGCGCAATACGCGAGTCGCTATCGCGCAACGAAGGAAACGTGGCCGCTACAGCGCGCGAGCTCGGCATCAGCCGGACCACGCTCTATCGCAAGCTGAAGGAAGGCTGATCAGGCTCTGATCTCGGCACTGCCAGGACGGCAGCCACGGAACTGAACACTTCGTACAGTAACGTTCCACCTGTACAGCGGGCGGGAATCGCTCCCGCACGTGCCTCAGCGCCCGTTTCGGACAGGCAAAAAAATGGCCGGCTTGGGTAAGCCGGCCAAAGAGCCATGTCTAACTGAAGAGAACAACACCACCCCGAAACTGCCTGTAACGGAACGGATACGGCCGCGAAACCGGGGATGGATCACACCACCGGAAGCGGGCTCGGCCTGAAGTTCCAGTACGTCGCTCCAGTCCGCCGCGACCTGCCCGCTTGTTTCCTTTATCCCGACGCCCACAGGCGCCGGGATATACGACTTAGGCAAGCGCTATGCCAGCACAGGTCGTCGATGTCATTACTTGTGCAGCTTGAACACCCACATCGAACCACCCTGGTTCAGGTAGTTGACCTTCTTGGCCACGTCCCCGCCCCACAGCGGCACAGCGCCACCCCAGCCGGCAGCGACGCCGATGTACTGCTCGCCGTCCTGTTCCCAGGTGATCGGGGGCGCCACGACGCCGGTACCGGTCTGGAAGGACCACACTTCCTTGCCGGTCTTCGCGTCGGCGGCCTTCAGGAAACCTTCAGGCGTACCCCAGAACACCAGGCCACCCTTGGTCGTCATCACACCACCCCACAGCGGAGCGTTGTTGGTGACTTCCCAGACGATCTTGCCAGTCTTGGGATCGACCGCGCGCAGCGCGCCGATGTACTTGTCGTCGATGGTCTTGATGGTGAAGCCGGCGCCCAGATAGGCAGCACCCTTCTTGTAGGTGATCGGCTCGTTCCAGATTTCCATGCCCCACTCGTTGGCCGGCACGTAGAACAGGCCGGTGTCCGGGCTGTAGGCCATCGGCATCTGGTTCTTGCCGCCGAGGAAGGACGGAGCGGAGAACACCACTTCACCCTTCTTGCCGTCGGCACCCTTGGACGGGTCGCCAGGGCGGTTGGCCGGATCGAAGATCGGCTTGCCGGCTGCATCCAGGCCCTTGGCCCAGGTGATCTTCTTGACGAAGGGGAAGCCGCGCTCGAACTTGCCGGTGTTCGCGTCCAGCACGTAGAAGAAGCCGTTACGGTCAGCCTTGCCGCCCATGCGCTTGCCGTTCATGTCGAACGTGACGAATTCGTTCACGCCGTCATAGTCCCAGCCGTCGTTCGGCGTGCCCTGGAAGTGCCACTTGATCTGGCCGGTGGCAACGTCGATGGCCACGGTCGCGCAGGAGTACAGGTTGTCGCCGGGACGCAGGTGGCTGTTCCACGGAGCCGGGTTGCCGGTGCCGAAGTAGGCCAGACCGGTCTTGGCGTCGTAGGAGCCGCCGAGCCAGGTGGCTGCGCCGCCGGTCTTCCACAGGTCACCCTGCCAGGTCGCGTTGGTCGTGCCGCTGATGCCGTTTTCGGTCTTGTTGCCGGCGGCATCGAACTTGTAGCCCATGTGGCCTTCGACGGTCGGACGGCTCCACACCATCTTGCCCGTCTTGGCGTCGCGCGCCTCGACACGGCCAACGATGCCGAACTCGCCGCCGGACACGCCGGTCAGGATCAGGCCCTTGGCAATGATCGGAGCTGCGGTATTGGAGTAACCAGCCTGATAGTCGTCGATCTTTTCCTTCCAGACGACCTTGCCGGTGTTCTGGTCGAGAGCAACCAGTTGTGCGTCCAGCGTGCTGAAGATGACCAGGTTGTCATACACGGCGGCGCCGCGGTTCACCACGTCGCAGCACGGCATGATGCCGTCCGGCAGGCGGTGCTCGTATTGCCACAGCTTGGCGCCGGTCTTGGCATCGAGTGCGTACAGGCGGGAGTAGGAACCCGTAACGAACATCTTGCCGTTGACGACGAGCGGCTGCGATTCCTGACCGCGCTGCTTTTCGCCGCCGAACGAGAACGACCAAACCGGAACCAGGTTCTTGACGTTGCCGACGTTGATCTTGTCGAGCGGGCTGTAGCGCTGGCCTTCCGTGCCCATGCCCCACGACAGCACATCGCCGGTCGTCTTCGCGTCGTTTTCGATGTCACGGTCGGTCACACCGGCCATGACCTGCGGTGCTGCCATCGCGGCGAACGCCGCAACCAGCAGGCTGGACAGCGTGGAATTACGCAAGCCTTTCATACTTCCTCCTCGTTGGTGAATTTCTCTCTTGCACGAAGGGAATGGTTCCCTTTTTCGGCAGGAGACCGACCGCAAAAACCGGGCCAGCCCAAAACAAGGAGAAAATCCCGTTCGCACCGCACTCCTGCGATGCGAAACGGGTCAGGTGTTCATTTTTGTTGCAACACAGGCAGTGCAACACTGTCCAGCGCCCGCAACTCGTAGGCGCCGTACAGGTGGGTGACCGAACGCTCGAACTCGCTGCGGGCGAGCGGCATGCGCTCGAAGCGCTCGGGCAGCGGCAGGCGCATCACCTCGGCCATATCGAGACCGTTTGCCGCCGACTGCATCAGGGTCTGATCAAGCCACTTGAGCCAGTCACGCGTCTGCTCGATGCCGGCGCTACCCGCATGCACGGGACCGTGACCGGGTAGCGTCTTCTTCGCGCCCAGCGCCGCCAGCGCGTCGAGCGACTTCAGCCAGCGTTGCACCGACGCGTGCGGCGTGGTCGGGGCTCGATCGAGGAACACCAGATCGCCGGCGAACAGCACGCCGGTCCGGTGATCGAGGATGGCCAGATCGCCGGCGGTGTGCCCTTCCAGCGCAATCAGTTCGAACTCGTGTCCGCCCACCGTCAGCCGTCCGGGTTTCACGTCCTGCTGCGCAACCTGAGGTTCGGTGCCGGATGCCCAGTCGCCCGCCATCCGGTACATGTTGTCGGCGAAGGCCCCGCCGTCGTCACGCTCGCCGGCGCGCGTGGCGGGCAATGCGGCGATCGGAACATCCGCGTAAGCCTGATTGCCGAGGAAGTGATCGGGGTGATGGTGCGTATTGAACACGCGCACGACCGGCTTGTCGGTGACGCGGGCGATGGCCGCCCTCATCTGTTCGCCATAGCGGCGCGACGGACCGCTGTCGATCACGACCACGCCCTCCTTGGTTACGACGAAGGCGGTGTTCACGATATTGCCGCCGTTGCCGCGCGTGATGTCCTCGGTGCTGCCGATCAGCACCCAGGTGTCGTCCGCGATCTTCTCCGGCTTCAGGCGATAGTCGAAAGGTGCCGCCGCGGGTGCGGCGACGCTCAGCGCAAAGGCGACCAGTGCAGCAAGAAGGCGGGCCATCATGGCTGCACCTTGGCGTCGATGCGGTTGCCGTTGTTGTCGCGGCCGACGACGCGCAGCGCCACCGCGCCGGTGTCCGGCAGATCGAACGAGAACACCGGGTTCTCGCTCAAGGGCTCGAACGTCTCGAGCTTGAGCATGGCGTCGCCCTTGTCGTCGACGATGGCGAGCTGTTCTATGAAGAAGGCCGGGATGCCCGGCGCAAGACCGGTGTCCATCGGATGCATGATGCGCAGGCGAACACGCTGGTTCTGTCCGTCGCGCCACACCCTGCCCTGCACTTGATTGAGTTTCTGCGCCCAGTCCGGCGCACTGCGGCCGGTGCTCGGTGCGGTACAGCCGCCGCCGGCAGCATCCACCCAGACCCCGCCGGCCAGCCAGTTGCCGTCGCCGGTCTGCACCAGCGCGCGGATCGGGCTCGCCTGCTGCAGCTTGATGCGGAAGGACAGGCCGGGCTGCGCCAGCAGCGGCTGGAAGTCGAGCACCTTGACGATGGGATTGAAGTCGGCGATCACCAGCACGCGCTTGACGTCCGGCAAGCCTTTCAGCCTGACCGTCACCGGCACGTTCATCGAATCCTCGGCCACCTTGGGCGCCAGCACTTCGATGCGCGGATCGAAAGCCACTGGCGCATCGTTCAGATATTCGCGCTGCAGATCCGGCCAGCGCGAGGAATTCAGCGGATCGGCATCGGCCGCCTGCACGGTGCCGGCCAACGCAAGCGCGAGCCCGAGGGCCGCAATCACCTTCTTCATCGGGACAAACTCCTCCATTGCATCTTCTATATGTAAACGGCGCCAGAAACCGGTCCCCGTGCAGCGAGGCAAGCAAGACGAAGACCATCGCCGCCCGGGACCGGCAGAGCGCCTCGCATCCGGCATAAAGCTTGCCGAACAGCCGTCTGTTACAGACCTCGACAACTAAGTGTCCATCCCTGAAACAGTCCGGAAAAACGGGACCGACTCCCTGATTCTGCGGGAGCTTTGAACCTTCGACACCTCCACGTGCTGCCTAACCTGCAGTGCGCATCACGACCCTGTGTCCGCGAAACAAGCGGGGCCGCGATGACGACACGACAGATCAACACTGAAAGAGGAGTCAGGATGAAAACGTTTGCCCTCAGGAACCCGGCACTGCTGATCGCGCTGGGCATCCTCGCAGCAGGCCCGGTGCACGCCGCCAAGACGGTGAGCTGGGAAGATATCGTCAACGACGACAAAACGACGAAGGACGTGCTGACCTATGGTCTAGGCATGAAGGCCCAGCGCCACAGCCCGCTCAAGCAGATCAACACGCAGACCGTCGCATCGCTGAGCCCCGCCTGGTCCTATTCCTTCGGCGGCGAGAAGCAGCGCGGCCAGGAAGGCCAGGCGCTGGTGCACGACGGCGTCATCTACATCACCGGCTCCTACTCCCGCATGTACGCCATCGACGCCAAGACCGGCAAGCGTCTGTGGGCGTACGAACATCGGCTGCCGGACGACATTCGTCCGTGCTGCGACGTGGTGAACCGCGGCGCCGCCATCTATGGTGACAAGGTGTACTTCGGCACGCTGGACGCCGGCATGGTGGCCTTGAACAAGGACACCGGCAAGGTCGTCTGGTCGAAGAAGTGGGGCGACCACAAGGTCGGCTACACGATGTCGGGTGCCCCTTTCATCGTCAAGGACAAGAAGTCCGGTCGCGTGATGCTGGTGCACGGTTCGTCCGGTGACGAATTCGGCGTGATCGGCTATCTGTTTGCGCGCGACGTCGATACCGGCGAGGAAATCTGGGCGCGTCCGATGGTCGAGGGCCACATGGGTCGCCTGAACGGCAAGGACAGCACGACGACCGGCGACGCCAAGGCGCCGTCGTGGCCGGATGATCCCAGCCGCGAAACCGGCAAGGTCGAGGCCTGGAGCCATGGCGGCGGAGCCCCGTGGCAGACCGCCTCGTTCGACGTCGAACAGAACATGGTGGTGATCGGCACCGGCAACCCGGCCCCCTGGAACACCTGGAAACGGACCAAGGAAGGCGACAGCCCGACCAAGTGGCCCAGCCTGTTCACCTCCGGCCAGGCCTATGTCGATGCCTCGACCGGCGAACTGAAGGGCTTCTTCTCGCACACGCCGAACGACGCCTGGGACTTCTCCGGCAACAACTCGGTGCTGCTGTTCGAGTACAAGGATCCGAAGACCGGCAAGCTGGTGAAGGCATCGGCGCACGCCGACCGCAACGGCTACTTCTTCGTGACCGACCGCGAAAAGCTGGCCACCGGCGCCGGCTACCCGTGGAAGCAGACCGCGCTGATCGGCGCCTGGCCCTTCGTCGACGGTATCACCTGGTCCAAGGGCTTCGATCCGAAGACCGGCCTGCCCAACGTGGTCGAGAGCCAGTATCCGCCGAAGCCCAAGGCCGGTGCGGACAAGGGCGAATCCATCTTCGTGTCGCCGCCCTTCCTCGGCGGCACCAACTGGATGCCGATGTCGTACAGCCCGGACACCGAGCTGTTCTACATCCCGGCCAACCACTGGGCGATGGACTACTGGACCGAGAACGTGACCTACAAGCCGGGTGCCGCCTACCTCGGCCAGGGCTTCCGGATCAAGAAGCTGTTCGACGACCACGTCGGCGTCCTGCGCGCGATCGATCCGAAGACCGGCAAGATCGCCTGGGAGCACAAGGAACAGTTCCCGCTGTGGGCCGGCACGCTGACCACCGCCGGCGGCCTGGTGTTCACCGGCACCTCCGATGGCTACGTGAAGGCCTTCGACGCCAAGACCGGCAAGGAAGTCTGGAAATTCCAGACCGGCTCCGGCGTGGTGTCGGTGCCCATCACCTGGGAACAGGATGGCGAACAGTACATCGGCATTTCTTCCGGCTACGGCGGCGCCGTGCCACTGTGGGGCGGCGACATGGCCGAGCTGACCAAGCAGGTCAGCCAGGGCGGCTCGTTCTGGGCCTTCAAGCTGCCGAAGCGCTGATTGACGGCGCGCCCCCGCCGCCCGGCGGGGGCCGGCCACTCCTCCTGCCGGCCCTGCGTGGCCGGCCTTTACCTGGCAACTGCGATAAGGTCTCCCGAGGGTTTCCGGTGCCGTCGCGTCAGCGTCGGCCCAAGATGCGCGGTTGCCAGGTTCTTTCTGTCCGGAGTCCTGGATGCGAAGACTTTTCCCCGTAACACTGCTGGTACTGCTCGGCCTGGCCGCGCCGGCCGTCGCCGAAGATATGCCGGCGAGCGAAACACTGGTCGTCAATGGCTGCCCGATTTGGCCCTACACCCGCTGCCCGGGTGCCGACCTGCGCCATGCCGACCTGTCGGCAAAGGACCTCGCCGGCGCCGACTTCACCGGTGCGAACATGGTGCGCGCCGACCTGCGTGCCGCCAATCTTGCAGGCGCGATACTGGACCGCGCCGATCTCAGCTCAGCCCGCCTGCAGAAGGCCAACATTCCCGCCGCCAGCCTGCGCGGCGCGCGGCTGGTCGGTACGGACATGGAGTTCGCGCGCATGTTCCGCGTCGACTTCAGCTACGCCGACCTGACCGCCGCCAACCTGGAAGCGGCCCGCCCGATGTTCGCGCGCTTCCACTATGCCCGGCTGGTCAACGCCAACCTGCAGGAAACCAAGTTTGGCAGCGCCGATTTCCGCAACGCCATCATGGAAGGCTGCGTGACGCGCTACACCGTCTTCCTCGACGCCAATTTCGACGACTGCAAGGGTTGTCCAGTCGATTGGTAAGCACCGTCCGCACAAGGAGATAAAGGACATGATCAGGAAAGTGGCTGCACCACTGGTGCTGGCGGCCGCACTCGGCATCGCGTCGGCATACGCAGGAGACCCTGCGATGGAGGCGCACCCGCCCAAGACCGACATTTCGGCGCTGCCGCCGGTCGGCGATGCATGGAAGGACAGCAATCCCTACCGCGGCAACGCCGCCGTCGTTGATACCGGTCGCGCGCTCTACAACGAATCCTGCGCCGTCTGCCACGGCACCGATGTCAATCACAAGAACCAGGTCGGCCCCAACCTGCTGCGCCTGCACCGCGGCTGTCGCAAGGTGACCGAGCCGGAACTGTTGCCGCGCTGCCTCAGCGACGTCGATCACTACTTCGTCAAGACGGTCCGCAAGGGCAAGCGGGTGCTCGACGTGCAGCACATGCCGCCGTGGGACAAGGTACTGGCGCAGGAGGCGGTGTGGGCGATCAAGACCTTCATCGAGGCCCGTATCGACGAGGATGCGCGGATCAAGGCGCAGGGGAAGACCGCGGCACGCTGAAACTCACCCGCGACAAATGAAAAAGCCGGCGCGATGCGCCGGCTTTTTTTGGTCGGAATCGACGCGGTTCAGATCTGGAAGGTGCGCAGGCTGGCTTCGAGCTCGCGCGCCGAGCCGGCGACCGATTCGCCCTGCGACGCGGTCTGCGCCACGCCGCGTGCGTTGTCTTCGGACAGTGCGGACAGCTCGCCCGCGTTGCGCAGGATGGCGTGCGCCGTGGTGTCCTGTTCGCGCATGCTGGTCGCCACTTCACCCGACTTGTTCACCAGTTCTTCCATGCGGTGCAGGATGGACTCGAACGTCTCCACCGCGCCGCGCGAGGTGGTCACCGCACCGCTGACGCGTTCGCTGGCCTGACCGACGCGCTCGACCGTTTCCTGAGCGTCGTGGCGGATCTTGGCAACGATCTGCTCGATGTCCGCGGTCGAACCCTGGGTGCGCTGCGCCAGCTTGCGCACCTCGTCGGCCACCACCGCGAAACCGCGGCCCTGCTCGCCGGCCCGTGCCGCCTCGATGGCCGCGTTGAGCGCCAGCAGGTTGGTCTGGTCGGAAATGTCCTTCACCACGTCGTTGATCTTGGCGATCTCTTCGGAATCCTTGACCAGGCGTTCGATCACCTGCAGCGACTCTTCCATCTCCTTGGCGATACGGCTGACGCCCTCCATCGACACTTCGAGGTCGGTCTTGCCGCTGCGCGTGCTGTCGCCGGCGGCGCGCACGATGCTGTCCATGTCGGCCGACAGGTCTGCGACCTGGCGGGCCGAGGCGGTCATCTGCTCCATCGCCTCGGCGACGGTACGGATGCGGTCGGCCTGGCGCGAGCCGGTCTCGTTGGCGGCAATGGTCAGCTTGGACAGTTCTTCGGCCGAACTGGTGAGCGTCGACGACAGGGTCGTCATCTTCTCGATCAGCTTGCGGAAAGACTTGCAGGCCTGGTTGTACTCATAGCCCAGCCAGGCGAAATCGTCCTTGCCGGACAGGCTGAGCTTGTGATTGAGCTTGCCTTCGGCAAGGCTGTGCATGGCGTTGACCAGCAGTTCGGCGCGCTGGCCGAAGCCGGTGCCGAACCAGATGCCAACGCCCATGATGAAGACGGAACTCAGGACAGACGAGACGACAAGGCCGGTCCAACCCGGGAACAGAAACTCCTGCACGCCGAAAATGGTCGTGCATATTGCCGACGCAAAGATGGAGTGAAAAAGGAAGGCTTTGCGGATGCTCAGCATGTTCTTCATGTGTCTGTTCCCTGTTTTCGATTCACTACATGGCCAATATCGACAGGTGCTTATAGGACTTTAGTTATACGGAAGCGCACCGTCGATCTCCTCGTAGGAGCGTTTACGACGCATGGCACGGCGGACTTGAGCAGGGGGTTTGCAAAAAAGAAGAACGCCGCGCATAACTTCACGCGGCGTCAGAACTGCGAGTTGCAGCAGTGTCAGCTGCGCATCAGCTGATCATGCCCAAGGTGCGCGGCAGCCACAGCGACAGCGCCGGCCAGTAGGTGACGATGACCAGGAAGATGAGCATCGTGACCAGCCACGGCGACACTGCCTTGGTCATGTCCGTCATGCCCAGCTTTGCGATGCCGCTGCCGACATACAGGTTGAGACCCACCGGCGGCGTGATCATGCCGATTTCCATGTTCACCGTGATGATGATGCCGAAATGCACCGGGTCGATGCCCAGCGCCATCGCCACCGGGAACAGGATGGGCGCGGTGATCAGGATGATGGACGACGGCTCCATGATGTTACCGGCCAGCAGCAGCAGGATGTTCACCACCAGCAGGAAGCCGAGCGCCCCCATGCCGCTATCCACCAGCCATGCCGCCACCGCCTGCGGAATCTGTTCCGAGGTCAGCAGGAAGGAGAACAGGATGGCGTTGGTGATGATGTAGAGCAGCATCGCGCTCATGTTTGCCGAATCGAGCAGCACCTTGGGGATGCGCTTCAGCGGCAGGTCGCGGTAGACGAACACCGCGACGATGAAGGCGTACACCGCGCTCATCGCGGCCGCCTCGGTCGGCGTGAAGATGCCGGTGTAGATGCCGCCCATCACGACGACGATGAGCATCAGCCCCCAGAAGGATTCGCGGAAGGCCTTGATGCGATCGGCCATCGGCGCCTTCGGCATGCGCGGGTAGTTATTGCTCTTGGCGCGCCACCAGGTGGTGAAGCCCAGCATGAACAGCAGCACCGCGCCCGGGATGATGCCGGCCATGAAAAGCGCGCCGATCGACGAGTTGGTCGACACCGCATACATCACCATCACGATGGACGGCGGAATCAGGATGCCGAGTGCACCGGAGCTGGCGACGATGCCCGCCCCGAACTTCATCGGGAAGCCCTGCTTCACCATGGCCGGCAGCAGGATGGCGCCGATCGCCGCCACCGTCGCCGGGCTGGAGCCCGACACGGCGGCGAACAGACCGCAGGCCACCACACCGCCCATGCCCAGGCCGCCATGGAAATGGCCGACCAGCGAGGTCGCGAAGTTGATCATCCGCTTCGCCACACCGCCGTGGGTGAGGAAGTTGCCGGCCAGGATGAAGAACGGAATCGCCATGATTTCGAACTTCTCGATGCCGGTGAACAGCTTCAGCGCCACCGATTCGACCGGCACATCGGTCATCGTGAACAGGAAGGTCAGTACGGTCAGACCCAGCGAGATCGACACCGGCATGCCGGTGAGCATCAGCACCAGCAGCAGTGCAAAGATGATGGCGGCGCTCATTGGCGGCCTCCCTTGGCATGTTCGCGCTCTTCGGCTTCTTCAACCGCCTCGCCGATCAGCACCGGCTTGACGTCCTCCATGCCTTCGACGTGCGCATGATCATGGTGCGGCAGCTCACCGGTACGGATGAAGGCTGTCATCACCTGCAGGAAGCGGAAGCACATCAGGCCGGAACCGAGCGGAATGGCCATGTAGACGATCCAGGTCGGCCATTCGAGATCGGGCGTGGTCGGCCCTTCGAACAGATCGCCGGTGTCCTGGCCCATTGCGCTCAGCACCGCGTAGGCGGCGCCGTTCTCCCACACGAAGTGGCTGCCCAGCGCACAGATGATGCCGGTGAACAGCGCGCCCGCCGCCAGACCGAACACGACGAACTTGTTGCGCAGCGCCGGCTGCAACTGGTTGATCAGCACATCGACGCCGACGTGGATGCCGGTGCGCACGCCGTAGGCGGCGCCGAACTTGGCCATCCAGACGAACA
>NZ_JADMJL010000018.1 GCF_018780585.1 Methyloversatilis discipulorum | reverse complement strand
GAGGCCGTGGAAAAACGAGTTTTGAGATCGAGGGTCATCGCGACGACGTGTTCGACGTCGGGCGAGCCAGATGGTCGGCGGCGGGAATGAGGGAATGATGAAGTGGCCGATCAGGCCCGGATGGCCTGCATCAGGGGGATGACCCCGAAGATCTTGATCATCCGCTTGATGTTGTAGGCCAGGACGTGAAGGCTCATCTCGGTTCGGACTTTTTCGAGGGTCTTGGTCAGGAAGTGGGTGGTGCCCATCCAGGCCTTGAGGGTGCCGAATGGGTGCTCGACGGTCTGTCGTCGGATTTTCATGGCGTCGGGCATCTGGTCGAGCCGCGCCTGCATCTTTTCGAGCACGGCCTCATGCTCCCAGCGCTTGATCCGCCGCAGCTTGGTCGGGGTGCATTGGGGTCTGAGCGCGCAGGTGTGGCAGGCGCTCAGGTGGCGGTAGAAGTCGAAGTCCTCGGCATGGTCGGCGCGGCGGTTGGCCTTGGTCAGCCTGGCCCCGGCGGGGCAGGTGTAGTGGTCTTGCGCGGCGTCGTAGCTGAAGTCTTGCCGGGTGAAGAAGCCGCGTTTTGTCCCGCTCGACGTCAAGGGGCGTGGCACGTGAGGCGCGATGCCCGTCCCTTCGCACGAGAGGACCTGATCGCCGCTGAAGTAGCCACGGTCGGCCAGGGCGGTCAGCGCTTCCTGGCCGGTGGCCTGCTGGGCCTTGAGGGCCATGGGCGTCAGCTGGGTGCGATCATGGCCCTGATTGGTCACCTCGTGGGCCACGATCAGGTGATGCTCGGCGTCCACCGCCGTCTGGACATTGTAGCCGACCACGCCGGTTCCGCGTCCGCTGGTGGCCATGGAGCGGGCGTCGGGATCGGTCAACGAGACCTGTTGGTCCGGCGCGTCCTGAACGGTCTGCTCCATCTCCCGTAGAGCCTGCATCTGCCGGCGCAGCCCGGCGATCTTGTCCTTGATGCGGGAGGTCTTGGCTTCGGCCACATCGCTCTCCTCGCGGTCGGCGCGGTCCAGCGCGGCCAGGTAGCGCACGATGTTGGCGTCGACCTGCTCGATGCGCCTGGCCACCTTGGCCACGGTGAAGTTCTTGTCGCGCGTGTTGACCGCCTTGAACTTGCTGCCGTCGATGGCGACGACAGCGCGGGTGAACAGGCCAAACTGGCGGCACAGCACCACGAACTGCGCACAGACCGCCCGGATGGCCGGGCCATTATCGCGGCGGAAGCTGGCGATGGTCTTGAAGTCCGGGGCCAGTCGCCCCGTCAGCCACATCAGCTCGATATTGCGCTGCGCTTCGCGTTCGAGGCGGCGGCTCGACTGGACGCGATTGAGATAGCCGTAGAGATAGATCTTCAGCAGGGTCGATGGGTGATAGGCGGGCCGGCCTGTCGCCGCAGGCCGCACGCCATCAAAGCCCAGCGCGCCCAGATCCAGCTCGTCGATGAAGACTTCGACTACCCGAACCGGGTTGTCTTCGGTCACGTAGTCGTCCAGCGACTCCGGCAACAACAGCGACTGCCGCCGGTCTTCACCCTCGACGAAACGCCCCATGACTGGCCCTCCAGTGACCAGCCGATTCTATCAGGGAACGGCGTTTTTACACAGCCTGG
>NZ_JADMJL010000030.1 GCF_018780585.1 Methyloversatilis discipulorum | reverse complement strand
CCGCCACCCAGGCTGTTCCACCAAACCCGAAGGTAAACACCCGACCGCTCGGGCGGATCGCCCACGCCGTGCTGCCGCTCGACGGCGAGACGCGGATCTGTTGCTGGTACCCCACGCTCCAGCCCACACCCAGCGGCATCACGCCTGTGCTCGAACCCGTCACCAGCTCCGAATACCCAGCCTGAATGCTCAGGCTGTTGTAGCTCCGGACGAATCCCAAAGAACCCGACGATACGTCCGATTCCGACAAATACTTGTTCCCTGAACCCAAACCTATCGGATGGGACGTCGAGGGGCATTGATTGCCTGCGCTCCTTGATTTTCCGACAGCAATACGAGATTCAGGCTCACAAAGACCTTTGCTAAAATTAAAAAATTGACCGACTGGGCAAACCGGCGTTCCGGTACAGGGCTCGTACCCATAGTAAACATTTGTTCCGCCCGAGGAATTTGGTCCTTCATGACAGATTGCGAGTCGACTAATCGAGACCCGCTGTTGTCCATCAGGACGAAAACAAAGTGCTACCCCCCCCGCACCAATGATCTCGTACACACCACCGTATGGCTGATTGTTGTAGGCTGATGCGGCAGCACAGGCTGGCCCTGCATGTTCAAAAAGCGCTAAAGCGACCCCGCTTTGGCTGTAGTATGTACTTCCATCAAAGGTTCCTTGGCCCAACGCGTAACCGCTCCCGTCAAACATCCACATATGCCGCGCAGGGTATGCCGCATAACAAACTGCGGTCGAAAGTAACAAACCGGAGACACCAATATGGCACACAATCAACTTAAGCACAGGAAAAAACGTTGATTGCATCAATTACCGCTCCCGTTTGAATTGACAACTATGGACGCACCTTAACCCGTTTAGGCGCGCTTATCATCTATAGTTTCTTTAATCCAGCCTGGTCGGAGGCATATTCCGTTATTGAGGCAATCCTTCAAAATCTCGCACCACTTCTCTTAGAATAATCTCGAGCAAAGGAGCCTACTGGGCAGCAATGCCAAAGACTAATCCATTCGTATGTATCCAAGCCAAGTCAACCCATATGGATTACGACGAAGTGCGTACGATGTTGCCCGAATTGACTGGCGGAAGAGCCCTCTGCCCCCTGCTACGGGCGAAGTTCTTAGGCGCACTCTCTCGCCGAATCGTCGCCCTTATTCGCGATTACCCTCGCACGGCCAGGAAAATCCTTGGGCATCGATGTAAATCGGCCCGGAAATAACGCTCCTTCAACACCCCGCCTGTCTCAACGGATTCTAGGAGCCCGCCTGCCGGGAAGTACCTGCGATTGCCCAGACTGCCTCCGGTCGTACGTCGAAAGTAGTCCATCGCGTCGTAGCTGTATATTTCCCACCCCCCATCTTCAGGCTGCCCTTGGCATCTCAGTTCAGCGTCTTCGCGCCACTGCAAGCCTGCGCTGTCGGCCGGCCCTCGAAGTAATGCGCGAACATAGACCCCATCGTCCCGCTCGTCTGCCGATCCAGATCTCCGGCAGTCGGTTGCTGTCCGCTGCATATGCCTAGTAACGGGTGCTCGCATTTGCACTCAGGCTGCCCTGCGTGCAGCTCTTTCGATTCCCCACCTCATCACAGGTGAACAGCTCGTCGTTCGCCGTACCGGGGTAATCAGCTTGGGTCATTCAGTGCTCAAGGGCGAGCGTGCCGCTTACGGCGAGCAGATTGTCTCGGCAGTGATGAGACAATTGGAGGCCGACTACGGCCGGGGCCTCTCCGAGAAAAACCTGCGCCACATGCTGCGCTTTGCCGAGGCTTTCCCTGATGAAGCAATTGTCTCCGCAGCGCGTAGACAACTGAGCTGGACGCACTGCCGCACCCTCATCTACATCGACGACCCGCTCAAGCGAGACTTCTACCTGCAGATGACGACCTCTGAGGGCGCCAAAGCGAAGCTCAAACATGGGCTTCGCTTCATTGGGGCGCCCTCTATGTATGCGACCTTTCGCCGCAACTTCTCCAAGCTCTTCTCATCCAGCAGTCCAGCGGCAAACGCCAGCACCAGCATGGCAACGGGTATCGGTAACTCTCTACCGCTCTCGTACCTGCTTCCGCCTGACTGTGTGACCCCAAAACGAGTCCAGAACTGAGTTTGATTCTCGCCGCGAGAGAGCCGGTACGCTTTGATTTCCGCATCTCGTAATTGATGTCGCGCCCGTCCCGGAGTACTCGGCCGACGAGTCGGCCGTAGCGGTCCTTCTTCTCGTACTCGATGGTGACGAATTGGGAGAAGACCCGGTCGGCGAGGGACTGTTTGGAGACGCGCCAGTAGTCCTGGCCTTTCTCAGGCGCATCAATAGCTTGGAGCCTTACCCTGTATTGGCGCCGCTCTCCGTCCAAAACTGTCAGGGTGTCCCCGTCAGCAACGGCAACAACTTGTCCAACCAGCTCTGCACCTTGGGTTCCAAGGGATATGACAGCGATAGCCGCGCCGAGCAATAGGCGTTGCACCGATAACTGTATATCCATACAGTTACTTTCCCTTCGTTTCGTTTTAGTAGTCCCGTGGTGACCAGCGAGAAGTGGTATCGAAAATGGTCGAGAGTCGCGCCCTGGTACTTCCACAGTTACGCGCACGGCCGGGAGAACGTTGTTGTAGCTCACGACCGCCAGATCGTTGCGGTCGGGGTGCGTCCGGACATCGGTGCGCTGATTGCAGCTGCGCCAACGATGTACGCGACGTTGTACCAGATAGCGCGGACCCTTCATCCGCACGACCCGCGCACCTACGCCATCCGGCGCGCGCTCGCACGGGCAGACGCGCGACAAGGAAAACTGGCAATGGAATTGCCCCCAGAGCGCGAACGATGACGCGCATTCGTGTGATGCGCCTCGTCTGGCGTAAAGGCATCGGCGCCAATCGGTTGCCGGGTCTGGCGACATTGAGGCGCTCATTTGTTCCGAAGTGCGCGCCCGCGTGGCCGGGTCTGGTGACATCCTGGTGCGGGGCGATCCGCCGCACCGTGACCAAAGTGTTGCCGGCTCCGGCAAGATCAAGTTCCGATAGGAGGTGCAACATGACCGCAGCAACCAAAGTGCTGACCGCACACGTGCCGCTTCCGCTGGCCGACAAGGTAGATCAGATGGCTTCACGACTTGAGCGCTCGCGCAGCTGGATCATGAAGCAGGCGCTTTCCGCATGGATCGCCCAGGAAGAGGAGCGCGACAGACTGACCCAAGAAGCGCTGGCCGACGTAGACGCCGGCCGCGTCATCGATCACCAGGCCGTGCAAGCGTGGGCGGAGAGCCTTGGCACTGACCAGCCGCTGCCGGTGCCGCGTTGATGGAGCGGAAGCGGACCAGCAAGGCGCTTTTCGATTTGGCGCGCTTGTATGAATTTCTGGCTCCGGTAAACAAGCCCGCCGCCGCGCGGACGGTGCAGGCGCTGACCAAGGCCCCGACCATTCTGCTGACCAACCCAAGCATCGGCGAGCAACTTTTCCAGTTCGAGCCGCGCGAGGTACGGCGAATTCTGGTCGGGGAGTACGAGGTTCGCTACGAACTTCAGGATTCGATCATCTACGTGCTGCGGCTGTGGCATACCCGAGAGGTCCACTGAAATGGCTTTGCCACCAACCTACTATGACTTCGTGCGCAAGTTGCGCCCTACCCTGGTTGAGTTCGGCGTTTCTTCTTGAACTGCGGAGCACGCAGGGCTGGGCCCTTGCGTTTGCCGGACAAGGCGTTGAACCCGTTCTGGTAGGCCTGGCCCAAGGCGATGATGGCCTCCTGAGGTGCGCACTTGGTCACCTCCTGCGTCCAGGGAAATTCGACCTTCTTGATCGCATTGAGCTGCCGGCGCAGCGCACCTTCGGTAGGCCTGGGCAGGCTCGGATCGATCTTGTGAGCCTGGTACTGCTTCTGCCACTGATTTCGGCCCGGCTCCCATCCCAGGCTTTGGACACTTCATGCTTGAACCGCGGACAAGATATGCGTAACGGCATAGGGTTCTTCGACTGCTCGTTCAGCAGAGATGCGCGGTTTGGGGGGAGGGCTCGCACTGGATCGAGGAAGGCGAGATCGATGTTGAAACAGCCCCAAGCGCGCGTGACAGCGACAACGAGCAGTTGGATACTGGCGACGTCTTATCCTGACATGCATTGATATGTGCGCAAACTACACTCCATCGGCTCAAGCGGCCTGGGAGGCCGCATTTCGATGGACTTTCCCTGTCGGCCAATTCAAGAGCGAGAGCTTCCCGGGCTACACGGCGCCGATCATTACGAATGAGGTTCGGGAGGATGCCGTCCTTGCGACCTTTGGCCTGCTACCCGGCTGGGCAAAGCCCGATCTCGTCCGGAGCACGTACAACGCACGCAGCGAGACGGCCTACGAGAAGCCCTCCTTTCGTCATGCGTGGCGACGAGGGCAGTTCTGCATCATTCCGGCAGACGTGATCTATGAGCCGAACTATGAGACTGGGGCCGCGGTGCGTTGGGCCATTCGCGCCGCCGATGGGCGGGCCTTGGGCATCGCCGGCATTTGGGAGTCGAGAGCGGTCAGCAATGGAATCCAGTACTCCTTCTCCATGCTTACCATCAACGCAGACGACCATCCGCTGATGAAACGGATGCACAAGCCCGGTGAAGAGAAACGGATGGTTGTCATCCTCGAGCCGGGCTCCTACGAAGAGTGGCTGCACGTGAAACCCGAGCACGCACCGACGTGGCTGACACAGTTCCCGGCGGAAAGGCTGGTTGCTGAGCCGGCACCGCGAGGCGCAGCTCGTCAAGCGGCGTTGATCTGACACGTCGGAGTGACCTGCCTTGTTTCCTCGGACCACGCCTCAGGAGACTTTCCGTATCCATGCCAAGGCAGTCCGGCTAACGCGGTTGATCGGCAAGCACGATCCGAATGTGCTGCTTTCTGCCTGCCGACAGCCTCCATTCGGTCGAACCCGCCGAAAGCGTGACATCCGCTTGCCTCACCGGCTCTCCATCAAGTCGCAGGCCCCCGCCCTCAGCGAGCCGGCGGGCGGCACTTCTCGAGTTCGCGAGCCCGCCTTCGACCGCCAGTTCAGCGAGGGAGACACCGGCGGCCAACCGTTCCTGACTCAGCAGCACGGTTGGGAGACCGTCCACATCGTCGGCTTGGCCAAAGACACCACCGGCCGCACGTGCTGCCACCTCGGCCGCCTCCGCCCCGTGAGCCAGTCGAGTCGCCTCGTTGGCGAGAACGACTTTCGCTTCGTTCAGTTCTGCGCCGTGTAAGGCACCCAGCCTTCGGATCTCATCCATGGGCAGTTCAGTGAAGAGAGCAAGGAAGCGACCGACATCGCGGTCATCCGTATTTCTCCAGAACTGCCAGAAGTCGAACGGAGTGAGCCGCTCCGCGTTCAGCCACACCGCCCCTTGAGCGGACTTCCCCATTTTTCGCCCGTCAGCGGTGGCAAGCAGCGGCATCGTGAGCCCGAGCAGCCCCGGCCCTCCCCGACGTCGGGAGAGCTCAATGCCATTGATGATGTTCGCCCACTGATCAGCTCCACCCACCTGCAGGGTGCAGCCATGACGCTTGGCCAGTTCCGTGAAGTCGTGAGCCTGAAGCAGCGTGTAAGCGAACTCCTGGACCGACAATGAATGCTCGAGCCGGCTTCGGATCGCATCGAGACCGAGCAACCGATTGACCGTGAAATGCCGCCCAACCTGATCCAGAAACTCGAGGTAGCTCAAACCGTCCAGCCACTCGGCGTTGTTCACGACGAGCGCACCATTGGCGCCGCCATCAAACGTGAGGTACCTCGGGAAGGTGCTCGAAATGCCCTGAATGTTGGCCGAGATGGTTGCCGCATCAAGCATAGGGCGACTGCTGTCTCGGAAGCTCGGATCGCCGATCCGGGTTGTGGCACCGCCGATGAGCAGGATGGGACGGTGGCCGGCGCGTTGAAGCCAGCGCATCAGCATCAAGCCCTGGAGGTGACCGACATGGAGGCTATCCGCAGTCGCATCGAAGCCGAGGTAGGCCGTCAGACTGCCGTTGGCAAACGACGAGCGAAGCGCTTCAACGTCCGTGCACTGATGGACGAAGCCACGCTCTTCGAGCAGGTTAAAAAGGTCTGAAAAATCTGCGGGCATTGCAGTCTCCTGGAGGGGGCAAAAGCCCGAGGGAGACTGCGTTTAACGTCTAGTCCGCCTCGGGCGGAATGGACGCGCGTGCGCCTACCGCCTGGGAAGGCAGTAGCCGTAATACGAGACGCGATTTACGAAGTGCGAGCACATGGTGCTAGCGTATCAGAGTCGAGCAGCCCCGTGCGCTGGGGCGATGCACGCGAAGGGAGAGCTGTCGTGATTCGGAAGGCGAAGAACTCAGTAGATCGGTGCCGGAACATCCAGCGCTTCCAGGAAGCGAGTGCCGCAAGCTGGGGCGAATTGGCGGTTACTGTCCACCAAGGGATCCCGGCGAAAGAAGTCGAGGATTTGGCGGCTCTACTTGGCCTGCCGTTCGTTGAGCTGTGCTGCGCGCTCGGCCTGCCCCCTTCAAAGATCCGCCGCAAAGCGAGGAACTGGGAAGCGCTGCCCGCCGATCAGGGCGAGCGTGTTCTGGGCTTGCAGCGTCTCGTCGGTCAGGTTCAGACGATGGTCGAGGAATGCGGCGATCCGACAGACTTTGACGCGGCAGTCTGGACCGGGCACTGGCTGACCAGCCCTCAGCCCGTACTCGGCGGAAGCTTTGCGATCGAGTATCTCGGAACAGTCACCGGCCAGCAGCTTCTCTCCGACCTGCTCATGAGAAACGTCAGCGGCGCATACTCTTGAAGAGCAAAAAGCGCGATGGATCCGCCCCCGTTGCCGGCGTCAGCCGCTCGTCCAACTGCCTCGATCTGCCCCTGAGGCTCGATGCTTCAGCATTCTCCTTTTCCCCGCAGCCGCCATCCGTCGGCACAGTGAATTGACCCCTGAGCGAAACGACGAATCGCGCCCTTTTTCCGGCGAAGTCCACCGGCCCGGCTCCGCCACAAGCAGCGCATCGCGAGTTCGGTAGATCCTCCTCTCCAGTCCCTGTTGCACGGGGCTTTCGCACCAGGTCGGCCGCCACTTTTCCGTAGATCAAAAGGCACAGTCTCGAGACTCGCGGAGTCGCTTCGGTGCAATCCGCAGGCGAGCGAGTTGAGCGCCCCCGAGGGGAGAAAAACCTCTCATCCGCGACACCGATATCGAGCGCAACGGGTGCCGCGAAGCGGGGGCCAGGGCACGCGCCCGCAGCCCCACCAGCCCCTCGGGCTGGTGCAGGGGGGAGCCGGAAGCGTGGCGCCGGGCAGGACGCATGCGTCCGTCGCCCGAGCGCAGGCCGCGCCCACGCGGCCGTCAGCTTCGGGGGGGCGAAGCCCCGGGCGCCGAGCAAAGCGCGGCTACCCGCTTCGTGCCCCGCAGGGGTGAGGCCGAACGGCCGAAGGTCGAGCCGGGTCCCGCAGTCCGAGCCGCGCAGCGGTCGGGCTGTGGGCAAGCGAGAGCGCGCAGCGCCGATCGAGCGCACCGGGCAACGCCCGGTGCGTGAGAGAAGCCCGCGGAGCGGGTAGCCGCGCTTTGCGCGCGCCCCCGCGAGGTGACGGTACGTCACCGCTGCAGCCCGAAGGGCGTGAAGGCAAGGTCTGGGAGGCAGAGGCGGCGTACAGCCGCATCAGGCAAGGGAATCGGCCCTAGCCGACGCTCCGCAGGAGCGCCTTGCCGGTGCCTCTCGGGCCGCGCAAGCAGTCGCCACCGACTGCTGTAGCCCGTGACAGACATCGTCTGCCTCTTCGTCCCCATCGGGACGACGGGGCAGACGAAGCTCGCTTCGTCCAGATGTCGGGCGAGGGATAAATCCAGGGCGCTACACGGAGAACAACCCTTCTTTTTGAGGTGATCTCCAATGACACAGCACCCCGCAGCACCCACACACAAGAAAACACCGAATGCCGCCGAATACCTGAACGGACAAAGCCCTCGCGCTCGAGGCGAGGCGAAGCTCAAATCAGCACTGGAATGGATCTACCTGAATGGCTGGACCAGTGCCGACCTGCTGCGCCAAGTTGTAGGGCAGGCCGCAGGCGGTTACGCCGCGAAACTCGTGCGTTCCGGGCTCCTCGTTGAAACCCGAACTCAGTCAGGCTGCGTGCAGAAAGGTGTACCGAAATCAGTACTGACTTTGAGCAGGATCGGGCTCGAAGAAGCGGAAAGGTTCCGGACCGATTCATACCCCTACATCGAGATCAATCCGTTGCGCATCCCGCAGCATCTGATCAGGCACAACCTGATAGCACAGCAGCTCACGCTCACCGCCCTCCGCTCCGGTCACGCGAGTGCGTACTTTACGGAACGCATGCTGCAGCGTGCGGGCGACAAGAAGGATGAGAAGAAACCGGACGTCGTATGGAAACTGTGCACGTCCGGAGACCTGGCCGCAGTCGAAGTCGAACTGAGCGCGAAGTGGGGCCGGGATTTGGACGATTTCATACTGAAGATCTGCATCGCCCTCGACGACAGGAAGGGATCGCCACGGTACGACAAATTCTTCATCTTTTCGGACAGCCCGGCGATCGTCGCGAGGTATGAAAAGGCGCTCGCCCCCGGATCAAGGTTCACGCTCTGGCGATCCGATCCGATTGCGCGGAAGTACTACGAAGACAGGGCTTTGTATGTCCCCGATTACGTGCGTAACCGTATCCAATGCTCGCTTCTGAGGGACGCATGAGACGCGCCGCATTGATCGTCGCAGCCGCACTCATTGCGGGCTGCGAGGAGCCTCCCCCTGTCGACACGCGGCCAGCCGAACTTCTGGCTGAACTCGCTGCAAGGTGGCCTGCAGAAGCTCACCTGCCGCGACTGGCCGACGCGGTCGCACATTGTGATCGAAAGGACTGGGAGGGCTGCGCCGAAATACGGAACCGCCAGGACCAGGTGTCGGTATCGGTCTCAGCATGTCGCGACGATGAGAGCAGTATGTGCGTCGCCCTGCGCGAGCGCGTCAGCCTGCTCGCAGATCGGGCGAAGTACTTCCCGGCCGCTCACCAGGTCTTGCTTCCCGATACGCCGTTCTACTGGCGACTTCCCAATCGTTTTCTCGACCAGCTCTCCGACGAACATTCGTACCGCATCGAGGTCGCAAAATCATGGTACCAACGGGTCTACTTGTACATTGCCTTGGCTGTGCTCTGCGCACCGATCTTGCCGCTGATTTTTGAGCGCATCTGGCGCTGGCTCCTCCAGTTCAATCCGATCCAAAACCTCGTTCGGCGTCTGCGCGGAGAAAAGCCAGTCAAGGTGCTCAAGTTGAAGGGGCTGAGCACGCGATCTGCAGCGACCTGCGCGGAGGAATCCGTTACGCACTCCAGCACGTCTTCCCGCACCCATGCGAACCAGTTGGCTCACCCCATCCAGCCGGAAGACCGGTACGAGTCGCACGAGGAAAGCGAGGTGGTTCAACCCCTTTACACGCCCGAGACTGATCCGAAAATCTCACCCGACCCAGACTCCACGTCGAACGTGGCCGACACCACCCTGATCCATTCGACTGAGCTTGAAGGGCTGGCGCAGACTGCGCCAGCGGATGAGAAGAGGACTGTGCCTCCTCGGGTACGAAAAAATTACGATGACGATCCGGATCTCAAGGCGCTTACTGAGCTGTTTTCGGGACGACCGAAGTGATCCATGCGTCCATGCGCACATGGCGTCATGAATGTAGCTTTCGCCGGTGCGCAGAGCGGATTTTCGACCGAAAGGCGTCCTCGTCTAGCCGCTGGCCCGTGTCCGACGGCGGGGCAGCAAAGTCACGATGCCCGGCCAGGGTCGGCCATCTGATTCGCGTCGATAAGCCGCACACCACCCGTCAGCCGGGCGCTCTGGCGTACGCACTGAGGATTTCGTCGACCAATCGCTCTTCGATGAGATCCTTCAGTGCTTCTTCCGTGAGCGTTGGCGGTACGAAATCGTACCGCTCACAACCCGCGCAGGAGATCTTTAAAACAGCGACCAGGTTGATCCGGTGGTGCTCAATCTCGAATCGGAGACCCAGTGCCGGAGTGTTGGCCGTCCAGCGCCCGCCCCCCTCTTCCCGGAGGGAGAGGCTGGTAAGAAAAGCGCGTCGGTAATCCCAAGTGTCAGTCGTCGCGGTCAGCATCCTTTTTACGCCCTTGAACTTTCCATCGGCCGACACCGGCTGTCTCGCGCGATCTCGCGGCCTGTCTCCATCGGCGCCACCGCTGCGGTCTCTGGCTCCTATATGCCCGATTGCGCGATAAATGGGCTCGCTAGCGACGAAGAGACCTTCGAGAAGCTCAGGGCTTCTGGCAATCCCGGCCCGCTTCTCCTCGCGCAAGATTCGCGTTGCTCTCCTCCAAGCAGATGTTGTAAGCATGTTGGGCTGCAGTTTCCCGTTCTAATCTGGCAATGGCGTTCAATGTACGAGTGGCGCCTTCATCCACCTTTCCGTCCACGATCTCGCATTTGAACTCACCCGGCATATAGGCGCCGAAGCTGTTTTTGGCGTGGTAGTCGATGGCGATCACATTAGGGTTTCCAGGGGAGACCGTGGCTTTGAATACCTTTACTGAGTACGGATCTTTCAGCGAGGGCTTCAGGTGCTCGATGCACAGATCAGTCTTCTGCTGCAGCGCCTCGGCGCGTGCGGCCTCCCGTGCTTTTTCTGTGTCACACCCCGCCAGGGCAAGCCCCAGGATGACGGAGAGAAGCCCAAAATGTCGTGCGGGTTCGATCATGCTCATGTCTCTTTGTTGTTATGCCGATTGCGAGCTTAGCACGCGAAACTTCTGGGTTATCTAGGCGCAAAAAGCCATCCGAGACTGGTCTGAGATATAGCGCTAGATTCATTCGCGTGTATCAATACACAGCACGCCTGCGCGGCGCAGACATATAGACATAGCCATAGGAATTCGGTCTCCGCATCCAGTGCATCTCTGGTGGGCGCTATCTTCAGCGTCATCGAGTCCGTTACCGCAGGCAAACTGCGCCGTCATGACCGCGCTGATCTTCGCCCTCACTCGCGCTGTTTGGGCAACCCATGAAAGAAAAAAGCCCGCTCAAGGCGGGCAAAGAGGAGGTGAGAGGGCGAGGCTTCTTTCAAGCTCTCCCACTTCTCATCCTAGGCGCTGCAAGCGCGCTTCGCTATCCAAAAACGGAAGCTTTTGTCATTTTTTGTCCTGGACAAGGTGTTACGACGCGTCTTCGTCGCTGGATACGTCTTCCGACCTTCGATCCAGGAAGAGCCCGCCGTTCCGGAATTCAATCAGGCCCGGAACGTCCAAATACCCAGCCCGGTAAACGGAAATGGCCTCGGTCGCCTCGAGCTCGACGCCCCCACACCCGTTGAATTCCAACAAGCACTCGATCAGGTAGCGTAGATAGTCGGCGTTATGTCGGGACTGGACCATCCGATGCACGGTGATAACGAGAACGAACTCTCGTCGGAGCACCGGATGCTGCGCAAAGAAGCGCACTGACAGATCCGCGTCAAGCCCGCGCAACTGCAGTTCGAGCGCTTCAGGCATTTTCAGGCGGCAGTATGTGTAAAACAGACAGCAGGCCTCGAGAGGGCTGAGCCCCGTGAGCGGGCTCAGGCTGTGATCCTCATACACAATGGGGTTAGCGCTCATCGGTGGCCTCCCGCAACCCGGGTCGAGCCGAATGCCGCGATGATGACATTTACATTTACCGCAAAGTCAGCGCGCTCAGAAAGCCTGGTCGAGGCCGGGGGATCAGGGACGCGAAGCGGCTTCACACCCGCAACGGGCACTTCGAGCTTAAGCCGCGCGCGACGTCTGCGCTCCTTGTGGACATATTCGATGTCCTGCGTCGGTATCTCGTCCATTTTTTGCGCGAGTTGCTGCACGCACAGATGCGTGTAACGCAGGAGCATGCGCGTGTCCCGATGCCCGCTGATCGCCTGCAGGTCAAGCAGTCCACACCTGCCCGATTCGGCAAATCGGCTGATGGCCTCGTGCCGCAAGTCATGAGAGTGCAGGTCGTTCACGCCGGCCTTTTTGCAGGCAAGCACGAAGTGCTTCTTCACCGAGTATTCGCCAACCTTGGACGCTGCAGCTCTTCTTGCTCGATTCGGCGCCGGGTCAAGGCTCGCGCCTTCAAGCGCTCCCACCACTCGACCAGGAGGCACGCGGCACGGCGCAGGGGTTCGGCGAACATGAGCCGTCTTCATGCCACCTCCCTGCGCAGGCCGAACTGGGCGTGTATCACGTTTGAAGCGGCAGCGCTTTCCGTTTCCCGCCAACGCTCGTCCGCCGTTCCGTCTGGGCCGCCATCATCCTTGCCAAGCTGGGCAATGCTTGTCAGCGTCGTCTTCTGCCCTTTTGTCCTGAGGCCCGCCGGCAAGAGGCTTTCGTCGATCTCTTCTTCGCCGTGCAGGGCCCTTGCGACGTCCTCCGCACGCTGGTTTACATAACGCCCCAGTTGGGAAAGTGTTTTGTGCCCGGTGATGACAGACAGCACATTGACATCTCCACCAAGCTCCTTGGCGTAGCGCGTGGCCGCCGTATGACGCAGATCGTGAAGAGTGACGTTTTCGACGCCCGCTCCCTTGCACCATCGATTCCAGGCCTTCGACATTGCTGCGTGTGTAATTGGAATCAACGGATCATCATCGCCCATCGGAAGGCCTCGCTCACGGCACAGCCTTTCGATGTCTTCGATCGCCTGCATCGCCCCCGGGCTGAGCGGAACCGTTCGGGACAACTCCTTTGCGTCCGTCAGAAATAGGATCTTTCTCTCGCGATCGAGATCCCGCCAGAGAATCGTCTCGAACGCTTCACCTGAGCGCATCGCGGTCTCGAGAAGGAAGTTCAGGGAAGGCAGCACAAAGCGGTTTCTTACGTGCTTGGGATCGGCGTTGATATGAGCGATGAGCCGCTCGTACTCCCCTTGCGTGAGCGTCTCTTCGCGTGCGTTGTCGATGGGAGGCATGCGCAGGCCTGTTTCGGAGGCCGGGTTTCCGGAAAGCCCGTGCCACTGCCACACCCTGATGGCATGCTCAAAGAGTGATAGCAACTGCGACTGTTCCTGCTTCGCTGTCGCGGCCTTGAATCCGTCCCGCAGTCGTGCATCGATCAGATCCTGGACGTCGCGGGGCGTCACCTGAGCCATCGAGAGTGCCGCAAGCCTTCTGATCGCCTGTCGGGTGTGTTGCGCCTTTTCGCTCAGCGATTCGCGATGCGCATGGAGCCCCGGCGGTATGGGCTGCTCGGCTGAGGGCACGTAACGCACTTCAAAGTACGGGCCACTGGATTCGTCACGGCATTCCCGCTTCGGCTTGATGCGCTCGACGGATATGCGCCCTAACTTCGCTTGCAGCAGGTAGGCATTGATCCGGGAGGCTTCCTGGCGCGCACCCTTGATGAACGGCAGGCGTTCCAGGGCATAGAGGTACATGGCCTGCGCCACCGTATGGCGTTTTGGGCCGCCGTGTATAGGCGTGTAGCCACTGCGCAGTTCGACACTCTTCTGCTCGGCGGCAATTCTGGCCTCGCGTGCGCTGGCGTAGCCGCTCATGTACACGTCGTGGCCTTTGATGCGCAAACGCACCGACCAGGTACTGCCTTCAAGATACGGGGTGGCCATGTCACGCACCTCCCCGGGTCAAGGGAAGGGTGAGGCGGGCAATTGCCGGGTTTCCAGCGGAGGGGGTTACAGGGTACATCGCACTTTCTCCAATGAAAGTACGTGTAGCACTGCCACTTAAACGCTTGATGCCGTCGGTGAAGGGCTTCGATTCAGGCGATGGGTGCGGCGGGCAAGCCGCCGTCTGTCGAGCGCATAAGCGTCGGAAACGCGCATGCACTCGCAGCCATCTGCAGGTGCCCGACAGGGTCCGCACAGAAAAACGTCAGAATTTCGCCAGAACTGCACAAAATTCGGGCAAAAAGAAAGGGCCTTGCGGCCCTTATCTTTTTGCTCCCTGCGTAAGCTACTGACGCAAGGGGCGTTTTTCTGGTGGCCAAGGGCGGAATCGAACCACCGACACGCGGATTTTCAATCCGCTGCTCTACCAACTGAGCTACTTGGCCAAAGAGCCAGCGATATTAGTATCTGATCGCGTTTCTGTCAAAGGTTTTGCGTCGATCATTGCGCGCGCAGCATCGTTTCGGCAACCAGCGATATCTTGGCGATGATGAGCACCAGTTCGACCAGCAACAGACCGAGAAAAGCCACGAAGGGCAGGTGGCGGTCAGGCACGAAGCGCGGCGTGACGTAACGGAACAGACGGAAGACGCGCGCGCCAACCTGATTGAACGCACCGTAGATCAGATTGCCGTGGCGACGGCTGCCTGCGAGCAGGTAGAGCGCCGCCTGACCGATCAGCGTCAGCAGCACGATTTCGTTGAGTCCCTTGAGGACGACAACCGCGCGCAGTCCGATATCCAGCGTGTCCATGCCTGCCCTCAGACCGGCCACGGCAGTGCCGCGGCCTCGTTGGGTACCTGTTCCACCACGCGCGGAAAGGACACGCGCACGATAAGTCCGCCATTTCCGGGCGCATCGAGCAGTTCGACCTCGGCGCGGTGCAGTTCCGCGATCTCGCGCACGATGGGCAGGCCAAGTCCGGAGCCTTCGACCTGGGTGCCGAGCACACGATAGAAGCGCTCGAACACGCGCTGCCTGTCCTCGACCGGAATGCCGGGCCCGGTGTCCTCGATTTCCAGGATCGCGCGGATATCCGCCTTCAGTCTCACGGTGACGATCCCGCCGTAGGACGTGTACTTGATCGCGTTGTCGATCAGGTTCTTGAACATTTCGCCGAGCAGCACCGGATTGGCATCGACATGCAGCGCGACGTGCGCCCGCTCGAAGCCGAGGTCGATATGACGCCTGCGCGCCGCCGGCACCCAGTCGGCAATCAGCGATTCGAATAGCGCGTTCAGTTCCACCCGCTCGATCGCATGCACCTTCTCCGTGCTCGCTTCGGCGCGCGCCAGTGCGAGGAGCTGATTGATCAGGTGCCCTGCGCCGGTGGCGCTGACCAGTATCTGCTCCATGCAGGCACGGATCTGTGCCGGATCGTTCTCGAGCAGCGCCAGCTCGGCCTGACTCTTCAGGCCGGTCAGCGGGGTGCGCATCTGGTGCGCGGCGTCGGCGATGAAGCGCTGCTGTGCGGCGAGATTCACCTCCAGCCGCAGCATCATGTCGTTCAGCGCATTGATCAGCGGGCGCAGTTCTTCCGGTACGCGACGCACGTCGATCGGTGACAGGTCGGTCGGCCGCCGCTTCTCGATCACCGCCTGCAGCCGCTTCAACGGCCACAGCCCACGGCCCAGACCGAAATAGACCAGCACGACGGCGATCGGAATGATGACGAACTGCGGCAGCAGCACGCCGGACAGGATGCGCGAGGTCAGTGCCTCGCGCTTGTTCAGCGTCTCAGCCACCTGCACCGTCACGTAGGAACCGGGAATGGTGGTAACCGGCTGGAACATGTAGGCGATCCGCACGTCCTCGTTGTTTACGCGGCCGCCACGGAAGTAGAGCTCGCCCGGCTTCCAAGGCTTCTCGTCCGGCACGTCCGGCACTTCGCTGTCACCGGCCAGCAGTTCGCCGGCACCGCCGAGCACCTGGTAGTAGATGATGTCCTCGCCGTCGATGTGGAACAGGTCGCGCATCTGCGGCGGCTTGACGAAGATGGCACCGACCGGCGTGAAGCGCACCTGCCGGCTCAGCTCGTAGACGCTGTCGCCGAGCACCTTGTCATAGGGTGCGTGTGCGATGTCGTCTGCCACGTTGTGAATGATGGCGATGCTGATCGGCCACACGAACATCAGCGGCGCGAGCATCCAGTCGAGGATTTCGCCGAACAGCGAGTTGTACTCGCCCGTTCTTTCGCCGGATTTGCTGCGACGGTTCTTCAGCTTCTCACGCGACGGCATCCGGTCTTTCCAGGCAGTAGCCCAGGCCGCGCAGCGTCACGATGCGCAGGCCGCTGTGCTCGATCTTCTTGCGCAGCCTGTGCACATAGACCTCGATGGCGTTGTTGCTCACTTCTTCGCCCCAGCCGCACAGATGGTCGACCAGCTGTTCCTTGTTGACCAGCCGGCCAGCGCGCAGCAGCAGCACCTCCAGCAATGCGGTCTCGCGCGCCGACAGTTCGATCGCCTGACCATTGACGCTGGCCACGTGATCGGTCTGATCGTAGGCGAGGCTGCCGATCTCGATGCGGGTGGGCATGCCGGTGCCGCGCCGCGTCAGCGCACGCACGCGCGCCTCCAGCTCAGGCAGTGCGAAAGGTTTGCACATGTAGTCGTCGGCGCCGGCATCGAGCCCGCGCACGCGGTCGTCGATGCCGTCCTGCGCGGTCAGGATCAGCACAGGTGTCGTACATTTGCGCGCGCGCATGCGCTTGATCACCTCGATACCGGACAGCTTGGGCAGGCCGATGTCGATGATGGCCAGATCGAAACCCTGTCCATGCAGCGCCGCATCGGCCTCACCGCCGCTGGCCACGCTGTCCACCGCGTAGCCGGCGCGCCGCAGCGCCCGGACCACGGCATCAGAAATGACCGGATCGTCCTCGGCAAGCAGGATATGCATAGCAAATCAGCCTTGCGGCCGCCTCCTCCATGAACGTCTTCTGCGTTCGCACTCGGGTTCGGGGTTTGAATAGCCCCACCGGACACCAGTGTAAGGGAGATGTAAGCGCTCAAGAATAGTCTGCGCAGCGCTGTTCTTCTTTTGGTCCTCGGGGGCAAACCGGTCAGTCCGGCACGCCCCGGGGAGCACCCTTCCCCTGCACGGGGTGCTCCCCACCCATTTTTCGGGCGTCCGTCCGAATCGCTCCCCTCGAACTCGATCGCTCTCGTTACGCCTTCGCACATCCGTCGCAACTGCAGCCCGTGGACGAAAAAAAGCCCGCACCGAAGTGCGGGCTTTCCGTGGTCTGACAGACCGGGCCCGGTCGCCTCACGGCGACCGGAGCGGACATTACATGTCCATGCCCATGCCGCCCATGCCACCCATGCCGCCCGGCATGCCGCCGGCAGCCGGCTTGTCTTCGGCCAGCTCGGCCACCATGCAGTCGGTGGTGAGCATCAGCGAAGCAACCGAAGCGGCGTTCTGCAGTGCGGTGCGGGTGACCTTGGTCGGGTCCAGCACGCCCATTTCGACCATGTCGCCGTACTCGCCCGAGGCGGCGTTGTAGCCGAAGTTGCCCTTGCCTTCCTTCACCTTGGCCACGACCACGCTCGGCTCGTCGCCAGCGTTGGCGACGATCTGGCGCAGCGGCTCTTCGGCAGCGCGCATGATCAGCTTGATGCCGGCGTCCTGGTCGGCGTTGTCGCCGCGCAGGTCACCGAGGTTCTGCAGCGCGCGCACCAGGGCGACGCCGCCGCCGGCCACGATGCCTTCTTCAACGGCAGCGCGGGTGGCGTGCAGCGCGTCTTCGACGCGTGCCTTCTTTTCCTTCATTTCGACTTCGGTCGCGGCACCGACCTTGATCAGCGCAACACCGCCGGCCAGCTTGGCCTTGCGTTCCTGCAGCTTTTCACGGTCGTAGTCCGACGTTGCGGCATCGATCTGGGTGTTGATGTTGGCAACGCGTGCGGTGATCGCGTCTTCGGTGCCGGCGCCGTCGATGATGGTCGTTTCTTCCTTGCCCACTTCGATGCGCTTGGCCTGGCCGAGGTCCTGCAGCGTGGCCTTTTCCAGCGACAGGCCGACTTCTTCAGCGATCACGGTGCCGCCGGTCAGGATGGCGATGTCTTCCAGCATGGCCTTGCGACGGTCGCCAAAGCCCGGGGCCTTGACGGCGACGGTCTTCAGGATGCCGCGGATGTTGTTCACCACCAGGGTGGCCAGCGCTTCGCCTTCGATGTCTTCGGCGATGATCAGCAGCGGACGACCGGCCTTGGCCACCTGTTCCAGCACCGGCAGCAGATCACGGATGTTGCTGATCTTCTTGTCGTGCAGCAGCACGAAGGGGCTGTCCAGAACAGCGATCTGGCGGTCCGGGTTGTTGATGAAGTACGGCGACAGGTAGCCGCGGTCGAACTGCATGCCCTCGACCACTTCCAGCTCGTCGTTCAGCGACTTGCCGTCTTCGACGGTGATGACGCCTTCCTTGCCGACCTTGTCCATCGCTTCAGCGATGCGTGCACCGACCGAGGTGTCCGAGTTGGCCGAGATCGAGCCAACCTGGGCGATTTCCTTGCTGGTCGAGCAGGGCTTCGAAATCTTCTTCAGCTCGCCGATGATGCCGGTCACGGCCTTGTCGATGCCACGCTTCAGGTCCATCGGGTTCATGCCGGCAGCCACGTACTTCATGCCTTCGCGCACGATGGCCTGGGCCAGCACGGTGGCGGTGGTGGTGCCGTCACCGGCGACGTCCGAGGTCTTGGAAGCGACTTCCTTGACCATCTGGGCGCCCATGTTCTCGAACTTGTCCTTCAGTTCGATTTCCTTGGCGACCGACACGCCGTCCTTGGTCACGGTCGGGGCGCCGAAGGAGCGCTCCAGCACCACGTTGCGGCCCTTCGGGCCCAGGGTCACCTTGACTGCATTGGCCAGCACATTGACGCCGGCAACCATGCGTTCGCGGGCGGAATCACCAAAACGTACCTCTTTTGCGGGCATATCTAACTCCTTGAGTATTCAGAAATTCAGAGCAAAGGAGGCGATCAGGCCTCGACCACGCCCATGATGTCTTCTTCACGCATGACGAGGAATTCCTCGCCATCGACCTTGACCGACTGACCGGAATACTTGCCGAACAGTACGCGGTCGCCGGCCTTGACGGCCATCGGGCGAACCTTGCCGTCGTCCAGGATCTTGCCGGCGCCGACGGCGATGATTTCGCCCTGATCCGGCTTTTCAGCGGCTGCGTCGGGAATCACGATGCCCGAAGCGGTCTTGCGCTCTTCTTCCAGACGCTTGACCAGCACGCGGTCGTGCAACGGACGGATTTTCATGCAATGACTCCTTGAGATTGAAGGCGCGAACCCAGTCGCGACGTTTGACGATATTCGGGGCGATGCGACACAGCGCACCGCTGTGTTAGCACTCACTGCCAACGAGTGCTAATAGTAGTGGCGGGATGTTTCGATTTCAAGAGCGCGCGAACAATGACCGGCCGGATCAGCCGTCGGCCGTCTGCGCCTGTTCGCTGACCAGGCGGTTACGGCCGGCGCGTTTGGCCTCGTAGAGCATGGCGTCGGCGAGGCGGACGGCGGCGTCCTCGTCCTCGTGATCGGGCTGCGCCATCGCAAGGCCTATGCTCATCGTGACGACGCCGACCGCCGCGGTGGGCGACATCTCGACCGCCCGCCTGACCTTCTCGCCGACGCGACATGCGTCGTCCAGAGACGTGGCGGGCAGCAGCAGCAGAAACTCCTCGCCGCCGAAACGGGCGACGAAATCGCTCTCCCGCAGCGCCGCCTTGAGCACCACCGCGACGTGGCGCAGCACCGCGTCGCCAGCCGGATGGCCATGACCGTCGTTGATGCGCTTGAAGTGATCGATATCGGCCACCAGCACCGCATAGCCCTTGCGCGACCGCCGCATGCGGACGAATTCGTCGCGCAGGCGTTCGTTCGCCGCCAGCCGGTTGGGCAGACCGGTGAGCGCATCGCGCCGCGCCTGATCGCGCAGTTCGTCGTTGAGGCGCGCCAGTTCGGCAGTGCGCTCAATCACCTTGTGTTCGAGGTCGCGGTTGCTCGCCTCCAGCGCCTCGCGCCGCTGTATCAGGGTTGCCGCCATGCCGCGCAACGCGTCGACCAGATGACGCAGTTCGACCGATCCGGCCCCCACTTCGAGCGTGACACCCTCGTCGCCCTTCTCGATCCGGCGCGCCAGCGTCGCCAGCCGCTCCAGCGGCTGGCTCAGTCGCGACGCCACCACCCACGACAGCAGCAGCAGGATGGCCACCGCGAGCAGCGCAAACCCCAGCACCACCTTGCGCAGCGCCACCACGTCTTCCATCACCCGATCGAGCGGCTGGCGGATGACGACCTGCCAGCCCAGCGGACTGGTCTGGATGATCTCGCGCACCGGCGCCATCGAGGTTACGTAGGCCGTGGTGCCCGACCAGTTGTCGATGAAGAAGCCCGGCTGCGTCGGGCGACCGCTCGGTTGCGGCACGACGAGTCGACTGTCCTCCGGATAGATCACGTCGCCCTGTCCGTTGACGATGAGAATGTCCATGCCCACGCGCTCGGCGTTGCTCGGCCGCAGCACCCGCAGTACGGAGCCTGCCCAGTCCCAATGCACATGGGCGGCTAGTACGCCGCGCACCTGACCATCCTCACCGGACACCGGCACCGCGATGTCGATGAAGCGCATCGGGCCGGCTCCCTTCTTCGGCAGCAGCTTGGCCAGCAACAGGGCCTCGTGCAGATCGCCGACGAAAACCCCGTCGAGCCCGCCGGCAAACCACGGCCTCTGCGCCACGTTCTGCCCGAGCAGCAGATCATGCGTGGCCGCCTGCACCACGCCGTCGAGATCGGCAACGCCTATCCACGAATACTGCGGATAGGAGTTCTGCAGCCGCTCCAGGCTGCCGCGAAAGGCGCTGTCGTCCAGCGGTTCGCGACGGAACAGTCGGGTGTCGGACAGCAGTTCGATCTCGCGGCGGCGCTCGTTCAGGCTTTCGGCCAGCACCGCGGACATCGCGGTCGCCAGTTCGTGTATCGCGTGGCCGCGCTCGTTCAGCAACTGCTCCGCATAGACGTGGTTGATGTACAGATAGGCCGGTAGACCCACGATCAGCGCCAGGCCGCCACACAGCAGCGCAAGGCGGTTACGGAAACTGCCGGGCATCAACGTCATCGGACTCGCTGTCTCGTACGTGCGGGAACCGGAACGATACGCCAAGCGGCATGCGTACCCCAAGCGGCACGCTTAGCCAAATGCACGCGGCGACGGCCGACTCGCAATACACTCCGGGCACACGTGAACATCGCACCGGACCAGGACCCCGACGGAGCCCCCCCATGACCACCCATCTCGAATCGCTGAAACAGCATTCCATCGTCGTCGCCGACACCGGCGACGTCGAATCCATCGCCCGCCTCAAGCCGCAGGACGCCACCACCAACCCTTCGCTGTTGCTGAAGTCCGCGCAGGACGCGCGCTACCGACCGCTGCTCGATGCGGCGCTGGCACAGGCGAAGGCGGCCGGTGAAGACCTGCACGGCGCGATCGACCGGCTGTTCGTCGCCTTCGGCTGCGAAATCCTGAAGCACGTGCCCGGCCGGGTGTCGACCGAGGTCGATCCACGCCTCAGCTTCGACACGGAAGCCAGCATCGCCAAGGCGCGCCACCTGATCGCACTGTACGAGGCGGCCGGCATTTCGCGCAGCCGCGTGCTGATCAAGCTCGCCAGCACCTGGGAAGGCATACGCGCGGCGGAAAAGCTGGAGCGCGACGGCATCCACTGCAACCTCACGCTGCTGTTCGGCATGGCCCAGGCCATCGCCTGCGCCGACGCCGGCGTCACGCTGATCTCACCCTTCGTCGGCCGCATCTACGACTGGTACTGCGCGCAGCAGAAAGTGGCCGACATTCCGCTGGAGCAGGATCCGGGCGTCGCTTCGGTCACCCGCATCTACAACTACTACAAGCAGCACGGCTACCACACCGAGGTGATGGGCGCGAGTTTCCGCAAGGTGGGTCAGGTCGAGGCGCTGGCCGGCTGCGACCTGCTCACCATCGCACCCGACCTGCTGGACCAGATGGCCGCCCTGCCGGGCGAACTGGAGCGCCGACTCGACCCGACGCGCACGACACCGGCCGAACGCGTCGTGCTCGACGAAAGGGCCTACCGCTGGCTGCACAACGAGGACGCGATGGCGGTCGAGAAGCTGTCGGACGGCATCCGCCGCTTCGACGTCGATGCGCGCAAGCTCGACGCCTTCGTTGCCGGCCTGATGCAATGAGCGAGCAGCCACCGGCCGACGAGCCGGACACGCCCTGCGTCGCCATCTGCAGCACATTGTTCGACGAGGTGTGCCGCGGCTGCGGCCGCACCGTCATGGAAGTGGCGAACTGGGTGTTCATGACGCCGGACGAGAAGCGCGCGGTGTGGACGCGGATACGCGCCGAGGGCTACCCCCGGCGCGACATCCAGGGCCTGACCGACCGGCCGGAGCGCAGATAGCCGCTCAGGTGTGTACGTTCAGGAAGGCCTCGTTCAGCTTGCGGTCGTGATAGAAAATGGCGCGCCCAAGGTCTTCGACGTTCCACGTGATGACCGGCTTGTCCGGGTAATGGATGTAGCCGCCGGCGAACACCTCGTTGCGGTTGCCCGACGGGTCGAAGAAGTAGATGGTGGCGCCGCGCGTAATACCGTGCCGCGTCGGCCCGATGTCCAGCGACACGTCGTTCTTCGAGATCAGGTCGGCTGCCCGCAGCACGTCGTTCCACGTATCCAGGATGAAGGAGCAGTGGTGGAAGCGCCCCTTCTCCGGGTTGCGGATGAAGGCGATGTCGTGCGGCTTGGTCGAGCAGGTCAGGAAGGCGCCCACCATCAGGTCGCCCGCCATCACCTGTTCCGCCATCTTGAAGCCCAGTACCTCGGTGAACAGCTTCACCACGCCATCCACATCGTCGCCGTACAGCAGGCAGTGGTCGAAGCGCGTCGGCTGCATGCCGATCAGGCCATCGGGCCACGGGTCCGGATTCACGTCAGGCAGGCCGTTGCCCACCTTGTCCTTGGTCGCGAACAGTTCGATCGCGTGCCCGGTCGGCACCGTGAAGCGGAAGCGGCGGCCGGTATGCAGATGCTCACCAGCGTCGATCCAGCGCATGTCCGTCGCCAGACGGCTGCCCTCCACCTCCGCCGCCAGACTGTCCAGCGTCGCTTCGCTGTCGACGCGGAAGCCCATGTAGTCCATGCCCGGCGCATCGGCCTCGCGCAGCACCACGCTGTGGTGATCGTGTTCGTCCCAGGCCTTGAAGTACACGCGGCCCTGCACGTCCCGCCCGGTCTCGATCAGGCCCAGGACCTGCCCATAGTGTTTCACCGCCGCTTCCAGATCCGTCACCCTCAGGGCGACATGACCCGGACGCAGCACGCCGGTCATCGGCATATCTCCATCCTCCATCTGTTTGTCGTGGCCCGGCTCGTGACCGGGCATCCACCCAGTGCAATCGCCGTACCAGTCGGCCGGCCACTCGCAAGCCACTGTTCCTTCGAAGATTCACGAAAAATCTCGACATTTTTCAACCGTGCTTTCATGATTTGGCGAAACCGGACAGCCGGCCGATGCCGCATTTCCGGCAGCTTCCTTCCCGAACGGATTCCGAAATGCCCCGCACGCCGCACGGCCCGCTGACCGCCATCACCGACACCATCGACGACCGTACGCTGGCGAAGAACGTCCATTTCGCGCCGGACAGCGGCCACATCCTGCTGTTCGGCCAGCGCATGCTGCTGATGCACGGCGCATCGGTGGCCACACTGCGCCACGAACTGGTGGAACGGCTGGGACTGGAGCGCACCCGTGAGCTGTTCACCCGCATCGGTTACCAGCAGGGCGTGGACGACGCGCGCTGCCTGCGCGAAGCCGAGGGCGGCGATCTGACGCGCACGCTGGCGCTCGGTCCGCGGCTGCGCGAGATCGAAGGCTTCGTGCGCAACCAGGCGGTCGAACGCATGCAGTTCAACACCGACAGCGGTGAGTTCTGGGGCGACTACTACTGGCAGGCTTCGTGGGAGGCGGAAGCGCATCTGAAGCACTTCGGCATCAGCGGCTCCCCCGCCTGCTGGATGATGACCGGCTACGCCAGCGGCTTCACGACGACGATGATGGGGCGCCCGATCCTGTGGCGCGAACTGGAGTGCGTCGCCATGGGGCACGCGCGCTGTCGGGTGATCGGCCGGCCACTGGAGGAGTGCGAGGACAGCGCCGACGACCTGAGCTTCCTGCGCATCGAGGACTTCGTGTCGGCGCCACGCGGACGCCACGCCCCGGTCGACACCGCCGCGACGGCGAGCCTGCCCGATCTGGTCGGTGCCTCGGCCGGCTTCAACGCCGTCGCCCACCTGATACGCCGCGTCGCGCCGACCGACGCCACCGTGCTGCTGCTGGGCGAAAGCGGCGTCGGCAAGGAGCGCTTCTCGAAAACCCTGCACGCCATCGGTCCGCGCGCAAAAGGACCTTTCGTCGGTGTGAACTGCGCCGCCATCCCGGCCGAACTGGTGGAGGCCGAACTGTTCGGCGTCGAGCGCGGCGCCTTCACTGGCGCCCACGCGTCACGGCCGGGCAAGTTCGAACGCGCACACGGCGGCACCCTTTTCCTCGACGAAATCAGCAGCCTGCCGATGCCGGCCCAGGGCAAGCTGCTGCGCGCGCTGCAGGAAGGCGAGGTCGAGCGCGTTGGCGACACCCGCGTGCGGCCGGTGGACGTCCGCATCGTCGCCGCCGCCAACCGCGACCTGCGCGCCGAGGTCGCCGCCGGGCGCTTCCGCGAGGACCTGTTCTTCCGCCTCAACGTGTTCCCGATCGAGATTCCGCCACTGCGCGAACGGCGCGAGGACATTCCGCTGATGCTCAACGTGTTCGTCGAACGCTATGCGAAACGCTTCGGCAAGCACATCGCCGGCCTCACGCAGCGCGCGGCCGAAGCGCTGTGGGCCTACGACTGGCCGGGCAATGTGCGCGAGCTGGAGAACATCGTCGAGCGCGCCGTCATCCTCGCAGACGACGGCGGCAACCTCGACGTACAGCATCTGTTCTCGGGCGGCGAGCGGCTGACCCAACCGATGTTCAACCTGTCGGCTGGCGGCCGGCTCACGCGCGCCGCCGAGACCACGACGTCACCGTCCGACGCGCCGTCAGACGGTGTGGATGCGCACATTGCGTCGCTGGTCGACGCCGGTCTGCGTTTCGACGAACTGGAACAGCGCCTGCTCGACCACGCGATGACGCGCACCGGCGGCAACCTGTCCGCCGCCGCGCGCCTGCTCGGGTTGAGGCGGGGGCAGTTCGAATACCGCGCGAAGAAGCGGGAGGCAGGGTCTGCCTGATGCCGCGCCGGTGTTGGAGCGGGCTCCGCTCGTGTGCGAGCGGCCTTGGCCGCGACAGGGCTGTCGCGAACCGCGGCTTCGTTTCAAGGGCTGCTGTCGCCAGCAAGCACGTTGCCGTCAGACAGCGACGACGCGCCCACCCCCTCCACTCGATAACCCGCCGCCTGCCAGCCCTCGATGCCGCCGCGCAGCGGGCGGGCATGCCGCAGACCGGCCGCGTGCAGCTTCAGTGCCGCACGCACCGCCGACACGTCGTTCGGGCAGGCGCAGTAAGTCACCAGCACGCCCTCCTTCGGCAGCCGGTGCGCGTGTGCGTCGATCTGTTCCAGCGTGATGCTCAGCGCCCCCGGAATGCGCACCGGCTCGGCGTCGACGATGAGGCCGGAGCGCACATCGACCACCGTGACCGCTTCACCGCGGTCCAGCATGGCCAGCAGTTCCTCCGGGGCCAGCCGCTCCGACTGCAGCTGGCGCAGCGCACGACGACGCTCCAGCCAGCGCCAACCGATATAGAGCGCCAGCAGCACGCCGACCAGCGCCGCCGCATAGACACCCAGTTCGGCCAGCGCGTCGAGCACCGCCTCGATCTGCGTCGCGAACAGCAGGCCGATCGTCAGCGCGGCGCCGGCCCACAGCACCGCACCCAGCGTGTTGAACAGCATGAAGGCGGACGGCCGCATCCCCAGCGCGCCAGCCAGCGGCGGCGCAATCGTCGACAGCCCGGGCACGAACTTGGCGATCACCAGCGTCGCGATGCCGTAGCGGGTGAAGGTGGATTCGCTCTGCCGCACGCAGGTATCGGGCGACAGCGAAATGCGGCATAGCAGGCGCAGCACGCGGTGACCCTGCAGCCGGCCGGCAAGGTACCAGGCGACATCGCCGAGCGAAGACGCGGCCACCGCCACCAGCAATGCGAACACGCCGTACAGGGGCTCGTCGACCACCCGCGCGCCGGCCAGCATCACCAGCGGCATCGCCGGTATCGGCAGGCCCAGCTGTTCCGCCAGCACCACCAGGAAAATCAGCCACAGCCCATACTGGGCCAGCAATTCGGTCACGCTCTTCTCCGCAGTGAATTTCGGCCGCCACGATGACACGGAATCGTGACGACCGAAAAGTCGTTCCGGTCAGATGAGGGCGATCGCCGGCGATTTCCAGCGCGTGGCCGCGTGGCACCCCGCTTCAGCCGACTGCGCGCAGCACGCCGTTGCGCTCGGCGTCGATCAGCTTCTTCAGCAGCTTGCGCACGCGTACCGCGGCGATGTCATTGCTCATCAGCACCGGGTTCAGCGAGAAGAAATCGGTGGTGCCCATTTCGTCCTGCGTCGCCTGGATGACCGGGCCGTCCTCGTTCTCGAAGGCGGCGTGCATGGCGCGTATCTTCATCGCGTTGTACTCGGCATTGTCGACGTCGTGATTGCGCCGGGTCGCAAAGTAGTAATGTGTGCGGGTCGCCGATTCGGGCGTGCAGGTATGCAGGTCGTACTGACCGGTGCAGTGCTCGAGGTCGAGCGGGCCCTCGCCCTGAATGGCGCCGACCGACAGCTGGATGTTGGCCGGCGGCGTCCAGGTGATGTCGAAGAAGTGGCGGGCGGGCGCGGCCGGATCCGGCAGGAAGTTCGCGAAGATGAGCATGGCCGGCTGCTGGCTCCACTCCCAGCGGGCGTTCACGCTGCCCGCGCCCTCCTTCACCGCCGGCACCAGCGGCGACAGCTGTCCGCGGGTGCTGATGATTTCGCTGTGCACGTGGTCGATGTGACTCAGGTCCATCACGTTGTCGATGATGAGCTCGTAGTTCACGTCCATGCGCATATAGGTGTGCGCCAGCGCGGTCGAGGGCCCGTCGTCGAGCGGACCGAAGTCCGGCAGCTTCGCCGGGTCGGCCAGTGCGGCCTCGCCCATCCAGATCCACACGAAGCCGTACTTCTCCAGCAGCGGAAAGCTGCGCACCTTCGCCGCCTTCGGGATCAGGCCGTTGCCGTGCGGGTTGTGCGTGCAGGCGCCGCTGCAGTCGAAGCGCAGCGCGTGGTAGGCGCACACCACGTCGTCTCCGATGCGCTTGCCCAGGTGCAGCGGCGCGAAGCGGTGCGGGCAGCGGTCGTGCAGCGCGACCGGCGAGCCATCCGCCTTGCGGTAGATGAGCACCGAGGTGTCGAGTATCCGGCGGTGGAACATGCCGTCGGCCGGCACCTCGCTCGACAGCGCGGCGACATACCAGCAGTCCGTCAGGAACTCGACCTTCTTTTCCAGTGCTTTCGTTTCCATTCCGTTCTCTCCTCCGTCTTGTCGTGATGCGCCCGGCGGACACCGGGCGCCTGGATGCGCCTGCGGCCGCCGATCAGAGATCGAGCACCAGCACGGCGGATTTCGAGCGCGAACAGCAGGGCGTGAAGCAGTCGTTCGCCGCCCTCTCCGCGTCGCTGAAGTACATGTCGCGGTGATCCGGTTCGCCGGCCAGCACCCGCGTCACGCAGGTGCCGCAGATGCCCTGTTCGCAGGACAGCGGCACCTCGACGTCGTGCGCGGCCAGTGCCGCCGCCACCGTCTGCCCGACGGCCACCGGCACGACGCGACCGCTGCGCGCGAGCTGCACGGCAAAGACCTGGTCGCCGCTGCGCGCGCCGTCGGTCGCGGCGAAGGATTCGGCGTGGATGTTCGCGTCGGCCCAGCCGGCCGCACGGGCGCTGCCGATCACGTGGTCCATGAAGCCCTTCGGCCCGCACACATAGAGATGGGTGTCAGCCGAGGGCGCGGCCAGCACGGCCGCGGCATCGAGCTTCTGCCGCGCGTCGCCGTCGTCGAAATGCAGGCGCACGCGGTCGGCCCAGGGCGCGTCGCGCAGCCGGTCGAGGAAGGCGGCGCGCGCCGGCGAGCGAGCGCAGTAGTGCAAGGTGAAGTCGGAGCCGCCATGCGCCAGCTGCTGCGCCATCGCCAGCATGGGCGTGATGCCGATGCCACCTGCGAACAGCAGCGACCGGCGCGCCGGCACCAGCGCGAACAGGTTGCGCGGCGCGCCGATGCGGATGCGCAGGCCGGCGCGCAGATCGTCGTGCGCGCTGCGCGAGCCGCCGCGGCCGGTCGCTTCGCGCAGCACGCCCAGTTCGTACTGCCGCGCCTGCGCCGGGTCGCCGAGCAGCGAGTACTGGCGCACCAGGCCATTCGGCAGTTCGACGTCAATGTGGGCACCAGCCGCGAAGGCCGGCAGCGGCGTGCCGGCCGGCGATTCGAGCACGATGTGGACGATGTCGTCGGCGACCCGCGCGTGGCGGGTGACGACGACCGGGATGTTCGGCGCGCTCATGTGCGGACGCCTTCGGCATGGGCGCGCGACCAAAGCGCGGCGCAGGGACTGTGCTGCATTCTTCCTCCGGATGTTCTTGTCGTGCGCGGCCGTCAGGCCACGCCGACTCCGGTTTTGCAACGAGCGTGCCAAGCTCATCCAGCAGCGCAAGCCATTGATTCGATGTCGATTACAAATATCAGCGCGGCATTCACCGCGCACGCCGGACTGCACTTCCGGATTTGTGAAATCCGCATTTCCGCATATGGAGAAGTGCCGCGGCACCACGACAGACCCACCCGACAGCGGCGAAAAAAAACCCCGCCGCGGGGGGTACCGGGGCGGGGCGCTTCCCGACGAGCGGGAACGAGGAGTACTGCTCACATCATCGTTGGCGTCACGCGGACAGGCGTGACGGGGGCGGGCTTCAGTTGCCGCCGCGCATGTTCTGCACCTGGAACAGGTTGGCCGGGCTCAGCTTCGGATCGACCTTGCCCTTGAACTGGCCGGTCGTGCAGTGCTTGGCCTGCACGTCCACCATCGAGAAGGAATCGTCGAGCGCAACACCGGTGCCCTTGTTGATCGGCAGGTGGAAGTCCGGGTGCGCCTTGCCGATGGTCCAGCTCTTCCACAGCTCGCCCTTGCGGTCGTACACCAGCGTGCGCGACGCGCCATAGACCTGGGCATCGAAATGCATGATGCGCTTGCCGACCGGGTGGTTGCTGTTGACCGGCACCGCCTCGACGACGTGCACCTTGCGCAACTGCCAGGTGATGTCGGGGAAGCACTCGCCCTGACCGGTGAAGCTCACGTACTTGTAGCCGTCCTCTTCCTTGAATTCGTCCGACAGCTTCATGTCATTGTGCTTGTAGTAGGGCATCAGCAGGTTCTTCGTGCCGACAAACTTCCACTGCATGTCGGACACGCGGCTCTCATACCCCTCGAAGTCCTCGATCATCAGGTCGGAGCCGAGGAAGGAGTCGGTCACCTGGCCTGCCGCCAGGCGGCGCACGCGACGCTGGAAGCCGAGGTAGAGGTAGGCGTCGTCGAACTTGGTGTCGTCTTCGTACTTCTGTATCAGCAGCTGGGTGTTCTTCAGATCCTGCGGTTCCAGCACCTGAGCGTAGATGGCGCGGTAGAGATTGGCCGCGTTAGGCGATACCTCGGGCGTCGGCGCGTGGTCGGTGCGGTGCTTGAAGTTCAGGAAGAAGAAGTTGAACTTCAGCGTCCGTTCGAGCTGACCGGTCGTCATGTTGCGGTACTTCCAGTAGAACGGATGGATGGCGGCGTTGTCGCCCCAGTTCGCACCGTACTTGAAGTTCCACGCCACCTTCTCGCCAGCACGCGGATCCGACGTGCTCGGCTCCTCCGGGAAGGGCCGGCCACCGGCAAAGCCTTCGATCTCGCCAGTCTTGGCCCCCAGCTTGGTCTTGTTCAGGTTCTTCCGGGTCGCCTCGACGTAGCCCTTCGGGTTCGGGAAGCTCAGCGTCTCGCCGACCTTGATCTGATACCAGCCGTTCTTGACCACCATGTACATGCCGGCGTCCAGCGCGTCCTTGAACTGGTCGACGTTGTCCTTGTTGATGGTCATGCCGGCACTGAGACCGGGGAAGGTCGGGAAGCCCTTCTTGTACGGCTCGAAGGCGGTTTCGACATCGGCTTCGCTGGCGGCGAGGGCCTGGGTGCACAGTCCGGCTGCGAGCAGGCCGGCGGCGATCAGTTTGTTCATTGCGTGCGTCTCCTGTGAAGCCGGGGCGCACGCCCCGGCACTGCGGTGAAAGGTCAGAACTTGTAGCGGAGGGTTGCGTAGATCTCGTCTTCGGCCCAGGCGGCGCCGATCGGACCGGCGCGGAAGCGGCCCAGCGGCTCCAGGCCACCCAGACCGCGCGAGAAGGCCTGCGCCGGATTGCCCGGGTAGTTCGGACCGGCGGTGAAAGGCGGCCACGGATTGCAGCCGCGGCAGTCATCGAACTTGTAGCGGTCGTTGTCGCTGCCCAGCTTCACGTTGGCGCCGACGGCGAACTTCAGGTTGTCGGTGAGCAGCCACTCGACCTGCGGCGCAGCCACCGTCGCCTGCGCGCGGAAGTCATGCGCGAAGATGATCTGCGGGCTCAGGCGGTCGTTCTTCAGGAAGGCCTTGATCAGCAGCGTGCCGATCACGTTGTCCTCCCAGTCCGGCATGCCCACCTTGCCCAGCGCGCCGTTGCGCTCGACGTGGTCGAAAATGTGCTGGTAGAACAGCTGACCGGAAATGAGCGTGGTGCGGCGCGGATTGATGAAGGGGATGAAGGTCGGCCGGTCGATGCCGATGACGGCGCGGAACACGTCGTTCGACGAATACAGCTCCGGCTTGGCGGTGTTCGCGAACTCCTCGCCGTTGGTGTATGCCGCTTCGATGCGCACCGCCGCGTTCGCCGCTTCCCACTCGAAGTCCATCGAGCCGCCGATCAGGTTCACGCGCGGGAAGTACATGTCGAACGAGATCAGGTAGGGCCAGTACTCGCGGAACTCGGCGTTGAAGGCGTTCGTCGATCGCTTGGCACCGCGCAGGCTGGGCAGCTGCGAGCGATAGGTGAGCGCGTTCAGCGAGAAGGACAGACCGCCCTGGGTCACGCCCTCGTACTTGACGCCGAGCTGGGTGTTCTTCAGCTTCCAGCCGGGCAGATTGATCTCGTTCAGACCGATTTGGCCCGGACCGAAGTCGGTGGCGAGGAAGGTGTCGGGCGCGACGTTGGCGAAGTTGGCCACCGTACCGCCGTTGTCCCACAGGTTCTTCATGCCGCGGAAGAAGCAGCCGGCGTCGAGGATGACGTTGGCCGTGCCGCACTGACCGAGGTTGTTCGGCCGGAACTTGTCGAAGTTCCACACCACCTGCAGATTGCGCTCCTGCATCGACTCGCTGCCGCCCATGCGGTACTCGGCCTGCACCATCCACATCGGAATGCGGATGTCTTCCAGCTCGTCGTAGATGTTGTTGCGCGAGTAGTCGACCGGGTTGATCACGTCGAGCACGCGGAACAGGTCGGTGCGGCCCCACACCACCTGCTGCTTGCCCACCTTCAGGAAGATGGAGCGCTGGTCGTCGAGCGCGAAGGTCTTCTTGACATAGGCCTCGCGCAGGAAGTCGAGCCGCGAGTTGAACTCCGGCGATTCCAGCTCCGAGCGCTTCTTGTCGCCATAGCCGCCGAAGTCGGCACACCCGCGATTGTCGTAGTCGCAGGGTCGCACCGGCACGCCGAAGGCAACGCCGCCCTCGACGTCGTGCCAGCGGTCGCCGAGCACGCGCAGACCGTCGTTCGGGTTGGCCACGGTGCTGAAACCGAACACATTCCCCGGCGGGCCCGACGCGTTATTGATCGGGCCGCCGCCGTGCGGACTGGCAATCGTGCCGCCGGGCGTGGTCGAATCGAGCGTGATGGCGCCGCCCGCCTCCTTGCCGTACTGGTCGTCGTTGATGCGATAGACGCCGTCCCAGGTGCCGCGCAGCACGCCGTGCAATTCCCAGCCGTTGCCCAGATCCTTGTCGGCCTCGACCTGCACCGTGTTGCGGAACTTCGACAGCCCCACCGTGCGGTCGGTGTTGTCCTTGCCGCGGAAGCGGGTGTCGTTCTCGTAATAGACATCCACCTTCCACTTGCTGTTGCTGCTGCCCAGGTCGGGCAGGTTGTCCTGCGCCATCGCGTTCAGTGCGGCGAGTGCGCACAGTGCCCCTCCCAGCCCGACACGGGCTGCGAGGTGGCTCCTCTTCTTGTATGTATCCACCTTGTCCTCCTCCTGTTTTTCCTGCTATCGCACTGCTGACTCTCTCTGTTGTGGCCGGGCAGACGGACACCCGCCCGGCGGATTGAAGCTGTCGGTCAGGCCGCCGCGCGGGCGACCTCGCGCGGCGCGTCGTCCTCTTCCAGCACGCCGTCCTCGTCGTAGTGGGTGGCGACCACGAAGTGCGGGCGGAACACCACGCACCAGGCCGGCACGATGAGCATCGCGGCCAGCGCATTGACGACCAGCATGAAGGACAGCAGGACAGCGGCATCCGACTGGAAGCGCAGGTCGGACATGAAGATCCACATGACGACACCGGCGATCAGCGTCGCGGCGGTGAAGGACACGGCGTAGCCGGTGGTGGCGACCGCATTGACGACGGCGCGGTGGATGTTGCGGGTGACCGCCATTTCCTCGCGGATGCGGTCCATGAAGTACACCGCGTAGTCGATGCCGACGCCGACGCCGACCGCGATCACCGGCACCGTGTTCACACTGATGCCGATGTCGGCCCAGCCCATGTAGGCATAGGTCATGACGGTGGCGAACAGCATGGGCAGCACCATCAGCCAGCCGGCGTGCAGCGACTGGTAGTAGGCCATCACCAGGAAGAAGGCCAGCAGCATCACCGCAGGAATGATGATCATGTGGTCGGTGTGCAGCGCCTGGTTGGCCGCTGCAGTGACGCCGATGATGCCGCCGCCCAGTTCGATCTTCAGGCCCGGCACCTCGGCCTCGATGCGCGCCTTGCCCTCTTCGGCAAGCGCAACCACCCGGTTGATCGTCTCCGCCTGGTGGTCCTTGTAGAAGAACACCATGTTGGCTTCGTTCTCGTCCGGGTTGATGTACTCCTTCAGCGCACCGGGAATCGGACTGGACGCCATGTAGGCGAACATCAGACCGCCCACCTCGTCGGCGTTGTCCGGTATCTGCGCCCAGCGCGGATCGTCGTTGTGGGTGAGCTGGTTCACCACGCGCACCACGCCCGGCAGCGCACGCGCGCCGCCCAGCGTCGGATCGGACAGCATGTGGGCCTGGAAGCGCTCGATCGCGTGCATGACCTCGGGCCGCTTGATGCCGCCCTTCTCTTCGGTGCGGGCGACGATGTGCAGCTCTTCCGAGCCCGGGAACAGCGTGTTGATGGCCGCCGTCGACACGTTGTAGTCGTGGTCGCGGTTCAGCAGCGGGCTGCCCGGCTCGGACTCACCGAGCTGCACCTTGGCCACGTACCAGCTGCCGACGACGACGCAGGCCAGCGACGCGAACAGGATGGCGCGTGCGCCGCCGTCGGTACCGCCGGTACGCGCCATCGCGTTGCCGAGGAAGTTGCGCACGCCCTCGTTGGCGTTCTCCATCGTCTTCGGCTGCGGCAGCACGGTCAGCGCCAGCGGCACCATGAAGTGCACCGTGAAGATGACCGAGAAGCCCCAGAAGCCGGCGGCCAGACCGAGCTTGTAGTTGAACGGCGCGGCGCCCAGCACCAGCACGGCGATCCCGACCGCGTCGACGATGATGGCCAGCGACCCCGGTCGGAACAGCGCATCCAGCGCGTTGCGCGCCGCCTGCCGGCCGTTCTTCACGATGGCCAGCTCCTCGTAGTAGCGCACCACCAGCTGCACGCCATGCGAGGTGGCGCGGGCGGCGATCAGGAAGGGGATGGGCAGCGACAGCGGTTCGAGGTTGATGCCGGCCAGCGCCATGAAACCGAGGCCCCAGATCGACGACAGCGCGATGCCCAGCAGCGGCAGCGCGATGCCGTACAGGCGGCGGAAGTAGACGATGAGCAGCGTCGCCAGCAGGGCCAGCGTCCACGCCAGGATCTGCACGATCTGGTCGAGGTAGGTATAGACCCAGCCGGTCAGCACCGGATTGCCGGTCACGTGCACCTTGTGCCCGTCGCGCGCCAGCGTGTCGCGCACCTTCTGCAGCGCGGCGAAGGTTTCGACGTAGTCGAGTTCGCTCTCGTTGAGCTGCGCCTTGATCAGCGCCGCCTTGAAGTCCGGCGACACCATCAGGCCGTAGAGGTTGGGATTGGCGACCACGTCACGCTGCATCTGCGCGAGTTCGTCGGCCGAGTAGGTCTTTGCCGGGTCGTAGTAGGGCTGCGACACGAAGCTGCCCTCGGGGCTGAGGAACACCTTGCGCGCGGTGCGGTGGGTCAGCGAGGACACCAGGTTGTGGTTCACGCTGGGCAGGTTGTCCACGCCCTGCGTCGCCTCATGCACCAGTTTCAGCGTGTCGTTGTTGAAGATCGTGCCCTGCTCGACCTCGATCGCCATCACGATCATGTTGGCGCCGCCGAAGTTCTCCTTGATGCGGTTGTAGGTCTGGATGTAGCTGTGCTCCTGCGGCAGCAGGTCGGAGAAATCGGAATAGATGCGCAACTTGGGCAGCGCGGCGGCGAAGGCCAGCGTGACCAGGAAGATCAGGCTCAGCACGATCTTCGGATTGGCGAAGATCCACTCTTCGGCCTTGTGCAGCGTGTGGGTGATGGACTTGCGGATCGGGGCGATCATTTCGCGGCTCCGGGTTTGGATGAGCCACCGTCGGCGACGGCACGCAGCAGGCCGCCAGGCCCGCCGATCAGAAGGGTGTTGTGCGCAAGGACGGACGCGCCCGCTGCGAGCGGTACCGGGCGCGCGTCCGGGTAGGCGACAGCCACCCATTCCTCGCCCTGCAGGCGCACCACGGCGCCACCGGCGCCGACCGCGTGCGGCGCGCCGGCGTGCATGAAGATGCGATACAGCGGTGCGCCGGCCCGATTCAGCTGCGGCGTCCAGGTCAGACCGCCGTCGGTGGTGTGCACGACCTGCCCGGCCAGGCCGCTGACCCAGCCCTCGCTGGCCGACACGAACAGCGCGGCGTAGGGGTAGAACTCCTCGGGCAGCGCGCCACGCTTGGCCCAGGTCGCACCGCCGTCGGTGGTGACTACGACGGTGCCGAATTCGCCGGTGGCAAAGCCGTTCAGCTCATCGACCATCTGCACCGTGGTGATCTGCAGGTCCTCCTGCAGATCGGTCTTGACCCAGCTCTTGCCCTGGTCGTCGCTGCGCACGATGAGCGCACCGGTACCGGCCACCCACCAGCGGCCCTGGCGGTCGCAGTGCACGGCCAGCGCGGTGTGCGGCGCCTCCAGCGGCTGCGCGCTCCAGGCGGACAGCTGGGCGTCGGCCGTCCACACCTTCCGGTAGAAGTCGATGGCGATGAAGCGGCCGTCCGGGCACACGTCCATGCCGGTGATCGACGACGGGCCGGCGATGGGCTGCCGATGCCAGCTGCGGCCGCCGTCTGAAGACACCAGCACCGCACCGCTGCGGGTGCCGGCTGCGACCTTCTCGCCGTGCGCGGCGAGGGCCTGGATGGCGTCGTAACGCTGTACCGGCTTCTGCGCCTCGGCACGCGCGGCCGACAGGTCGGGTGCCTGGGTGCAGCCCGTGGCGACCGCGGCAAGCGCAGCGCAGACGGCCAGCGCCCTGAATCCGTGATGGTTCATGTATTTCTCCTCCTTGCCCGGCTCTGCGGCCGGGTCGTCGATTGGGCTCAGTCGTGTGACGGTGCGCGGCTAGCGCCCGAGGTCCTTGGCGCTGACGCCGCCGATGCCCCAGTGGGACTTCGGCACCTCGACGATCATCACGCGCACCGTTTCACGCGGTGCGCCGACCGCCTCGACCAGTGCCTGCGTCACCTTCTCGATGACGGCGCGCTTCTGGTCCTCGGTCCGACCCTCGATCAGGTTGATCTGTGCGAATGGCATATGTCGTTTCTCCTGGAAGGCGAAGGGCGGTCAGACGAAGCGGACGCTGGTCGAACCGAGCGACTGGATGCGCAGGCTCACGCTGTCGCCGGCTGCCACCGCGACCGCCTCGGTAATGCCGCCGGACAGGATGAGCGTGCCGGCCGGGATCTCTTCGCCGCGCCGGCCCAGCATGTTGGCGAGCATGGCGATGGCTGCCGCCGGGTGGCCGAGCACCGCGGCGCCGGCGCCGAGCGCCACCGGCTGGCCGTTCTTTTCCAGCACCACGCCCAGCGTGCGCAGGTCCAGGCCCTCGACCGGCGTCGCGGTCCCGCCGACCACGAAGCGCGACGACGAGCAGTTGTCGGCGACCACGCTCTTCAGGTCGAACTTGAAGTCGCGGTAGCGCGAATCGATGATTTCGATGGCCGGCACGACGAAGTCGGTGGCGGCGAGCACGGCCGCGATGTGGCAGCCCGGCCCCCGCAGCGGCGCCTTGGTGACGAAGGCGATTTCCGGCTCGACCTTGGGGTGGATGAGCTTCTTCGTATCGATGTCGCCGCCATCGGCGACCGCGAAGTCATCGACCAGGAAGCCGAACACGGGGTCTTCGACGCCCATCTGCTTCATCTTGGCGCGCGAGGTGAGTCCGGCCTTCAGGCCGACGATGCGCGCGCCGCGCGCCAGCTTGCGGGCGCGGATCGCGTCCTGCACCGCGTAGGCGTCCTCCCAGTCCATGTCCGGGTGGTCGTCGGTGATCTTGGTGGTGTCGCGTGCTTCCAGCTCGCAGTTTTCGAGGCGCTCGGCGAGTAGCGCGATGGTGATGCGGTCGAGGTTCATCGTTCAGCCCTCCGCCGCCGCGGTCGCCCGCTCGCGCGCCATCGTGATCGCGGTGTCCTCGATCATGTCCTCCTGCCCGCCCACCATGCCGCGGCGACCGAGCTCCATCAGGATGTCGCGCGGCGCGATGCCGTACTTGGCGCCGGCGCGCTTGGCGAACAGCAGGAAGGAGGAATAGACGCCGGCGTAGCCCAGCGTCAGCGAGTCGCGGTCGATGCGCACCAGGTGCTCCATCATCGGCAGCACCAGGTCTTCGGCCACGTCCATGATGCGGTACAGATCGACACCGGTTTCGATGCCCATGCGGTTGGCCACCGCGACGAACACCTCCAGCGGCGTGTTGCCGGCGCCGGCGCCCAGACCGTTGGTCGAGCCGTCGATGCGGGTGGCACCGGCCTCGATCGCCGCCAGCGAGTTCGACACGCCCATCGACATGTTGTGGTGGCCGTGGAAGCCGATCTCGGTTTCGGGCTTCAACGCCTGGCGCACTGCGCTCACGCGCGCCGTCACGTCGTCCGGCAGCATGTAGCCGGCGGAGTCAGTCACATAGACGCAGTTGGCACCGTAGCTTTCCATCAGCTTCGCCTGCGCGACCAGCTTTTCCGGCTCGATCATGTGGGCCATCATCAGGAAGCCCACGGTGTCCATCTCCAGCTTGCGTGCCAGACCGATGTGCTGTTCAGACACGTCGGCTTCGGTGCAGTGGGTGGCGACACGTATGGTGTGCACGCCCAGTTCGTGCGCCATGCGCAGGTGGTCGACGGTGCCGATGCCGGGCAGCAGCAGCGCCGACACCTTGGTGTTCTTCATCGCCGGGATGACGGTGGAGAGGTACTCCTCGTCGCTGTGCAGCGGGAAGCCGTAATTCACCGACGCGCCACCGAGGCCGTCGCCGTGCGTCACCTCGATCAGCGGCATGCCCGCCTCGTCGAGGCCGCGCGCCACCGCCAGCATCTGGTCCAGCGTGATCTGGTGGCGCTTCGGATGCATGCCGTCGCGCAGCGTGTTGTCGTGCAGCGTGACCTTCTTGCCCTTGAGATTCATGGTCGTGTCCTTTGCGCTCAAGCGGGGACGGGCTCGAGCGAGAGCGAGCCGTTCAGGATTTCTTCGGCGAACATCTCGGCCGTGCGCGCGGCGGCGGCGGTCATGATGTCGAGATTGCCGGCGTACTTCGGCAGGTAGTCGCCGAGGCCGGCGACTTCCATGAAGATGGACACGCGGTGGGTGTCCATGTCGATCACCGGGCCATTGACCAGCCGGTAACCGGGCACGTAGGCCTGCACCTGGCGGATCATGTCGTGCACCGATTCCTCGATTTCGGCCGCACGCGGCGCCGACTCGGTGATGCAGTGAATGGTGTCGCGCATGATCAGCGGCGGCTCGGCTGGGTTGATCACGATGATGGCCTTGCCCTTGGCCGCACCGCCGACGCGCTCGATGGCGCCGGACGTGGTGCGGGTGAATTCGTCGATGTTCTTGCGCGTGCCCGGTCCGACCGAGCGGCTGGACACGGTGGCGACGATCTCGCCGTAGCTCACCTTCTGCACACGCGACACCGCCGCCACCATGGGGATCGTCGCCTGGCCACCGCAGGTGACCATGTTGACGTTCATCTCGCGCTTGCCGACGTGTTCCTTCAGATTCACCGGCGGCACGCAGAAGGGGCCGATGGCGGCAGGCGTCAAGTCGATCATCATCACGCCCAGCGCATTGAGCTTGCGCGAGTTCTCGGCATGCACGTAGGCGCTGGTGGCGTCGAAGGCGATCTGGATGCCGTCCGCCTTGACGTGCGGCAGCAGGCCGTCGACGCCGTCGCTGGTGGTCTTGATGCCCATGTCGCGGGCGCGCGCCAGGCCTTCGGACGCAGGGTCGATGCCGACCATCCAGACCGGCTCCAGCACCGGGCTGCGCTTCAGCTTGTAGAGCAGATCGGTGCCGATATTGCCCGGCCCGATCAATGCACACTTGATCTTGTTCATGCAGGGATGTCCTCGTCTCCGGCGGCGTGCTTGCCGGCCGACCAGCCGGTGTTCGCGAGCACGCTGCCAGCGGTTTGAAGGGGCTCGGACTCAAGCGTCGTTGCCAGGGAATCGTTCCAGCGATTGAAGAAGCCGAAGAGCGCGATCACGCCGAGCAGCTCGACGATCTGGCCCTCGTTCCAGTGCGCACGGAGGCCGGCGAACAGTTCGTCCGTCACGTCGTTCGGCTGGCTCGCCGCGGCCAGCGCGAAATCGAGCGCCACGCGTTCGGCGTCGGAGAAAAGCGGGCTGCTGCGGTAGTCGGCGATGGCCGCCATCTTTTCCGCGGCCACACCGTGGCGCAGCGCACTGGTGGCGGTATGCGCACGGCAGTACAGGCAGCCGGCCGCCATGCTGGCGACGTGACCGATCAGGCGCTTGAAGCCCAGATCGACCTCGCCCGCCGGGTCATACACACCGCGGCTCAACGCGATCAGGCCCTTCGCCAGCGCCGGCCTGTAGGCCATCGTGCGCAGGCTGTTCGGCACGAAGCCGAGCGTGCGCTCGAAGAAGGCGAAGTCGGCCGCCATGTCCGGCGTGGACTCGATGGAGAGGGGTGCGATGCGTGCCATGGCGTCGGTCCTAGACGAAGCGCACCGAGCAGCCGCCGAGGCCACCGATGGCGATGCGCAGGCTGTCGCCAGCCTTGACCGGAATGAGGGCGGCGAGCGAGCCGGACAGGATCACTTCACCGGCCTTGAGCGGAATGCCGAGACGGCCCAGCGTGTTGGCGAGCCAGACGACAGCGTTGACCGGATGGCCGAGCGCGGCGGCGCCGGCACCGGTGCCGACGATGTCGCCGTTCAGTTCCAGCACCATGCCGCACAGGCCGAGGTCGAGATTGCGCGGCGACACCGCGCGGTCGCCGAGCACGAACACGCCGCACGACGCGTTGTCGGCCACCGTGTCCTGAATGCGGATCTTCCATTCGTGGATGCGCGAATCGACTATTTCGAAGCAGGGCATCACGCACTCGGTGGCGCGCAGCACGTCGGCGCCGGTGACGCCCGGGCCCATGATGTCGTGCTTCAGGATGAAGGCGATCTCGCCTTCGGCGCGCGGCTGGATCAGCGAGTTCGCAGCGATCGACTCGCCCTCGTTGTAGATCATGCCGTCGAGCAGGTAGCCGAAGTCCGGCTGGTGCACGTTCAGCATGTTCTGCACCACTTTCGAGGTGACGCCGATCTTCTTGCCGACGATGCGCTCGCCGGCGTCCAGCCGGCGCGCAATCATGCGCTGCTGGATGTGGTAGGCATCCTCGATCGTGATGTCCGGCTCGCGGCTGGTCAGCGGCGCCACGGTTTCGCGGGTGGTGAGCGCGGCGTACAGCTCGTCGCCGTACTGCTGGATCTTCTGGGCTTGCATCATGTCCGGGGCCTGTTCAATGGGGTTCGGTGAGGAAGTCCGCGACGAGACGCGCGAAGCGCGCGGCGTGCTCGATCTGCGTCCAGTGGCCGCACTTGCCGTACACGTGCAGCTGCGCGTTCGGTATCCACTGCGCCAGCGTGAGCGAGGTGTCGAGCGGGATGACCTTGTCTTCCCGGCCGTGGATGACCAGTGTTTCGTGTGGCAACGTCTTGATGTCCTCGACATTGCTGGCCATCGCATCGACCCAGCGCTGGCGCGGCGCCGGAAACATGGCGGCGAAGGATTCCTGGAAGCCCGGGCGGATCGACGCCTCGTAGCGCAACTTCGCCAGCTCGTCGTTCGCCAGCGAGCGGTCGTAGGCGAACAGGTCGAGCAGGCCGCGCATGGTTTCGATCGACGGCGTGTAACCCCACACCGCGTCGAGCGCCGGCGTGATGTCGAAGCGCACGCCGACGCTGCCCATCAGCACCAGACGGCGGATGCGGTGCGGGTGACGGATGGCGACCTGCAGCGCCAGTCCGCCGCCGAAGCTGTTGCCGACCAGATCGGCGCGCTCGATGCCGAGCGCATCCAGCATGCCAACGGCCTGGGCGACCCAGGTGTCCATGTCGTACCGGAGATCCGGGCGACGCTCGGTGTAGCCGAAACCCGCCATGTCCGGTGCAATCACGCGAGCGCGTTCGGCAATCTGCGGCATGACCAGCCGCCAGTTCGCCCAGGCGCTGACACCGGGGCCCGAGCCGTGCAGCATGAGCACCGGAAAGCCGCTGCCCAGGTCGTGATAGTTGGTGGTGATGCCGGCGGCGACGATACTGCGGGCGATTTCCGGATTCAGCGGTGCGTTCATGTCGGCGCTCCTCACAGCTTCACGCACACGTTCTTCAGCTCGGTGTAGAACTCGAGCGAATGCACGCCGCCTTCGCGGCCGATGCCCGATTGCTTGGCGCCGCCGAAAGGCGTGCGCAGGTCGCGCAGGAACCAGGAGTTCACCCACACCAGACCGGTGTCGAGTGCGGCCGCGACGCGGTGGCCGCGCGTGATGTCGGACGTCCATACAGACGCGGCGAGGCCGTAGTTCGTGTCGTTGGCCATGCGGATCGCGTCCTCTTCGCGGTCGAAGGGCGCGATGTGGCAACACGGGCCGAAGATTTCCTCGCGCACGACGGCGGCGGTCTCCGGTAATCCGGTCCAGATCGTGGGTTGCACCCAGGCGCCGTTGGCCAGTTCGCCCGGCATGGCCGGAACGCCGCCGCCGGTGACGACGGTGGCGCCCTCTTCCACCGCGCGGCGGTAGTAGGCCAGCACCTTCTGCTTGTGCTCGGCCGAGATCAGCGGGCCCATGCCGGTGGCTTCGTCCTCCGGCCGGCCCATGACCAGCGCCTCGGCGCCCTGCTTCAGCGCGGCGACGAAGCGCTCGAACAGCGGGCGCTCGACATAGACGCGCTCGGTGCCGAGGCAAACCTGACCGCAGTTGGCGAAGGCCGAACGCAGCGTGCCGGCGATGGCGGCGTCGAAGTCGCAGTCGGCGAACACGATGGCCGGATTCTTGCCACCCATTTCCAGCGACACCGGCCGCGCGCCGCCGGCGGCCGCCTTCATGATGGCTTCGCCGGTGCGCGTCTCGCCGGTGAAGGTGATGGCATTGACGCCCGGGTGGGTGGTCAGGAATTCGCCGGCCGAATCCGGGCCGAAACCGTGCACCACGTTGTAGACGCCGGCCGGCATGCCGACCGCGTTCATCACTTCGCCGAGCAGCGCCGCGGTCTGCGGCGTCTCTTCCGACGGCTTCACCACCACGGTGTTGCCGCAGGCCAGCGCCGGGCCGACCTTCCAGGTCATCAGCAGCAGCGGCAGGTTCCACGGACACACCACGCCGACCACGCCGACCGGCTTGCGCAGCGCGTAGTTGATCGCGCCACGGCCGTCCGGCGTCGCCATTTCGAAGAACTCGCCCGGCACGTTCTTGACCACGTCGGCGAAGATCTTGAAGTTGGCGGCACCGCGCGGAATGTCGAGGTGGCTGGCGAGGCTGACCGGCTTGCCGGTGTCGGCCACTTCGGCGGCGACGAAGTCGTCGAAGCGGCGGTTGATTTCATTGGCGACCGCGTACAGCAGTTCGGTGCGCGCGGTCACCGTCATGCGGCCCCACGGTCCTTCGAGCGCGGCACGCGCTGCGGCGACCGCGGCATTCACCTCGTCGCGCCCGGCTTCGCTGACCGAGGCGATGACGCGGTTGTCCAGCGGCGAGCGCTTGTCGAAGCGGCGGCCTTCGCGGCCGGCGACGAACTCGCCATTGATGAAGTGGCTGATCTGTTTCATCGATCTCTTTCTTGTTGGAGCGGCGCGTCAGCGCGCCGAGGTCAAGCCGAGCGCTGCGAGCGCTGCGCGGGCGCAGTCCTCGTCCTGCGCCTCGGAGCCACCGGAAATGCCGATGCCGCCGATGCGCTCGCCGGCCACCACCAGCGGCAAGCCGCCGCCGAACATGACCATGCGCGGGCGCAGCGGCAGCCCCTGGCGGACTGCGTCGGAATGGGATGAGAGCGCGGCCGCCCAGTCGCCGGTCGGCAGGCCGAAGCTGGCGGCGGTATAGGCCTTGTCGATCGCGATATCGACCGAGTGCAGCGGGGCGCCCGGCATGCGCAGGAAGGACACCAACTGACCGGCGCGATCGACCACCGCTGCATTGACGCAGGCGCCGACGGACGCCGCGTGCGCCACCGCCGCGCTGACCGCCGCCGATGCCGCCTCCCAGCCCACTGTCGATTGCCGTGCTGCCACGTCCATGTCGTCTCCTCCGCGGGGCCGCTGTATCGCGACCTCTCACTCATCGATATTCGATGGACTTAACGATATAAAACGATTATCTCGACGTCAACGTTTTTTCTCGAGATTTTTGGCTTTTCACGGAGAAAGTTCGGAACTAGAATGGCGACATGCCCGCCCAACCCGCGTGGGCATTCAGGGAAACATCAAATGGATCAGCTGATTACCGGCGACTTCCAGGTCAACGGCGACGCCTACGAGCCGAAGACACTGGTCGATGGCGCCTACCGGCAGTTGCGGCGCGACATCATCGAAGGTCGCCACGCACCCGGCGCGAAGCTTCGCGTCGAGCACCTGAAGGACGAGTACGAGGTGGGCGCCGGCACGCTGCGCGAGGCACTGGCGCTGCTGGTGAGCGACTCGCTGGTGGTCGCTCAGGGCCAGCGCGGCTTCCGCGTGGCGCCCATATCGCTGGCCGACCTCGAGGACATCACGCGCACCCGGGTGATGCTGGAAAGCGAGGCGCTGCGACAGAGCATTGCCCACGGCGACGAGGCGTGGGAAGGCAATCTGGTGAGTGCCTTCCACCTGCTGACCCGGGCCGAGGAAAAGCTCGCGGGCGATTTGGACGGCAGCGTGAACGAGTGGGAAGAGCGTAACCGCGTGTTCCACGAAACGCTGATCGGCGCCTGCGGCTCGCGCTGGATCCGCCACTTCCTGGCCATCCTGTACCGGCAGTCCGAACGCTACCGCCGCATATCGGTGCTGAACCGGCCGGTGCCGCAGGACGTGCACGAAGAACACGAACAGATCTTCAAGGCGGCCATCGCGCGCGACGCCGACGAAGCGTGCCGCCTGCTGTCCGGCCACATCTGGCGGGCCTTTCACACGGTGTCCGCAGTCCCGGAGTTCGCGCAGGAATCGGCAAGCCGCAAGGTGGCGAACGGGCGCTGACGGCGGGCGCAGCCGGATCTCGACCGCCCCCGTCGCGGCCAGGGCCGCTCCGACAGGGGTGGTGCCTGAACCACGATCCTGGCCGGGACAGGGTTCTGCGGGAGGGGTCTTCTGACCCCGACAGCCGCCTGGATCGAAGCCGACGGACAGCGACAGCCCTGTCGCGGCCAAGGCCGCTTGTATGTTCTGCCCTGGCAAGCGTAGGAATAGCTTG
>NZ_JADMJL010000070.1 GCF_018780585.1 Methyloversatilis discipulorum | reverse complement strand
AGCCGTCGTACGTCTCCTGACGCTCCGCTCCCCGGTCCACATACCGCCAGCCCGTGCGCACGCCCGAGCCGTTCTTGAGTTCGACCAGACGGTCCGATACGTCCGCGTCCGACGCCCAGGTCGTACCGGATAGCTGGTACGTGAACACCCGACCGCTCGGGCGGATCGCCCAGGCCGTGCTGCCGCTCGACGGCGATGTGCGGATCTGTTGCTGGTACTCCACGCTCCAACCCACGCCCAGCGGCATCACGCCCGTGCTCGAACCCGTCACCAGTTCCGAATACCCCGCCTGAATGCTCAGGCTGTTGTAGCTCCGGACGAATCCCAAAGAACCGGACGATACGTCCGATTCCGATAAATACTTGTTGCCTGAACCCAAACCTATCGGATGGGCCGTCGACGGGCATTGACCTCCGGATTCCTTCGACGCACTTATAGACAACACCGGGGGAACAACGCATCTGGCTTGGTCGTAGTCAAAGACTTGTCCTGACGGGCAGGCTGGAGTCCCAGAGCAAGTACCATTTGCCCAATTAAAGTATCCGCCATATATGCAGAACGGCGTACGCCCCATGTAAAAACTGCTGACGTGATTGTTATTGGCAGGGTTACGGCAGTAGCAGTTCGGATAGGCAGTGTACTCATACAACCAATCGCCTGATGTGATGGGCCACCACCATGGCTCTTCTTTGGTACAAAACTGCTGGCACGCATTCTCCGGAGGCCCAGGGATATTTGGTGAGGTCCCTACGTAGTAATCATAAATGGGAGGATAGTCTGCCGACGCATGAGGAATGAAAGAAAAGAAAAAAACCACTACCAACAGCAACACGACAGATCGCGGCGCAAGGAAGATTCCTCCAACCTCATTTTTCTCACATTCGTGAGCATACGCAGACATCGATTACTCCTAGATCAGCACCGCACTTGCGTGTCCCATACCTACTTATTCATTATTAATGCAACCCACCGCCTTTAGAAACAAGATGGCGAGTACACCAACCGCACCTAGCGACGTAAATACATACACGAGCCACCTTGCAAATCCCCAACCCAAAGCATATAGGATCGCTGCAGCAATAGAAGCTATTAAGCAGATAGTTCCGCAGCCCAAGATACTCTTTGCAACACCGGGTCTCATTTGCACAAAATCATTTCCCAATACAATAGTAATTTGTTGTGCATTCGTTGCGGCCGAATCCTGCTGAGCTACTGTCGGGTGAGTACGTAACGCCAACTATCCCACGTCCATACTGAACACCATCCACACCGATATGCACTTGACCCTCACCGCCAATTCCAGCACCACCATACCAATACGGGCCGGATGTTCTTTGCTCACCAGTACACAAGGCACCCCCTCTCGCGATTTGCCCAACGAGACCTAATGTTCCAGAAAGCGGGTGGTTTAATCCACCACCTATACAGGTGTTTGTGTAAAAGCAGATGGTTCCTGTCGTGTCAAATGCAACACCGGAATCCGCCGATGCTATTAGAGGTCCAAAAACCCCCATTCCTCCTGCGCCAAAGGAAACTTGCAAAGTACCATTCGAAACGGAAAGAGGCGCTTGCAATACACGTCCCACAGCTGGGCCGTTCGCCAATCCAGTTGTATCAACACGTTTTGTTGGACGAGCCATCACATAGACAAAAGTATTAACTCCGCCCTCAATCCCGATCGGATCACTGGACAAATACCTCCCCAACCTCGGCACATAGTACCGATGCCAGTTGTAGTGCAGCCCTGACTCCTCATCGAAGTACTGCCCCGGGAAGCGCAGATACACGTAGGTCTTCTGTCCGTTGCCGT
>NZ_JADMJL010000008.1 GCF_018780585.1 Methyloversatilis discipulorum | reverse complement strand
CTTGCCCAGCGTGAGCATGCCGTTGATCGCGCGCACGCCGACGTCGAGCGGCTCGGATACGCGCTTCTTCTTCAGCGGATGCACCCGCGGCGGATGCGGGTCGAGCGGATGTTCGCCACCGAGGCGGCCGAGGCCGTCTATCGGTTCACCGAGACCGTTGACCATGCGTCCCAGCCAGGACGGGCCAATCATCAGATCGAGCTTGTCCTGCACCGGCAGCACACGGGCACCGGTGGTCAGGCCGACCGGCTTCTTGAACGGCATCAGGAAGGACAGCTTGTCGCGGAAACCCACCACCTGGGCGTCCAGCCAGCCACCGTCCATCGTTTCGATCTGGCAGCGCTGACCGGTATAGAGCGGGCAGCCGGCGCTTTCGAGCAGCAGGCCCGAGGCACCCACCAGGCGACCGGTGGGGGTAGCCACCGGCACGTCGCCGATTTCCAGACGGCGCAGCACGTCGGTGATCATGCGGCCTCCGCAGCAAAGGGGGCTTCGATCGCCGCCGCTGGCGGGTCGACGCCATCAAGCAGCTGTGCGCGCACCTGTTCGACGCAGGCGGCCAAGCGCTGCGCGCAGCCGGCGTCGGCTTCGTGATCGCCCGCCTTCACCAGGCATTCGCCCAGTTCCAGACGCGGATCGGCGACCAGATGCCAGCGCGCGGCACGCGGCGCGTCGATGTCGGATATGCGCTTCAGGTCTTCCGGATTCAGGTGCACCTCGATGCCCTGCCGGGTCGGCGGCATCGCCGCCAGTGTCTCGTCGACCAGCGACAGCAGCTGCGCCGGCTGCAGCGCCAGTTCACAGCGGATCACCTGGCGGGCGACGCGCGCCACCAGGTCGACCACTTCCTTGCGCAGTGCGGTCTGGTAGTCCGCCTGCAGGCCTTGCAGCCGTTCGAGCATGGCGTCGAGCGGCCGCGCCAGTTGTTCGAACGACGCCAGCGTCTGCCGCATCGCCTCCTCGCGCCCCGCCTGCAGGCCTTCCTGGCGGCCGTTTTCGCGACCTTCGGCCAGGCCGTCGGCGAAGCCGGATTCATGGCCGACGCGGTAGCCCTCGTCCATGCCCTGCCGGAATCCGTCGGCCAGCGACTGCTGGTACTGCGCGGCGGACTGTCCGTCAGCGCGGCCGGCGGCAATCTGTGCCAGCGGCGGAAAGCGGTGTGGGCGCACGCCGCTCATTCGACGACGGCCTCGGCGAACAGCTGCACCTCGATCTCGCCGGCGTCGACCAGCGTCTTCACCTGGGCCATGATTTCGCGGCGCGTCTGCTCGATGCGGCTCAGCGGCACCGGGCCGGTGCGGCGCATCGTGTCCTCGAAGCTCTGCGCCTGACGGCGCGGCATGGTCTGCATGATGGCGTCGCGCACTTCGGGCTCGGCACCCTTGAGCGCAATCGCCCACTGTTCCAGCGGCACGTCTTCGAGCAGGCGCTGCAGCACCGTATCGGACTGGCGCGACAGGATGTAGAAGTCGTACATGCTCATCTCGATCTCGGACACCACCTGCGGATCGCGTGCGCGCAGCTGTTCCACCATCTGCTGCTTGTTGCCGGACAGCCGGTTCAGGATTTCCGCAGCCTGACGCGTGCCCTCGACGCTGGCGCTCTGCGAACCCAGGCTGGCGAGGCAGCGGTTAACCAGCTCTTCCAGCTCGACCAGCAGTTCGTGGTCGATCTCCTTCAGCCGCGCCACGTTCAGCAGCAGCAGGTCGCGCCCGTCGACCGGCAGCGCGTCGATCACGGCGCCGGCCAGCGCCGGCGGCAGGAAGGCGAGGAATACCGCCTGCATGCGCACGTGTTCGTCGGCGATGAAGTCGGCCAGCCACTTCGGCGACGCCCACTGCAGACGCGCCATCAGCGGGCGGATGGCGTCGCCGTAGAGACTGTTCAGCACGCTGCTGGCGATCTCGCCGCCGAGCGCCAGATCGAGCGAGCGCTTCAGGTAGGCGCGCGAGGCGCCATGCACGCCGCTCTGTTCGCGGTACTCGTCGAAGAAGCGCTGGATCGCGGTGCGTACGCTCTCGACCTTGATGCCGCTCAGGCGCGACATGACGCCGGTCACTTCGAGCAGTTCCTCGCGCGACAGACAGCGCAGCACGCCGGCCGCCGGCTCCTCGCCCATGCTCAGCAGCACGATGGCGGCCTGCTCGAGCGGGCTCAGATTGCTGCCCGACGGGATGATGGGATTACTCAGCGGGTTGTTCGGATCGGCCATTCTTCTGCACCCATTGCTTGACGACTTCGGCGACCCGCTCCGGCTCCTTGCCGGCCAGGACCTTCAGATGTTCGACCAGCACGTCGACCGGGGAGCCCGGCGGCGGCAGGTCGTAGTTTTCGAGCAGCGATACCACCGGGCTGCCGTCCGCGGCACCGGCGCCGTCCAGCGCCAGAGCGGGCGCCGCGCCGACGGCCGGCGGCACAGCGTCCGGCGTGGCGTCGCGCACGGGAATGTCGTCGTCCTGCGTGGCGGCCGGTGCAATGCGCTGCTGCGCCGAGCGCACCAGCGGGCGCACGACGAACAGCAGCGCCAGCAGCCCGCCCACGGCATACAGCAGCCACGACCCCATATCGACGATGTTGTCGCGCTGCGCCCACCAGGCGGGCGCTTCCGGCTGCGCCGGGAAGTTCAGCGAGGACACGACCAGCTGGTCGCCGCGTTCGGCGTTGATGCCCAGGCCATTGGCGAGGATGCGTTCGATGTTCCTGATCTCGGCCTCGCTCCAGCCCTTGGCCGGATCGGCCGCGGCCGCGTTGTTGAGCACGACGGCGACATTGAGCTTCTGCAGCCGGCCGCGGCTGCGCTTGATCTGCGTGATGCTGCGGTCGTAGGCGTACTGACGGGTCGAGGCGTTCTTGCGCGCGCCGGCGGCGTCGGCCGCGGCGGCTGGCGCCTGTTCACCGGCAGCACCCGGCTGCGCCGGCGCCTGGGCGGCCGGTGCGGCGACCGGGCGGTTGCTGAGCGAACCGGGTACACCGAGCGCAACGCGGTTGCGGTCCTGTTCCTCGCGCGTCGCCTCGCTGGTGACGCGCGGCGCCTCGCCGTACTTCTCGTGCGTTTCCTCGACGCGGTCGTTGTCGACCTCGGCGGTCACGCTGACGCGGTAGTTGTGCTCACCCAGCACCGGCGACAGCAGGTCGCGCACATTGCCGCGCGCCTCGTTCTGGAAGCGGTGTGCGGCCTCGTTGCCGCCGTGCGTCTCGAAGCCGTCGCTCAGATCGACACGCGCCGACAGGTAGTTGCCGGCCTGGTCGACCAGGCTGACGCGCTGCGGGTCCAGCGTCGACACGCTGCCGGCCACCAGATTGATGATGGCGGCGATCTGCTCGGGGCTCAGCGTGCGCCCGGGCTTGAGGCCGAGCACCACCGATGCGGTGCTCTTCTCACCGTCGGTGGCGACGAAGGAGGTCGAGCGGGCGATGGACAGATGCACGCGCACCGAATCGACCGCGTCCAGCGTCAGGATGCTCTGCGCCAGCTCACCTTCCAGGCCGCGGCGATAGCGCACGTCCTGCACGAACTGACTGACGCCCAGCGGATCGTTCTGGTCCATCAGTTCGAGGCCGGCCGGCAGTTGCGCGGCCACGCCCTTGGCGGCGAGCAGCATGCGCGCGCGGCCAAGCTGGGCGTCCGGCACCAGCACCTGCCCGCTCTCCGGGTGCAGGCGGTAAGGAATCCCTTCGGCATCGAGTACCGACATCATGTCGGCCGTCGCCACTTTCTGTCGGGCGCCGAACACCGGCTTGTAGCTGGCCTGGTCCTGCCACAGATACATGAGGACGAGCGCGGTGACGGCGACAGCGATCACCATCAACGGAACCAGGCTCTTGAGGAAGGCCGGCGGCAGCGAGGGCATGGCCCCGGAGCCGGCGCGCAGGCGTTGCAGGCCGCCGCGTACGGTTGCGATCACGTGAGCTGTTCCGGGTCAGAGTCAGAGGGGCAGCTTGATGAGGTCCTCGACGGCCCCCACAACCTTGTTGCGCACCTGCATCAGCATCGAGAAGGACAGACTGGCTTCCTGGCTGGCCAGCATGGCGCCGACGAGGTCGTCGCTCTGCCCGCTGTCCACCGCTTCCATCCGCTGCGAAGCGTCGTGCTGCATCGCGTCGACGCGCTGCACGGCGTCCTGCATGGCACCGGCAAATCCGGCGCCGTCGCCACCGCCGAACCGGAGTGCCGGCTGGAGCGGCATGGCAGCGCTCGCAACCATGTTCGTGGCATCGGCTTCGATCAGTGCCTTGCTGGCGCCGATCGCGCTGGCGAATTCGTATCCCATACACGCATTACCTGTTTGTCTTGCCGGCAGCGATGCCCGGCAGGTGTTATGTGGAACAGCATGCGCTGCTTAACCGTACGTGTATGTATCGACCCCGCGGGCGAGAACTTTACATGTAAATACAAACTTCATGAACGACACAAACCATTGATTAATAACCGATTAAATGCCACAAGGAAGAATTCACGTGAGAAAGTTCACATGAGGGCGCGGCAAACGCGGCAGCGAAGGGGTGAGGCGGATTTAAGACCGGGTCGGTGTCGGTCGCCTGTCAGGGTGGAGGGCGCATGACGCCCGATCCGCACCCGCCGACATAGACCAGGAGATCTTCCATGCTGAGCCTGCACACCAACGCCGCCGCCCTGACCGCACAGAACTCGGTGGGCGGTACCCAGAAAGCCCTGTCGACCTCGATGACCCGCCTGGGCACCGGCTTCCGCGTCAATTCCGCGATGGACGACGCCGCCGGTCTGCAGATCGCCACCCGACTGAGCGCCCAGACCCGCGGCATGGCCGTGGCCCAGCGCAATGCGCAGAACGGCATTTCGATGATGCAGACCGCCGAAGGCGCCTTCACCGAAATCACCAACATCCTGCTGCGCATGAAGGATCTGGCGACCGAAGCCCGCAACGGCGCGTCGAACACCGACGACAAGACGGCGATGGACGCCGAGTACCAGGAACTGGGTTCCGAACTGGGCAACATCCTGAACAACACCAAGTTCGGCGGTCAGGCCCTGCTCAATGGCGCGGGCTCGCTGCAGGCCGGCGCCATCACCTACCAGATCGGTGCCGCCGCCGCGGAAACGATGTCGGTCGACGTATCGACCGATCTGGCCGCGCTGGTGACCGATCTGACCACGGCCGCCACGCTGGGCGACATCACGACCGCCGCCACCGCGGCGACGGCGATCGGCGACATCGAAGGCTGGATCAACGACGTCGGCGGTGTGCGCGCCCAGCTTGGTGCAGCGTCGAACCGCCTGGACCACGTCTATAACAACCTGGCCAACATGAAGACCAATACCGAACAGGCCCGCGGACGCATCATGGACGTCGACTACGCGTCCGAAACCGCCAACATGACTTCCAAGCAGATGCTCATGCAGGCCGGCACCTCGATGCTCAAGCAAAGCTCCAGCATGTCCCAGCTCGTCATGTCGCTGATGCAGTAACGCTGATGGCCCGCGCGGCCCCGCGGGCCGCGCACCGCAGGACGAGCCAACCGTGCCCGCCGGACGGTTGGCTCTTTCACATCCGGAGCATTCGCCATGACGATAGAGAGGATTCCGCGTCTCGCCCTGACATTGCCGTTGCGGCGCCCTCCCGAGCGTCTGCCTTCGCCGCTGCCGGCGGACGCCGGCGCGGCCGTCGATATCGCGGACGACGCGGTGGCCTCCCGCCTGCAGGGTCTGGCCTTGCTGGGCCGGCCGCTGGTGGCAGGCGAGCGCATCGCGGTCCGGGTGCTGTCCACCTCGCCCGCGGTCGAACTCCAGGTCGACGCCGAGGCGCCCGGTCTTTCCGCCCGGCCGTCGGCGCAGGCCGATGAACTGTCGGCGGCGATGCAGCCGGACCAGCTGCTGCTGCGCCATCTGCGCTGGCGCGCGCCCGGCGCGCTGGATCTCGCCACCGCACTGCGTACCCGCGTGTTCCGGCAGATCACGACCGAACTGGCGCGCGCGGACAGCGCCGCCACGGGTACGCCCTCGCTGCCCGGCGAACCGGGCCGCGTCAGCGCCCCGCCCCTGCTCCCGCTGCCCGGCAGCGAGCGCTGGATATTCCCTGTGCATCTGACCGACGGTCAGCAGGCACGACTTTTCGTCGGCGACGACGACGATGCGAAGCACACTGCCGCCGCTGCCGCGTCGGCCGTTCTGCTGATCGAGATCGAACTGCCTGGCGAGGGCATGGTGCAGGTCCGGCTGCAAATTGCCGCCGGCGTACATCTGCAGTTCCGCATCGATGGCGACCGGGCGGTCGCCCATGTGCGCGACATTCTGCCCGCGCTGGCGGCGGCCCTGGTGCTCGCCGGCACCCGGCTCGCGTCATGCCGGCTGCTGCGCGTGCCCGCCGGCGGACTGCGCACGAGGGGGCTCGACATCACCCGTCCGTCGGCACTGCACGCGCACCTGCCGCTGCCGCTGTTCCGTGTCGCCGCCGAAGTGCTGCTCGCGCTGACGGCGCTGCAGTCCGGCGGCTCACACCTTCCCGCGGCAAGAACGACACAGCCGATTTAAGGTCCGGCGCGCCAGCGTCGCCCTGTCCGGATGAGGACATCGAAAGCGCGAATCTTCTCGCGCCGGTGGTCCGAAGCCAGAACCCCCTATCCGGAGATCTTCCATGCTGAGCCTGCACACCAACGCCGCCGCCCTGACCGCACAGAACTCGGTGGGCGGTACCCAGAAAGCCCTGTCGACCTCGATGACCCGCCTGGGCACCGGCTTCCGCGTCAATTCCGCGATGGACGACGCCGCCGGCCTGCAGATCGCCACCCGCCTCAACGCGCAGACCCGCGGCATGGCCGTGGCCCAGCGCAACACGCAGAACGGCATTTCGATGATGCAGACCGCCGAAGGCGCCTTCACCGAAGTCACCAACATCCTGCTGCGCATGAAGGACCTGGCGACCGAGGCCGCCAACGGTGCATCGAATACCAACGACAAGACCGCGATGAACGCCGAGTACCAGCAGCTCGCGGCGGAAATCGGCAACATCATGACGAATACCAAGTTCGGCGGTCAGGCGCTGCTCAAGGGCGCGGGCTCGCTGGGCGCGGCCACCACCACCTTCCAGATCGGCGCCGCCGCCGCGGAAACGATGACGGTGGACGTGGTGACCAAGCTGACCAACCTGGACGCTGCCTTCGCCACCGGCGCCGGCAACGCCACCGCCACCTCGCTCGGTGAAATCCTGACTTCGGCCAACGCGACCGCCGCGATCGGCCAGCTCGAGTCGCGCATCAACGAGGTGGGCTCGGTGCGCGCCGACCTCGGTGCGGCGTCGAACCGCCTGGACCATGTCTACAACAACCTGGCCAACATGAAGACCAATACCGAACAGGCCCGCGGACGCATCATGGACGTCGACTACGCCTCCGAAACCGCCAACATGACCTCCAAGCAGATGCTCATGCAGGCCGGCACCTCGATGCTCAAGCAGAGCTCCAGCATGTCTCAGCTCGTCATGTCGCTGATGCAGTAACCCTCCCCCCGCGGCACGCACCCTCCGGGGTCCGTGTGCAGCAGGCTGAGCCAGCCGCGCCCGTCAGTGCGGCTGGCTTTTTTTTGGCCTGCGACCGACGTGTCGCGAAACGGACACGGCAGCAATTTAAGTTTGCTTCCTTCCGCGTCGCCTTTTCCTGATGAGGCCAACGCGGCGGCGAACACGCCCCGTACCGGTGGCCGATCCCCGCCCCTCGACCCGGAGACCATTCATGCTCAGCCTTCACACCAACGCCGCCGCCCTGACCGCACAGAACTCGGTCGGCGGCACCCAGAAAGCTCTGTCCACTTCGATGACCCGCCTGGGCACCGGCTTCCGCGTCAATTCCGCGATGGACGACGCCGCCGGCCTGCAGATCGCCACCCGCCTGAGTGCTCAGACGCGCGGCATGGCGGTCGCCCAGCGCAACACGCAGAACGGCATCTCGATGATGCAGACCGCCGAAGGCGCATTCACCGAAATCACCAACATCGTGCTGCGCATGAAGGACCTGGCGACCGAAGCGTCGAACGGTGCCTCGAACGCCAGCGACAAGACCGCGATGAAGGCGGAATACGACCAGCTGGGCCTGGAACTGACCAACATCATGACCAATACCAAGTTCGGCGGTCAGGCCCTGCTGACCGGCGGCACGCTGGCCACCGCCGGCGGCGTGACCTTCCAGATCGGTGCCGACGCCGCGGAAACCATGGTGGTCGACACCTCGGCCAACTTCACGACGCTGACCACCGCGGTCACCGCACTCAACGCCGGTGACATTTCGACCGCCGCCAACGCCGCGATCACGCTGGCGGAGACGACCATCACCGCCGTCGGCACGCTGCGCTCGCAGATCGGCGCCGCGTCGAACCGACTGGACCACGTCTATAACAACCTGGCCAACATGAAGACCAATACCGAACAGGCCCGCGGTCGCATCATGGATGTAGACTACGCGTCCGAAACCGCCAACATGACCTCGAAGCAGATGCTCATGCAAGCGGGCACCTCCATGCTCAAGCAGAGCTCCAGCATGTCCCAGCTCGTCATGTCGCTGATGCAGTAATGCCGCGACTGCCGACGCTCCGGCGTCCGGCAATTCCCGTTCCGCGTCCGCCCGCCCCGGTCTCACCGGCGCGGGCGTTCGCCGTGGCGCTGGCGACGCACTACCAACCGGAAGGATGATCCATATGAGGAACCGCTGCGAATCTGCGATCTGCGAATCGCATTCGGAAGCGACGATAGACGCGATCTGGCACCTCATCGGCGATGGCCAGCGCTACGCCACGCACGGCGTGTCCGACATCGACTTTGAAATCCTGCACGAGACAGACCGACCCTTCGTGCGCATCGTGCCGCACGACATCCGCATCGCGCGTGCCGCCTTCGTGGTGGCACTGCAGTTCCTGATCGAGAACGGGCACGACCGCCTGTCGCCCTGCGAGGTGGTGTCCGACGACGATCTGCGGCGCACCGGCCTGCTGTGCCGCGCGACGCGCGACGCCAACGGCGGCGTTCGCTGCATCGACTACATACTGCCCATCCTCGCGCAGCGACGCATCGTGGCGATCGAGGTCGCAGCCTGCCGCACGGCCTGGCTCACTCACGCCTTCCTGTTTGCGCGCAGCGGCGGGCTCCGCTGAGCGCACCGCTCAGCCCAGCGTGCCGACGACGCTGACGTCGCGCTGCTCCGGCACTTCGTTGTACGACAGCACCTGCAGCCCCGGCGCGAACAGCCTCGCGTAGCGTGCGAGCAGCGGGCGGATCTGCGGCATCACCAGCAACAGCGGCGTGCCGCCCTGCTGTTTCATCTGGTCGCGCGCCAACGGCATGTGGGTCTGCAGCTGGGCCAGCAGATTGGGGTCGATCGGATAGTTGTCCAGCGCTGCCTTGCCGGTCTGGCGCGCCTGGTTCAGCGAGCCGAGCAGCATGTTCTCCAGCTCGCTGCCGAGATTGAACACCTTCATCTCGGCCAGCGGCCCGACCAGGGCGCCGACGATCTGCCGGCGCAGCGCGCAGCGGACTTCGGCCGCCAGCAGGATGGGGTCCTTGGTCACCTCGGCGTTCTCGACCAGCGTCGTCGCGATCGGCACGATGTCCTTCAGCGACACGTTCTCGGCCAGCAGCACGCGGAACACGCGCAGCAGCTGGGTGTGCGTCATTGCCTTGTCCAGCGCCGCCGACAGCTTGGGCGTCAGCGCGGACAGCCGCTCCAGCAGCGCCGGCACGTCCTCGTGGCCGAACAGTTCGGCCAGGTGTTCGCGCGCCAGCTTGGACAGATGCGTGGTGATGACGGAAGCACATTCGACCACCTGATAGCCGAGGCCGAGCGCGTGCGCCTTGTCCTCCGGGGCAATCCACGTAACCGGCATGCCGTAGGCCGGTTCGATGCCCGGAATGCCGTCCAGCGTGCCGTAGGTTTTCGGCGACGGAATGGCCATCAGCCGGTCGGCGAACACCTCGGCCTGCGCGATCACCGCGCCGCTGAGCAGCACTGAGTACTGCGAAGGCTTCAGCGAAAGATCGTCGCGCACGCCGATCGGCGGCAGCAGGAAGCCCATGGTTTCGCTCAGGCTCTGGCGCACGCCCTTGATGCGCCGTGTCAGCGGCGCGCCCTGCGCTGCGTCGATCAAGCCGACCAGCTTGTAGCCAAGCATGATGGTGACGGGCTCGACCACGGGCAGATCGCTCCAGTCGAGTTCGGGTGCGCGGCTGTTGATCAGTGCGCTCTCGACCTCACCCAGATCGCTCTGCGCCGGTCGCTCGGCCATCCCCGACAGCCGCCAGCCGACAAATCCGAGTACGGCCGCGAACAGCGCAAACATGAGCGTGGGCATGCCCGGAATGGCGGCCAGCACCGCCATCATCGCCGCCGCGCCGTACATGACCGTCGGCGAGGTCAGCAGCTGAGCGCTGATCTGCTGTTCGAAGTCGCCGGAATCGCTGATGCGGGTGACGATGATGGCCGCTGCCGCCGACAGCAGCAGCGCCGGGATCTGTGCCACCAGACCGTCACCGATGGTCAGCAGCGCGTACTGGCGGAAGGCATCGCCAAGGCTCAGGTCGTACATCAGCGCGCCGATGATGACGCCGCCCACCATATTGATCAGCAGGATGAGGATGCTGGCGATGGCGTCGCCGCGGACGAACTTCGACGCGCCGTCCATGGCGCCGTAGAAGTCGGCCTCCATCGCCACGTCGCGACGGCGTGCCTGGGCCTTCTCCTGGTTGATCAGGCCGGCGTTCAGATCGGCGTCGATGGCCATCTGCTTGCCCGGCAGCGCATCCAGCGTGAAGCGGGCCGACACCTCGGAAATGCGCTCGGCGCCCTTGGTCACGACGACGAAGTTGATGATCATCAGGATGACGAACACCACCAGACCGACCACGAAATTGCCGCCGATCACCACGTTGCCGAAGGACTCGATCACCTGGCCGGCGGCGTGCGTGCCTTCGTGACCGTGCAGCAGCACCACCCGCGTCGAGGCGACATTGAGCGTCAGCCGCATCAGCGTGGTGGCGAGGATGATGGTCGGGAAAACCGAGAAATCGAGCGGCCGCCTGGCCGACACGCTGACCAGGATGACGATCAGCGCGAGCACGATGTTGAACGTGAACAGCACGTCGAGCAGCACCGGCGGCAGCGGCAGTATCACCATCGCCAGTATCAGCAGCAGGAACACCGGTGTGGCGACGCGGTGCCGGCGCATTTCGTCGACCAGGCGGTTCAGGAAGTTCATGCGGGCATCACCTCGCTCAGATGTTTCGGAATGACCAGGTCGGTCGGCAGCCGCGGTTCGCCCCGGCGCTGCCCGCGGCGGAAGGCCTTGAGCTGCAGCACATAGGTGAGCACCTGCGCCACCGCGCGGTACAGCGGCAGCGGAATCTGCTGGTTGACCTGGCTGGTGTTGTAGATGGCGCGCGCGAGCGGCGGCAGCTCGACCGTCTCGACGCTATGCTCGGCGGCAATGGCGCGGATGTAGAGCGCCATTTCGTCCACGCCCTTGGCGATGACGAAAGGCGCCTGCGCGCGGCGCTCGTCATACTTCAGCGCGACCGCGTAATGCTCTGGATTGACGATGACCACATCGGCCCCCGGCACCGCCTTGCGCACGCCGCGCCGCGCCATCTGCCGCTGCAGCTGGCGGATGCGCTGCTTCACTTCGGGCCGGCCCTCGCTCGACTTGTGCTCCTCCTTCACCTCCTGCTTGGTCATGCGCAGATTGCGCAGGAAGAAGAAGGCCTGCGCCGGCACATCGACCAGCGCGAACACGACGAACACAGCGCACAGCGCCATGATGCTGTCCAGCATCAGATCGGCGCCGGCAATCAGCGCGCGGTCCAGCGGCAGCGACTGCAGCATCAGGAAATCGGTGACGCCGCGGCTGCAGACGTACCACAGCACGCTGCACAGCGCGGTCGCCTTAAGCACCGAGGTCGCCACCTCGAACAGGTGCTTCGGCGACACCAGGCGACCCAGATTCTTGATCGGGCTCAGGCGTTCCAGCTTGGGCTGCCAGTGCTCGACGTTGAGCACCCAGCCGCCGGGCAGCAGCGATGCAATCAGGATGGCCAGCGGCACCGCACACAGCGGCAACAGCATCTTCAGCAGCAGCGTGGAGGCGGCGGCGAAGCGCGCCGACCACGCGTTGTCGAGCGCGCCATCGCCGTCCAGCGGCACGAAGCCGAGTGCGAACAGGTCACGGAAGTCGTCGAGCAGCGAAGGCATCATCAGCACGATGAGCTTGAGGCTGACCAGGATGCCGACCGCCGTCGCCAGATCGCGCGAGCGGACGACCTGCCCCTTCTCGCGCGTCTTCCGCAGCTTCTGCTGCGAGGGTTTCTCGGACTTGTCGCCACTGCTGCCGGATTCGTCAGCCATGCGGCACCGCCCTCATCTGCTGCTGCAGCATGTCGAGCACCTGCCCGCACATGCGCAGATAGTGCTGCGGCACCACGCGCGCGACATGGCCCAGCATGAACAGGCCGAACACGGTCACCAGCGAGAAGCCCAGCGAGAACAGGTTCAGCGACGGCGCCACGCGGTTCAGGAAGCCGAAGCCGATCTGCACCACCATGGTCGCGAACACCATGGGCACCGCGAGCAGCAGCGCCGCCGAGAACACCCAGGCCACGTTGAGCGCGATCGCCTGCAGTGTGGACAGCGGGATGCCGCCGCCCACCGGCCAGGCACCGAAGCTGGCGCCGATGACGCCGGCCAGCAGCAGATGGCCGTCGACGGCGAAGAACACCAGCGCGCACATGGTCGCCAGCAGGCTGGACACGACGTCGGACGAAGCGCCGTTGAGCGGATCGTTCATCAGCGCCATCGACAGGCCGATCTGCGACGACACCAGGAAGCCGAGCACCATGATGACGGCCATCGCGAGGTGGAAGGCCAGCCCCATCACGAAGCCGATCAGTACCTCCTGCACCGTGGTGACGACGCCATTCAGCGAGAACGGATCGATCTGCGCGCCACCCGGCACCAGCGGCAGCATGACGACCGCGAGCACAAGCGACAGCAGGATGCGCACCGGCATCGGCAACGTGGTCTCGCCGATCAGCGGCGCTGCGCTGAACATGGCGAGGATGCGGCAGAACGGCCACCACAGCGTGTGCAGCAGCGGCAGCATCTGGTTGAACAGCGGTTCCACGTCGTCCGCGCCCGTTCAGCCGACCAGCGCCGACGCCCGCTGGAACACCGACACGCAGAAGTCCATCAGGTAGCCGGTCATCCAGCGCCCGGCAAAGATGATGGCCAGCAGGGTGACCAGCAGTCGCGGCAGGAAGCTCAGCGTCTGTTCGTTGATCTGCGTGGCCGCCTGGAACAGCGCGACGATCAGGCCCATCACCAGCCCCGGGCCGACCAGCAGCAACACCAGCACCATGGTGATGTGCAGGCTTTCGCTGACCAGATCCACTGCAATGTCCGGCGTCAGCATCGCGTCAGACCTGGATGCTGGTGACCAGCGTGTTGACCGTGAGCGTCCAGCCGTCGACCAGCACGAACAGCAGCAGCTTCAGCGGCAGCGAGATCACCAGCGGCGACAGCATCATCATGCCCATGGCCATCAGCACCGAGGACACGACGAGGTCGATCACCAGGAAGGGGATGAACAGCATGCAGCCGATCTGGAAGGCAGTCTTCAGCTCGCTCAGCACGAAGGCGGCCAGGCGCACCAGGAAGGGATGGTCCATCGGTTGCGCGACCGGCCCGGAGCCGGACAGGCGGGCGATCTGTTCGAGCGCCGCCTTGCCGGTCTGCGCCATCATGAAGCGCGACACCGGCGCTTCGGCGATCTTCAGCGCCTGTTCGAGGCTGATGCTGTCGCGGTCGTAGGGCACGAAGGCCTCGGCCCATATCTGTTCGCCGATCGGGCGCATCACCAGCAGCGTCAGGATGAGCGCGATGCCGGTGACGATGCGGTTGGGCAGACCCTGCTGCAGGCCCAGCGCCTGCCGCAGCAGCGACAGCACGATGACGAAGCGGGTGAAGCTGGTCATCATCATCACCATGACGGGCAGCAGCCCGAGCAGGGTCATGATGATGAGTATCTGCGTCTTCACCGAGAACTCGGTGGTGGCGCCGCGGGTGGTCGATTCGAGCAGCGGGATCTCGGCCGCACCGGCCGCGGCGCAGACAAGGATGGCCGCACTCGCCGGCAGCAGCCGGCAGGCGCCGCGCAGCCACGACCGTCCGCGGGACGATGCGCCGGTCATTGCGCCAGGGTGTCCAGGTCGAGACCGTCGAGGTCGACCACGCGCAGGCCGTGGTTGTCGCCGACCAGCACCACCTCGGCGTGACCGATCGGCGTGCCATTGACCTTGATCACCAGCGGCTGGCCGGCCAGCGAATCCAGTTCGAGCACGCTCGACGGTCCGATTTCCATCAGGTCCTGCAGCGATACGCGCGCGGAACCGACCTCCAGCGTCAGCGTGACCGGTATGCGCCGCATCATCTGCGGCAAGTTCCGTCGCGGTGCAGCCGGTGTGGCCGGCGCTTCGTTGCCGAGCAGCGCAAGGTCGTCGCCTGCCTCGTCCAGTCCGTCCAGCAGCGTGTCGATTCCGGAAGTGTTGTCCATGGCATCAGTCCATATCGTTGAATGAGGTGAGGCAGAGCTTGCCGCGGTGTTCGGCGACAGCTGCCGTAAAGAGGCGCGAGTCGTCGACCAGTACGTCGGCTTCGCCGACGAAGACCGGAATGACGTCGCCGACACGCAGGTCGAACAGCTCTCCGAGCTGGATGTCCCTGCTCAGCAAGCGGCCGGTGAGCGTCATCTGCAGTCGGTGGGCAAACGGCGTGTCGGCGCCGGCTGCGTCCTTTTTTTCACGCGGCGGCGCGAGGCCGCGCAGCAGCTTTTCCATGCAGGCGTCGTCGAGCACGAACCACATGCGGCAGTCCTCACCGAGCAGCGGGTCGGCCACCGTGCAGCTGAGCGTCCAGGCGCCCGCGGCCGGAGGCGGTGCCGGCGCGATCGAGAAGGCCGGCGTTGCGACGGCGTCGAGCGGCCGGTCGAGGTCGCCGGCTTCGATGCGGGCGGCAACCACGGCGGCCAGTTCCTCGCCCAGGGCGACCGCCACACGTTCCTCGGTGGCGGTCGCGCGACCATTGCCGTCGGCCTGCGCTGGCGCCGCTGCTCCGCTGCGCCCGATCAGGCCGAAACGGTATCCGAGCAGGGTCAGCACGAGCGGGCGTTCGGCGGCGAACAGGATGCGCCCGGTCTCGCCGCTATAGGCCGTCCAGCGGATCAGGTCGCCGGCGTGTCCAGTGCGGTCGATGCGGACTGAACGCAGGTCGAAGGCAGCCCGGTAGCGGCGGTTCACGCCACCGCGGAATGCCTCGGCCAGATCCCTGGTCAGCCTGTCGGCGAAGGCATCCAGACGATGGACGGGACGGCCGAGCGCGCTCGCGTCCAGCACCCTGGAGGCGACCGGATCGCCACTCCTGGAATTCGAGTTCATGACAGTTCTGTGTGTGTTGTATTGCGAAAGTCCGGCCGGACAAGGCTGTCAGCGACCACCTGCTGTGCAGGATTACGAACCCTGGAGGCGAAACTTTAGGCGTACGGTTAATTAACTGTATCCGTACGGTTGATTGATCAACGTGGCGGGAAGATATCCCGGAGAACGTGAGGGGACGACGGCCAGGGCGGGACCGCCTGCACACCCGAAGTGTGCAGGCAGCGGACAGCAGGGAGGAGAAGACCGCGAGGGGCGCTCGGGGAAGCGAGGCCCACCCGCGCAAGCGGGTCTGCGCTCAGTGGTGATCGTGCGACGCGGCAGCGCCGAGCGGGCGCACCGGGGCCTTGACCTCCAGCGTCTCGCGCCGGCCGTCGGCCATTTCCACGGTCAGGCTGAGCGGCACCGTCTGCCCGTCGACCAGCGGCGCGCGCAGATCCATCAGCATCAGGTGGTAGCCGCCGGGCTTGAGTTCGACCGCCTTGCCGGCCGGCAGATCGATCGCCGGGACGGCACGCATGCGCATCACATTGTTGTTCATCGACATTTCGTGGATTTCCGCGACGCCGGCCACGGGCGAGTGCACGCCGACCAGCCGTGCAGCCTTCGGCGCGGTGATCTGCATGAAGGCGCCGGTGGCTTTCTGTTCGGCCACGGTGGCGCGTACCCAGGGATCCTTCACCGTAACGTCGGCCAGGGCGGCGCTGCAGGCGATGGAAAGGAGAGTGGCGGTCAGGATGGATTTCATTTCTGTGCTCCGGAAAGGTCTGGGCGATGACGTGTCGGGCACCGGCAGAGCGGGCGCCGCGCGTCAGCCGGGAATGCTGCGCAAGGGTCAGGCGGAGGGGCAGTGACTGCCGGGAGGCGCCCGCGCCTCAGGTCGCATTCCGCGCTCGTCACTGCCGCATTCGCTCGTCGGCGCGAGGCGTTCCCGCCCGGGACTTGAACCGAAGGCAGGTGCCAGCGTCGCGCTGGCCGGAATAGCACCGCCGGCATGAGTGCAGCAGAGCGGGCAATGCGCTCCGCCATGCTGAACCGGGGCCGGCATGCCGTCGTCCGCCGCGCGTGCGCCAGTGCAGATGTCGGCGGCCAGCGCCAACCCTGCGCTGCGTGCGAGTCCCTGCGCCAGCACCGGCACCGCCGGCAGCGCGAGCAGCGCCAGCAGAAGCAGGCGCGCAACGATGCGCAAATGCCGCCGTGCGCTCACTCGTAGCGCACCTCGGTCACCTCGATCTCGCGCAGTCCGGCCGGGCTCTGAAAGCGCACGGTGTCGCCCTCGCGTGCCTTGAGCAGCGCGCGGGCAAGCGGCGATATCCATGAAATGCGGCCGTCGGATGCGTTGGCTTCGTCGACGCCGACGATCTGCACGGTGTGCGGGCCGTCCTCGTCCTCGTAGTCAACGGTGGCACCGAAGAACACCTGTTCCGGGTTCTGCTGTTCCCTGGGGTCGACCACGGTGGCCGATTCGAGTCGCTTGATCAGGAAGCGGATGCGGCGATCGATCTCGCGCAGGCGCTTCTTGCCGTAGATGTAGTCGCCGTTCTCGGAGCGGTCGCCATTCGAGGCGGCCCAGGCGACGGTTTCGACGATGCGCGGGCGCTCGCTGCGCACCAGGTCGTCGAGTTCGGCCCGCAGACGGCCGTAGCCGGCGAGCGTCATGTAGTTCTTGCTGCCCGCTGGCAGCGCGCTGACCGATTCGGGATCGTCCTCTTCGGTGTCGGTTTCCTTGGTGAAGGCCTTGCTCATCGGAATGCGTAGGCTGCGTGCAGATTCTCTGCGGACACGCATCTTACCGAAGCGGCCGCCTGCGGCGAAACACCGCGGGCGGCCGGTGGTTGCGTCAGTGGTAGATCGCCGGCTGCGTCAGCAGCGCCTCCCACGGCACCATGAAGGCGTCGAACTCTTCCGGCCCGACCTCTTCGTCGTGGTCGACCAGTTCCTTCAGTTCCTCGCGGAAACGGCGTGCTGCGTCGTCGCGGATCAGGGCGCCACGGCCGATGCGCTTGTCGATCACCTCGACGGCTTCCAGACCTGCGTACTCGACCACATAGACCAGCGGATTATTGAACATGATATGCATGATGTTTCTCCTTGGCTGGTGCGGCTGTACAACACGCAACGGCAGAATGCCCGTCGCAGCTTCCTGCACCGCGTCCCTGCAGTGCAGATGGGGCACACCGGCCGCCTTTCAAGTGGACTAACGGCCGGATACTGCTTTGCTGAAGGGCGCTTGCGCCCTCGCGGTGTGACACCTAACATCCGGGCCTGTCCCCGAAACGGAGTAGGCGCCGCCTCCCGGCAGCGCGCCAGGCATGGAAGAACAGGAACTGCGCGCCACGCTGGACGCGCTGCGCGCCGAACACCGTGACCTCGATCAGGCCATCGCCGACCTGCATGACGTGCAGTCGCGCGACGAGCTTCTGCTGCGACGACTGAAGAAACGAAAACTATTGTTGCGCGACCGTATTGCAACGATAGAGCGCCTGCTCGACCCTGACGACATCGCCTAGCGGTCACCGATTCCGGCCGATCAGCCCTGCATGGATGATGACTGCGCTTCAGTCGCGCAGTTCCACCCGGACCGGCTGATGATCCGATGCATCGGTGTCGGCGTGCACATCGATGCCGATCACGCGGGGCAGCAAGGCCGGCGTCGCCAGAGCGAAATCGCAGCAGTAAGGATGATCGGGCCAGTCGGCACCGTGCAGGCCGACGGTGTGCGCGTGCGCCTCGCTGCCGCGGCAGTGAATCCACAGATCGATCCAGTCGGCGCCCGCTTCGTCCGCCGGCGCAGTCAGCCGCGCGTGTTCCGCACTGTGCGGCGCGCAGTTGAAATCACCGCACAGCAGCGCTGCCGCAGGGCGCGGCGGCGGCAGAAAGGCGGGGTTCGTGTCCTTGCTCCGCGGTGGCGCGCGCAGGTGGGCCAGCGCCTCGGCGGACAGCGCGCGCAAAGCCTCCACCTGCGCCATGCGCTGCGTCGCCGAGTAGTACTCGAGGTGCGTGTTCAGCACGCGCAGCGGTCCGCCCGGAGACGCGACGGTCACTTCTGCGACTGCGCGCTGCATGCCGGGTACGCTGTCGTCGGCCGGCCACGGCAGAAGACGGCGCCAGACAGCGAGCACCGGCAGGCGCGACAGCGTCAGGTTGCCGAACTGCAGGCGCCGACCGTCATCGCCTAGCCGGTCGCTGCCCGGCGCAAAGACCGCCGAGTAGCCCGGAAACAGCGCGGAGAACTGCGTCACCTGGTCTTCGCCGCACATTCCGGGCAAGGTGTCGAAACCCACCGCCACTTCCTGCAGGCAGATCACCTCCGCATCGCCCCAGGCACGCACGATATCGGCGATACGCTCGGTGCTGACGCGGCTGTCGCAACCGCGCGCCCACTGGATGTTCCAGCTGACCAGCTTCATGTTTGCTCCACTGCGGAACACCGGCGCCGCTGGCCGGTCGATTCCGCATCTGATGACGGGATGACGACCATGATACGAAGCCTCCTGCTCGCCGGCGCGCTTGCGTTCGGCTCCGCCCTCGCCCACGCCGAAACCGCGCTGGAAAAGCTGCGTGTGCCGCCCGGATTCACGATAGAGCTGTGGGCGCAGGTCGACAATCCGCGTGCGATGACGCTGGGCGCGCCCGGCCGGCTTTACGTCGGCTCGCGCGCCGGCCACGTCAGCGCAGTCACTTTCGACCCGGCGACGATGAAGGCCGGCAAGGCGGTCAGGATTGCAGACCAGCTGAACATGCCGGTCGGCGTCGCCTGGCGCAAGGGCGACCTGTACGTGTCGTCGCTGGACCGCATCCTCAAACTGCCGGCCATCGACGACAAGCTGGCCACGCCGCCGAAGCCGGTGCTGGTCAGCGACCGTTTTCCGAAGGAAAGCGCGCACGGCTGGAAGTTCATCGCCTTCGGCCCCGACGACAAGCTCTACGTGCCGGTCGGCGCCCCCTGCAATATCTGCGACCGCGACAAGGACGGCTTTGCCAACATCATGCGCATGAACGCCGATGGCAGCGGACTGGAAATCTACGCACGCGGCGTGCGCAACAGCGTCGGCTTCGACTGGCACCCGAAGACCGGCGAGCTGTGGTTCACCGACAACGGCCGCGACTGGATGGGCGACGACACGCCACCGTGCGAACTGAACCGCGTCAGCAAGGCCGGCCAGCACTTCGGTTACCCCTACTGTCACGGCGGCAACATCGCCGATCCGGAGTTCGGCAAGGGGCGGTCCTGCGCCGACTACACACCGCCGGTGCTGCGGCTCGGTGCCCACGTGGCGCCGCTGGGCATGCGCTTCTACACCGGATCGCAATTCCCGGACGAGTACCGTGGTGCGGTGTTCATCGCCGAACACGGTTCGTGGAACCGCAGCGTGCGCGACGGCTACCGCGTCATGGTGGCACGGCTCGACGGCGATACGGTCACCAGCTACACACCCTTCGTCGAAGGCTTCCTCGGTCGCAACGATGCGGTATCCGGCCGGCCGGCCGACGTGCTGGTACTGCCCGACGGTTCGCTGCTGGTGTCCGACGACGCCTCCGATGCAATCTACCGCGTGCGCTGGAACGGCACCCGGCACGCCGCACGCTGAAGCAGTCTCCACCCGCCATTCACGCTTTCCTTGACCAGCGCGATTGACAGCGTGCGCCGGTCGGCGTTGACTGGCATGACAAACGGGGGAGACCGCTCATGAACACCGACACCACACTCGAAGACAGCCGCATCGAAAGCTTTGCGGTGATGCCCGCGCCGGGCGACATCAAGGGCGACGCGCCGCTCAGCGAGGCGGCGAAAACGGCCGTGCGGGCTGGCCGCGAGGCGGTGCGCGCCATCCTGGAGCGGACCGACCCGCGCCTGTTCGTTGTGGTCGGGCCCTGCTCGATGCACGACCCGCAGGCCTGCATGGAGTACGCGCACCGGCTGCGCACGCTGTCGGACGAACTGTCGCCCTCTTTGCTGCTGGTGATGCGCGTGTATTTCGAGAAGCCGCGCACCGCGGTCGGCTGGAAGGGCTATATCAACGACCCCTTCATGGACGACAGTTTCCAGATCGAGGAAGGCATGCGCCGGGCGCGCCGCTTCCTGCTCGATGTGGCCGAACTGGGCCTGCCGGCCGCCACCGAGGCGCTGGACCCGATCTCGCCGCAGTATCTGGGCGACCTGATCTCCTGGACCGCGATCGGTGCCCGCACCTCGGAATCGCAGACGCACCGAGAAATGTCCAGCGGGCTGTCGACGCCGGTCGGTTTCAAGAACGCCACCGACGGCGATCTCGACGCGGCGATCAACGGCATCATTTCCGCCTCGCGTCCGCACAGCTTCCTCGGCATCAACCGCTACGGCCGCTCCAGCATCATCCGCACGCGCGGCAACCCGCATGGCCACATGGTGCTGCGCGGCGGTGCCGGGCGGCCGAACTACGATTCGGTCAGCATCGCGCTGGCCGAACAGGCACTGATCAAGGCCGGCCTGCCTCCCAATATCGTGGTCGATTGTTCGCATGCCAACTCGTTCAAGAAGCCCGAGATGCAGCGGCTGGTGCTGGCCGACGTGGCGGGACAGATCCGGGACGGCAACCGCTCCATCGTCGGCGTGATGATCGAAAGCCACCTCGAAGCGGGCAACCAGCCGATCCCGAAGGACCTGTCGCAGCTGCGCTACGGCTGTTCGGTCACCGATGGCTGTGTGGACTGGGCCACCACCGAACGCATGCTGCGCGACCTGGCCGCCACTGCAGGCCCGGCACTGAAGCGCCGGATGGCTGCCGGCTGAGGCCTGCTCAGGCGGTGTGCCGCAGCGCGCCTTTCAGCAGCGCGCGGATGGTGGCCGGCTCGAAGGGCTTGTCGCAGATGCCCGACACGCCCGCCTGCTCGACCGCAGCCAGCCGCCCCATGTCGGATTCGCTGGTCACCATCAGGATGGGCACCGAAGCCTGCCAGCTTTGCTGGCGCACGTACTCGACCAGCGCCTGTCCGTCCATCTCCGGCATGTTGTAGTCGGTCACGACGAGATCGAACAGGGTCTGGTCCAGCAGCTTCACAGCTTCGCTGCCATCGCTGGCCTCGACGATGTCGCTGAGCCCCATGTTCTGCAGCACGCGGCGCATGAAGCGGCGCGCATTGCCGCTGTCATCGACCAGCAGCACGCGCAGCGATTCGTAGTCGATGTCTTCGTCCGGCGACGCGTCGTCGGCGAGGAAGTCGAGAGTCGCCGACAGTACCCGCTGCAGCTGCGCACTGGTGAAGGGCTTGGGCAGGATGCCGCAGACGCCGGACTGGCGTACCGCGTCGAGCGCCTGCGGCCGGGTTTCGCTGGATACCAGCACGAAGGCCACCTGCTGCAGTTCGGGCGTATTGCGCATCGCCTGGACCAGTTCGGTGCCGTCACCGTCCGGCAGGTAGAGCGCACTGATCACCAGATCCGGCACCTTGGCGGACATCGCCGCCAGTGCGGACTGCACGCCATCGGCCTCGCGGATCTTCATGATGCCGACCGCCGCCGCACGCTCGCGGATGATCCGGGTTTGCGTCGAAGAGGGTTCGACCAGCAGCACGTCGAGATTGAACAGGTCAGGCGTCATGGGCGGGGCCCGCAGGATTCGGTCCTGTTCTTGACGGCACCATCGCGCTGCAACATGAGCGACGCTTCGTGACGCACGCCTCCCGCCGATGCGCTTTGCCACGGCGTTTCGACGCGAGGCGCCCGTCCGGCCGTCGCCGCGGTGCCGGAATCGCGGTGCGACTGGCAAAAAAAACGGCCCGCGATCGCGGGCCGTTTTCACTGCGTACTGCAACAACGGTCAGACCGTCACTTCCTTCGCGGTCTCTGCGTACTCTTCGATCTGGTCGAAGTTCATGTACTTGTAGACCTTGTCGGCATCCTTGGTGACGACGCCGATTTCCGCCAGGTACTCCTCGCGGGTCGGGATGCGGCCCAGCTTGGAGCAGATCGCCGACAGTTCGGCCGAGCCGAGGAACACGTTGGTGTTCTTGCCCAGACGGTTCGGGAAGTTGCGGGTCGAGGTCGACATCGCAGTGCTGCCTTCCTTGATCTGCGCCTGGTTGCCCATGCACAGCGAGCAGCCCGGCATTTCCATGCGCGCGCCGGCACCGCCCAGGGTGGCGTAGTAGCCTTCCTTGGTCAGTTCGGAGGCGTCCATCTTGGTCGGCGGCGCGATCCACAGACGCACCGGAATGTCCTTCTTGCCTTCCAGCAGCTTGCCGGCGGCGCGGAAGTGGCCGATGTTGGTCATGCAGGAGCCGATGAACACTTCGTCGATCTTCGTGCCGCTGACTTCCGACAGGAACTTCGCATCGTCCGGATCGTTCGGGCAGCAGACGATGGGTTCCTTGATGTCGGCGAGGTCGATTTCGATCACGGCCGCGTACTCGGCGTCCTTGTCGGCTTCCAGCAGCTGCGGATCGGCCAGCCAGGCTTCGACCGACTTGATGCGGCGCTCCAGCGTGCGGGCATCCTGATAGCCGTTGGCGATCATGTTCTTCATCAGAACGATGTTCGAGCGCAGGTACTCCTGCACCGGCTCCTTGTTCAGCTTGATCGTGCAGCCGGCAGCGGAACGCTCGGCCGACGCGTCGGACAGCTCGAAGGCCTGTTCGACCTTCAGGTCCGGCAGACCTTCGATTTCGAGGATGCGGCCGGAGAACACGTTCTTCTTGCCCTGCTTGGCCACGGTCAGCAGACCGGCCTTGATCGCGTACAGCGGAATCGCATGCACCAGATCACGCAGCGTGACACCCGGCTGCATCGTGCCCTTGAAGCGCACCAGCACCGATTCCGGCATGTCCAGCGGCATCACGCCAGTGGCGGCGCCGAAGGCGACCAGACCGGAACCGGCCGGGAAGGAAATGCCGATCGGGAAACGGGTGTGCGAGTCGCCGCCGGTGCCGACGGTGTCCGGCAGCAGCAGGCGGTTCAGCCAGGAATGGATGACGCCATCGCCCGGACGGAGTGCGACACCGCCGCGGTTCGAGATGAAGGTCGGCAGTTCGCGGTGCATCTTCACGTCCACCGGCTTCGGATAGGCGGCGGTGTGGCAGAAGGACTGCATGACGAGATCGGCGGAGAAGCCGAGGCAGGCCAGATCCTTCAGTTCGTCGCGGGTCATCGGGCCGGTGGTGTCCTGCGAGCCGACCGTGGTCATCTTCGGTTCGCAGTAGGTGCCCGGACGGATGCCCTTGCCTTCCGGCAGGCCACAGGCACGACCGACCATCTTCTGCGCCAGCGTGTAGCCCTTGCCGGTATCCACCGGCGCCTTCGGCAGGCGGAACAGCGTCGACGCGCCCAGACCGAGGAAGTCGCGCGCCTTGGCGGTCAGCGAACGGCCGATGATGAGGTTGATGCGGCCACCGGCACGCACTTCGTCGAGCAGCACTTCGCTCTTGAGCGCGAATTCAGCCACCGTCTCGCCGTTACGGACGATCTTGCCGTCGTACGGCAGCACGTCGATCACGTCGCCCATTTCCAGCTTCGACACATCGACTTCGATCGGCAGCGAGCCGGAGTCTTCCTGCGTGTTGAAGAAGATCGGGGCAATCTTGCCGCCCAGCGTGACGCCACCAAAGCGCTTGTTCGGCACGTAGGGGATGTCCTGACCGGTGGCCCAGATGACCGAGTTGGTCGCCGACTTGCGCGACGAACCGGTGCCGACCACGTCGCCGACATAGGCTACGAGGTGACCCTTCTTCTTCAGGTCCTCGATGAACTGCATCGGACCGCGCTTGCCGTCTTCTTCCGGCTTGAAGGCCGCGTCCGGGCGGGTGTTCTTCAGCATCGCCAGGTAGTGCATCGGGATGTCCGGGCGGGTGGTCGCGTCCGGCGCCGGCGACAGGTCGTCGGTATTGGTTTCGCCCGGCACCTTGAACACGGTAACGGTGATCGACTTCGGCACTTCCGGACGGCTGGTGAACCACTCGGCGTCGGCCCAGGACTGCACGACTTCCTTGGCCTTGGCATTGCCGGCCTTCGCCTTCTCGGCGACATCGTGGAAGAAGTCGAACATCAGCAGCGTCTTCTTCAGGCCTTCGGCCGCCACAGCGGCGACTTCGGCGTCGTCCAGCAGGTCGATCAGCGGCTTCACGTTGTAGCCACCCACCATGGTGCCCAGCAGTTCGGTGGCCTTGGCCTTGGAAATCAGACCGACCTTGACGTCACCGTGAGCCACGGCAGCCAGGAAGGAGGCCTTCACCTTGGCGGCGTCGTCCACGCCCGGCGGCACGCGATGGGTCAGCAGGTCGAGCAGGAAAGCGTCCTCGCCAGCCGGCGGGTTCTTGATCAGCTCGATCAGTTCAGCAGTCTGCTTCGCATCGAGGGCGAGCGGCGGGATGCCGAGCGCGGCGCGTTCGGCGGCATGGGCACGGTAAGCTTCAAGCACGGTGAGTCCTCCGGTAGACGGGTATACCGCATCATAGAACGACACACCGGCTTGATGGTGCGTCGCACGAAGACGCGGACTGAAAAGCCGCGGCTTGCACCGAAACGGCATCGAAAAAGCGCTTTGTAATCTGCACCTTGGCGACGACCGCAACCTTGCATGGCGCAGCGCAAAACCCACTGCGCGCGAAGGCGGTTCAAGTCTTATATATGATATCTTTTATTCAATTTCAAGCCAAGCCGCCTACCGCACTGCAGCGCAGCCGCTTGGCTATACTGCGCGCCCCTGCTTCAGCGCTTCGCCGCCCGATTTTCGGCACGTCATGATTGCCCCTGCCCTCTCCGACGCCGACCTGCGCGATCTGAACACGCTGCACCTGCCCGCCCGCGCTGCGCGGCTGCAGCCGGTGGACGACGCAGCCGATCTGCCGGCGCTGACCGAGACGCTGCTGCAGCGCGGCGAACGCATCCTGGTTCTGGGCGGCGGCAGCAACATCGTGTTCGCGGCCGACTTTCCGGGCACCGTGCTGCACATGCGGACGCGCGGCATCGAACTGCTGGGGCACGACGGCGACACGGTGCGCATCGCGGTGGCCGCCGGGGAGAACTGGCACGACTGGGTCAGCCACGCGCTCGACCAGGGCTGGTACGGCCTGGAGAACCTTGCTCTCATTCCCGGCACCGTCGGTGCCGCACCGGTCCAGAACATCGGCGCCTACGGCGTCGAACTGGTCGACCGGCTGGACAGTGTCGACGCCTGGGACATGCAGGACCGTCGCTGGCTGCAACTGACGGCTGCGGACTGCGCGATGAGCTATCGCGACAGCGTGTTCAAGCACCGGCTCGCCGGACGGGCCATCATTACCCGCGTCGTGTTCCGGCTGAGCCTGAAGCCGGTCGTGCGGGCCGAGTATGCCGATCTACAGCGCGAACTGGCGGTTCGCGGCGTCACCACGCCCACTCCGCGCGAGGTGTTCGACGCCGTCTGCGCGGTGCGCCGCGCCAAGCTGCCGGACCCGGCCGTGATCGGCAACGCCGGCAGCTTCTTCCGCAATCCGGTGCTGCCCGCCGACGAAGCCGCCCGCCTGCTCGTCGCCCACCCGGACGCCCCCCACTATCCTGCGACCGACGGCGCGGTGAAGTTCGCCGCTGCCTGGTTCATCGACCGCTGCGGCTGGAAGGGCACGCGGCGGGGCGATGCCGGCGTGCACGACAGGCAGGCCCTGGTGCTGGTGAATCACGGCCAGGCAACCGCCGACCAGTTGATGAAGCTGGCCGCGGACATACAGGCCAGCGTGCGCGAGCGCTTCGGCGTCCACATCGAACCGGAACCGCTGGTCGTCGGCTGACCTTCCTCTCGGGCCACCGTCCCGAGCTCGCTCCCCCAGAACCACGCACGGCGGTCCACCGGGGGAATCGGTCTTTCGGGGAATCCGGTAGGCGTCAGGACGATGCCGGCAAGCCATGCCGGCGCCGCGCTCGCAAACAGGCGTCCGACCCCGCTTCGAATTCGCGGCACGGATCGGGCCGCTCGTCGTAGATGAAACAGCTCACCCGCTCGCCGATGCACCCGCGCAGCGCGCGACAACGTGGCTGAGCATGGTCGGTGCCGCGCATGCGGGCGATCGATCCATGCTGGGCGCGCAGATCGACGCGCTGTTGCGTCGGTGCCGCGCATGCGGGCGATCGATACGTTCAATTCGTCGTACAGGCCCTCGGGCACGCGCCCGCCCTGCGCCTCGCCGTCCGACGGGTGGAAATCGACGCGAAAGCTGGCGCAGCAGGCGCCGCATTCGACACAGTTGACGTTCATGAAGCCCCGGATATCTGTGGGTCGCGCCCGGCGCGCCGACCCCGTATTCCGACATTGTCCGACAGCGGCGGTCATGGGCACAGCACCCGGCCGATACCGCGCCGCTTGTGCAAACCCGGCGACCGGAGCGGCCAGGCCACGCCGCTGCGCAACATCGTGCGTCCTACGCCGGGCACCGCTGCACCTACATCCCCTGCGCGTCGGCCGACAGCCGACGCCCGCTGCGATGCGCACACTGCAGCACATGGACGCCCGTCGCGGCGTCCGCAACCAAGGAGACTGCAATGACCGTCCTCAAGACTATCGTTGGTGCCGCCTTCGTGATCACGTCCGCCGGCGCGATGGCGGAAGGCGCTTATCCCACCGAACACATGTCCGACACCGTGTCCGAGGTGCGCGGCGCCGGAGAATCGGCCGCTGAACGGCGCGCCCAGGCGGTTCAGGTGCGCAACGAGGTGACGGCCCGCCCGTCGCCGGTGGCACCGGCCGCACCGGCCGACCCGAAATATCGCAGCGACGAATATCCGCACGACACGGGCTGGATGCGCGCCGCCGAGGCGCAGCGTGCGCGGGGCGGCGACGCCGCACAGGCTGCCGCCGAAATCTCGCAGCGCCCGACGCCGGTCGCCCCGGCTGCGCCGGCGGACCCGAAGTACATTCCGCAATTCAACTGATGCAGCGCTCCGGCGCCGGGCGTGACCCGGTGCTGCACACGGGGCGGCGCGTTTTCGGATGCGTCGCCCCGTGCCTATTCCGGATCGAGGACGCAGCGGAAAAGCGCGTGTCCGCTCGCCAGATACTTGCGTTCGAACGGCGTCATCGGCACTTCGGGCACGAACGCCTCGACGGTCGCGTTCCGGCTGACCAGCAGCCGGGCCGCCAGCGCGAATTCCTCGACGTAGATGCGCCAGTTGCTGCGGCACTCGATGACCCCGCCCAGTGCCAGCACCCGCGGAAACACCGGATGCGCCGGCCAGCGGCGCGCGAGCTGGCCGATCTTGGGCCACGGGTTCGGGTAGAGCATGTACTGACGGGCCGGGCGATAGCCGCCATCCAGCAGCAGGCGCCAGATGTCGGCCATGTCCGCACGCAGCAGCAGCGCGTTGGCCGGCAGTACCGGTGCACGCGACAGGCGGTCGGCCGACTGGTCCACCCCGAGCACGAAATGATCGGGAAAGCGCTCGGCCAGATGCAGCGTGCTCTCGCCGACGCCACAGCAGCTGTCGACGATGAGCGGAGCGCCGGGGCGACAAACCGCCGCGAAGACCTTGAACGCCTCCGCACTGTAAGGGGCGACCGGCTTGCGGAAATCCTGCCCGCGGCGGCGTTCGATCAGCGCCGCCAGCTGCTCGTGTGGCCCGGTCTGCGCGCTCTGCGGAACGCGCGACCGACCATCCGCACCCCTCACGACAGGTAGCGCCGCCCGGTCTGGCTGATCCACACTGACCACGCGAGGATCAGCGGATGCGCCATTTCCAGCCCCTCCTCGAAGGCCGCCGAGTAGTGCTTGGTCAGCGGCCCGAGTTCGATGCCGTAATCGACCGACAGCACGGCTGGCAGGCGGTCGATCAGCTTGCCGATCACCACCAGCGCAGTACCGGCCATCAGCCAGGCGCCGGAACGGGAGCGCCAGCCCCCCTGCAGGAACAGGAAGCGCGCGATCACGAGACCGGCGTACAGCACCAGTGCTACCAGGAAAATGGCGATCGCGCCGCAGATCAGCTTTTCCTCGAACGGCCGTGCCGCGTCGCGATAGAAGCTGTTCTTCAGGAAACTCTCGCCGGTGAACAGCTTGTGCCAGTCCGCCTCGCGCGCGGCAAACGCCAGGCACAGCAGCGCGAAGGCCCAGGCGCGCGCAGCGAGCGGGCGGATGCGCAGCAGCACGATGACGGCGGTGCCCAGCCAGCCGGCGATGGACAGTTGCTCGAAGGGTCCCACTTCGGAGAAGGTCCACTGAAAGGCCTGTTCGTTCAGCACCAGGGGGAGCAGCGCGAGCATCAGCGTGTAGGCAATCAGCAGCCACACGATGCGGCGATCGGTTGTCGTCATGTCGTATCCGTATTCAGTTGCGTGATATCAGTCGGCGATAGACGGCGAGATTGCCCTCGACCATCGCATCCACCGAAAACTCCGCCAGTATGCGGGCCCGACCGGCCTCGCCCAAACGGCGGCGCAGCCCGGCATCGTCGAGCAGGCGGACCAGCGCCGCGGTCAGGGCCGCAATATCGCCGGGCGGAATCAGCAGCCCGCTGACGCCGTCAGCCACCGCCTCCGGCAGTCCGCCGGCACGCGAAGTGACGATGGGCACCGCGGCGGCCGAAGCCTGCAGCAGAGACACGCCCAGCCCTTCCATGTCGGCCGGATGGGCGAGGATGTCCAGCCCGCCGAGCCAGCGCGGCAGGTCGGTGCGGAAACCGGCGAAGCGGATCACCTCGGTCAACCCGCGATCCGCCACCTCGCGTTCCAGTTCCTCGCGCAGCGGCCCCTGCCCGAAGAAGATCACCCGGACATCCGGATGGCTCGCATGCAGCGCCGTCATCGCCTCGATCACGTAGCGATGCCCCTTGCGGGCAATCAGCTGGGCGACCACGCCGATCACGCGCGCATCATCCGGCAGCTCGAATTCGCGCCGGAATGCAGCACCCTCTACCGGCTGCAGATAGGGCGCGGCATCGACCGCGCTGCGCACGCAGCTTACCCGCTCCGCCGCCAGTCCTTCGGACAGCAGCACCTGCCGTATGCCTTCCGAAATGGTGATCACGTGGTCGTACAGACGGTACTTCAGCGCGACCAGCCAGCGCGGCTCCGGATTGTCGACGCGGCGCGACAGCACGCATCGGGTGCCGGTCAGCTTCGCGGCGATGCCACCCCACAGGTCGGCGCCGCGCCGGCTGTGCAGATGCACGATGTCCGGACGCTCGGCGCGGATCAGGCGAGCCAGACGCAGCGCCATGCCGGCATCGGCGTCGCCGCCCATCTTCATCTCCACCACCCGGGCATGGTCAGCGCAGGCGGCGGCGATGCCCGCACCGAGCGGGCAGGCCAGCACATTGGAAACGCCACGCCGCGCCAGTCCCTCGACGATGTAGGCAACCTGACGCGCACCGCCGTAGTAATGCTTGCCGGCTTCGACGTGCAGCACCTTCATGCCGCGATCGCCTTAGCCGCTTCGTCCAGCACCCGATCCGGCGTGATGTCGCGCAGGCAGGTGTAGGCGCCGCCACAGGTCGGCCGGCGCTTGCAGGGCGAACACTGCAGGCCCAGCCAGATCACGCGCGCATTGGCACGACCGGTATGCGTATACGGGCAGGTCGAGCCGAAGATCGCCACCGTCGGCGTCGCGAAGGCGATGCCCATGTGCGTGAGCCCGGTATCGACGCCGACCAGCAGACCGGCGCCGCGCACCAGTGCCGCCGCTTCCGGCAGCTTCGTGCGGCCGACCAGATTGATCAGCCCCGGCGCGCCGGCGGCGATGCGGGCTGCCGCCTCGGCGTCGGCCGGTCCACCCAGCAGCACCGGAATCAGTCCCGTCTGCGCGGCGAGCTTGGACGCCAGCGTCTGCCAGGCATCCTCGAACCAGTGCTTCTGCGGCCGCGTCGTGAACGCGGCGAACACGGCATAGCGGCCTGGCGTCAGCCCATGTTCCGCCAGCAGCGCCTGCGCACGCGCATCGGCGTCGGTCGACACGTGCAGCGTCGGCAGGAAGTCGCCGGTGTCCAGCTCGAGCTGTTCGGCCAGATGCAGGTATTCGGACGAAATGCGCGCGATGTCGCCCCCGCGCGGTACCACCTGCGTCATCAGCCACTGGCTGCCCTCGCGCGAACCGAGGCCGATGCGCGTGCGCGCGCCCGCCAGCCAGGCGAGAAAGCCGCTCTTCAGCAGGCCCTGCAGGTCGAGCACGGTGTCGAAACGGTGGCTGCGCAGTTCGCTGCGCAGCGCGCGCACCCGCCGCCACAGCTCGCCATAGCGACGTTCGCGCCACAGCCGCGCCCACTCCGCCTTAGGCCACAGGATACGGGCATCGACGTTCGGATCGTGCGCGATCAGCGCGTCGATGCCCGGCTCGACCAGCCAGGCGATGAAGGCGTCCGGATGCGTCCGCTTGATCGCCGCCGCCAGCGGCGACGCGAACACGACGTCGCCGATGGCCGAGGTGCGGACGATGAGGATGCGCTTCAAGCAGGTCGGCATCTCACGCAGCAACGAAATCGACAAAGTCTCGTGCAACAGCAGCACTGTCGAATTGCTCCAGGACGCGACTGCGAAGCCCTGATGCTAGTTCGCGGCGCACAGCCGGATCGAGCGCCCGTCGCAACAACGGCTCCCAATCAGATGGCGTCGGCACACCCACTATGCCGTCGATATCAAGCTCGGCGTACTCCCCGATTCGAGAAGCAAGCGCCGGTACGCCCAGCACAGCCGATTCCAGCACCTTAATCGCAGACTTGCACTGCGCGAACGGCGTGTCCACGAGTGGCGCTATGGTCAGATAGCTATTGCGCACGACATCAACGTAATGAGAAAAATCGAGGCGTCGGCCAAATAGCAGGCGGGGGTGACGGAAATGCGTTTCCAACGGTCCTACAACTTGGACTGTCAACCGAGGCATTTCCTCAAGCAGCGACTGCAATGCTGGCAGAACCAGCTTGAAGTCCGCGTCATGCGTGCGCGTACCCGAGAAGTAGGAAATGGAAGGGGCGAGTTCGGAAGAAGTCCGACCGATATCAAGCCAACTGCGATGCGGAGTATTCGGCATCCGCAAAGAGCGTCCCTGAGGACGCAGTGCGCGGTATCGTCTTACCAGCTCGGAGGTCGATAGCGTAACGCCATCCATCATGTCGAGCGCAGCGGAATGCAAGGCAAACTTCGCTCGCGCGCGTCTCAAACTCTCCTGACCAGCAAGCACTCCTGGCCGATAAACGGACATTTCCGGATCGAACACCAAGTCATCGAAATCGCCAAAGATCCGTGTCCCCAGCCGTCTAAGCCAAGCAACTGCAAGACAAAGCGCCAACGTGCGACGCGGCCGCAGCAGCAGAACGGCGTCGAAGCGGCCGCGCCAGAAGATTTCGCGGAGGTGCATCAGCTCGGTCTCATGCCCTAGCGAACGCACGGCCAGTGCGACGTTCTCGCATCGATACACGAACGACGCGTCCTGCCTATAGTGCCGTGCGCGCGGATGCATGGACACAAACGCAATTCTCATCGAACTCTCCTTTCTCCTGGAGCCGACGTTCTGGACAGTAACGCCATCAGCACCATGAAAGTCAGGCTCGTGTTCGACCGCCACAGATAGCTTTCAAACAAGCAAGCGACGAGAAAGCCACTCACGAGCACCATGGCACGCCGATCATCGCTGGCACGCGCGATCGATCCGAGGAAAGCAATAAGGACGCCCAGGCCAAGCAGCCCGGTAGTCGCGCCTGTCATCAGGAACTGGTTGTGCGGATTATAGGAATCGGGCGTATCGGCCCAGCGTGCGGCGCGTGCCTTGACGTATTCGGCCTGAAAGTCACCGCTGCCAACGCCGATCAGAGGATGCTTCAGAAACACCTGAGCACTGGTTGTCCAGTAAATAAGGCGCTCGCCAACCGAGGAGCGCGGGTTCGTATCAAAGTTTCTGAGATCGTTCAACGCTTCGTCAGCACGCTCGCGGAAATAGCCGGAGGTTGTGTGAAGTGCGCTGAAGGCAAATACAAGAGCCACTGTTGATACCACGAGCGCGCGAGGCCAAGACGCGAAGCGCTGAAACACCATGATGACGAACATGACCGCGAACGCAACCATACCCGCACGCCCACCGGAAAACGCGAGGTTGGACAAAAGCAACGCAACCACAAATGACCATCCAGCAATCGCCACCATTGATCGCTTGGTAAGCAACTGTTCAAGTGCGATGTAGGAACCAAGAGCCAGAATCGGCGCATACATGATGCGATCAATGAACGGGGCAGTGTCCTCAGCAGACTTGAATACGCGGATGCCACGCGGCCAGTCAGGAAAAAAATAGTGCTGGAGCCAGTTGTAATGAGCCAGCAGCGCGCACGCGGCCACGCCTGCAATGAAGGCTTTCAGGCAGCGTTCGCGAGTTGCTGCTTCTGAAGCGGACCAATAGAGAGCGAAGAGCAAGAAGGGCAAATGCCGGCCAACGAAATGCCATCCCTCATCGCGATGTTCGGTCCAGAGCATCGCGAGCAACACCACACTGAAGTACGCTACCGCAAGTTGGCATGGGCGGGACCGAATCATGCCGTGCAGTCGGTCATACAATCCACCTGAAGAGAGTACGGCCATCAGTAGCAGCGCGCTGAGCAAGTAGACATAGCTGACTCGCATAGGCAGTACGAAGCAGATGGCCATCAGAAGAGGAACTTGACTGGCTTGAGCGAATTGGCGGAGTGCTGTCATGTCACAAATGGAGGAAGAAGTACGGAGTAACGCGCGTAGCGGCGCGGAACTGCGTTGGCAGTTCGTCGAGCTCAAGAGGGCCGAAGCGCGGCATGAGCGAGTTGATCATCAATATTGAAGCTCTCGGCGCTCGGATGGTGACACAGCGACATAAGCCCAGACATCTTCCCCAAGCCCGCGCGAGACAGCCTCGTCTTTCTCACTCAATAACCACTCCGCATAGCTCGAAGACCTTCCTCATGTCATCGGCCTCCTCCCGAGATTTGAACCGCACAGAGGACCAACCAATAGCTGTTACCCGCACCTCTGGCGGATAGATCTGCCGCGCAATCAGCAGCGCGGTCGAGCGCACGCCAGCCACGGCGAAGTAGGGGGTGCGCGCCATATGAACCTCCAGTGCGCAGTCCGGCTCGATCAGCCGGTAGTCGGGATGACGCAGCTCGTGCGCGGCGTCCTTCGGGTGCGCCTTGTAATCGATATCGGTGATGCCCTGCGCCGCCAGCCAGTCGCGGATGCGTGCGGTGGTCGCTGTCAGATCGGCAGCGTTCATCAGCCCGAAACCGGTCAGCGGCTGCCCCACCACCAGCGCGCGCCGCACCTTGTCGTCCGCAGCCGGCGCCAGCGCATCGACCAGCGGCGGCAACACCACCACCTTGTCGGCCGGATACTCGTGCGGCAGCCCCGGCAGCACGTAGATGCGGTCACAGAACGGTGCGTCCGAGCCAATGCGGTCACCGGAAAAACAGGTGTAGCGCAGTTCCGGCGCGAACAGGCTGCGCAGCAGCCGCACGCGCTGCGCCAGTCTTTTCGTGAAGCTCAGCGGATAGCGGCGGATCGAGATCAGGCCGTCGGGCAGGATGCGCGCGTGCATTTCGCGCGCGCCGACGGCGCGCGGCAAGGCGTGCAGGAAGTAGTTGATCGCCTCGGTATCGAACACCGCGCTGTGGACGATCAGGCGCTCGCACTGCCCGACCAGCCCGCTCACCAGACCGATGTTGGCGCGCAGCCGCCGATGCCGGCCAAAAGCGCCGGGCAGCGGCTCCCAGCGCGGCCACGGCATATAGGTACACGCGTCCCACTCGGCCGGATCGACGGCCGACTTGATGCCCGGCTTATACCAGACCAGCACCTGCCGTGCGCCGGGCTCGAACGCCTGCGCAATGCGCCGGGCGGCAAGGTACTGCAGCGGCGAAGCGACGAAATAGAGGGCGACGGAGCCGGAAACGGACATGCCGGAAGGCGGTGTGGGAAATTTGCGAAGGCGTGATGTTACTTGTTTGAGCAGGTGGACGTGGTGTCCGCACCACCCTACGCCTGCGCTGGCCCCGGAGCAGGCATCTTCCATCCGCATCGCCGGGAACGGCGCCCCGCCCCCCGTCCAGCCCTGCCTTCGGCGCGCGATTGCTGCCACCCTGCATGCGTGCGGCATTGCACGGCAAATGAGGAAGGAGACGGAATGACGATGAAACATCTGTGGCGCAGCCTTGCACTGAGCCTGGCGGTAGCGGCCGCCGGCAATGCGGGGGCGCAGTCCGCCCATGAGCGCTTCGAGGAGTCGGTGAAGACCGCCGTTGCGCCGCTGGCCGACGGCGCGGTCAGTGGCATGAAGGTGCTCTACCTTGGTGCAGAACACGGCCCGTGGCTGGACAGCGGCTTCCCGGTGAAGGCCGGCGACCGGGTGACCGTGCTGCTGCAGGGGCGCGTTTGGCTGTCGCGTCACTACGACATTTCGCTCGAAGCCCCCCTCCAGCTGTGGCGTCGCATCGGCGAAACCGGAGCGATCTCGCGCGGCCTCGACGCCACCGATACCTTCACCGCCGCGGAGAGCGGCACCGTGCAGTTGAAGAACCTGCCCACCCGCTGGCTCGACGCGAAGGGCCGCTACCAGGGTGAGGCGCCGCCCGCCAGCCCCGATGCCGGCGGCGGCGTCAGCGTGGCGCTGATCCGCTGGGCACCGGATGCCGACGTCGCGGCCACCCTCGCGGCACTGGCCCTGCATCCGGCTGCGCCGGACTGGGCGGCGCCGGCCCTGGCCCGTCTGCAGTCGCCACCTGTCGCGCCCGAGGGCTGGCAGTACCTGTGGGAACTGGGCCCGGCGGAAATCTTCCGCGAGGTCCGCGCCAACGATAACGACGGCGGCCCGAAGCGCCGCATGCACACGCACACGCGCAACGACGTCGCCATCCTGCAAAAACCGGCCGAGGTCGCATTGACGCCGGACACCGAGCTCAAGTGGTCGTGGCGGGTGGACCAGCTGCCGGGCAAACAGGCCGAGAACAGCGTGATCACGCACGACTACATCAGCATTGCGGTCGAGTTCGACAACGGGCAGGACCTGACCTATCTGTGGAGCAGCGCGCTGCCGGTCGGCGAAACCTTCCGCTGCCCGCTGCCCGGCTGGAAGGACCGCGAAACCCATGTCGTTGCGCGCTCCGGCAACACCGACCTCGGCCGCTGGCTGAACGAGTCGCGCAACGTGCTGCAGGACTACGCGAAGGCGGTCGGCGGGCCGCCGCCACAACGCATCGTCCGTGTGTGGCTGATCGCCAACAGCGTGTTCGGACGTGGCGAAGGGCGCGCCCAATTCGGCGATATCCGAATCGGTGCGGGCGGCACCGACCTCGCCGTCTGGTAGTGCGGCATCCAGGGGGCCGGCGGACTCAGTTCTCCGGCCCCATGTCCACCCGCGCCCGCACCTCGAACTCACGCTCGACGTAGGCCCACTCGGGTGAGGCCCGCAGCACGTCCAGCAGTGCGTCGAACGCCGCTTCGTGTTCCGGTGCGAATTCGAACCAGGTCAGGAAATCGAAGGGCTCGTCCGGCGACAGGTCGCGGCAGTGATGCAGCCGCCGCGCCACCGCCGGCAACACGCGCAGACCGTGCGCGATGTGGTGCGACTGCTCTTCCATGATGGCGCGCCGCTCGTCCTGCGCCAGCGCCCACCAGGCCGCCGACTTGCGGATCGGGATCAGCACGGCGCAGGCCGCGCTGCTGCGACCGAGCGGCGGCGAGGCGGCGGTCAGCGTCTGCTTCTCGTCACGGGTGACGTAGCGCTCGTTGCTGGTGATGCCGCGCAGCGACCACAGGCCGCTGCCTGCCGCATCGCCGGCGACACGGTCGAGACGCGGCGCTTCGGCCAGCGCTTCGCCGATGACGGCGCGTACCTCGGTAATGCGCCAGGGGCCGTCGGCACCGGCGGCGAAAGTCCATAGGCGTTCTGTCATGGCTGACTCCGGTATGGGTGGACGATCAGGCGGAAAGGCGATCGTCGCGCGGGTCTGCATGCATCAGCCATGCCCGCCTGGCACTGGCCTTGCACCTTGCAGCGGGTCGCCGCACGCCCGATGGCGGAGAAATTCGCCGCCTGAATGCACCACATCGGTGCGGAAACGGCTTGCCGACGCGGCAAACATCCTTGCCCTGTCGGCGCTGCCGCAACGTCCCTCCGTGCGATCGCGGCCAGACGACACGACCGGATTCCGGACGCCGCACTCCGGATACCGGACTCCCGACGCCACCCGCGCACACGCTGCCGCCAGCCCTGCGCACCCGTTCAGGACCGCCACTATGACCTTCCGCCGCTTCACGCGTCTGCGATGGACGCCGCCCTTTCGCCACGCGCTGCTCGCCAGCGCAGCCCTGCTCTGCTCAGGTGCCGCCGATGCCCAGATGACCTTGCAGGGCCCAGGCGACAGTTCGCTGACGCTCGGCCTGTGGCTGCGCGCCTCCTACGTCAATGCCGAAGAGGCGCGCCCGGCCGGCGGCAGTGCATACGACAGCGGCTTCACGATGGATTCGGTCCGCCTGCTGTCGGCGGCGAAATTCACCCGCAGGTTCGGCGCCACGCTCACCTTCGAACGCCCGCCGGCCAAGGACATGCAGCTGCTCGACGCCATCCTGCAGTTCGAACTGGCAGAGGGGCTGAACCTGTGGGTCGGCCGGCTGGTGCCGCCGACCGACCGCTCGAACATGGCGGGCAACCAGTTCGCCAATGTGTGGGGCTATCCCTTCGTGTCGCTCTACCCGAACGCCTTCACCGGCCGCGACGACGGCGTGCTGCTGTGGGGCAATCTGTACGCCGACCGGCTGCTCTACAGCGTCGGCGTGTTCGAGGGCAAGAACCGCGGCAGCGGTCTGTCGAATGCCTCCAGTGAGCCGCTGTTCGCGGCCCGCTTCGCCTGGAGCTTCCTCGACCCGGAACCCGGCTACTACGGCACCAGCACCTATTACGGCGACAAGGAGGTGTTCACGCTGGGCGCCGCGCTGATGAGCCAGAAGGACGGCGTCGGTGTGGCCGGCGCCCGCGGTGACTATCGCGCGTGGAACCTGGATGCGCTGTACGAAACCCGCCTGCGCTCCGGCGGTGTGCTCACCGTCGAGGCCGCCTGGTACGACTACGACACCGACGGCGTGGCCGACGTTGCGCCCGCCGACCCGCTGTGTTCGCGCGTGAGCAACTGCGGTGGCGCGCTGCAGGCGGATGCCGCGCTACTCACCGTCGGCTACCTGATCCCGCACGCGTTCGGCCCCGGTCGCTTCCAGCCTTACGTGCGCTTCCAGCGCCTGGATCCGGACGCCGGCGCGCGCGCCGAACAGTGGGACGTCGGTACGAACTACGTCATATCGGGTCACAAAGCGCGCCTCACCGCGGTGTATTCGAGCGCGAAGAGCGCGGGCGCGGCGTCGCTCGACCGCTTCGTGCTCGGCCTGCAGCTGCTGTACTAGATGCCGATTCAGTCGCTGGACGCCCGCATCGCCAGGGCGGCGGCGGCGGCGCGGGTTTCGACGCCGAGCTTTTCGTAGATGTGCTCGAGGTGCTTGTTAACCGTGCGCGGGCTCATGCCGAGGATGTCGCCGATATCGCGGTTGGTCTTGCCCTTGGCCAACCAGGACAGCACCTCGGCCTCGCGCGGCGTCAGCTGGGCGCCGGCGATGCGGGTGCTTGATTCACCGCGCTTCCTCACGTCGAGCAGCAGCATGTGTTCGCCCAGCCCCACCGCACCCAGGCTGCGCGCGTACAGCGCCTGGTCGCCCTGCTCGCGCAGCAGGCGCGCCTCGGCGGCAGGGTCCGCCGTCAGGCCGGCCGGGTCGCCCAGCCAGTCGGCGGTCGCGGCCGCCGGGTCGATACCGAACTGACCCAGGCACTCGCCGGCACGCGGCGAACGCCAGGCCACGCGGCCGAGTGCATCGACCACCAGCACGCCGAGTCCGGCCACGTCCACCGCCTGCCGTGCGATGCGCACCGCGCGCGCGTTGCGCACGTGGGCGGTGAGCCGCGCCAGCACCTCTTCGACACGCAGGGGCTTGACCACGTAGTCGGTGCCGCCGGCGGTAAAGCCCTCGACCACTTCGGCCGTGCCCGACAGCCCGGTCATGAAGATGATGGGCACGTGGGTCAGCCCCGGCTCTTCGCGGATGCGGCGGCAGGTTTCGAAGCCGGACAGGCCGGGCATCACCGCGTCGAGCAGGATGGCGTCGGGCACCACCCATTCGAGACGGGCCAGCGCCGACGCGCCGTCGTGCGCGATCAGCACGGTGTAGCCGGCCTGCGACAGCGCGTCGCACAGGAAGCCGAGCGAATCGGGTGCGTCGTCGACGACGAGCACGACCGGTTGATGGAATTCAGAGAGCATGGGCGTCGCGTTGTAATAGTTGTGTGAAGCGTATGAGGTCGAAGCCGTCGACCAGCGCGCGCAGGCGACGGCAGTCTTCGCGTGCGGCCTCGGACCGTTCGGAAATCGCGTCCAGCAGCGTGGCGATGCCATTGACGTGGCCCAGCCGCGACAGGCGCAGCAGCGCGGCGCGCTCTTCGTCGTCGAGCGCGGCAAGCGGCGCGTCGGCGGCCGGCTCGGCCTTCGGCGGTGCGGCGTCGGCCGGTTCGTCGACATGCCAGGTCAGGTCCAGCGCCTCGCGCAACTGGTCCAGCAGTTCGGACTCCATGACCGGTTTGGGCACGAAGCCGGCGCAGCCGGCGGTACGCAGCAGTTCGCTGCGGTTCTCGAACACATTGGCCGACACCATCAGCACCGGTATCGGCGCGCCGTCGAACTCGCGCAGGCGGCGCGCGGTTTCCCAACCGTCCATGCCGTCCATATTGATGTCCAGCAGCACCACGTCCGGGCGCACGCGGGCGACGCAGTCCAGCGCCTCGCGGCCGCTGGCCGCCTCGTCGACGTCGAAACCGAGCGGCGCCAGCATGCCGGTCAGCATGTGGCGCTGGGTGGCGTCGTCATCGACCAGCAGCACGCGCATGCGCGGACCTTCGTAGCCGATGACGGTGCGCATCGAGCGCGTCTGCGTCGGCACCGACAGGTACTCAGGCAGGTAGAGCCGCAGGCGGAAGGTCGAGCCACGACCGAGCTCGCTCTCCAGCGTCAGTTCGCCGCCCATCAGCGAGGTGAGCATGCGGGTGATGCTCAGGCCCAGGCCGGTGCCCGGCTCGGCGATGACGCGGCCGCTGGCGCTGCGCTCGAAAGGCATGAAGATGCGGGCATGGTCGTCCGCCGCGATGCCGGGGCCGGTGTCGGCGATCTCGAAGCGCGCCACCTCCATCCGGTAATCGATGCGCAGCACCACCTCGCCCTGCTCGGTGAACTTGACCGCATTCGCCAGCAGATTGATCAGCACCTGGCGCAGCCGCTTGGCGTCGACGCGCACGTAGTCGGGCAGCCGGCCGGTCGTTTCGATGCGGAACTGCAGGCCCTTGCGCGCCGCCTGCGGCTCGAACATCTTGGCCAGATCATCCAGCAGTTCGCGCAGCGGCATCGGCGCCGGATCCAGCCTGAGCTTGCCGGCCTCGATGCGCGCCAGGTCGAGCAGGCCGTCGATCAGGCCCAGCAGATGTTCGCCGCTGCGCAGGATGGTGCCCAGCGCGCGCTTCTGCGTGTCGTCGCCGCCGCCCTTGCCGGTGCTGCCGCTGCCGCCCGTTTCGCGCAGCAGGATCTGCGCGTAGCCGAGAATGCTGTTCAGCGGCGTGCGCAGTTCGTGGCTGATGCCGGTCACGTAGCGCGTCTTGGCAAGGTTGGCCGACTCGGCGGCATCCTTGGCCTTCTGCAGCGCGAGGTCGGTCTTGCGGTGCGCGTCGATTTCGCGCATCAGCAGCTGGTTCTGCCGGTTCGATTCGTCCTGCGCCAGCCGCCGGCTTTCCGAGCCGAGCACGATCCACCAGGCGCACACGGCACACAGCAGCACCAGCAGCGCGAAGGTTTTCGACAGCGTGAGCTGCAGGCTGTCGCGCGCCGCCGGGTAGAGGCCGCTGACGATGGCCTCCTGGTAGAACACGACGCCGAAGATGACCGCCAGCAGCACGGTGAGCGACAGGAACACGACCAGGAAATGGCCGACGCGGAAGTTCACGCGCCGCGCCAGTTGCATCGGCAGGATGGCGTTCAGGAAGGCGTGCAGCTGGTCAGCGGCGCTGGCGTCGGTCTTGCAGCGGTCGTGGCAGCGCGATTCGAGCGTGCAGCACAGCGAACAGATGGGCTGACCGTAGGCCGGGCAGTACGCCATGTCCTCCGATTCGAAGCTGTTTTCGCAGACGTGGCAGGTCACCGTCTGGCCCGGCCGCCACTGCGTGGCACTGCGCCGCGCGAGGTAGTAGCGGCCGCGCGTGGCGAGCGCGATCAGCGGCGCGGTGACGAAGGCGGTGGCCAGCGAGATGAAGGGCGAAAAGGCCTGCGCCATGTCGCCCATCCAGCCGGTGTAGGCAAGCACGGATACGACGGTGGCGATCAGCATCGAGCCGAGGCCGACCGGGTTGATCTCGTACAGATGGGCGCGCTTGAACTCGATGTGCGACGGCGACAGACCGAGCGGCTTGTTCACGACCAGGTCGGCCACCAGCGCGCCGACCCAGGCGATGGCGAGATTGGCGTAGAGGCCGAGCACATGCTCCAGCGCCTCGAACACGCCGAGCAGCATCAGCAGCAGCGCGATCACCACATTGAACACCAGCCACACGACGCGGCCAGGGTGGCTGTGCGTGAGGCGGGCGAAGAAATTCGACCAGGCGAGCGAGCCGGCGTAGGCATTGGTCACGTTGATCTTCAGCTGCGACACGATGACGAACAGCGCGGTCACCGCCAGCACGACCGCCGGCGAATCGAACACGTAGGCAAAGCCGGCGAGATACATCTGCGTGGGTTCGACCGCGCGGTCCACCGGCACCATGGCCTGCAGCGCAAGGAAGGCGAGAAAGGCGCCGCCCAGCATCTTCACCATGCCCGGCACCACCCAGCCGGGGCCGGCGATCAGCACCGAGGCCCACCAGCGCACCCGGTTCTCGCGCGTCTTCTCCGGCAGGAAGCGCAGGTAGTCGACCTGTTCGCCGATCTGCACCACCAGCGAGATCGCCACCGTCGACGCCGCACCGAACATGATCCAGTCGAATTCGCTGCTGCCCGAACTGCGGCCACTGAGGCCGGTGAATTCCGAATACAGGTGCGGCGCCTGCCACCACACCGCGAGGTAGGGCAGCACCAGCAGCACGATCCACAGCGGCTGCGTCCACAGCTGTATGCGGCTGATCAGCGTGACACCGTGGATCACCAGCGGAATCACCACCACCGAACACAGCAGATAGCTCCACGCCAGCGGCAGGCCGAAGTACATCTCGAAGGCGAGCGCCATGATGGCCGCTTCGATGGCGAAGAAGATGAAGGTGAAGCTCGCATAGACCAGCGAGGTGATGGTCGAGCCGAGGTAGCCGAAGCCGGCGCCGCGCGTGAGCAGGTCCATGTCCACGCCGTACTTGGCGGCGCAGTAGCTGATCGGCAGACCGGTCAGGAAGGTGATCAGCCCGACCAGCAGGATGGCATACAGCGCATTGGTGAAGCCGTAGTTCAGCGCGATGGCGCCGCCGATCGCCTCCAGCGCCAGGAAGGACACCGCGCCGAAGGCGGTGTTGGCGACCCGCCACTCCGACCACTTGCGGAAGCTGCGCGGCGTGTAGCGCAGCGCGTAGTCCTCGAGCGTCTCATTGGCGACCCAGGTATTGTAGTCGCGGCGGATCTTGAATATCTGGTGGGTGGCTTCGGACATCGGGGCAGGCGCTGACGCGATCGAGGCCACACCATGCAAGAAATGCTCCGGGCAGCGAAACCGCGCGCCACCCGGAGCCCAAGTGCAGCTTCCCTCCACGCCGCGCACCCCGACGGTGCCCTCGGCAACATCCTGGTGCAGTGCGACAGCGCAGGATTCCACCTTAGCACCGGCCCACCCCGATCGCGGGTGTTGCGCCGAGTACGCACATACGTCAATCGACGTATTCCGGCTACGCACCCCCGAACACTACTTTTCGCACCGCAGCGAGCGATTGCGGTGCAGTGCACAAAACGATTCAACGGCCGCAACCGGATCGCCTGAAGCTCCCCAACCCCTTCCGCTCAGGAGAAACGATATGGCTGACAAGAAAGACACGATTCCGGCACCGCTCACCGACGAACAGCGTCGCAAGGTTCTGCTCGGCATGGCGGCTGCACCGGCGCTGATGGTGCCCGGCGTCAGCTTCGGCAATGCGCAGTTCCCGACAGCCAAGGTCAATACGACCAAGCTCGCGGTCACCGACACCGAAGTCATCGTGGGTCAGCTGCACTCCGCCACCGGCACGATGGCGATCTCGGAAACCGGCTCGATCCAGGCCGAACAGCTGGCGATCGACCAGATCAACGCGATGGGCGGCATCCTCGGTCGCAAGATCAAGGTGATCAAGGAAGACGGCGCCTCCGACTGGCCGACCTTCGCCGAGAAGTCGAAGAAGCTGCTGGTGAACGACAAGGTGGCCTGCGTGTTCGGCTGCTGGACCTCGGCCTCGCGCAAGGCGGTGCTGCCGGTGTTCGAAAAGGAGAACGGCCTGCTCTACTACCCGACCTTCTACGAAGGCCTGGAGCAGTCGAAGAACGTCATCTACACCGGTCAGGAAGCCACCCAGCAGATCATCTGGGGTCTCGACTGGGCGTCGAAGGAAAAGAAGGCCAAGACCTACTTCCTGGTCGGCTCCGACTACATCTGGCCGCGCACCTCGATGAAGATCGCGCGCAAGCACATCGAGTCGGTCGGCAAGCTCGGCAAGGTGGTGGGCGAGGAGTACTACCCGCTCGGCCACACCAACTTCAACTCGCTGATCAACAAGATCAAGGTCGCCAAGCCGGACTGCATCTTCGCAGCCGTGGTGGGTGGCTCCAATGTGGCCTTCTACAAGCAGCTGAAGGCGGCCGGCATCACCGGCGTCAAGCAGTTCCTGCTGACGCTGTCGGTGACCGAGGACGAAATGCTGGGCGTGGGCGGTGAAAACTTCGCCGGCTTCTACTCCTCGATGAAGTACTTCCAGTCGCTCGACAACGCCAACAACAAGGCTTTCGTCGAGGCCTTCAAGAAGGCCTACGGTCCGAAGTCGGTGATCGGCGACGTGACCCAGGCCGGCTATCTCGGCCCCTGGCTGTGGAAGGCCGCCGTCGAGAAGGCGGGCAGCTTCGATGTCGACAAGGTGGTCGCCGCCTCGCCCGGCATCGAACTGAAGAGCGCGCCGGAAGGCTACGTGAAGGTCCATGAGAACCATCACCTGTGGTCCAAGGCGCGCATCGCCCAGGGCCAGCCGGACGGCACTTTCAAGGTGGTCGCCGAATCGGCCGACCTGATCGAACCCAACCCCTTCCCCAAGGGCTACCAGTAATACCCCGGCGTGCCGCCCCGGCGCAGACCGGGCGGCGCGCCTCCTTTCCCTGCACGGCCGGGCAGTGCTCGGCCAACCGTCCGGAGGTCCGTCATGTCATTCGACGAAATCTACAACATCGCCCTGATGCAGGGCTTCGCCGGGCTGAGCCTGTTCTCGGTCCTGCTGCTGATGGGCCTCGGCCTCGCCATCATCTTCGGCCAGATGGGCGTGATCAACATGGCGCATGGCGAATTCATGACCATCGGCGCCTACACCATCTTCATGTTCTCCAGCCTGACCGAAACCTATGCGCCCGGGCTGGTGCAAGCCTATTTCCCGATCGCCATCGTCGCCGCCTTCTTCATCGCCTTCGCCTTCGGCTGGCTGACCGAGTGGGCGCTGATACGACATCTGTACAAACGTCCGCTGGATACGCTGCTCGCCACCTGGGGCCTGTCGCTCGGCATGCAGCAGGTGTTCCGCTCGACCTTCGGTCCGAAGGAAGTGAGCCCGACCCTGCCCGAGTGGCTGATGGGTTCGTGGGCGCCGTCCGAAGGGCTGGACATCCCGATCAACGGCTTGTTCGTGCTCGGCCTCACTGCCGTGGTGACCGGCGGCGTGCTGCTCGCGCTGTACAAGTCGCGCTGGGGTCTGCGTGTGCGCGCCACCGTCGCCAACCGCGCGATGGCCAACGCCACCGGCATCAACACCAAGCGCACCGACCGCCTCACCTTCGCCATCGGCTGCGGCATCGCCGGCGTGGCGGGCGCGGCCTTCACCACCATCGGTTCGACCGGTCCGACTTCGGGCTCGCTCTACATCGTCGATGCCTTCCTCGTAGTGACCTTCGGCGGCGCCGCTTCGCTGCTTGGCACCGTGGCGTCGGCCTTCGGCATCGCCCAGACGCAGTCGATCGCCGAGTTTTTCCTGACCGGCTCGATGGCCAAGGTACTCACGCTGCTGCTCATCGTGACCATCCTGATGATCCGTCCGCAGGGCCTCTTCGCCTCGAAGATCCGCCGCTGAACGCGATCCGCACCGACTTCGCACCTTCCAGGAGATTCACATGGACGCATTCAAGAACTGGGTTGCACGAACCGGCATGGGGAGCGTGCTCGTCCTCGCGCTCGTCATCATGGTCGTGTTCCCGCTGACGATGGACATCTTCCGCCTCAACCTCGTCGGCAAATACCTCACCTACGCCTTCGTCGCCGTCGGCCTCGTCATGCTGTGGGGCTACGGCGGCATCCTGAGTCTGGGTCAGGGCTGCTTCTTCGGCCTCGGCGGCTACATGATGGCGATGTTCCTGAAGCTCGAGGCCTCGGATCCGGAATCGACCAAGATCCAGAGCACGCCGGGCATTCCGGACTTCATGGACTGGAACCAGATCACCGAACTGCCGTTCTGGTGGGAGCCGTTCAACCACCTGCCGCTGGCGCTGATCGCGGTGGTGCTGGTGCCGATGGTGCTGGCCTTCATCATCAGCTTCGCCATGTTCAAGCGCCGGGTCGGTGGCGTGTATTTCGCCATCATCACGCAGGCGGTGGCGCTCATCCTGACCGTGCTCATCATCGGCCAGCAGGGCTACACCGGCGGCGTCAATGGCATCACCGACCTGAAGACCCTGCTCGGCTGGGACATCCGCGACGACTCATCGAAGTACGTCCTGTACTTCGTCAATGCCGCGCTGCTGATCGGCGTCATCCTGCTCTGCCGCTGGATACAGATGTCCAAGCTCGGCACGCTGCTGCTGGCGATGCGCGACAAGGAAGACCGGGTGCGCTTCTCCGGCTACGACGTGGCGATGTTCAAGGTGTTCGTGTTCGTGCTGGCGGCCGGCATCTCGGCCATCGGCGGCGCGATGTTCACGCTGCAGGTCGGCTTCATGTCGCCGTCCTTCGTCGGCATCGTGCCGTCGATCGAAATGGTCATCTTCGCCGCGGTGGGCGGCCGCATGTCGCTGGTCGGCGCGGTGTATGGCGCGCTGCTGGTCAATGCCGGCAAGACCTACTTCTCCGAAAGCGCGCCCGACCTCTGGCTGTTCCTGATGGCCGCGCTGTTCATCGGCGTCGTGCTCGCCTTCCCCAACGGCCTGGCCGGTCTGTACGAAAGCCACGTGAAGCCCTGGTTCTCGCGTCGCAAGTCCGTCGCCAAACCGGCTGCGTCCGCGGGCGAACCGCCGGCACCGCCCTCGGCCCCCACCCACAAGTCCGCACCGCCCGCCGCACTGCCCGGCGGCGTCCAGGGCCAGTCGGCCTGACCCGCGCCCGACCTGACAGGAGACCGACATGAGCAATACCGATTTCGTACTGGCGATCGAGGACCTGACCGTGTCCTTCGACGGCTTCAAGGCGATCGACGCGCTGACCCTCTACGTCGATCGCGGCGAGCTGCGCGTGATCATCGGCCCGAACGGCGCCGGCAAGACCACGCTGCTCGACCTGATCTGCGGCAAGACCAAGGCCAGCGGCGGCAGCATCAAGTTTAAGAACGTGGAGATGACCAAGCTGCAGGAACACAAGATCGTGCGCGCCGGCATCGGCCGCAAGTTCCAGACGCCGTCGATCTACGAAAACCTTTCGGTGTTCAAGAACCTGGAAGTGTCCTTCCCGCGCGGCCGCAGCGTGCTCGGCGCGCTCGGCTTCCGCTGCACCGACGAGGTGAAGGCGCGCGTGCAGTCGGTGGCCGACGAGATCGGCCTCGGCGACGCGCTCGACACCGAAGCCGGCCTGCTCAGCCACGGCCAGAAGCAGTGGCTGGAAATCGGCATGTTGCTGATGCAGGAGCCGGAGCTGCTGATGCTCGACGAACCGATCGCCGGCATGAGCGTGCGCGAACGCGAACTGACCGCCGAACTGCTGCAGCGCATCTGCAAGGGCCGCTCGGTGATCGTGATCGAGCACGACATGGATTTCGTCAAGCGCATCGCCCACAAGGTCACCGTCATGCACCAGGGAAAGATCCTCGCCGAAGGATCGATGGACAAGGTGCAGAACGATCCCAAGGTCATCGACGTTTATCTGGGCCACTGAGTCAGCGGCCCCGCCCACGCGCCAGTCATCGCAAAAGGACACCACCATGCTCAACGTCAAGGACGTACATGTCGCCTACGGGCAGAGCGAGGCACTGCACGGCATCTCGTTCGAAGCCAATGCCAACGAAACGGTCGCCATCATGGGCCGCAACGGCATGGGCAAGACCACGCTGTTCAAGTCGCTGATCGGCATCCTGCCGCTGAAGAGCGGTCAGATCGAAGTCGCCGGCAACGAAGTGTCGAAGGACGAAAGCTACAAGCGCGTCGCCAAGGGCATCGCCTACGTGCCGCAGGGCCGGATGATTTTCCCGACGCTCACCGTCGAGGAGAACATCCACACCGGCCTGGAGAATGCCAAGGTCAAGAAGGTGCCGGACGAGATCTACGCCCTCTTCCCGGTGCTGTGGGAGATGCGCCGCCGCAAGGGCGGCAACCTGTCGGGTGGCCAGCAGCAACAGCTGGCCATTGCCCGCGCGCTGGTGACCGATCCCAAGGTGCTGCTGCTCGACGAGCCGACCGAAGGCATACAGCCGTCGATCATCAAGGACATCGCGCGCGCGCTGAACGAAATCCGCAAGTTGCGCCAGATCACCATCGTCGTGTCCGAGCAGGTGCTCAGCTTCGCGATGGACGTGGCCGACCGCCTGTTCGTCATCGAAGGCGGCCGCCTGGTCCATGAGAGCACCCGCGCGGAAACCGATACCGCGCACATCAAGCAGTTCCTGTCCGTCTGACCCCGCCCACCGCCGCAACACCGCCCAACCGCCCCTTCCACCCAAGGAGATCAACATGGCAGAGACCCTGATCAAGGTAGACCTGAAGCAGTCGCCGTATGAGAACGACATGGTTCACAACCGCTGGCACCCGGACATCCCCATCGTCGCGTGGGTGAAGCCGGGCGACGACTTCAAGATCGAAACCTACGACTGGACCGGCGGCTACATCCAGAACAACGACAGCGCCGACGACGTGCGCGACGTCGACCTGACCACGGTGCACTTCCTGTCCGGCCCGATCGGCGTCGAAGGCTGCGAGCCGGGCGACCTGCTGGTGGTCGACATCCTCGACATCGGCGCCAAGGAAGACAGCCTGTGGGGCTTCAACGGCTTCTTCTCGAAGAAGAACGGCGGCGGCTTCCTGACCGATCACTTCCCGCTGGCGCAGAAGTCGATCTGGGACATCAAGGGCATGTTCACCGAATCGCGCCACGTGCCGGGCGTCAAGTACGCCGGCCTGATCCACCCGGGTCTGATCGGCTGCCTGCCCGATCCCAAGCTGCTCGAAGAGTGGAACAAGCGCGAGATCGACTTCATCAACACCGACCCCGAGCGCGTGCCGCCGCTGGGCTGCCCGCCGTGCGCACCGACCGCGCACATGGGTCGCCTGAAGGGCGAGGCGCGCGACAAGGCGGCGATGGAAGGCGCGCGTACCGTGCCGCCGCGCGAACACGGCGGCAACTGCGACATCAAGGATCTGTCGCGCGGCTCGCGCATCTACTTCCCGGTCTATGTGAAGGGCGGCGGCCTGTCGATGGGCGACCTGCACTTCTCGCAGGGCGACGGCGAAATCACCTTCTGCGGCGCCATCGAAATGGCCGGCTGGCTGCACCTGCGGGTGAACATCATCAAGGACGGCATGAAGAAGTACGCGGTGAAGAACCCGATCTTCAAGCCCAGCCCGATCACGCCCAAGTACGACGACTACCTCATCTTCGAAGGCATTTCGGTCGACGAGCAGGGCAAGCAGCATTACCTCGACGTGCATGTGGCCTACCGTCAGGCCTGCCTGAACGCGATCGAGTACCTGAAGAAATTCGGCTACTCGGGCGCCCAGGCCTATTCGATCCTCGGCACCGCACCGGTGCAGGGCCACATCAGCGGCGTGGTCGACATTCCGAACGCCTGCGCGACGCTGTGGCTGCCGACCGACATCTTCGACTTCGACATCATGCCGACCGAAGCCGGTCCGCAGAAATTCCTCGACGGCAGCGTGCAGATGCCGATCTCGGAAGACGTCTGAGGACGCTGCCATGCCGACCTACGACTTTCACTGCGAGGCGCATGGCAGCTTTTCCGCCATGCGCAGCATCGCGCAGCGGGACGCGCCCTGCCTCTGCCCGGCCTGCGGCCAGCCGGCCGCACGCCAGCTGATCTCCGCACCGGCCTTCGCCGACATGCCGGGCCAGCTGCGCAGCGCGCACGCCACCAACGAACGCGCACGCCATGAGCCCAAGCTGGCCAGCCGCACGCACGGCCCCGGCTGCTCGTGCTGCAGCGGCAAGACCAGCAAGACCACGGCTGTCGCGCGCGACGGCTCCAAGGCCTTCCCGACGAAACGCCCCTGGATGATCAGTCACTGATCGCCCGGTCCGCCCCATTTGCAGTCCGTCATTGCAGTCCGCTCTTTGAACCTCGCACCTTGAACCTCAACAACCGGGAGTCCAGCACCATGAAAAACATCACCAAGAACCGTCTGCGCTCAGCCAGCGCACTCGCCGTCGCTCTGGCCGCCTGCGGCAGCGCGAACGCGGGCGTCACCGTTGCCGGTCCCGGCGAAAGCTATCTGACGCTCAGCCTGTGGGCGCGCACCTCCTACACCAACGCCGAAGACGCGGCACCGAACGGCACCTCGCGCTCGAACGACTTCTCGGTGGACTCGGTCCGTATCATCACCAGCGGCAAGATCACCAAGAACATCGGCGGCATGATCAACTTCGAGCGCCAGTCCGACGAATCGATGCGCATCCTCGACGCGGTCGCCCAGTTCGAACTGACCGAAGGCGTGAACTTCTGGTTCGGCCGCATGCTGCCGCCGACCGACCGCGCCAACATGGCCGGCCCCTACTTCGCCAACGTGTGGGAATACCCGATGGTGTCGCAGTACCCGAACGCCTTCACCGGCCGCGACGACGGCGCGCTGCTGTGGGGTAACGTGCTCGGCGGCAAGCTGCTGTACTCCGTCGGTGCCTACCAGGGCAAGAACCGCGGCACCGGCCTGTCGAACGACTCCGACGATCCGCTGTACGCCACCCGTATCGCCTACAGCTTCCTCGATCCGGAACTGGGCTATTACGGCACCAACAGCTATTTCGGCAGCAAGGAAATCTTCACTGTCGGCATGGCCTACCAGATGCAGAAGAACGGTGTCGGCACCGCACTCGCCCGCGGCGACTACCGCGCCTGGAACATCGACGCGCTGTACGAAACCAAGCTCGCCGGCGGCGGCGTAATGACGCTGGAAGGCGCCTGGTACGACTACGACACCGACGGCGTGACCGACGTGACGGCCGGCAACATCCTCTGCACCAATGTGAACAACTGCGGCGGCGCACAGGCCGGCGACGCCTGGCTGCTGACCGCCGCCTACCTGATCCCGACCAAGATCGGCATCGGCCAGTTCCAGCCCTACACCCGCTACCAGAAGTTCAACGCCGACACCGGCGGCGACACCAAGCAGTGGGACTTCGGCCTGACCTATGTGATGGCCGGCCACAACGCACGCATCACCGCGGTGTACTCCGACATGGAAAACGCCGCCGGTACCGACACCGACAAGTTCGTGCTCGGCGTGCAGCTGATGTACTGATCCACCTCGACCCACCGGCGCGCAGGGCGCCGGGCCGGTCGATTCCAGGGCACGCTGCGGCGTGCCCTTTTTTGCGTCCATGCGACACCGGTCACCGCGACGGGCAGCAACGATGCGCCGCGTCACCGCCCTGTCACACGGATGGGCTTGAATCGGCGGCGTGAATGCTCCCGATCCTCTCGTGCGGCGCGTGCGCGCCATCTTCCTGTCGGACATCCACCTTGGTACACGTGGATGCCAGGCCGAGGCGCTGCTCGATTTCCTGCGCCACCACGAATCCGACTACCTCTACCTCGTGGGCGACATCATCGACTTCTGGGCGATGAGCCGCTCCATACACTGGACGCCGTCGCAGAACACCGTCGTGCAGAAGATCCTGCGTCGCGCGCGCAAGGGCACCCAGGTCGTCTTCATCCCGGGCAATCACGACGAAGCGCTGCGTGAATACACCGGCACCGTGTTCGGCGACATCGAACTGCAGCGCGAGTACATCCATCAGGCTGCCGACGGTCGCCGATACTGGTTGGTGCATGGCGACGACTTCGACCAGGTCACGCGCCACCATCGCTGGGTCGCCCTGCTCGGCGACGTCGCCTACAACCTGCTGGTCAGCATCAACTCGCGGCTGTCCTGGCTGCGCCGCACGCTGGGCATCGCCGGCTACTGGTCGCTGGCCGGCTACGCCAAGCGCAAGGTGAAGAGCGCGGTCAGCTTCATCTACGACTTCGAGGATTCGGTCATGCACGAGGCGCGCACGCGCGGCGTCGATGGCGTGATCTGCGGTCACATTCACGCGGTGTCGCTGCGCGAGGTGCAGGGCCTCACCTACATGAACTGCGGCGACTGGGTCGACAGCTGTACCGCCATCGTCGAACACGCCGACGGCCGCTTCGCCATCGTCGACTGGGGGCAGGAACTGCGCGTCGCGGGACCGCGCACGGCGCTGGCGGTGGAGGAAGAGACGGCCGAGGCCTGAGCGTGTCAGAGGGTCGGTAGCCGTTGCTGCCTGCTCGGCCTTTGACTCAACGCCGCGCCCTGCCGACCGCCGCAGTCGGGGTCACAAGACCCCTCCCACAGAAACCCCGCTCCAGCCGCGGATCGGGCACGCCCTGTGGGAGCGGCCCAAGCCGCGACGTGGCCGCAACCGGCCGCAGGCTTCGATCAGCCGTCGAGTGCAGCCGCCGGTCCGAAGAACTCGTAATGGGTCTGTGCAGCCGGCACGCCCAGTTCCGACAGCTGCTTCTTCACCCGCGCCATGAAAGGCTTGGGGCCGAGGAAGTAGGCGTCCAGCGCCGACGGTTGCGGCAGCCAGCGTTCGAGATGCAGGCGCTCGATGAAGCCTTCGGCATGCGCCTGGTCGCCCTCGCGCGGCTCGCTGTAGACATAGAAGCGCTTCAGCTTCGGGTGCCGCTGCGCCAGTGCTTCGACGTGATCGCGGAAGGCATGCGCGCCACCGTGACGCGCGCAGTGGATGAAGTGCACCTCTCGCCCTTCGGCCAGCGCCGCTTCCATCATCGGCAGCGCTGGCGTGATGCCGACGCCGGCGGTGATCAGCGCCACCGGACGGTCGGATGCACGCAACGTGAAATCGCCGGCCGGCGGAAACAGATCGAGCACGTCGCCCACGTTCACCGCGTCGTGCAGATGACCGGACACCCGGCCGCCCGCCTCGCGCTTGACGCTGATGCGGTAGTCGCGACCGTTGGCGGCGGCCGACAGCGAGTAGTTGCGGCGCATTTCCTGGCCGTCGATGCTCACCCGCAGGCCGATGTATTCGCCCGGCGCGTGGCGCAGCACTGGCTGGCCGTCCACCGGTTCGAGATGGAAAGAGGTGATTTCCTCGCTCTCGCGCACCTTGCGCGCGACACGGAAAGCGCGCGCACCGCGCCAGCCGCCGTCGGCCTGCGCGTGGTCGGCATAGACCGACTCCTCGGCGCCGATCAGCAGATCGGCCAGCTGACCGTAGGCCGCGGCCCAGGCTTCGATCACCGCGTCGGTCGCGATCTCGGCGCCCAGTACCTCACGTATGGCGCGCAGCAGGCAGCCGCCGACGATGGGGTAATGCTCGGGCAGCACCTGCAGCGACACGTGCTTCTGCACGATCTGACCGACCAGCGGGCCGAGCGCTTCCAGACGGTCGATGTTCTTCGCGTACATCAGCACGCCATTGGCGAGCGCGCGCGGCTGGTCGCCGCTGGCCTGATGCGCCTGATTGAACAGCGGGCGCACCTCCGGATGTTCGCTCAGCATGATGCGGTAGAAGTGCGTGGTCAGCGCTTCGCCGCCGCTTTCCAGCAGCGGCACGGTGGCCTTGATGACGGCTCGGTGTTCCGGGCTCAGCATGGTTTTCTCCTGACAGTGAATGAAACGCCGGCGCGAAAGTCCCGTAACGCGCGGGCACGCCTTCACTATCAAGTGCCGTGCCATGGAACGGTCTCATTCGGATCAGTCACTTGCAGCACCATCGAGTTGAAACGACTACACTGCATTCGAGTCACTTCGACAACACCGCGTCACAATGACCACACACCCGCTGCTGTCCGCACTGATTCCGCTGGTCGACGACCTGTCGCGCGACCTGCCGGCGCAGGAGCGCTATCGACGACTTCTGCAGGCGCTGCGCGAACTGCTGCCCTGCGACGCCACCGCGCTGCTGCGGCTGGATGGCGACCGTCTGGTACCGCTGGCGATAGACGGCCTCAGCCCGGACACGCTGGGTCGTCACTTCCTGATCGCCGAGCACCCGCGCCTGGCGGCGCTGCTCGAACGCAGCGAGCCGACCCGCTTCGCCGCCGACTGTCCGCTGCCCGACCCCTATGACGGACTGATACCGGGCCACGGCGCACATCTGGAAGTACACGACTGCCTGGGCTGCCCGCTCTATCTGGACGAACAGCCCTGGGGCGTGCTGACGCTCGACGCCCTCGACCCGGCCCGCTTCGCCGGCGCCGACCTCGAAATGCTGGCCGGCTTCGCCAGCCTGGCCGCGGCCACCGTCAAGGCCGCGCAGCGCATCGACACGCTGGCGCGCCGGGCCGAGAACGAGGAGCTGCGCGCCGAGGCCTACCGCGAGGCGGCCGGCGCCAGCCCGGCGGGCAGCGGCGACATGGTCGGCCACAGTGCGGCGCACCGGCGTCTGCTGAAGGAGATCGAACTGGTCGGCGGCAGCGAACTCACCGTGCTCATCCACGGCGAAACCGGCGTCGGCAAGGAACTGGTCGCGCGGGCACTGCACGCCGCATCGACGCGCGCCACGCGGCCGCTGGTCAGCCTGAACTGCGCCGCGCTGCCGGACAACCTGGTCGAAAGCGAACTGTTCGGCCATGTGCGCGGCGCCTTTTCCGGCGCGCTGACCGAGCGCCGCGGCAAGTTCGCGCTGGCCGACGGCGGCACGCTGTTCCTCGACGAGATCGGCGAACTGCCGCTGGCGGCTCAGGCCAAGCTGCTGCGCGTGCTGCAGGGCGGCCAGTTGCAGCGCATCGGTGCCGAGCAGGAAGTCCATGTAGACGTGCGCGTGATCGCCGCCACCAACCGCGATCTGGCCGAGGAAGTGCGCGCCGGCCGCTTCCGCGCGGACCTCTACCACCGCCTCGGCGTCTATCCGCTGCACGTGCCGCCGCTGCGCGAACGCGGCCGCGACGTGCTGCTGCTGGCCGGCCGCTTCCTCGAGCAGAACCGTGCGCGCCTCGGTCTGCGCGGCCTGCGCCTCGCCCCGGACGCACAAGCCGCCCTGCTCGCTCACGACTGGCCGGGCAATGTGCGCGAACTGGAACACCTGATCAGCCGCGCCGCGCTGAAGGCGCTGGCCGGCACCCACGAGCGCCCGCGCATCGTCACGCTGGACGCCGCCCACCTCGAACTGTCGCCGCCGGCACCGCCCGAGACACCGGCGCCGGTCAATGATCCGGCGGGCCCGGTCGGCGACCTGCGCAGCGCGGTCGACCGCCTGCAGCGCGAAGCGATCGCCGCCGCGCTGGAGCGCACCGGTCACAACTGGGCCGCCGCCGCGCGCGAACTGGGGCTGGACCGCGCCAACCTGCAGCGGCTGGCGAAACGGCTCGGCCTGCGCTGACGCGCCGCATCTTGACCCGTGCATCAAAAGAAACGAATATTCCCTGTGTGCAACACGCACACCGTCGGCGGGACGACCCGCGCGGCGTTTCATGCGACGGGGACGGCCCCGATATCCGGAGTTGAGCTCATGTCGTGGACCATCCTCGTGATCGCCGGCCTGTTCGAATGCGCCTGGGCGATCGGCCTCAAATACACTGACGGTTTCAGCCGTTTCTGGCCTTCGGCCTTCACCGTGGTGACGATGATCATCAGCGTCGTGCTGCTCGGCATCGCCATGCGCAACCTGCCGGTCGGCACCGCCTACGCCGTCTGGACCGGCATCGGCGCGGTCGGCACCGTCATCCTCGGCATCGTGCTGTTCAGCGAGCCGGCCAACGCGGCGCGACTGGTCTGTGTCGGCCTCATCGTCGCCGGCATTCTCGGCCTCAAGCTCACGTCCGCCTGATCGCGCGGGCCGGCGCGGCAGCCGCGCACTTGTGCCGGCTGCCCGCTATCGGCGAAAATCGCGGGCTTTCGCTTTTGCTGCGCACACTTGCGTGCGCGGTCCACCTTTCGAGCCCATCATGACCGACCACGCCGCACTGCCTGCCGACGACGACAACCACATCATCGCGGAGCGGCGCGAGAAACTGCGCCAGTGGCGTGAAGCCGGCGGCGCCTACCCGAACGACTTCCAGCGCACGCACTACGCCGGCGAAATCACCGCGCAGCACGCAACGGCCACCGCCGAAGCGCTGGAAGCGCATCCGGAGCGCGTGCAGCTGGCCGGCCGCGTCATGCTCAAGCGCGTGATGGGCAAGGCCAGCTTCGCCACCATCCAGGACATGTCGGGCCGCATCCAGCTCTACGTGACCAACGACGGCGTCGGCGAAGAGGTGCATGGCGCCTTCAAGCACTGGGACCTGGGCGACATCGTCGGCTGTTCCGGCACGCTGTTCCGCACCCGGACCGGCGAGCTGACCGTGAAGTGCGACGCCATCCGCCTGCTGTCCAAGGCGCTGCGCCCGCTGCCGGAAAAGTTCCACGGCCTGTCGGACCAGGAAGCGAAGTACCGCTACCGCTACCTCGACCTCATCACCAACGACGACTCGCGCGCCACCTTCGTCGCGCGCAGCCGCATGATGAGCGCCATCCGCGCCGAAATGACGCGCCAGGGCTTCCTCGAGGTCGAAACGCCGATGATGCACCCCATCCCCGGCGGCGCTGCGGCCAAGCCCTTCAAGACCCACCACAATGCGCTCGACATGGAACTGTTCCTGCGCATCGCGCCCGAGCTCTACCTGAAGCGACTGGTGGTTGGCGGTTTCGAGAAGGTGTTCGAGGTGAACCGCAACTTCCGCAACGAAGGCATCAGCCCGCGCCACAATCCCGAATTCACGATGATGGAGTTCTATCAGGCCTACGCCGACTACCGGCAGCTGATGGACTACACCGAATACCTGCTGCGCCACTGCGCCGAACAGGCGCTGGGCACGACGAAATTCATGTACCAGGGCCGTGAGCTGGACCTAGGTCAGCCCTTCCACCGGCTGACCATCGTCGAGGCCATTCGCAAGTACAACCCGCAGTACAGCGAAGAGCAGCTGGCCGACGAGGCCTTCGTGAAGCAGGCCATCGTGACCCACGGCGAAAAGGTGAAGCCGGGCGGCCTCGGCTCGCTGCAGCTGCAGCTGTTCGAAGCCTGCGCCGAGGCCCAGCTGTGGGAACCGACCTTCATCATCGATTACCCGGCCGAGGTGAGTCCGCTGGCGCGCCGTTCGGACACGCAGCCGGACATCACCGAGCGCTTCGAGCTGTTCATCGTCGGCCGCGAGATCGCGAATGGTTTCTCGGAGCTGAACGACCCGGAAGACCAGGCCGCCCGCTTCCTGGAACAGGCCAAGGCCAAGGACGCCGGCGACGAGGAAGCGATGTATTTCGACGCCGACTACATCCGCGCGCTCGAACACGGCCTGCCGCCGACCGGCGGCTGCGGCATCGGCATCGACCGCCTGGTCATGCTGCTGACCGATTCGGCCAACATCCGCGACGTCATCCTGTTCCCGCAGATGCGTCGCGAGTAAGCGCCCCGGCCCCGACGCGGCCCCGATGAACGCCGATCGAACCGATGCCCGCGGTGCCGGTCCAGATCGGCGTTCCGCGTTACAGTACCCGCGCACGCACTGATTGCCCCATGTCCCGCCCGCTCCTGCCTCTCGTTCCCGCGCCGCTCGAATTCGCCGACGACGGCACGCCGCGCTCGGCGGCCTACGGCGACGTCTATCACTCGTCGGACGGCGCACTGGCGCAGGCGCAGCACGTGTTCCTCGCCGGCAATGGCCTGCCCGGACGCTGGGCGGGTCGCGAACGCTTCGTCGTGCTGGAGACCGGCTTCGGCCTCGGCCTGAATTTCCTCGCCACCTGGCGTGCCTGGCGCGACAGCCCGGACCGCTGTACGCGACTGCACTTCGTGTCGGTCGAGAAGCACCCCTTCGCGCAGTACGACCTGGCCATCGCCTATCAGCGCCTGCTGCCGCCGGACATGGCCGACATGGCGCAGAAGCTGGTCGAGCGCTGGCCGCTGGCGGTGCGCGGACTGCATCGCATCGAGTTCGACGGCGGCCGCGTCATCCTGACGCTGGGCCTGGGCGACGCCGACGCGCTGCTGCCGCAACTGACGCTGCGCGCCAACGCGATCTTTCTCGACGGTTTCTCGCCGGCGAAGAATCCCGAACTGTGGTCGCCTCATATATGTAAACAGCTGTCGCGCCTCGCCGCTGCAGACGCCACGCTGGCCACCTGGAGTGTCGCCTCGGGCGTGCGCGACGCGCTGGCAGGCGCAGGTTTCGTCACGGAAAAGCAGGCCGGCTTCGGGCCGAAGCGCCACATGCTGACCGGCCACCTGCACCCGGGCGCGCAGGCCGCAGCACTGCGCCACCGGCCGGAGCCGCCAGCGCCGAAGCGGGTGGCGGTGATCGGCGCGGGCCTTGCCGGCTGCGCGGTCGCCGAGCGACTGGCCGCGCGTGACGTCGAAGTGGTGCTGATCGAGCGCCACGCAGCCCCCGCGCAGGAAGCGTCGGGCAATGCGGCGGGCGTGCTGCGACCGATGATCGCCCGCGACGACAGCGTGATCGCCCGCTTTTCCCGTGCCGCCTTCCTGCACGCGTCGGCCCACATGCGGCGGCTGGCCGGCGAAGGTCGGCCGCTGAAGTGGGGACCGACCGGCGTCATGCAGATCGCCCACGACGCGGAACACGAGCGCCTGCAGCGCGAGGTGTGCGAAACCGGCGCGCTGCCCCAGGCGCTGGTGCGCTACCTGTCGGACTGGGAGATGACGCGGCGCATCGGCTATCCGGTCGCCCTCGGCGGCTGGTGGTTCCCGCGCGGCGCCTGGGTGAATCCGGCTAGCTTGTGCGAAGCCAATCTGGAGCGCGCCGGCTCGGCCGTGAGCCGTCTGATGTCCACCGAAGCACTTTCCCTGACGAGGCGTGACGAGCGCTGGTCAGTCGCCACTGTGGCCGATACGCTGATCGAGGCCGACGCCGTGGTGCTGGCCAACGCGGCGGACGCCTGTGCGCTGCTGCCGCATCCACTGCCACTGACCCGCGTGCGCGGCCAGGTGACGCGGCTGCCGCGCAGCCTGCTGCCCAATCTGCATGTGACCGTGTGTCGCGAGGGCTACATCTGCCCGACACCGGACGGCGACCTCAATCTGGGTGCCAGTTTCGACATCGGTGACCGCGACACGTCGGTGCGCGAGGACAGTCACGCCAGCAATCTGGCCCGCCTCGAACGCCTGCTGCCGGAGGCCTGCACGCCGCCGCAGCCTGCAACACTGCCTGGCCGCACCTCGTTTCGGACTGCAACACCCGACCGTCTGCCGCTGATCGGTGAAACGGGCGGCCTGCAATTGCTGACAGGCCTCGGAGCACGTGGCCTGGTGTGGAACGCGCTCGGCGCCGAACTGCTCGCAGCAAGGCTTTGCGGCGATCCCTTGCCGCTCGAACGGGATCTGGCTCTGGCGCTGAGTCCGGCGCGCTTCTCGCCGGACAATTGACTGAAATCAACCCTTGCGGGAAAAATTTCACGGAACTGTGAAGCTTTCCGGATGGAAGCCGTTAATGGCTCATGCCTCCGGAATTGCGTGACCGTTCGTCTTGCTTGCATGAAGCCCGACAGTCCTTTCCCGGAGGGATCACGCCACCTGGAGAGTCGCCGTGAAAATAAATCTGCCCGTTACGCAGAAAGAAGTCTTCCTTGAGCCCGGGAAACCCATCGTCACCAAGACGGACCTGAAGGGCGCCATCACCTACGCCAACGAGTCCTTCGTCAATATCAGCGGCTTCAGCCGCGAGGAACTGGTTGGCCACAACCACAACGTCGTCCGCCACCCGGACATGCCGCCCGAAGCCTTCGAAGACCTGTGGCTCACCATCAAGGCCGGTCAGCCGTGGCGCGGCCTGGTCAAGAACCGCTCGAAGAACGGCGACCATTACTGGGTCGAAGCCTTCGTCACGCCGATCACGGTCGACGGCCGTACGGTGGGCTACCAGTCGGTGCGCAACGCGCCCAAGCGCGAAGAAGTCGCCGCCGCCGAAACGCTCTACCGCGCCGTGCGCGACAAGACCGCGAAATTCCCCCGCACGCCGATCAGCAAACCCAGGCTCGGCCTGGCCGGCCGCGTCTGGCTCGGTGCCGGCGTGACGTCGGCGCTGGCGCTGGCCGGCGGCGCAGTCGGCGGGGGGTGGGGCCTGGGCCTGTCCGGCGTCGCCGCCGCTGTGGCACTGGGTACCGCCGCCTGGCAGAACAGCACGGTCGCCGGCCGCCTGGACAGCCTGCACCGCACCATGCTGGAACTGGACGAAGGCAAGCTGGCCAAGCAGATCGAGGCGCCGCCGGGGCCGCTGCGCCCGCTGTTCGTCGCGATGGAAGTGATGCGCATCCACCTGCGCGCGATGTTCGCCGACGTACTGGTGAACGCGCGCGAAGTCGACGACCGTTCGAAGGAACTGAACGACGCGATGCGCGCACTGATCAAGGCAACCGGCGCACAGGGCGAGAATGTGATGCAGGTGGCCGCCGCGATGGAAGAAATGAGCGTGTCGATCAATGAGGTGTCGAGCAACACCGACCGCGGCCTGGAAGCAGTCAAGCGCACCGAGCACAGCGCGCAGGACGCGATGAAGACGATGGAAGCGGGCATCGCCAGCAGCCATCGCGTGGTCGGCGTCGTGACGCAGTCGCAGGAGCGGATCGCCGAGGTGAACGCGTCGGTCGAGAAGATCCGCGAGGTATCGCAGGTGATCAACGACATCGCCGAACAGACCAATCTGCTGGCGCTGAACGCGGCCATCGAAGCGGCACGCGCCGGTGAACAGGGTCGCGGCTTCGCCGTCGTGGCCGACGAGGTGCGCAAGCTGGCCGAGCGCACCCGCACCAGCACCAAGGATATCGGCTCGGCGGTGACCGACATCATCCAGTTGGCCGGCTCGGCGGTGGATACGATGAGCGCGACGGCAGGCGAGGTGGCCCGGTCGACGAGCGAAATCGAGGCCAGCAGTGCCGGCCTGCAGGGCATCTGGGATGCCAGCCGCGAAGCCGCCAACTACTCCGAGGAAATCACCCAGATGCTGCGCCAGCAGTCGCTTGCCTCGCACGAGGTGGCGTGCAGCATGGAGCGCATTTCGAGCACGGTTGAACAGACCAACTCGAGCGTGCAATCGGTCGGCGAGGCCGCCACCCGCCTGCATTCGACGTCGAGCGAACTGCGCGAACTGGTGAAACACCTGGAACAGGCGCTGCACTGATAAGGACCGCCGCCGCGCCGATCAGGCCCGGCGGCTTCCGCAATCGCGCGCACTTCCGATCCGCTTCCCCCTTGGCGACAGCGCCCGCCCACAGCGGAGCTGTCGCCTTTTCACGTCGACCGCACGCCCCTGTCAGGCGCGCACTGCATGGGTTGCGCCGGTCAGCCCCTTCAGCACGTCGGCCACGCCACGCGTGTGCCCGGCCACGCCGGCGGTTTCGCTGCTGTAGGTATCGATGGTTTCGAGCACCTGGGTCAGGCCTGAAACACCGGTCGACTGCGCTTCGATCATCTGCGCCACGCGCACGATCTCCGCCGCCAGCGCGGAAATGTCCTTGCCGATCACGCCTGCGCTGTTGCGCGACTTCTCGGCCAGCATGCGCACCTCGTCGGCCACCACGGCGAAACCGCGACCGGCTTCGCCGGCACGCGCCGCCTCGATCGCCGCGTTCAGCGCCAGCAGGTTCGTCTGGTCGGCGATCTGCTGGATCATTTCGACCACGCGCTGGATACGGTCGCTGGCGTGCGACAGATCGCGCGCACTGCTGCCCACTTCGTTCGCCTGGCCAGCCAGCGTATCGACGGTACGCACCGCGGTCTGGATCACATTCTGCTGGTCGCTCAAGCGCGTCGTCAGCTCACCCACCGAGCCATAGAGATCGTTGGCACAGGCTTCGAGCTGGCTCGCGGTCGCCTCGCGCGTGCGCTGGGCGTCAAGCATGATTTCGCCAAGGTGGTTCAGGTCGCGCACCACCGGCACCATGCTCGGATCGACGTTGCCCGGATCGAGCCGGCTGCCGAAGTTGCCGGCGCGGTAGTCGCTGATCTGCTGCACCATCACGCGCGACATGCCCGCCAGCTTGGCGTTCTGCCGGCGCAGGAAGAAGGCCTTGAACTCGCCGTAATGGGCGACGAAGTTGTCGACATACTCGTCGCGGAACACCTCGCCCTGCTGCAGCCGGAAGAAGAACACGGCGGTCAGTGTCTGGTTCAGGTTCAGGCCGAGGATCTCACCGAAGGTCGAGAAACCCGCGACGTCGATGCCGCTGAACACGCGGTCCAGCCCGCTCAGTTCCGCGCCGTTGTAGAGCCGGCGCAGCACGCAGTCATTGAACATGCCAGCCAGCGGCTGGCCCGGCTTGTTCGACATGAAGGCACGGAAGTCGCGTTCGGTGGTGGCGGCGAACGGCGTGCGTCGCACCAACACCAATTCCTCGCCCGGCGCCACGTCGCAGTAGAAGTCGACGCGATCATGGTCGAAGTCGAGCGTCGCGACCGAGCGCACGAACAGTTCGCCGTTGACGCGGATGGCGAAGGAGTGACTGTCGAGCTTGGCCGACAGCTGGCTGCGCTCGCAGCCGAAAGTCCTGCACAACGCGTCGATCAGGGACACCGCGCGGCCGTCCTCGTCGATCACCAGATTCACCTGGCGACGTTCGACCGAGGCGCTGAAGATCTGGAAGCGGGTCTGCGTGGCTTCGAAGTTCTGGCTCTTGAACACGCCGAAACGCACTTGCGGCGCCATCTTCAGGAAGGTCACCAGCACGTGGTTGTTGAGCCTGCGGTTGCCGTCGTGCAGCCACGTATCCTTGAAGTCGAGCTTGCCGCCGGCCGACCCGCCGACGAACAGACAGGGAAAGCGGCCGGCTTCGTACAGCGCTTCCATGAAGAAGGATTCCGAATTCGACAGGCCGTCGAACAGCACATAGGCAAAGGTGTCACGGTGATCGATGTCCATCGCCACCTGCGCACCCTGGATGCTGCGCACCAGACGCTCGATGCGCTCGCGGTAGTCCATCACGCGACCGTTCTGCCGCAGGTCCTCGCTGGCCAGCGGTATCGCCACCACCTGCGCCTGGCCGATCACGCTGCGGTCGAACAGTTGCAGCACGACGCGGTCGCGTCCGTCCGACGCGGCACAGTACAGCGATGAACCGGCGGCGCTGCACAGTTCGCCGGCGGTGGTGCTCAGGGTCAGCGCAACACCCGGAAAGCGGGCCTTGATGGCCTGTGCGACGCGGTCGATGTCGACGTCCGGTGCAACATATCCGCTGACGAACGAGGGCGTGCTGCGTACTGCGGCGAGGCGCGATTCCAGCTCGCCCAGTCGCGTCTGCAGCGTTTCGATGCCTGCGCGCCCGTTCTGCGACTGGCGTCCGAATAGTTTCATCTCTCTCTCCCTGAGTTCCCGACCGGCAACGCGGTGGCGCGTCGATCAGCGTTAACCAACGGGAGCGGCCCACTCGACTTTATGGCTGAGAAACGAAAATTTTCCTGACGTGTTCAATCTCTGGACACTTTTTCTTCAATGAACACATAGGTTTAACGAAGCCGGACATGGTGCGGGGCAACACGACGGCCGCCGCCGGCATTTCAGTCGACCAGACCCAGAACCCGGTCGGCCAGCGCGTTGGCGCTGTCGAAGGCATTCTCGATGCGCTCGCCCAGACAGCCGTCGGACGCATAGCCAAGCTTGCTGTCGGCGTCCCACAGACAGGGAAGGCCGAGTGGCCGGATCACACGGGCGTAGCGCCAGCGATGGGCGCAGCGATGAAGCGGCACCGCGGTACACCCCGTGGCCGCAGCGAAAGCCTCGAACAGCAGGGTTTCGATCTCCTCCGCTGAGCGCTCGAGATTGTCCTGCGACCACTGCGCGTCGGCGTGTACCACCCAGCACTCCTGCGCGGCGTCTCGCTGCGGCTTGCTGCTGTCACGCGCCGCCCAGTTCAGCGTGCCGCCAGCGTCGAAGCGCAGGCAGTCGTCAGCCTCGATGCGCTCGGCAAACGACAGCATCAGCGTCCAGCACGGCGCGTAGCGGATGTCCTGCATGGCGTCGATGAAGGGCTTGATGTCCATTCCGGCGCAGCGCTCGAACAGTCCTGCCGCCTGCGGCGCCGGCAAGGTCACCAGTACCGCATCGAAACAGTCGGCCAGCATGCCGGCCTCGCCGGCGAGCCACCAGCCGAGGCGGTCCGCCCCCATGCCGGTGATGGCGATCTGCGAACGGATCTCGGCGCCCCACAGCAGGCGCGGCGCCAGCGCATTCATGCCGGGCACGCCCACCCAGCGCGGATCGCCGTCGATCGTGGCTGAGGACCACTGCGCGATGACGCCTGCGCGCTGCCAGTCGGCGAGGCGCGCCTGCAGCGCCTCGCCGCGCACCGACATGAACTGCGCGCCGTGATCGAAGCGCAGTCGACCGGCCGCGCGCGTGGCCATGCGCCCACCGGCTGCACGGCCCTTGTCGAACACCTGGACCGAGCGCCCGGCGTCGACCAGCCGCCGCGCGAGCGTGCATCCCGCCATGCCCGCTCCGATTACCGCAATGTTGTGCATTGTTGCTGTTCCTCTATTTATCAGTGCATCACCTGCGTGTGCGGAGCGGATCATGCAAGGTCTGTGCTAGGGTCTGCTCTCACTTGATTCGCACGCCACGATCCGGAAGCGCGTGCGCGAATGGCCAAGCGCCGCGCACCACGACAGCAACACCGATGCCCCGCCAACTGCTCGAGCACTACCCGCAAACCGGACCGCGTTACGACGAACTGCTGTCCGCCCCGTGGACACTGCGCCCGCACTGGCGCGTGCTGTTCGACACTCTGGTGCGCGCCCGCCCGGAACAGATGCAGGAAAGGCTGGCGTCGGTGCGCCGGCAGATCCGCGAGAACGGCGTCACCTACAACGTCTATGCCGATCCGCGCGGCGTCGAGCGCCCATGGGAGCTGGACGTACTGCCGCTGGTCATCCCGCCCGACGAGTGGACGCAGATCTCTGCCGCAATCGCACAGCGTGCGAAGCTGCTCAACCTGATCCTGCAGGACGTGTACGGGCCGCAGCAGATGCTGGCCGAAGGCCTGCTGCCGCCCGCGCTGGTCTATGGTCATGCAGGTTTCCTCAGACCCTGTCACGGGCTGAAGGTGCCGGGCGACATCCACCTCCACCTGTACGCGGCCGATCTCGCGCGTTCGCCCGACGGCCGCTGGTGGGTGCTCGCCGACCGCACGCAGGCGCCGTCCGGCGCCGGCTACTCGCTGGAAAACCGGTTGGTCATCTCGCGTGTGTTTTCCGAACAGTTCCGCGACCTGCACGTCGAGCACCTGGCCAGCTTCTTCGCCACGCTGCGCGACACGCTGGCGCAGCACGCGCCGGAGGGGGACGGCCCACCGCTGACCGTGCTGCTGACGCCTGGCCCCTACAACGAAACCTATTTCGAGCACGCCTATCTGGCGCGCTACCTCGGCTTTCCGCTGGTCGAGGGTTCGGATCTGCTGGTGCGCGACGGCAAGGTGTGGCTCAAGCATCTGTCCGGTCTGCGCCGCGTCCACGCCGTGCTGCGCCGCCTCGACGACGACTTCTGCGACCCGCTCGAACTGCGTGCCGATTCCGCGCTCGGCGTGCCCGGTCTGGTCGACGCGGCGCGACGCGGCAATGTGCTGATCGCCAACGCGCTTGGCTCCAACCTGCTGGAGACCGGCGCCCTGCTCGGCTTCCTGCCGCGGCTGTGCGAACGTCTGCTCGGCGAGCCGCTGGCCATGCCTTCGCTCGCCACTTGGTGGTGCGGCGAAGAGGCGGCGCTGGAAGACGCCATCGCCCGCCTCGACACGCTGGTGATCAAGCCGGCCTTCCCGCAGCTGCGCATCGATTCGGTGTTCGGCGCCGACCTCGACCGCAAGTCGCGCGCCGCGCTGATCGCGAAGATGCGCGCGCGTCCGCACCACTACGTCGCCCAGGAACTGGTGCAGCTGTCGCAGGCGCCGGTGTGGGACACTCAGCACCCGCGCCGGTTGGCGGCGCGCGCGGTCGGCCTGCGCGTGTTCGCCTGTGCTTCGCCCGAAGGCTATGCAGTGATGCCGGGCGGACTCGCCCGTGTGGCGTCCGACCGCGACGCGCGGGTGATCGCGATGCAGCGCGGCGGTTCGAGCAAGGACACCTGGGTGCTGACGCACGGCACCGTCAACACCTTCAGCCTGCTGCGCCGTTCGGTGTCACCCGCCGAACTGGTGCGTGCCGGCAGCAATCTGTCCAGCCGCGTCGTGGAGAACCTGTTCTGGTTCGGCCGCTACTGCGAACGCTGTGACAACGGCGCGCGACTGCTGCGCGCAACCATCGGCCAGCACATCGAGCTGGACGACATTCGCGACCACGCGCTGACCGCGCTGTGCCAGCACAATGGCCTGCTGCCCGCCGAGCCGGGTGACGACATCGGCGCTGCGCTGCGCGCCGCCGCGCTCGACCCGGCGGCACCCGGGTCGCTGGCCGGCGGTCTGCACCAGCTGTCGACCGTTGCGTTCAACCTGCGCGAGCGGATGTCGCTCGACAACTGGCGGGTAATCAGCCGGCTGACCGACGAGCTGAGCGCCGCCCAGCCGAGCGAGCCGGGCGAGGTGCTGGAGCGGCTGGACCGCTGCGTGCAGGCGATGATGACGCTGTCCGGATTCGCGCTCGACGGCATGACGCGCGACCAGGGCTGGCGCTTCCTGTCGATGGGCCGCCGCATCGAGCGACTGCAGTTCATGTGTGGCGTGCTGCGCCACGCGCTGGCGGCGGCCGGCGACGCGCCGGACTGGCTGCTCGAACTGGCGGACAGCACCATCACCTACCGCTCGCGCTACATGACGCGGCCGCAATGGCTGCCGGTGCTGGACCTGCTGGTGTGCGACGAGACGAATCCGCGCTCGATCGCCTACCAGGCGCTCGGCCTGACCGACTATCTGGCGCGGCTCGCCGCCCAGTTCGGCGCGCTGGAGCCGGCCGCACTGTCCGACGCGGTGGCTGAATTGCTGTCGCTGCGGCCCGAGGCCGACCTGCACACCGGCTCGACCCGGCTCGACACCCTGCTCGAACGGCTGGGCAGCGCCGCCTACGCACTGTCGGAACAGCTCGGGCTGCGCTTCTTCAGTCACTCGGACGGCGTGTGGACGGGTACCGAGGAGCGCCGATGACGCAGGTCCGCTATCACGTGCTGCACGAAACGCATTACCGCTACGCCTGGCCGGTGTCGATGTCGCGCCAGCTTCTGCATCTGACGCCACGCGAGACGCCGCGCCAGACGACGCTCGCGCACCGGGTCGACATCACGCCGGTGCCGGCCGAGCGCGAGCGCCGGACGGACTACTTCGGCAATCGGGTCGAACACATTTCGGTCGGCGCCGCGCATGAGGAACTGGCGGTGCTGGCCACCTCGACGGTCGACGTGAAACGCATCGGCGACGCGCCGAGGCCGCAGTCGCCCGCCTGGGAACACGTGCGCGACCGCCTTCACCAGGTCGGGCCGGCGCCGCTGCTCGAACCCTGTCAGTACCTGTACGCCAGCCCGCACATCGAACCGCTGGCCGCACTGGCGCGTTACGCCCGACTCGACTTCCACCGCGACCGGCCGCTGTTCGAAGCCACCTGTGCGCTGATGCGGCGCATCCATCGCGATTTCGAATTCGACCCCGAAGCCACCACCGTGAGCACGCCGCTGGAAACACTGCTCAAGCAGCGACGCGGCGTCTGTCAGGATTTCGCCCACTTCATGATCGGTTGCCTGCGCTCGCTCGGTCTGCCGGCACGCTACGTCAGCGGCTATCTGCTGACACAGCCGCCGCCCGGCCAGCCGCGCCTGATCGGCGCCGACGCCTCGCACGCATGGGTGTCGGTGTTCTGTCCGGGTGCGGGTTGGCTCGATTTCGACCCGACCAACTGCGTGCAGCCCGATGACCAGCACATCACCGTCGCCTGGGGGCGCGACTTCAGCGACGTCACGCCGATGCGCGGCGTCATCCTCGGCGGCGGCGAGCACGTGGTCGAAGTGCGCGTCACCGTGATGCCGGAGGGCGATGCCCGACCGGCACGCACCTGCGCCGAGGCGACGCAGCCCCTTGAACCGGAATGAAAATCCGTCCATAATCCGCGTTTTTCCTCCGCGGGTACCGTCTGCACAGCCGTCAGGCTCAGCCGACCCGGGGTTCGATGATCCGCACGAGGCCGCCCGCCTTCGAGCGCTTGAGAAAGAAACCAGCATGAAAGAAGGCATTCACCCCAGCTACGAAGTCGTCGCAGTGACCTGCTCCTGCGGCAACAACTTCGAAACCCGTTCGACGATGGGCAAGCCGCTGCACATCGAAGTGTGTGCCTCGTGCCACCCGTTCTATACCGGCAAGCAGAAGATCGTCGACACCGCCGGTCGCGTCGAGCGCTTCCGTCAAAAGTACGCAAACGTGCCGCGCAGCTGATTCCAGCCCAGCGCCGCAGCAGAAAGGCAGCCTTTGGCTGCCTTTTTTGTTTCTGCACTTGCCGGATCAACCGTCGCCCGCCCCACGCGCTGCGGAGTCCCCATAAAATCCGGGCCACTGTTCACTGATCGTCGTCGATGTCACTTCCTTCGCAGTCCTACCTGGTCCGCCGTCCGCTGATCGGCGACCCACCCGAAACCGGATTCGTGATCGCGCTGTGCCTGGTCTATCTGCTGACCGGTCTGTTCGGCCGCGATCCATGGAAGGGCGATGACGCGCTGAACATCGGCGTGGCACTGGGCTTCGCCCGCGAGGGCGGATGGCTGATCCCGCAACTCGCCGGCCAGCTGTGGCTGGACAGCCCGCCGCTGTTTCACTGGCTGGCTTCGCTGACAGGTCAGGCGGCGGGATGGGTTGGCATCAGTTTCGCCGATGGCGCGCGCCTCGCCAGCGCTTTCTTTCTCGCACTGTGGCTGCTCGGCAGCGCCGGCGCCGCGCGCGAACTGTACGGCGCACCGGCGGCGCGCATCGCCCCGCTGATCGGCATCGCCAGCATCGGCGCCGTCACCCACCTGCATGACGCGCAATCGTCGACCACGCTGTTGGCCGCACTCGGGCTGGGCATGTGGTCGCTCGCGCTGATTGCGCGACGACCGCTCCAGGGCGCGCTCGTACTGATCGTCGCGCTGGCCATCTCCGGCCTCGGCACCGGCCTGTGGCTGACCGCCGTGCTGCTGCTGACCGCCGCCGCCATGCCGCTGCTGCCGGTGTGGCGCACGGTGGCGACCTCGGCACTGCGCATGAGCGCACTGCCGCTGGCGATGGCGGTCGGCACAGTGCTCGCGGCGAGCTGGCTGATCGCTCTGCAGCTGGAACGCCCCGAGCTGGCCGCCCGCGTCTGGGCCGACGACCTGCAGCGACTGCTGCCGGATGTCGAACACCTTGCTGGCGGCGCCGGCAGCTGGGTCAAGGTGCTCGCCTGGTACGCCTGGCCGGCGCTACCGGTCGCCGGCTGGGCCCTGTGGCAGCGCCGCGAACAGTGGCGCTCGCCGGTGCTGACGCTGCCGCTGATCGTGCTCGTGCTGCTGTTCATGCAACTCGCCGGTGAAGGTGCAGCCCGCAACCAGCGGGCACTTCCCTTGCTGGCACCGCTGGTCGTGCTGGGCAGCGCCGGCCTGCCCCGACTGCGCCGGGGAGCCGCGAACGCACTCGACTGGTTCGGTGTCATGACCTTTTCACTGCTGGGCCTCATCATATGGCTCGGCTGGATCGCCATGACGACAGGCTGGCCGGAAAGGCTGGCGCGCACCTTCGCTCGGCTGGAACCGGGCTTCGAGATGTCGATATCCTTGCTGGCACTGACACCAGCCGTCATCATGAGTGCCGCATGGATATGGCTGCTGTGGCGTTCGCCACGAACACCGACACGCGGGGCCGTCAGCTGGGGCTGCGGCATGGTATTGATATGGTTTCTCGTCAGCAGCCTGTGGCTGCCGTGGATAGATTACGGTCGCAGCTATCGCGACGTAGCGCGGATGATCGGCGAACACCTGCCGGCGCAGCATGGCTGCGTTGCCTTCACCGGCCTGCAGGACAGCCAGCGCGCGGCGTTCTACTACTTCCTCGATCTGAAACCGTTGAACATCGCGGGCCGATCGGGGCAGCAATGCGACCTGCTGCTGGCCTATCACGGCCGGGGCGGCAAGCCGCCGTCGCTGGACGGAAGCTGGACTCTGAAGTGGGAAGGCCGCCGGCCCGGCGACCGGCACGAGCGCTTCCTGCTGTACGCAAGACACTGAAACGAAGGGTGACACGAGGCGCCGGATGACATGAACCTGTTGATGCAGACCTCCGCCTGGCCCGCACTGCGATCAAAAGCGATCCAGCTGTCGCGCGTGCACCTGCGCAACTTCTTCGAGCAGGACCCCGACCGTTTCGCGCGCTTCTCGCTGCGTTACGACGGCTGGCTGCTCGACTACTCGAAGCAGCGCGTCGACGGCGAAACGATGGCGATGCTGATGGATCTGGTCAGTGCGCTCGACCTGCCGCGCGGCATCCGCGCATTGGCGGCCGGCGACCAGATCAATTTCACCGAGCGCCGCGCCGCACTGCACATGGCGCTGCGCGCCCGCGACGGCGCCCACGCCGACGTCGTACGTGATTGCCGCGCTTCGCTCGAACACTGGGTGCGGCTGATCCGGAACCGCGAACTGCTCGGCGCAACCGGCCAGACCATTACCCATATCATCAACCTGGGCATCGGCGGATCCGACCTCGGGCCGCGCCTGGCGATGGAGGCGCTGGAGCCGCAGATCAACGGTCCGGTAGTCAAGTTCGTCGCCAATCTCGATCCGGCCGCCCTCGACCTCGCACTGCGCGACTGCAAACCGGCGCACACCGCCTTCGTCATTTCGTCGAAAAGCTTCACCACGCAGGAAACGCTGGCCAACGCGCAGGTCGCGATGAAATGGCTGGCCGACGGTCTGGGCACGGCCGGCGTCGGCCAGCACCTGTTCGCCGTCACCAACCGCCCGGCGGCTGCCCAGGAACTGGGCGTGCCGGCCCAGCGCTGCCTCTTCCTGCCGGAATGGGTCGGCGGGCGCTATTCCGTCTGGTCCTCGATCTCGCTGCCGCTGGCCTGCGCCATCGGTATGCAGGCCTTCGGCGAAATGCTCGACGGCGCACGCGACATGGACGAGCACTTCACGCGCGCGCCGATGAACGCGAACCTGCCGGTGCTGTTCGGCCTGATCGACTTCTGGAACGCCAGCGGCATGGGTCTGGAAACGCTCGCGGTGCTGCCTTACAGCCACCTGCTGCGCAGTCTGCCGTCCTACCTGCAGCAGCTCGAAATGGAGAGCAATGGCAAGCGCTGCACCTCGACCGGCGAACTGAGCCGGGCGCCCACCTCACCGGTGGTGTGGGGCGGCTCCGGCATCGTCGGCCAGCACGCCTACCACCAGCAGCTCTACCAGGGCACGCGGATGATGCCGATGCATTTCATCGTGCCGCGCGTGGCGCGCGACGAGCGCAGCCGCATGGTGCAACTCAATGCGCTGGCGCAGAGCGCCGCGCTGATGCGCGGCAAGACGCGCGACGAGGCGATGGACGAACTGAAACGCAGCGGTCTGTCCGAGCAGGAGGCCACCCGGCTCGCGCCGCACGTCGCCTGCCCCGGCAACCAGCCGAGCACCACGCTGCTGATGCCGGAGCTGACGCCACGCACGCTGGGCCAGCTGATCGCGCTGTACGAGCACAAGGTGTTCGTGCAGGGCTGGCTGCTCGGCATCAACAGCTTCGATCAGTACGGTGTCGAGTACGGAAAGCAGATGGCGCGCGCGCTGGCGTCGGGCCGACTGCCGCCGGATGCCGACGCGTCGACCCGCGGCCTGTTCGAGGCGCTCGATCACCCGGACGCATGAGCGCAGCGCTGGGGCCGGCGATCAATCATGCCGCCGGTCAGCTGTGGGCCCTCCTGCGGCAGAACGAACGGGCCGTTGCCGCCTTTCGCCGCTGCACCGCGGTCGATCCAGCGCATGTATCCGCCTGGCGCATGATCGGTTTCCTCTGCCAGCAGGATGAGCGACGGTACGACGAGGCCCTGCTCGCCTTCGAACGGTCGGTGGAACTCGCACCGGACGACGCCATCAGCCGCTACAACTTCGGCTTCCTGCTGCATCGCCGCGGCGAACGCGAACAGGCGCTGGCGCAGATGACCATCGCAGTGCGCCTGCACCCCGCGCTCGATCAGGCCTGGTATGGCTGCGGACTGCTGCTGAGCGAACTGGGCAGACCGCAGGAGGCGCTGGTCGCGTTGAGACGGGCGGTCGAACTGCAACCCTTCAACGGCAGCGCGAGCTACGCGCTGTGCCAGGCCTGCCGGGCCGTCGGCGACGAAGAAGGCCTGATCACCGAATATCGCCGCATCGGCCAGTACGACCCACGCACCGCCCGCAGACTGGGGAAGGAAATGGGTTTGCCCGACTGAGGCGTCGGTTCAGGGCGCCAGTCGTACACGCGTCCAGTCGGCTCCCTGGCGGCGATAGAGCAGACGGTCGTGCAGGCGGTCGCTGCGCCCCTGCCAGAATTCGATCGCATCCGGATGCAGCCGATAGCCACCCCAGTTTTCCGGGCGCGGCGGCGTCGAGCCGAAGCGCTCTTCGAATTCGCGCACACGCCTGACCAGCGATTCGCGACTGGGGATTTCCCGGCTCTGCGGCGATGCCCATGCTCCCAGCCGGTTGCCCACCGGGCGCAGCGAGTAGTAGGCATCGGATTCTTCCGCACTGACCTTGCTCACCGTGCCCTCGATCCGGATCTGCCGCTCCAGCGCGGCCCAGAACAGCAGCAGGCTTGCGTGCGGGTTGGTCTCGAGCTCGGCGCCCTTGCGGCTGTCGTAATTGGTGAAGAACACGAAGCCGTCCTCGCCATAGCCGCGCAGCAGCACGATGCGCGCGCTCGGGCGCCCGTCGGCGCCGACCGTGGCCAGCGTCATCGCGTTCGGGTCGCGCTCGACCACACGGCCCGCTTCGGCGAACCAGAAACGGAACTGGTCGAGCGGGTTGTCGGCCGCTTCAGTCTCGTCGAGCGAACCGCTGGTGTAGTCGATGCGGTGATGTATCGGGTCCATGGTGTCTCCTTTCCTCATTCCGGCGCGGGCGCGCGTTCGATTCCGGCGATGCGGGTGCCGGCCTGGAGCTTGCGCGCGGCAAACCAGCCGATATTGGTTTCCAGCGCATAGCGCGCCGGACGCTCGGCGCAATGCGATGTTTCGGTCTGCGGCTGCATGTCCGCAATGTTGATGATGTGGCCCTTGTCATCGATGAAGGCCACGCTGAGCGGAATCAAGGTGTTGCGCATCCACATGCAGTGCTTGGCGGCCCGGGTGAACACGAAGAGCATGCCGGCATCGGACGGCATCTCGGTCCGGTGCATCAGGCCGGTCATGCGCGCGGCGTTGGTGTGCGCGACTTCGGCCTTGATGCGATACATGCCCACACCGAGTTCGAGCGTGGGCATGTCGGCGCAGGCACTCAGTGCGCTCAGCGCGAGCAGGCTGCAGAGTAGCGATTTCTTCATGACAGGCAGAACATCCCGATGGTGAATGATGAATGATGCGCGCCAACGACCTCTTGATCGATGTCAGTCTGCAGCAGATGCCCTGAACGGGCCTCATGTGCGCGCGTGTCTCCCGGCGAGAAGCCCGGCCTCGGCGTCCCGCCATTGACCGGGCTGCAGCGAACCGAGCTGCCACGGACCGATGGCGACGCGTATCAGGCGCAGGGTCGGGTGACCGATGGCTGCCGTCATCCGTCGCACCTGGCGGTTGCGCCCCTCGCTGATGGCGATCTCCAACCAGCAGGTCGGCACCGACAGCCGATGGCGCACCGGCGGATTGCGTGGCCACAGATCGTCCGGCTCGGCGATGCGCTCGACCGAGCAGGGCCGGGTCGGTCCGTCCTTCAACTGTAGCCCGCCGCGCATCCGTTCCAGTGCAGCCTCGTCCGGCTCGCGCTCGACCTGCACCCGGTAATGCTTGACCAGCTTGTGCTTCGGATCGGTGATGCGGTGCTGCAGCGCGCCGTCGTCGGTCAGCAGCAGCAGGCCTTCGCTGTCGGTGTCGAGGCGGCCCGCCGGATAGACTCCGGGCATGTCGACGTGATCAGCCAGCGTCGGATGGATGCCATCCGGCGAAAACTGGCAGATCACGCCATAGGGTTTGTTCAGCAGGATCAGACGGCTCACGCACTGGCCACCGGCTGCCCCTGCAGGTGGCCGAAGCGGCGCGCGAAACGCAGTTCCTCCGGGTAGGGGAAGAAGTCCTGGATGTGGCCTTCGCGGATGCGCTGCTGCGTTTCCTGCCAGAATTTCACGTCCAGCAGATCGCGGTGATACTTCAGGAAGGCTGCACGCACCTTGGGCGTGGACAGCAGGAAGGTCGCGAATTCCTCGGGGAAGATGTCGTTGCGCTGCACCGAGTACCACACCTCGCCGGACATTTCGTACTCCGGGCTGGGCGCCGGCGGTATGCGACGGAAGTTGCAGTCGGTTAGGAACTCGATCTCGTCGTAGTCGTAAAACACGACGCGACCGTAGCGGGTGACGCCGAAGTTCTTCCACAGCAGATCGCCGGGGAAGATGTTGGCGACCGCCAGTTCGCGGATCGCGTTGCCGTACTCGTACACCGCGTGGTCGATCTGCTCCTCGTTCGCCGTTTCCAGAAAGATGTTGAGCGGAATCATCCGTCGTTCGATGTAGCAGTGGCGGATAACCAGCGTGTCGCCATCGCGCTCTATCATCGACGGGGCCAGCTGGTCCAGCTGGTCCAGCAGTTCGGGCGAGAAGCGGTGGGCCGGCAGCGCGATGTCCGAGTACTCGATGGTGTCGGCCATGCGGCCGACACGGTCCACCTGCTTCACCATCAGGAACTTCTTCTTCACCGTCGCCCGGTCAGTGTCCTTCGAACTGCCGAACTTGTCCTTGATGATCTTGAATACATACGGATAGGACGGAAGCATGAACACCAGCATGACCAGACCGCGGATGCCCGGCGCCTCGACGAAGTTGTCGTTCGAGTGACGCAGATGGTTGATCAGGTCGCGGAAGAACATCGTCTTCCCCTGCTTGCCCAGCCCGAGCATCGTGTAGAGCTCCGAGCGCGGCTTCTTCGGCATCAGTGTGCGCAGGAAATGCACGTTCGCCGAAGGCACCTGCATGTCGGCCATGAAGTAGGCGCGCGACAGCGAGAACATCACGCTGACGCGCCAGGGCTCCAGCAGGATGGTGTCGAGGAAGAGCCCGCCTTTGCGGTCATGCAGCACGGTGACCATGAACGGATACTCGAGGTGACCGTTGATCGCCTTGCCGATCACGTAGGCGGCCTTGTTACGGTAGTAGGCGGAATTCAGTACCTGGATCTGCAGATTGGCCTCGCGCGCCGGCCAGTCGCCGCCAACGTGCTCGAGTGCCGCGCGCATGATGTAGTCGACGTCGCGGTCCAGGTCGGTGAAATGACGCTGCCAGTCGAAGTCGATGAAGATCTGCTTCACCGCGGCGCGCAGACCGGTCTGGTTCGGGTAGTAGCTGCGCCAGGTCGGCGGAGAGCTCTCGATCAGTTCGGTCGAGATGGCCGGACGCACGAAGATGAAGTCGTTGTGAAAGTATTTGCGATGCAGGATCTTCGTCGTGACCGAATTGAAGAAGGTTTCGGCCAGCTCCGGTTGCCGGTGGTTCACCAGCAGGCCGATGTAGAGCAGCTTCACCTGCTGCCAGGTGTTGTCGTCCAGCGAGTCGGCGTGGAACTCGTTGTGGAGCCGGTCCACACACTCGCGCACACGGTCGTCGTAATACTGAATGCGCTCGCGGATGCAGCGCTGCTGCCCCGGCCAGTCCGCCTGTTCGAACCGTTGTTTGGCCGTACCGCTGACGGCACGGAACAGCGTGTAGTGCTTGTCGAAGCCGTCAATCAGCGCCTGTGCGATGGCCAGCGCAACCTGATTCTGCCCGGCAGGAAGATTCATGGCAAGTCCGCTCGTATCGTCAAGCGCGGGATTCTAATGGGCGCGCGCACGCCGCGGTGCGGAACACGCGGCCGACAGGAATGTCGCATCATTTCTTGATTGGGGGATAATCGCGGGAGCCCGCCGGCGGCAACACCGTCACAGGGCCAATAACCAGACAACACACCAAGGAGCTGGATGGCATGAGTACCACTCACATCAAGATTCCCGCCGAGGGGACAAAAATCGTTGCCGGCCAGCCGATGCCGGACAATCCCATCATTCCGTTCATCGAAGGTGATGGCATCGGCGTGGACATCACGCCGGTGATGAAGGACGTCGTCGATGCCGCCGTGGCCAAGGCCTACGGTGGCAAGCGCAAGATCACCTGGATGGAGGTCTACGCCGGTGAGAAGGCCACCCGCATGTACGGCCCGGACGTCTGGCTTCCGGAAGACACGCTGGCCGCGCTGAAGGAATACGTCGTTTCGATCAAGGGTCCGATGACGACGCCGGTCGGCGGCGGCATCCGTTCGCTGAACGTGGCGCTGCGCCAGGAACTTGACCTCTACGTCTGCCTGCGCCCGGTGCGCTACTTCAAGGGCGTGCCCAGCCCGGTCAAGCAGCCGGACCTGATCGACATGGTCATCTTCCGCGAGAACACCGAAGACATCTACGCCGGCATCGAATGGCAGGCGGAATCGGACAATGCGCGCAAGGTGATCAAGTTCCTGCGCGACGAAATGGGCGTCAAGAAGATCCGCTTCCCGGAGACCTCCGCCATCGGCATCAAGCCGGTGTCGCGCGAAGGCTCGGAGCGCCTGATTCGCAAGGCCCTGCAGTACGCCGTCGACAATGACCGCAAGTCGGTCACGCTGGTGCACAAGGGCAACATCATGAAGTTCACCGAAGGCGGCTTCCGCGACTTCGGCTACGCGCTCGCGCAGAACGAGTTCGGCGCCGAGCCGATCGACGGCGGACCGTGGTGCAAGTTCAAGAACCCGAACACCGGCCGCGACATCATCGTCAAGGACGCCATCGCCGACGCTTTCCTGCAGCAGATCCTGCTGCGACCGGCCGACTACGACGTGATCGCGACGCTGAACCTGAACGGCGACTACATCTCCGACGCGCTGGCGGCGCAGGTCGGTGGCATCGGCATCGCCCCGGGCGCCAACATTTCGGACGCCTATGCAGTGTTCGAAGCCACCCACGGCACGGCACCGAAGTACGCCGGCCTGGACAAGGTGAATCCGGGATCGCTCATCCTGTCGGCCGAAATGATGCTGCGTCACATGGGCTGGCTGGAAGCGGCCGACCTCATCATCGCGTCGATGGAACGCGCCATCGGCGACAAGCAGGTCACCTACGACTTTGCCCGCCTGATGGACGGTGCGAACGAAGTGTCGTGCTCGGAATTCGGGCGCGCCATGATCGCCCGCATGTAACGGTGACAGCGGGCGTCGCAGGACGCCCAGCTGCAGAAAAAAAAAACCCGGCTTGCGCCGGGTTTTTTTTTCCGAATCCTCAGGACCGGATCAAGCAGCCTGGATGTTCGCGGCCTGCTTGCCCTTGGGTCCCTGGGTCACGTCGAACGTCACCTTCTGGCCTTCCTTCAGGGTCTTGAAACCACCCATCTGGATCGCCGAGAAATGAGCGAACAGATCTTCGCTGCCATCATCCGGCGTGATGAAGCCGTAACCCTTGGAATCGTTGAACCACTTAACAGTACCAGTTGCCATTGATCTTATCCTCTCAACCTCTCAAATGAGCCGAAGCTCCCGTACATGTTTGTACTTCAAGTTCTGATGTTCTGACCCCGGGAACTACCGACCGCGCCGGAACTCGACAACGGTCTAGGACTGCGACCACTCGAGAGCTTGAACCAAACACAGAACGGCTTTTAGCCCAGATGAAGCAGGCGGTCAACACGTTTCCATGCTGCACCACGGCAGACTTTTGCGACGATTTTCCGGCCATCTTGGACAGCGTTCATCGAAGCGTCGAAAGCTGTCGGCGCACGCTTGCCGGAACGCGTTGTCCAAAGACGTGAACAGGCGGTGCGCGATGTCGCGAAACAGCGGAAAAGCGACACAGCTTCTCGTGTTGCACACCCGATGTTTGTGATTAGAATGGGACCATGGTTACACGCAGGCAGGACGATTCACTCCTCGAGCTTGAAAAGACACGGGTCAAGCCCCCACCTCTGTTCAAGGTCATGGTGCTGAATGACGATTACACCCCGATGGACTTCGTGGTTGGAGTCCTTCAGAAGTTTTTCGGCATGAACCGGGAACAGGCCACGCGCGTCATGCTCAAGGTACATACGGAGGGGGCCGGCGTATGCGGCATCTACCCCAAGGACGTTGCAGCATCGAAAGTGGAACAGGTGTGTACCTTTGCGCGCCAGCATCAGCATCCGCTGGCGTGCGTGATGGAGGAAAATTGAAATGATCGCGCAGGAGTTGGAAGTCAGCCTTCACATGGCCTTTGTCGAAGCGAGACAGAAGCGCCATGAATTCATCACGGTCGAGCACCTGCTGCTCGCCCTGCTCGACAATCCTTCGGCAGCGGAAGTGCTCCGTGCCTGCGCAGTGAACATCGATGAGCTGCGCAAGGAACTGTCGGCCTTCATCAACGAGCACACGCCGGTCGTCGATGGCAGCGAAGAGATCGACACCCAGCCGACACTCGGCTTCCAGCGCGTGATCCAGCGCGCCATCCTGCACGTGCAGTCCTCGGGCAAGAAGGAAGTGACCGGTGCCAACGTGCTGGTCGCCATCTTCGGCGAGAAGGATTCGCACGCCGTGTATTTCCTGCAACGTCAGGGCGTGACCCGCCTCGACATCGTGAACTTCATTTCGCACGGCATCACCAAGGCGGCCCAGCCGGCCGCTGCGGCGAAGCCCGAGTCGGAACAGGGCGAGCAGGAACAGGAAGGCGGCCAGGCGGGCGGCGCGCTCGACAGCTTCACGCAGAACCTGAACGCACAGGCGCTGATGGGCAAGATCGATCCGCTGATCGGTCGCGACCACGAACTCGAGCGCGTGATCCAGACGCTGTGCCGTCGGCGCAAGAACAATCCACTGCTGGTGGGCGAAGCCGGCGTCGGCAAGACCGCCATTGCCGAAGGGCTCGCACGCCGCATCATCGAAGGCCGCGTGCCGGACATCCTGGCCGACGCGACCATCTACGCGCTGGACATGGGCGCCCTGCTCGCCGGCACCAAGTACCGCGGCGATTTCGAACAGCGTCTGAAGTCGGTGCTGAAGCAGTTGCTCGACAACCCGAACGCGATCCTGTTCATCGACGAAATCCACACGCTGATCGGTGCGGGCGCCGCCTCGGGCGGAACGCTCGACGCGTCCAACCTGCTGAAGCCGGCGCTGTCGTCGGGCCAGCTGAAGTGCATCGGCGCGACCACCTACACCGAATATCGCGGTGTGTTTGAGAAGGACCACGCCCTGTCACGCCGCTTCCAGAAGATCGACGTGACCGAGCCCAGCGTCGAGGAGACCGTGTCCATCCTCAAGGGGCTGAAGTCGCGTTTCGAACAGCATCACGGCGTCAAGTACTCGTCGACAGCGTTGTCGTCAGCGGCCGAACTGTCGGCGCGCTACATCAACGACCGTCACCTGCCGGACAAGGCGATCGACGTGATCGACGAAGCCGGGGCTGCGCAACGCGTACTGCCAAAATCGAAGCAGAAGAAGGTGATCGGCAAGACCGAGATCGAGGAAATCGTTGCCAAGATCGCACGCGTGCCGTCGCAGCATGTGTCGAACGACGACCGCTCGGCGCTGCGCAACCTCGACCGCGACCTGAAGAACATGGTGTTCGGTCAGGACAACGCGATCGATGCGCTGGCCACCGCCATCAAGATGTCGCGCTCCGGCCTGGGCAATCCGAACAAGCCGATCGGCTCCTTCCTGTTCAGCGGCCCGACCGGCGTCGGCAAGACCGAAGTCGCTCGCCAGCTTGCCTACTGCATGGGCATCGAACTGATCCGCTTCGACATGTCCGAGTACATGGAGCGTCACGCGGTCAGTCGGTTGATCGGCGCACCTCCGGGCTATGTCGGCTTCGACCAGGGCGGCCTGCTGACCGAGGCAGTGACCAAGAAGCCGCACTCTGTGCTGCTGCTCGACGAAATCGAGAAAGCTCACCCGGACATCTTCAACATCCTGCTGCAGGTGATGGACCACGGCACGCTGACCGACAACAATGGTCGTCAGGCCGATTTCCGTAACGTGGTCATCATCATGACGACCAACGCCGGCCAGGAGACGCTGCAGAAATCCGTCATCGGCTTCACGACGGAACGCCAGCCGGGCGACGAGATGGCCGACATCAAGCGCCTGTTCACGCCGGAGTTCCGCAACCGCCTGGACGCCATCATTTCGTTCAAGCCGCTGGACCGCGAGATCATCCTGCGCGTGGTCGACAAGTTCCTGATGCAGCTGGAAGGTCAGTTGCAGGAGAAGAAGGTCGACGTGCAGTTCTCGGAAGAGCTGCGCAGCTGGCTGGCCGAAGCGGGCTTCGATCCGTTGATGGGCGCGCGTCCGATGGCACGCCTGATCCAGGACACCATCCGCTCCGCGCTGGCAGACGAACTGCTGTTCGGTCGCCTGACCAGCGGCGGTAAGGTGACCATCGACCTCGACGACGACAAGAAGGTGAAACTGGTGTTCGACGAGGAAGAACTCGCGACGCCCGCCTGATAGGCGCACACACCTGCAACCGAGGCGGCCATAATGGCCGCCTCTTTTTTTGCCTGTCACGCCTCCCGAACAGAAAGGACGACTCATGGACATCCACACCGCCGACCTGTGCGACCAATTCGAAAGCGAACTGCGCATCTGCGCACCGATGTTCCGCAGCTACGGCGGCCATGCCGCCTTCGGTGGCCAGATCACGACACTGAAGCTGTTCGAGGACAACGGTCTGGTTCGCAAGGCGCTGGAAGCGCCGGGCAACGGCCGCGTGCTGGTGGTCGATGGGGGCGGTTCGATGCGCCGCGCGCTGGTCGGCGACCAGATCGCCGCCCTGGCGGTGAAGAACGGCTGGGCCGGCATCGTCGTCTACGGCTGCATCCGCGACTCGGCGGCGATCGGCGAGATGGATATCGGTGTCTGCGCGCTCGGCACTCATCCGCTGAAGACGGTCAAGCGCAATGAAGGTCAGGCCGACCTCACCGTGAGCTTCGGCGGCATCGACTTCGTACCCGGCCAGTACCTTTATGCCGACGCCGATGGCGTCATCGTCTGCCCGCGGCCGCTGATCTGAGTGTGCGTTCGGCCGGCACTCGCGACCCGGTGTCGGCGGCGCCTTTCGCAGCGCACAAGTTTCTGCAGATTTTTCTGCACTTTTTCACACATGCAACAGAGCAGACAAGACAAGTCTTTGTTTTATTTAAAAACACGACTTCTTATGTCTTATACAAGACCTCTTGTTGCTTTGCCAAAGCCTCTTTATACTTGAGCCCGTCACGATAGCCGCCCGGTTCCATTCATCGGTCGGCTTCCCGGGCGCCCGGTCTGCTTGCTGCCAACCGCTGCGACAGGCCCTCGCGGGTTTCGTGGATCGGCCCGCATCGGTTCATCGGCCGAAGGATGCCCGGACCGCACGGTCCGGCATGGGTGTCAGCACCGTTTCAGGAAGCATTTCAAAGTCAGGGCTTACGGGTGGCGCAGGCTGCCTGTTCGGGTTGTTTTTTTCTTCGAGGACATGCAATGAGCACGAAAGAACAGGAAATCGCCAAGATTCAGAAGGATTGGGACGAGAACCCCCGCTGGAAGGGCATCAAGCGCGGTTACACCGCCGAGGATGTCTATCGCCTGCGCGGCTCCTTCCCGGTCGAGTACACGCTGGCCCGCCGCGGTGCGGAAAAGCTGTGGGATCTGGTCAACAACGAGCCGTTCATCAACTGCCTGGGCGCGCTGACCGGTGGTCAGGCCATGCAGCAGGTGAAGGCCGGCGTCAAGGCGATCTACCTGTCGGGCTGGCAAGTCGCTGCCGACAACAACTCGTACGAAGCGATGTACCCGGACCAGTCGCTGTACCCGGTTGACTCGGTGCCGACCGTGGTGAGCCGCATCAACAACAGCTTCAAGCGCGCTGACGAAATCCAGCACGCCAAGGGCGTGTACGCTGGCGACAAGGGCTACATCGACTACTTCGCCCCGATCGTGGCGGACGCCGAAGCGGGTTTCGGCGGCGTGCTGAACGCCCACGAACTGATGAAGGCGATGATCCGCGCTGGCGCTGCCGGCGTGCACTTCGAAGACCAGCTGGCCTCCGTGAAGAAGTGCGGTCACATGGGTGGCAAGGTGCTCGTGCCGACCCAGGAAGCCGTGCAGAAGCTGATCGCCGCCCGTCTGGCTGCCGACGTCTACGGCGTCCCGACCCTGATCCTGGCCCGCACCGACGCGGAAGCCGCCGATCTGCTGACCAGCGACTGCGATCCGATCGACAAGCCCTTCGTCACCGGTGAGCGCACCGCCGAAGGCTTCTACAAGACCAAGAAGGGTCTGGAACAAGCCATCTCGCGCGGTCTGGCCTATGCCCCGTACGCCGACCTGATCTGGTGCGAGACCGGCACGCCTGACCTGGCTTTCGCCAAGGCTTTCGCCGACGCGATCCACGCCAAGTTCCCGGGCAAGATGCTGGCCTACAACTGCTCGCCGTCGTTCAACTGGAAGAAGAACCTCGACGACGCGACCATCGCCAAGTTCCAGCGCGAGCTGGGCGCGATGGGCTACAAGTACCAGTTCATCACCCTCGCCGGCATCCACAACATGTGGTACCACATGTTCGATCTGGCCCAGGACTACGTGGCCCGCGGCATGTCCGCCTACGTGGAAAAGGTTCAGGAGCCGGAATTCGCTGCTCGCGACCGCGGCTACACCTTCGTGTCGCACCAGCAGGAAGTCGGCACCGGCTACTTCGACGACGTGACCACCACCATCCAGGGTGGCACTTCGTCGGTGACCGCGCTGACCGGTTCGACCGAAGAAGAGCAGTTCCACTGAGATGGACCGGACCCGCGACAGCGGGTCTGCTGAAGTGAAAAAGCCGCCCGGCTCTCGCCGGGCGGCTTTTTTGTGTCCTCTTCTTTAATCCTCGACCGGCTGCGGCAGATCGGGAATGAACGTGCCGCCGGATTCCCAGTAAGCCAGATCGCCGTAGGTGATCTTCAGCAGATCGACGAAGAGCCGCACCCGCAAGGGCAGATGGCGACGCTGCGGAAACAGCGCGTAGATGCCCATGGGCGGCGCTGCGAAATCGCCAAGCACTTCGACCAGCGCCCCGTTCGCCAGGTCCTCGCGCACTTCCCAGTACGAGCGCCAGGCCAGGCCCAACCCGCTCAGTGCCCAGTCGCGCAGCACCGCACCATCATTGCATTCGACCAGATGGGTGATGCGCAGCGTGATCGGCTCGCCGTGCGCCATGAAACTCCAGCCACGCGCCTGCGAGCGGTTCGGCCCGAGGCCGAGGCAGCGATGCTGCAGGAGGTCATACGGGTGCCCGGGTTTGCCGAAACGCGCGAGGTAATCCGGGCTGGCGACGACGACGCGTCGGGTCTCGCCCAATTTGATACTGATCATGCTGGAATCGGGCAGGCTGCCGATACGCACCGCACAGTCCACGTTTTCGTTCACCAGATCGACCATGCGGTCGGTCAGATCGAGCGAAATCTTGACCTCGGGATTCAGCGCCATGAAGCGCTTCACCAGCGGCGCGACGTGGCGCCGGCCGAAGCCAGCCGGCGCGCTGACGCGTAACAGACCCGTGGCCCTCGCACCGCCGGCGGTCACTGCCGCATCCGCACTCGCCAGCTCGTTGAGGATGCGCTGGCAATCCTCCAGATAGGCACTGCCTTCGTGCGTCAGCGTGAGCTTGCGCGTAGTGCGCAGCATCAATTTGACGCCCAGCCTCTCTTCCAGCGCATCCATGCGCCGCCCGATGACGGCCGGCTGCACGCCTTCGAGCTTCGCAACCGCCGAAAGACTGCCATGCGCTGCAACCGAAACGAAGGACTCTATCTCCTTGAAGCGATCCATTTTGTACTAAAAGTAAAAGATAAATGTACTTAAGGAAAGCTTAACGGATGCATAAGGAAAGTCTAGTATTTGTGCAGATGCAGCAATTCATGCCGGGCACAACCTGGTCTGATGCATCGGACGTTAGACCCCGGTCCTCCCGTCCGCACCGTGCGCAACCCGCCCGCTGCGGCACACCCGCCCGACGACGGCACCACCGCCGCCGATCGGGTGTGAGGGACGGCCAACCTGTCCGGAGCACGGAGCAAGAACGCTCACGTCATACCGGCTCTCGAACCGTTATCGGAGCGCACGCACATGACTATCGCTGAATCTGCAGACAAGCTGAACCGGGCCATGGATCTGCCCGCCGGTGTGAGCATCGCCGCTCCGGTCAGCGCCGAATACCAGACCATCCTGACCTTCGAAGCGCTGTCGCTGCTTGCCCAGCTGCACCGCCAGTTCGAACCGCGTCGCCGCGAACTGCTCGCCGCACGCGTGACCCGCGCTGCGGAGATCGACGCCGGCAAGCCGGTCGATTTCCTGGCTGATACGCTGCACGTGCGCGAAGGCGACTGGAAGATCGCGCCGCTGCCGAAGGCATTGGAATGCCGCCGCATCGAAATCACCGGCCCGACCGAGCGCAAGATGATCATCAATGCGCTGAACGCCGGTGCAGACAGCTACATGAGCGACTTCGAGGATTCGAATTCGCCGACCTGGGACAACCAGGTGCAAGGCCAGATCAACCTGCGTGACGCGGTGCGCGGCACGATCAGCGTCGAGTACAAGGGCAAGACCTACAAGCTGAACGACAAGGTTGCCGTGCTGCAGGTGCGCCCGCGCGGCTGGCACCTCGACGAAAAGCACGTGACCGTCGACGGTCAGCGCGTGTCCGGTGGTCTGTTCGACTTCTGGCTGTACTTCTATCACAACGCCAAGGAACTGCTCGCCCGCGGCGCCGGCCCCTACTTCTATCTGCCCAAGCTGCAGAGCCACCGCGAAGCCCGCCTGTGGAACGACGTGTTCGTCGCCGCCCAGGAGATGCTCGGCATCCCGCGCGGCACGATCAAGGCGACCGTGCTGGTGGAAACGCTGCACGCCGCTTTCGAGATGGAAGAAATCCTGTACGAACTGCGCGATCACAGCGCGGGCCTGAACGCAGGTCGCTGGGATTACATCTTCTCCTGCATCAAGGTGTTCCGTAACGATCGCGATTTCTGCCTGGCGGACCGCAGCAAGATCACGATGACCGTGCCCTTCATGCGCGCCTACGCACTGTCGCTGATCAAGACCTGCCACAAGCGCGGCGCACCGGCGATCGGCGGCATGAGCGCGCTGATTCCGAACAAGAACGACCCGGACGCCAACGAGAAGGCGATGGCCGGTATCCGTTCGGACAAGCGCCGCGACGCCAATGACGGCTACGACGGCGGCTGGGTCGCTCACCCGGGCCTGGTGCAGGCAGCGATGGAAGAGTTCGTGTCGGTACTCGGCGACAAGCCGAACCAGATCGAGAAGCAACTCGACGTGAACTATGGCGCCGCCGATCTGCTCGACTTCCGTCCGGAAGGCCCGATCAGCGAAACCGGTCTGCGCACCAACATCAACGTCGGCATCCAGTATCTGGGTGCATGGATGGACGGCAACGGCTGCGTGCCCATCCACGGTCTGATGGAAGATGCAGCGACCGCCGAGATCAGCCGTGCCCAGGTGTGGTCGTGGATCCGCAGCCCGAAGGGCATCCTCGACGATGGCCGCAAGGTGACCGCCGACATGGTGCGCGGCCTGATCCCGCAGGAACTGGACAAGATCCGCGCCCTGCTCGGCGATGCCTATACCGAAACCTACGCCAGTGCCGCCAAGCTGTTCGGCGACATGTGCGTAGCCACCGAACTGGAAGACTTCCTGACGCTGCCGGCTTACGAACGCATGGAGTAAGCCTACCCCTTGCAGCATCACGGACGGCGCCCCAAAAGGGCGCCGTTTTTCGTTGTGGAAGACCGTCGTCGCATCGCCTCGTCCGTCGCGGCCGACACGACGGACGAAAAAAAGCCCGCTCTGCGGCGGGCTCTCATCGGGCAGGACGATCGGCGATCGTCCGGACCGGGATTACTCCATCGGGGTGACCTTGCCCGGGGCGATCTTGCCGTCCGAGCGCCCCTTCAGGTAGGCGTACAGGCTGTCGATCTTCTCGCCCTTCAGGAAGGGGTGCGGAGGCATGCCGCGGTCTGCGTGAGTGCCATCGACGACGATGCCGACGAACTCTTCCTTCGTGTATTTCTTCAGACCTTCGATCAGCGAAGGACCAACCATGCCTTCCTGGTTCGCGCCATGGCAACGCTCACAGGCGGCCGAACGCCACGTCTTCCAGCCCATCAGGGTCTTGGCGTCCACCTTGTTGCCCTCGGCAACCTTGTACGGTGCTTCCTGCGCCATCGCGGTCGAAGCCAGCGCGGCCAGCACGACGGTTGCCAGATGTTTGCGAATCACAATCAGCTCTCCTCAATTGATTGGTGGGTGTTGCAGTGGAAAAAAACGATCTTCCGGTCAAAAGGATTACATGACCTGCGTTGGACCGGGAATAAGTGTCGGCTTATGGCTGGCGCTTTCCTGAACTCGTAAGCTTACCGCGGCACTTCCATTAAAAAAAGGGTTGGCGCCCCTGAACTTGTCAGCGTCCGCCCGTCGATCCGAAACCGCCGTCGCCTCGTTGCGATGCAGCAAAATCAAGCACTTCGCGCAAAGCCACTTGTACAACGGGCACTACGACGAGTTGAGCGATTCGCTCCAGTGGTTGGAGGACAAATTCGCTCGTGCCACGGTTCCACAGCGATACAAAAATTTGCCCCTGGTAGTCGGAGTCGATCAGCCCGACCAGATTGCCCAGCACGATGCCGTGCTTGTGGCCGAGACCGGAGCGCGGCAGCACCATCGCGGCCAGACCGGGATCTTCCAGATGAATTGCGATACCGCTGGGCACCAGCAGCGTCTCGCCCGGACGCAACACGGTGGGCGTGTCTATGCAGGCGCGCAGGTCCAGACCAGCCGAACCGGGGGTTGCATAGGACGGCGGCAATTCGCGCAGTCGCTCGTCGAGAATCTTGTAGTCGAGAGTGGACATCTTCAGTCTTTCAGCAATCGGGAAATGTGTTCGAGGATGGCGCGCGCAATGACCGGCTTGGGTGCTCGTGCAAGCGGATGGCGACCGTCGGCGTCGTAGAGCACGACCGCGTTGTCCTCGCCACCCAGGCCGTCGGCCACCAGATTGCCGACGACCAGCGGCAGCTTCTTGGCCGTCCGCTTGCCTTGTGCATAGGTGTCGAGGTCATGGCTTTCGGCCGCGAAGCCAACGCAGAACGGCGCATCGGCGCGCGCTGCCACATCAGCCAGGATGTCCGGATTGCGCACCATGTCGATCGACAGCGTGTCGGCGCTTTTCTTGATCTTGCGCTCGCTGGGCGCCGCCGGCCGGTAGTCCGCCACCGCGGCAACCGAAATGAAGACATCGCAGGCGGCGTAGCGAGACAGCACTGCCTCGTGCATGGACCGCGCACTGCTCACATCGACACGCTCGACACCGAAGGGCTTCGCCAAGCCGGTCGGTCCGGTGATCAGCGTCACCTCAGCGCCGGCTCTCGCCGCTGCGCACGCCAGCGCGTAGCCCATGCGCCCCGAGCTCAGGTTGGTGACAACGCGCACCGGATCGATGGCCTCGGCCGTCGGTCCGGCCGTGATCAGCACGCGCCTGCCGGCCATCGTCTTCGGCGTGAAATGCGCAAGCACCGCCTCCAGCAGTTCGGCCGGCTCGACCATGCGGCCGAGGCCGACCTCACCGCAGGCCTGCTCGCCCGCCGCCGGCCCGACGACCATGGCGCCATCGCCACGCAGCGTATTCATATTGCGGACGGTCGCCGGGTGCTCCCACATCTGCCGGTTCATCGCGGGTGCGACCATCAGCGCGCACGCTGCGTCACGCGCCAGGCACAGCGTGCTGAGCAGGTCGTCCGCACGCCCCTGCACGAGCTTCGCCATGCAATCGGCCGTGGCGGGTGCGATCAGCAGCAACTGCGCGTCACGGGTGAGATCGATGTGCGCCATGCCATTGGGCATGCGCGCGTCCCACAGGTCCGACCACACGGGCTCGCCGGTGATCGCCTGGAAGGTAGCCGCGCCAATGAAGTGACTCGCCGCCTCCGTCATCACGACCCGCACGCGCGCGCCTTCCTTGATCAGCAAGCGCGCCAGTTCGGCCGACTTGTAGGCTGCTACGCCGCCGGTGACGGCCAGCACGATGGTGCGCCCGGACAGTTCCGCCTTTGCGTTCATGACAATGTAGTATCCTGCGCCGAGTCGACGACGGATTGTAACGCGATGGCGATCAAGGACTGGAGCGCGGAACAGCGGCCGCGCGAGCGACTGCTGCTGCAGGGCGCCGAGGCGCTGTCGTCGGCCGAACTGCTGGCCATCTTCCTGCGCGTCGGCGTCAGCGGGAAATCGGCGGTCGATCTTGCGCGTGACCTGCTGGCGCATTTCGACGACAGCGTGACCTGCATGGCCAACGCCAGCATCGGCGAACTGTGCCGGGTCAAGGGGATGGGGACAGCCAAGGCGGTACAGCTGAAGGCCTCCTTCGAACTGGCACGGCGCGCACTGGGCGAGCAATTGAAGGAGCGCGACGCACTGACCTCACCTCAGGCGGTGCGCGACTGGCTCAAGCTGCGACTGAGCGGACTGGCGCACGAGGTGTTCATGGTGCTGCTGCTCGATGCGCAGAACCGGCTGCTGCAGGCGGTCGAACTGTTCCGCGGCACGCTGACGCAGACCAGCGTCTATCCGCGCGAAGTCGTAAAACTGGCACTGGCGCACAATGCGGCGGCCGTCATCCTCGCCCACAACCATCCGTCCGGCGTTGCGGAGCCGTCCCGCGCGGACGACTTCCTGACGCAGTCGCTGAAGCAGTCCCTGGCGCTGGTCGACGTGCGCGTACTCGACCATGTCATCATCGGCAGCGGCGCGACCTGCTCGTTTGCCGAGCGCGGAATTCTTTGAAGAACTTGAACAAAACCGGATCCGTACTCTATAATCGCGAGCTTTTCCGATTCTGGAGCTCGAAACATGTCCCGCGTTTGCCAAGTTACCGGGAAGTCGCCGATGGTGGGTAACAACGTTTCCCACGCCAACAATAAAACCAAGCGCCGCTTCCTGCCCAATCTCCAGCAACGCCGTTTCTGGCTGGAGTCCGAAGGCCGTTTTGTCAGCCTGCGCGTCAGCACCAAGGGCCTGCGCACGATCGACAAGAAGGGCATCGAAACCGTGCTCGCCGAAATTCGCGCACGCGGCGAAAAGATCTGAGATTTCCGGCCACGCCGGAACAATGCAATCCGGCTCAGCCGGCATAGACAGGAAGGAAAGACGTCATGGCCAAGGGCGGACGCGACAAGATCAAGCTGGAATCCACTGCCGGCACCGGTCATTTCTACACGACCACGAAGAACAAGCGCACCAAGCCTGAGAAGATGGAGATCATGAAGTTCGATCCCAAGGCTCGCAAGCACGTGATGTACAAGGAAACCAAGCTCAAGTAAGGCTTCCTCGCCGCCTGGCGTAATAACCGGGCCGCAATAAAAAACCCGCCGATGGCGGGTTTTTTATTGCCCGCTCGGAACGCAGGCAGCTTACGGAGCGCCGTCTGGCGCTCCGACTTCCGGATCAGCGGACGACCGTCTGCGCCTCACCCTCACCGCAGCGCTCGATGCGGCCGATGCGATAGACGGTCTCGCCGGCCGCGCTCAGCGACTGCGTCGCACGATCGGCATCGGCGGCCGAGACGATCACCACCATGCCGATGCCGCAATTGAACACGCGGTACATTTCCTGCGCCGCCACGTTTCCGGCCTCGCGCAGCCAGGCGAACAGCGGCGGCAGCGTCCACGACGACGCGTCGATGTGCGCCGACAGCCCCGTCGGCAGCACGCGCGGCACGTTGTCGAGCAGGCCGCCGCCGGTAATGTGGGCCATGCCCTTCACCAGCCCGGGCGCTTCCTTCATCAGTGCCAGCAGCGGCTTCACGTAGATGCGGGTCGGTTCGAGCACGGTTTCGCGCAGCGTGCGGCCATGGAAATCGGCATTCAGGTCTGGCGCGTCGCGTTCGAGGATCTTGCGCAGCAGCGAGTAGCCGTTCGAATGCGCGCCGCTGGAGGCCAGTCCGAGCACCACGTCGCCCTCGGCGATGGTTTCGCCGCTGATGAGCTGACTCTTCTCGGCAATACCGACCGCAAAGCCGGCCAGATCGTATTCGCCGGCCGGGTACATGCCGGGCATTTCGGCCGTTTCGCCGCCTATCAACGCACAGCCCGCCAGTTCGCAGCCGCGGGCGATGCCGCCGACCACGCGTGCCGCCGTATCGACGTCGAGCTTGCCGCAGGCGAAGTAGTCAAGGAAGAACACCGGTTCGGCGCCCTGTACCAGAATGTCATTGACGCTCATCGCCACCAGATCCTGGCCTACCGTGTCGTGACCGTCGAGCTGGAAAGCGAGTTTCAGCTTGGTGCCCACACCGTCGGTGCCGGACACCAGCACCGGCTCGCGGTAGTTCTTCGACACCTCGAACAGCGCGCCGAACCCGCCGATGCCGCCGATCACCTCCGGGCGCATCGTGCGCTTGGCCAGCGGCTTGATGCGCTCCACCAGCGCATCGCCGGCATCGATATCCACACCGGCAGCGGCGTAACTGAGGGGAGCGCGGGAATCCTTGGATGAAGTCATGACGTATGAGGCGCCGGGCGCCGGGAAAACAGGATGAATGAACGGGAGTGCAGCGGAATCTTGCTAAACTGCGGGGCGTTTTTGCACCGCATTCGCGCATTCCGCCCCAAGGGTGCGCATTCTACCCCGGCCCGCACCCCGCCATGACCCCTCCCGGCATCAACCGCAAACAAACCCTGCTGTGGGCAGGCGTCGGCGCGGCCATCGTCGGGCTGCTGTGGCTGCTCGGGCCGACGCTGTCGCCCTTCATGCTCGGCCTGGTGCTGGCCTACATCTTCGAACCGCTGGTCGAGCGCCTGTCCCGCAGGCGGGTGCCGCGCACGCTGGCCGTCGTACTGGTCATCCTGCTGGTGATCAGTCTGGTGGTTGGCCTCATCCTCATTCTCGTACCGGTCATCCAGCAGGAGGTGCGCACGCTGATCGAACGCCTGCCCGCCTACCTGACCGCAGCGCACGAAAAGCTGGTGCCCTGGCTGCAGCAGCATTTCGGCATCACGCTGCAGCTCGACGTGGATAGCCTGAAGCGCTTCATCGCGAAGAACTGGAGCAGCGCGCAGGACTACCTGATGGTGGCGCTGGAATACGTCAGCAGCCAGGGCGCGGTCATCGTCGGCGTCGTTGCCAACGTGCTGCTGACGCCGGTCGTCATGTTCTACCTGATGCGCGACTGGCGCGACCTGCGCCATCGCGTGGCCAAGCTGGTGCCGCGCCCGTGGCTGAACCGGACGCTGTCGCTGGTCGACGAGATCGACGCGGTGCTGGCCGAATTCCTGCGCGGACAACTTTCGGTGATGGCGGCACTGGCGCTGTTCTACAGCGTCGGGCTGTGGATAGCCGGCGTCGATTACGCGTTGCCGCTGGGCCTGCTGTCCGGCCTGCTCGGCTTCATTCCCTATGTCGGTTTCTCGACCGGCTTGCTGCTGTCGCTGCTGGTGGCCTCCCTTCAGTTCCAGGGCTGGCCGCCGGTGATCGGCGTGGCCATCGTCTACAGCCTGGGCCAGTTGCTGGAAAGCTTCCTGCTCACGCCCTGGCTGGTGGGCGAACGCATCGGCCTGCACCCGCTGGCGGTCATTTTCGCGCTGATGGCTTTCGGCCAGCTGTTCGGTTTCGTCGGCGTACTGATCGCGCTGCCCGCTTCGGCTGCCTTGCTGGTCGGCCTGCGTGAAGTAAGGCGGCACTATCTGGCCAGTCATTTCTACCAGGGCGACGCGCCCAAGATCATCGAATGATGCGTCAGCTCCTGCTCGACATTCGCCCGATCGCCGCCCCCAGCCTCAGCAATTTCGTGGCTGGCGCCAATCGCGACCTGCTCGCCCACCTGCGCACCATGACCGGCGACGAGCCCGGTGCGTCGGTCTATCTGTGGGGCGACAGCGGCAGCGGTCGCACCCACCTCTTGCGCGCACTGGCCGCCGAATCTAAGGCGCGCGGGCTTTACCTCGAAGTCGACCAGATCAACTTCACGCTGCCGGACACGCTGATCGGCGCGCTCGAAGCGACGCACGCGAAACTCTGGCTGTTCGACGACATCCATCTGCTGGAGCCGGAGGCACAGGGCGCACTGTTCCGCGCGATCAATCTGGCCCAGGCACGCGGCATCACGGTCGTCGCCGCCGGCAACGGCGCGCCGCGCACGCTGCCGCTGCGCGAGGATCTGCGCACCCGCATCGGCCAGATGTTGCCCTTCTGCATCCAGCCGCTGCACGACGACGAGCGCATCGAGCTGCTGCAGGCACACGCGGCCGCGCGCGGCATGAAGGTCGAACAGGAGGTGTTCGATTACCTGCTGCGCCACGGCCGACGCGACATCCGCTCGCTGCTCGGCATACTCGACCTGCTCGACGAACATTCGCTGACCCGCCAGCGCCCGGTGACGCTGCCGCTGCTGCGCGAGGTCATGCAGACCAGACTGATCTGATACGGACACTGCCATGGAACTGGTACTTTTCGACCTCGACAACACCCTGCTCGCTGGCGACTCGGACTTCGAGTGGGCGCAATTCCTGATCTCGAAAGGCGTGCTCGACCGCGAGCTGTACGAAGCGCGCAACGCGACCTTCTACGCGCAGTACAAGGCCGGCACCCTCGACATCCACGAATTCCTTGACTTCCAGCTGGCGCCGCTATCGCGCCACAAGCGTGCCGAGCTGGACGCATGGCATGCCGAATTCATGGTGCAGCAGATCCGCCCGCGCCTCACCGACGGTGCGCGTGGCCTGGTGAACGGTCACCTGGAAAGCGGCGCGCTGTGCGCCATCGTCACCGCCACCAACAGCTTCATCACCGGCCCGATCGCGCGCGAGCTCGACGTACCGCATCTGGTCGCAACCATCCCCGCACAGCAGGACGGCGAGTTCACCGGCAAGCCGCGCGGAACGCCGGCCTTCCGCGAGGGCAAGATCGAACGCGTCGAACGCTGGCTGGAAGAACTGGGGCTGTATTTCGGCAGCTTCCGCCGCACCACCTTCTACAGCGACTCGCTGAACGATCTGCCGCTGCTCACCCGGGTGACCAATCCGGTGGCGGTCGATCCGGACCCGACGCTGGACGCGCACGCGCGTGCACACGGCTGGCAGATCATGCATCTGCACACCGGCACCGCCGTGCCGGACGAGGTCTGAGCGCGCACATGGAGCGCAATACGCGTCAGCGCACCGCGATACTCGGCGCCATCGAAGCGGCCGGCCGGCCCCTGTCGCCGGCCGAACTGCACGCGCTGGCACGCAGCGAAGCGCCGGCGCTCGGGCTCGCGACCGTGTATCGCAACATCAAGCTGCTGCTCGAAGAAGGCCGCATCCGCGAAGTGAGCCTGCCGGGCGAGGCACCGCGCTACGAGGTGGCCCACCTCGGTCACCACCATCACTTCAAGTGCCTGCAGTGCGACCGCGTGTTCGACATCGCCGAATGCCAGACCGACTGGAACGCACTGGCGCCCGCCGGTTTTTCGGTCGAGGCGCACGACGTGACACTGTTCGGCCGCTGCAGCGCGTGCAGCGGAAAAGGAGACGCGGACGGAGCGCCCTCAGCCGGGCACACGCATCCGCACGACCACGATCACACGCACTGACGGCGACGGCCGAGCGCGCCCACCAGACCGACGCCGGCGATCAGCATCGCCCACGTTGCCGGTTCCGGCACCGGCGCCATCAGCGCGCCGACCGCGCCTTCAAAAGTCGCTTCATCGAGCCCGTTGTTGAAGGCGATGTAGAACGGCGACGACGCCAGCACGCCGTTCGCTTCGAGCTGCAGCGTGATCAGGTAGGCACCGGCCAGCGCGCGGTCCGCGCCGCCGATCGAGAAATCCAGGTGCGAGTGGATGTCGCCGGCACCGGACACTTGGGCGATCGCGCCGGCAGGATCGGTGACCGCGCCGTAGCCGAATGAAGTGATCGTGCCCAGCACGTCCTCGATCGACACGAAGACCGAAGGACCGCTGCTCGTCCACATCGAACCGTTCCACGACTGCAGCACGCCAAGGCCGCGGTAACCGACGACCAGCCCGACATCGAGCGCGCCCTCTTCCGCGACGAAGCCCGGGTCGTCGGTCTTGAACAGGCCACCGCTGAAGTCTCGGAAATCCGCTTCGAACAGGCGGTAACCATTGGCGGCAATCTGCGCCAGCCCCTCGGGATCGACCACCAGCGCGCCCGCCGCCATGCCGACCTCGATATCGCCCGCGTGATCGGCCGCCTGCGCCGCCACGAAGAGCTGTGTTGAAAGAAATGCGGTCATGCCGAGCGCACGCAGTAAAGAACCGGGTCCGGAATATTTCATCGCTTGCTCCTTGGTGAGGACGGAAAGGAAGTGAACATCGGCGTTAACGATAACGCTATATTATTAGCAATAGCAATCACCGTCCGCCCTGCCGCTGCATGTCGTCTCGATTCGTCCGTCCCCACCCCGGGGCGATCCGGCGCCCTGGTATCGCCGGAAGCCTGTCTCTCCTCCTGCTCACCGCCTGCTGCCGCAGCGCGATCGCGCAGGATGTCGCCGACGCCATCGAACTACCCGCCATCCGCGTCGAGGACAGCCGACCGCCCGACGCAGCGAACGAAGCGGGCGCATCCAGACTGCGCGGCGAAGCGCTGCGCGACCGCAAGGGCGCGACGCTGGGCGAAACGGTGGGCGACGAAGCGGGCGTGCACAACGCCTCCTTCGGCACCGGCGTCGGCCTGCCGGTCATCCGCGGCCTCAGCGGTGCGCGGGTGAAAGTACTGAGCAATGGCGGCGGCACGCACGACGCCACCACTTTCAGCCCCGATCACGCATCGACTGCCGATACGGCGGTGGCGGATTCGGTGCGCATCCTGCGCGGCCCGGCCACCATCCGCTACGGCGGCGGCGCCATCGGCGGCGTGGTCGACGTGGCCGACGAACGCATTCCGACACGCCTGCCGCAGAAGGCACTCAGCGGCGCGGTCGACCTCGGCTACAACACCAACGCGTCGGAACGGATCAGTTCACTGCGGCTCGACGGCGGCCGCGGCCCGTTCGCGCTGCACGCCTCGGCCAGCAGCCGCGATCGCGGTGACGCCCGCATCGCCGGCTGCGCCGTCGACGACGACGCCGTGCAGCAACAGTTCGGCCTGATCAACACGCGCAACAGCTGCGGGCGCCTGTACAACAGCGATGCACGCGCCGCCGCCGGCACGCTGGGCGGCAGCCTGTTCATCGGCAACGCGCTGCTGGGCGCCGCCGTGAACAACGCGTCGAACGACTACGGCATTCCGCCCGCCCCCGGCCACTCGCATGGCGGCGACGACCGGGTGCGCATCGTGATGGACAACCGCCGCGTCGACACCCGCGCCGAATGGCTGGGCGAAGGCTGGCTGCAGTCGCTGCGCTATACCGGGGCGCACGTCGATTACCGGCACGACGAAGTCGATCAGGGCGCCGTCGCCACCACCTTCCGCAACAAGGCGATCGAACAGCGGATCGAACTGGAGCACACCTTCGGCGAACACCTCGGTGGCACGGTCGGTGTGCACCACACACGGCGCGACTTCTCGGCGCTCGGCGTCGAAGCTTTCATTCCGCAGACCTCGATGCGCAGTTCCGCCCTCTACGCAACGCAGCATGTCGACATCTCCAGCCTGCGCTTCGAACTGGGCTGGCGCGGCGAAATGACGCGCATGGAAGCCGGCGATCGCGAACTTGCCGGCGGATTCGCGGTGAGCTTTCCGCGGCGCCGTATCAACGCACAAAGTACCTCTGCGTCGCTGCGCTGGCAGGCGGCCGATGCGCTGAGTTTCACGGTCAGCGCCGCCCACGCGGAGCGCGCACCGGAAATCCACGAGCTCTATTCGCTGGGCGCCCATCTGGCGACCCGCACCTACGACCTGGGCGACCCCGGCCTGAATAAGGAAGGCGCGCGCTCGATCGATCTGTCGGCGCTGTACGAGGACGCACGACTGCGCGCTGCGGTCAGCGTGTACGCCAACGACGTCAGCAACTACATCTTCCAGCGCAGCGAAGCCTTCTTCTACGACACCGCCGAAGAGCAGTTCCGCTTCGCCTGCGTCCGCCTGGAGGAATGTCTGCAGGTGGTTCAGTACGCGCAAAGCCGCGCCAAGCTACGGGGTTTCGAGGCGGAACTGGCATTGAAATGGGCGACCAGCCGTTTCGGCGACGTCGAGTGGTCGGTCTTCGCCGACGCCGTGCGCGCCCGGCTGCCGGTCCTCGACGAAGACGTGCCGCGCATGCCGCCGCTGCGCCTCGGCACACAGCTGGCGGCACGCAAGGGGGCGTGGTCCGGGCGGGTGCGCATCACGCGACACGCGGCGCAGGACAGGCCGGGCGCCAACGAAACCGCCAGCGACGGCTACACCCTGGTTGGCGCCAACCTGAACCACGTGCGTCCGCTCGATGGCGGCCGCACGCTGACGCTGTACCTGAAGGCCCGTAATCTGCTCAATGCCGAAGCGCGCAACCCGGTGTCCTTCCTGCGCAGCTTCTCGCCGGAGCCTGGGCGCAGCGTCGAAGCCGGCCTCAGCCTCAGCTTCTGACCCGACGCGCCAGCGAAATCGTCAGCACGAGACCGGCCATCATCAATGCCCAGCTCGATGGCTCCGGCACCGGCAGGCTGACGCGCGACATGAAGGCGGTTTCGTACTGTTCGGCACTGAGGCCGTAGTTGAACACCACATGGAAGGGATCGGAGTCGACATAGCGTCCGCGCCCCCCTATCGACGTCGCGTCGGTCAGCTGCAGCGTCACCATGTAGGCGCTGGACGGTGCCGCGCCTTCGATGAACCAGTCCAGGTGCGCATGGAAGCCGCCGTTGGCGTTCGCGTCGTCTATCGTCGCCGCGACCGGGCCTTCGATGCCGGCGCCGGTAAACAACGTTCCCTGCGAATAGAACTCGAAATTCGCCGCTGCACCGGGCGGTGCCAGGCGCGGATTGATCAGCGACTGGATGTAGGCATTGGCCACCGCCGGCGGCACCGCGCCGTACAGGCGGATGCCGACGCCGTCATCGGCGGCCGACCATGTGCCGCTGGCGGCATCCCACTGCAACAGCGTGCCGACCGCCTTGAAACCGATGAAATCTCGGGCACCGCTGGCGCCGGACAGGCTGCCCGGGAAAGCCTGGAAACCCGGATCGTCGGTGCTTTTCGGCCCGCCCTCGAAGTCGCCGAAGTCGCCCGGGAACACCATGTATCCGGTGTGGACGTCGATCGGCAACTGCTCGAACGGCAGGTCGCCGTAGGCACCGACCGTGATCCTGCTGCCGGCCGCCGGCCCCTGGTCGAGCCCGATGGCGACGTCGAAGTGGAGGGCGTGTGCCGCGCCGACGTGGAAGGACAGCAATGCTGCAGCAAGGTGCATGAAGCGGATGGGCGCGCGCATGAGAGGTCTCCGGATGATGGCCTCTAATGATAATGCAATCTCCTTTACAAAAAAGACTACACCCCGTATCTTTTGATATTCGATTATCAACAAAGGAGAGCATCTTGAAAGTCCGCGCCCTGCTCGTCATTGCCGGCCTCATGTCCGGCTTCGCACACGCCAGCGAGCCGCTGCGCGCCGATGAAGGCATCGGCTTCTACATCGGGATCGACAGCCTGGCGACGATTGCCAGCGGCACCTATGCCGGCCTGGCCAATCCGAACTACGGCCGCCTCACCTATCTGATGGAGCACGGCAACCACTTCCACGGCATCGGCGCCTACAGCTATACCGGCAGCGCCGCAGCGCCGGTCATCAACGGCAGCAACGCGAACAACCGCATTCCGGAACTGTCGGCACGCATTTCACCGCTGCCCGGCACGCTCGCGCTGAGCGCAGGCAGCGGAGCATTCGCCGGCAAGCTGGTCAGCGGCGTGCTCGATGACAGCGTCGCTCATCACGATTACAGCTACCTCGGTGCGTCGTCCATCCAGTCGCTGGCCGACGGCGCCGCCGGCAGCGCCGAGGCGGTGCTGTACGCAAGCAGCGCCAACCGCTGGAACGCACAGCTCGACGGCGTGCAGGTCGCGCTGAAGCTGGAGTACATCACGCCGGGTCTGAAGGTCGCCGCCAATGGCGACATGGACCTGTTCGACAGCGGCAACCTCTATCTGCTGGGCGACGGCAATGGCTTCGACTTCGTGCCGACCTTCTACACCGACGCGGCCGCCGCGGTCGGCACCTACACCGCGCAGTTCTCGCTGGTGAACCTGGGCAGCAATACCGCCGTGCGCGACGGTGGCACTTTCTACATCGACTTCGCGGTCGCACCGCCGGTGCCTGAACCGGCGAGCTGGGCCATGCTGCTCGGCGGTCTGCTGATGCTGGGCACGGTGGCTGCACGACGCGCGCGCTGAGGGCGAGGCAGGCGGGCACGCCCCGCCTGCAAGCACCATGAACATTCGATTTCAACCTCCCGCCCCCGCGACGTCCTGTCCCCGCGCCGTCGACGCCGTCACGCTGACCGATCTGGCGCAGGTCTTCGATCCGTCCGTCAATCTGGTGCGGCTGCACCGCCCTCTGCCGCCCGGCCTGGCCGACTGTCTGCACGCCGCCCACGCCAGCGGCGCACTGGGCAGTGGACGGCGCGCGGTGATCGACGCCGGCAGCCCGCTGCCCACCGGCACCCTGCCCGAACTGCTGGGGCGCGACGCCGTCGATGCCGACGTGCGGCAGCTGTCCGAACTGCTGGCCGACCTCACCGGCTGCACGCGCGTCGGCGTGCGCATCGAAGTGCTGGACCGCGCCATGTGTCCGCGCTGGCACGTCGACCGCGTCGCCCTGCGCCTGCTCTGTACCTGGATCGGTCCGGCCACCGAGTGGCTGGACGAGCGCTGCGCCGACCGCAGCCGCCTCGGCAGCGACGACGTGATGACCGACGCCAGCGGCATCGGCCGCGCTGCAGCGGGCGACATCGTGCTGCTCAAGGGTGAGCTGTGGCCGGACAACGCCGGCCGCGGCGTCATCCATCGCTCACCCCACCTCGACGCAGCGCACCGGCTGCGCATCGTCGCCGCCTTCGACGCGGTGTACTGAATACGGAAACCACACCACCATGAACGAACGACTTCCGGTCACCGTGCTGTCGGGCTTTCTCGGCGCCGGCAAGACCACCCTGCTGAACCACGTGCTGTCCAACAGCGAAGGCCGCCGCGTCGCGGTCATCGTGAATGACATGTCGGAAGTGAACATCGACGCCCAGCTGGTGGCGCACGGTGCGCAGCTGTCGCGCACCGACGCCCGCATGGTCGAAATGTCCAACGGCTGCATCTGCTGCACCTTGCGCGAAGACCTGCTGATCGAAGTATCGCGGCTGGCGCGCGAAGGCCGCTTCGACTATCTGCTGATCGAATCGACCGGCATTTCCGAACCGCTGCCGGTAGCCGAAACCTTCACTTTCGAAGACGAGGATGGCAGCAGCCTGTCATCGGTGTCGCGGCTGGACACCATGGTGACCGTGGTCGATGCGTACAACTTCCTGCGCGACTACTCGAGCCAGGACATGATCGCCGAGCGCGGCGAATCGCTCGGCGACGAGGACGCGCGCACGGTGGTCGACCTGCTGGTCGACCAGATCGAGTTCGCCGACGTGATCGTGCTGAACAAGTGCGACCTGGTCAGCGCCGACGAACGCAGCCGCCTGCACGCGATACTGCGCGCACTGAACCCGCGCGCCGACGTGGTCGAATCGACCGAAGGGCGCGTGCCGCTGGACCGCATCCTCGACACCGGTCGCTTCGACTTCGACGCCGCCGCCGAAGCGCCGGGCTGGCTGCAGGAAATGCGCGGCACCCACGTGCCGGAATCCGACACCTATGGCATCCGCAGCTTTTCATGGAGCGCGCGCCGCCCCTTCCATCCGCAGCGCTTCTGGAACCTGATCCACGACGAATGGCCGGGCGTCATCCGCAGCAAGGGCTTCTTCTGGCTGGCCAGCCGCATGGATTTCGCCGGCGAATGGGCGCAGGCCGGCGGCATCTGTCGCAACCGCCCGGCCGGCCTGTGGTGGGCGGCGGTGGACCGCGCCGACTGGCCGGCCGACCACGACTACCTGAAGCAGATCGAGGCGCGCTGGCTGGCGCCCTTCGGCGACCGTCGCCAGGAACTTGTGTTCATCGGCATGGACATGGACGAGACGTGGATACGCCAGCAACTCGACGCCTGTCTGCTGACCGATGCCGAAATGGCCGCCGGCTCGGCCGTCTGGCGCACGCTGCCGGATCCCTTCGACCCGTGGGCGCTTGCCGCCGACGAAGAGCCGGAGCACGGCACCTAGGGTCTGTTGCTATTGAATCGCGGGCCGCGCGCGAATCAGTGGCAACAGACCCTAGCGCGACGTCGGCGGCGCGTCGGTCAGGCCCAGCCGGCGCTCGGTCACCCAGGGCACCAGACCAACCTCGGAGGCGAGCTTCACCAGCTCGATGTCGGAACTGACGTCGAGCTTGCGCCGCGCGGTGCTGAGCTTGTTGGCCACCGTCTTCGGGCTCAGGTTGAGCTGTTCGGCGATGGCGTCGATCGAATGGCCGGACACCAGAAGGCGGCACATTTCGAATTCACGCGGCGTCAGGTAACCGAACAGCTTGGATTCCGGCAGGTAGTGCGAGAAGGCCACGCTTTCCGCCACCTGCCGGCTCAGCACGCGCTTGCCGCGCGCCACCGACTGCACCGCGTCGACCAGCTGCTCGGCGGGACTGTCCTTGGTCAGCACGCCGAGCGCGCCGGCGTCGAGCGCCTGCTGCACCACGGTCGGGTGCGAACACATCGTGAACATGAGCACCTTGGCCTGTTCGTCGAAGGCAACGATGCGCCGCGTGGCTTCGATGCCGCTGGAGCCGGGCAGCATGATGTCCATCACCACCACGTCCGGCGCGTGCTTGCGGTAGGCCGCGTAGGCCTCGTCGGCGGTACCGGCTTCGGCCGCCACCAGCAGCGCCTCGTTCATCTCCAGCAGCGCGCGGTAACCGGTGCGCACGACCGCGTGGTCGTCGACCAGAAGGATGCGGGTCTGTCGGTTGTTCATGCGGTGATCTCCTGTTCATTGCGTGCGAAGGGCAGACGCACGGTGACGCGCCAGCCGCCGCCGGTAGCCGGGCCGGCGCTGCAGACGCCGCCCAGCGCGAGCGCGCGTTCGCGCATGCCCAGCATGCCCAGCCCGGCGACGCCGGTCGGTATGCCGTGCGCACTGCCGTTGTCCCAGATGTCGAGCTTGAGCACGCGACCGTCACTGCCCTGCTCGGTGCTCACGCCGATCAGCAGGCGCGAGCAGTCGGAGTGCTTGAAGGCATTGGTGACCGCCTCCTGCACGATGCGATAGGCACTGGCCTCGACCGTCGGTCCGGCGTCGGCCGATTCGCCTTCGAGGTTGAGTACCAGTTCGAGCGGCCGCGGCGCCTGTGCGCTGCGCTGCTCGACCAGCTGGCGCAGCGCGTTGTAGAGGCCCAGCGCGTCGATCTCGACCGGGTGCAGCGATTCCAGCTGCACGCGCACGCGGCCCAACAGTTGCGCCAGGTGGCCGCCCAGCGCCTCGGCGCTGCCGCTGTAGCGGGCCAGCGCCGGCTCGCGCCGGCAGGCGGCCGACAGCACCGCGACGTGCGGCTGCATCGCCACCATATAGGTGCTCATTTCGTCGTGCAGGTCGCGCGCGATGGCGCGCCGCGTCTGCTCCTCCATCACCATGATCTTGCGCAGCAGCGCCGAGCGCTCGCGGCTCACCTCGGCCAGCGAATTGGCCATCCGGTTGAACGAGGCCGACAGTTCCGCCAGATCGGGCAGGCGGAAGGCCGGCAGGCGCGCGTCGAGACGGCCCGACTCGATGTCGCGCAGCGCGGTGCGCAGCGCATGCACCGGCTCCAGCGCGCGACAGATGGCCCAGTACAGCAGCAGGCCGAGCAGCACGCTGTAGGCGACGGTCAGATAGCTCAGTCGCTTGAAGCCTTCCCACTTTTCGCGCATCTCGTCGGACGGCATCGGCGACACGCGATAGAAGCCGGCGATCTCGCCATTGAGCCGCCACGGCTTCATGCGCACCGTGCCGTCGGCCTGCACCGGCGCCTCGTCCGGCGCCGGCCAGCCGCTTGCGCCGCGCGTATCGGACGAGGCGAGCACGCGGCCGGCGAGATCGAGCACGTCGATGCGCACATGACGGATGTCCTTCATGCGCTGCACGCGTTCGAGCAGCGAATCGAGCATGGGCGAGCGGCCGTCGCCGGCGTTCAGCGGCATGTCGTCGGGCAGCAGCAGGAGCACCAGCCGTGTGCCCGATTCGATCTCCTCGACCGAGTCGCTGCGCCACGCCTTGTAGTGCAGGAAGCCGTGCGTGAGCAGCAACAGGCACATGAGCACGAGCACGATCAGCAGCAGGCGGTTCTTCAGTGTCATTCGGCAGGGATGGAAGTGCGGCGGGACGTCCGGCTTCAGGGGTGCCGGAGCCGACGATGGTAGCGCCGGAGCCGAGGGACAAAATCCCCTCGTTGCAATGCGCCGCGCACCGCAATCGCTGCACTGCACATTCCTATAGTTCGCTCGACCGCAGCGCTGGCCGACTGTCGACGGCAGCGTCCGCGGTTGCGATCTCCGGGCCCACAGGTCTGTTCAGGTCCGGCTCCCGGATCGCATGAAAGCGAATGCGCGTATCCCCACGCGCCCCACCCAAGGAGGAGAAAACCGCTATGTCACTGAAAAGAGCAACCGGCCGGACCGGTCTGCAAAAGAAACGTCTGAGCCGCGCCGTCGCCACCGCGATCGCCGGTTTCGCGCTGGCGTCCGCATCGGGTGCCGCGCTCGCCAACGCCGAGCTGATCAAGCTTTCGCAGGACGATCGCCAGTGGGTCATGCAGGGCAAGGACTACGACCACAGCCACTACAGCGGGCTGAAGCAGATCAACCGCAGCAACGTGAAGAACCTGAAGGCTGCGTGGACCTTCTCGACCGGCGTGCTGCACGGCCACGAAGGCGGTCCGCTGGTGGTGAACGGCATCATGTACATCCACACGCCCTTCCCGAACATCACCTACGCCATCGACCTGGACAACCCGAACAAGATCCTGTGGGAACACAAGCCCAAGCAGGACGCCTCGGTGCGCGCGGTCGCCTGCTGCGACGTCGTGAACCGCGGTCTGGCCTACGGTGACGGCAAGATCTTCAAGACCCAGCTCGACGGCCACATCGTCGCGCTGGACGCCAAGACCGGCAAGGAACTGTGGAAGATGGAGAACTCCGACCCGAAGGTCGGCTCCACGCTGACGCAGGCGCCGATGGTGGTCGAGGACATGGTCATCGTCGGTTCGTCGGGTGCGGAACTGGGTGTGCGCGGCTACGTCACCGCCTACCGCATCAAGGACGGCAAGCAGGTCTGGCGCGCCTACGCCACCGGCCCGGACGAGGACATCCTGCTGGCCGACGACTTCAACATGGCCAACCCGCACTACGGTCAGAAGGGCCTCGGCACCTCGACCTGGGAAGGCGACGCATGGAAGATCGGCGGCGGCACCAACTGGGGCTGGTACGCCTACGATCCGGAGCTGAAGCTGATGTACTACGGCTCGGGCAACCCCGCACCGTGGAACGAAACCATGCGCCCGGGCGACAACAAGTGGACGATGGCCATCTGGGGTCGCGACGTGAAGACCGGCAAGGCCAAGTTCGCCTTCCAGAAGACGCCGCATGACGAGTGGGACTACGCCGGCGTGAACTGGATCGGCCTGTCCGACCAGGTGGTCGACGGCAAGAAGCAGAAGCTGCTGACCCACCCGGACCGCAACGGCATCGTCTACACCCTGAACCGCGAAAACGGCAACCTCGTTCGCGCCGACAAGATCGACCCGTCGGTGAACGTGTTCAAGGGCTACGACATGAAGAAGGGCGTGCCCATCCGCGATCCCGAGTACTCGACCCGCATGGACCACCTGGCCAAGGGCATCTGCCCGTCCGCCATGGGCTATCACAACCAGGGCCACGACTCGATCGACAAGAAGCGCGAACTGGTCATGCTCGGCACCAACATGATCTGCATGGACTGGGAGCCGTTCATGCTGCCCTACCGCGCAGGTCAGTTCTTCGTCGGTGCCACGCTGAACATGTACGCCACCCCGGGCAACAACGGCAACATGGGTCAGGTCAAGGCCTACGACGTCAAGACGTCGAAGTTCAAGTGGGTCAAGGACGAGAAGTTCTCGGTCTGGGGCGGCACGACCAGCACCGCGGGTGACCTCGTCTTCTACGGCACGCTGGACGGTCTGATCAAGGCGGTCGACGCCGACAACGGCAAGACGCTGTGGGAATTCAAGCTCCCGTCCGGCGTCATCGGCCACCCGGTCACCTACGAGCACAAGGGCAAGCAGTACGTCGCCATCTACTACGGCGTCGGCGGCTGGCCCGGTGTCGGCCTCGTGTTCGACCTGACCGACCCGACCGCAGGTCTCGGTGCAGTGGGCGCCTTCAAGGAGCTCCAGCAGTACACCAAGATGGGCGGCGGCGTGATGGTGTTCTCGCTGTAAGACGTACCGGGCATGGCGCGTGGCGCCATGCCCGTTTCAGGCAGGAGATCCACGATGAAACAGACCCTCATTGCAGCGCTGCTGTGCGCATTCGGCAGCGTCGCGCACGCCGCCGGCACGCTCAAGGTGTGCGCGGCCGATAACGAGATGCCCTACGCCAACGAGCGGGGCGAAGGATTCGAGGACCGCATCGCCGAAAAGCTGGCGGCGGCCATGGACATGAAACTGGAGCGCGTCGGCTTCAGCGACCCGCGCTACGTGGTGCGCGACCTGCTCGACAAGGGCAAGTGCGAAGTCATGCTCGGCGTCGATGCGGGCGATCCCCGCGTCGCCACGACCCGCGCCTACTACCGTTCGAGCTATGTGTTCGTCACCCGCGCCGATTTCGGCCAGGAGGTGACCGGCTGGGACAGCCCCGCGCTGCAGACCGCGCACATCGGCGTCATACCCGGCACACCGGCCGAAGTGATGCTGGTTCAGCTCGGCCGTTATGCCGACAGCTTCCGCTACATGATGTCGCTCGGCGGCAACAAGGCGCCGCGCAACCGCTACGTGCGCTATGACAGCGAGAAGCTGATCCGCGACCTGGCCGCCGGCGAGATCGACGTCGCCGTGGCCTGGGCACCGTCGGTCGCCCGCTACATCAAGAGCGCAGCGACGCCGCTGAAGGTCACGCAGGTACCGGCCCAGGCCAGCAAGTCGAACGGCGAGCCGGTGCATTTCCACTTCGATACCGCCATCGCCGTGCGCAAGGACGACCACGCACTGCTCGCCCGCATCGAAGCCGCGCTCGCGCGCAGTCGCGACGACATCGAGGGCGTATTGCGCGCCGAAGGCATACAGATTCTGCCGCCGCACCCGGTGGCCGAAGGAAACAAGGACAGCAAGGGATGAAGTTTCAAGTCAGCAAACTGGTCGCGGCAACCCTGATGGGTGGCGCCATCGCCACGGCGATCGCCGCCGGCAGCCCGCCGCGCTTCTACAACATCATCGAAGGTTCGCCGCTCGATTTCTCCGGCAAGGAGGAAAGCCCGGCGGTGAAGTCCTTCAAACAGACGGGCATCAACCCCTACAACACCGACGCCGCCAAGATCGCCGAAGGCGAGTCGCTGTACTCGACCGCCTGCTCGGGCTGTCACGGTCACCACGCCGAGGGCAAGCTCGGCCCCGGCCTGGCCGACGACTACTGGACCTACCCGGCGAATGCCACCGATCCGGGGCTGTTCTCCAGCATCTACGGCGGTCTGCAGGGAATGATGGGACCGCAGAGCGGGCACCTGTCGCAGGACGAAATCCTGGTGATCATGAGCTGGATCCGCTCGGTCTACAAGGGCGATCCGGCCAAGGCGCTGTGGAAGCAGGCGAACTGAGGAAGGCGAAGTTTTCGGCCCGGCCCCGTCCGGGTCGTCACGTGCAGCACCCACATCACAACCACGGAGGAATGACAATGAAGATCCGCACCGCAGCCCGTCTTGCAGCCACTTCCGCACTCCTGCTGCTGGCCGGCGGCGCCCATGCCTACGACGGCACCAAGTGCAAGGCGGCCGGCGACTGCTGGGAGCCGAAGCCGGGCTATCCGGCCAAGGTCGCCGGCTCCAAGTACGACCCGAAGCACGACGCCAAGGAACTGTCCAAGCAGGGCGACTCCATCAAGCAGATGGAAGCGCGCAACGCCAAGCGCGTCGAGCAGCTTAACGCCACCGGCACTTTCAAGTACGACGTGAACTGATCGTCGTGTCTTCCCGGCCGGGCGAGCGCCCCGCTCGTCCGGCCGGGTTCCCGAAGGCCTCGCGGAACGCGGCACTGCGCGCCGTCCGTCACGCCTTCCCAGCCGCGCCCTCGCGGCCAACCCGATCTGGAATCCCGGATGCACTCCGAACCTGTTGACCTGTCGGCATGGCGGGTCCGTGCGCTCGACTTCGAGCGCCAGCTCAACGCGGTGCTGGTCGGCATGCCGCGCACCGTGCGACTGATGACCATCGCCGTGTTCGCCCGCGGCCACGTGCTGCTCGAAGGCGATGTCGGCGTCGGCAAGACCACGCTGCTGAAGGCGGTGGCGCGCGGCATCGGCGGTGCCTACCAGCGCATCGAAGGCACCGTGGACCTGATGCCCGGCGACCTCGTCTATCACACCTATGTCGGCGACGACGGCCGCCCGCGTGTCGAGCCCGGCCCGCTGATCGCACAAGGCAGCGAGCTGGCGGTGTTCTTCTTCAACGAGATCAACCGCGCCCGCCCGCAGGTGCATGCGCTGCTGCTGCGCCTGATGGCCGAGCGCACGGTCAGTGCGTTCAACCGCGAGTACACGCTGCCATGGATGCAGGTGTTCGCCGACCGCAACCGGGTCGAGCGCGAAGAAACTTTCGAACTGCCCTCCGCCGCCCGCGACCGCTTCCTGCTCGAAGTGTCGGTCGAAGCGCCGGACGCGCGCGACCAGCTGCGCGGCCTGATGTTCGACACCCGCTTCCACGATGCCGACGCGCTGATCTCCAGCGTCGAACCCGGCATGCTGGACCACACGCGACTGAACGACGTCGCACAGTCCATCCAGGACACCGTGCAGTCCAGCCCGGCGCTCGACGACTACGGCGTCGACCTCTGGCTGGCAACGCGCCAGCCCGCGCTTTACGGCGTGCAGCTGTCCGACGTCGACATCGACCAGTTCATCCTGTCCGGCGCCAGCCCGCGTGGCGTCGCCATGCTGGCGCGCGCGGCGCGCGTGCAGGCCTGGCTCGAAGGCCGCGACCGCCTGGTACCGGAAGACCTGCACGCGGTGTTCTTCGAGGCGATCGCGCACCGCCTGTGCCTGAACCCGGTGTACGAGACGCAGCGCCCGCTCTACGCCCGTCCCTTCGTCGCCGAGGTGCTGCGCCAGGTCGCCTCGCCATGACAGCGTCCGCGCTCGCCTACGCGCTGCGCTGGCGCAGTCGCGCGGTCACGCCGGGCGCGCACCGCGGCACGCTGTCCGGCCCGGGGCACGACTTCGAACGCAGCGTGCCGCTGACCGGCAACCGCGACGCGCGCCGGCTCGACCTGCGGGCGACGCTGCGCGATCCGTCGGAGCGCGTATGGGTGCGGCTGTTCCGGCAGCAGGCCGTGGTGCCGGTCGTGGTGCTGGTCGACGTATCGCGCTCGATGGACTACCACGGCGCCACACACCGGCATGCGCTGGCCGCCGAACTCGCGGAGGCGATCGCGCACGCCGCCTGGCGCATCGGCGATCCGTTCGCACTGATCGCCTGCGACCACCGCATCCGTGCGGAACTGACACTGCCGCCCTGCCGCAGCGCCGCCGGGGCGCGCGCCGCGCTCGCCCGGCTGCGCGCCCACGAGCCGGATGGCGACGACAACAGCGCACTGCTCAAAGCCGCCCCGCTGCTGCCGCGCCGGCGTTCGCTGGTATTCCTGCTCACCGACGGCCATATGCCGGACGAGCGCCTGAACCGCGTGCTCGGCAGTCTCGCCCGGCACGACGTGGTCACCGTGCTACTCGGCGACAGCCGGGAGCAGCACGCCTCTTCGCGCTGGGGCATCGCCCGCCTGCGCGACCTGGAGAGCGGCGCCGAGCGTCTGCTGCTGCAGCGCCCGGCGCTCGCCCGCGCCTTCGACGAGGCACGGACGGCCCGCCGCGAACGGCTGCGCCACATCGCGCTGCGCCACGGACGCCCGCCACTGTTCATCGACGATCGCATCGATCCGGTGCAGTTCAACCGCTACTTCCTGCAGACATGAAACGGTCCTCCGTCCCTGCACTTCTTTCCTTGCTGCTGTGCCTGTTCACCGTGCCGGCGATGGCGACCGTCACGCTGAAGCAGATCGAGTGGCCGCGCAACTTCGGCTACCGCATCGGCGACACGCTGCCGGTCGCACTGACGCTGAGCGTGCCGCCCGGCTGGGCGCCGGACCGCGACGGCCTGCCGGAACCCGGCCAGGGCGATCGCCAGTTCGAACTGCGCAGCCTCACCGTCGGCGACGCGTCCGGGCGCTGCGCAGACTGCCGTCTCTACACGCTGGAGTGGCAGCTGATGAAAAGCGTGCGCGCGCCGCAGACGCTGCGCCTGTCGGCTGCCGTGCTGCGCTTCCGCAAGGACAACGCGGTGGCGGAAATCAAGGTGCCGGCCTTCGACCTGAGCACGGCGCCGCTGCTGCACTGGGCGTCGAAGAAGGACATCGTCAGCAGCGTGCATCCGGGCTACCGCGCCACCGCCTTCGACAGCAGCGCGCCGCTCGCGCGTGCGCTGGGCTGGGCCGGTGTCGCGGCGGCACTGCTGCTGGCTGCGCTGTGGGTGGCCGGCCGGCTGGGCGCGCAGCGCGCGCGTCCGTTCGCCCGCGCCTGGCGCAGCGTGCGCGCGCTGCGCGGCCGCGACGACGCGGAAGCGCTCGAACAGGCGTTCCGCGCGCTGCACCATGCGTGCAATGAAACTGCCGGGCAGACCCTCTTCGCTTCCACGCTGCCGGACTTCATCGCCGCCCACCCGGCCTTTGCCGATCAGGCTGCGGCGCTGGAAGCGGCCTTCGCCGCCTCGCGTGCCTGCTTCTACGGGCTGCCGCCCGACCCGCGCTACACGCAGCCCGACGCGCTGCTGCCGCTGCTGGCGGCACTGCGCGACCGCGAACGGCTCGGCGCGCGGCGGCGTCCGGTCACCCCGTCCGCCGTCGTCGAAGCGGCGTGAGCGCGACATGATGTCCTTCGATCATCCGCACTGGCTGTGGGCTGCACTGCTCGCGCTGCTGCCGCTGCTGTGGCACGGCCAGCGCACGCTGCCGCACGGCTGGCTGCCCGGCGTGCCGGCCGATCCGGCATCGCGCGCGCTGGCCGTCGCGCTGCGCCTGCTCGGTGCGCTGGCGGTGCTCGGCAGCGTCGTCGCGCTGGCCGGTCCGCACCGCCAGGGCGAGGACGTCGAACGGATCGGCACCGGCGCCCACGTCGTCATCACGCTGGACCGCAGCGCCAGCATGAGCGACGGCTTCGCCGGCCGTGACGCGCAGCAGGGCGACGAAGCCAAGGGCCGCGCCGCCGCCCGCCTGCTCGAAGACTTCGTGCGCGAGCGCCCGCGCGATCTGTTCGGCGTGGTGTCCTTCAGCACGGCGCCGGTGCATGGTCTCGAACTGACCGCCGACCACGACGCGGTGCGCGCCGCGATACGCGCGTCGGCCGCACCCGGCGTCGGGCTGACCAATATCGCCGCCGGCCTGACGATGTCGCTGGAACAGTTCCGCGACAAGCCGGTGACCGGCTCGCGTGTGGTGCTGCTGGTGTCCGACGGCGCCGCGCAGATCGATGTGCGCAAGCAGAACCAGATCCGCCGCCTGTTCGCCGAGAACCGCAGCGCGCTGTACTGGATCTTCCTGCGCACCGCCGGCGGCCGCGGCCCGTCCGACCCGCCGGACCCGGAAGCCGGCTTCGACCCGGCACCGGAGTACTTCCTGAACGAGTACTTCCGCGACCTCGGCGTGCCCTACCGGCTGTACGAAGCCGACACGCCGGACGCGCTCGCCCGCGCCATCGCCGACGTCGCCCGCCTGCAGAACCAGCCGCTGCGCTACCGCGAAACACCGCCGCGGCAGGACCTCGGCGGGCTGTTCATCGGCATCGCCTTCGCCTGCAGCCTGCTGCTGCTGGCCGCCCGCACTTTCGAGGTTCCCGCATGGTCACGCTGATGTCGCCGTCCGCCCTCCTTCACCTGCTGCGCCGCCGCTCGGCCACACTGCTCTACCTGCTGGCCGCACTCGCCGCGGCCGCCAGCCTGCATGCGCTGTGGCAGGGCTGGCGGGCGCACGACGCCAACCGGCAGATGCGCGACGGCGTGGCCGACGCCGGCGCACCACCGATGGTGCTGTTCGCCCGTGCGGTATCACTCGACCGCAAGCGCGACAACGACGCGGCGCTGGCCGCCTACAGCGAAGCCGAGACGCAGGCCGAACTGCGTGGCGACCCGGTGCTGGCACGGGCCGCCCGGGTCAATGCCGCCAACATCTACCTGCGGCGGGCGATCGAGGTCGCCACCGGCGAAGGTGCGGCGGCGCGCGCCATCACCCTGGTCGAACTGGCCAAGACCGGCTACCGCCGCGCACTGCGCGAACAGCCTGAGGACTGGGGCACGCGCTACAACTTCGAACTGGCGCAGGTGCTGGTGCCCGACTACGAAGTGCGCAACTGGCGCAAGGACGGCAAGGAAACCAAGGTCGATGACGACGCGCTGCCCGACAAGGCGGCGTGGACAGAAATGGTCGGCGCGCCGCGGGGCATGCATTGAAGTTCACCGACACCCTGCGCGGGCGCGGTGCGCGCTTCTGGCTGCTCGCCGCGGCCAGTGCCTGTCTTGGCGTGGCGCTGTTCGACCCGGCGGTGCAGATCGAACGGCGCGTCGGCACCTACATGATGGTGTTCGACATCACGCAGAGCATGAACACCCGCGACGTCGGCCCGGCCGACGCCCGCATCGGCCGGCTCGACCACGCGAAACAGCTGGCCATCGCGGCACTCGACCGTCTGCCCTGCGGCACGCAGGTGGGCGTGTCCATCTTCGTCGAACGGCGCACGCAGCCACTGCTGATGCCGGTCGACGTCTGCCTCAATCGAGCAGCGCTGAGCGACGCCATCGGCCACATCGACTGGCGCATGGCCTGGGCCGCCGACAGCCATCTGTACTACGGCACCTACTCCGCACTGGACGACATCCGCCGGATGACGCCGGGTGCGGCCCTCGCCTTCTTCACCGACGGCCATCAGGCGCCGGCGCTGCACCCGGGCCGCATCCCGGCCTGGGACGGCGAAGCGGGCGAAGTACCGGGTCTGCTGTTCGGGGTCGGTGGCGAACAGCCGGAGCCGGTGCCCAAGCTGGGCGACAAGGGCCGCATCGACGGCTACTGGACCGCCGAGGACACCGCCGGCTTCGCCAGCGCCGGCGCGCCCACGCTGTCGGTGCTCGACATGGAGAAGCTGGGCGGCGACATCCGCAATGCACCGCAGCGCGCGCCCGGCTCGGACAACGACCACCTGTCGCTGCGCCGCGACGACGTGCTCGAAGACCTCGCCCAGCGCACCGGTCTCGGCGTCGCGGTCGCACGCTCGCCGGAGCAGATCGCCGCGCAGTTGCGTGCACTGCCGGGCGGCCGCGTCGCCGACACCCGGTTCGCGCTGCGCCCGCTGTTCGCGCTGGCCGGCCTCGCGGCATTGCTCGCCAGCCTCGCACCGGCGCCGTCGGCGGTCCGCCGCCGCGCCCAACGATTGTTCACCTTCAGGAGTGCCTGACCCATGAAAGCCCCGCTGTCCGTCCTCGCCTTCGCACTGTTCGCACCGCTCGCCGTGGCGCACGGACCGACACCGCAGAAGATAGACGAGTCGGTCGTCATCGCCGCGCCGCCGGCCGCCGTATGGGCGGTGGTCGGCGACTTCGCCGGCATGGCGAAGTGGAATCCGTCGATCAAGGCCTCGTCGGCCGACCGCGGCAACGAAGCCGGTTCGACCCGCACGCTGACGCTGCCGACCGGCACCGTGACCGAACAGCTCGACGACTACGACGCGGCCGCGATGAGCATGAACTACCGCTCCGGCAACGCCGACCCGGCCGTGCTGCCGGTCAGTTCCTACTCCGGCCGGCTCACCGTCAAGGCCGAAGGCAGCGGCAGCAAGCTGGTGTGGCAGGCGCGCGGCTACCGCGCCGACACCGGCAACGATCCGGCCGCCGGCATGGACGACGAGAGCGCGGTGAAGGCGCTGCGCGCGCTGATGCGCCCCGGACTCGACGCGGTGCGCACGCAGATCGAAGCATCCGCCAAACCCTGATGAACGCGCTGCCCACACTGCGGGCGGCGACCTCGCCGGCGCGCTGGCTGCTGGCGGTGTCGCTGTTCGTCGGCGCGCTGCCGCCGGCGTCGGCCGATGCGGCCTGGCCGAAAGTGCGCAGCGCGCTGTTCGGCGAGCGCCGCTTGCACACCGACAGCGCCGTGCTGGCGCTCGAAGCGCCGGACCGCGCCGAAGACGCTTCGATGGTGCCGGTCGCACTGCACGTGGGCCCGGCGGGCGGCGCACTGCGCACGCTGTGGCTGCTGGTCGACGAGAACCCGTCGCCGCTCGCCGCGCGCTTCACGCTGCACGACGCGGTAGTCGGCAGCATCGAGACGCGACTGCGCGTCGAGCGCTACACCATGGTGCGCGCGATCGGCGAAACCGACGACGGCCGGCTCTATATGGCCGGGCACTTCGTGCGCGCCGCCGGCGGCTGTTCTGCACCGATGGGTCCGGCAGACGACGGCGAGGCGGCGATCGGCCGCATGTCGATGCGCCGCTTCGACGTCGCCGGCGGGCGCAGCGAGGTGGAACTGCGCATCCGCCACCCGAACCACTCCGGCCTCGAAGTCGATCTGGACACGCGCGGCTACGTCGCCGCCGACTACGTGCGCGCACTGCGCCTTCTGCAGGACGGTCGCCCGCTGCTCGACGCCGAACTCGACATTTCGATCAGCCGCAATCCCTATCTGCGTTTCGGCATCGCCGCCGATGCGCGCCGCCTCGACGTGCAGGTCGGCGACAGTCGAGAACGCCACTTCGAAGCACGTTTCCCACCGGACGCCGCCACGCCGTGAAGCGCCGGCTGCTGATCGCCGCGACCTGTATCGGCGCCTCCGCCGCGACCCGCGCCGCACCGTCGGTCGAAGCCATGATGAAGATGTCGCGCGCCGTGCTGAAGGTGTCGGCGCTGGGCGACGACGACAATCTGTCAGTCGGCTCGGCCGTCGTGATCGGACCGGACAGCGCGCTGACCAACTGCCACGTCACGCGCCATGCCCGCATCATCGTGCTGTCGCGCGGGCTGGCGCGGCACGCGGTGGTCGGCCAGCGTGCCGACGTGTCGCGCGACCTCTGCCTGCTGCGCACCGCCGAGCCGCTGCCCTACCCGGCGGTCGAGCTGCGCCCGACCCCCAGCCTGACGCTGGGCGAACGCGTGCTCGCCCACGGCTACTCGGGCGGCATGGAAGCACACTTCGCGCGCGGCCTCGTCGTCGATCTGCACGCGGCGGGCGGCAGTCACGTCATCCAGACCTCGGCCGGCTTCCTGCAGGGCGCCAGCGGCGGCGGCCTGTTCGACGAGGAAGGCCGGCTGATCGGCATCACCACCTTCCTGACCAGCGCCGGCCGCACCGAGTATTTCGCGATGCCGGCCGACTGGACCGATCGCCTGCGCGAACGCACCGAAAAGGCACCGAAGCCGCTGCCCGGCTCGGCGCTGTGGGCGCAGTTGCCGGCACATCAGCCCTGGTTCATGCGCCTGCTCGAGCCGCTGTCGCGCAAGGACTGGCCGACGGTGGCGCAGATGGCCGACGAGTGGATGGAGGCCGAGCCGCACGCGCCGGCCGCCGCTCTGATGTGCGCCCGCGCTGCGCACGCGCTGGCGCGGCCGGCGCGTATGACGCAGTGCCTGCAGCAGGCCCTCGACGGTGCGCGCGACAGCGAGATCGAACTGACGCGCATCGCCGCCTGGGCGCGCAGCGAAGGACTGGACGAAGCCGTCGCCGCCAGCACGACGGCGCTGGCACGGCTGCGTCCGCTGCCGCGCGGCGAGTGAGGCCGCCGGGCGGCGCGTTGACTCGCCTGGGCAGGCTCAGCCCGCCGGGACGCCGGTCCGGTTGACCTGGCTGTAGAAGATTTTCTGGTTGTGCAGGCTGCCGAGCAGCTCGTTCAGTTCGTGAATCAGCGCGTCGTTGCTGGCGCTCGCGGCCACGTCGCCGCTGGCGACCGCGACCTGGGCCAGACAGCCGATCTTGTCGCGCAGGGCGTCCTCGATCAGGTCGATGTGGCGGATCGTGAGTTCGAAGGTTTTCTGGTGCTTGGACATAAGGGTTCTCCCTGTACCGCCGCCTCGTGAGCAGCGGGTGTTTACGAGAACCGACAGCGTAATCCTTTCGTGCGCCGCAACAAGCCCCCGCAGCGAAAGACGGCCGGGGGCCATCGGGACATCCTCACCGGAATCCGGGGCAGACACCGCCTGCAACGGCGTCCGGAGTCGCGGATAGTGCTTTCCTTTTCCGTCACACGTCCGCACATCGAAGCCATGCATCGCAGCCGTCTGCTCGCTACCGCCCTCGCCACCGCCCTTGCCACACTCGTCGCCCTGCCGGCCGCCGCCGCCACCGACACCGTTGCCACGGTCAATGGCCGGCCAGTACCGCGCGCCCAGCTCGACTTCATCATCAAGGAACAGATTCGCCAGGGCCGCCCGGCCTCACCCGACCTGTCGCGCCAGGCGCGCGAGGAACTGATCGGACGCGAGGTGCTGGCGCAGGAGGCGGAGCGCAAGCTCGGCCGCAGCGAAGCGCTGAAGACGCGCATCGAATTCATGCGCCAGCAGGCGCTGCTGAACGCGCTGCGCGAGGACTTCTTCCTGAACACGCAGCCGGCCGACGCCGAAGTGCGCAAGGTCTACGACACGCTGTCGAGTCGCGCCGGCGAGCGCGAATACCGGGTGCGCCACATCCTGGTCGCCGACGAAGCACAGGCGAAATCGCTGCAGGCCCAGCTGGGCAAGGGCGCGCGCTTCGAGGATCTGGCGAAGGCCCACTCGAAGGACAGCGACAGCGCGCCGGCCGGCGGTCTGCTCGAATGGACGCCGGAGGGGCAGTTCTCACCCGAATTCGCCGCCGCGCTGCCGCAGATGACGCGCGGCAAGGTGGGCGACGCCCCGGTGCGCAGCGGCGCCGGCTGGCACCTGATCCGGCTGGAGGACGTGCGCCCGGCGCAGCCGCCGCGCTTCGAGGACGTGAAGCCGCGCATCGTCGAGTCGCTGATCGAACAGAAATGGCGCAGCTATGTGAAGGAACTGCAGGCGCGTGCGGTGGTGAAGTGAGGACCGTCTGGTCACTGCTGGCGCTGTGTTCGGCCACGGCCGCGGCCAGCGACGTCGATCACGCGGCACGCGCCGCGCTCGAATGGGTGGCCGAGCCCGAAGCTCAGTGCGTGCAGCTGGGCGGCACGATGACCGGCCTGCGCAATCGCGACCGCAGCCGCACGCTGCGGGTGTGGGTCGAGCGCTGGTACCTCGACGTACTGACCGCCGACCGCAGCCGCCACGACCTGCCTCCGGACGGCAGCGTCAGGCAGCTCGGCTGTTCCGAAACCCGTTCCGGCGCACAGCGCTGGACAGTGGTCGACGCCCGCTTCCTGCCGACCGGCGAAACACAATGAATCGATGAAACAGTCACTTGCACTCATTCTGCTGGTCGCGGCGACGACCGGCGCACAGGCGGACGAGCCGCCCGAGCGCGCCTACGTGCGCGCCGGCACCGACCGGCTGATCCGCGCCTGCACACAGGACGGCCACACGCTGAGCCTGCTCGCCCGACCCGGCGTCGAGGTGGCCCGGGGCGAAGCCGCCCCGGCCGGACTGCCGGTCGACGCCTTCATGCAGGGCATTGCCGAACAGGTGATGCGGCTGACCCGCGCGGTGCCGCACGCCGACTTCCTGCGCCCGGACAGCCCGGGCGCCCGGTCGCTGAGCGACGCCGTCGAGACCTGGATGGACGCCTTCAACCGCACCCACGGCACGCGGCTCGCCTGGGCGATCGGTGACTTCGGCGTCAGCGACGCGCCGCAGGCCGCCTGCCGCGCGTCCGGGGACTGAAGGCCCGCCGACTCAAGTTGTCGTCCCCCGCCGTCGATATGACTGGTCTGTACGCCGTGCGCCGCAGCATCCCGCGCGGTACGGCGGCAGCCACACGCCATGGTGGAGCGAGGAGACAACTAGATGACCCAACGCATACTCTATTTCCTGGTGCCGGGCAGCAATATCAGCCCCTTCGACGTGACCATCGCCGCCGATGCGGGCTTCGATCAGGTGATACCGCTCACCGGCATCCGCCCGGAGAACGTGACCGCGCTGGTACAGGACGCCATCTTCTGTCGCCCGCCCAATCGCTTCAACGACACCGGCATCTTCATCGGTGGCCGTGACGTACATATGGCGACCGACATGTTCCAGTCCGCCAAGAGCGCCATGGTCGGCGACTTCCAGGTCGGCGTGTTCGCCGACCCGAACGGCGCCTACACCACCTCGGCCGCCGTGGTCGCGCTGGTCGAGAAGGCGGTCAATGCGAGCACCGGCTCCGGTCTGGCCGGGCGCACGGTATCCGTTTTCGGCACCGGCCCGGTCGGCCTGTGCACCGCCATCCTCGCCGCCCGCCAGGGCGCGAAGGCGCGCCTCTGCCAGCTCACCGCGGACGACGATTCCAAGGCGGCGCTGCGCTTCTGCGAGCGCTACAACGCAAAAGTCGAATGGGTGTCCGCCGAAACCCACCGCGACAAGGTCAATGTGGTCGCTGACAGCGAGATTGCCGTCAGCGCCGCCAAGGCCGGCATCCGCATTCTCGACGCCGAAGTGCTGGAGGCCGGCGGCAAGCTGATCGCCTGTGCCGACACCAACGCCGTGCCGCCGTCCGGCATCGAAGGCATCGGTGTGAACGACCGTGCGATTCCGGTCGAAGTCGGTCCGGCCCGCTTCCTCAGCATCGGCCCGCTGGCCATCGGCAGCCTGAAGTACAAGACGCAGTTCGGTCTGTATCGCTCGATACAGACCGGCGCGTCGCCGGCCCTGATCGACTTCCCCGAAGCGTATGCGTATGCGCTGCAGGAACTGGCGCAGAGCAAGCCTGCCTGAGCGAAACCGACCGCTTGTCATGGCGCGCGTGACAAGCGCACCATAGGCGGCCGGCGGGTCGGCGCCCGGAGGCGCCGCATGCTGCGGATGGAGGTGCGGACGGCGTGGACAGCAATCCGGGGCTGAACATTACGGGCACGGAAACCGTCATCGGTCAGGGTACCGGTGCCGACGGTGCGGTATTCCGCACCCTGCTCGACCGTATGTCGGACGGCGTGTTCATCGCCCGCGACTACCGTTTCATCTTCGCCAACGCCGCGCTGCCACGCATGCTCGGTTACGAGCACGACGACTTCGTCGGACTGGGGTTTGACGCAGTGGTGGCGCCGGATTTCCTCGAACTGTGGGTGCAGCGCTTCCGGCAACGGATCGGCGAAGGCGAGGAACCGCCCGGGCGCTACGAACTGCGCTTCCGCATGAAGGGCGGCCGGCGCGAACTGCCGATCGAACTGAACGCCAGCCGCGTCGTGTTCGATGGCCAGCGCTGCGTGCTCGGCATCGTGCGCGACATGTCGGGCCGCAAGCTCGCCGAACACGCATTGCGCGAAAGCGAGCAGCGCTTCCGCGGCACTTTCGACCAGGCCGCCGTCGGCATCGCGCTGATGGACCTCGAAGGCCGCTTCCTGCGCGTCAACCCGAAGCTGTGCGACATCCTCGGCTTTCGCGCCAGCGAACTGCGCGCGCTGACGATGGAGACCATCACCCATCCGGAAGACGTTTCGCTGGACATTCACCCGCTGCGCTGCGTGCGCAACGGCGAACAGACCACGTACTCGATCGAGAAGCGCCTGCTGCACAAGAGCGGTACCGCCACCTGGGCGCGTCTGACGATTTCTCTGCTGCTCGATGAGATGGGCGCCCCCTCGCACTTCATCGCGGTGATCGAGGACGTCCACGACCGCCACCTGGCGCAGACCGCGCTGGCCGACAGCGAACTGCGTCACCGCCTGCTGATGCACAACCTGCACGCCGCCGTGCTCGTGTGCGCACCCGACGCCCGCATCCTGTACGGCAATCCTGAAGCCTGCCGCATCCTGCGCATGGATTCGGCGCTGCTCGCCGGTCGCACGATCGCCCAGCTGGGCTGCCAGTTCATCGACCCGAGCGGCGAGGCGCTGGCACCGGAACGCGATCTGGTGCGCCGTGTGCTCGCCTCGGGCAAGGAAATGAACGACGTCGTGGTCGGCGTCCGTCACGACGACGCGGATACGCTCTGGGCGCTGGTCCACGCCTATCCCGAGTTCGACACCCAGCACCGTCTGCGCCAGATCGTCGTCATGTTCGTCGACATCACCGACCGCAGCCGGCTCGAAGCCGAGCGCGATGCCGACCGCCAGCTCAAGACGGCAGCGCTGAACGCCATCACCGCCCACGTCGCCGTGCTCGACAAGCGCGGCGTCATCGTCGAGACGAATTCCAGCTGGCGCGCCTTTGCCGAGCGCGGCGGCTACACCGGCAACATGACCTTCGTCGGCGTGAACTACCTCGACGCCCTCGCCCGCTGCGACCGCGACGAGGCGCCCCACGCAGAGGCCGCCTGCGAAGGCATCCTGTCGGTCATGCTCGGCCGGTCGGCGCTGTTCCAGATGGAGTACGCCTGCCACGCGCCGCACGAGCGGCAGTGGTTCAGCCTGAAGGTGACGCCGATGGACCCGGCGCGCGAACGCGTGCTGCTCAGCCACGAGAACATCACGCGCATCAAGCTGGCCGAAGAGGCGGTGCGCATCCTGGCCAATACCGACGCACTGACCGGCCTCGCCAACCGCCGCCATTTCTTCGAAGTCGCCGAGGAGGAATTCGTGCGCGCCCAGCGCTACGAAACACCGCTCACCGTGCTGATGGCGGACCTCGACCACTTCAAGCGCATCAACGACCATTTCGGGCACGCCGGCGGCGACGCCGTGCTGTGCGGCTTCGCCATCATTCTGTCCAGCCTGCTGCGCGACTCGGACAGCGCAGGTCGCCTCGGCGGCGAGGAATTCGCCGTACTGCTGCCGCACACCGCACTGGACGGTGCGCGCGCCTTCGCCGAGCGCCTGATGGAGCGCGTCGCCGAGAACCCGCCCGAATTCGACGGTCAGCCGGCGCACTACACGTTGAGCATAGGCATCGGCGAACTGATGCCCGACTGCCTCGATTTCTCGGCTCTGCTGCGCAAGGCCGACGAAGCGCTCTATCGCGCCAAGAGCGGCGGCCGCAACCGGGTCGAATACGCCGCCAGGCCGTGCAACGACGCGACCTAGGCGCGCACGACCGGCCCCGCAGCCCGATCAAGAGGATGTGAGCCATCCGCGGCGCGCAAGGCACCCGCTTTGCTAGCGAATGCCGGCGGGCGCCGCCGAGGCTCCTCGCACACATCCCATCTACTGACCGGAGATTCCCGACATGAAGGCCGATTCGTCAAACTCATCCCCGCGCAAATCGCAGGAGGCGCTGACCCTTCTTCGCGCCGACCACAAGCACGTCAGCGAACTGTTCGAGCAGTACGAGGCCGCCCGCACAAGCGCTCAGAAGAAGAAACTCGTGCATGAAATCTGTACGGAGCTCGACGTGCACGCGCAGATCGAAGAGGAAATCTTCTATCCGGCTGTAAAAGCTGCACTCAAAGACAAGGAGCTGGTGCCCGAGGCGACCGTGGAGCACGCGTCATTGAAAGACCTGATCGCGCAGATCAAGGACGTCGAACCGGACGGCGAAATGTTCGACGCGAAGGTGAAAGTGCTCTCCGAGTACGTGAAGCATCACGTGAAGGAGGAGCAGAACGAGATGTTCCCCAAGGTAAAGGATACCGACCTCGACCTCTCGGAACTGGGCGAGCAGATGAAGCAGCGCAAGGAAGAACTGCTTTCGGCCGTCGCGCACTGAGTGACGCGCCCCCCAGGGCTGCGCCTGCGAGACAGACGGCAGGTGAGGGTCTGAGAGGGCAACAAAAAAGCGCCCCGAGAGGCGCTTTTTTGTGTGGTGTCTGGCGGAGAGGGTGGGAGTCTCCGCCTCACCACGTGGATCGCCTTAACTGGCTTGGAAAAAGGAGACTATGCACATGGTCGTGTGGTGAAAACGTGTGGTAAATACGTTAGAGTGGAATTCTCCTTGGCGACTCCCGGCACGTACCCATGGCAAACCACATCGAACGGCGGCGCAACCTCTGGTATGCAACCCTACACATCCCCGCGAAGCTTCGCCCCCGCCTGGGGCGGATGAAGTTCATTCAGTCCCTTGGTACGGCCGACAAGAGAAAGGCGGAGTACCTCGCAGCGCCGATCATTGCGGGTTGGAAGGCCCAGCTAAGGCAGACAGCGGGGGAACCTGACGGGCTGCACCAAGAGGCGATGCGCTGGCGCCACGCACTAGGGAGCATGCCCGAAGGCAGCGAAGAACGCGAAACGCTGGAGGCGGTCCTGATTGGACGCGCCGAGCAGTTGGAGGAAGGCGGTACATCGGAAGCGGAAGCGGTTCGATTCGCTCGCGTCGCGCTTGGGACAGAACTCCCTACGCAGCCCCTTTACGCGGAGTGGTCGGAGGCCTTGGATGGCTCCGGGCTGGGACAGAAGAACATTGACCGGATGCGCAAGGACGTCGATCTCATGGTCCGGAAGTTCGATACGCTCCAACAGATCACCACCAAGGCTGTAAAGGCGTGGGTCAAGGAACTGGCGGACGCGGGGGTTACCGGCAGTAGCCGGAAGCGCATCCTCTATGGGTGCCGGAGATTCTGGAAACATGTGCAGCACGAGGAGCACATAAGCGAAGACCTCGAACCCTTCAAGGTGCCGCACGACCCCTATGGGAATACCTCGAAGACCTCCAAGAAGGGAACTCCCGACCGGGAGCCCTTCGCGCCTGCCGAGGTGTGCGCCCTCTGGCAGCAGGCACGGGACAAGGCAGATCAGCCACTTGCCGACCTGATCGCTCTCGCGGCCTACACGGGGGCACGCATTGAAGAGATTTGTTCCCTGAAGGTGGCGGATGTATCCCTGAACGCATTCCGCATAGAGGATGCGAAGACCAGCGCGGGAAACCGGCAAGTCCCCATCCACGCCGCTATCCATGGTCTCGTCGGGCGCCTTATAGAGTCATCGACGGACGGCTACCTCCTGTCCGGGCTCACCTTCAACAAGTACGACGATAGGTCTAACGCCATCGGAAAGCGCTTCGGGCGCCTCAAGACCGCAGCAGGGTATGGAGAGGCGAAGGTCTTTCACTCCATCCGCAAGACCGTTACGACCCTCCTAGAAAATGCTTCCGTGCCCGAGAACATTACCGCGGACATTGTGGGACATGAGAAGAAGACCATTACCTACGGCCTCTATTCGGGTGGCGCATCGCTGAAGGTGAAGGCCAAGGCAGTTGGGAAGCTGGCGTACCCCTTCCCAGCCATGATTACTTAAGGAAGCACTGATTTACCCCTCCCCTGGAATGCCCTCGTCATTCCGATACGGGCAACCGACCAGATGAAACAGCAAAGCAGCTTTGCCAAGCTTGAGAACTCAGCGCGCCTTCGCCTCTTACTTCCGAAAATCAGCCAACTTCCACGCAGTCTTTAGAACGGTAGGTCGTCTTCCGGAATCGGCGCCTCTCGACGCAACCAATCATCTTCCGTGCGCTTGTATATATCGCTATTAAAATGGCCACAAAGCATGCACACCTGTGACGGCATACTTACGGCTCCTTCAACTTTGCAGCTACGGCACGTAAGATTTTCAACTGCAACTGCCGAAGCTTCATTCCAATGCTCTTCATCCTCCTTGAATGCCCGGGCAAACTCCGGATTCTCTTGTCTCAATATTGAAAGAGTCCCTCCCTTTGGTTCGTCGAATGACATGTAAGGAAAGCCTAGGTGGGAGTCGGCGAAGCGAATCGCAAAACCAAGACCCGCCCCCACGATCTGGGCCGCCTCTTTTGCAGACACCGCCCAACCAAAATGCTCGATAGCATTTCTCATCGCACGTAGTCGCCGCAAGGTCTTGAGATGCGACTCGGAAAACGTAACCTTCCCGATTGTTTTCAGTCGCTCAAGCGCAAGTTCTGCCCCAACAGTTCGAGCAGAGAGAGAAGGGTATTTGTCGATATTCTCCCACACAAAAGCGGGATGTATTTTACGCAAACGCTCCTTGAGCAACATTTCAATTCCGTGCGCAGTAAGAATTATTGCCAACTTGTAGCGCTGGTGTTTGTTAGGCGAGTCGTCTTCATACGCGAGCAAAGCGAGCGCACGCTCGATGGAATCTGCGCCGTTATCTAAGAGTGCGAAGCCTATCTCCTCACCGTTGGGTGTCTCAGCCATTCCTAGCTCCTCTTGGCCTCAGATCAGGCCGACACTCGTGCTTCCTGCTCGCACAAAGATTTCCCAGAAAATTACGTGAGGGTATTCACCTCCCCGTCCCTCTGTCACTTCCCCCGGAGGGGGTGACCCTCCCCCACCCCCTTGGCCGCTCCCCGGCTGGGTTGCCTTCGCAGACATCAATGGATTCCGCAGCAATGATGAGGTTGTGGTGAGGATGTCATTCTCGGGCAAAATCACGCCGTCGTCATTACAGGTGCGCTCAATGGCCTCCTATCTCGAAGCCGCAGGGGCTATCGCCCTCCCCCTCTGGAACGCAGCCTTCGCCTGGATCACCGGCCCGGAAGTTGTAATCAGCCTCTGCGCCCTCTCATTCACGGCTTATCAGGCCCACCTTCAGCGGGCACATAACCGGTTATCTGTCAGCCCGTCACTTGCTGTCTTCTCGGAGGAATCTGCGGACCCCGAGTACCCTGGTGCTGTTCGCGTCCGGCTGCTACTGCAAAACAATGGCCTGGGTCCTGCGGTATTGGATTCGCTAGCGCTAATCATCGGGGCGAAGAAAATTCGCCTTCGGGACCACAATCATTTCCGGCGAGTGGTTAAAGAGGCGCTCGGGCGTCTTTACTGTACGGACCGCTGGCTTGCTACCTACGGAGGAGGACACGCGATCAAGGCGGGGGACGCGGTCTTGCTTGCGGATTTCACTCTCTCCCTCGACCCCCCTGTATCGGGTGGCGAAGTTCAAGCCCTGTTCGACTGGATGGGATTGGAGGTTCATTACCGTTGCATGTACGGGAAACGCGGCCGTTATAACACTCACGAGCATCGAAGCCGGGTAACGGGTGTCCAAGTACCGTCCGGTTTGGCTACACCCTAAGGCCACGTCAGGAGACACCCCGCGGAGTGTCGGCTTAGGGTGGATGTTGAATTACTTGACATCCAGTGAACGAAGGTCTTAGAGTTAAACCTGACACTTTCACCCGTCAGGACACCCAGCCATGACCACCGCAAAGACACCCGCAGGGCACCGCATCGGCTACCGCCGTGTGTCCACTCTTGACCAAGCCACGGACCGCCAGCTAGACGGCGTGGCGCTGGATATCGAGTTCGAGGACAAGGCTAGCGGGAAGGACGCACAGCGCCCGCAGCTACAGGCAGCGCTCAAGCACGCACGGGCGGGAGACACCTTCATCTGCCACAGCATGGACAGACTGGCGCGTAACCTGGATGACCTCCGGCGCATCGTGGATGACCTCACCGGGCGGGGCGTGGCAGTGCAGTTCATCAAGGAAGGGATGACCTTCACGGGCAAGGATGACCCGATGGCGCGCCTCATGTTGTCTGTCATGGGAGCCTTTGCCGAGTTTGAACGGTCACTGATCCGGGAGAGGCAGCGGGAAGGGATCGAGATAGCGAAGTCGAAGGGGGTCTATAAGGGCCGGAAGCCCAGCCTCACGGGGGAACGCTTGGAGGCCCTGCGCGCGCGCCTGAAGGAGCCGGGAAAGGTGAACATGACGCAGCTTGCAAAGGACTTCGGGATCAGTAGGGAGACCCTTTACCAGTACAAGCGGGAACTATGCACCCGGAGTTAGCTTGGTCCAGGGAGAGTCTGGCGCGATCAGTCCAGCCAAGCCCCAACCTCTCTCAATGAAAACGGAACGATGCCGCCACTTGATAGCAAGCTTCCGTTTTCGGGAAGCCCAAATCCCTGCTTTAAGTGGAGCGCGTTTTGAAGAAACGGCAAAGACGGTAAGTGCTCAACAGGATTGACAACAGCAACCTTCGCGGTTCCCGGTATCGTCATCGAGAGGATGTTATTAATGTATTCATCCCTAAAAGCAAAACCGATGAAAAGAATATGAGTAACTCTTCTTGCAGTTCTTCTAAAGTAATCATGGAAAACACCGAAGGGTTCCGAATCTGGTGCCCCTTTAAACCCCGGATATAGAATCAATCTCTTTCCATGATCCCCGTCAAACTCGGGATGGCCCACCCGTATAACCGGCCGGAGGGCGGAACCGCCGTTTCCAAGTTTCCAATCCACGGAACCATGCAGTTTTGTGAGCAGGCCCGCGCATTCGGCGCCGCGCCATGCATCCACATCAAGGGACGAAAATCTACCGCTGGTCGCGGGTAGCTTGAACGGGGCATCTGGCAACCCATCCATGACGGACTCTAGAACAACATCGTAATTGGTGGTTACGATATCAACACTCTCAAACCCTAACGATGAAATTAGATTAAGCAATGGAAACCAGCTCCCCATTAGCTCTTCCATTGTGGGCTCAAGGGAATAGAAATCATATACACATGAGTTGATTTGGTCCTTTAGTGCACCAACCTGCCTATTAAAGTTCGAATGCTGCGTTATTGAATCGCCCCCGCTCTGGCCTGACCCGCTCAGCTTTTGCAAAAGGTTCTGCTGAAGGACGAAATGACCAAAGCCTCCGACGCGCGTAAGGTATTCCGAAGCTTGAGCTAAGATTGCCAGCTCCCAAAGGACATGCTCGATATCGGCTCCATCGCTATTGTGTTGCGCAAGGAACTTATCAAGAGCGACATAGAGAGGATTCTTTAGCACTCCTTCCGGCAGTCTCTTCTTGAAATCCACCGCCATGGGGTACTTTTTCGCGGAAACCCCGCGAGATGCGCCTGCACCTGCAAAAATCACTATGGATTTCATTGCCCACCCGTTCCGGAAGTTATCATCTGCGCCTTGAGACCGCTGTGCGCCGCTAATGCGTATTGTATAGAAGACAATACCAAGGCCACACCTTCACGTTCCGCGAAGACGGCTACTTCAACATGACCAAGGCGGCCCAGTACTTCGGCAAGGAGCTGAAGGAATTCTGGAAGCTGAACGAGACCAAGGAGTACATGTGCGCCCTCGTGGAGGTGCTGTTTCCAAATGGGTGGAAAGACACCGATTTGAATGCGGACGAGAAGCACAGCGTCGTGCTCGCCATCAACGAGTTCGAGAAGGGACAGCACTCCTTCATCACCCACAAGGAGACCCGCGCCCTCAAGGCGCTCCTTGCCGAGGCCACGAAGGGGCACGGAGGAGGAACCTGGGCGCACCCCAAGTTGGCCGTCTTCTTCGCCCGCTGGCTGGATGTCCGGTTTGCTGTCTGGTGTGACCTCATGGTGGATGAAATCCTCCGGGGGCGCGTCGAGGTGCAGCCCGTAGCCGCCCCGCTGACACCGGACAGGACCGTGGAGGACATCGTGAAGGCGCTTCTTCCGGAGGTTCGGCGCGGCGTGTCCTTTATCCCCTGAGAGGCGCCACAGGGGCGCGCCTTGCCCAATCGCGGGGGGTAAACCCTCACCCTAGCTAAAGAGCAGTTCACGCCCCGCAGCCACTGAAAGGAGGGAATCTGCGCTGCACGCTTTCGTTTACCTGTCCCGTTTGCCGCCCTCGCCGCTCCCTTAGCGGCCCCTCACTGACCACCTAAGGACTACCCCCTCATGACCCAAACCATCCCCCCGCTGGGAGGACTTCGCACGTCCCTACTTGGGGAACTGCTCGCCAAGAAGATCGAACCACGGGAGCCGCTCCTTTCGCCTTGGCTGCGCACCTCTGACAGTGCTCTGATCTACGCACCCGCAGGGGCCGGCAAGAGCATCTTTGCGCAGGCCATTGCACTTGCCATCGCAGGAGGCGGAAGCCTGCTTGGCTGGACCGCACCGAAGCCCCGAAGGGTTCTCCTGATCGACGGGGAGATGCCCGAGGAAGACATCATCGGCCGCGCCCGGATGCTGCTCCCGAGTATCCAAGGATGCGACCCCGAAGCAGCCTCCCGGAACCTGTGCGCACTGATCCAGCAGGCCCAGCACATGAACGCCCCGTTCCCCGACATCGGGACACCCGAGGGGCAGGACACCGTGATTCAGATGGCACGGGAGCAAGGCTTTGATGTCGTCATCCTCGACAACTTCAGCACCCTTGCGGAGTGTGCGGACGAGAACAGCGCAGCCTCTTTCAACGGCATTGTCCGGTTCCTGAAGCGCATGAAGCAGGCCGGTATCGCCTGCATCCTCATCCACCACACGGGCAAGAACAACGGCACCTTCCGGGGCTCCTCGAAGCTTGCCACCACGTTTGAAGTCCTCATCAGCCTGAAAGCATCTGCGCGGGCCGTCCCTCCCGGTGCCCTTGGGATAGACCTCGAATGGGAGAAGTACCGACGGCGCCGTGATGCGTCCATCCGCAATCAAACAATCTGGCTCACCGACACCGAAGCAGACACCCAGCCCGTGTGGTGCTCGGAAGAGACCGGAGACGAAGAACTCATCAAGACGGTTACGGAGGCGCGGACATGTGAGCACCGCACGCAGGCAGACCTAGCCAAGGCCCTCGGCGTGACACCCGGAGCGGTCACGAAGAGGAGGAAGCGGGCCATTGCCGAGGGTCTGATTACCGCCGATGAATGGGACGCATGCTTCAACACTGCCGGAGGAGAGGAATCCGAGGCGCAAGCACAGACCAGAGAGGAGGACACCCCAATGGATACCTAGAAGATGACCCAAGGAGCACGCCCGGAGTCTGGGACAGGAGACACCCATACCCGTCACCACTCAGGACTGCACTTCCTCATTGACCTCCTTCGGACCGCATGCGAAGCATGGACACCGAAGGCCACTCTGAGAGTCCCTCCCTTCATTGCCCATACCTAAGACAACCTCATACAAGGATGTCTATGTATGTGTGGTCTCCGAGGTGCGAAGCACCGCCATAGGCACATCCTCAGGGATGCCCCTGCGAAGCAGGAGAGCCTGAGGGAACACCTATAGGAGTCCCCCGAGAGACTCTAGTCTCGGGGTTTCCTGGTTTCCTCTTCCTATAGGGCAGGAAACTGGAAACTCCCCCGCCACATCCCCCGCGCCGTACCCCTCGAATCCACCCAGCCAGCCGCACCGGCTGAACGACCGTGGAGGACATCGCGCGGAAATCACCAAGGACATACGCATGAGAGCTAAGCAAGCCATGAGGCCGGGGACCGATCCGTTCCCGGTCATCATCTACACAGATGGTTCCTGCAAAGGGAACCCCGGTCCGGGAGGCTGGGCCGCCGTCCTCACCAAAGGCCCCAAGAAGCGCGCAATAAGCGGTAGCTCAGAAGGGCGCACCACAAACAACGCAATGGAGCTGATGGCCTGCATTCAGGCGCTGGCAAGCCTGAAGGCCCCGTCAGTCGTGGTCCTCTTCACCGACTCTAACTACGTCCGGAAGGGCATCACCGAATGGCTGCCGCAGTGGAAGGCCAAGGCATGGAAGACCGCACAAGGCCCAGTGAAGAACCGCGACCTATGGGAGCGCCTGGAGGAGGAAACGGCGCGCCATGACGTGACATGGAAGTACGTGCCGGGCCACGCGGGACACATCTTCAACGAGGAAGCGGACAAGCTCGCCAAGGCGGCGGCCGATGGGGTGGCATTGATTCCGGGCGGAGCATGCTGGGATGCCCTGATGTACGGCTTCAAGGCGGAAGAGAACTAGCCCCGAAAAAGGAAGGGTTCCGAAAGTGGAACTATTAGGACATCCGACTAATGGGACTGTAGCACATAGGGGCTTGCGCAAGGCATCCCCTCCCCGTCGATGCTGGGCACTCCTCAACCACCAAGGAGCACCCGAAATGACCGCCCTGTGCACTCTCACCTCTGTCCTTATCCGCACCCAGAAGGCTCACGCTCGCAGCACGGCAAAGGACTTGCGCCTCTTCCGGGACACCACACAGGACCCCGAAGTGCGGCGCCTTGCTTCCGCCCGCTTGCTCAAGGCCATGCACGACATGGGCATCACGGGGGTCTCCTTCGACAGCATTACAGGCGTCATCGCCATTGGAGGCCGTGAGGGCGCGCAGGAGCCCCGCTAGCCCTCTGTGAACCCTACCCCGCAGACCACCAGTAAGACGCCCCTCCTTGCGCCTGTGATGAGGCCGGAGAGGCATCCCTAGATCAAAGAAAGGCAACCTATATGCATACCGTAAGCCTCACAACTCGCGCAGCCGAAGATCATGACATTGGCGTTTTCCTGAGCATCCATGCAGACGCCGAAGGTGACCAAGAACGCACACGCCCGGAACACCTCCGCGCCCACCTATCGGAAGCCCTGCGCCGCTCCTCTTCTTCACTGTGCGTGCTCGACGGCACTTCGCAGCCTGTCGCGCTGTTTGGCTGCATGCCGCTGGCTGAGGGGCAAGGAGCCGTATGGGTCTATCTGCCCAAGCGCGCGCATGCGGTGCCGCTCCCTGCCCTGCAAGAGACCTTCACGGCCTGGACCAAGACGGAAGCCCTTGAGCGCTTTCCGCTACTTCTTGCCGGTGCGGCGTTCTCCGCGACTCATATGGCCTTGCTGCATGCCGCGGACTTCATCTTGCTGGAAGCCGGAGCGGATGCCCCGTTCCGCGTCACGGCCTACCGTCGTGCATCCCGCGACCCCAGCCCCCTGCGCGTCTCCGAAGTGCAGAGCATGACCGCCCCCGCACAGACCGCCTGAACAACACCGAAAGGCAACCGATATGGATAACCGAATCCCCATCAACCAAAGACCCCAAACGGTCCCCGGAGGACGCACCCGGAACAACTACGTCACGCAAGTCGTAGCGAACCCCGCCGATCCTGGCTCCCTCCCGGCCCCCTCAATGTCCGAGCTGGCTGGTCTCCTTGATGGCCTCGCCACGTTCGATAAGGCCCTTGGGTCGCACATCGACCAAGGCATCCGCGAAGAGCAGGCCGCGGGCCGCCGCGCCAGAGCCACCGGGCAGGCACAGCCGGACGATGCCTCCGAAGACTTCGCACGGGGCTACATGGCGATGGACATGTCCGTCAAGGGTGACCAGGACGGGGCCGCCATGGTGCAGTCCTACGAGTCCTCCTTCGACCCCGACAAGGACAACTTCGACGACTGGCTGGCGAAGCAGTACGGGGAGCGGGCCTATGGCCTCGATGGTCCCTTCCGGGAGCACTACGACACCACCTTCATCAAGCACGTCGAGAAGGTCCGCACGGCACACGCCCAGGCAGAAGGAGCACGGGTAAGGGAGAAGGTCGAGTCAAACGCCCTGTACGTCCTCGATAGCTTCGTGCGGAACATGGCGGAGTCCGGAGAGGCCCTCAATGGTCCCCTCCTCGCCGACCTCCAGAACAGCATGAAGAAGCTGGGCGTGTCCGGTGAGCGCTTCCAGGAGCTGCTCTTCGCGGCAGTCAAGAAGTACGGCGACGAAGGCCGTCCGAGTGTCTATCAGGCACTCAAGGAGAACCGCCCGGACGGCTCCCCCGGTATGTACTTCAGCCCCGAATGGAAGGCCAAGATTGACGCAGCCGAAGAGGCCGCGACAAGGACCTACGTGAGCGGCCGGAAGGCTGTCGAAGAGGGGATGCGGAAGGAGCGCGACCAGAGGCAGGAAGAGGAGGTTGCCCGAATCATGCTCATGGATGACCCGAGGGAGGCGCGCTCTTCGTTCGATACCTTACTGCGGACGGGGCTGATTACGCGGGCCTCCGACATCGACAAGTTTCAACGGCTCCTAGAGGGGCGCATCAAGCGCGACGCCACGCCCGAGCAGGAGGCGGCGGAGTCAGGCCTACTCGTGCGCATCTACCGGGGAGAAGTCGGACCCATGGACATCCTCAGGGCAGCCGGTGACGGGGGCATATCTCCCGCAGGGCGAAAGAGCCTCCTGTCCGAGTGGTACCGGGTCAAGAACGACCAGAGACAGGCGGCGGCGCGGGAGGGGGCCGCCGACTCAAAACAGTGGAATAGTCCCATGGCCCGCCTTGCTCTTCAAAGTATTCGTGGTGTTCGGTCACTCGCTTTGGTTGAGCTTCCGGAGGATCAGACAAACGCCCGCAAGGTGCGCCTTGCGCTCGAAGCTGAGATGTTGCGCGCCCTCCAGGCGGGAGAGATTGCCGCGGGGCAAGAGGTAAAGTATGCAAACGAACTTGTGAAGCAGGCGGGTCCGCTGCTGCAACCAACCTATGGCCCTGACCACAAGGACCGGATGGAGCAGGTACGGAAGGCAGGACCGGACCGCCTCCGCAAGGACTATCCGGATTGGGTCGTGGAGCAGTTGCAGCGGCAACTGTCGGAAGCCGAGGAACGGAACGCATCGCCCGGCGGCGCAGAAGCGCGCGAAGAGGAAGCAACCGGGAAGGCCGCAGCCGAGGCCGCGAAAGGACCGGGCTTCCTTCAAAGGGCATACAACGGGGTAAGCGGCATCGCGGCGGACGTTTCGGACCTCATACGGCGCCCCTCTCGTGCGCCTTGGGTCCCCTTCGAGGAGCGCAGCAGCGGCGAAGCAAACGCGGCTGTGTCGGCGGCCTCCTCCGTCGCGCGGCGCACCTCACGGGGGCGCATCGGCGGACAAGACCAGATGCCCACAGCGGCGGAACTTCGCCAGATGTTTGAAGGAAAGCCAGCGGGCGAACTTCAGGAATGGCTGCGGCAACGTGGATTCACGCCGGAGCAACTCGGAGAGACAGCACTGCGCGACCTAAACAGCGTGCTCAAGCCCTAAACGGCCACGGCGGGGGCTCAATCCGCCGCCAGTAGGACGCCCTTTCTTGCGCTCATTGATGAGCAGCAGGACATCCCTAGATCAACGAAAGGAATCATCCATGTGCGACGTAATGACCGGCCTCACCATCTTGAGTGGGGCATACAGCTACATGCAGCAGTCATCCGCAGCGCAGGCCCAGCAGGACGCCATCGAAGCAGCCTATAGCGCCCAGACACAGCAGCTTGCGGACCGCTATGAGCAGATCAACCAGAACGCCACCGATCAGGTCTCCGAGCGCTCCCGAGAGGCCCGCGCAGAACTCGCCCGTATCCGCGTAGCCGGTGCCGAGTCGGGCTTGGGCGGTGTCTCCCAGCAGCGCATCGAAGGGGAATCCGAGATGCTCCGGGGGATGGACATCGCGTCCATTGAGGGCAACCGGAAGAACGCCCTCAAGGCGGCCCAGTACGGGGGCCAGACAGCGCAACTTGAGGGGAACGCGAGGATGGCAGCCGTACGGAGGCCCAGCCTTGTGGGCACCGGGTTGCAGATTGCCAGCAGTGTGATGGAGAAGCAGAAGCCGAAAGAGGGGATCGTGAAATGAGCGGCGCACTCACCCAGAACGACACCGATCAATCCCAAGGAGCACACCCGATGAATGACACCCTGAATAGCCTTCTGGTCTATGAGGCAACGGAGGAGGACGCGGCCCAATTTACCCCGCTGAGTGTGACGCCGTTGCATGGCCTGAGCGCGGACAACCATGTGATGGCGGAGGCTGTACGGCAGTCGATCATGTCTCTGCTGGTAACGGACACCGAAGGCGTGCCGCTCATGCTGCTGGGCTGCATCAAGCACCCGGACGGGAACGGCTTCCCGTGGTTTGAGCTAAGCCACGCGGCGGTCCCCTATGAGCAGGAGGTAACCCACATCCTCCGGGGCGTCGTGAAGCACACCCTGCTACACCATCACCCCGTCCTGTTCGGCGCAGTGCCGGCGGAAGACAAGCGCAAGCGCGCGATGGTGGAGTCCATCGGATTCACTGCCATGGAGCCCACACAGGACGCCGCGGGGCGGCCCGCGTTTGTCCCGTACTTCATGCGCAGCACTGAGCGGATGCACGCGGAGGCCTAAAAGGGCATCAGAGGGGGACCCCTTCGGGGGGGTCTCCTTCCGGTGTTCTGCGTGTGGTGAAAGCGTGTGGTGAAGCCCACAAAGAGAAAACCCGCAAGCCCTTGATTTAGAAGGAGCTTACGGGTCTCTGGAATGCTGGCGGAGAGGGTGGGATTCGAACCCACGGTAGACTTGCGCCTACGCCTGATTTCGAGTCAGGTACATTCGACCACTCTGCCACCTCTCCGGGGTACTGCGAACTTCGTGGTCGCGAAGCGGCGCGCAGTGTAGCACAGGGGTCGCGCCGGCGGAAAGCGTCGGCGCGATTTTTGCGTGTCAGGCGCCGAGGCACTCGACGCCGCCCATCCACGGGCGCAGCGCTTCCGGCACGACGACCGAACCGTCGGCCTGCTGGTAGTTCTCCAGGATCGCCACCAGCGTGCGACCGACCGCGAGGCCGGAGCCGTTCAGCGTGTGCAGGAGTTCGTTCTTGCCCTGCTCGTTCTTGAAGCGCGCCTGCATGCGGCGAGCCTGGAAACTCTCGAAGTTCGAGCAGGACGAGATTTCGCGGTAGGTGTTCTGCGCCGGCAGCCACACTTCGAGGTCGTAGGTCTTGGCGGCGCCGAAACCCATGTCGCCAGTGCACAGCGCCACCTTGCGGTAAGGCAGTTCGAGCCGGCGCAGGATGGTTTCGGCGTGACCGGTCAGTTCTTCCAGCGCGTCCCACGAGCGGTCCGGCGTCACGATCTGCACCAGCTCCACCTTGTCGAACTGGTGCTGGCGGATCATGCCGCGCGTGTCGCGGCCGTAGGACCCCGCTTCCGAACGGAAGCACGGCGTGTGGCAGACGAATTTGAGCGGCAGGCCGGCGGCCGGCTGCACGGTGTCGCGCACGATATTGGTGACCGGCACTTCGGCGGTCGGGATCAGGTAGAACTTGCCGCCGTCGCCGCGCGGCACGGCGAACAGGTCTTCCTCGAACTTCGGCAGCTGACCGGTCCCGAACATGCTGTCGGCGTTGACCATATAGGGCGCGTACAGCTCGGTGTAGCCGTGTTCAGTGGTGTGCGTGTCGAGCATGAACTGGGCGAGCGCGCGGTGCATGCGGGCGATGCCGGCGCGCAGCAGCGTGAAGCGCGCGCCGCTGATCTTGGTCGCCGTTTCAAAGTCGAGGCCGCCGAGCGCGGTGCCGACGTCCACGTGGTCCTTCACCTCGAAATCGAAGCTGCGCGGCGTGCCCCAGCGCAGCACCTCGACGTTGTCCGCCTCGGACTTTCCGACCGGCACCGACTCGTGCGGCAGATTGGGCAGCGAGGCGACGAAGGCCTGGATGTCCGCCAGCAGTGCGGCGAGGCGTTCCTCGCCCGCTTTCAGCGCGTCGCCCAGCCCCGCCACCTCGGCCATCACCGCCGACGTGTCCTCGCCCTTGGCCTTGAGCTGGCCGATCTGCTTCGACGCGGCGTTGCGCTTTGCCTGCAGGTCCTGGGTGTCGGTCTGGATGCGCTTGCGCTCCTCCTCCAGGGCCTGGAAGCGGGCGACGTCGAGCGTGTAGCCACGCAGGGCGACTCGTTCCTGAACGTAAGCGAGCTGGCTGCGCAGCAGTTGGGCGTCTAGCATGAAATGAAACCTGTGGCTGATGGAACGGATGTGAGCGGCCTCCGCATCCGGCAGCCGTCGTCACATTGCAACGCAAAATTCTAACAGCGACCGCCGTCCGGGGCGGTATAGTGCCTGGGCCCCACTCCTTTCACGCGAATGTCATGTTGTCACTGCGCGACTGTCTCGATCACAGCAATCTGAGCGAACTGGAGGTCGGTGTACTCGCCGACTACACCGGTCTGCCGACCATGCTCGCCGCCACGCTGGCCGGCGCCATGCTGCAGAGCGACGGCGGCGCCGACCTGATGCTGCGCATCCTGCAGGACGCGGAAAAGCAGGCCGCGCAGCGCCTCGACATGGAGCAGCGGGCACGCACCAGGGCAGCGGTCGAGCGCTTCTGCGCGGTGCACCGGCCCGAACTGCACTGAGCGCACGGCGCGGCCCCTACCGGTAGCGGTCGTCTCTCGGCCGGGCGGGAGGTGGTGCCCTAGCCGTCTCAGCGCCTGACGGCGATTGCCAGCGCCAGCCAGCCGGCGATGAAGGCAAGGCCGCCCAGCGGCGTCACCATCCCAAGTGCGCGCACACCGCTCAAGGCCATCGCGTAAAGACTGCCGCTGAACACGACGACGCCCAGCAGCATCAACCAGCCGGCAACGCGCAGCGCCCTTGAATCACGCAGGTGAATGGCCAGCAGGCCGACCAGCCCGAGCGCCAGCGCGTGCCAGAAGTGGTACTGCACCGCGGTCTGCCACACGGCGAGCATGTTCTCGTCCAGCCGCGCTTTCAGCGCATGGGCGCCGAAGGCGCCGAGCATCACGGCCAGTGCGCCGGTCAGGGCGGCGAAGAAAAGAAAACGGCGGGCATCGGCAGACATCGGAAAGATCCAGGAAGCGGAAAGGGGCGCGCGACGGCGGCTACTCAGACGCCGGCGGCGCGATCGAGTTCGGGGATCAGTCGTTCGTCCACCTCGCGGCGGAAGCGCGCCAGCCGCCGGCTGCGCACCGCGTAGATCCACATGAAGAGCGAACTGACCACCAGCAGCGCCGGCATGCCGAACCACAGGAGCAGATGGCCGATCACGTCCCAGCCATCGCTGACGACACGCAGTGTGTCGGCTCGCACGCCGATCCAGATGCAGGTGCCGACGAACAGTGCGGCCAGCGCCCACACCGGCCAGCTGCGCAGCCCGTAGGGCTTCTTCGCATTGTTGCCGAACCACATCGTGGTGCGCATCGTGTGGTTGCGCATGAACAGCCACGGTCCGCCGGTCTTACCCGGCTTCTGTATCCACGCGGCGGTCATCCGGTGGCCGTCGCGTGCGCCGGAGTCGGCGTCGGTCAGTTTCACTTCCACCTCACCGCCGACCGGGCCGACCAGGAAAAAGCGTTCGTGCAGCACGCTGCGCGACGAACTGGTGACCGGCGTGTTGTTCTGTCCGCCACTGACCGTAGTGATGGTTTCGATGCCGCGGCTGTAACCGTGGATGTCGCCGGCGAACATATCCAGTTCGTAAGGCACCGACGACACCAGCTTGCGCGCATTGCCGCGGTCCAGCGACACGTCGCGCAAGGTCTGGCGCAGCGCCAGCACGATGAGCATCACCGCAGCGCCAGCGGCCAGCAGCAGCCCGGGCATCACATCGTCGAACAGCTCGCGCGGCTTGCGATAGGTGCGCACGTCACCGACCAGCAGACTGGCAAAGAGATCTAGGCCGATGTCGGCACCGGCCGTGGCGTAATCGAGTATGCCGGGTTCGCTGTAGTCGGCGCCGGCCACCCGACCGGAGCATGGCGGGCCATCACCGAAGCCGGCGGGCAAGGTGGTGCCGGCCGGCAGCTTCAGCGCGCGCTGCCACAAGGTGCCATGCACTTTCGGCACCCAGCTGCGCTGCCACTCGGGCGCGAAGTGGCGATCCATGACCACGCGGTAGAACTCAGGCGAGAAGACGTATTTCTGCTGGCAGCGCGGATAGAGGTATTTCTCGCAATGATCGCCCTCGCAGCTGCTGCCGGAGAACTTCGCCATCTCGCGCGCGTCGATGCGCTCGCGTGCGGCGCGGTACTCGCCGAGGCGGCGCTTCACGTCCGGCGCCAGCCGGTCCGCATCGAAAGGCTTGGGCGACAGGCTCTGCACCACGCCGTCCATGATCTGCAGCACCGCGCTCGTCTGCGCCGCGGTGTCGCGCTCGCTGCGCCCCTGCACTGCCGACTCCACCTGCTTCGCCGTCGGCATGCCCGACAGCCAATCGGTCTGAGCCTGCGCCGCGCCACTCAGCGCGCCACAGAGCGCCATCAACACGAACATGCCACGCATTCCGCTCTCCCCCGGAGCATCGCCAACCGCGCGTTGGCCACGCGCGGAGCATACGCAAGGGCGTTCGCCCCGTACAGCCGCGGCGGCGCATCGCCTGCGAACCGGATGGCATCGCGATCGCGCAGCACGCGGCGATGCCGTGGCAAGAGGCGGGGCTAGAATGGACGCCTTGGTCGATGTCGGCCGACAGCCTCGCGGCGCTTCCGGTGCGCCGGGCGCTCACCGCGCGCGACCGCGAACGGCTCGCGGCACTGATCGATGCGAGGTTGCCGCCGGTGCTGGACAGCCTCGCGCACTGGATGCTGGAGCATGACGAGAAGGGCGAGCAGGCGGCCATGCTCTGACGCATTGAAGCCCTACCGGGGACGCACTGCGCTAAGCTTGCCGCCCCATGCCGAACACCCTCGCCAGCGCGGTCCACAGCGACCTCACGATCAAGAAAAGCCGCTTCATCGGCTGCGTGGAGCCGATGCGCGACCGCGCTTCGGCGCAGGCGCGCGTGCTCGAACTGTGGCGCCAGCACCCGGGTGCGACCCACGTGTGCTGGGCGCTGCTGGCCGGCGGCCAGTCGGCGGCGGTCGATGATGGCGAGCCCAGCGGTACGGCCGGCCGGCCGATGCTGGAAGTGCTGCGCCATCAGGATCTGGAGGGCGTGCTGGCCACCGTCGTGCGCTACTACGGCGGCATCAACCTCGGCGCCGGCGGTCTGGTGCGTGCCTACACCGACGCGGTCGCGTCGGCGCTGACCGGTGCGGTCAAGGTGCCACTGACCAAGCTGCGCGTGCTCCGCTGCACCCTGCCCTATGCGCTCGAAGGCACGGTCCGGCGCGAGATCGACGCCGCCCGCGCCACGCTGGTCGACGTCACCCACGACTCCGTGGTCGCGATGACGATCAGCCTGCCGGAGCCCGACGCGGCGCCGTTCATCGCCCGGCTCAACGACGCAGGACAGGGGCGCATAGGCTGGGTAGATTGATCTGAGGGGGCCGTGCCTCTGATCGGACACCGCGCTGGGTCAAGCACCCGCAATCGATGCATGCCCCGCGTGCGCAGAGGCGCTTGCGCGGATGGCAGCGCCGTCAGGCCAGCACGCGCAGCAGCCAGCGGTTGATGTCGCGGATTTCCTCGATGCTCACTTCGTGGTCGATGTCGTAGGCGTGCCACTCGTACGGCACGGCCAGCGCATCGAGCACCTCGCGCGTGGCCAGTGCGCGGTCGATCGTGACCACGCCGTCCTGCGAGCCGTGCGCCAGAAAGACCGGCACGTCGGCGTTCGCTTCGCTGCGCTCATCGGCGGTCGATGCCGCCAGCGGCAGATAGCCTGAGAGCCCGACGATGCCGGCCAGCCGCTCCGCGTGCCGCAGCCCGGCGAACAGCGCCATCGCGCAGCCCTGCGAGAACCCCATCAGCACGATGCGCGACGCCGGCACGCCGCGTTCGACCTCGCGTGCGATCAGCGCATCGACCAGCCCCTGCGACGCGCGCACGTCGGCTTCGGCTTCCTGCCCGGCGCCCGGCGCGTAGAGGTCGAACCAGGCGCGCATGATGTAACCGCCGTTGCGCGTGACCGGGCGTTCCGGCGCGTCGGGCAACACGAAACGCACCGGACCGACGGCGTCGAGATCCAGCCGCCGGCACACCGGCACGAAGTCGTTGCCGTCGGCGCCCAGGCCGTGCAGCACAATGACGGTGGCGACCGGCGAATCGCCGCTTTCGAGTTCGATCAGATTGACGGACATGAGGGAGTGCGGTTTCGGACAATCGCGCATGCTAGCCGACGCCGGGCCGAGGCGTGTCAGCGCAAGGAATCGCCCCACTGTCGCCCATGCGCGCTAAAGTGCCGCCTCATCAACCGGAGATTCACATGAAGACACTGACCGTACGCGTGACCGCCGAGCTGCAGGTGCCGGACGACTGGACCCTGGCCGACCACGCTTCCGGCATGACGGTGCTGAAGATCGGCGACCAGTTCGTCGATTTCGACATCGCACCGCTGTCCACCCGCGACGACGAGCCCGATTCGATGTGGACCGACGACGACGAGACGCTCACCAGCCGCGTGCTCGACTGCGTGATCGAACTCGACACCGACCTCGAACTGGCCTATCAACAATGAAGACCGGGCGTGACGCCGGTCACGCCCCGCCTGTCTCCAGTCCGCAGCGGAGCACGTAGATACGCCTGTGTCCAACCACCACAGGAGTGAAACGATGTCCCTGAACAACCCCGCCGGCCTCGCGGTCACCGGTGCCACCGCCCGCAGCATCGAACTGCTGGAACAGGCCGAGCACGAACTGCGCTGTTTCATCGGCGACCCGGTCGCCACCATCGACCGCGCGCTCACCGAGGCGCCGGACATGGTGATGGGCCACGTGCTGCGTGCCTATCTGCACCTGCTCGGCACCGAGCCGGCCGGCATTCCGGTTGCAGCTGCCGCCCACGCCACGGCGGCGAAGCTGCCTGCAAACGAACGCGAAAGCCGCCACCTGCGTGCGGTCGCGCTGATGACCGAGGGCCGCTGGCGCGCCGCCGCGCGCGTGCTCGAAGACGTCGCAATCGATCATCCTCTCGACGTGCTGGCGCTGCAGGCCGGCCAGCAATGCGACTTCCTGCTCGGCGACTCGCGCATGCTGCGCGACCGCATCGCCCGCGCGCTTCCGGCCTGGAGCATGGACATGCCTGCCTGGCACGCGGTGGCCGGTATGCTGGCTTTCGGACTGGAAGAGACCGGCGACTACCTGCGCGCCGAGCGCTACGGTCGGCAGGCGGTCGAGATCCAGCCGCGCGACGGCTGGGCGCAGCACGCCGTCGCCCACGTGATGGAAATGCAGGGCCGTCGCCGCGACGGCATCGCCTGGATGCGCGCCGCACCGCAGGCCTGGGCGCAGGACAGCTTCCTCGCCGTGCACAACCACTGGCATCTGGCGCTGTTCCACCTCGGCCTCGACGAAATAGACGACGTGCTCGCGCTGTTCGACGACGCCGTATTCGGCCGCGCACCGGGTCTGGTGTTCGACTTCATCGACATGTCGGCGCTGCTGTGGCGCCTGCACATGCGCGGCATCGATGTCGGCGAACGCTGGCAGGCGGTGGCCGAACGCTGGGCACCGATGGCCGGGCGAAGTCTTTACGCCTTCAGCGACATGCACGCGATGATGGCTTTCGCCGCCACCGGCCGCACCGCGCAGATGCGCAGCCTGATCGACGCGCAGGAATTGGCGCTGGCAGGCGAAGGCGACAACGCCGGCTTCATCGCCGAAGTCGGCCGTGCCGCAACGCGCGCCATCGCCGCCTTCGGCGAGGGCGACTACGCCAGCACCGTGCGCCTGCTGCGGCCGATCCGCCACGTGTCGCACCGCTTCGGTGGCAGTCACGCGCAGCGCGACATCATCGACCTGACGCTGATCGAGGCGGCGCAACGCGACGGTCAGCGGGCGCTGGCCGAAGCCCTGCGCGCCGAGCGTGCGTTCGCGAAACCTGAGCCGGACGCGCCGCGTGTGCGCAGCGCCTGAGCGCGCTCAGGAAGAAGACGGCGGCGGGGGCGGCGACCCGAGGTAGCGCTGGTCCGACCAGGTGGCCAGCCACTCCGGCACGAAGGCGACGAACACCGCCACCAGCATGCCGGTCAGGAAGGCGTCGCCCCAGGCCATCAGCCAGCGCGCGACCAGTGCGTGCTCAACGGCGACGCCGCCAAGCAGGTGGTGGATGAACTCGTACGCCGCACCGGCCGCAAAAATGCTCATCGCGGTACCGATGAAGCCGCGCCCCAGCACGTAGATGAAGGGGTGTGCCGGCAAGCCGCGGCGCAAGGCCTCGCCCAGCGCCAGTGCGAGTGTGGCCGGCACCAGACCTATCCACACCAGCTGCGACAGCACCGCAGCGAAACCGAGGTCGCCGAGCGTCCACACCGCCAGCGCGACCAGCACCAGCTCGATCACCGCCAGCGGCCAGCCGAACATGAGCAAGAGAAGGCAGGCGCCCGAAAGCTGGATCGATATGCCGTTCGGCAGCATCTGCGGCAGCACCCACAGCAACGACAGCACCACCAGCGAAGCCGCCCACGGTGCACCGAGCGGCCCGACCAGCATGCGCCAGGGCCGCATGAGCGCGCTGACGCCGAGCGCAAGCAGCAGCAGACAGATTTCGATTGCGAACACACCGCCTCCCGATCACACGCCGCGCAGTGTGGCACGCCAAGGCGCCTGCGTTCATGACGTGAAGCAAGCGCCCGGTATCGCCGGAGCGGTACCGGCAGTAAGCAGCAGCCGCGGGCTTCGGTTCAGGCCGCTGTCGGGGTCAGAAGACCCCTCCCACAGAGCCCCGAGCTCCAGCCGCCGTTCAGGCGCCGACCCCATGGGAGCGGCCTTGGCCGCGACACGGCCGCTGCGGGCCGCCGGCTTCGACGCAAGCTGCCGTCGGGGTCAGAAGACCCCTCCCACAGAGCCCCGACCCCGAGCTCCGGCCGCTGCTCGGGCGCCTCACCCCGTGGGAGCGGCCTTGGCCGCGACGCGGCCGCTGCGGGCCGCCGGATCCGATCCCCGCCAGCTGTCAGCCGGCGAGACTTTCGAGAAACTGCACCGCGACGTCGGCACTGCGGGTCCGGCGCATCGGCGGCAGGCTGCGCCAGATCACCTTGCCATAGTGCTTTTCGACCAGCCGCGGGTCGCACACCATCAGCACGCCGTGATCGCTTTCGTCGCGGATGAGGCGGCCGGCGCCCTGCTTCATGCTGATCACCGCGTGCGGCAGCTGGTATTCGGAAAAGGCGTTGCGCCCCTGCCGCTTCAGGTGTTCGATGCGGGCCGACAGCACCGGGTCGTCCGGCGGCGCGAAGGGCAGCTTGTCGATGATGACCAGTTGCAGCGCATCGCCGCGCACGTCCACGCCTTCCCAGAAGCTCTGGCTGGCGACCAGCACGGCATTGCCGGCGGCGCGGTGGCGGTCCAGCAGTTCGCTGCGGGTGGCCTGGCCCTGCATCAGCAGCGGCCGCTCCGGGTCCCAGGCCGACAGCTTGTCCTCGATCAGTTCGTGGATGCGCTTCATCGCGCGCAGCGAGGTGCACAGCACGAACACGCCGCCGCGGCAGGCCTTGATCAGCGGCCAGGCAGCGCGCGCCACGGCTTCGGCATAGGTCGGCGCCGATGGCTCGGGCATGTTTTCCGGGGCGTACAGCAGCGCCTGCTGTTCGTAGGCGAAGGGGCTGCCCCACTGCGCGGTTTCGGCGTTGTGCAGGCCCAGTTCGCCGCAGTAGTGGCCGAAGTCGTTGCCGACCGACAGCGTGGCCGAGGTGAATATCCAGGCACGCGGGTTGTCTTCCATCTGCCGGCGGAAGATGTCGGCCACCGACAGCGGTGTGGCATTGAGCGCCAGCGCCTGCGTATAGACCTCGGCCCAGCGCACGCGGTCCGACTGCTCGCCCGCTTTCTCGCCGGCCTGCCAGCGCTCGACGCGGGCGATCAGGTCGAGCGCGCGCTGCCAGCATTTCTCCAGCCCTTCGCTGCGCGCCGCCTGCGTTTCCAGCAGACCGGCCAGTTCGTTCAGGGCGTCCAGCACGGTGGCCAGCGCCGGTGCGAACGCCGGGCGCTCGTCGATCTGTGCCGCCGACAGCCGCACGTTCTCCTCGCGGAATACCAGCCGCAGGTCGCGCACCGCCTTCACCAGGCGCTCGGCCGATTCCGGCAGCTGCTTGAAGTCCTTGGCGCCGACCAGCGCCTCGGCCCGCGTGTCGCGCGCCAGCTCGAGCATCTGCGAGGTCGATACCGATTCGCCGAAAAACAGGCTGGCGGTCTCGGCGAGCTGGTGCGCTTCGTCGAACACGACGGCGTTGCAGGCCGGCAGCAGTTCGGCCACGCCCTCGTCGCGCAGCATCAGGTCGGCGAAGAACAGATGATGGTTCACCACCACCACGTCAGCCTCCATCGCCTCGCGGCGCGCGGCGGTGACGAAGCATTCCTTGGCGTTCGGACAGTCCTGGCCGAGGCAGTTGTCGCGCGTAGAGGTCGCATGCGACCAGGCACCCGACTCTTCCGGCACCTCGCTGCACTGCGCCTTGTCGCCGGTGCTGGTCACCTTGGCCCAGCGCGCGATGGCCTGCAGGTGAGAGGCATCCTCACGCGAGCCGAAACGACCCTCCTGCAGCGAACGTTCGAGGTGGTAGTGGCACAGGTAGTTGGCGCGCCCCTTCAGCAGCGCGATGCTGACCGGCACGCCGAGCGCGCCGCGCACGGTGGGGAGGTCGCGGCCGTAGAGCTGGTCCTGCAGCGTCTTGGTGCCGGTGGACACGATCACCTTGGCGCCGGACAGCAGCGCCGGCACCAGATAGGCGTAGGTTTTGCCGGTGCCGGTGCCCGCCTCGACCACCAGCACGCTGCGGTCGGCGATGGCCTGCGCCACGCGCTCGGCCATTTCGGTCTGCTGCGTGCGCGGCGTAAAACCGGCGATGGCGCGGGCCAGCGGGCCGTCGGGAGCGAAAGTGGCGGGAATGTCGGACACGGAGAGGAATGAGGTGCGGAAGACGGCTGAAACCGGCCCGGAGTGTACCGCAGCGCCGTCGTCCCCACATCCGCCGGTCGGACCGTGGCGCCGTCATGTCCTATCCTGAAAACTGGCTTCGACAAGAGACCGCCATGGATACCGCCACGCAGCCGCCCGTCGTCACCCGCACCGAACACGATTCCTTCGGCCCGATCGAGGTGCCGGCGGACCGCCTGTGGGGCGCGCAGACGCAGCGCTCGCTGCAGCACTTCGCGATCTCGACCGAGCGCATGCCGCGCGAACTGATACACGCGCTGGCAGCGGTCAAGCGCGCGGCGGCGCTGGCCAATGGCCGGCTGGGCAAGCTGCCGGCCGAGCGCATGACCGCCATCGTCGCTGCCGCTGACGAGGTGCTCGCTGGCCAGCATGACGAAGAGTTTCCGCTGTCGCTGTGGCAGACCGGCTCCGGCACGCAGACCAATATGAACATGAACGAGGTGCTGGCCAACCGCGGCTCGCAGCTGATGGGCGGCGACTGCGGCGAGGCGCGCACGCTGCACCCGAACGACGATGTGAACATGGGTCAGTCGTCGAACGACGTGTTCCCGACGGCGATGCACGTGGCCGCCGCCTACGCCGTCCGGCGCGCACTGATGCCGGCACTCGACGCGCTGCACGCGCAGCTGGCCGACAAGGCTGTCGCCCTCGCCGACATCGTCAAGATCGGCCGCACCCATCTGCAGGACGCCACGCCGCTGACGCTGGGGCAGGAATTCTCCGGCTACGCGGCCCAGCTCGCGCTGGCCCGCTCGGCCATCGTCGCGGCACTGCCGGCCGTACATGCGCTGGCGATAGGCGGTACCGCGGTCGGCACCGGCCTGAACACCCATCCGGAATTCGGCACGCGGGTGGCGAACAAGCTGGCCGATGGCACCGGCCTGCCCTTCGTGCGTGCCGACAACCCGTTCGCCGCGCTGGCCGGGCACGAGCCACTGGTGGCGCTGCACGGCGCGCTGAAGACACTGGCCGTCGCGCTGAGCAAGATCGCCAACGACATCCGCTGGCTCGCATCCGGCCCGCGCTGCGGCCTCGGCGAACTGGCGCTACCGGAGAACGAGCCCGGCAGTTCCATCATGCCGGGCAAGGTGAACCCCACCCAGTGCGAAGCGCTGACCATGCTGTGCGCCCAGGTCATGGGCAACGACGTCGCGGTCACGCTGGGCGCCGCCTCGGGCAACTTCGAACTGAACGTCTACAAGCCGCTGATTGCCGGCGCCGTGCTGCAGAGCATCCGCCTGCTGGCCGACGGCATGCGCAGCTTCGACACCCACTGCGTCGCCGGCATCGAAGCGCGGCGCGAACGCATCGAAGCGCTGATGCAGCAGTCGCTGATGCTGGTGACCGCGCTGGTGCCGCACATCGGCTACGACCGCGCGGCGAAGATCGCCGCCCGCGCCCACCGCGAAGGCCTGACCTTGCGCGAGGCGGCGCTCGCCTCGGGCGACGTGAGCGGCGAACAGTTCGACCAGTGGGTACAGCCCGGCGCGATGGTGGGCGAGCGCGCACAATGAGAACGGAACCATCTGCCCACCGGACATTCCGATCAGGAGCAGCATCTACTCACCGACAGGAGATCGTCATGGACATCACGCCGCATTCAATGGAAGACCTGTTCGACCAGCTCGGCCTGCCGAGCGACCCGCAATCGATCGAGGGCTTCATCGCGCTGTTCGGCCCGATTGACAACGGTACCAAGCTGCACGAAGCCACCTTCTGGAGTCCCGCGCAGGCCGCCTTCCTGCGCGACGCGCTGAACCAGGACGCCGACTGGTCAGACACCGTAGACTCGCTGAACGCCGAAATGCACGCCCCGCAGGGCAAGGGCTGGCGGCGCCACTGCGTCTGACGCCGTCCGCCCCACCCGCCGCACGAGCAACCTCTACGCGGCTGGCGTAGCCTTGCGTCTTCACTCAACGAAGGAGACGGACATGGGGCTTTTCGACTCGATCGCAGGACAGGTGGCCGGCGCGCTCGGCGGACAATCCGGCGCTGGCGGCAATGCCGCACTGATCCAGGCCGCGATGAGCCTGATCAACAGCCCGCAGATCGGCGGCATCCAGGGCCTGATCGCCAAGTTCCAGCAGGGCGGCCTGGGCGAAGTGATCGCCTCGTGGCTGGGTTCCGGCCCCAACCTGCCGATCTCCGGCGACCAGATCAAGGCCGTGTTCGGCGCCGAACAGATCGGCGGCGTCGCCCAGCAGGTGGGTATGTCGTCGCAGGAAGTCTCCTCCGGCCTCGCCAGCCTGCTGCCGCAACTGATCGACAAGCTGTCGCCCGACGGCAAGGCACCCGAAGGCGACGCGCTGCAGGCGGCGATGGGGATGCTGGGTGGGTTGCTGAAGTCGTAGCATCCTTGTCGCGGTGGAGGCCACCAGCAAGTTCCGCCGCGGCAGCCCGGACCAGGCCGAACACCCGCAGGCGATCGGCAACCGATGACGCCCACCGATCTCACCATGACATCCAAGAGCCGGCCACGATCACGACGGATTCTGTCCCCCGGGGTCGTTCTGCCGCTCGCGGCGTCGCTGCCGTTCTTCTGGCTCTGGTACTCGCGTTACCTCAGGATCGACTTCAATGAACTCGGCCGCCACTACGACGCGGCGACGCAGACCGTGCACACCGATGCGGCCTTCGTGTGGTGCCTGCCGGCGCTGGGTTGCCTGCTGATTGCCTTAGTCAATCTGGTGCGTACAGCGAGACGCAGGGCCTCACCCTGACAGTGCGCCGTAGAGACGAGTGAGGCGCCGCATCCGCCATCCCCCGCAACGCCGTCGGCTCATCGCCTGGCGAGACTGAAATACCCGCAAAGCCCCACCGGCACCGCCAGCAGCGCCCACGACAAGGCGTCCCAGACGTCGTCGCCGACCAGGGCCGAGAGCAGGCCGGCGGCGGTAAGTACGGCGATCAGCAGCGGCCAGCGGAAGATGGCGGCATTCGATTTCGCGCCCTTCATGCGCCACCTCGCGCGGTGGTCGCGGCCTGCGCGGTGCTGGCGGGCACCGCAGCGGCATGCCTGTGCTTGCGCCACCACAGCACGAGCCCGCTCCACAGCACGACGACGGTGACGAGGTCGAGCAGCGCCCACAGTATCTTCAGCGGCAGGCCGCCGTAATCGCCGAAGTGCAGCGGCTGCGACACCAGCAGCGCGGTGGCGTACCAGGGGCGCGGTTTCGTTTCGATCACCGCCGCACTGACCGGGTCGACCAGCGTGGCCTTCAACAGTTTGGCGGTGAGCGGCGTGTCGCCGTGCAGGAAGACCGCGTAGTGCGAGGGCGTAGATAGCAGCGTGCCAGGAAACGCGACGGTGGCGACGGCCATGCCCGGCTCAGCGGCCAGTGCGGCGTCGACCAGCGACTGCAGCGGCGCGGCGCGGCCGCCGGGCGCAGCGCCGGCCCCGGCGGTCTTCAGCGCGGCCACCTGTTCCGCCTGCCAGGCCTTCAGGATCAGGTCGGCCCAGGTGTTGATGACGCCGGTGCCCCCCACCACCAGCGCCCAGGTGACGGTGACGATGCCGAGCATGTTGTGCATGTCCAGCCACCACAGCTTTGTCGAACGGCCGTGGCGCACCTCGCCGAAATCCAGCCTGCGCATGAAAGGGGCGTACAGCACGACGCCACTGACCAGCGCGACCACCAGCAGCAGACCCATGAAGCCGAGGAACAGCCGCCCGGCCAGACCGGCGAACAGGTCGACGTGCAGCCGGTACATCAGGTGCATGAAACCTTCGTCGAAACGGGGCTCGCCGAGGACTTCGCCGGTGCGCGCATCGACCACCGAGAACTTCGCCTGCGTCTCGTCGGTGTCGGGCCGGGTGTCCATCTTGACCACCCACATGTCCGGCTCGTCCTCCTCCTTGAAAAGGTAGAGCGGCACCAGATCCGGGTGGTGGCGGCGCGCCGCGTCGACGATGCGATCCACCGGCAGATGCGCGGTGCCGGCGGGCATTTCCGGCGCCTCGATGTGCTTGCCGAGGGCGTGGTCGATCTCGTGATAGAAGACCAGCGGCAGGCCGGTCAGACACAGCAGCAGCATGAACAGCGTGCACACCAGACTGGACCATTTGTGCACCCACACCCATCGCTGCAGCGAGGTGGCGCCGGAGCGTGCGGCGGGCGCACAGGAAGCCATGGCGGGATCGGGCGTAACGGATTTCATCGATGGGCGGGGCCGGACTCGGGGTAGCAGGGATACAACAGCACGCCGCAACGGTGTGCAAAATGTCGCAAACGACACGCAAACAAGAACGATTCGTAATACGATTCGTCGCTTCCGATTCTACCTCAGCACACCGTGCCCTCCGCTGCAATGAAAAACGCCCCAGCCTTCCCGCGCCCTCCCCTCGCGCTCGCCATCATGGCGGCGCTCGCCAGCACCGTCGCTCACGCCCAGCAGAACGAAGATCCGTCGGCGCCGATCACGCTGGCGCCGGTGGTGGTCGAAGCGAGCGCCGACGCATCGGCCGCCGGCCTGCCGCCCGCCTTCGCCGGCGGACAGGTGGCGACGGGTGCGCGTATCGGCATACTCGGCAACAAGGAGCAGCTCGAAACGCCGTTTTCGGTCATCAGCTACACCAGCCAGCTGATCGAAGACCAGCAGGCACGCGGTGTCGGCGACGTGCTGGCGAACGACCCGACCGTGCGTCTGTCGCAGGGCTTCGGCAATTTCCAGGAGCTGTACATCATTCGCGGCTTCCCGCTGTACTCCGACGACATGGCCTACAACGGCCTGTATGGCGTGCTGCCGCGGCAGTTCGTCGCCAGCGAATTGCTGGAGCGCGTCGAGGTGATCCACGGTGCCAGCGCTTTCCTGAATGGTGCGGCGCCCGGCGGCAGTGGCATAGGTGGTGCGATCAACCTGTTGCCGAAAAGAGCACCGAGCGAGGACATCAACCGGCTTACCGCGGGTATCGAGAGCGGCGGTCAGGCGTACACGGCAGCCGACGTGTCGCGCCGTTTCGGCACCGAGGAGCGTGTCGGCATCCGCATCAATGCGGCTCGCCGCGACGGCGACACCGGCATCGACCGCGAGAATCGTGAAATGAACGTGGTCGCCGTGGGCATCGATTACCGCGGCACGAACTTCCGGCTTTCCGCCGACGCGGGTCACCAGAGCAACCGGCTCGAAGGTGGGCGCCAGCAGGTTTCGCCCGGTGCGATCAGCGACATTCCGCACGCACCGGACGCGCGCCGCAACTACTCTCAACCATGGGCGTATTCCGACGAGAAGACGGAGTTCGGCACGCTGCGAGGCGAATTCGACATCAGCCCGGACACCGTTGCCTGGGCAGCGGTGGGGGCTCGCCACAGCGACGAGAAGAACTCACTGGTGTCGACCACATTGAGCTCCAGCAACGGCAGCGCCACCGCATCGCGTTTTGACAACGTCCGCGAAGACAAGGTGGTCACCGGGGAAGCAGGCGTACGTACGAAGATTCGCACCGGTGCGGTCGAGCATGGCATTTCACTGTCCTACTCTGCACACCGGCAGGACTCGCGCAACGCGTGGGGCGTATCCAGCCCATTCAACACCAGCATCTACGACACCGCCGAGGTTACGGAACCGGCGCTTGCCTTCTTCGGCGGCGACCTTGCTTCGCCCAACCTCACGCAACGCACGACATTCAGCGGCTACGCACTGTCGGACACGCTGAGCTTCGCCGATGGCCGTTTCCAGGTCACGCTGGGCGGGCGGCTGCAGAAGATCGAGGACGAACAGTTCGCCTACGGCACCGGTCTCCGGACCGAAACCTACCGCAAATCCAATCTCTCTCCTGTCGCGGGTGCGATCTTCCGGATCACGCCGGAAGTCTCGGCCTACGCGAACTATATCGAGGGCCTGATCCGTGGCCCCATCGCACCCAATACATCGGTCAACCGCGGTCAGGTGTTCTCGCCCATGGTGTCCCACCAGCGCGAAGTCGGCGTGAAGTACGAAGCAAACGGGCTGGGCGCGAACATCGCGCTGTTCTCTCTGACGCGCCCGAATACTGAAACCATCAACAACTTCACCAGCCCGTCGGGCGAGCAGCGCAGCCGTGGCATCGAAGTGTCCGCCTACGGTCAGATCACGCGCGGCCTGCGCGTACTGGGCGGCGCAACCTGGCTGGACGCCGAACAACAAGGCACCGTCGGAGGGCTGAACGACGGGAACGACCCGATCAGCGTACCGAACGCGCAATACAACATCGGCACCGAGTGGGACGTGCCGGGGATGAGCGGGCTGACGCTGACCGCCCGCGCGATCCATACCAGCTCGCAGTATGCGGACAACGCGAACACGCTCAAACTGGATTCCTGGTCCCGTTTCGATGTGGGAGCCCGTTATCTGACCACTGTCGCCGACAAACTCGTCACTTTCCGGGCACGCGTGGATAACGTGACCAACCGCGCCCACTGGGCATCGGCCGGTGGCTTCCCCGGTTTCGGTTACCTGGTTCAGGGGGCTCCTCGCACGGTGGTGCTCAGCGCCACGGTCGATTTCTGACGGGACACATCCCGCTTGGACGCCACCCCGCCAGCATGACCTGCCGGGGTGGTCGGGCAGCTTGACCGGCTGCAACAGAAGCAATAGCGTGCGATCCGAGGTCAAGGCCCTGCTTCGTTGGGCCGATTACCCTGGACGTACGCGAAGCCGGCCCGGTCACCGCCATGCCCCTGACAAGACAAGAATCCGCCCACGGAGCGTCCAGCCTGCGCTCGCCGGCTGCCATCTGCCTGACCGCCCTGCTGCTGCTGATCGGGGCAGCGATGCTGCCGCCGATACCGCTGTTCGAGGGCCGGCACGGGGCAATGCTGGCTTTTCACCTGCTGCTGGAAACCTTCTCGGTCGTGGTATCGGCGCTGGTCGTCATCATGGCCTGGCACCGCTTCGACAGGTCAGGCGATCACGCTTCTAACGTGCTCATCTTCGGTTTCTCGGTGGTTGCCGGCACCGACCTGATCCACGCGCTGACCTACGCCGGCATGCCGGCCCTGCTGACCGAGAGCAGCACCGCGAAGGCCATCTTCTTCTGGTTGGCCGGCCGCTCGTTCGAACTGCTGACCGTTGCACTGGTGGCGGCGCGCATCGCGCTGCCCGGGTCGCGTGGTGGCTGGCTGGGGTTCGGCCTGCTCGCCACCGGTGCGCTGTTCGTCGCCGGCACCTGGTTTCTCGACTTCTTTCCGGTGACTTTCGTGCCCGGCGTCGGCGTGACGGCGTTCAAGGCCGGCTTCGAGTACGTGCTGTGCATCGGCAATCTGGCGGTGGCCGGATGGCTGTTCTGGCAGAACCGTGTCGCACCCGATCCGCGCACGCACTACCTCGCCTGCGCCTGCTTCGTGATGGGCATTGGCGAACTGGCGTTCACCAATTACACGACGGCGTCGGATTTCATGAACATGTTCGGCCATCTGTACAAGATTGCCGCCTACACCTTCGTCTATCGCGCCACCTTCGTCATCGGCCTGCGCGAGCCCTACGAACTGCTGCAGCGCTCGGAACAGTCGCTGCGCGAGCGCGAGCGCGAGCTGGACACGATACTGTCCAACGTGCCGGCCGACATCGCGCGCATCGACCGCGACCTGCGTTTCCGCTATGTGAACCCGATGCACGCGCTGCACCTGGGCCAAGCTGCCAGCGACATCGTCGGCCGCACGGTGGACGCGGTGATGCCGCCGCAGCTGGCCGGACAGATGCGACCGCGACTGGCCGAGGCCCTGCAGGGACAGCGCGTGGAGTTCGACTGCAATTTCACCGGACACGACGGCAACGCCGTCCATCTGTCATCGACCTTGGTGCCGGAACGCAGCGCCAACGGCGGCATCGACAGCGTGGTGCTGATCCTCAACGACACCACCGAGCGCGAGCGCGCGCAGCGCCGCGTGCTCGACTCGCTGCGAGAGGTGGGCGAGCTGAAGGCGGCGCTGGACGCGCATGCCATCGTCGCGGAAACCGATGCACGCGGCGTCATCACCCGGGTGAACGACAAGTTCTGCGAGATTTCGCAGTACGCACGCGAAGAACTGGTCGGCCGCAGTCACCGCGTCATCAACTCGGGCACGCACGCGCCCGGGTTCTTCGCCGACATGTGGAAGACCATTTCAAGCGGGCTGGTCTGGCACGGCGACATTTGCAACCGGGCCAAGGACGGCTCGCTGTACTGGGTACACACCACCATCGTGCCGCTGGTCGACGCCGACGGCGTGCCGCAGCGCTACATCGCGATACGCGCGGACATCACGACGCGCAAGAAGGCCGAGCACGAGGCGCAACGGCTGGCCTTCCACGACGAACTGACCGGCCTGCCCAACCGCCGTCTGATGAACAGCCGGCTCGACCAGGCCATCGCCGGTTCCGTGCGCGACGGGCAGCACGGCGCGCTGCTGCTGATGGATCTCGACAATTTCAAGGAAATCAACGACACGCTGGGCCACGCCCAGGGTGACGCGCTGCTGCAGCAGATGTCGGCGCGACTGCGCAGCTGCGTGCGCGACACGGACACCGTGGCGAGACTGGGCGGCGACGAGTTCGTCGTCATCCTGGGCAATCTCGGCATCGATCTGCAGGCTGCTTCGCTGCGCGTCGGCGAGATCGGCGACAAGCTGCGCGACGCACTGGCGGGCGAATGCGACCTCGGTGGACAGATGGTCAGTTCCACCGCCAGCATCGGCGCCGTGCTGTTCAACTGCGCCGAAGACCGTGCCGACGAACTGCTGAAGCAGGCCGACATGGCGCTGTACAAGGCGAAGGAAAGCGGCCGCAACCGGCTGAGCTTCTTCGACCCCACGCTGCAGGAGAACACCACCGCCCGCGCCCAGTTGCTGCGCGACCTGCGCGGCGCGCTCGAGCGCGGCGAACTGCGGCTGCACTACCAGCCGGTGACCGACGCCGAGCGGCGCATCACCGGTGTCGAGGCGCTGGTGCGCTGGCAGCACCCGGTGCGCGGCATGGTGTCGCCGGCGGCCTTCATTCCGCTGGCCGAACAGAGCAACCACATCCTGCCGATCGGCCAGTGGGTGCTCGATACCGCCTGTACTCAGTTGCGCGCCTGGGCTGACGACCCGCTGCGGGTGCACTGGACGATAGCCGTGAACGTGAGCGAGCGGCAGTTCCACGAATCCGGCTTCGTCGCACGGGTCGAGCAGGCACTGGCCGACAGCGGCGCCGATCCGCGCCGGCTGCGCCTCGAACTGACCGAAAGCATGCTGCACCGCGACCTCGACATGACGCTGGCGACGATGCGCACGCTGCAGCAGCGCGGCGTGCGCTTCGCGCTGGACGACTTCGGCACCGGCTACTCCTCGCTCGCCTACCTGAAGAAGCTGCCGCTGGACCAGCTCAAGATCGACAAGAGCTTCGTCGACGAGGTGCTGAGCGACCCGCACTCGGCCGCCATCGTGCGCACCATCCTGTCGCTGGCCGGCAATCTCGGGCTGAACGTGGTGGCCGAGGGCGTCGAAACCGAGGCCCAGATGGCTTTCCTGTCCGCGCACGGCTGCGACGCCTTCCAGGGCTATCTGCTGAGCAGACCGCTTCCGGTGGAACAACTGCCGCACTGCATCGCCGCCGCCCCGGCGCTGGTCTGAACGCGGCCGGACGGCCGCCACGGCTGCGGTTCTGTCCACATAACCGGCCGCCGACGCCTGCGGCAGCTTGAGTGCTGCGCTGCAGTGCCGGATAATCCGCCGGTTACGCGGCGCATCCTGCGCCGCGGCCTGCGGAAAACATCCGGCGAATCCTCGCCCCGTCATGACGAGTTACCTGTTCATCCTGCTTGGCACCGCGCTGGTCAATAACGTGGTGTTCGTGCGCATCCTCGGCCTGTGCCCGTTCATGGGCGTGTCGAAAAAGCTCGAAACCGCGATCGGCATGGGTCTGGCGACCATGTTCGTGCTGACGCTGGCCTGCGGGTCCAGCTACCTGATCGACACCTTCCTGCTCAAGCCCTACGGCCTGGGCTATCTGTCGACGCTGAGCTTCATCGTGGTCATCGCCGCCATCGTGCAGCTGACGGAACTGGTGATCCAGAAGACCAGTCCGCTGCTGCATCAGGTGCTGGGCATCTACCTGCCGCTGATCACCACCAACTGCGCCGTGCTCGGCGTACCGCTGCTGAACCAGGCGGCGCGCCACAACCTGCTGCAGTCGCTGCTGTTCGGCTTCGGCTCGGCCGCCGGCTTCGTGCTGGCGCTGGTGCTGTTCGCCAGCATCCGCGAGCGGCTGGACGGCGCCGACATCCCGGTGCCCTTCCGCGGCAACGCCATCGCCATGATCACCGCCGGGCTGATGAGCCTGGCCTTCATGGGCTTCGCCGGGCTCGACTCATGATTTCCGCACTGCTCGTGATGACCGGTCTTGCACTGGCGCTCGGTGCCGCGCTCGGCGCCGCGTCGGTGCTGTTCAAGACCCAGGGTGACCCGCTGGTCGACAAGATCGACGCCATCCTGCCGCAGACGCAGTGTGGCCAGTGCGGCTACCCCGGCTGCAAACCGTACGCCACGGCGATCGCCGGCGGCGAGGCGGACATCAACCAGTGCCCGCCCGGCGGCGACGAGGGCGTGCGCAAGCTGGCCGACCTGCTGGGCCGCGAATACAAGCCGCTTAACGCCGAGCACGGCGTCGAGAAGCCGAAGTCGGTGGCGGTGATCGACGAAGCGACCTGCATCGGCTGCACGCTGTGCATACAGGCCTGTCCGGTGGACGCCATCGTCGGCGCTGCCAAGCAGATGCACACCATCGTCACCGACCTCTGTACCGGCTGCGAACTGTGCGTACCGCCCTGCCCGGCCGACTGCATCGACATGGTGCCGGTGGCCGAAACGGTGGAAACCTGGAAATGGCGCTACCCGGTGTTCGACCTGAAGCCGGTATCGACCGAAACCGCAGCAAAGGAAGCCGCCTGATGCTGCGCAAGCTGTTTTCGTTCAACGGCGGCGTCAAGCCGGACCCGAACAAGGGCGCATCGACGCGCGAACCGATCGCCCGACTGCCGCTGCCGCCGCAGCTGATCATTCCGCTGCACCAGCACATCGGCGGCACGCCGCGGCCGCTGGTCAAGGTGGGCGACCGGGTGCTGCACGGCCAGCGCATCGGTGCCGCCGACGGCAATGTGTCGAGTGCGGTGCACGCGCCGACCTCGGGCACGGTGGTGGCGATCGAGCCGCGGCTGATGCCGCACGCCTCGGGCCTGTCTTCGATGGCCGTGGTGATCGAACCGGACGGGCAGGACCAGCGTATCGAGCGCGAGCCCTTCGACTGGCACGCGGCCACACCAGGCGAGGTGCGCGACTACCTGCGCGACGCCGGCGTGGTCGGGCTCGGTGGCGCGGTGTTCCCCAGCCATCTGAAACTGTCTCCGGGCAAGGCCGGCGGCACCGACACGCTGGTGCTGAACGGCGCCGAGTGCGAGCCCTTCATCACCTGCGACGACATGCTGATGCGCAGCGAGGCCGAGGACATCCTGCGCGGCGCGCTGGTGATGCAGAAGATGCTGGCGGCGAAGCAGGTGTTGGTCGGCGTCGAGGACAACAAGCCTGAGGCCGCCGCCGCACTGAAGGCCGCCGCCGCGGCGCTCGGTCACGCCTCGCTCGACGTCGTCGTCGTGCCGACGCGCTACCCGGCCGGCGGCGCCAAGCAGCTGATCCGCGTGCTGACCGGCATCGAAGTGCCGCACGGCAGCCGCTCGACCGACTTCGGCGTGCAGTGCTTCAACGTGGCGACCGCCCTCGCCGTCTGGAACGCCCTCGAACACGGCGAGCCGCTGACCCGCCGCATCGTCACCGTTGCCGGCAATGTGGACCGTCCACGCAATTTCGACGTCGCCATCGGCACACCGATCGGCTTCGTGTTCGAGCACGCCGGCCTGAAGCAGGACACCGACAAGCTCATCATGGGCGGCCCGATGATGGGCATCCCGCTGCCCGGCGTCGAAGCGCCGGTGGTGAAGGCCACCAACTGTCTGCTCGCCTCGTCGCCGGCGCTGTTCCCGCCGCCCGAGCCGGAACTGCCCTGCATCCGCTGCGGCGAATGCGCGCGCGCCTGCCCGGCCGATCTGCAGCCGTTCGAGCTGTACTGGCATTCGCGCGCGCGCAACTTCGGCCGCGCCCAGGAATACCACCTGTTCGACTGCATCGAGTGCGGCTGCTGCGCCTACGTCTGCCCGTCGCACATTCCGCTGGTCGATTACTACCGTTACGCGAAGAGCGAGATCTGGGCGCGCGAGCGCGACAAGGACGCCGCCGATTCGGCGCGCGAACGCTTCGAGTTCCGCAACTGGCGCGCCGAACGCGAGAAGGAAGAGAAGGCGGCCAAGCTGGCGGCACGCAGCGCAGCCAAGCCGGCGGCGAAGCCCGCCGCCACCGACAAGTCGCCGGCAGAGGGTGAAGCAGCCGCCACGCCCGCCGAGGACCCGAAGAAGGCCCTGATCGAAGCGGCGATGGCGCGCGCCAAGGCGCAGAAGGAGGCCGTTGCGGCGAAGAACACCGACACGCTGACGCCGGCCCAGCAGGCACAGGTCGAGGCCGCAGAGGCGCGGCGCAAGCTGGCCGCCGACATTGTGGCCACCGGCAGCGGCGAAACGACGAGCGAAACCGCGACGGCCGACAAGCCGACGGAATGACACCGGGGCGCGCCTGTCGCGCGCTCCATCACGACGGAACACGATGTACAACTCACCCTACCTCCGCCAGAACACCAGCGTGCGCCGCGTGATGACCACGGTGCTGGTCGCCATGCTGCCGGCGATCGCCGTGCAGAGCTGGCTGTTCGGCGCCGCGCTGCTGGTGCAGATCGCGCTGGCCAGCGCCACCGCGCTCGCCTGCGAAGCCCTGATGCTGGCGCTGCGCGGCCGCCCGGTGGCGCCGGCACTGACCGACATGAGCGCACTGGTCACCGCCTGGCTGATCGCCGTCTGCCTGCCGCCGCTGCTGCCCTGGTGGACCACCGTGCTCGGTACCGCCTTCGCGCTCATCATCGGCAAACACCTGTACGGCGGCCTCGGGCAGAACCCGTTCAACCCGGCCATGCTGGCCTACGCGCTGCTGATCGTCAGTTTCCCGGCGCTGATGTCGCAGTGGCCCGGCCTCAATGTCGGCGACTTCGCGACGCAGATGGACTGGGTGTTCGGCGGCGCCCGCGCGCTCGACGGCGTCACCGGCGCGACGCCGATGGACGCACTGCGCACCGGTCTGATGACCGGCAGCGACACCGCCGCCGTGATGCGCTCGACCGCCTTCGGTCACGTCGCCGGCGCCGGCTGGGAGTGGGTCGCGCTGGCCTGGGGCGCTGGCGGCCTGCTGCTGCTGGCGCTGCGCATCATCACCTGGCACGTACCGGTCGCCTTTCTGGCGGTGATGTCGCTGGTATCTGGCATCGCCTCGCTGATCGATGCGGCGCACTACGCCGGCCCGGCCCTCCATCTGCTGGCGGGCGGCACGATGATGGGCGCCTTCTTCATCGCCACCGACCCGGTGTCGGGCGCGACCACGCCGCGCGGCAAGCTCATCTTCGCCGCCGGCATCGCGCTGATCGCCTGGCTCATCCGCGCTTTCGGCGCCTACCCGGACGGCATCGCCTTCGCCGTGCTGCTGATGAACATCTGCGTGCCGCTGATCGACATGAAGACGCAGCCGCCGGTGTTCGGCCACAAGAACGGAGGCGCGCCATGAGCAACGAGGTGCAGACGCCGGTGGTCGACGAAGCACTGGCTGCCGCCGAACTGGCGCCGGAACCGCCGGCGCCGACCGCAGCCGGCAGCGCGATGCGCTCGGCCGCACTGCTGGCCGTGTTTACGCTTGCCTTCACCGCACTGATGGCGCTCACCCACGACGCCACCGAGGCGCCGATACAGGCTTCGGTCGAGGCGCGCCGGCTGGAGCTGATCGCCCAGGTGCTGCCGCGTGCCGACTACGACAACGCGCTGCTCGACGACACCGTGCAGCTGCCCGCGCTGCCCGCGCTCGGCATCGACGGCCCGGTGACGCTGCATCGCGCACGCCGCGGCAACGAACCGGTCGCACTGGTGTTCGAGGCGCAGGCGCCGGACGGCTACAGCGGCGCCATCCGGCTGCTGATGGCGGTGCGCGCCGACGGTACGCTGGGCGGCGTACGCGTGGTCGCGCACAAGGAAACGCCGGGGTTGGGCGACTACATCGATCCGGCCAAGGACCGCGCGTCGCCGAAGTGGATCAGTCAGTTCGGGGGCCGGGACACCGCGCAGGCGGCCAGCTGGACAGTCCGCAAGGACGGCGGCGATTTCACCTATATGACCGGCGCCACCATTTCGCCGCGTGCCGTCGTCCGCGCCGCCGGCCGCGCCGCCACCGCCATCGCGCCGGTGCGCGAAGCGCTGTTCGCGCTGCCGGCCGGCGCCTCGGCGGACAAGGTGTTCGAATGATCGAGCGCCGCATCGCGACCGCAGGTCGCTCCCACACCTTCGGCGCCTGCCCGTCCTCGTGGGAACGAGCTTGCTCGCGATGCCGGCCTGCATCGAAGCCGCACGCGACCGGACATCGCCGCCACCGTCACGGCGCGGCCAACACATCGGGGATACCGGCATGAACGCTGAAGAACGCGCCATCTACGGCGACATCGGCCGCAAGGGCCTGTGGGAGAACAACACCGCGCTGGTGCAGCTGCTCGGCCTCTGTCCGCTGCTGGCTGTGAGCACCAGCTTCGTCAACGCGGTGAGCCTGTCGCTCGCCACCGTGCTGGTGATGGCGATGTCGAGCGGCGCGGTCGCCGCATTGCGCACGCTGATTCCGCATGAGATCCGCATCCCGGTATTCGTGCTCATCATCGCTGCGCTGGTCACCTGCCTCGACCTCGCCTTCAACGCCTGGCTGCACGACCTCTATCTCGTGCTCGGCATCTTCATCCCGTTGATCGTCACCAACTGCATCGTACTGGCGCGGGTCGAAGCCTTCGCCGCCAAGAACTCGCCGCTGGCCGCCGCCTGGGACGGCGCGGCGATGGGTGTCGGCCTGCTGTGGGTGCTGGCGCTGCTGGGCAGCGCGCGCGAACTGATCGGTGCCGGCACGCTGTTCTCCGGCATCGACATGATCGTGCCGGGCGCGCATGCGATACAGGTGTTCGGTGACGAGTACCGCGGTCTGCTGATCGCCATCCTGCCGCCCGGCGCCTTCATCTTCCTCGGTCTGCTGATCGCCGCACGCAACGCCTGGGTGGCGCGGGTGCAGGCGCGCGCTGCCGCACCGCACACGCCGGTGGAAGCTGCGTCGGCCTGATGGCGGGCCGCGCAAGCCGGCTCACGCGGGCCGAAATACAGACCCTGTTCGAGCGCTGGCGCGCAGCCAACCCGCAGCCGAAGAGCGATCTCGAATACGGCTCGCCGTTCCAGCTGCTGGTCGCCGTCGTGCTGTCGGCACAGGCGACCGACAAGGGCGTGAACGTTGCGACGCGCAAGCTGTTCCCGGTCGCGCCGACACCCGAAGCCATGGTCAGTCTCGGTGTCGAGGGCGTGGAGAACTACATCAAGACCATCGGCCTGTTCCGCGCCAAGGCGAAGAACGTGGTGGCGCTGTCGCACCAGTTGCTGGAGAAGCACGGCGGCGAGGTGCCGAACGACCGCGCCGCACTCGAAGCGCTGCCCGGCGTCGGCCGCAAGACGGCCAACGTGGTGCTGAACATCGTGTTCGGCGAGCCGACCATGGCGGTCGACACCCACATTTTCCGCATCTCGAACCGCATCGGCCTGGCGCCCGGCAAGGACGTACTGGCGGTCGAACACGCACTGCTCAAGGTGGTGCCGGCGGAATTCATGCAGCACGCCCACCATTGGCTCATCCTGCATGGCCGCTACACCTGCACCGCACGCAAACCGCTGTGCGGCCAGTGCGGCATCGTCGATATCTGCCGCTTCAAGGACAAGACGGTCGCCACCTGAGCGGGAAACCGAGGCGGCACCCTCAGAGGTGCCGCCGGATGCGGATCAGATCTTCCCGTCCAGCCCCATCTGGTAGTACTTGTGGGTGATCTTGTCCTGGTTCTCGAGCAGCCAGTCGATGTCCGGCTGATTGTTCATCGCCTTCTTGATCGCCTTGGCCATGGCCTGACGATGGATGTCGAACAGGATCTTGTGGTCGAGATCCTTGGCGGTCGACACCATGGGGTTCAGCCACACCGACACGATGATGCCGAGGTCGTTCGCCTTTTCCTTCGGAATGTCGCCGGCGCGCACGGCGTCGAGTACGCCGTTGGCGATGGCTGCCTGCACGGTGCCCATCAGGATGTTGGTGTAGCGCTCGTCCTTGACCGTCACCTTGCTCACCATCAGCGTCAGCGGGCGCACCTGGATGTCGGTGTTCAGGATGGCGAACACGCGGGTGTGGCCCTTCACCTGGTCACCCGTCAGCGTGGCCAGCGCGGTGCCGACCGGGCCGTCCAGTTCGCCGATGATGACTTCGGGTTCGGCTGCAGTGCCCGGGGGGCCGCCGGCGACCAGTGCTTCACCGCTGCGAAAGACGATGCGTTCCGACATGTTGTGTCTCCTTGGTTGTCCTGTGAAAGCGCCCGGCGCGGCAGGCACGCGGGCACAAGTTTCACATGATACAACTTTGATTCACATAAAGAGACGCATCGCGGAAACGTCGTCTGTTCAGTAGATCGGCGCCGGCTGCGGCAGAGCCGGCAGCACCTCGGGCAGCGCCTCGTCGCCACAGATGAAATGCGTGACCGCAGCCACGGTGGCGGCGTCTTTCAGCACCCGGTTGTGGCCCAGCCCCCAGGTACGCAGCAGCCGCGCCTGCGGCATCGCGGCCGACAGGCGCAGCGCGTGCTCGAACGGCACCTGCGCGTCATCGACGTCGTGCACGAACAGCGCCGGCACGCTCACCTCGCCCAGCGCGTCGATGCGGTCGATGTCGTCAAAGCGGACGTTGTAGCGGTGCTCGATGCGGCGGCGCATCGCCTCACGCACGCGCGGCGAAATGCCGATCAGCGCCGAAAAGCGCAGCGTGTGCTCGCGCATCGACGCCGGCGCGCCGATGAACACCGCGCGCCCGAAATCGGCCCGCTCGCGCAGCGCCAGACCGATCGCCGCGCCGCCCAGCGAGTGGCCGACCGCCGTATCGAAAGGTCCGTGCGTAGCCACCAGCGCGTGCAGCGCCTGCACGAAATCTGGCAGTCCGACGCGGCCATGGCCGCTGTCGCCATGGCCCGGCTGATCGAACCACACGACACGCCGGCCGGCCGCAAGCAGCGAGGTCGCCAGCGTTCCCATCTGCGCCCCGCGCCCACCCCAGCCATGCGCCAGCAGCACCGCCGGTGCGCCGGCCGGACCGGCGCTCCATACCGCGAGGTCGTGACGGCCGGCGCTCACCGTTTCGCGCCGGGCGGGTGATGCGGCAGGCGCCACGCTGCGCGGCCGCGGCGGCGTCGTGAACAGGCGCTCGGCCTGCCGGCGTGCCAGTTCGGGTGCTACGCGGCTGGCGAAGCGGAAGTAGTGGCGCAGCACCGGCGCCAAAGATGGACCGGCTGCGCGGCGCACGCGCAGCGGCGGATGGAGGGCGATCGAACTCATGGCAGTGCTCCCGGAACGGCGAAATCGGCGAGCAGGCGGCCAAAGGCGGCGCGCGCGCGCTCGCCGGCGCGTGCGTCGTCCATCAGTCGGGCGGCGTGGTAGTAGCCGAGCACGATGGCGAACATGTCGAAGGCAAACTGCTCGATGTCGAGATCGGCGCGCAGGTGACCGGCGTCGATGGCGATGCGCACCGCCTTGTCCAGCGCCTGCTGCAGCGCGCGGTAGTGGCCGACCAGCCGATCACGCATCGGCCCCGGCCGGTCGTCGTACTCGACCGACGCCGCGTGGATCGGGCAGCCGTGCGCCAGACCGCCGCGCTGCGTCCAGCCCAGCCAGCCCTCAAACATCGCCCACAACCGCGGCACCCCGCGCGGGGCAGCGAAGGCCGGCTTCATCACCGTGTCGGCAAACAGCTGCGCCGCCGCATCGATGGCCGCGCACTGCAGGTCCTCGCGTGAGCCGAAATGCGCGAACAGCCCGCTTTTCGACAACCCGGTGCGTTCGGCCAGCGAACCGATGGTCAGCGATTCGAAGCCGCTCTCGCTGGCCTGCGCCAGCGCCGCTTCGAGAATGACCGTGCGTGTGTGTTCTCCCTTGCCCATACGACAATAATACGAACGGTCGTGCTTTTTTCAAGGAAAATATCGAAACACCGGCGTCGATCGCCCGGAAACCCTTGGCCGCTCAGGAAAAGCTGGTCTTGCCGAAGGTGTTGCGCAGGAATTCGGTGAACACCTTGACCGTGCGCGACTGCTGGCGGTGCTGCGGGTACACCGCGTAGATGGTCAGCGGTGCCGGCGCGTATTCGTCGAGCACGCTGATCAGGCTGCCGGCGCGCAGCGCCTCGCCGACGATGAAGGTGGGCAGCAGCACGACGCCCAGACCCGCGATGGCCGCGTCGCATGCCAGTTCGCCGTTGTTCGCACGCAGCCGGCCGCTGACCGGCAGTGCGAACGGTCGGCCCTTGTCGAGAAAAGGCCATTCGACATTGCGCGAATGGCCGTACAGCAGGCACTGGTGATCCTTCAGGTCGGCCGGCGTCTGCGGCCGACCGTGCTGTTCGATGTAGGCGGGGCTGGCACAGACGACCAGCTGGGTCGGAGCGATGGCGCGCGCGATCAGCGACGAATCGCCGAGCTGGCCGATGCGCACCGCCATGTCGTAGCCCTCGCCCACGACATCGACGAAGCGGTCGCTCAGATCGAGTTCCATCGTCACTTCCGGCCAGGTCGCCATGAAGCGCGCGATCGCCGGACCCAGGTGCAGCGTGCCGAAGGACATCGGCGCGGTCAGCCGCAGCGTGCCGCGCGGCGCCGCGTTCTGATTGGCGACGAGCTGCTCGGCCTCATCGACGTCCTGCAGGATTTTCACCGCGCGCTCGTAGAAACCGCGCCCGGTGTCGGTGATGCTGAGCCGGCGTGTGGTGCGCACGAGCAGACGGGCACCCAGCCGCTCTTCGAGCGCCATGATGCGGCGGCTGATCAGCTGCTTCGACAGCCCGAGCCGGTCAGCCGCGGCCGTGAAGCTCTGCGCATCCACGGTGCTGACGAAAATCTGCATGTCCTCAAGCTGGCTCATCCGGCGCTCCACGACCTTACTGTCCACTCCATTGTGACAGTCTTTCAACACACGGCCGATTTATCAACAATTACCGCGACAGTACAGTTCAGCCATCGGTTGCGGCATCAGTACAGCGCACCGGCAGACAACCCCAGACACCCTCGAAAGGACAGACCATGAACACCTCGACGATCCAGGCCTCCTCCGCTCAGCAGGCCGCCCGCAGCACCGACGCCCAACAGATCGCCGCCGCTGCCGGCCGCGTGCTGCTCGCCGCCCTCTTCCTGCTCGCCGGCTTCAGCAAGCTCACCCAGGCGGAAGGCACCATCGGCTACATCGCCTCGGTCGGCCTGCCCTTCCCGGAACTGGCCTACGCCGGCGCGCTGTTCGTCGAGATCGGTCTGGCTGCAGCCCTCGTCGTCGGCTACCGCACCCGCTGGGTCGCCGCCGCGATCGCCGCCTTCAGCCTGGTCACCGCCTTCGGCTTCCACTTCAACCTGGCCGACCAGAACCAGTTCATCCACTTCTTCAAGAACGTCGCCATCGCCGGCGGCCTGCTGCAGATCGTCGCCTTCGGCGGCGGCGCCCTGTCGCTCGACGCCCGCCGTACCGCCTGAACCCGAGCCCCACATGAACGCAGGGGTGCCGCCGCGCGGCACCCCGCAACGAAGGAGATCGCCATGAATACCCCCATCCTCAACACCCGCCCGGCCATCGAAACCCGCCCCGCCGACCAACGCGGCGTCGCCGAACACGGCTGGCTCAGTTCGCGCCACACCTTCTCGTTCGCCCACTACGACGACCCGACGCAGCGCGGCTTTTCCGACCTGCTGGTGATCAACGACGACACCGTCGCCCCCGGCGCCGGCTTCGGCATGCACCCGCACCGCGACATGGAAATCTTTTCCTACGTGCTCGACGGCGTGCTGGAACACAAGGACACCATGGGCAACGGCTCGCAGATCCGCCCGGGCGACGTGCAGATGATCAGCGCCGGCCGCGGCATCGCGCACAGCGAATTCAATGGTTCGCAGACCGAGCAGGTGAAGTTCCTGCAGATCTGGATCCTGCCGGACGAGCACGGCACGCCGCCGGGCTACCAGCAGATCCATTTCGCCGCAGAGGAAAAGCGCGGCCGTCTGCGCCCCATCGTCACGCCGGACGGTGCCGAGGGCAGCATCCGCATCCGTCAGGACGCGCGGGTCTATGCCGGCCTGTTCGATGGCGACGAGGCGGTCACGCTGCCGCTGCGCGGAGATCGACACGCCTATGTGCATGTCGCCCGCGGCGAGATCGTGGTCAATGGCCTGACACTCGGCGCCGGTGACGGCCTCAAGCTGCGCCACGCCGAGGCGGTCACGCTCGCTGCGGGCAAGGACGCCGAAGTGCTGGTGTTCGACCTGCGGGCGGTCGAGACCGCGTACTGAAAGCGTGTCCCGCTGGCGTTCCGCAACGGACGCCAGCGCTGAGCACCGGCCGCGTCGCGACCAAGGCCGTTCCTACAAGGGGCACGCCCGATCCGAGGCCGGAGCGGGGATTCTGTGAGAGGGGTCTTGTGACCCCGACAGCGGCAGTGGGCAGTGCGCGCCGCCGGGTCAGAGCCCAGTCGGCACCATCGGCTGCCGTCCACAGTAGCCGCGCTCAGGCCTCGAACGAAGCCTGTGGGAGCGCAAGGATCGAGGCCGGCGGCGAGCAATTGCCCTGTCGCGGCCAAGGCCGCTCCTTGTATTGTCTTTATCTCCCGAGGTGCACC